>NZ_RBXU01000013.1:0-310910 GCF_003635055.1 Enterobacter sp. WPR_3_1 | reverse complement strand
ACCTGACCCCATGCCGAACTCAGAAGTGAAACGCCGTAGCGCCGATGGTAGTGTGGGGTCTCCCCATGCGAGAGTAGGGAACTGCCAGGCATCAAATTACGTAGTAAGCCGGTGCATAAATCCGGTGGTTACAGCAGTCTTCGGTGGAGCGGTAGTTCAGTCGGTTAGAATACCTGCCTGTCACGCAGGGGGTCGCGGGTTCGAGTCCCGTCCGTTCCGCCACTTATTAAAAGCCCTGAGTTAACGCTCAGGGCTTTTTTCATATCTGTCGTATCATTATTGCCAAATCAGCAAATATCCTCTGCGTTAAACGCTCTTTTTCTGCATAACGGCAGCAGCGATAATCCTCCTCAGTTAACAATCATTATGAATAACGAGGATTACATGACTATCCCTGCACTGGGTCTGGGCACTTTCCGCCTGAAAGACGACGTTGTTATCGCATCCGTTAAAACTGCACTTGAACTCGGCTATCGCGCAATTGATACGGCGCAGATTTATGATAACGAAGCTGCCGTTGGTCAGGCTATCGAAGAGAGCGGCGTAGCGCGCAGCGAGCTTTTCATCACCACCAAAATCTGGATTGAAAACCTCAGCAAAGACAAATTGATCCCCAGCCTGAAAGAGAGCCTGGAAAAACTGCGTACCGACTATGTGGATCTGACGTTGATCCACTGGCCATCACCGAACGATGCTGTGTCAGTCGAGGAGTTCATGCAGGCATTGCTTGAAGCGAAAGAGCAGGGCTTAACGCGTGAAATAGGTATTTCTAATTTCACCATCCCGCTGATGGAAAAAGCCATTGCCGCCGTGGGGGCAGAAAACATTGCAACCAATCAGATTGAACTCTCTCCCTACCTGCAAAACCGCAAAGTCGTGGACTGGGCAAAACAGCACGGCATCCACATCACCTCATATATGACCCTGGCCTACGGTAAGGCACTGAAAGATGACGTGATTAATCGTATCGCAGAAAAACATAGCGCAACGGCTGCACAGGTGATTCTGGCATGGGCGATGGGTGAAGGTTACGCCGTGATCCCCTCTTCAACCCGACGTGAAAACCTGGCCAGCAACCTGTTAGCGAGGGATCTCCAGCTGGACGACGAAGACAAAAAAGCGATCGCTGCCCTGGAATGCAAAGATCGTCTGGTCAGCCCTGAAGGTCTGGCACCTGACTGGGATTAATATTGACCCTTTCCTCTGTAGCCTGAAACCCTCACACAGCTCCCCCGGGAGCTGTTTTTATATGTTCGCTCAGGAAATCGATAAAGGCGCGTATGCGCGTACTTACCGCTCTGTCACTGTAATAAACTGCACTAAAAGGCATCTCCACAGGCAGACGTTTATCTGCCATCAGCTCTACAAGCTCACCGCGTGCAATTTCTTTATCAATCATATAGTCCGACAAACAGGCGATCCCATTCCCTTCGAGGCAAAGCTGCTTCAGCGTTTCTCCACTGTTGGACGATAACCCACTGGTGATTTCATGCAGTTGACCATCATGACAGGCCACAGGCCAGGTGTTCAGCGATACGGGCTCCGTGAAGCCCAGGCACAGGTGCTGCTTCAGTTCTTCAACCGTCTCTGGTTTGCCATGCTCTGCGATGTATTGCGGTGATGCGACTATCTTGCGGTAGCTGGCAAAAAGAGGGCGGGCCCGCAAGCTCGAGTCGGTCAGCGTGCCGGCCCGGATCGCCACATCCACTTTCCGCTCGATGAGATTGATAAACGTCTCTGAGGAAACTAACGAGAGCGTCATCTCCGGATAGCGTTCGCGGAAAGGCTTGATCAGCGGCATCAGAAAATGAAGAACAACCGGTGTTGCCGCATCAATGCGCAGCAATCCGCGTGGCGTGCTACGGGTTTCCATAATCTCTGTTTCTGCCGCCGCCATCTCCTGCAGGACGGACTGCACACGGCGGAAGTAACGCTCGCCTTCCTCCGTCAGGCTTAGCTGACGCGTCGTTCGGTTGAGAAGACTGACGCCGAGCTTCATCTCCAGTTTTTTCACCGAGCGGCTGATGGCTGAATTAGCCTGCCCCAACTGCTCGGCCGCACGGCTAAAACTGCCGCTTTCGACGACGGCGACAAAAATTGTCAGCTCTTCCGACGTTGCTTTCATTGTTGCACCACCTGCAAAATTCTATTGATATTTTGACCATTTTTGTTATTTAAGCACTGGCGCATACTGCCTGTCATCTTAATCCTGATGATATGGAGTTATTTATGCCACTGGCGCTACTTGCCCTGACGATCAGTGCCTTTGCAATTGGCACGACCGAATTTGTTATCGTAGGACTGGTGCCTACGATAGCTAACCAGCTTTCAATCTCGCTGCCTTCTGCCGGCCTGTTGGTTTCTATCTATGCGCTCGGGGTTGCCATCGGCGCCCCCGTCCTGACCGCGTTGACGGGACGTTTCCCGCGTAAGCCGCTGTTGGTTGCGCTGATGGTGTTATTCACCGCTGGCAATATTCTGGCCTGGCAGGCGCCGGACTACACCACGCTGGTGATTGCCCGGCTGCTGACCGGTCTCGCTCACGGTGTGTTCTTCTCCATTGGTTCAACTATTGCAACCAGCCTGGTACCAAAAGAGAAAGCAGCATCCGCCATCGCGATTATGTTCGGTGGTCTGACCGTCGCCCTTGTCACCGGTGTACCGTTAGGAACGTTTATCGGACAGCACTTTGGCTGGCGCGAAACCTTCCTTGCCGTCTCTTTACTGGGGGTGATTGCCCTGGTTGCCAGCCTGCTATTGGTACCGTCGACTATTGCAGGACGTGCGAGTGCCAGCCTGAGCGATCAGCTCAAGGTACTCACGCATCCGCGTTTGCTGATCATCTACGCCGTCACAGCGCTCGGCTATGGGGGTGTATTCACGGCTTTCACCTTCCTGGCTCCGATGATGCAGGACCTGGCAGGCTTCTCACCCAGTGCAGTGAGCTGGATTTTGCTGGGGTATGGTATCTCCGTCGCCATCGGTAATATCTGGGGAGGGAAGCTTGCGGACAAACATGGTGCAGTGCCGGCCCTGAAGTTTATCTTCGCAGCACTGGTTGTTCTGCTGATGATTTTCCAGTTCACGGCATCGATGCAATACGCCGCGCTGATAACGGTACTGGTGATGGGGATCTTCGCCTTTGGTAATGTGCCAGGCCTGCAGGTTTACGTGGTACAAAAAGCCGAACTTTATACACCCAACGCGGTAGATGTCGCATCGGGCCTGAATATTGCCGCGTTCAATATTGGGATTGCGCTGGGTTCTATCATTGGTGGGCAAACCGTTGAACATTTCGGATTAACCCAAACGCCATGGATTGGTGCGGTGATTGTTCTGGTCGCTTTCCTGCTGATTAGCCTGAGTGGGCGCCTTGATAAACCCGCTCGTGTAGTGCTGGGATAACATCAGTAAGTGCTTGCTTACAAAACTGGAAAGCGGTTTATCTGAAATTGCGTTGAAAGTGTAACCTAAAGTCCCTATAACATTAGAACCAGTCCGTTTTCCGGGCTGGTTCATGTTACAGAGGCCGTTTCCAAAAGTGCGAAAAAATACCTATGCCATGCGTTATGTTGCCGGAATGCCCGCGGAGAGGATCTTGCCTCCGGGGTCGTTTGCGAGCATAAGTCAGGCATTACCTGCCGGGACACCCTTAAGCAGCGATGAAAAAATCCGGGTGCTGGTGTGGAACATCTTTAAACAACAGCGCGCTGAGTGGTTATCGGTACTCAAGAATTTTGGGAAAGACGCCCATCTGGTGCTGTTGCAGGAGGCGCAAACCACCCCCGAGCTGGTAAGGTTTGCTACGACTCACTACCTTGCTGCTGACCAGGTTCCCGCGTTTGTCTTGCCGCAACATCCTTCTGGCGTGATGACCCTCTCTTCGGCTCATCCGGTCTATTGCTGCCCGCTGCGCGAACGCGAGCCGATTCTGCGTCTGGCGAAATCGGCGCTGGTAACGGTCTACCCGCTGCCGGACACGCGCATGCTGATGGTTGTGAATATCCACGCGGTCAACTTCAGCCTGGGCGTGGATGTGTATAGTAAGCAGTTACTTCCGATCGGTGACCAGATCGCCCATCACAGCGGGCCCATCATTATGGCCGGGGATTTTAATGCCTGGAGCCGTCCGCGCATGAATGCGCTGTATCGCTTTGCACGCGAAATGTCGCTGCGTGAAGTTCGTTTTAGCGATGACCAGCGCAAGAAAGCGTTTGGTCGTCCTCTCGATTTTGTCTTCTATCGTGGTCTGAACGTTCACGACGCCTCTGTTCTGGTGACGCGTGCCTCCGATCACAATCCTCTACTCGTTGAATTCAGTCCCGGCAAACCTGATAAATAATGGTATGTCAGGTCTGCCGTGGGGCAGGCCATTCGGGTGCTGCCCTTTATTTTAAACAACAAAAGGACAGTACGATGACAACAACACACTCCCATCATGACAACGTAGAAAAACAGTTTGGCTCCCAGGCAAATGCTTATCTGAGCAGTGCCGTGCACGCGTCTGGCCGTGATCTGGTCCGTCTCGGTGAACGCCTGGCGGCAGTGCCGCACGCGCACGTACTGGACTTAGGCTGTGGTGCCGGGCATGCCAGTTTCACGGCAGCACAGCAGGTGGCGCAGGTCACGGCCTATGATTTATCCAGTCAGATGCTGGAGGTGGTTGCAGAGGCCGCACAAGCCAAAGGGCTGAACAACATCGCAACGCGTCAGGGCTATGCCGAATCCTTACCCTTTGAAGATGCCTCGTTTGAAGTTGTTATCAGCCGTTATTCTGCGCATCACTGGCATGACGTCGGCCAGGCATTACGTGAAGTTAAACGCGTTCTGAAGCCGGGCGGGGTCTTTATCATTATGGATGTGATGTCGCCGGGACATCCGGTGCGTAATATCTGGCTGCAAACGGTTGAAGCGCTGCGCGACACCTCGCATGTGCAAAACTACTCCAGCGGGGAGTGGTTAGCGCTGATTACTGAAGCGGGGCTGATCACACGTGCATTGATAACGGACCGCTTGCCGCTGGAGTTCAGCTCGTGGATTGCCCGTATGCGCACGCCGGAAGCGTTAAGCCAGGCCATTCGATTGTATCAGGATAGTGCGTCAGCGGAAGTGAAGGCGTACTTTGAATTGCAGGATGATGGATCATTTACCAGCGATACCATCATGGCTGAAGCGCAAAAAGCGGCGTAAAGAAAAAAGGCACCGAGGGGAATCGGTGCCTTTTTATCGTTAGGTCGTGTCATCAGGAGTCTGGCGTGGCGCTGTTTTTCACAAACAACGTCAGCTGGTCGCCGGGTTTCAGATTGTCAGTATCATTGTTCCAGCGCATCACATCCTTGATATTTACGCCGTGTCGTTTTGCGATACTGGACAGTGAATCACCTTTACGCACACGATAGGTAATGCTATCGCTGTTGCTGGCGAGACGCTGTGCACTGTTACCTGCACCCACTGTCAGAGTCTGACCCACTTTCAGGCCTGAGCTGCGCAGATTATTCCACTGCTGCAGATCGTTTGCCGTCACGCCAAGACGTGAGGCAATGCCCGAAAGCGTATCACCTGACCGAACCTTATAGCTGCGGCTGTTCACGGATGATGCATCCGCGATCAGCGTTGACTGAACAGCGGCAATTTCACCCGATGCTAAAGACTCACGTAACTGCTCAGCATGTTTCTGCGGAACCATTACATACTGCGGACCACTGGCCCCCAGCGTTGAGCCTTTAACGCCAGCATTAAAGGTTTTCAGTTTACTTACCGACATACCCGTCATATCAGCAACCTGTTGAATATCAACCGGATTGCTGAGGCGAACACGCGCCAGTGCACGACTTTCGTCTGGTGTTGGCAGTTGTACACCGTAACGCTTGCTGTTCTTGAGAATATCGCTCAATGCCAGCATTTTCGGTACGTAAATCTTCGTTTCCTGTGGCAGTGAGAGCGACCAAAAATCGGTGGATTTACCCCGTGCTTTATTCGCTTTCATTGCCTTCAGTACACGACCTTCGCCACTGTTATACGCTGCGACCGTTAACAGCCAGTCGCCGTCGAACATCTTATTAAGACGTTCCATCATGTCGAGAGCGGCTGTCGTTGAAGCGACAACATCACGACGCGCATCATAGTTGCGGGTCTGTTTCAAACCATAGTTTCGCCCGGTGCTCGGAATGATCTGCCAAATGCCTGCGGCATTGGCGCCAGACGTCGCGTGTGGGTCAAAAGCGCTCTCCACTATGGGTAGGAGTACCAGCTCCATCGGCATGTTACGTTTCTTAACTTGCCCGGCTATCCAGTACATATACGGCTCTGCCCGTAAAGTTACATCGTGGAGATAGCTCTTATTTCTTAAATACTTTTGCTTCTGTTCGCGAATCCGGTTGTTTTCCGGAATTCCCATCTTTAGCTCGTCGCCAATAGAGGTCCACAAGTCTTCATCCTGTGCGAAAGACGTCCCATCGTCCATCCATCGCGCTGAACTTGTAAACTTCCCTGCTTCCCCTTGACCAGCTGCAGAAAGGCTCTGTGCGTGCTGTTGTACGTTGCTGCCGTTCTGCGACTGGCAACCTACAAGCAGGACAGAGGCGAGTAATATCGCTTTTGCCTTCATGTGTGTGTCAATAGTTGCTTAAAAGACGAGCGATGATAACGGCGAAATTTTGAAAAGGCAACCCGCAATTATCTGAAGTTATCTTTCTTTGACCTTAACCATGCAAATCGTTGTTCTGGTTGTGACAAATTTGTTTCTTTGTTAATTTCATCAATTAAATCAATATCATCTGTTCGTAAAAATAAATTAGTTTTACGCTCATTTTTCAGAATTACGGGGAGTGTTTTTTGGTTTTTTGCACGTAACTCCTTCACTTTGTGATAATAATCTTGAATCGCCCGATCCTCTGGCAAGATGCTCGCCGCAAACTTCATATTTCCTAATGTATACTCATGTGCGCAACAAATAAGGGTATCGTCAGGTAATGCGCTAATCTTCTGTAATGACTGGTACATCTGGGAAGGGGTGCCCTCAAAAAGTCTTCCACAGCCTCCTGAGAACAGCGTGTCGCCGCAAAAAAGATAAGGTTTACTGTAGTAACAAAGATGTCCCAAAGTGTGACCTGGTGTGGCAAATACAGAAAACTCCCACTCGCGTATGAGGATATTTTCACCTTCTTCGACTACCTGCGTTGTTCCCTTATCTTGTGTCTCTGCCGGTCCGTAAACCACCAGATGCGGGAATTGGGCACGAAGGTCAGCAACGCCGCCGGTGTGATCGTTATGATGATGGGTCAGAAGGATGGCCTCTGGTTGCCAGCCGTTCTCTTTTATCGCGTCTGATACAGGAGCCGATTCTCCAGGATCGACAATGACGCACCGACGCTCGTCATCGACTAAAACCCAGATGTAATTGTCCTGAAAGGCGGGAATACTGATAAGATTCATAAATTACCTCTTATAGCGTGGTGGGTGTGTTGATGAAACCGGCAAGGATACCTCAGATTGTCCCGGCACCTGAACGTTGGGCCGAATTGCCCTGGGGTGAATACTATCGCGAGAACCTGGAACAGCAGCTTAAACCCTGGCTCGCGAAAATGTATGGTTTTCACTTGCTTAAGATTGGCAATCTCAGCGCGGAAATCAATACCGAAAGCTGCGCTATCTCACATCAGGTTAATGTCTCTCTTGGCGCATCACCGGTTCAGGTGAAAGCGGATCCTTTGCATCTGCCGTTTGCGGAAAAGTCCGTTGATGCCTGCCTGCTGGCACACACGTTGCCCTGGTGCAGCGATCCTCATCGCCTGCTGCGCGAGGCCGATCGCGTCCTGATTGATGATGGCTGGCTGATACTCAGCGGGTTCAATCCGCTGAGTCTGATGGGGCTGCGCAAGCTGGTTCCGGTGCTTCGCCGGACACCGCCGTATAACAGCAGGATGTTCACGATGATGCGCCAGCTTGACTGGCTTTCACTGCTGAATTTTGAGGTGCTCTGCTCGGGCGGTTTTCAGGTACTTCCCTGGGCGCGGCAGGGGGGCGTTGTTCTGAGCACCCATTTGCCGGCATTAGGCTGCATGCAGTTTATTGTCGCGCGTAAGCGGACCATCCCCCTTACGCTTAATCCGATGAAGCAGAGTAAATCGAAATCGCCCATTCGCCAGACCGTGGGCGCCACGCGGCAGTACAGAAAACCCTGATCAGGATTCGGGCTGATAGCCTGTGTCTTCATGAGCGGGGTTGGATGCCGCTGCCCGTGCCAGTTCGTCACATCGTTCGTTTTCGGGGTGGCCTGCGTGACCTTTAACCCATTCCCATTTAATCTCGTGCTGGCCCAGCGCAGCATCAAGACGTTTCCAGAGATCGACGTTTTTGACCGGCTTTTTATCTGCCGTCTTCCAGCCGCGTTTTTTCCAGTTGTGGATCCACTGGGTGATCCCCTGGCGTACGTACTGACTGTCAGTGCTCAACACCACATCGCAGTGTTCTTTTAGCGCTTCCAGCGCCACAATGGCGGCCATCAACTCCATGCGGTTGTTGGTGGTCAGAAAATAGCCTTCGCTAAAAGTTTTTTCATGCTCGCGATAGCGCATAATCGCGCCATAACCGCCAGGCCCTGGGTTGCCGAGGCAAGATCCATCGGTGAAAATTTCTACCTGTTTACGCATCTCTGGTAGACTTCCTGTATTTGAAACGTTCAGTTAAACGATAAGTCTGACATAAATGACCGCTATGAGCACTGCAATTACTCGCCAGATTGTCCTCGATACCGAAACCACCGGTATGAACCAGATCGGCGCGCACTACGAAGGGCACAAGATCATCGAGATCGGTGCCGTTGAAGTGGTGAACCGTCGTCTTACGGGGAACAACTTCCATGTCTACCTCAAACCCGACCGGCTGGTGGACCCAGAAGCGTTCGGCGTGCACGGTATCGCTGATGAGTTCTTGCTGGATAAACCGACCTTTGCGGAAGTGGCAGACGAGTTTCTGGAATATATCAAAGGCGCCGAGCTTATCATTCACAACGCGTCGTTCGATATCGGCTTTATGGACTATGAGTTCAGTAAGCTCCATCGTGATATTCCGAAAACGAACACGTTCTGTAAGGTGACCGATAGCCTGGCGCTGGCGAGGAAAATGTTTCCTGGCAAGCGTAACAGCCTGGATGCGCTCTGTTCTCGCTATGAAATAGATAACACCAAGCGAACGTTGCACGGCGCATTGCTCGATGCCCAGATCCTGGCGGATGTCTACCTGGCGATGACCGGTGGTCAGACGTCCATGAAGTTCAGCATGGAAAATGAATCCCAGCAGACGCAGGGGGAAGCGGGGATTCAACGTGTTGTTCGCCAGGCCAGTCGTTTGCGGGTGGTTTTAGCCAGTGATGAAGAGTTACTTAACCATGAATCCCGTCTTGATTTAGTGCAGAAGAAAGGCGGAAGCTGCATGTGGCGGGCCTGAAAAAGGGCCAGAATGCCTGTAAAATCATCGTTTGGGTGAATTTTGCAGCAAACGATTCAAAACGTGAGAAAAAGCGTTGACGAGTCCGGAGGCAAACCGTAATATGCGCCTCGTTCCCCCAGCGGGAACAGTGGAGCGGTAGTTCAGTCGGTTAGAATACCTGCCTGTCACGCAGGGGGTCGCGGGTTCGAGTCCCGTCCGTTCCGCCACTATTCAGAAGGCCTGAATCAGAAATGATTCAGGCCTTCGTCGTTTCTGCGTCTGCAAATCTTCTTTATCCGCCCCCTGTCTTTATTAACAAAAAGTTAATATCTGTGGTGCAATTAATTAACATTTGATCAATGATAGTGCACAATTTGCACCGTATTTGTGCATTTTGCCACCGATTGTCTTTTTGGCAGCGGAGCAAATGTGTAATTTTGTAAAAAATAATTCACAGAAAATCATTCGCTTATCTCCATCCCTTCAGAAAGTTCATGAACCAATGATTTATTGGTTCGTTTATTGCTTAATCATTAGCACGGTAAGTAGCACGTCATATCAATAACTTATCGTTAATAAAAATAAAGTAATGATGATAGCGAGCGAACCAATATGGAAAAACCGTCACGGTTTCTGGCCAATTCCAGCACCGCGCTTGAGCAGCTGCGCGGACTGATCAACCAGCATGAGTCAACACCAGGCACTCCGCTGCCCACTGAACGTGAGCTGTCGGAGACTCTCGGCGTAGGACGACGTGAAGTACGTCGTGCGCTGGATGTGCTGGAAGAGGAGGGGCGGATCTGGCGTAAACAGGGCAAAGGGACCTTTATAGGCCCGTCTGCACCTGTTGAACCTCTGGCCCTTCAGGGATTGGTTCAGCAAACCAACCTTCTGGAAGTCATGGAAGCTCGTCTACAGCTCGAACCCGGCTTAGCCCGGCTTGCGGCACTGCGTGCCACCAGGGAAAACCTCGCGCTTATGCAGCGCATGCTGGAACGC
This sequence comes from Enterobacter sp. WPR_3_1, assembly GCF_003635055.1. NCBI lineage: Bacteria > Pseudomonadati > Pseudomonadota > Gammaproteobacteria > Enterobacterales > Enterobacteriaceae > Enterobacter > Enterobacter sp. WPR_3_1. Next base: position 300,482 of record NZ_RBXU01000013.1, on the reverse strand, counting down.
ATTGATAAGGTCAGCCCGGACGACCGCGATCTCAACGAACTCTGGGATAGCGCATTTCACCGCGCCATTGCCGAGGCTGCCGGTAATCGCCTGATGCTTGGCCTGTTTGATGCCATTGATGCCGTCAGACGTGAACCGGGCTGGCAGCATTTGCGCGAATTAGCCCGTACACCCGAGCGGGTTGATCACTACAACGACCATCATCAAAAAATCATGTCTGCGATTATCCATCGCCAGCCTAATGAAGCAGCGGCCGCCATGCGCGAACACCTGCTTAGCCTGCAGTCAGCCCTGATTCAGGCTATTCACCTTGAGGACGACTTCACGCTATGACGACGATCCCGTTTAAGGACCCCACGCCTGTACTGCGGCTGCAAAATCTTAACGTAACGTTCGCCGGCTCTCCGGTGAGCGTGCTTGATGGTATTTCACTGACGGTCAGCGCGGGAGAAACGCTGGCGCTGGTGGGGGAATCCGGCTGCGGGAAAAGTATCACCTCATTAGCGCTGATGGGCTTACTGCCCGCCAGCGCACAGATCGTCAGCGGCGAGATGCAGTTCCGTCGTCACGACTTACGAAAGCTTTCACCGCGGGAATATGCCGATCTTCGCGGCAGCGAACTGGCAATGATTTTCCAGGAGCCAATGACCTCGCTCAACCCTGCCTTCACGCTGGGAGACCAGCTCAGTGAAGCGGTGATGCGCCATCAGAAACTTTCTCGTGCAGAGGCGATGAAGGTTGCGCTGCAGATTCTGGAGAAGGTGCAGATCCCGGCGGCAGAGATGCGCCTGAAAGCGTATCCGCACCAGCTTTCCGGGGGGATGCGTCAGCGCGTGATGATTGCGATGGCGCTGATTAACCATCCACGTTTGCTGATTGCCGACGAGCCGACAACCGCGCTGGATGTGACCATTCAGGCGCAGATCCTCGCGCTGCTTAATACCCTCAAAGAAGAGACCGGTACGGCGGTGTTAATGATCACCCACGATCTGGGCGTGGTGGCGGAAGTCGCGCAGCAGGTGGCGGTAATGTATGCCGGACAGGTGGTAGAGCAGGGGAGCGTGGAGGCCATTTTTGCCGACCCGCAACACCCGTACACCATAGGACTGATGGGCTCGATTCCGTCCCTCGGCGCACGTAAAGGCGCGCTTTCCACTATTCCCGGTGCCGTTCCGCTGCCGGAATCCATGCCCAAAGGGTGCCGGTTCGCTACCCGCTGCCCCTTCGCGCAAACGCGGTGTCATGACGAAAAGCCGTCGCTGACGGCGATGGGGACCGACCATCAGGTGGCCTGCTTCCGCGTGCCGCTGGAACAACATATTGCGCTGGGAGAAATTGCATGACGACGCCCATTCTTGAAGCCCGGGACCTGAGCAAGCTTTTTCCCGGCCCTAAAAAACTGTTTACCCCAGCACGTTTTGTCACCGCGGTCGATCGCGTCTCCCTCTCCGTCATGCCTGGTGAAACGCTGGCGATTGTGGGCGAGTCCGGATCCGGAAAATCGACGCTGGGCCGTCTTCTTCTGCGGCTGCTGGCGGCCAGCGAAGGACGCGTATTTTATCAGGGTGAAGAGATCACTCATGCCTCGGGAGCGCGTCTGAACCAGCTGCGGCGGGAGCTGCAGATCATCTTTCAGGATCCTTTCGCATCGTTAAACCCGCGCATGACAGTCGAGCAGATCGTCGGTGAGCCGCTGTGGCTACACCAGTCGATGAAGAAAGCCGACAGGCAATATCGGGTGGCGGAACTGCTTAACACCGTAGGGCTGCCAGCGGCCTGGGCGCAACGTTATCCGCACGAATTTTCCGGAGGGCAGCGTCAGCGAATCGGTATTGCGCGTGCGCTGGCCTCCGGGCCAAAGCTGTTGCTGGGGGACGAGCCGGTCTCCGCGCTGGATGTCTCGGTTCAGGCGCAGGTGGTCAACCTGCTGGAAAGTCTGAAGCATCAGCTGGGGCTGACAATGGTGATTGTTGCCCATGGCCTGGCGGTTATCCGCCATATGAGTGACCGCGTGGCGGTGATGTATCTCGGTCAAATTGTTGAGCTTGCGACCGTCGACGAAATCTTTGATGCCCCGCTACACCCCTATACGCAGGCGTTAATCGCCTCCGCCCCCCAGATGCAGCCAGGCGCGCCGCGTGTGGCACCTCTGCTGCAGGGGGATTTACCGAACCCGGCCAGCCCACCGTCAGGCTGCCGTTTCCATACCCGTTGTCCGTATGCCACGGATGAATGTCGCCAGGTCGAGCCGATCAATCAGGTGCTGGACGGGGGACGCCAGATTGCCTGCCATCGCTGGCAGGAGATTAACCGCGATCGCAGTGTTATCCAGATAGCACCGCCATCCGCAGCCTTTCTGCGCCGCCGCGCGCTGTTTGAACACGCGGCCACTCACTCCTCCCTTCCTTCAAGGAACTCATGATAATGACAATGCGTAATTCTCTTTTGACCGTACTGGGAAGTGTTATGTTGCTTGGAGCGGCGCTGCCCGCCCATTCTGAAAGCGTACTGCGAATTGGTCTGGGGGCGGATCCGGACATGCTCGATCCGCATCTTGCGCGCACCTATTATGGCCGTTTCGTCTTTGCGTCTCTGTGCGACCGGCTGGTGGACGTGGATGAGCATCTGAAAGTGGTGCCGGGTCTGGCGAAGTCATGGGCCTGGAGCGATGACGGCAAAACGCTGACCATGGACCTGCGTGAAGGTGTGACCTTCCATGACGGCGAGAAATTCGATGCCGCTGCTGCGAAATACAATCTCGACCGTGCGTTGACCCTAAAAGGCTCCCTGCGCAAAAGCGAGATCTCCTCGGTGGAATCGGTAGAGGTTACCGGTCCGATGCAGATTGCCCTGCATCTGAAAACACCTGATGCCGCACTGCTGATGCAGCTTACCGATCGCGCCGGGGCGATGATGGCACCCGACGCCGCGAAAAAGCCTGACTTTGCCGCCCATCCGGTCTGCTCTGGCCCCTATAAGTTCGACAGCCGCGTCTCGCAGGACCGTATCGTTCTGACGCGTTTTGACAACTACTGGAACAAAGGCGCTTACCATTTCGACAAAATTATCTATCTGCCGATCCCGGATGCCTCCGTGCGTCTGGCTAACCTGCGGGCAGGGGATCTTGATCTGACGGAAGGCATTGCCGCAAGCGACGTGAAAACCGTAGAAGCCGACAGCAAACTGGCGCTGGCGAAGGTGACCGGTCTGGGTTATCAGGGCATTACCTTCAATATCAATAACGGAAAGGTCCCGGCGAACGATCCGTTTAAGGATGCCCGCGTGCGTGAGGCATTTTCTCAGGCAATCGATCGCGATGCGTTAAATCAGGTGGTCTTCGAGGGACTGTACACCCCGGCAAACCAGGCGTTTTCTACCGTAAGTCCGTATCACGTTAACCTGCCGGTGCCACCACGCGATGTCGACAAAGCCAAAGCGCTGTTGAAAGCGGCAGGCGTCACTACGCCGCTGAACGTCAATCTGCTGGTGCCCAACAACCCAACTTCACAGCAGGTCGGTCAGGTACTGCAGGCGATGGTCGCAGAGGCTGGCTTTAACCTGAACCTGCAAATGACCGAGTTCGCCACGCTGCTCGACCGTCAGCAAAGCGGTGATTATCAGCTGAGCTTCTCTGGCTGGTCGGGTCGTCCGGATCCGGATGGCAGTATCTACGGCTTCATTAACAGCAAAGGCACCCTTAACGACGGTCGTTACAGTAACGCGCAGGTGGATGAATGGCTGACGCAGGCGCGCCTGAGCAACGACAAAGCCGTCCGTCAGCCGCTATACGACAAGGTGGTGAAACAGCTGCAGACGGATATGCCCATTGCCTACCTCTATTTTGAACCGCGTATTTTTGGTCTGAACAAGAGCGTGCAGGGCTTTAAACCGTATCCGGACGGCATTGTGCGTCTGGCTGGCCTGACGCTGGCGAAATAACTGGCCTGAGGAGAACCCATGCTGGAACTGATTTGCAAACGTCTGCTGCTGGCCATCCCGACCTTACTGCTGGTGAGCATGATGGTGTTTGGCCTGCAAAAACTGCTGCCCGGCGATCCGCTGATCGCCATGGCCGGGGAGGAGCGCGATCCGGCGGTGATCGCCCAGCTGCGTGCTGAGCTCAATCTCGATGCGCCCATCCCTGTGCAGTACTTCAACTGGCTGACGCGCGCGCTGCAGGGCGATCTTGGTGTCTCCTTACGCACTCACGAGCCGGTCACCCAGCTCATTGCCAGCAAACTGCCGGTGACGCTGGAGCTGTCGCTGCTGGCGATGATCATCGCTCTGGTGTTTGGCATCAGCATGGGGATCCTCGCGGCGGTCAACAAAAACAGCTGGGTCGATCACGGTGCCAACTTTGTGGCGATCTCGGGGATCTCGATACCGCATTTCTGGCTCGGGATCCTGTTGATTCTGGTCTTCTCGGTCAATCTGCAATGGCTGCCAGCATCGGGTTTCGTGCCGTTTAGTGAAGATCCGATCCAGAACCTGCGTACGCTGTTGTTGCCTGCCTCGGTACTGGGAACGGGGCTGGCGGCCACGCTGATGCGCCATACCCGCGCCTCCATGATCGCGGTAATGAAGGCCGATTACATCCGCACCGCACGGGCTAAAGGGCTGTTGCCAAAGGCGGTGATTTTAAAGCATGCGTTTCGCAATGCGCTGGTTCCGGTGATCACCCTGACCACGCTGCTGTTCGGCGAACTGCTGGGTGGCGCGGTACTGACCGAACAGGTCTTCACCATTCCAGGGTTCGGCAAGATGATCGTCGATTCGGTCTTTAACCGTGACTATGCGGTGGTGCAGGGGGTGGTGCTTATCGTGGCGATCGGTTTCCTGCTGCTGAACCTGCTGGCCGACGTGCTTTACGTTCTTATCAACCCGAAAATGCGAGGTTAAGCATGGCGGAACTGACAACTCAAACCATTGCCGCGGTTCAGCCCCGTGCGCAGAACCGGGTACTGAAGAAATTTCTCGCCAATAAAAGCGCGGTGATGGGTGCCGTAGTGGTGGGCTTTTTTGTGCTGGTGGCACTGCTGGCACCGTGGATCGCGCCTTTTGATCCGGTGAAAGCCAATTTCCTGGCGGTGCGTAAAGCGCCTTCGGTGATGTACTGGTTTGGGACCGATGAACTGGGCCGCGATATTTTGTCCCGCATTATCTGGGGGGCGAGAACGTCGTTGATGGCTGGCTGTATGTCGGTGGTGATCGCCGTGGTCATTGGCGTTCCGCTGGGGCTGGTGGCGGGTTACTTCCAGAAGATGTGGGACGGCGTGATCTCGCGTTTTATTGAAGCGCTGCTGGCCTGTCCGTTCCTGATCATGGCGATCGCGCTCGGGGCGTTTCTGGGCCCAAGCCTGACCAACGCCATGATCGCCATTGGCCTCTCCGCAATGCCGATCTTCGCCCGCCTGACGCGCGGCCAGGTGATCGCCATTCGCAACGAAGAGTATATCGACGGCGCGAGGGCGATTGGCCTGCCGGATCGCTGGATCATCATTAAGTATGTGCTGCCCAATGTGATGTCTCCGATTTTGGTGCAGGCCACGCTGGCCATTGCCTCGGCAATCATTGCTGAAGCCAGCCTGTCGTTTCTGGGGTTAGGCCAGCAGCCGCCGAACCCGTCATGGGGCTCAATGCTTAATACCGCGAAAGGTTTCCTTGAGCAGGCTCCATGGATGTCTGTATTCCCCGGTGTGGCGATTTTTCTTGCCGTGCAGGGCTTTAATTTACTCGGCGACGGGCTGCGCGATGCGCTCGATCCGCGCCATGACTAAGGAGTCATGATGACCAAAGCGCTTGATTTCACTTCCGGTTACGATTCACGACGCCCACCGATGATGGGCCACAACGCCGTGGCGACATCTCAGCCGCTGGCGGCCCAGGCGGGAATGAAAATGCTGCAGCTCGGCGGGAACGCGGTTGATGCGGCGGTTGCAACCGCCATGGCGTTGACGGTGGTTGAACCCACCGGCAACGGTATTGGCAGCGATGCCTTTGCCATCGTCTGGGATGGTGAAAAACTCCACGGCCTGAACGCCTCAGGCCGCTCGCCTGCCAGCTGGCATGCGGATCTGTTTGCCGGTAAAACCGCGGTGCCAGAAATTGGCTGGGATGCCGTCACCGTGCCGGGTGCGGTTTCGGGCTGGGTGGCGCTGGCAGAACGTTTTGGCACGCTGCCGCTCACTACGCTGGCGCAACCGGCCATCGAGTATGCGCGTAACGGTTTTCCGGTCTCCCCGTTGATTGGGCATCTCTGGCAGCGGGGTTATAACAAGCTGAAAGATCAGCCAGGCTTTAGCGCCTGCTTTGCACCGGAAGGGCGTGCTCCCCGGGTTGGCGAGATCTTCCGTAACCCGGCGCAGGCTCATTCGCTGGAGCTGATTGCCAGAACCAACGGTGAAGCGTTTTACCGCGGCGAGCTGGCGCAGAAAATTGCCGCTTTCGCGAAAGAGCATGGCGCGCACCTGACAGCAGAGGATTTGGCCAATCATCGTGTGGACTGGGTAGAACTGCTGTCGCGTGATTTTGCCGGTGGTTCGGTGCAGGAGCTGCCGCCAAACGGGCAGGGCATCGCCACGCTGATTGCGCTCGGTATTCTGGAGCAGTGTGGAATTGAAAAACATCATCCGGATTCCGTGCAGTCGCTTCATCTGTCTATTGAAGCGATGAAACTGGCGCTGGCGGATCTCGATCGCTACGTCGCTGATGAAGAACACATGGAGTTCGCGGCCCAGGCGTTGCTGAGCGATCGTTACCTGGCGTCGCGCGCGGCGCTTATCGACCCCGATAACGCCTCCGATTTCGTCTACGGTTCGCCGACGCAGAGCGGCACGGTCTACCTGAGCGCTGCAGATTCCAGCGGTATGATGATCTCCTTTATTCAGTCCAACTATATGGGCTTTGGATCCGGGATTGTGGTGCCGGAGACCGGGATCAGTCTGCAAAACCGCGGCTGTGGCTTTGTGCTGGATCCAAACCATCCGAATGCGCTGGCGGGCAGTAAGCGTCCGTTCCACACCATCATTCCGGGCTTTGCGATGGATGGCAACGGTAAACCGCTGATGTCCTTTGGCGTCATGGGCGGGCCAATGCAGGCGCAGGGGCATATGCAGATGGCGCTGCGCATCATGCTGCACGGGCAAAACCCGCAGGCGGCAATTGATGCGCCTCGCTGGCGCGTGGTGCAGGGCAGGGAAGTGATCGTCGAATCGACGTTCGATCGCAATACTATCGCCGCACTGCGTGAGCGCGGGCACCAGATCGTGGTGGAAGATCCGCTCCAGGATTACAACTTCGGCGGCGCGCAGGTGATTTATCGTATGCCGGAAGGGCATTATGTGGCGGCGACAGAGAGCCGCAAAGACGGGCAGGCGCTGGTGAGTTAATGATGTCCCCTCCCTCTACCTGTGAGAGGGAGGGGAACCGTTATCCAATGCTAAACGGATCCGCATCCTGCCAGGCCGGAAACTTCTCGCGATATTCCTTCAGGGCCGTCAGTGACAACTCAGCATCAATGCGCGTTGCCTGATGCGGCTCGGCGGTGGCAATAATTTCACCCTGCGGGTTCACCACCCGGCTATCCCCCCGATAATGATGCCCGTTGCCATCAGTCCCCACGCGGTTACAGCCGACCACATACGCCTGGTTTTCAATGGCGCGTGCGACCAGCAGCGACTGCCAGTGCAGGGATCGCGGGGCAGGCCAGTTGGCGACATACAGCGCCAGGTCGTAATCGTTGCGGTTGCGTGACCACACCGGGAAGCGCAGGTCGTAGCAAACCAGCGGCAGAATACGCCAGCCGCGCCATTCGAACACCACGCGCGCATCACCCGCTTCATAGTGATGATGTTCATCTGCCATGCGGAACAGGTGGCGTTTATCATAGAAATGCACTTTCCCTTCCGGCTCGACCAGCAGGAAGCGGTTGACCGGCCCGCGTTCGGTTTGCAGCGCAGCGCTGCCGGCAATCAGCGCATTGGTTTGCTGCGCTTTGGCGTGCATCCAGGCGACCACCTCTTGCTGTGGCATTGACTGTTGCGCCGCTTCCATGGCGAAGCCGGTAGTGAACATCTCCGGCAGGACAATCACATCACGCCCGGTAATGCCTTCCAGTTGACGATCAAAGTGGCGCAGGTTGGCAGGGCCGTCCATCCACACTAAAGGTTGCTGCAAAATCGAAATCTTCAGACCAGACACAATTCAGACTCCTCAAACGACCACTTTTTGACACTGTAGCACGACATAAAGAGAAAATGTGGCAATAAAAAACCCCGCGCGTGGCGGGGTTTGTAGAAGCGAAACGCGTTATGCAGCTTCAGGTTTGCGGACCTTCTCCGGCAGCTTTACCGGCTGTGTCGCCAGCTCATCCGGGTCGAAATCATCCACGTTAATGCTGCGCAGACGGCTCTCTTCTGCTTTCACCAGCAGAGCGGCTTCATCATTGTTGATGATCCCGCCCGTCAGGGCCTGTTTCGCCAGTTCATCCAGGCGGGTGAACGGCAGGTTTTTGCCCAGCTGTTTGCAGATCTTCTGGTGGATGGGATCGGCAGCCATCACGTCCAGCAGCGCTTCTTCCAGCAGACCAACCGGGTTATGCGGCGTGGGAGCCAGATACTGACCGCGGCCGATACGGGAACGGGTTGCGCTCGGTACCTGCAGGATCTTCGCCACTTTGTGATCCAGTTTGTCAGACGGCGCCAGATGATGACGACCGGTCGGGAAGATCACCACGCGAAGGGCGCCTGCAACAAAGCGGTTCGGGAAGTTCGCCAGCAGATCGTCAATGGCCTGTTCCGCCTGATACATCGCATCCTGAACACCCCAGTGAACCAGCGGCAGATCGGCTTCCTGACGGCCTTCATCGTCGTAGCGTTTCAGGACCGCAGAGGCCAGGAAGATTTGGCTCAGCACATCACCCAGGCGGGCAGAGATACGCTCACGACGCTTCAGGCTACCGCCCAGCACCGCCATAGAAACATCTGACAGCAGAGCGAGGTTGGCGCTCAGGCGGTTAAGATGCTGGTAATAACGCTTGGTCGCATCACCGGTTGGCGTGGCGCTGGTAAGACCGCGCGTCAGACCCAGCCAGAAGCTGCGTACCTTATTACTGCCCACGTGACCAATATGTTTGAACAGCAGTTTGTCGAAAGCATCCACGTCGTTATTCTGCGCGGCGGCCATCTCTTCCAGCACATAAGGATGGCAACGGATTGCCCCCTGGCCGAAGATCATCATGCTGCGGGTCAGGATGTTTGCCCCTTCAACGGTGATGGCAATCGGTGCGCCCTGGTAGCCGCGCGCCAGGAAGTTGCCCTCGCCGAGCATAATGCCTTTACCGCCCGCGATATCCATTGCATCAATGATTGACTGCTGTGCGCGGTGGGTACAGTGATACTTCACGATAGCTGACAGCACGGCCGGTTTTTCGCCCAGCATAATGCCGTAGGTAATCAGGGAGGCGGCAGCATCCATCACGTAGGCGTTGCCTGCGATACGTGCCAGCGGCTCTTCGATCCCTTCCATCTTGCCGATAGAGATTTTGAACTGACGGCGGATATGGGCGTATGCACCAATCCCCATCGCGACAGATTTCAAACCACCGGTCGAGTTCGACGGCAGGGTAATACCGCGGCCAACCGACAGACATTCCACCAGCATGCGCCAGCCCTGACCGGCCATTTTCGGACCACCGATGATGTAGTCAATCGGTACAAAGATATCCTTGCCGCGGGTTGGGCCGTTCTGGAACGGTACGTTCAGCGGGAAGTGGCGACGACCAATTTCAACGCCTGGGGTGGAGGTTGGGATCAGCGCACAGGTAATGCCCAGATCTTCTTCACCGCCCAGCAGTTTTTCCGGATCGGAGAGCTTAAAGGCCAGGCCCAGCACGGTCGCGATAGGGGCGAGCGTAATATAACGTTTGTTCCAGGTCAGGCGCATACCCAGCACCTGTTGGCCCTGCCATTCACCCATGCAGACGACGCCGGTATCCGGGATCGCACCCGCATCGGAACCCGCTTCCGGGCTGGTCAGCGCGAAGCACGGAATTTCCTGGCCGCGTGCCAGACGCGGCAGGTAGTGATCTTTCTGCTCTTCGGTACCGTAGTGTTGCAGCAGTTCGCCCGGGCCTAACGAGTTCGGCACGCCAACGGTGATCGCCAGGATCCCGGAAACGCCTGCCAGTTTTTGCAGGACGCGGGCCTGAGCGTAAGCGGAAAACTCCAGACCGCCGTACTCTTTCTTAATGATCATCGCGAAGAAGCGATGTTCTTTCAGATACGCCCACAGTTCTGGCGGCAGGTCCGCCATTTCATGGGTAATCGCGAAGTCATTTGCCATGCGGCACGCTTCTTCCACCGGACCATCAATAAAGGCCTGTTCTTCAGCGGTCAGACGCGGTTGCGGATAGTTGTGCAGCTTTTTCCAGTCCGGGTTGCCCTGGAACAGGTCGCCTTCCCACCAGGTGGTACCGGCATCAATCGCTTCTTTCTCCGTACGCGACATGGGCGGCATCACTTTGCGGAAGCCTTTGAACACCGGCGCGGAGATCATCGATTTACGCATCGGCGTAAAGTTAAACGGCAGAAGAATGATAGCCAGCGGGACTAAAAGCCAGATATTCCACAGGCCAGCGACGCCAAGCGCAGCCGTCCAGGCCAGCAGAATCAGACTGCTCAGGAATAAACTCACCCGGTGATAGAACAGCACACCGAGCAGAACAACGGTTGCGAGAATGCTCAAAATCATCATAAAGAAAAGCTCCCTTGCTTGTAGGAGGTCTGACCACTTGTGATGATATGGTTGTAGTTGATGTTATTTCCTTTAGCAATGTGTTTACAAAATAATTACAACCTGGTTCACATTGTTCAGGTTTAAGCCGGCACGAAAACGCAAAACGCCAGACGATTCGCATGGCTTTAGCTTCTCGCTTTTCCCGCTATCCGGTACACTCCACTGTGTTATTTCATCAATACTGAAGGATTATCCTCATGTACCAGGATCTTATTCGTAACGAACTGAACGAAGCGGCGGAAACGCTGGCTAACTTTCTGAAAGATGATGCCAATATTCACGCTATTCAGCGCGCAGCGGTCCTGCTGGCCGACAGTTTCAAGGCCGGCGGTAAAGTGCTCTCCTGTGGTAACGGTGGTTCCCACTGTGATGCGATGCACTTTGCAGAAGAGCTGACCGGGCGTTATCGTGAAAACCGTCCGGGCTACCCGGCGATTGCGATTTCCGATGTGAGCCACATTTCCTGCGTCAGTAACGATTTTGGTTATGACTATATCTTCTCTCGCTACGTCGAAGCCGTGGGCCGCGAAGGTGACGTGCTGCTGGGTATTTCGACGTCCGGAAACTCGGCTAACGTGATCAAAGCGATTGCCGCAGCGCGTGAAAAAGGGATGAAAGTCATCACCCTGACCGGTAAAGATGGCGGTAAGATGGACGGTACGGCGGATATCGAAATCCGTGTTCCACACTTCGGTTATGCTGACCGTATTCAGGAAATTCACATCAAAGTGATCCACATCCTGATCCAGCTGATCGAAAAAGAGATGGTTAAGTAAGACTTCGCTGGGGGCATGATTGCCCCCGCTGTTGTGGAGGTGATGTATGTGCGAATTGCTCGGGATGAGCGCCAATGTGCCAACCGATATCTGCTTTAGCTTCACCGGGCTCGTTCAGCGCGGCGGGGGCACCGGGCCGCATAAAGACGGCTGGGGCATTACCTTCTACGAAGGCAAAGGATGTCGCACATTCAAAGATCCCCAGCCCAGCTTTAATTCCCCGATTGCCAGACTGGTGCAGGACTATCCCATTAAGTCCCGCTCGGTGATTGCCCACATCCGTCAGGCAAACCGTGGGGAAGTGGCGCTGGAAAATACCCACCCGTTCACCCGCGAGCTGTGGGGCCGTCACTGGACCTACGCGCACAATGGCCAGCTCTCCGGCTATAAGTCGCTGGAGACGGGCAATTTCCGTCCGGTCGGTGAGACCGACAGCGAAAAAGCGTTTTGCTGGCTGCTGCACAAGCTGACGCAGCGTTATCCGCGCACGCCCGGCAACATGACCGCCGTCTTCAAATACATTGCGTCGCTGGCATCAGAACTGCGTGAGAAGGGCGTGTTCAACATGCTGCTGTCTGACGGGCGTTATGTGATGGCGTTCTGTTCGACCAATCTGTTCTGGATCACGCGCCGCGCGCCGTTTGGCGTCGCCAAGCTGCTCGATCAGGATGTGGAAATTGATTTTCAACGAGAGACCACACCGAATGATGTGGTCACAGTGATCGCGACCCAGCCACTGACGGGCAACGAAACCTGGCAAAAGATTATGCCAGGCGAGTGGGTCTTATTTTGTCTCGGGGACCGAGTAGTTTGATGCCAGCTGTGGCTGGACGACTTCGTGGCTCAGCGGCTTGCTGACCACATAGCGGCCATCGACAACCGAGACAACCGGCGGCTTGTGCGTCTGCTCAAAGTAGTCGTAACCCGGTTTCAGCTGTTTCCAGAAATCCGCGTAGTAGGAGTACTTGTGACGCGCCATGTTGGCATCGGTCATGCGGAACGGGTAGATGCTGACCTGAACGTTCGGCTGACCAAAGACCAGTGCGCCGGTGACAAACTGGAAAATCTCATCAATGCCGGTATCGGTCATCGCATAACAGCCGATAGACACGCATGCACCGTGGATCATCAGGTATTTGCCTTCATAACCGTGGGCACGGTCATAGGCGTTCGGGAAGCCAATGTTAATGGCTTTATAGAAGCGGCTGTCAGGTTTTAGCTGGCTACGCTGAACGTTGTAAAACCCTTCCGGACTTTTGAAATCGCCCTGACGCTGTTTTGGCCCCAGACCACCGGAGTAGTTACAAATCTTGTAACTATCAAGCAGCTGATATGTCTCGCCCATTTTTACAAACAGATCGAGTGTGCGTTCTTCCTTGAAGATTTGAATATAAACCGGTGATCCCATTAACTGCTGTTTATATTCTTTGCTGACCGGCGTGGTTGAGCTATTGCTGCTGAGCAGCCCGGCAAACGATACGCACGGAATCAGGAGCATCGCAATGAACAATGCGATTTTACGCATACTACTAGTTCCTTGATAAAACTAAGACCAAATTGCCAGGACGGCAAAAGAGACCCGAAATCAGATTATTCTGTTAGGTGCGCTCACATTAGCACCGCCATAGATTTTCGCAAGAGCCGGACGGTGAGTTTACAAATTAGTTTTACTTTATAAACCATCAAAATCGCGTTGGCTCCAGGAACTTTGCGTAATACCTCGCACTTTAGCGCCTGCAACCGAGGTTTTGGTGCCCGAAAAACAGCGAAAATGGTACACTTCGCCCCCTCTGGATTGAAGTTCATGGAAGCTTGCTAACCACATGTTTAAAATCAGAAAAGGACTTGATCTGCCGATTGCAGGCGTGCCCGAGCCGCACGTTTCGCCTGGCGCAAGTGTCCGCCATGTCGCCATTTTGGGCGACGACTACCTGGGAATGCGTCCCTCAATGCTGGTGCAGGAAGGCGATCGCGTCATTAAAGGACAGGCGCTCTTCGAGGACAAAAAAAATCCTGGCGTTATGTTTACGGCCCCCGCGAGCGGTACCGTGGTGGCAATCAATCGCGGTGAACGTCGCGTCCTGCAGTCGGTGGTTATCCGTATTGAAGGCGACGAACAACGTGAGTTTTCCCGTTTCGACGCAGCGGACCTCGCCGCCCTGAGCCGGGAAGCCGTTCAGGCACAACTGCTGGCGTCCGGCTTGTGGACGGCGTTTCGCACGCGACCTTTCAGCAAATCGCCTGTTCCGGATACGCTTCCGGCCGCTATTTTCGTCACTGCCATTGATACCAACCCGCTCAGCGCGGACCCGGAGCCCATTATTCTGGCGCAGCGTAACGCGTTTGATGCCGGGCTAACCGTGTTAACCCGTCTGACCTCGGGGAAGGTCCACGTCTGTCAGGCGGGCGGCGGCAAACTCGGGGGCCATCCGCAGGGGCAAGTTACGTTTAATGCGTTTGCAGGCCCGCACCCGGCGGGGTTAGTCGGAACGCATATCCACTTCCTGGAGCCGGTGAGCCTGACGAAACAGGTCTGGCATCTGAATTATCAGGACGTGATTGCCATTGGTAAGCTCTTTACCGCCGGTGAACTGTGCGCTGAACGGGTGATCGCCCTCGGCGGGCCACAGGCAGCAAATCCACGCCTGGTGAAAACGCTGCTGGGTGCGGACATTAATGAACTGCTTGCCGGTGAAACGAAAGAGGGTGAAAACCGCCTGATTTCTGGCTCGGTGCTCAGTGGCCGTCATGCGGCTGGCGCGCAGGCGTATCTTGGGCGCTTCCACCTGCAGGTCAGTGTGGTTCTGGAAGGTCGCGAGAAAGAGCTGTTCGGCTGGGTTCTGCCGGGCGCTGAGAAGTATTCCGTGACCCGCACCACCCTTGGGCACTTCCTGCGTCGCAAACTCTTTAATTTCTCGACCAGCACCCACGGCGGAGAGCGCGCCATGGTTCCGATTGGCAACTACGAGCGCGTTATGCCGCTGGATATTCTGCCAACTCTGCTGCTGCGCGATCTGCTGGCCGGCGACACCGACAGTGCCCAGGCGCTGGGGTGCCTCGAGCTTGACGAAGAAGATCTGGCGCTCTGTACCTATGTCTGTCCGGGAAAATACGAATATGGACCGGTATTGCGCGAGGTGTTAACCCGCATTGAGCAGGAAGGATAACTGATGGGCTTAAAACACCTCTTTGAAAAAATAGAGCCGCACTTTACGCACGGGAAGCTCAGGAAGTACTACCCGCTGTATGAAGCAACGGCGACCATTTTCTACACGCCGGGGCTGGTAACAAAAGGGGCGGCACACGTTCGCGATGCTATCGACCTCAAACGAATGATGATTCTGGTCTGGTTTGCGGTCTTCCCGGCCATGTTCTGGGGTATGTACAACGTTGGCCTGCAGACCATTCCGGCGCTGCATCATTTATATGATGCCCCACAGCTGGCTCAGGTTATCCAGTCGGACTGGCACTACCGCCTGGCCCAGACGTTAGGCGTCAGCTTTGCAGCCGATGCCGGCTGGATAAGCATGATGACGCTGGGAGCCGTATTCTTCCTGCCAATCTACATCACGGTGTTTATCGTGGGGGGCTTCTGGGAAGTGCTGTTCGCCATTATTCGCAAACATGAGATCAACGAAGGCTTCTTCGTGACGTCGATTCTGTTTGCCCTGATTGTTCCACCAACGCTGCCGCTTTGGCAGGCGGCACTGGGGATCAGTTTTGGCGTGGTGATTGCCAAGGAGATCTTCGGTGGTACCGGGCGCAACTTCCTCAACCCGGCGCTGGCCGGGCGAGCTTTCCTGTTCTTTGCGTATCCGGCGCAAATTTCGGGCGACCTGGTGTGGACGGCCGCGGATGGGTTCTCGGGTGCGACGCCGCTTTCACAGTGGGCCGCGCACGGGGGCGAAACGCTGGTTAACAACGCCACGGGTCAACCCGTGACCTGGCTGGATGCCTTTATTGGCAACATTCCCGGCTCTGTTGGGGAAGTTTCCACGCTGATGATTTTACTCGGTGGCGCCATCATTCTCTTCGGACGCGTCGCGTCGTGGCGCATTGTAGCAGGGGTAATGATTGGCATGGTGTTAACAGCCACGATGTTCAATTTCATCGGTTCCGCCACCAACCCGATGTTCTCCATGCCCTGGTACTGGCATCTGGTGCTGGGTGGGTTCGCTTTCGGCATGATGTTCATGGCCACCGATCCTGTCTCTGCGTCCTTTACCGACAAAGGTAAATGGAGCTATGGCGTGCTCATTGGTGCGATGTGTGTCCTGATTCGCGTGGTCAACCCGGCTTATCCGGAAGGGATGATGTTGGCCATTCTGTTTGCCAATCTGTTTGCGCCGCTCTTCGACTATCTGGTCGTGCGCGCCAACGTTAAGCGGAGGAAAGCGCGTGGCTGAAAGCAAGAATAACGACAGCATCGGCAAAACGCTGCTGGTGGTGCTGGTCCTTTGCCTGGTCTGTTCCATTGTCGTGGCTGGCTCTGCCGTGGGATTAAAACCACGGCAACAGGAGCAGCGTGCGCTGGATAAACAACGCAACATCCTGGCTGTGGCCGGGTTAATGCAGGAAGGGATGAGTACAGACGACGTGGCTGAACTCTTCGCGGAGCGAATTTCGGCGCGTCTGGTGGATTTAAAAACCGGCCAGTTGCTGGATAAAGACCCGACGAAATTTAACCAGGCACTGGCACTGAAAGATCCTGAGATGAGCCTGACGCTGGAGGCATCGCAAGATCCCGCTGGCATCAAGCGTCGCAGTAACCTCGCCGAAATTTACCTTGTGCGCGATGAGCAAAAGCGGGTGCAGGAGGTCGTGCTGCCGATATACGGCAACGGGCTATGGTCGATGATGTACGCCTTTGTGGCACTCGATACGGATGGTCGCACGGTGAAAGGGATTACCTATTATGACCAGGGCGAAACGCCGGGGCTCGGCGGTGAGGTTGAAAACCCTAACTGGCGCGCGCAGTTTGTCGGCAAGAAAGTGCTCGACGATAACGGCCTGCATGCCCTGAAGGTGATGAAAGGGGCTGCGCGTCCGGGTGACGAATATGCCGTAGATGGGCTTTCCGGGGCAACGCTCACGTCAAAAGGGGTGCAGCACAGTTTTGATTTCTGGATGGGCGAGCTGGGCTTTGGTCCTTTCCTGAAAAACGTACGTGAAGGAGCGCTGAACAATGGCTGATACGGGTGAACTGAAAGAAGTCAAAAAGGTGCTCATCGGTCCGCTGCTGGCGAATAACCCTATTACCTTACAGGTACTGGGCGTCTGTTCGGCGCTGGCGGTCACGACAAAACTGGAAACCGCGCTGGTCATGACCGTCGCGGTCACGCTGGTGACGGCATTTTCCAGCATGTTTATCTCCATGATCCGCCACCACATCCCGAATAGCGTGAGGATCATTCTGCAGATGGCGATCATCGCGTCGCTGGTGATCGTGGTCGATCAGCTACTGCGCGCTTTCGCGTATGAAACGTCAAAACAGCTCTCGGTGTTTGTCGGTCTGATTATCACCAACTGCATCGTGATGGGGCGTGCCGAAGCTTATGCGATGAAAATGCCTCCGCTGGCGAGCTTTATGGACGGGATCGGTAACGGTCTCGGTTACGGCGTTATCCTGCTGACCGTTGGGTTCCTGCGCGAGCTGATCGGCAGCGGTAAGCTGTTTGGCGTCACGGTGCTGGACACGGTACAAAACGGCGGCTGGTATCTGCCAAACGGACTCTTCCTGCTGGCCCCAAGCGCATTTTTCATTATCGGTTTGCTGATCTGGCTGATTCGTACCCTGAAGCCAGAACAGCAGGAAAAGGAGTAACCGACGATGGCTCATTACCTGAGTTTATTTGTGCGCGCGGTGTTTGTTGAAAACATGGCACTCGCGTTTTTCCTGGGCATGTGTACGTTTCTTGCCGTTTCCAAAAAGGTATCGACGGCGTTTGGTCTGGGTGTTGCGGTCACGGTGGTGCTCGGCTTATCTGTACCGATTAACAACCTGGTGTACAACTTTGTGCTGCGCGACGGTGCGCTGGTAGACGGTGTCGATCTCAGCTTCCTGAACTTCATCACCTTTATCGGTGTGATTGCGGCGCTGGTACAAATCCTGGAGATGATCCTCGACAGGTATTTCCCGTCGCTATACAACGCGCTGGGGATTTTTCTGCCGTTGATCGCGGTGAACTGCGCCATCTTTGGTGGCGTCTCGTTTATGGTTCAGCGTGATTACAACTTCAGTGAATCCGTTGTGTATGGTTTCGGCTCCGGCATCGGCTGGATGCTGGCTATCGTTACCATGGCGGGGATCCGCGAAAAAATGAAATATGCCAATGTGCCTGCGGGTTTACGTGGCTTAGGGATCACCTTTATCACCACCGGGCTGATGGCGCTGGGCTTTATGTCCTTCTCCGGTGTGCAGCTATAAGGGCTAACAGATGGAAATTATTCTTGGCGTGGTGATGTTCACGCTGATTGTACTGGTGTTGTCAGGGCTGATTCTGGCGGCACGCGAGAAGCTGGTGAATTCCGGCGACGTAGTGATTGATATCAACGGTGAGCCGCAAAACCAGATCCGCACGCAGGCGGGGGATAAACTGCTCAATACGCTCTCCGGCAACGGGATCTTTGTCTCCTCAGCCTGCGGTGGCGGTGGCTCCTGCGGTCAGTGCCGCGTCACGGTGAAAGAGGGCGGCGGTGATATTCTGCCCACTGAGCTGGCGCATATCACGAAGCGTGAGGCGAAAGAGGGCTGCCGTCTGGCCTGCCAGGTCGCGGTGCGCCAGGACATGAAAATTGAGCTGCCGGAAGAGATCTTCGGGGTCAAAAAATGGGAGTGCGAGGTTATCTCTAACGATAACAAAGCGACTTTCATTAAAGAGCTGAAGCTGCGCGTGCCGGAAGGGGAAGATGTTCCGTTCCGGGCCGGGGGATACATCCAGATTGAGTGCCCGGAGCACACCGTGGCGTATACGGACTTCGACGTTCCGGATGAGTACCGTGCCGACTGGGACAAATTCAATCTTTTCCGTTTTGTGTCTGACGTTAAAGAACCGACGCTTCGCGCCTACTCAATGGCCAACTACCCGGACGAGAAGGGCATCATTATGCTCAACGTGCGTATCGCCACGCCGCCGCCGAGTGTGCCTGATGCCCCCCCAGGCGTCATGTCGTCGTATATCTGGTCCCTGAAGCCGGGTGACAAGGTGACCATCTCCGGTCCGTTTGGCGAGTTCTTTGCTAAAGAGACCGAGGCTGAAATGGTCTTTATCGGTGGTGGCGCAGGCATGGCACCGATGCGTTCGCACATTTTTGACCAGCTCAAGCGCCTCGGGAGCAAGCGCAAAATCAGCTTCTGGTACGGGGCACGCTCGCTGCGAGAGATGTTCTATGATGATGAGTTTGAGCAACTGGCGCGTGAAAACCCAAACTTTACCTTCCATGTGGCCCTCTCCGATCCGCAACCGGAAGATAACTGGACCGGCCACACGGGGTTCATCCACAACGTACTTTATGAAAACTACCTCAAGCAGCATCCTGCGCCAGAGGATTGCGAATTTTACATGTGTGGGCCGCCAGTGATGAACGCTGCAGTCATTAAGATGCTAAAAGATCTGGGTGTGGAAGATGAAAACATCCTGCTGGATGACTTCGGGGGGTGATGATGCTGACGTTTCTGGCAACTTTCGCGGTTTTTTTGCTTGTTGTACTCGGCATGTCTCTGGGCTGGATCATAAAGCGTAAAAGCATTCAGGGCAGCTGTGGTGGTATCTCCGCGCTCGGGATGGAAAAAGTGTGCGACTGCCCCGAACCCTGCGACGCCCGTAAAAAACGCATGGCGCGCGAGGCCCGGCGGATCCTGTAGTGAGTCCGGTGTTTTCCCTCTTCCTGGAGGAGAGGGGAAACACACTTCTCAACTCTCATTTTTTTACTGTATACTTATCCAGTGATGAGTGAGGGCTTACTATGCGCAAAATAATCCATGTCGATATGGACTGCTTTTTTGCCGCAGTGGAGATGCGTGACAATCCGGCGCTGCGGGATATACCTATTGCGATTGGCGGTAGCCGTGTCCAGCGCGGTGTGATCAGCACCGCCAACTACCCTGCGCGCAAATTTGGCGTGCGCAGTGCTATGCCAACTGCCATGGCGCTAAAGCTGTGCCCTCATCTCACGCTGTTGCCCGGCCGATTTGAAGCCTACAAAGAAGCCTCCCTGCATATCCGCGAGATCTTCTCTCGCTATACCTCGCTGATTGAACCTCTGTCACTGGACGAAGCCTACCTGGATGTCACTGACAGCCTGCACTGCCACGGCTCCGCAACGTTAATGGCGCAGGAGATCCGCCGGACTATCTTCAACGAGCTCAATCTGACCGCTTCCGCAGGCGTCGCACCGGTGAAATTCCTCGCCAAAATAGCGTCTGATTTGAATAAACCCGATGGTCAGTACGTCATCACTCCGGAAGAGGTTCCGGCGTTTTTAAAAACGCTGCCGCTCGGCAAAATCCCCGGCGTGGGGAAAGTGTCTGCTGCAAAGCTGGAAAGTATGGGATTACGGACCTGTGAAGATGTACAGCGAAGCGATCTGGCCATGCTGCTTAAGCGTTTCGGTAAGTTTGGTCGCGTGCTGTGGGAGCGCAGTCAGGGAATTGATGAGCGCAGCGTGAGCAGCGAGCGGCTGCGTAAATCGGTCGGGGTTGAACGCACGCTGATGGAAGATATCCATGACTGGTCCGAGTGTGAAGTCATTATCACTGACCAACTTTATCCCGAACTGGAGCGGCGGTTAGCGAAAGTAAAACCCGATCTGCTGATTGCCCGTCAGGGCGTTAAGCTCAAGTTTAATGATTTCCAGCAGACGACGCAGGAGCATGTCTGGCCGCGACTGAATAAAGACGATCTTATCGCTACTGCGAGAAAAGCCTGGGAAGAACGGCGGGCAGGGCGGGGAGTCAGGCTGGTGGGGTTACATGTGACGCTGCTGGACCCGCAACTGGAGCGGCAGCTGGTATTGGGGTTATAGCAGGCGGATTTGTCAGCCCGGCAGGCAACGCGCTACCGGGCATCATACGGCGAATTACTTAGCAGGGATCGCTTTCAGCAGTTCAGTCAGCAGAGTCCAGTAATGACCCACGCTTTCAATATGAACCTGCTCATCCGGCGAGTGCGGACCGGTAATGGTTGGCCCGATAGACACCATGTCCATGTTCGGATACGGTTTCTTGAACAGACCACACTCCAGACCGGCGTGGATCACCTGAATGTTCGGGGTACTGTTGAACAGACGCTGGTAAGTTTCACGCACCAGCGCCATCACCGGGGAACTTGCATCCGGCTGCCAGCCTGGGTAGCTACCTTTTGCGGAGGTGTGCGCACCCGCCAGTTTACCCAGAGACTCCAGCATGCTCACCACATACTCTTTACCGCTGTCGATAAGCGAACGGATCAGGCAGATGATCTCCGCGCTGTCATCGCTCATGGTGACCACGCCCACGTTCAGGGAGGTTTCAACCACGCCTTTCGCGACGTCTGAGTTACGAATCACGCCGTTTGGCGTCGCGTTCAGCAGCTGAACGAAGGCGTCACGAGACGGGGAGGTCAGCGCCGCTTTGTCGGTAGTCACGGACTCGAGCACCACGGTCAGGTTCTTCTCTTTCGCTGACAGTTCGTTTTTCAGGATATCCAGGTACACGCTGGAAAGCTTTTTCAGCTCGTCAGCTTTTGCAGCGGGTACTGCCACGGTCGTGAAGGCTTCACGCGGAATGGCATTGCGCAGTGTGCCGCCGTTGAAATCCACCAGACGCAGATCCAGCTCAGCCGCGTGGCCAGCCAGGAAGCGTGCCAGCAGTTTGTTGGCGTTGCCCAGACCCAGGTGAATATCACCACCGGAGTGACCGCCTTTCAGCCCTTTCAGCGTCAGCTTGAAGGTCTGGAAACCAGCAGGGATCGCTTCGCGGGACAGTGGCAGGGTCGTGATGAAATCAATCCCGCCGGCGCAGCCCATGTAGATCTCACCCTCTTCTTCAGAGTCGGTGTTGATCAGAATGTCCGCCTGCAGCCAGTTCGCCTGCAGACCGAACGCGCCGTCCATGCCTGCTTCTTCCGTCATGGTCAGCAGCACTTCCAGCGGACCGTGCTCAACGCTGTCGTCCGCCAGGACCGCCAGAGCAGACGCCATGCCAATGCCGTTATCTGCACCAAGGGTCGTGCCGCGCGCTTTCACCCAGTCGCCATCGATGTAAGGCTGGATAGGGTCTTTGGTGAAGTCGTGAACGGTGTCGTTGTTTTTCTGTGGAACCATGTCCAGGTGCGCCTGCAGCACAACCGGTTTACGGTTTTCCATGCCTGCGGTCGCCGGTTTGCGGATCAGAATGTTGCCAACCTGGTCGCGTTCAGCATGCAGACCTTTTTCCTTCGCCCAGCCCATAATATGTTCGGCAAGCTGTTCTTCATGGTAGGAAGGGTGGGGAATGGAACAGATTTTGGCAAAAATATCCCACAGTGGCTGTGGAGATAATTGAGACAGTTCAGACACGATAAGTCTCCTTGTCGATGCCCTGCAAAGCGAGTTGCAGGTCACAGGGTTAGCAGGTTAATAGTTACCACAAGACAGGCTTGCGAGATGCAACTGAGAATACCACTTTCTCCGATGGCTGGTAGCATAAAGCATGTAAAAACTCAGGCTCCGGGCGCTAAACACTGGTTTTTAGTGCGTCAGATCTCTATAATCTCGCGCAACCTATTTCCCCCTCGAACACTTTTTAAGCCGTATACAAACAGGCTGGGACACTTCACATGAGCGAAAAATACGTCGTCACCTGGGACATGTTGCAGATTCACGCACGCAAACTGGCTGCGCGTCTGATGCCTTCCGAACAGTGGAAAGGCATTATTGCCGTCAGCCGTGGCGGTCTGGTACCGGGGGCGTTGCTGGCACGTGAGCTGGGTATTCGTCATGTCGATACCGTATGCATCTCCAGCTATGACCATGACAACCAGCGTGAGCTGACCGTGCTGAAACGTGCGGAAGGCGACGGTGAAGGCTTCATCGTTATCGACGACCTGGTTGATACCGGCGGTACCGCGGTGGCTATCCGCGAAATGTATCCAAAAGCCCACTTCGTCACCATCTTCGCGAAGCCAGCAGGCCGTCCGCTGGTTGACGATTACGTGATTGATATCCCTCAGGATACCTGGATTGAACAACCATGGGATATGGGCGTGGTATTCGTACCGCCAATCTCTGGTCGTTAATTCTCTTACGCACTTATTTAACGCCCGGTGATACCGGGCGTTGTTTTTTTTAGTCTGACGCGCGTTACAATGGTCTCTATATGACGTATTCATGGAGGCAACGTAATGACGCAGGCGAATCTCACCGAGACTCTCTTCAAACCCCGTTTCAAACATCCTGAAACGTCGACGCTGGTGCGCCGGTTTAATCCGGGGACCATGCCTGCCGTCCAGTCTGCATTAGACGGTAAAAACGTGCCCCACTGGTACCGCATGATTAACCGTCTGATGTGGATCTGGCGCGGTATTGATCCCCGTGAAATCCTTGATGTGCAGGCGCGTATCGTGATGAGCGAAGCCGAGCGCACCGACAGTGAACTCTACGATACGGTCGTGGGTTATCGCGGGGGGAACTGGATCTACGAATGGTCTAAACAGGCGATGCTCTGGCAGCAAAAAGCCAGCCAGGAAGAGGACGCCACGCTCAGCGGCAAACACTGGCTGCATGCAGCCAACCTCTATGCTATTGCCGCATACCCGCATTTGAAAGGTGATGAGCTCGCCGAGCAGGCTCAGGCGCTGGCGAATCGCGCCTACGAAGAGGCCGCTCAACGCTTGCCGGGCCGGATGCGCGAGCTGGAATTTACCATCCCGGGTGGCGCGCCCGTCACCGGGTTCCTGCATATGCCAGAAGGCGAAGGTCCGTTCCCGACCGTTCTGATGTGCGGCGGGCTGGATTCACTGCAAATCGACTATTACAGCCTGTATGAGCGTTACTTCGCACCAAAAGGGATCGCGATGCTGACGCTGGATATGCCCTCAATTGGCTTTTCATCCAAATGGAAACTGACTCAGGACTCGAGTCTTCTGCACCAGCATGCACTAAAAGCGCTGGAAAACATTCCATGGGTTGACCACACGCGTGTTGCTGCATTTGGCTTCCGCTTTGGCGCCAACGTCGCCGTGCGTCTGGCTTACCTTGAAGCTTCACGCCTGAAGGCCGTCGCCTGTCTCGGCCCGGTGGTGCACGCTCTGCTCAGCGATCCGACCCGGCAGGGCCGCGTGCCGGAAATGTACCTTGATGTGCTGGCCAGTCGCCTTGGCATGCATGATGCATCAGACGAAGCGCTGCGCGTTGAACTCAATCGTTACTCGCTAAAAACGCAGGGGTTGCTGGGACGGCGTTGCCCTACGCCGATGATGTCAGGGTACTGGAAAAACGATCCCTTCAGTCCCGAAGAGGAGTCACGCTTAATCACTTCGTCATCTGCGGATGGCAAATTGCTTGAGGTACCGTTCAGCCCGGTGTACCAGAATTTTGACAAAGCATTGAGAGAGATCACACGCTGGATCGCGCAGAGATTGTGTTAATAGATTGCTAAATTTTGCTGGTTTGGTAAAACAGTGGCTTCACAAAAGGAGATCGCAATGACGTTACCGAGTGGACACCCGAAAAGTAGACTGATCAAGAAGTTTATGGCTCTCGGCCCGTATATTCGAGAAGAGCAGTGTGAAGAAAATCGCTTTTTTTTCGACTGCCTGGCTGTATGCGTCAACGTGAAGCCTGCACCCGAAAAACGTGAATTCTGGGGCTGGTGGATGGAAATGGAAGCGGAAGAAAAACGTTTTACGTATAGCTACCAGTTCGGCCTGTTTAATAAAGACGGCTACTGGCAAACAGCCCCCATCAAAGACCAGGAAGTGATCGACCGCCTGGAGCATACTTTGAAAGAGTACCTCGAAAAGGCAAGAGCACTGCTGGCCACCCTGGATCTGAAGCTTGAACCCGCGGATAACTTTTCCAGCGAAGCGGTTAAGCTGACGGCGTAATCGCGATATTTCTCTCTCTCTTCGCGAGGGATGGGGTGAGGGCAGTAAACCCGACCCCCTCCAGGCAAAAAAAATCCCGGCATCTGCGCCGGGATTTTTTATTTCAACAATATCAGAACTGGTAGGTCATACCCAGAGCAACGATGTCATCGCTGCTCACGCCCAGTTTATTGTCGTCATCAATCTGGTTGATTTTATAATCAACAAACGCGGACATATTCTTGTTGAAATAATAGGTCGCGCCCACGTCGATGTATTTCACCAGATCTTCGTCACCCACACCTTCGATATCCTTGCCTTTAGACTGGACATAACCCAGGGACGGACGCAGACCGAAATCGAACTGGTATTGTGCAACAACTTCAAAGTTCTGAGCCTTATTCGCAAAACCACCCGAAATTGGGGTCATATTACGGGTTTCAGAGTACATCGCTGCCAGATAAATATCGTTAGCGTCATATTTCAGACCGGTTGCCCATGCTTCCGCTTTTTTACCTTCACCGCGCGTCAGCAGGTTTTGTGCGTTAGTACGGTCAGAGTTGGTGTAGGCACCGCTGACGGCGAAGTCGCTGCCACCGAAGTCATAGGTCAGAGAGGTACCGAAACCGTCACCGTTCTGTTTTTTGACGTCGCGGTTTTCGTTTTTGCCCTGATACTGCAGGGTCATATCCAGGCCATCAACCGCACCGAAGAAGTCGGTGTTACGGTAGGTGGCAAGACCGCTCGCACGTTTGGTCATGAAGTTATCAGTCTGGGCTGAAGAGTCACCACCGAACTCAGGGAACATATCGGTCCAGGCTTCAACGTCGTACAGTGCGCCCAGGTTACGACCGTAATCCAGAGAGCCAATGTCTTTCAGTTTCAGACCAGCAAACGCCAGACGCGTTTTCTGTGTAGAGTCGCTTTCTGCTTTGTTACCGGCAAATTCAGCTTCCCAACGGCCATAGCCCGTCAGCTGATCGTTAATCTGTGTTTCGCCTTTAAAACCGAAACGGACGTAAGTCTGGTCACCATCTTTAGTGTCATCATCGCTGATGTAGTGCATTGCTTTAACTTTGCCGTATACGTCCAGTTTATTACCGTTTTTATTATAAACTTCGGCTGCGTGTACAGATGCGGAAGCCACAACGCCCATTACCACTAATGCCAGTGTGCTCTTTTTCATTTTCGATCCTGTCTTATAAACGCGCTAAAAAAATTCGCTGGACGATAAGCTCATGCTTAAGTCCCGTGAAAAAACAGAAAGGGTTTTAACGTTACGCAATGAAACTTTTATGACAAATTAAGAATAATTTTAAAAAACTGTGATTTATTATTTCGGTAATAAAACTGTCAAATTTTGCCGCTACGCTTCCTGATCCCGCGCAACAAAGTGTTTCGCGATGTGCTAAGGCAGTTGGCAACGGGGCTGACACCTGTTAAAACGTTCGTTTGACATCATTTTCCCTTATCGTTGAACGGCAGAGAATCATGAGTGACAGCCAGACGCTGGTGGTAAAACTCGGTACCAGTGTTTTAACAGGCGGATCGCGCCGCCTTAATCGCGCCCACATTGTTGAGCTTGTACGTCAGTGCGCTCAGTTGCATGCCGCAGGGCATCGTATTGTAATTGTGACCTCCGGGGCGATTGCCGCCGGGCGTGAACACCTGGGTTACCCCGAACTCCCCGCGACGATCGCCTCTAAACAGCTGCTGGCCGCCGTGGGACAAAGCCGACTCATTCAACTCTGGGAACAGCTGTTTTCTATCTATGGCATCCACGTCGGGCAGATGCTGCTGACGCGTGCGGATATGGAAGACCGGGAGCGTTTCCTGAACGCGCGCGATACGCTGCGTGCGCTGCTGGATAACAACATCGTTCCCGTCATTAACGAAAACGATGCCGTTGCCACCGCTGAAATCAAAGTGGGTGATAACGATAACCTCTCGGCGCTGGCCGCAATTCTGGCAGGCGCTGATAAATTACTGCTCCTGACCGACCAGCAGGGGCTCTTCACCGCCGACCCGCGTTCAAATCCAGATGCTGAACTGATTACCGATGTACACGGTATCGACGATGCGCTACGCGCCATCGCAGGTGACAGCGTTTCAGGCCTCGGGACCGGCGGGATGGGGACCAAACTGCAGGCTGCTGACGTGGCATGCCGTGCCGGTATCGACACCATCATTGCCGCGGGCAGCCGTCCTGGCGTGATTGGCGACGTGATGGAAGGCATCTCCGTGGGAACCCGCTTCCACGCGCAGGCCTCCCCGCTGGAGAACCGCAAACGCTGGATCTTTGGCGCACCGCCGGCAGGCGAACTCACCGTTGATGCAGGGGCGACCGCCGCAATTCTGGAAAGAGGGAGCTCATTACTTCCTAAAGGAATTAAAAGCGTGACAGGCAACTTCTCACGTGGTGAAGTGATCCGTATCCGTAATCTCGAAGGTCGTGACATCGCCCACGGCGTAAGCCGCTACAACAGCGATGCCCTGCGCCGTATTGCGGGTCACCATTCACAGCAGATCGACGCCATTCTGGGTTATGAATATGGCCCGGTTGCCGTGCATCGTGATGACATGATTATTCGTTAAGGAGCCAGAAAATGCTGGAACAAATGGGCGCAGCCGCGAAGGCCGCCTCTTACAAACTGGCGCTCCTTTCCAGCCGCGAGAAAAACCGCGTGCTGGAAAAAATCGCTGATTATCTGGAATCGCAGTCGCAGGAGATTCTGCTCGCCAACGAGCAGGATCTGCTGGAAGCGCGTCGCAATGGCCTGAGCGAAGCAATGCTCGACCGCCTGGCGCTGACCCCGGCACGTCTGAAAGGCATCGCTGACGATGTCCGCCAGGTCTGCAATCTTGCCGATCCGGTTGGTCAGGTCATTGACGGTGGGCTGCTCGACAGCGGGCTGCGCCTTGAGCGTCGTCGCGTGCCGCTGGGCGTGATTGGCGTGATCTATGAAGCGCGTCCCAACGTTACGGTTGATGTTGCTTCCCTGTGCCTGAAGACCGGCAACGCTGCCATTCTGCGTGGCGGGAAAGAGACCTGGCGTACCAACGCCGCGACCGTAAACGTTATCCAGCAGGCGCTGGAAGAGTGCGGCCTGCCGGCAGGTGCCGTACAGGCAATCGAGAGCCCGGACCGTGCGCTGGTGAACGAGATGCTGCGCATGGATAAATACATCGACATGCTGATCCCACGCGGTGGCGCGGGCCTGCACATGCTGTGCCGTGAGCAGTCGACCATCCCTGTGATCACGGGCGGTATCGGCGTGTGCCATATCGTGGTCGATGACAGTGCCGAGATTGAACCGGCGCTGAAGATTATCGTCAATGCTAAAACCCAGCGTCCAAGCACCTGTAATACGGTTGAAACGCTGCTGGTGCATCAGGGCATCGCCAATACCTTCCTGCCTGCGCTGAGCAAACAGATGGCCGAAAGCGGCGTGACGCTGCACGCGGATGCCAACGCGCTGGCACTGCTGAAAGATGGCCCGGCGGCGGTGGTACCGGTGAAAGCGGAACAGTACGACGACGAATTTCTGTCGCTGGATTTGAACGTGAAGGTGGTTGCGAGCCTTGACGATGCCATTGCTCACATCCGTGAACATGGTACCCAGCACTCGGATGCGATTCTGACACGTACCCTGCGCAATGCCGATCGCTTTGTGAATGAGGTGGACTCCTCCGCCGTATACGTGAATGCCTCAACCCGCTTCACCGACGGTGGCCAGTTCGGCCTGGGCGCAGAAGTTGCTGTCAGCACGCAAAAACTGCATGCAAGAGGCCCGATGGGCCTGGAAGCACTGACCACTTACAAGTGGATCGGCTTCGGTGATGATACGATTCGTGCGTAAATAATCACGGGTGATGCAAAAATAGCCGTTTGATTCAAAAGGGCATTGACGCATCACCCGGTTAGATCTAACCTTTTGCCCCGTGGTTACGCTCGTAACCGGCCTTTCAGGGCCGATATAGCTCAGTTGGTAGAGCAGCGCATTCGTAATGCGAAGGTCGTAGGTTCGACTCCTATTATCGGCACCATTCTAACGTCTCCTCAGGTCTACTAAATTTCACCAAAATCCCTTATATCCTGCGCTCTGAAACCTTTTAGTACCTCCACGTCTACAAAAATCTCCTGAAATCAATGGTCAGTAGGTGCAAGGGTATTTGTACTTCGGTCTTAAGTAGGTATTTCCATGTGAAACTTAACGCCACTAAGAGAAGGCTAATAAGTTGTCCGATGGTGATGGTCTGTATTTCCTGATCAAACCTTATGGCGGCAAATACTGGCGCTTAAAATATCATGTTGCCGGTATAGAGAAGCTGGTTTAGTCGGTAAAAGGTTGACGGCTGGATAGCCCGCGGTGAAATCGTTATTTCAGGCGATAAAGTAGATGTCGAAGCATCGCAGGCTAAACAAAATTCCGCCGGTGCTGGCGAACACCAGAATGAAATGACGTGGGCGCTAGCCGCCGCATGGGTATGGGAGCATGCGGCGGCTAGCGCTGCTGGCAGATATGGATGCTGACCAGTGGATAGAGGCCGCAGCCGCTGAGCTGGGTTTTGATGTTCAGCACGAACCCGAAGACCAACTGCTGATTCTGTTCCGGCTGGATGAAGAAACCCACAGCTTCTATGGAAAAGACCGTGCCGCGGGCGCTTTACGGTTTTTTCGTTCTGAGCTGGCCTACTTTGCCACAATGAACCCCGATTGCCCGGATGACTGGAGCAAAACAGGTTTAATGGCGCTCTGCCTGCTGGACGGCGAAAAACTGTAAACCCTCAGCCTAACCCAGCCCCTCAAACTTGACACTTTTTCGCGAAAAACCGGGAAAAGTGTCAACCCAACCTAACGGATCCTGACGCCCACGAACAGCAGCTGCAGCGGAAGTGTAAAGGTCTGGCGTTGAGATTTGTTGAGCCTTGGCTGTTAGCTTTTGTTAATCCTGATGCGAAGCAGGGCAGGTGTCAGCCTGTTATGGTTTGTTATGCCTTACTAGGGAAAACTTGGGGGAAAGTGACAACCGATCCCCCTTTAGAAAACTTCAGGTG
The DNA here is from genome assembly GCF_003635055.1 of Enterobacter sp. WPR_3_1. NCBI lineage: Bacteria > Pseudomonadati > Pseudomonadota > Gammaproteobacteria > Enterobacterales > Enterobacteriaceae > Enterobacter > Enterobacter sp. WPR_3_1. The sequence goes on along the minus strand of NZ_RBXU01000013.1, from coordinate 270,811 downwards.
CAGCTCATTGGATGCATCTGTCAAAACTTGTCACTCACCGGCACCGCCAGCGGGGATTTTTGGCTGTAGGCGCTCTAAGTTACAGTTGCTTCCATCAGTATGATAGGATCGTACTTCAAGCTTGTTTTAAAAGATGTTCTAAGATTATCTCCATAACAATGTTTTAACGAGAACGGATTAATTATGGATTGGAAAGATTTAGCACATACAGCCATCTACACTGGGGCCGAAAATTCAGAAGGTAGTATATGGAATCGGGTGGAAGGAGTGGATGTAGAATTCATCGGAGGATTTCTTACTGCCCATCTTAGTGTTGAGAAATATATTAGTGACTATCTTTCTTTAAAGTACCCTTCACTTTCTTGGAACGAAGCCAAGTTAACTTTCTCACAAAAAATTGCTTTATTGCAAAAAGAAAAAGCAGATCCTCCTTATAATGAGATTTACATAAGGTTGAAAGATTTTAATAGTATAAGGAATAAATTAAGCCACAATTTAAACTACAAGTTAACTGAAGCTGATAAAAGTAAGTTTATTGATTTTTTTAAGAAGGTATCTAAGGGGCATGAATATGCCTCATCTATTGATATAGATGATCCGGCGTATTTAATAAGTTTTTTTGTGAAAATATCCGAAGCCTACTTCGCCAGTGCGATAGCTTTTTATCATTCTAAAAACCAAGTTCTTTCAAAAAGATAGTGATTGATTATTTATGGTTTTTACTTCTTTAGATATAAGGTAGTTTCATGAGTAAAGAATCGATGTTGGCAGGATGGGAATTGATTTTTCAGGCAGCAGACGCAGGAGCAGTACTTTTTAGTCAAGATAAGTTTACGCAAGATTTTGATAAGGCCTGTGGTCATATCATGGTACTTATTGAAGATGCCTTTATGTGTTATGAGCGCCGATCATTTGGAACCTCGGTATTTCTAAGCGTAACAGCTATAGAAGAGACTGCGAAAGCTGAGATTGGTATTTATCGTAGGGATAATAAAAACGAAAAACAAAACAGGAAGAAAGATCCACTTTATAATCATTTATCTAAACATAAAATGGCAGTTCTTCCAACGGTATTTATGGGTAAAAGATTGCTGGAGGCTTTAGGTGAAAAAAGATGTAAGGAATTATACTCCGAAGTTATAAATGGTTCTTTGAGAACTTTGAGGGAGGAAGCACTTTATTTCTCTAACAAAGACGGCTCACTTATTACACCTAATGAACTGATTAACAGGGAGAAGTCTAAAGAAATGTTGCTCTTAGCTATTGAAACTATAGACGATAGATTAGTTGGTTATAGCGATAAAAGTTATGACATTGAAAAAAGATTATCTCAGTTATTCGAACATGTTTTAAAACAATCTTTAGATGATTAAAATTATAACTCTAAATATTGTTATGGCTTTGATTTTTCATGAGGATGTGAAGAGGTTTTATTAATGAATATTAAAAATCAGATAGATACGATATTCATTAACTTTATTTTATACCCCCTTCACATCCTCTAGTAGTGTATAAATTTTCAATTTGTAGTTAAGGGAATTATTTCAATCAATCCAGAGCGCGTAATTGTTGCACTAGAAACACTGGCTAAAGGATATTTCTCTGATAGCTCATCTATAGCAGGTAATTTATCCATATCAAACATGGGGCCGAGTATGATTGTTTTAAGTTCGTGTATATTGAAGGTTAGGTCACTATAAAGACCTTCCTGAAGAGGTCTTTTGTGAGTTGATACTCTCCATTCTTTTTCATATTGCCAATCTAGGGTTTTGATGTAAGTTATATCTTCGTTTATATAATTTTTAACGATTTCTTCATCCATGAAAAATAATTCAGCCATTCCTTCAGCAGTATAAGTTAAGGGTTTTTTATCTGTGTACTTCACAGGTTTAGCTAAAAGCCAAGCGCTATCAAGTTCATCTATGCAACTAAATTCTAAAACTATACCTTTATAGCTGTCAGCATAATGATTCCACATTGAGGTTATTACCGGGCTTTCACTAAGACATAATATCCGTCTATCTCGTAGTGTATTATCCCAATAATTTCTAAACCCTGTTAAAGCATCCTTTGCTCCTTCTCCTACGGGAGGGTTTAAAATAAGCTCGGTTTGTTTTTTTATTAACTCTTCTGGAAGTCCAAATGGAAAGTAATTTTTATAGAATTCAAGAAGGTATCTTATGCCAGAGTTCAGTTGGGATGTGTCAGGTCGTGGGTTTTTTAATTCTAACAAAATTTTCTGGGCTAATGCTCTGCTAATATCGTGTTCATTCACATCTGGGATAACTTCTCGCGGAACATCAAAAGGGTCATTGAATATTAGTGGTGAACTCCATCGCAATGACGCGTTTTGCAGGACAATTTCAGCTGTGGAAAGGGGCATGTATTTATAAAAGGAGCTACGTTCATGGAAACGATACGGTGAGCGCATGTACAATCCTTAAGAGAATGAGTGCTATTACTTCTTACAATACTATTTATTAAAAAGATAGAGCAAGAAAATACGGATCTATTATTAACAAATTTTATGAAGATCTCATTTTAAACACTGTTTCATGTTCGTATGGATGACTAGTAGAGTTAGACATGAATGATAAATACTTACCTGAGGGAAGGTTCTGAGGAACTTGCCATATGGTTGTATGTTTATTGAGCAAAGAAAAACGCTGGGGGTATTTCTGGGGGTATTTTTGTATCGCCATATAAAATAATCATTGAATTTCAATATGTTGGATGTCTTATGCTGTTCCTATTATCGCAACAAAAAATAAAAGCCATTAAAAACAATCCATTAAAGAAGTTATTAGTCTCAAGTTACGATCTTTTTTCATTAGGTTCTATAATTAACAGTTACCGCTATGGTTAACAGTTACTATCAGAGATGTAAGTACGTAGCGACCTGTAGTTGTATAGCTCGCAAAAATACTAAGCGTGACACTCCACACGAATCGCCACGTACTATGTCATTCATCACCTTGCCTGAATATAAGTAAAATAAAAGGCATACAAGAATCCAAATGTGCCTCAATATCGATTTTCTCAACGGGATCAATTAAACCAATCGCCGCCTGCCGAAGAGGTTCGGCGACACACATGGCGAGTATGACTTTGGCACAGGTATCTGCAGGTAACATCGGCAACCAGCCCTGTTTTTGCTGTCGTGTAATCCACTCAGTGAGTAATTGTTGGCCGCGCGCTATGCCATTTTCATTGTATTTCTTGAGGAGATCATCTTTGCCAGGAAATTCACTATTGAGAAGACGAAACATTTTCACGGCCGTTACTGATAGCGCCTGACCACAAATCGCAGCCAGTAATTTTCTTAACGCCGGTAAAACGTCATTCTTATCTTTCGGATCGCTCTGCAGGAGTGGGGCATAGTTATCCGTCCAGTTTCGAACCGAAAGGCCAAGCAATTCCTCCCTGTTTTTCGCAAAGCGATAGACGGTCTTTTTGGCAACGCCTGCATGCGATGCAACCGCCTCAATTGTTGTGGCGTCATAGCCTTTGTCAAAGAGCAAGGCCATCGCGCTACCAATGATTTGTTTCTTCACCTCTTCCTCAGGGACTGAGGGACGTCCGCGTGGTTTGGTTGGTGAGGTCATCCTGGAGATTCCTTTTCGCTTGTCATACGACCATTCTATCGGTAATGTTTAGGAAACGCACTTCGTTTCCTAAATGGTGCGAATTTCCCAATGCTAATGGAGAAAAAAATGCGACAACACGATATTGCCAGGCCCTGGCTGGATTATTCGGCATTGCTTGATCCTTCACCCATGCCGCTGGAGACGGGTATTAAACGTCTGGATGACGGGAGTCTGCTGGTCTCCGTACGCACTGATTTACATGGCTGCAAAGGGCGTATGATTAACTGGTGGTTTACCTTTTTTGAAACGACGCAGCATATAAAATGGTGGCATCCCGTTGATCATGTTGAGCATCGTGGATGGGATGCCAACTGGAAGCGTGGGGAAAGTTTTTACGGCGCAAGCATCCATGCAGTTGAATCATTAGCTGAAATCCCTCCCATTCCCGCGCGTCTTAAATTCCATCACCCTGCATCGGTATTTGGCGAAATGGCTGTCGACAAGGCAATGGCGGATGGGAGTGTCTCGGCAATCATTGCCGCAAGGATAGGCTTCGGTGAAAAAACTGAACTGGATAGTCAGGGCGACCCGCTGGACGGACAAATGCTACATGTTGTCCGGGATACGCCTTTTGGGTGTGTGCTGCGTAGCCGGTTTATTCTGGGTATGAGTAATGACGACCACGCTGAACCTGCCGATGACGTTGGATTAGCGCTTATGCGACACTGTTATACAGAGTTCACGTTCTTGTCTCGTTTCCTGCCTTCTTTGTATTACGGCGAGAAAGCGAATGATGAGAAAATTGCGCTTCCCTGGTAACACGCAGGTTTAACTGCTCAGGTAAACCTGTCGACGAGGGTAATCATGCCCACCGTGTATTACCGGGCCAGACCAACGTTATCTCAAGCGTGACGCACACTGGCTAAGCAGTGATGCCTGGTTTAACCAACGCGTAGCCAAACCGGCATCACTTCATATCTGAAATGAATTCAGCGTAACAAAATCAATCGACGGATTTTACTGTGATTCCAGTAATGCTGAAATCGTTACCATCGCCGCTGGCTTTATGGCTGAAAATTTCCAGCACATTATCGCCCTGCGCCGCCGTAAACTCTCCTGACAGCGTGACCCACTCGCCTTTCACGGCAAGTGCTGTAACCGAGGTAATATCCTGGCCTGCCACCCGCAGTGACAGTTCGGGTATCACCTTATAGTCATTGTCCCTGCGAGCCTGAAGGCTGAAGCGATAGCGTTTCCCCGGCTGGAGTTCCGAATAATGTTTATAAAGCAGCACGCCATTGTGTGTCCGGCCTTTAACATTGGTGGTCGGAAAACGAATCATGGTCGCGCCACCTTCTGAGTAAAACTCATGCTCAGGCGTTGCTGGTCCGAACTGCCAGTGATTCAGATGATTATTCGTAAACTTACTCTCATCCAGGAATGGTTTTGCTGGCGGCTCGGGACTGACAGGGGGAGTGTCCGGCGCAGCGGGGGGTGAGGAGGGAGTCACCGGTTTGTTGTGATGTTCCTGACACGGGCAAGGGGGCGTATTCTCTTTGCAACGACAGTCGCTGGCGCAAGCGTCAATCAGGTTCTTAAGCACATCGGCAAGCGTATTCACCGCCCGGACAATCTCAGGGGCCTGTGCGCACAGATCGCTGCCATTACCGGGCGTCTTCGCTGGCGTTTTGCCTTCCAGCGCATCTGCTTCTTCTTTTTTGTTCGCCACGCTGTCGTGTTGCGTGGCCTTACTGGCGCAAATGGTGCTTTTTAAAACCGAGGCAAAATCGGCAATGCCGGAGGTGTAGATATAATGCTCACCACCCGTACGAAGCGCCAGGCGCTTGTATTCCCGAACCATGGCTTTCTCATCATCCGGGGTGGGATAAGGTAATGAGACATGAGGCGTGCCCAGATAGGAGTGGATTTTGACACCGTACTCCAGGGCGGTGGCAATGGCATCATCGCAGGCTTTGATGCGGCCCGCATCCAGGGTCATCTCCCCGCCTTTCAGACTTTCGTCTCCCAGCACAAAAACATTCTTTTCAGCGCCGTCACGCCAGTTGTAATGACGGATAACGTCCTCCGCAGCAGGCGCCACATCTTCCTGAGCGGGGTTCCCCTCTTTGACATACTCTCTGCCTTTCAGGGCGGACGGGTTAGCTCCGGCCTCGCTCGTCAGGAACTGACGGACCGTTTTATTAAATTTGGTGCCGGCAAAAACGCCTTCGATACCCAGAAAATCAGTTCGTAAATCCGAAGGGCAGGCTTTTCTGGCCTCCTCAATGGCGCTCTCAAGTTTTGCACAGAGCGCTTCCGCTTCATCCTTCATTGAAAGACTGCTGTCGATGATGAAAACCAAATCAACTTTTTTATTGTCCATAATGCTCATATCAGGGGCTCCATTAACGTTCATTTTTGTTTTCCAGTGAACCGGCAGGGAAGGCAGTGGATGGCATGTTGCCTCCCTGCGGGCATTTCAACCGAGCACAACAAACCTGACGTCATAGCCTCCCGTATTATTGGCGTATTCAGACGCAACATTTGTATCGTTAAAAATGAATGAAATTTCGCCATCAGCAGGGACTTCCCAGTCGCTACCGCCGCTTCCGATACCGTAAATATGCTCACCCGCTTTGATCAGTAATTTCCCCGCCAGTGCTTCTGGCAGGACAAAAGTGGGATCCGGTTTTTGCGCTGACGGATGCTGGCTGTCGCCGTCAGGTCCAAAGCTGCGACCGCGGCTGTCGTACTGAGCGGTACCGGCTGCAATCAGCATCACCTTGTCCCCTTTGCTCACGGATACGCCGGTGTGGGTCCAGTCACTGCGCGTTGCGGGAACATGACCTTTCCAGTCCGCCTTTTGAGCCGCCGCTTTCTTTTCGTCTTCAGCGATATACACAACCGCGCTGAAAGCGCCGCTGTTGTCGCGATGTGAAGAGTCACTGACCACGAGAATCAGCTCGCCGTCTTCCGGTACCGACCATTGGTAAACACCACTGCCAATGTCATAGCTTTTTCCGGATGCACTGAATCGGGCTTTCAGCACCTTATCGTTCCGTAAGACAAAGCCCTCTTTTAGCCTGCCGTATGGCGATGCCAGGGCGTAGTCTTCCTTACCGTATTTAATCCATCCTTCCGCAATAATACTGATTTTTTGCCCGGCTTTTAGTTTAAGTCCGGTATTAATGCCCGTGTCAGCAGTTGCGTCGATATTGCCCGACCATGCAGGTGAAACAGTCATATAATTCTCCGTAATCGTGACAGCGTCCAGCTTGTCAGTGGTATGAGGTAATAAATAGTCTACAGATAATGATTTTTGTTACTAAGGGGTACGGCATTCACAATCAGAATATAAACAGATACGCCACTCAGCAAATAATATTCTGGAAATGATGCTGGTGATTTCTGTTCGTCTCCCGTCTGCTGCAGTTCTGTGAATTAAATATTAGGATTAATCTCATGCTGTGTTTTGTTACTCCAGAGCGGTAATGCGTGTGAGTGAGAGGTATATGTTGAAACCAAAAGAGTAATACACAGGGTAACTAAGTGGATATTTGTTAACCCATTCATTTTTCGTCGGGGAGGCGAGAAATTAAGTGGGTTGGTAGAGGTTTTTTATTGGGCGGATATCGCGGCAGGCGGTGCTGTAATGCGCCATCTCACTGCTTCGCATACCTATTATTACCGCCAGCCAGGTATGATAATTAATTTACTAAAGGTATAATTACAGTCATGATTAAAAGTGCGATTACTCCTATAGTTAACATTAAAATCAATTGTAAATCAGTGGCTTAGTTGTTGATTGTGTTGGTGGATTTATATAAATCGCAGCGTAAAAAAAGAAATCGCATTATTCTTTCGACATAAGTCTGGAAAAGATAAATATATTCATATGCATCCATGATGAAATGTTATGAATACTAAATGTGATGTCTGTCACATGCAGGGAGTTTTGTCTTTGATTGATGTAAAGCACGCATCAAATGTAATGTTAATGAAGTTTGATAAAGGAGAATAGCATGACGGCTAAGCCAGAATGGTCCGGAGAAGTTCCTTCAAATATTCCTGCCGGTATTAATACAGGCCTGCAACTGAATGCCGGTGATGAGATAACGATAATGGCCTCTGGCTGGATTAAATACGGTAAAGAAGAATTTGCGCTGGCGGTGCCGGATGGCAGGGTGAAAGAAGGGCTCATTACCTGCAATGATAAGGTGCTGAAGGCGAGATTTGATACCTCTGGAAAAGGTTATGATATAGGCGGTGGAGTATATAAATGGGCGGCTCCCCAAAGCGGTATCCTGCATCTGTATATTGCCGATACAGAGGCTGGATACTCTGATAATACCGGCAGTTTCAGCGTCAATGTATACCGGTAAGAACGGGTCGTTTCGGATACAGCGATTTCAGCCCTATTGATATGGCGGCAGGGATTATGTCCGGCGTTCTCAAACCGATATCTTATTCATTCCAATATTATTCGCAGAACTCAGCAGATGATAAGAAGACTAATCAACAATATTCTCTGGTACTCTACCGGGTGGGTGTTTTTTGGCCTGATAGTGCTCAGTGGAATCGCAGGGGGACTGGCGGCTTCAGTCCTGCATTTTACTACAACGGATGCATTCCTGGCCGCATTTTGCCTTTTTCTGTTGCTGTCATTGCCCGTTTGCTTCTGGCTGCACCGGTTATCTCGCATACACCGGCGTCAGTAATGTACACGCCCACAAGGAGAGTCCCTGTGAGCGTGTAGTGTTTCCAGTGCTGAGCATGCGCAGTCGCGTTACTGGTGCTTATCCTGCAACGCCTTCAGGGGTAAACGCCATACGTCATAGCGCTCCTGGCCAGGTTTGACCGCGCCAGCAAAATGGTCGTTCAGGCTGCTGGAGGTAAAGATCAGATCCCCGTCCGGATTGATGGCCGGCGTGTCCGGCCAGTGTACGCCGTCGTTTGACGCCATCAGGGTCATTGAGCCGCTCTTCGGTTCATACCTGACAATACCGTTGTGTGTCACATCGGTGATATAGAGGTTGCCTTTGGCATCGGTCACGATACCGTCGGTATTGCCTCCCACCGAACCAAGATCCCGGATCTGTGCCGCAATCTGCGTATCGTCAGCACCAGGCTTTCGCAGAATGTCAGTCGGTACCGCAAACGCATGGGTCCCTGTCGTCACCGTCCAGTAGAGCGTGCCGGTATCCGGAGACAGCGCAATACCGTTGATGCCAATCAGTAATGGATGACCTGGCCAGACTTCAGCCCCGTGCGAGACGACTTTCACACCCGGCTCAATCTGCAGGTCTGGATGACGGTCGAGCACGCGTCGGGCAGTGCCGGTTGCGAAATCGGCGATGATAAGACCGACGCGGTTCTCAGGCGCACTGCGCGAGCCGCTGTCGGAGATGTAAGCGACACGACGCGTCTCATCAACAACCACATCATTGAGGAAGCTCGCCTTGCGGTCTGCCACACTATCCAGTGGAATGCGTTTGATCGTGCGGCCGGTATTCAGATCCAGCACCATCAGTTTCTGCGAACCCACGGGGGATTCCGCTTCTCCCGCGACGAACCCCATATCCAGGGCCCACAGCCAGCCATTCTTACGGTCAATATAGAAGCCAAGCACGTTACGCAGGTTCTGATCGGGAGCGGTTTCCACCGCATTCCCCTCGCGGGACGGAAATGCCGTGAGGCGCGCCGGTCCGGTCTGAACGGTCGTATCAAGAATACTTAACGTCGCGGGTGCACCGGCTGAAACCAGTCGAGGGGTACTGACAAAGGCTCTTCCCATTGCATCAAAGTGGATGCCTGCGATGGGCGCGTTAACCGAGCCGGAAAATGGCGTCGGCGTTTCCCCCTTCTCAGGCGTATTCCAGGTTACGCCGGTATAGCTGCGCCAGCGCTCAAGAGGGGCCTGGTTCGCTGCGCTGGCTACGCTCGCAAAAGAGAACAACATTGCCATCGCGATGGCGGACATATTACGGGTACGTTTGAACATTTCTATGCTCCGGTAAATAGGGGAAAGCAGGGGACACTGATTCCCCTCAGGTCATTACGGCTGCTGCATTAAAGAATGGAGCGGAAGGTGCCGCCTTCGACGCGCACCGCGGCGCCGTTAGAGGCAGCGCCCAACGGGCTTGCCAGCAGCGCGACCATCGCGGCTATCTCATCAGCATCGATCATTCGCGCGATAAGAGAGCTGGGGCGGTAGGTCTGGAAGAAATTCGCTTCGATCTCCTGGTCGGTCATACCCGGTGCAGGCGCGGTCTGGCGCAGGTATTCGATAATGCCGTCGGAGCGGGTCGCTGAAGGCAGTACGCTGTTGACCGTAACGCCCGTCCCCTTCGTGAGTTCGGCCATACCGCGCGAAACGGCGAGTTGCGCCGACTTACTGACGCCGTAATGCACCATGTCTGGCGGCGTGAATGCGCCGACTTCGCTCGACATAAATATCACCCGGCCCCAGTTGCGTTCCAGCATGCGCGGGAAGTAATGCCGTGACAGGCGAACGCCGGACATGACATTGATGTTGAACATGTTCAGCCACTCATCATCGGTGATGTCGGCGAAGTCTCGGGCTTCGTAAAAGCCCAGGTTGTTGATGAGAATATCGGTGTCAGGGCAGGCCGCGATCAGGGCTTTTGCCCCCTCAGCGCTTGCCAGGTCGGCAACGATGGCGGTGACCTGCGCCTGAGGCTGAGCAGCGGTAATGTCTGCCACGGCGTTTTGCAATTTCGCGTGGTCACGACCAGTAATGGTGACGGCCACGCCTTCGCGCGCCAGCGTGCGGGCGATGGCCAAACCAATCCCCGCGGTTGCGCCAGTAACGAGTGCTGTCTTACCGGTGAGTTGAAGATCCATGATTTTACCCTCTGGTGATGAATGCGCACACTTTACTCATCGCCCAACTGGAGATAAATTAGCGGAATTGAAAAACATTTGTTCCTGAAAGAGCATAATGAGCAGAAAATTCGATTATCTTGGCGATGTTGAGGTCTTCATCGCTGTCGTTGAACACGGCTCATTTACTGCTGCTGCCGTCGCCCTGTCCACCACGCCCTCGGTGTTGAGTCGTGCGGTTTCCCGCCTTGAGACGCGTCTGGGACGACAGCTTTTACAGCGAACCACCCGTCGGGTAGGCCTGACCGAGGCAGGGCGAGTCTATCTGGAGCAGGCGCGCTCTGCTTTTTCCCTGCTGGATGAAGCCGAACGTGATGGGCAGGGTCAGGAAGGCGACCTGACCGGACGCGTGCGCATGAGTGTACCGACTACCTACGGGCACTATCGTCTGCCGCCCTTGCTGGCGCGATTCTCCCAGCACTACCCGCGCGTTCAGGTGGATCTGAACATCACCAACCGCAACGTCGACCTGATTGCTGAAGGGTTCGATCTGGCGATTCGTTTGGGTCAGATGCCCGACAGTGGTTTAGTCGCGCGTAAACTGGAGGATGCCGCTTTGCTTCTGGTCGCATCACCCGCGTACCTTCACAGGATGGGGACTCCGCAAACGCTGGATGATTTGCACCGACACATGTGTCTGCCGTTTATTTTGCCGCGCACCGGTCGCATCGCTCCGTGGGTGTTTCGGGAAGACGAACGCGATGTGGACTGGCTACCCGCTTCAACTATCGAAACGTCGGATGATGTGCTGGGCGTCGTCTCCCTGACTGAACACGGTATGGGGATTTGCCAGAGCTATGAATTTATCGTTCGGGACAGGATACAGCGCGGTCAGCTGGTGGAGGTGCTTCCTCACCTTCGCGGACGCTCGCGGCCGTTCTCGGTGATCTTCGCGCCACACCGGCGCCAGTCCGCTGCCACCCGCGCGATGATTGATCTCCTGACCACGTAATAACGACAAGGGAAGGGTGCAATATGAAAAAAACGTCTTATTCGTTTTTGATTCCAGCGATTGTTGGGGTATTGACGCTGGTAATTTGTTTTATTACCTGGCGCGTAGAAATTTACCGTGTGACATTTATTAACGCTCTCGCAATGCAATACATCGCGACCGGCTCATTGCTCTTGTCGCTGGCTTTGATGGTCATTTTTATCTGGAAGGGACGGTTGAAAGGTTGGCCGTTTTCTGAGCGTCTAAAAGTGTTCATTGGCACCTTTATTATCAGCATGCCTCTCGCCATTTTCGTCGTCTTTACGGCGGTTTATTTACTGGATGGGAAAGTGTCGTCCTGGAGTGCTCCTTACAAATATAAATCTGTAGGCAGATATAATTGTGAAGGGGCTGAAGTATATGAACCTGAACTGAAAGAGAAGATACGTATTTGTCACCCGATGGGCGACTATCAACTCGATAACACCTTATATGTTGAAAAACGCAGTAATGCGCTGGGTATCGTGGTACTTTGGGCTATCACGCGCTCATGAACAGGGGAAAGCATCAGTGGCGCAACATGACGTCTAGCCCCCCTCCAGCATCCCAAAACTTACAATCCGCGATCGACCCAGTTCTTTAGCCCGGTACAAAGCCACATCGGCTGCACGCAGCAGGTTGTCACTCTGGGCGTGCTGCGGATAGCTGGCGATACCAATCGAAACATCGACTGGCCCAATCTCCGTGAGTCCATAACGTAGCGACAACCCTTGTACGCCGTTGTAAATCTGTTGAGCACAGTCATGCGCTTCTTCTTCATCAGCACCGGAAAGCAGTACTAAAAACTCCTCCCCGCCGTAGCGGAAAGCCATTCCGTTGTCATGGGTAGCCCGCTGAACAATCGTCGCTACGCTTTTAATAACCTGATCACCCGCTTCATGGCCAAACCGGTCATTAATGCTCTTGAAGTGATCGATATCGATCATCATGCAACTCAGTGGTTCGCCGTTACGAATGGCCTGTGTCATTTGGGTATGAAGCGTATCTTCCAGATGATGGCGATTACGCAAGCCGGTCAGCGGGTCGAACAATGCTTTTTCCAGCAACGCATCGCGTAGCCGCTGGTTTGCCAGCGCCAGACCGAGCGCTTCGGCCATGAGTTCGAGATAAGCACGGGCAGGGGCATTTTCCGCGGTGATATTCTGGAATGAGAGTAGACCAATGGCCTCGCCCTGGGCAATAAGCGGCACGCACAGCGAACGATACGCCAGTGATTCCGGCAGATGATAGCAGGCGATATCCGGCTTACCGCTGAACGGGGGATGACTCTGACCACGCCTTACTGCCCAGCATTCGTCAGGATGAAACATCATCTCCTCTCCCGTGGGGGAGAGCCACTGGGCAACGCAGCGCATCTGCCAGGGATCGCGGTCAAGGACATAGAGCCGGCCAGGGACCCCCGGGGCGATATTGGGGGCAAACATCTCCGCCACGTTGATAACATCGGTAAAGTTCTCACACCCTTGCAGCCGCTGCGTCATGCGGGCCAGCAGTTCGCGGACAGCCCAGTCGGCGTCGCGCTCTTTTTCCAGCCGTTGCCGGGCAAGGCCGTTTTCACGAAAAATACGGATCGCCTGCGCCATATCGCCAATCTCATCAATCTGATTAAAATTCGGCGTTTCGACGGCGTAATCCTGCGACGCCAGACGGTGTACCACGTCGCTCAGGCGCACCACGGGGCGCAGCACGCGGCGTTTCAGGATAAAGCCCAGGACAAACAGAAACAGCAGGGCGGTCAGGCCAACCATCAGTTCAGAGGCCGTACGCAGCGCTTTCGATTTTTTGGTGGCATCCTGCACGGACGCAATCACCCGCTTGTCGAGGATCTGGCGAAAGTGATCAATCTGGTTTTGTGCGCGTTCCAGTGCCTGCTCATAGGGGGCACCATAAAGCAGGGCAATGGCCTGGGCATCTTCTCCCCGTTCTGTACTGGTCAGGGCCGTCTGCTGTTCATCCTGTAGCTCATCGATAATCTTGAGACCTTCCCGCAGCAGGGACAGCTCCTCATCGGACGCGCCGTTATCGCGCAGTTTATCCAGCCTCAGCTCGACATTTTTCAGGTTGTTCTCTGACTGGCTGTATTGTCTGAGGGTTTGCGGATCTTTTTTTATTACGTACAGGCGGGCTAAATCGGACTGCGCCCAGGCGTCGGTTTCAATATCCTCCGTCAGCTCATCAAAGCGCTGCCGCTGTTCCACGGCATGACGTTCCACGGTGTCGGCATTGGATGCCATCAGCATGATGATGCCTGAGACAAGGGTCAGGCAGACCGTGGCACCATAGGCCCAGTTAGTTATCGTTGCGATTCGCACCTGTGGATCCTTTTACGACATGAGAAGGATGGCGTTCTTTCAAATTATAGAAAACGTTTGATTTAAGGCGAAAAAAAAGGCGGCACAGTGCCGCCTGGTGTGGTCTTTATCGTCATATCATCACAAATCTGGAGGGTTTTTTCCTTCCTCGATGAAATCCGCATCCAGCTCTTCGGCGTTACCCGCGTGATCGCGACCGGAGAACAGGTTCCAGCAGGCGATGAACAGCGCGGCGATCAGCGGCCCAATCACAAAGCCATTAATGCCGTACAGCTCCATCCCGCCAAGGGTTGAGATGAGGATCAGGTAGTCCGGCATTTTGGTGTCTTTCCCCACCAGCAATGGACGCAGGATATTGTCCACCAGCCCGACAATGATGACGAAGAAGCCAACGATAAAGAGACCCTGCCAGAGCTGATGCGTGGCGAACAGGAAGATGGCGGCCGGCACCCAGACAATGGCCGAGCCGACGGCCGGAACCAGCGAAAGGAACGCCATCAGCGCGCCCCAGAGTACGCTACCGTCAATGCCAGCGATGGCAAATGCAATCCCGCCGAGCGTGCCCTGAACCACCGCCACTACCGCCGTACCTTTTACCGTTGCCCGCGAGACGCCGACGAATTTGGCGAACAGATGCTGTTTGGCAAAATCAGACAGAGGAAGCGAATCAAGGATCTGGCGTACCAGATACGGACCATCTTTCAGCAGGAAGAACAGCAGATAAAGCATGATGCCGAAGCTGATCGCAAAGCCAAACGTCCCTTTACCAATCAGAAACGCGCTGCCGGCCAGATACTGTCCGCCCTGCAGGGCCACATCGGAGAGTTTTTTCTGGATCTGCGCCGCGTTCGTCAGATTGTGGTCCGCAAGGAAGCCGCTGGCCCAGCCTGGCAGGTGGTTAAAGATGCTCGCCACCACTTCCGGGAATTGGGTATTGTTCGCTTGCAGCTTGGTGTACACCACGTTCAGTTCAATGGCGAGCGATGAAAAGATCACCATCAACGGGATAAAGACGATGAGGCAGATAATGCCGATGGTTAACAGCGAAGCCAGTCCGTTGCGATCGCCCATCGCCGCGCGCAGCTTGTTTTTTACCGGGTTAAAGATAACGGTAAGAATGGCTGCCCATAAAATCGCGGAGAAGTAGGGGGAGAGCACGTCGAAGAAAGCCCAGGTGACAAGGGCGAGTATGAAGATAAAGAAACCTTTGGTCAGTCCGTTAAAGCGCATCAGTTGATCCTGTAACGATGAAACTGTGTCGACTATAGAACTGATTGAGGGATTTACCAAGAATTGCGCCGCTGTAAAATCCCGCGTATGAACCCGCTCCTTACGGATACCACTTTCGACTGACCGAAGAACGCCAGGGTCCGCGCCATGCTGTAAGTATCTGCTTGCGGAGGTACTTATGGCCTGGCGTCCGTTCCTGTATGTGATCCTCACAACCCACCCCAGACTCAGCGCGCGGCGCGCTCGATTACGTCTGGT
Organism: Enterobacter sp. WPR_3_1; assembly: GCF_003635055.1. Lineage (NCBI taxonomy): Bacteria > Pseudomonadati > Pseudomonadota > Gammaproteobacteria > Enterobacterales > Enterobacteriaceae > Enterobacter > Enterobacter sp. WPR_3_1. Next base: position 255,530 of record NZ_RBXU01000013.1, on the reverse strand, counting down.
CGTCTAGCTTTTTCTTAACAATCGCGGTATAACACACCTTCTTTGGATGTTTAGATGTCCATACGTATAGAAGGTAATATGCAAACACAACAAGAAAATGGGCAGCTTAAGCGCACCATGAAAACACGCCACCTGATTATGCTCTCGCTGGGTGGGGTCATTGGGACAGGGCTATTCTTCAATACTGGTTATATCATTTCAACGACCGGGGCCGCGGGAACGCTGCTGGCGTACCTGATTGGCGCGCTGGTGGTCTGGCTGGTGATGCAGTGTCTGGGCGAACTTTCCGTTGCGATGCCGGAAACCGGCGCGTTTCACGTCTATGCCGCCCGCTATCTTGGCCCGGCTACAGGCTATACCGTGGCGTGGCTTTACTGGCTTACCTGGACGGTGGCGCTCGGGTCGAGCTTTACCGCCGCCGGGTTCTGTATGCAGTACTGGTTCCCGCAGGTGCCCGTCTGGACGTGGTGCGTGGTGTTCTGCGTGGTGATCTTCGGCCTTAACGTCATCTCCACGCGCTTCTTTGCCGAAGGCGAGTTCTGGTTCTCGCTGGTGAAAGTCATCACCATTATTGCCTTTATTATTCTTGGCGGCGCTGCGGTGTTTGGCTTTATCCCGATGCAGGACGGTTCTCCCGCGCCGGGCTTAACCAACCTTACCGCCGAAGGCTGGTTCCCGCACGGCGGCCTGCCCATCCTGATGACCATGGTCGCGGTGAACTTCGCCTTCTCCGGGACAGAGCTTATCGGTATCGCGGCGGGTGAGACGGAAAACCCGCACAAGGTGATTCCGGTTGCCATTCGTACCACCATTGCCCGGCTGATCATCTTCTTTATTGGTACCGTGTTTGTGCTGGCCGCGCTGATCCCGATGCATCAGGCGGGCGTGGAAAAAAGTCCGTTTGTACTGGTGTTCGAAAAGGTCGGTATTCCGTACGCGGCTGATATTTTTAACTTCGTGATCCTGACGGCCATCCTGTCGGCGGCGAACTCGGGCCTGTACGCTTCTGGCCGCATGCTCTGGTCGCTCTCGAATGAAAAAACGCTGCCGCGTTGCTTTGCGCGCGTTAATAAAAACGGCGTACCCATGACGGCGATTTCTGTTTCAATGCTTGGCGGCGTACTGGCGCTGTTCTCAAGCGTGGTGGCACCGGACACGGTGTTTGTCGCACTGTCCGCCATCTCAGGCTTTGCTGTGGTGGCGGTCTGGATCAGCATCTGCGCGTCGCATTTTGTCTTCCGTCGTCGCCATCTTCAGTCTGGTCAGCCGCTTTCCGCTCTGCAGTATCGCGCGCCGTGGTATCCGCTGGTGCCGGTGCTCGGCTTTATCCTCTGCGTGGTGGCCTGTGTTGGTCTGGCGTTTGACCCGAGTCAGCGTATTGCCCTTTATTGCGGGCTTCCGTTTGTTGCCCTGTGTTATGGTGCCTACTACCTGACCCGAAACATGACATCGCAGGAGCCTGAACATGTCGCAGAATAATCCGCTTACCGCCATCCTTGAAAAACAGCCATTTGTGGTGCTGGATGGCGCGATGGCGACGGAACTGGAAGCGCGCGGTTGTAATCTTGCAGACAGCCTGTGGTCTGCCAAAGTGCTGGTTGAAAACCCGGATCTTATCCGCGACGTTCATCTGGACTACTACCGGGCGGGCGCGCAGGTGGCGATCACCGCCAGCTATCAGGCCACGCCTGCGGGGTTTGCCGCACGAGGCCTGGATGAGGCGCAATCCCGTGCGCTGATTGGCAAAAGCGTGGAGCTGGCGCGTAAGGCGCGCGAAGCGTATCTCGCGGAAAACCCTCGTGCAGGCACGCTGCTGGTCGCGGGATCGGTTGGGCCGTATGGTGCATACCTGGCGGATGGATCTGAGTATCGCGGTGACTACGTGCGAAGCGCAGAAGCGTTTACCGATTTCCATCGCCCGCGCGTGGAAGCGCTGCTGGATGCCGGGGCAGATCTGCTGGCCTGCGAAACGCTGCCATCCTTTGCTGAAATCAAGGCGCTGGCGGCGCTTCTTGCCGAGTATCCCCGAGCCCGGGGATGGTTCTCGTTTACCCTGCGTGACAGCGAGCACCTCAGCGACGGCACGCCGCTGCGCGAGGTGATTTCTGCGCTGGAACGCTATCCGCAAATTGTGGCGCTGGGGATCAACTGTATCGCGCTGGAAAATACCACCGCGGCGCTGAAACATCTTCACAGCCTCACCGCACTGCCGCTGGTGGTCTACCCGAATTCGGGGGAGCATTATGACGCCGTGACCAAAACCTGGCATCACCATGGCGAAGCCTGCGAAACGCTTGCGGGCTATTTACCCCAGTGGCTGGCGGCCGGGGCGAAGTTGATTGGAGGATGTTGCCGGACCACGCCGACAGACATTGCAGAGCTAAAGGCGCAGCGCTGATGCCGTGTGTCGTCTGATGCATTCACCTCATCCCTCTCCCGTCGGGAGAGGGAGCCAGAATAAACCCCACAAAATTCACTATCCTTTGCCACTTTTTTTCTAAAAACGAATCGGAATTAACGATTCTTTTTTATTCCTTTATCAAAATTCCTGCGCCGGAAATACTGCCCTCATAACAACAAGGGGAGCAGTCACAATGGCAATTTCATCGCGAATTACACTTCTCGGCGCGCTGGCGCTGTGGGCATTTCAGGCACAGGCGGTAGACGTTACCGTCGCGTATCAAACCTCTGCGGAACCGGCAAAAGTTGCGCAGGCGGATAACACTTTCGCCAAAGAAAGCGGCGCGAAGGTGGACTGGCGTAAATTCGACAGCGGGGCGGCCGTCGTGCGCGCATTAGCGTCCGGCGATGTGCAGATTGGCAATATCGGTTCCAGCCCGCTGGCGGTGGCTGCCAGCCAGCAGGTGCCTGTTGAGGTTTTCCTGCTGGCGTCACAGCTCGGGAACTCTGAAGCCCTGGTCGTGAAGAAAAACATCACCCGGCCGGAAGATCTGATTGGCAAGCGCATCGCCGTGCCGTTTATCTCCACCACCCATTACAGCCTGCTGGCGGCGCTCAAACACTGGGGCATCAAGCCGGGCCAGGTGCAGATCATCAACCTGCAGCCACCCGCAATTATTGCCGCCTGGCAGCGTGGGGATATCGACGGCGCTTACGTCTGGGCACCTGCCGTGAATGAGCTGGAAAAAGACGGCACCGTGCTGACCGATTCCGAACAGGTGGGGCAGTGGGGCGCGCCGACGCTCGACGTGTGGGTCGTGCGTAAAGACTTCGCGGAGAAACACCCTGATGTGGTGAAGGCGTTTGCTAAAAGCGCCATTGACGCCCAACAGCCTTATCTCAGCAACCCCGATGCGTGGCTGAAAGAGACGGGCAATCTGGAAAAACTGTCGCGCCTGAGCGGCGTTCCGGAAGCGGACGTGCCGGGGCTGGTGAAAGGCAATACCTATCTCACGCCTGCACAACAGGTTCAGCAGCTCAATGGGCCGGTCAATAAAGCGATTGTCGATACCGCTACGTTTCTGAAAGAACAGGGCAAAGTGCCTGCAGTGGAGACAGATTACAGCCAGTACGTGACCGATCGCTTTGTGAAATAAGGGGGAAGCGATGCTGAATATTACAAATCTGTCTGCTGATTACGGCGGTAAACCCGTGCTGGAGGAGATCAACCTGACGCTGGACAGTGGTGAATTGCTGGTCGTGCTGGGGCCGTCCGGGTGCGGCAAAACCACGCTGCTGAATCTGATCGCCGGGTTTGTACCGTATCAGCATGGCTCCATCCAGCTGGAAGGGAAACGGGTCGAGGGTCCGGGTGCAGAGCGCGGCGTGGTCTTTCAGAGTGAAGGGCTGCTTCCGTGGCGCAACGTGCAGGAAAACGTCGCCTTCGGCCTGCAGCTTGCGGGGATTCACCGTGAACAACGGCTGGCGACCGCGCGTGAGATGCTAAAAAAGGTGGGGCTGGAGGGCGCTGAAAAACGTTTTATCTGGCAGCTTTCCGGTGGCCAGCGTCAGCGGGTCGGGATTGCCCGCGCGCTGGCGGCAAACCCACAGCTGTTGCTGCTGGATGAGCCGTTTGGTGCGCTGGACGCCTTCACCCGTGAGCAGATGCAAACGCTGCTTTTGCGCCTGTGGCACGAAACGGGCAAGCAGGTACTGCTGATCACCCACGATATCGAAGAGGCGGTGTTTATGGCGACCGAACTGGTGTTGCTTTCGCCGGGGCCGGGTCGTGTGCTGGAGCGGTTGCCGCTCAGCTTTGCCCGTCGCTATGTGGCCGGTGAACCGGTCCGCAGTATCAAATCCGATCCGCTGTTTATTGAACAGCGCGAATATGTTTTAAGCCGCGTATTTGAACAACGGGAGGCATTCTCATGAGCATTGTCTTCAGTGAAAAAACGCGCCGTCCTCGTCTCGCGTTACGCTGGCCGTTCTCTCGCCAGATCACGCTGAGTGCGGGCACGTTGCTGGTATTGCTCGCGGTCTGGTGGGCGGTGGCAGCGCAACAGTGGGTTAGCCCGTTGTTCCTTCCGCCACCGGGACAGGTGCTGGCGAAACTCATCACCATCGCCGGGCCGCAGGGTTTTATGGATGCCACGCTCTGGCAGCATTTAGGTGCCAGTCTGGCGCGTATTCTGGTGGCGCTGCTGGCGGCGGTAGTGATTGGCATCCCGGTGGGTATCGCGATGGGGCTGAGCCCGACGGTGCGCGGCATTCTAGACCCGCTGATTGAGCTTTACCGTCCGGTCCCACCGCTGGCCTATCTGCCGCTGATGGTGATCTGGTTTGGCATCGGGGAAACCTCGAAAATCTTGCTGATTTATCTGGCGATTTTTGCCCCGGTTGCTATGTCGGCACTGGCTGGGGTGAAGAGTGCGCAGCAGGTGCGGATCCGCGCGGCGCAGTCGCTTGGTGCCAGCCGTCTTCAGGTGCTGCTGTTTGTGATTTTACCGGGCGCGCTGCCGGAGATTTTAACCGGATTGCGCATTGGCCTCGGGGTGGGCTGGTCAACGCTGGTGGCGGCTGAGCTGATCGCCGCCACGCGCGGATTAGGGTTTATGGTGCAGTCGGCGGGAGAGTTTCTGGCGACTGACGTCGTGCTGGCAGGGATCGCGGTGATCGCCGTGATCGCCTTTGGATTAGAACTGGGGCTGCGCGCGCTACAGCGACGTCTGACGCCCTGGCATGGAGAAATACAATGAGTGAACGTCTGACCATCACCCCGCTGGGGCCATACATTGGTGCGCAGGTCTCCGGCCTGGACGTGACCCGTCCACTGAGCGATAACCAGTTCGAGCAGTTGTACCACGCGGTGCTGCGCCATCAGGTGGTGTTCCTGCGCGAACAGGCGATCACCCCGCAGCAGCAGCGCGCGCTGGCTCTGCGCTTCGGCGATCTGCATATCCACCCGGTCTATCCCCATGCGGAAGGCGTGGAGGAGATCATCGTGCTGGATACCCATAACGATAATCCGCCGGACAACGACAACTGGCACACCGACGTGACGTTTATCGAAACGCCACCTGCCGGGGCGATACTGGCGGCGAAGCTGTTGCCGGACACCGGTGGAGATACGCTGTGGGCCAGCGGTATCGCCGCCTTCGAGGCGCTGTCCGTGCCGTTCCGGACGCTGCTGAGCGGGTTGCGGGCCGAACATGACTTCAAAAAATCCTTCCAGGAGTACAAGTACCGGAAAAGCGAAGAGGAACATCTGCGCTGGCAGGACGCGGTCGCGAAACATCCGCCGCTGCTGCATCCGGTAGTGCGTACGCACCCGGTGACCGGTAAGCAGGCGTTATTTGTGAACGAAGGCTTTACGACGCGGATCGTAGACGTGACGGAAAAAGAGAGCGATGCGCTGTTAAGCTTCCTGTTTGCCCATATCACCAGGCCGGAATTTCAGGTGCGCTGGCGCTGGCAGGAGAACGATCTGGCGATCTGGGACAATCGCGTGACGCAACACTATGCGAACGCGGATTATCTGCCGCAGCGTCGGATTATGCAGCGGGCGACGATTTTAGGGGATAAACCGTTTTACCGTGCGGGCTGATGCCTCCCCCTGACCCTCTCCCGACGGGAGAGGGGAAAGCAGGGTTACAAATGCGCCTCAATATAGCGCTGATAGCGGTTCGCCTTCAGATAACACAAATCCACCAGCACCAGGCCATCAACGCAGTTGTTGAATGCCGGGTCGCTTCCGAAATCAATAAACTGTACGCCACCCGGTTCGCACAGCTCGGAATACTGCTTGTAGAGCGGCGGAATGCCGCAGCCCAGATTGCCGAGCAGGGATTTCAGCTTCGTCAGATCGTCGACATAATCCACGCCGCCAAACTGCGCCAGCACGTCCGGAAGCGATGCCGGGTAGGGCTGGCGTGACGCCGCGAGCGGATGGCTTGCCGGGAACCAGAGGCGGTAGAACGCCACCAGCAGATCCCGCGCGGCAGGCGGTAAGCCCCCGGAAATCGAGACCGGACCAAACAGATAGCGGTAGTGAGGATAACGTGCCAGATAGGCACCAATGCCTGACCACAGATAGTCCAGACCGCGGCGTCCCCAGTAGCGCGGCTGAATAAAGCTGCGCCCGAGCTCAATGCCGTGCTCCAGCACATCCTGCATTTTGTCGTCGTAGTGGAACAGGCTGTAGCTGTACAGTCCTTCCGGCCCCCGACGCTCCACTTGTCTGGCGGTGGGCATAAAGCGATACGCGCCGACAATCTCCAGGTCCTCATCGTCCCATAAGATCAGATGCAGATAATCATCATCGTAGCTGTCAGTGTCCCGGCGTTTACCGCTCCCTTCTTCCACCGCGCGAAACGCAATCTCACGCAGGCGGCCCAGTTCGCGTAGCAGTGGCGCCTCTTCCTGGCCGTTACGCTGCCAGAGATAGATGGATTTTCCATCGCCGGTTTTGCCCAGACATTCGGCCTGCGCCAGCTCGCGTTTTAGCGTGGCCCGGTCTTCCGGACGGGCAATGGCGCACTGGGTTTTAAAGACGCCAGGCACTCCCTTGCCAAGACGTATCACGTGCTGACGGCACTTTTCGGCCATCTCACGCGACGAAAGGGTGGCGCTATACCAGTCACTCCAGGCAATCTGCTGACCGATTGTAATCGGCAGCTGGCTATGGCGACGGCGGAACATCTGCTGCATCAGCAGCAGCATGGATAACGTCGGCGATACCAGCGTGCTGGCATAAAAGAGGAGGCTGTTGTGCGCCTGAATATGTACCGGCAGCAGTGGGGCGCGCAGTTTGGTGGCGAGTTTGATAAATCCCGAGTGCCATTTTTTATCGCGAATGCCTTTTCGCGTCGGCCGGGAAACTTCACCCGCCGGGAAGAAGATCAGCACGCCCGCGTTTTGCAGATGTTGTTCCATCTGTACCAGCGACGTTTTTGCCGTTCTGCCGCCCATATTATCGACCGGGATAAACAGCGAGCTTAGCGGCTCCAGGTGGGTCAGCATCCGGTTGGTCACGACTTTGACATCGCGTCGCACGCGCGAGACGGCGTACATCAGCGCCAGCCCGTCCAGAGTTCCTGTCGGGTGGTTGGCAATGATAACCAGAGGGCCATGTTCGGGGATTTGTTCGAGATCGCGGGCGGAAACGGTGCAGAGAATATCAAGGTGCTCCAGAACTTGCTCCACCGTATCCAGTCCTTTCAGGTGGCGGTGTGCTGCGGCAAATTGCTGGAATTCTTCTTCGTAAAACAGCCTTTTTAACAGACTTTTTTGCCAGGGTGCCGGCCTCGCCTGAGGCCAAAGGTCATCGAGAACGCTATCGAGACTAAACATGATCACTCCTCCTGCCGTCTTGCGATGACAGTAGAAGGGGGAGATGTCGGTTGTATTGCAGTTTGGTGAAGTTTCGTGAGGCAGGGAGAGCAGGCCGGGTCAGGCGAAACCGCCCCCCGGCACCGTTGCGCCTTAGCGCAGAATTTTCTTCTCAGCCAGATCCAGCGCAAAGTAGCTGAAGATCAGATCCGCACCCGCGCGTTTGATCGCACCCAGGCTTTCCAGGATCACTTTCTCTTCATCGATCGCACCCGCCATGGCGGCGAATTTGATCATCGCGTACTCGCCGCTGACCTGGTACGCGCCCAGCGGCAGCGAGGTGCGTTCGCGAATATCACGCAGGATGTCGAGATAGGCTCCCGCTGGTTTCACCATCAGGGCGTCTGCGCCCTGGGCTTCATCGAGCAGGGATTCACGGATAGCTTCCCGACGGTTGAGTGGGTTCATCTGATACGTTTTACGATCGCCTTTCAGCGCCGTACCGGCTGCTTCACGGAACGGGCCGTAGAAAGAGGAGGCAAATTTGGTGGAGTAGGACATGATGGCCGTGTCGGTAAAACCGGCAGCATCCAGCGCCTGGCGGATAGCCTGCACCTGCCCGTCCATCGCAGCCGATGGCGCGATGAAATCAGCACCCGCAGCGGCAGCAACCACCGCCTGCTTACCAAGATTCAGCAGGGTAGCATCGTTATCCACACCGTGATCGCACAGCACGCCGCAGTGGCCGTGAGAGGTATATTCGCAGAAACAGGTGTCGGACATCACGACCATTTCCGGCACGGTCTCTTTGCAAATGCGCGACATACGGGCGACCAGACCGTCCTCTTTCCAGGCATCGCTGCCGGTGGCGTCAGTATGATGGGAGATGCCGAAGGTCATCACCGAGCGGATCCCTGCATTGGCGATACGTTCGATTTCACGCGCCAGATGTTTTTCAGGAATGCGCATCACGCCAGGCATGGCTTCGATGGCCTTGTAGTCGTCAATCTCTTCTTCAACAAAAATCGGCAACACCAGATCGTTTAAGGTCAGTGTTGTCTCTTCAAACATAGCGCGTAGTGCGGGTGACTTGCGCAGGCGACGGGGACGAGCAATTAAATCGGTCATGGTATGCCTGAGGTTTGTGGAACAAAGAGGGTTAGTGTACCTCAAAGTGAAAGAAGGTGTTTTACCAAAGTGGGCATTTTGTCGAGGGGGAATCCCGATGCCAACGCGTTACGCGAACAATAATATTCTCCCTTCGACTGGCGTTAATTGTTCTCGAAATATTGGTTTTATTTCTATGATGAAGTAAATATATCATTGAAAATGATCTATTTATTTTTATTATATTTTTTATCTTTATAAGAGGGTGTTTTAACTGCCTGTTTTATAATGATTATTGATGGCATTGCATCGCTTCTGCATTATTTTCATGTTGTTTGTCTGAATGCGGACTTAATGGAATGATTCATTGAACCTTTTCAGATTGAAAATGCATAATTCCCTCCGCAATTAAGTATTGCAAAATCGTTAGATGGACAAACTTGCTTACGTCCCTGAGGAGGGATGACCCAATGCAAACATGGAAAAAGAAACTGGTTGTATCACAACTTGCATTAGCCTGCACCCTGGCTATCGCTTCTCAGGCCAATGCGAAGGATATTTCTGGTACGACATATAATACCTTCGGATATGATAATACGGCAGCAGCACCCTGGTATTATGGTTACGCTGACTGGGATTACTCTGATGCGACGCACGATGGTGATATTTATCCGGTGATTAATAAATCCACCGTGAATGGTGTTATATCAACCTATTATTTGGATGATGGTATCAATGGGCGGGCGAATGCGCTGAGCATTTCCAACAGCACCATTAATGGCATGATCACTTCAGAATGCATGACCGCGTCATGTGCTGATGGCGTGGATACGGACGGCACAACCCATTCTCAATACGACCGTTTTAGCCTGACCGTCGATAACTCCACGATCAATGATACTTACGAGCATTATGCGTATGACGTTGTGAACGGGGAAAATACGGAAACGCATTATCTGGACACCTATGCGCTGGGCAATGCAATTACCCTGGATGTGGAATCGGATATTGTTATTCAGAATAACTCTCACATCGCCGGCATTACCCTGACTCAGGGGTATCAGGAACGGGATAATACCCCGTATGACGGTGTGGAAGGTGTGGCGAACAGCAGCAATGTCTTTACCGACACGCTGCTGGTGAAAGACTCGGTGCTGACCTCTGGCGCATACAGTGACCTGGGCACCAGCGGGTTCTATGGTCAAACCGCGAAGCCGAGTGATTACGGTGAAACCAATGCCACTGCGGCTGACGACGCGGCGCTGATTGTTGCTGCCAGTGCGTCTGACAACGCGATGCAGACCACCGCAACGTTCGATCACTCCACGATCACCGGCGATATCCTGTTCTCCAGTACCTTCGATAACAACTTCTACCCGAACGGCGATCCGGCAACCGATACGACGGCTGACGGTATATACAACCCAACCACCAACGGCTGGGATGACACCGATAAGCTGGACGTCACGCTGACCAATGGCAGCAAATGGGTCGGCGCAGCGCAGTCCAGCGTTGAGGCCATCGGCACCGTGCAGATGTATGGCCTGGGCTACAGTGACGTTGACTGGCGCACCCTTTCTCCAGATAGCATCTGGCCGGATTCCACGTTCGACAATAATGGACATGTCGCGGGTGAAGCGGTCTATCAGAGCGGTCTGTTCAACGTCACGCTGGATAACGGCTCTGAGTGGGATACCCGTAAGCTCTCTAACATCGACACGCTGACGGTGAATAATCATTCGCAGGTCAATGTTGAAAACTCGGGCCTGCTGGCTGATTCCATCACCCTGTCCAACGCTTCATCTCTGAACATCGGTGACAATGGTGCCGTGGCAACCGACAGCCTCTATCTGGACAGCGACAGCCGTGCGGCCCTGACAGAGGAAACCGCGGAGCTGTATGCCAATACCATTACCGTGGACAACGGTGCGGAGCTGTCTCTCGGCCTCGGCCAGGTGGATACGCACAATATGGTGTTAACGGATGGCGGCGTGCTGAACGTGGCCAGCCGTGATTACGTGTTGAACAGCGATCTGAACAACGCCCGCTATATCACCAACGATATGAGCAAAGCCGATTACGACTACGGCGTTGTGGCACTCAACGCTGACGGCCATCTGGCCGTGAATGGTGACGTGGCAGGGAATTACGCCGTGCGTATCGACAACGCCACCGGCGCCGGCTCTGTTGCTGACTATAAAGGCCAGGAGATTATCCGTGTTTATGACAACAACACGGAGACCCGCGCCAGCTTCACTGCGGCAAATAAAGCCGATTTAGGGGCATATACTTATCAGGCGCAGCAGAAAGGCGACACTGTTGTTCTGCAACAGCAAGCGCTGACCGATTATGCCAACATGGCGCTGAGTATCCCGTCTGCCAACACCAACATCTGGAATCTGCAGCAGGATGCAGTTAGTGCGCGTCTGACCAACAGCCGTCATGGCCTGGCGGATAACGGCGGGGCATGGGTAAGCTACGTTGGCGGCAACTTCGACGGCGATAATGGCGTTATCAGCTACGATCAGGACGTGAGCGGTATCATGGTTGGTCTGGATACCCTGATTGACGGTAATAATGCGAAGTGGATCGTCGGGGGTGCGGCAGGTTTCGCCAAAGGCGATATCAGCGATCGCACCGGTCAGGTGGATCAGGACAGCCAGACGGCAATGATGTACGCGTCCGCGAAGTTTGCGAACGATCTGTTCATCGACAGTTCCCTGAGCTACACCCGGTTCAACAACGATCTCTCCGCGACCATGAGCAATGGTCAGTATGTTGACGGTAACACTACCACCGACGCCGTTGGTTTTGGGTTGAAACTGGGCTATGACTGGAAACCAAACCTCTCTGGTTATGTGACGCCATACGCAGCCGTGTCGGGTCTGTTCCAGTCCGGTGATGACTATCGCCTCAGCAACGACATGCGCATGGATAGTCAATCCTATGACAGCCTGCGTTACGAAGCGGGTGTGGATGCCGGTTACACCTTTAACTACGGCGGTGACCAGGCACTTACGCCTTACTTCAAACTCGCTTATGTCTATGACGACGCTGGTAACGATGCCGATGTTAACGGTGACAGCATTGATAATGGCGTGAAAGGCTCCGCAGTGCGGGTTGGTCTGGGTACCCAGTTTAGCTTTACGAAGAACTTCAGTGCTTACACTGATGCCACTTATCTGGGCGGCGGTGACGTTGACCAGAACTGGGGCGCAAATCTGGGTGTGAAATATACCTGGTAATGAATAAAAGCGGGGGATAAGCCCCCGCTTTTTTATAGATGACAATAAAAAATAATAGTGAACCGACAAATACGGATGTCTTGAGGTCTGCATGAACGTTAATGCGAAACCACTTTCTGAATTAAGCCGGCTCGAAGCATGTTTGATAGCAGCCAGTACCCCGTTTAAATCTGCTCCACAGCAATTAATTACCTCGGGCAAGGGGAGTGAGCCTTGTACCTACGTATTCCAGACCGGCGTTATTGAAGTTTATCGTCATTCAGACGATCTGCTGGTTGGCATTGCGTCAGCCCCTTTTATTTTTGGCCTGTCTGCCGTAGTGATTAACCACAGTCAGGAATACAGAGTCACTGCCAAAACGGCCTGTACCGGTTTTTATTTGCCCGCGGCGACCACCCGTCAACTCATTCAACAGCATTCGCTCTGGAAAGACGCGTTTTGCTGGTTATCCTGGATAAATTACATTCTGGGCAAACGCGACAGGCAGCTGGTGGGAAATAACTCCTATCACCAGATCCGCGCAATGCTGCTGAATATGGCCGAGTGGGATGAAACGCTGCGTTCAAAAATTGGTGTGATGAATCATATACAACAAAGCACGCGTATTTCACGCTCTGTCGTTGCCGAAGTGCTCGCTGCTTTGCGACAAGGCAACTACATCAATATGAGCCGGGGCAAACTGGTCAGCATCAACCGTTTGCCCACGGAATATTAAGGCTGGATGGAGGCGGTGAGCACCTGAGATTTATTGGCGCTCAGCTCAGCCACCAGGTTATTGATGCCATCGCTCATATTGACGAAACGCGTATTTGGAGAGCGGGTGACGACCACAAACGCGCCCACGTTGGACTGCGGGATCATCGCCATATAGGTGATGAATCCACCGCCGCCACCGGTTTTCTGAATAATGCCCGGTCGGCCATTTTTGGGTGCCATATAGACCCAGCCCATGCCCAGCGCGTCGGCTTTACCCGGTACGTCCATGCCGATCACGCGGTGCAACTGGCTACGCTGGTAAATCAGGGTCTGCATGCGATCGGCCTGGTGACTGCGCGCATAGAAATCTGATGAGAGGAACTGCTGCATCCAGCGCATCATGTCGCCTGGCGTTGAATAGACCCCGCCACTGCCGATGGCTGCCAGGGTGTTATTACACGGACTAGCGCCTTTCTCTGCCACCATCAGGCGTCGGCACTGATCCGGAGAAGGGGTAAAGGTGGTGTCCTTCATGCCGAGCGGGCGCGTTATCTGCTCTTCAAAGAGCTGAGGGTAAGGTTTGCCTGCTGCCGTCGAGAGCGCATCTGCCAGCAGGTCAAACGCCAGGTTTGAGTAAGATGCCTGTGAACCCGGGGCCGATTTCAGCGTGGCGGTGCTCAGGTAGTTCCAGCGCTGTTCGCGCGTTGGCCAGACAAAAACGTCGCGGTGCGCCGCGCCGCCGGGTTGTTCGCGAGGCAGCGCGCTGGTATGGGTGGCAAGGTTTACCAGCGTGATAGGCGTGCCCTGATAGGTTGGAACGCGTGCGCCTGTCGGCGCATATTTGCTGAGCGGATCGTCGAGCTTGACCACGCCCTGATCGAGTAATTTCACCAGCATTTCGCTGGTCATCAGCTTGGTTAAGGACGCAATGCGGATCACGGAATCCAGCTGCGGGTGAACGTTATTTCCCGGTCGCGTTTCGCCAAAGCTGCGAAATACGCGCTGGTTGCCGTCGATGACCACCATCGCCATCCCGGTCGCGCCACTGCCGTAATAGATAAGGTTCGCGTAGCGATCGGCAATATCTGAAGCCAAAACGGGGGCCGTCAGCGGCTGAGCTGCCTGGGCGGTGGAGAAGCTCACCGCACACAGCGCGGCAAAAGAGAGCAGACAACGTTTCAACGAAAAGCATCCATGAATTGAATGAGAAAAGTAATGGGTATTTATACTACTAAAGCGCACGGTGCAATGCCCCGAATTGCATAACGATAGCGAGAAAAACGTAACCATGGGTAAATAAGCATAATTTCCTGGAGACCAGTCTCCCATTTTGTGACATCGGCCGTATGATAGAGGCCAGTGTCACTCAATCTTGCGGAGAACGATATGTCAGTGAAGCGTGTGGTTATGGTTGTCGATATGCAGCAAGGGGTGTTTGCAACGCCGCGTTACCAGCGCGAAAAATGTGTTTCGCTTATCAATCAGCTCACGCAGGCCGCCGAACGGGTGATTTTTATTCAGCATACCGGTGAAGGCGGTCTGGAAGAGGGGAGCGAAGGGTTTGCGCTGCTGCCTGAACTCCATCAGCCTGCTGACGCGCTTTACGTCACCAAGACTGCCTGCGATGCATTTTATAACACCGCACTTGAAGCGGTGTTGCGCGAGCAAGGTATTCGCGAGTTTGTCATGTGCGGCTGTGCCACCGATTACTGTGTCGATGCGACCATCAAGAACGGGGTCAGCCGTGGCTATCACATTACCGTGGCGGAAGATGCCCATACCACGGCTAATCGTCCGGCAGCCGACGCGCCCATTCTGATTAACCATTACAACGACGTCTGGCGTGACTTTATTGCGCCGGCCAATCCTCTCGCGGTGAAACGCACCGAAACAATTCTCGAAAACTGGAAAGCGAACTAATAATTAACCCTCGGGTCTGACCTTTTTGCCTGCGCCGTCTGGCTCAGGCGAGATTTTCGTGTGGTGATGTGTTGAGCACAGCAACAGCCATAACAACAAGAAGGATGCATTATGTTTAAGTCTTTTTTCCCAAAGCCGGGGCCTTTTTTCCTGTCGGCATTTATTTGGGCACTGATCGCTGTCATTTTCTGGCAGGCTGGCGGCGGGGCGTGGCTGGCCCGCATTACGGGCGCAACGGGTGACGTCCCGATCAGCGCCGCTCGCTTCTGGTCGCTTAGCTATTTGCTGTTTTACGCCTACTACATGGTATGCGTTGGCCTGTTTGCCCTGTTCTGGTTTGTCTATGCGCCGCACCGCTGGCAATACTGGTCGATTCTGGGAACCTCGCTGATTATCTTTGTGACCTGGTTCCTGGTGGAAGTGGGGGTGGCAGTAAACGCCTGGTATGCCCCGTTCTACGACCTTATCCAGACCGCGCTGAGTTCGCCGCATAAGGTAACCATTAATCAGTTTTACCATGAGGTGGGCATTTTCCTCGGTATCGCGTTGATTGCGGTGGTGATCGGGGTGATGAACAACTTCTTCGTCAGCCACTACGTTTTCCGCTGGCGTACCGCGATGAACGAACACTATATGGCGCACTGGCAACACCTGCGTCATATCGAAGGTGCAGCACAGCGTGTGCAGGAAGACACCATGCGTTTTGCCTCCACCCTTGAAGACATGGGCGTCAGCTTTATCAACGCCATCATGACGCTGATTGCCTTCCTGCCGGTGCTGGTGACGCTCTCGGCTCACGTGCCGGATCTGCCTCTTGTCGGTCATCTGCCGTATGGGCTGGTGATTGCGGCGATTGTCTGGTCTCTGATGGGGACGGGGCTGCTGGCGGTGGTCGGGATTAAGCTGCCGGGGCTGGAGTTTAAAAATCAACGCGTGGAAGCGGCTTATCGTAAAGAGCTGGTCTACGGTGAAGATGATGCTAACCGCGCCTCGCCACCAACCGTACGCGAGCTGTTTGGTGCCGTGCGTCGCAACTACTTCCGTCTCTACTTCCACTATATGTATTTCAATATTGCGCGCATTTTGTATCTGCAGGTCGATAACGTTTTCGGTTTGTTCCTGCTGTTCCCGTCCATCGTTGCGGGTACGATTACGCTCGGTCTGATGACCCAGATAACTAACGTTTTTGGTCAGGTGCGTGGCTCATTCCAGTATCTGATCAGCTCCTGGACCACGCTGGTGGAACTGATGTCCATCTATAAACGTTTACGCAGTTTTGAGCGTGAGCTGGACGGCCAGGAACTGCAGGAAGTCACCAATACATTTAGCTAATACAGGGAGTTGCTATGACCTTTGCCGTACCGCGTGCGTTACCGTTGTCCTTACTGGCCGCTCTGGTGCTGGTGGGGTGTGCCGAAAAAGGGGCCGCTCCGCTTAAAGAAGGGGAGAAGCCTGTTGATGTGGCAAGCGTTGTGCGGCAAAAAATGCCCGCCAGCGTGAAAGATCGCAATGCATGGGCGGATGCGCTGGCAAAAACCTTTGAAAGCCAGAAGATTGCCCCTACCGAGGAGAACATCTGCTCGGTACTGGCGGTGGCGCAGCAGGAGTCAATGTACCAGTCAGACCCGGTCGTGCCGGGTCTGAACAAAATAGCCTGGAAAGAGATCGACCGCCGTGCGGAATCGATGCATATCCCGGTATTTCTCGTGCATACCGCGTTTAAAATCACCTCGCCAAATGGAAAAAGCTACAGCGAACGGCTGGACACGGTAAAAACCGAGAAACAGCTCAGCGCCATCTTTGATGATTTCATCAGCATGGTGCCGATGGGGCAGACACTGTTTGGTTCACTTAACCCGGTACACACCGGCGGGCCGATGCAGGTCAGCATTGCCTTTGCGGAAAAGCATACCGACGGCTACCCGTGGAAAATCGACGGTACGGTGCGTCAGGAGGTCTTCTCCCTGCGTGGCGGCCTGTGGTTCGGTACTTATCATCTGCTGAACTATCCGGCGAATTACAGTGAGCCGCTGTACCGCTTTGCGGACTTTAACGCAGGCTGGTATGCCAGCCGTAACGCGGCGTTTCAGAATGCGGTCAGCCGCGCGAGCGGCGTGAAGCTGGCACTGGATGGCGATCTTATTGCCTACGGCAGCAGCGAGGCTGGCACCACGGAGCGGGCGGTGCGGAAATTATCGAACAGGCTTGGCATGAGTGACAGCGACATTCGCCATCAGCTTGAGAAAGGCGATAGTCTGGCGTTTGAGAAAACCGAACTGTACAAGAAAGTCTTTACGCTTGCAGAACAGAAAAGTGGGAAAACGTTACCGAGGGCAATCCTGCCGGGTATTCAGCTGGAAAGCCCGAAGATCACGCGTAACCTGACAACCGCCTGGTTCGCAAAACGCGTGGATGACCGCCGGGCTCGCTGTATGGGGCTTTAAAAGCGACGGCGAAAACGCAGTACTAATGCCACAACGCCTAAAATCATACACCCTGCGAGGAAAGGAATGAGGCCAAACAGGGTGCTTACGCCAAAGCCAATTTCCACTCGCGGGCGTCCGTTATCCTGCACCTGCATCAGGTGTTCATAGACTCCTGGTGCATGAACCAGCATATTGAGTAGCTGCGAACCCGCCCAGAAACAGAACAAGACAAACAGGGCATAAGCGATATTACCCGCCGTGGAGGTTTTTGGTTGTTTACCGCCAAAAATCGGTTTCGACAATGTAAAGTCAGCCATCACGACCTCCCGATAAATCACTCTGTTTTATATGCGTCTTACAGGGTGAGTTTGACAGGTCATAGCATTTGTCAATATCAGAATCGTGTTAATTTACCCTAAGGAATTCTCCTGGATTGTCGAATTCTGCAGCGCATCACAATTTCTTAACTTAATTGAAACAACAGCGTGTTTCAGAATTTCCGCATTAGCCACAGACCTCGTCATAAATCTGTGAGAGGATATCTTTTTTTCCTGCCGGAGTTGTCATGAAGCTCACTTCCAAACTACGCCGTGACTGGCATTACTACGCCTTTGCTATTGGGCTGATCTTTATTCTTAACGGTGTCGTGGGGCTGTTGGGATTTGAAGCAAAAGGGTGGCAAACGTATGCCGTGGGTCTGGTGACCTGGGTTATCAGCTTCTGGCTGGCGGGGATGATTATCCGCCGTCGTCCTGAAGAGACGACAGCGGATGAGACGGAAACGGCGAAAACTCCCGATTAACCGTTTACGGAGCTTTTCAGGGCGCTGTCCGCAGCATGACGCTCCAGCGCCAGTTCAATCAGGCGGGTGATAAGTGCTGAGTAGCTAAGCCCGCTGGCCTGCCACAGCTTGGGATACATGCTGATGTTGGTGAAGCCCGGCAGGGTGTTGATTTCATTAATCACCACCTCGTTTTCAGGCGTCAGGAACACATCCACGCGCGCCATGCCGCTGCAGCCGAGCGTCTGATAAGCGTTAATCGCGATCGCGCGGATCTTATCGTTGATTGCCGGATCGATATTCGCAGGCACAACAACCTGGGCGCCTTTATCATCAATGTATTTAGTGTCGTAAGAGTAGAAATCACTGTTTAACACCACTTCACCGCAGGTGCTTGCCTGTGGGAAATCGTTGCCCAGCACGGCGCACTCAATTTCGCGGCCTTTGATGCCCTGCTCAACCACCACTTTATGGTCAAACTCAAACGCCAGGCTGACCGCTTGCGTGAACTGCGCTTCGCTTGTCACCTTGCTGACCCCGACGGAAGAACCCTGGTTTGCAGGTTTCACAAACAGCGGCAGGCCCAGCTGACCGGAAATCTGAGCGAAGCTGTGTTGGTCACGGTTGGCGCGGGTGAGGGTGACAAACGGCGCAATATTCAGCCCCGCATCACGCAGCAGGCGCTTGGTGACGTCTTTATCCATGCAGGCAGCGGAACCCAGCACATCAGAACCGACAAACGGCAGGTTGGCCATGCGCAGCATCCCCTGCAGCGAACCATCTTCGCCAAGGGTGCCATGAACGATAGGGAAGACCACGTCAATCTGGGCGAGAGACTGCGCATTACCGGCGTCGATGAGTTGCCCTTGCACCACGCCGGGTACGGTCGCGACGCTGATTGCAGAAGGATTGAGGGCGATATGCGCCGGATCGTCAGCATTTAACAGATACTGGCTGGCATCGTTGACATGCCATTGCCCCTGTTTATCTATGCCCAGCAGCACCACGTCGAAACGGCTTTTATCGATTGCATCGACGATATTTTTGGCCGATTGCAATGAAACCTCGTGCTCCGCTGATTTTCCCCCAAAGACAATACCTACGCGCTGCTTTGCCATCTCACTCTCTTCCAGTCTGACGAAAAACCAATAACATACCACGATGCCCAGCGGGTTTCGCGGCCTTCTGCCATAATGTTTTGGGGAATGTTAAGGGGGGAGCGTGAAAGGAAAAACTCTGCTGACCATTTTCATTATTGCGGCTGTCGCAACGGTGGGGTATCACTGGTTGCCGTCTTACTACAACCCTTTCACGCCGCTACATCTCGACGACCCGCCAGGCCGCATTACCCAGTATAAGCTTCGGAACTTAACGCCCCAGGCGTGCGCGAGTCTGTTATCGCAGGCCAATCAACGCGCGCTTATCCGCACACAACCGGTCGCAGACAGCGGTGGGGAGTGTCCACTCCGTAACGTCGTCCGGGTACGTAACTTCGGTCCGGTCAGCCTGAACAGCAGTTTCCTTGCGAGCTGCCCGCTGGCGCTCAGTTCTGCCTTGTTTATCAGCCAGCAGGCCCGGCCACTCACCAGACGCTATACGGGAAGTGAGCTGACGCGTATTGAGCATCTCGGCAGCTTTGCCTGCCGCAACATTTACCATCGCCCCGACGCGCGACGCAGTGAACATGCTACGGCAGAGGCGCTGGATATCACGGCGTTTGGGCTGGCAAACGGTGAGAGGGTCACGGTACAAAACGGCTGGAAGGCGACAAAAACGCAGCCATGGCTGAAAGGCATGCTGGCGGCGAGCTGCAGCTATTACGGTAACAGCCTGGGGCCAGAGTATAACGCTGCCCATGCCAGCCACTTTCACCTGGGGATGCGCGGTTTCGGTCTCTGCCGCTGAAGCATAATATTCCGTCAGAAAATGGATGATTTGTGACTTATTTCACAAATATGATGACTGGGAAGATAAAACACCAAAGTCGGCAAGTGCGCATCTCTGGTGCGACGTCATAACGCGTAACTTGCTAATCTGTCGGCGAATTCGCCTAAAAATGAAGACTATTTCTTTTATGGAATCCTGGAAAGTTAATCTCATCTCGGTCTGGTTCGGGTGCTTCTTTACCGGACTGGCCATCAGCCAGATATTGCCCTTCCTGCCACTGTACGTGTCGCAGCTGGGCGTTACCTCCCATGAAGCGCTCTCCATGTGGTCAGGTCTGACGTTCAGCGTCACGTTTCTGGTCTCTGCCATTGTCTCGCCGATGTGGGGGAGTCTGGCCGACCGCAAAGGGCGCAAGCTGATGCTGCTGCGCGCATCGCTGGGGATGGCGATAGCCATTCTGCTGCAGGCCTTTGCCACTAACGTATGGCAGCTCTTTTTCCTGCGAGCGGTGATGGGGCTGACGTCCGGGTATATTCCGAATGCCATGGCGCTGGTGGCCTCGCAGGTGCCCCGTGAACGCAGCGGCTGGGCGCTGAGTACGCTCTCTACTGCTCAGATAAGCGGGGTCATTGGCGGCCCGCTGCTAGGGGGCTTCCTCGCCGATCATGTGGGGTTGCGCGCGGTGTTTATCATTACGGCCATCCTGCTGGTGGTCAGTTTTCTGGTCACGCTCTTCCTCATTAAAGAGGGAGGACGCCCCGTCATCAGCAAAGCTGAACGCCTGAGCGGCAAGGCCGTTTTCGCCTCGCTGCCCTATCCGGGCCTGATGATCAGCCTGTTTGTGACCACCATGGTGATCCAGCTTTGCAACGGTTCGGTCGGCCCGATTCTGGCGCTGTTTATTAAGTCGATGGAGCCAGACAGCAATAATATTGCTTTCCTCAGCGGGATGATTGCCGCCGTCCCGGGCGTATCAGCCCTCATTTCGGCGCCACGCCTTGGAAAACTGGGCGACAGGATCGGCACGGCGCGTATCCTGATGGCCACGCTGATTTTTGCGGTGGTGCTCTTTTTCGCAATGTCGTTTGTCACTTCTCCGTTTCAGCTTGGCGTGCTGCGGTTTCTGCTGGGCTTTGCCGATGGTGCGATGTTACCCGCGGTGCAAACATTGCTGGTGAAATATTCCAGTGACCAGGTAACGGGCCGTATTTTTGGCTATAACCAGTCGTTTATGTATTTAGGTAACGTTGCCGGTCCGCTTATGGGAGCCGCTGTTTCGGCAATGGCCGGTTTCCGTTGGGTATTTGCTGCTACCGCCATTGTGGTGCTGATAAATATAATTCAACTGGCTATTGCACTGCGTCGCCGCAGACAAATGGCGGAGGCGAAATCGGCGCGATAACCGTTTCGTAGATGTATTATATATTCTTATGGTTGCCGCATTTTTATATAACTAAATGCGGCGTTTTTATAGAAAAACGTTTCGCTGAAAGCCGCGAGGAATCTATTTTTCCTGCCGCATCACTTTTGCATAACATAATAAATTTCTTCTCTTTGCATAATGGATTCAGAATGCTAAGTTCAGACAAAACGGATAAGGAAATAGCACCATGAAAAATCTCATTGCTGAGTTGTTGGTCAAGCTTGCACAAAAGGAAGAAGAGTCAAAAGAGTTGGTCGCCCAGGTTGAAGCGCTGGAAATTGTGGTCACCGCGCTGCTGCGACAAATGGCGAAAAACGAACAACAGACGTTGATTGAGAACGTTGAAGGCGCGCTGGAAAGCGTCAGACCCGATTCCCAGGTGCCGGTTGAGGATGCTGAAATGCTCCGCCAGTACGTAAAAAAGCTGTTAAGGCATCCTCGCAACTAAACCATCACGGAACCTGACGGCGTGTCATAGAAATGTCATGCAGGATGCCTATAGTCGCTCTGTTTTATTTTTTATGTATTTGTACATGGAGAAAATAAATTGAAACAGAGCGCTCTTTTCATCGCATTACTTCCCCTGTTAATGTCACCCGCAATTTATGCCGACAATCACAATACCAGCGTGCTGGATAATCGTGCGGCCAAAGGGGATATCACCCAGCCAGGCGGCGCGCGTCGGTTGACCGAAGATCAAACCGCCGCCATTCGCGCTTCGCTGAATGAGAAACCCGCTAAAAACATTATTCTGCTGATTGGCGACGGGATGGGCGATTCCGAAATAACGGCAGCACGAAATTATGCCGAAGGCGCGGGCGGCTTTTTTAAAGGTATCGACGCACTGCCTCTCACCGGACAATATACCCATTACGCGCTGGATAAAAAAACCGGTAAACCCGATTACGTGACGGATTCTGCTGCCTCTGCCACGGCGTGGTCCACCGGTGTGAAAACCTATAATGGTGCGCTGGGTGTAGATATTCACGAAAAAGATCACCAGACCATTCTGGAGATGGCTAAAGCGGCGGGACTGGCTACCGGCAACGTCTCTACGGCTGAACTTCAGGATGCAACGCCAGCGGCGCTGGTGGCGCATGTTACCTCGCGTAAATGCTACGGCCCGTCGGTGACCAGCGAAAAATGCCCGACTAACGCGCTGGAAAAGGGCGGCAAAGGCTCGATTACGGAACAACTGTTGAACGCACGTCCTGACGTGACGCTGGGCGGCGGGGCGAAAACCTTCGCGGAAACCGCAACGGCGGGCGAATGGCAGGGCAAAACGCTGCGTGAGCAGGCGCAGGCTCGCGGCTATCAGCTGGTGAGCGATGCATCTTCTCTGGCGGCGATTACCGAAGCAAGCCAGGATAAACCGCTGCTGGGTCTTTTCTCTGATGGCAATATGCCGGTGCGCTGGGAAGGGCCAAAAGCGTCCTACCACGGCAACATTGATAAACCTGCCGTAACCTGTACGCCAAACCCAAAACGTACCGACAGCATCCCGACGCTGGCAGCGATGACCGATAAAGCGATCTCACTGCTGAGCAAGAGTGAAAAGGGCTTCTTCCTGCAGGTGGAAGGCGCGTCTATCGATAAACAGGATCATGCGGCTAACCCGTGCGGTCAGATTGGCGAGACGGTCGATCTGGACGAAGCAGTGCAGAAGGCACTTGAGTTCGCGAAGAAAGACGGCAATACCCTGGTGGTCGTTACCGCAGACCATGCGCACGCCAGCCAGATCATCCCAGCGGATACCAAAGCACCGGGCCTGACGCAGGCGCTGAACACCAAAGACGGCGCGGTGATGGTGTTGAGCTATGGCAACTCTGAAGAAGAGTCCATGGAGCATACCGGAACCCAGCTGCGCATCGCAGCATACGGTCCGCATGCGGCAAACGTGGTAGGGCTGACCGATCAAACGGATCTGTTCTACACCATGAAAGCGGCTTTGGGGCTGAAATAATAAAAGCCCGGCGGAAATCACATCTGCCGGGTGGTTTTTTTCCTGTCACGAACCAGACTTACAGTGAATGTTCACAAAAGGATGGTGCAATGAAAACAACATTACTGGTTACTCTGCTCTCGGGTCTGTTCCTGATCTCATCGGCGAACGCGGAAGAGAAAACATTAACGCCGCAGCAGCAACGCATGACCACCTGTAATCAACAGGCGACCGCACAGAGCCTGAAGGGCGATGCCCGTAAGACCTACATGAGCGGTTGCCTCAAAAACGGTGCCGCGAAGCCGGGTGAGAAAAGCCTGACGCCGCAGCAGCAAAAAATGCGCGAGTGTAATGCGAAAGCGACCGAACAGTCCCTGAAAGGCGACGATCGCAGCAAGTTCATGAGTGCCTGTCTGAAGAAAAACGTGTAGTCCTATCGGGTGAGTGGCCCCGGCGGCTCACCCGAAATTTCATACTTTCCCCGTAAGCCCCCTCTCTATAATTTGGGAAATATTTCAGAATATTCCCAAAAATGATGAATGATGAATCTTATTACAATATAAAGCGCATTCGGGAAGAGTGGAATATGACCCTTTCTCAGGATGACCCCCACCGTACCGGGATCCCGTTTGCCCGGCGAGCCCGGCTGGCGCGTGTTGTCGGACTGGCAGCGATGTTCTTCCCCCTCTCTGGCGTGCTGGTCACCTTTTCTGTATCCGGCGTCTGGTGGTTGTTCCTGGTGGGGTGGGCATTTGTCTGGCCCCATTTCGCCTGGCAGTGGTCCTGCCGTGCTGCTTCGCCTCATCAGCAGGAACGCTTTAATCTGAAGATTGATGCCATTATTGCCGGGCTTTGGATCGGCATGATGGGGATCAATGCGCTACCTACGGCAGCGCTGCTGATGATGGTGGGAATGAACATGATGGGGGCCGGCGGCTGTCGGCTGTTTTTTACCGGCATCATGTTAACCCTTCTGTCTTCCCTGGTGACGCTCCCCGTCGTGGGCCGGGTGGCTGTCTTTAACCCGGAGCCTCTGGCATGGGGCTTAACGCTTCCCGTGCTGGTGTTATATCCGATGCTTTTTGCCTGGCTCAGCCATCGTACTGCCATCAGGCTTGCAGAGCATAAACGGCGGCTGGAGCTGATGAGTACCCGCGACGGCATGACCGGCGTCTTTAATCGCCGGCACTGGGAAGTGTTGTTGAGAAATGAATTTGAACACTGTCGCCGCAACCACTGCACCGCCACGATTTTGCTTATCGATATCGATCATTTTAAGAATATCAATGACACCTGGGGCCACGATGTGGGTGATGAAGCGATCATTGCCCTGACGCGGCAACTGCAGCTAACGGTGCGTTCCGGGGATGCGATAGGCCGTTTTGGCGGGGATGAGTTTGCGGTGATCATGTCCCGGACGGCGGCAGACAGTGCCATCGCCGTGATGTCACGCGTACATGAGCGGCTGGAAACGCTGTCGTTACCGTGTGCGCCCAAGGAATCTCTGCGTATTAGCGTCGGTGTCGCGCCCTGGGGACCGCAGTTCGGGCACTATCGGGAGTGGTTAAAAGCGGCCGATGTGGCGCTGTATAAAGCGAAAAATGCCGGACGCGGCCGCACCGAGGTGGCCGCCTGACGTCCGGCGCAGATAATCAGGATTTACTCAGTTTCTCTGATTTTTCCATGCATTTTGTCATCGCTTCAATAACGGCCGAACGGAAGCCGCGCTCTTCCAGCACCCGCACCGCCTCGATAGTGGTTCCGCCAGGCGAGCAGACCATATCTTTCAGTTCACCCGGATGCTTACCGGTCTCCAGCACCATTTTGGCAGAGCCCATCACGGCCTGTGCAGCGAATTTATACGCCTGCGCTCGTGGCATACCGCCAAGCACCGCGGCGTCGGCCATCGCTTCTAAAAACATAAAGACATACGCAGGCGCTGAACCGCTCACTCCCACTACCGGATGGATCATAGATTCGGCAATGACTTCCGCTTCACCGAAGCAGCGGAAGATGTTCAGGACATCCGCCACGTCTTCCGACGTCACCAGCGCGTTAGGCGTGACGGAGGTCATGCCGGCGTTAACCAGTGACGGGGTATTCGGCATAGCGCGTACGATTTTACGGTCATGACCCAGCGCGCGCGCCAGCTGATCGAGCGTGACGCCCGCGGCAATCGATACAACCAGCGTCTCTTTGTTCAGGCTGGTGGTGATGTCGCTCAGCACTTTGATCATGATGTTCGGCTTGACGGCGCCAAAGACAATATCGGCTACCTGAGCCACTTCCTGGGCGCTTTCGGCTGCGTTGATCCCGTACCGATCGCGTAACGCGGCGACGTTGTCCGGTGATGGGGTGTAGACCCAAATCTGACCCGGCAGCACCTGTCCGCTGGCGATCAGGCCACCCAGGATGGCTTTGCCCATGTTACCGCAGCCGATAAACCCGATTTTCTTATCCATCACGATTCTCCGTCATTATGCGTTGTTTTCTCTGATTGATAGCTTAACAACGAAATGCAGGCGACAATAGTCGGCAGAATCATTATGGGGAGACAATATGGCGATTTGGGTTGATGCGGACGCGTGTCCGAATGTGATTAAAGAGATTTTATTCCGCGCGGCCGAGCGCGTGCAGATGCCGCTTACGCTGGTGGCGAACCAGAATATTCGCGTACCACCTTCCCGATTTATTCGCGCGTTGCGGGTTCCGGCCGGCTTTGACGTGGCGGATAACGAGATTGTGCGTCTGTGTAGTCCCGAGGATCTGGTGATCACGGCGGATATCCCGCTGGCCGCGGAAGTGATTGAAAAGGGAGCGGCGGCGCTGAACCCGAGAGGGGAGCGTTATTCGCCGGCGACCATTCGTGAAAGACTCACCATGCGTGATTTTATGGATACGCTTCGCGCCAGCGGCGTGCAGACCGGCGGGCCAGACAGCCTGTCCCAACGCGATCGCCAGCAGTTCGCCGCAGAGCTTGATAAGTGGCTGCTCGAAGTCAAGCGTCGCACTGCGTAATGATAACCATTGTCACTTTGTGGTACAGTATGGCCTCCGCAGGGTTGTCATCCCGTACCGCTTTGCAGTAAAGTAAACGCAACATCTTCTGCAATTATTTCTTTACGCTCTTCGGCCATCCGGCATCAAGGGGAACACCTGGTTATGACCCAACCCATCTTTTTAGTTGGCCCCCGCGGCTGTGGGAAAACCACCGTTGGCCTGGAACTGGCACGCGCGTGCGATCGTCAGTTTGTTGATACCGACCACTGGCTGCAAACCGAAGCCGGGAAAAGCATCGCGGAAATCGTTGAGCAAGAGGGGTGGGAGAGCTTTCGCGCTCGTGAAACGGCCGCGCTGAAGGCGGTCACCACGCCGTCTGCTGTTATCGCAACCGGTGGCGGCATTGTTCTCGCCGAGTGTAACCGCCGTTTTATGCGCGAAAAAGGGATTGTCATCTACCTCAGCGCACCCGTTTCGGCCCTGGTAGGGCGGCTGGAAGCATTTCCGGAAGAGGGACAACGTCCTGCGCTGACCTCCCGGCCGCTCAGCGAAGAGGTGAGCGAAGTGCTGGCCGAACGCGATGCGTTATACCGCGAAGCGGCACACCACGTTGTGGATGCTTCCGCTTCACCCGAGGATGTGGTAATTCAGATTATTACCGCCCTGCGTTTGGCTTGTGCCAGCTAAGCGGCGTCTATACTTATAGCTCAGACATAAAAAAAGGATGAGCTATGCCAACCAGACCTCCCTATCCACGTGAAGCACGCATCGTTACCGTTGAAAAAGGTAATGGCGATCAAACCGTCACCTGGTATCAGCTGCGTGCCGATCACCCCAAACCAGACTCTCTGATCAGTGAACATGAAACTGAACAGGAAGCGCTGGATGCCAAACGGCGCTACGAAGATCCTGATAAGTCGTGAATGAATTCCTAAAGGGCTAAATACCGTGCCTGAATCACACTTTTTACTCATCGCAAATGTTAAGCAGGAGTTAATATTTAGTTATTACAGGTAACTCCGTAATGGGCAGGCGATCTTTACATTTCGCGATGGGGATCACCTGCTACGCTTGGTGCTGTTTTGTTGAAAAAACGAACTGTGCAGCGTAGTGAGCCTGTACCTGTGTGAAAGATTTAGCGGTAATGGAAGGCGATGAAGATGAAGGCGACGTTGGCGATCCTCACTATTGGTGTGGTCCCTGTAAGCGAAGTGTTACCGCTCTTAACCGAGCATGTATCTGAACAACAGATAACGCATCTAAGCCTGCTGGGGAAGATGAGTCGGGAAGAGGTCATGGAAGACTACGCTGTAGAGGCGGGGGAGGATCCCCTGGCGACGTTATTAAGTGACGGTAAACTGGCGCATGTTTCGCGTCAGAAAATCGAGCGCTCGCTGCAGAGCGTAATAGAAGTGCTCGATAATCAAGGCTATGACGTTATTTTACTGATGAGTACTGCACCTGTTAAGGGACTCATCGCCCGTAATGCGATTTTGCTGGAGCCGATGCGGATCATTCCGCCGCTGGTGGCCTCCATTGTTGACGGGCATCAGGTGGGGGTCATTGTTCCCATTGAAGAGCTCATGGACAACCAGACGGCAAAATGGCACGTACTCGAAAAAATGCCTTTGTATGCGCTGGCCAATCCCTTCTGGGACAGCGAGGCCGCGCTGATTGAGGCAGGACGGGAACTGCTGGAGAGAGGGGCCGATGTGTTGATTCTGGACTGCCTTGGATTCCACCAGCACCACCGTGATTTACTGCAAAAGGCGCTGGATGTTCCGGTGCTGTTGTCCAATGTTCTGATGGCCCGGCTGGCCGCAGAGCTGTTGATCTAATGATTTTGCGTGACAGGTGATGATCATGGCCCCTATAGTGAATTTTTATCTAAAAATATAAGGGCCAGTTCATGCTTCAAAGTAACGAATACTTTTCCGGTAAAGTGAAATCCATTGGTTTTACCAGCAGCAGCACTGGCCGCGCCAGTGTCGGCGTTATGGCTGAAGGGGAATACACCTTTGGTACAGCCGAAGCTGAAGAGATGACGGTGATCAGCGGTGCGCTCAACGTCTTACTGCCGGGGGAAACAGAATGGAAAGTTTACTCTGCCGGACAAGCGTTCAACGTCCCTGGCCACAGCGAATTCCATCTGCAGGTTGCTGAACCGACCTCTTATCTGTGCCGCTACCTGAAATAAAACGTTTTATTCCCTCTCCCTGCCGGGAGAGGGTCACTGCAGGCATTACCGCTGCGCTTCGCCGCCGAGGCCTTCCACCAGATTCTGAATTAACGCTGCCAGCTCTCCGGTCATCAGGATAAAGTCTGCGTCAAAGCGCTGGGCGTAATCTTCACGATCGATATCTTCGTTCTGATCGCGCAGTTCATCGCAGAATTTCAGTCGCTTCACCGAGCCGTCATCGCACATCACAAACTGAATACGCTGCTGCCAGTCGAGTGCCAGTTTGGTTACCACTTTGCCCGCTTCAATGTGTACGGCGATCTCGTCGCTCACCAGATCCTGCTTTTTCGCGCGGATCACGCCGCCATCTTCGAGCAGGGCTTTGAGCTCGGCTTCATCAAGGATCTGGAAGCCCTGGGCTGCTGTACCGCTGCGCACCCATTCGGTCAGGGTCAGTTCAATCGGCGTTTCCAGCGCCAGCGGAACGACCGGTAACGATCCGATGCTTTTGCGCAGCAGGGCCAGCGTATCTTCCGCTTTTTTGGCGCTGGCGCAGTCCACCATGATCAGCCCGTTAACGGTATCGATCCACATCATTGTCTGGCTGAAACGGCTAAAGGCGCGCGGCAGCAGAGAGTGAAGAACTTCGTCTTTCAGCGAATCTTTTTCGGTTTTTTTCAGCTTGCGGCCCTGTTCGGCTTCAAGCTTGAAAATTTTCGCTTCGAGCGCCTGCTTGACCACCGGCGTGGGCAGAATTTTTTCTTCTTTGCGGGCGCAGACGATGATTTGACCCGTGCTGCTGGCGTGGGTCAATGCATCGCTTTGTGAACCCATTGGAGGAACCCAACCGGTTTTTGCCATATCCTGGCTACCGCAAGGGGAAAAGCTATAAGCGGCTAACTGTTTTTCCATCTCTTCTGCACGCAGCGAAACGTCGCGGCTGAGACGGTAAACCATCAAATTTTTGAACCACAGCATGATAATTTCCACGGCCTTGTCGTTAAATCAGCGGGCATGATAACGAATTGTCGCATCGCTTGCATTGCTAATCGGGAAGCGGGCTTCTACTCTGTTGATAATCAAAATAATGAGGAGTGTCTTGTGCGTATTGGGATTGATTTGGGCGGCACCAAAACAGAAGTCATCGCACTGAGCGAGCTGGGGGAGCAACTGTTCCGCCACCGTCTGCCTACGCCGCGCGATGATTATCACCAGACTATCGAGACGATTGCCCGGCTGGTCGACATGGCTGAGCAGGCGACAGGGCAGACCGGCACCGTTGGGATGGGGATCCCGGGCTCAATCTCGCCCTATACCGGGGTGGTTAAAAACGCCAACTCCACCTGGCTCAACGGTCAGCCTTTTGATAAAGATTTAAGTCAGCGCCTGAACCGGGAAGTGCGTCTGGCAAATGACGCCAACTGTCTGGCCGTCTCCGAAGCCATTGACGGTGCCGCCGCAGGGGCCCAGACCGTTTTTGCGGTCATTATCGGGACCGGCTGTGGCGCAGGCGTGGCCCTGGGCGGGCGTGCCCATATTGGCGGCAACGGTACAGCGGGCGAGTGGGGACATAACCCCCTGCCGTGGATGGATGAAGATGAACTTAAATACCGCGCCGAGGTGCCGTGCTATTGCGGCAAGCAGGGCTGTATTGAGACGTTTATCTCCGGCACCGGTTTTGCCACCGATTACCACCGCCTGAGTGGCCAGCCACTCAAGGGGAACGAGATTATGCGCCGGGTCGGGGAACACGATCCGGTGGCTGAGCTGGCTCTCAGCCGCTATGAAATGCGGCTGGCGAAATCCCTGGCGCACGTGGTGAATATCCTTGACCCTGACGTGATTGTGCTCGGCGGTGGGATGAGCAACGTCGACCGTTTATATGCCACGGTGCCGAATCTGGTGAAGCAGTGGGTCTTCGGCGGCGAGTGTGAAACCCCGATCCGCAAAGCGGTGCATGGGGACTCCAGCGGCGTGCGCGGCGCCGCGTGGCTCTGGCCGCTATAGCCATTCTCCCTCTCCCTACGTGAGAGGGGCAGGATGAGGATGCCCTTATGCAGGGCACCCTCACTCCACCGCAAACACCTTATCCAGCTTGCTATACCCCAGCCCGTTAATCTTCTTCACTTTGATCTGCACCGGGATCCGCTCTTTCATCGCCTCGACGTGGCTAATCACGCCAATGGTTTTCCCGGTGGCGTTCAGCGCGTCGAGCGCATCCAGGGCGGTATCCAGCGTTTCGCTGTCGAGCGTGCCGAAGCCTTCATCCAGGAACAGCGAATCGATGCGTGTTTTGTGGCTCACCAGATCGGAAAGCGCCAGCGCCAGTGCCAGGCTAACAAGGAAGCTTTCGCCGCCGGAGAGGGTACGGGTATCGCGCACCGCGTCCGCCTGCCAGGTATCCACCACTTCGAGTTCCAGCGCATCGCTGACCTTACGCTGCAGCAAATAGCGCCCGTGCAGGCGATTTAGCTGCTGGTTGGCAAGCCAGACCAGATTATCCAGCGTGAGCCCCTGGGCAAACTTACGGAACTTGTCGCCGGTGCTGGAACCTATCAGCGAATTCAGATAGCTCCAGTCATCGGCCAGCCGCGCGGCCTCTTCAATATGCTGCATGAGCGCCAGCTGGTGCTGACGGTTATCGCTGTCCTGTTTAAGCTGCTGGCGGATCTCACCCTGATGAGTGGTGTTATCCCGAAGCTGTTGCCCGAGTTGCTGTAGCTGCAACTGCAGGGTTGGCGCGTCGAGTTCCAGCCCTTCCGGTCGCTGCGTCTGATGAGCCTGCAGCTGCTGGTTTGCCTGTGCGAACAGGGCGGTTGCCTGCTGAAGCTGGTTTTCCAGGGTCTGCTTACGGTGTTCAAGACGGCGGATAGTCTCTTCATCAAGCAGTGCAGCCAGAAAGGCCTCCCGATCGGCGAAGCAGCTTGCGGTCAGTGCGGCGGTGAAGTGCGTCGTGGCGTGCTGCAGCCGCTCGCTTTCGAGGCTTTCCTGCTGTTGCAATGTGGCAAGCTGGCTCTGAAGAGAAACGCATTCGTCGTGCGTTTCGCGCCAGTTATCAGGAATGGCCGGTTCGGTTTCTGTGTCGTTTGTGGCGGGCAGGGTGTCGAGCAGCGGCATCAGAGCCGTCATGCGCTCCTGCATGACACCATGCTGAGTCTGTTTTTCCTGCCACTGTGCGAACTCGGTTTCTCGTTCGTTCAGCCAGGCAGCCTCTGTGCCTTCTTCCGGGACGTTGAGTGACAGCGTCAGCAGGGTCGTTTCCAGCGCCTGGCGCGTGGCCGTCAGCTGCTGTTGATACTGACGCGCCTGCGCGTCCTGTTCATTCAGCTGTTGCTGGAGCGTCAGACGCTGGCTCAGCTGGTAAAGCTGACGCTCATACTGCTCTTGTTCGTTCATCCACGGGGCAATATCTTCCTGAATATTCAGAGTGATATTCAGGGACGCGCAAACGGATTGCCACTCTTTAGTGAGCGCTTGCTCCTCCTGAGAGAGCGTCTGAGCGTCGTCTGTCTCACGCTGGATCTGCCGGGTCAGGGCATTCACCTGACCGAGAACTAACAATCCTTCCTCTTTAAGCGCAGCGACCTCTTTGGCTAACTGGTCGCGACGCTGCTGGTTGGCACTCAGCTCCAGCGCCTGATAGGCAGTGACCGCCGGGTGCGAGGTTGAGCCGCACAGCGGGCAGGGCTGTCCCGCCTGCAGCTGCGCACGCTCTGCCTCCAGACTTTTAATCTTCTCTTCCTGTCTGCAGAGCGTTTCAAGATCCAGATAATGTTGGTTTTTCTCTTTGTACTGCTGGCGACGCAGCGTCAGCGTTTCATTGAGTTTTACCTGCTCTGCCTGGGCTTTCTGCAGGCTTTCACCGTTCTGGCGCAGACGTTGTTGCAGCGGCAGATAACGGGCCTGAAGCGACATCAGCCGCTGGCGGAAAGTCCGTGACTGAGCCTGTTGCTCCATCGCCACGCTGACCTCGTCAGCCGTGAGCGTCAGGGCGTTTTCCGGCATCTCTGCCAGCTTCTGGCGTAATTCAGCAATGCGCGTGGAAAGCGTGGCGATCTGATGTTTATCGCGATTCAGCTGTGCAAAATGGGCGCGCCAGCCTGCTATCTCCTGGCCCCACTGACGATAACGCTCGTGCTCTGCCAGCCACTGTGCCAGCGCCGTAAGGTCGGTCTGCAGTTGTGCATGGCTACGCTGGGCCGTATTACGGATACGCGAGCGCAGCGCGGTTTTTGCTTGTAAGCGAGCATTTACTTCAACAATGCGTTGCTTCGTTTGCCCCAGCCGGGTGGTTTGCTCTTGCTGGCTGTCCCACAGTGGTCGCAGCTGGGCGGCGGGGTGAGCAAGCTGGAGCGTTGCCAGCTCGGGCGCAGCCTCGGTCAGTGCCTGTTGCGCCTGTTGCTGCAAGGTGGCAACGCGCTGCTGCTCACGTATAAGCTCGTCATTGCGCGTAAGCCACTGAAAATCTTTCTGTTGATTCTGCTGTTGCGCCAGCAGCGTTTTTTCTTCGTCAGTAAGTGCCTGCAAACTTTGCTGTAACTGCTGCTGTTGCTCTTCACTCAACAACACGACGCCTGCAGCCTGTGCTTCATGCACCTCAAGGGCGTTACGTGCGGCTTTGTGTTTCTCAAACACCATGGCGGAAATCTGACCGTAGATCTCGGTTCCGGTCAGTTCTTCCAGCAGTTCGGCGCGGTCGGAAGGTCTGGCATTGAGGAAGGCGGCAAATTGCCCCTGAGAGAGCAGCATTGAGCGGGTAAAACGGCCATAATCCAGCCCGGTGAGGGCGGCCGTTTGTTCCAGTTTATCCGACACTTTGTCGGCCAGAATTTTACCGTCCTCACAGCGTGCCAGCTCGACGCGTGGGGCCTGAAGATTACCGTCGGGCTGATTTCGCGCGCGGTTCTGACTCCAGAAAGCGCGATAGGCAATACCTTTGACTTCAAACTCAACTTCGGCAAGGCATTCGGCCGTGTCGCGCGTCATCAAATCGTTTTGTGCCTGGGAGACTTTCTGCAGGCGTGGCGTTTCGTGATACAGCGCCAGACAAATGGCGTCGAGCAGGGTCGTTTTCCCTGCGCCGGTAGCCCCGGTAATCGCAAACAGTCCGTTGCTGGCAAACGGCTCCGCGGTAAAATCGATTTTCCACTCACCCTTCAGTGAGTTGAGGTTTTTCAGACGCAGGCTGAGGATTTTCATGCGTTTTCTTCCTCATCGTTCAGGGCATGCAGGGTGTGCGTAAACAGCTCGTTCAGCCGTGCGCGTTTCGCGTCGTCAATCTCCTCGTGGGAGAGCCGGCGTTCAAAAACCTCTTCCACCCTGAGTTCGCTGAGCGTTTCGCGCTGAGCGCCGAGCAGAATTTTCTCGCGCTGCTCGCGGCTGCGGCGCACCAGTAGCACCTCTACCGGCAGGTCTTCCGTGAGTACCTGAATTTTACGCTGTACATCATGCAGGTAGTCGCCGCTGGCGATCTCAATATCCAGCCAGACCGGCGGGTTTTGTTCCACGCCGCGCCACTGTTCAAGCTGGGCGGTGATGGCGTCCAGATCGCCTTTCAGCACCGCCAGCGGTTGGGTGACGGGCACTTCCAGCGTGTCGACGGCGCTGAGCTTGCCGTCGCTAAAGCTCACCAGATGGACACTTTTGGCTTTGCCGGTCTCATCAAAACTCAGCGAGATGGGCGAACCGCAGTAGCGAATGTGCTCGCAGCCGCCGATAACCTGCGCCCGGTGGATATGCCCGAGGGCAATATAATCCGCGGGCGGGAAGTTTTGTGCCGGGAAAGCATCCAGCGTGCCAATATAAATGTCACGCACCGCGTCGCTTTTGCTGGCCCCAACGGTGGTGAGGTGCCCGGTGGCAATCACCGGAATCGCCTGGTCGCCGCGAAGGGCACAGGCCTGGGCATGCTGCTGGTGGTAATAGTCGGTGATGGCCTGCAGCAAATGCTGCTGTTTTTCAGCGCCGGAAAGCCCCGCCTGGCTTTGGACAATATCGCGCGGGCGTAAAAATGGGATCGGACACAGTACCGCACCCGGCGTCCCGTCGCGCTTTTTCAGGATCTGCGGCGCATGTCCTGCGCTGGCCACCACGGTAGTATTGAGAAACGCCAGAATATCGCGGGATTCATTTAACGTTGCGACGGAATCATGGTTGCCGGCAACAATCACCAGATGACAGCCCGTTTGCTGCAGATTGACGACAAAACGGTTATATAACTCGCGCGCATAGCTGGGGGGCGAGCCGGTATCGAAGATGTCACCCGCCACAATAATGGCGTCCACCTCATGAGAGCGGGCCGTATCCAGCAGCCAGTTCAGGAACGCTTCGTGTTCAGCCGCCCGGCTTTTGCTGTAAAAATTTTGACCCAGATGCCAGTCAGAGGTGTGTAGTATGCGCATTGCTGATCCGTGGCGAAAAAAAGAAAGCAGGATTATAAACTGTCAGGGAACAGAAAATAACCGCTGTAATAAAACAACAGTTTGCCCTTTATAGTGGTACTGTTTTTCATAAATCTGTCATAAATCTGACGCATAATGACGCCGCATTACAAACTTGTAACTTAAATAAGATAAAACAGGGCAAAGTATGGCGAGACGTATTCTGGTCGTAGAAGATGAAGCTCCGATTCGTGAAATGGTGTGCTTCGTGCTCGAGCAAAATGGCTTCCAGCCGGTTGAGGCGGAAGATTATGACAGCGCGGTGAACCAGCTGAATGAACCCTGGCCCGATCTGATTCTGCTCGACTGGATGTTGCCTGGCGGCTCCGGGCTGCAGTTTATCAAACACCTGAAACGTGAAGCGCTAACCCGCGACATACCGGTTGTGATGCTCACGGCGCGCGGTGAAGAAGAGGATCGCGTACGCGGTCTGGAAACGGGGGCGGACGATTACATTACCAAACCGTTCTCACCGAAAGAGCTGGTTGCCCGCATTAAAGCCGTGATGCGCCGCATTTCACCGATGGCGGTGGAAGAGGTGATTGAGATGCAGGGACTGAGCCTTGACCCTACCTCACACCGCGTCATGACCGGTGAAAATCCCCTCGATATGGGGCCTACCGAATTTAAACTTCTGCATTTCTTTATGACTCACCCGGAGCGCGTATACAGCCGCGAACAGTTGCTGAATAACGTGTGGGGAACTAACGTGTATGTCGAAGACCGGACGGTTGACGTACATATCCGCCGCCTGCGAAAAGCGCTGGAACTGAGCGGCCACGATCGCATGGTGCAGACGGTCCGCGGCACGGGTTATCGTTTTTCAACCCGTTTCTGAACAATGACAGGAGTGTGACGCGTGCTGGAACGTCTGTCATGGAAAAGGCTCGTCTTTGAACTGATCTTATGCTGTATTCCGGCCTTCATTCTGGGGGCCTTTCTTGGATATTTGCCGTGGTTTCTGCTGGCGTCGGTTACCGGGCTTCTGATCTGGCATTTCTGGAACCTGCTGCGCCTCTCATGGTGGCTATGGGTTGACCGAAGTATGACGCCTCCGCCGGGAAGCGGAAGCTGGGAGCCGCTGCTGTACGGTCTGCACCAGATGCAGATGCGTAACAAAAAGCGTCGTCGGGAGCTGGGAAGCCTGATCAAACGCTTCCGTAGCGGCGCTGAGTCGCTGCCGGATGCTGTCATTCTGACGACCGAAGAAGGGACGATCTTCTGGTGTAACGGCCTCGCGCAACAGCTGCTGGGCCTGCGCTGGCCGGACGATAATGGCCAGAACATCCTCAACCTTCTGCGTTATCCCGAGTTCACGCTGTACCTGAAAAAGCGTGATTTTACCCGCCCCCACAACCTGAAGCTCAATAATGGGCGCCATCTGGAAATCCGTGTGATGCCTTACAGCGACCAGCAGTGGCTGATGGTTGCCCGTGATGTCACCCAGATGCACCAGCTGGAAGGGGCGCGACGCAACTTCTTTGCCAACGTCAGCCACGAATTACGCACTCCGCTGACGGTGCTTCAGGGGTACCTGGAGATGATGCAGGAGCAAACGCTGGAAGGCGCGCCGCGCGAGAAAGCGTTGCATACGATGCGTGAACAAACGCACCGTATGGAAGGGCTGGTGAAACAGCTGCTGACGCTCTCGAAAATTGAGGCCGCCCCCTCGCTGGCATTGAATGACACCATTGATGTGCCGATGATGCTGCGGGTGGTGGAGCGCGAAGCGCAGACGTTAAGCCATAAAATGCATCAGCTGACCTTCGAGGTCGACAACACGCTCAAGGTGCTTGGCAGCGAAGATGAGCTGCGCAGCGCCATTTCTAATCTGGTGTATAACGCGGTGAATCATACGCCAGCGGGGACGGATATCGTGGTGCGCTGGCAGCACACGCCAACGGGCGCTGAGTTCAGCGTAGAGGATAACGGGCCGGGGATCGCACCTGAACACATCCCGCGTCTGACCGAGCGCTTCTACCGGGTGGATAAAGCGCGCTCACGGCAGACCGGCGGCAGCGGTCTGGGGCTGGCTATTGTGAAACACGCGGTGAATCATCATGAAAGCCGTCTCGATATTCAAAGCACGCTGGGTAAGGGAACCCGCTTCAGTTTCGTTATCCCGGAACGATTAATTGCCAAAAAGATCGCCTGACGACAGGCGTGTCAGTTTACCTTTCCACGGGCCAGCGTTTGCTGGCCCGTTTGCTTTGCAGTCAAGCGAAACGCGGCTGAATATTATACGGCTGGCTGTTTTTTGTTCGCATGATTAGCCATGGGTTTTTCTTATAATTAGCGTATTGTGCTGGTCTGATTTTTGATGCTGGCATATTGTTCTGGTTTCACGATCCCATCTTGCCTTTAAACGTTATAAGCGTTTAAATTGCGCCCCAGATACTGTCATACCGACTGTATTTGCGTGGTAAATCGAAAAACTATTCTTCTCCACGCCAGGACGGGAGCATATCCCGCTGAAATTGAGCAAATTTTCCGCTGTATCGTCCCGTCAGAGATAGCGAAAATCTCAATGTTTTCAACACCACATCCACAGGCAGTAAGGTTTTATGACCCATCACTTAAAATCGCGTGACATCATCGCGCTGGGCTTTATGACATTTGCGCTGTTCGTTGGCGCAGGCAACATCATTTTCCCTCCAATGGTTGGCTTACAGGCGGGTGAACACGTCTGGACCGCTGCGTTTGGTTTCCTGATTACTGCTGTGGGTCTGCCGGTACTGACCGTCGTCGCGCTGGCGAAAGTCGGTGGTGGCGTTGATAGCCTCAGTACCCCGATTGGCAAAGTGGCCGGCATTCTGCTGGCGACCGTCTGCTATCTGGCCGTTGGCCCGCTGTTTGCGACCCCGCGTACCGCGACCGTATCCTTCGAAGTGGGGATTGCCCCGCTGACCGGCGATGGCGCGATGCCGCTGTTTATCTACAGCCTGATCTACTTCGCTATTGTGATTCTTGTTTCCCTTTATCCAGGCAAGCTGCTGGATACCGTGGGTAACTTCCTGGCTCCGCTGAAAATCGTGGCGCTGATTGTGCTGGCGGTTGCGGCCATCGTCTGGCCCGCAGGCCCGATTAGCGATGCGATGGACGCCTATAAAAACGCTGCGTTCTCCAATGGCTTTGTAAACGGCTACCTGACGATGGATACGCTGGGCGCAATGGTGTTTGGTATTGTTATCGTGAATGCCGCACGTTCCCGCGGCGTAACCGAAGCGCGTCTGCTGACTCGCTACACCATCTGGGCTGGCCTGATGGCCGGTGTAGGGCTGACGCTGCTGTACCTGGCGCTGTTCCGCCTGGGCTCAGATAGCGCCATACTGGTCAATCAAAATGCCAACGGCGCGGCGATCCTCCATGCTTACGTACAGCACACCTTTGGTGGTGCGGGTAGCCTGCTGCTGGCGGTACTGATTTTCCTGGCGTGCCTTGTCACCGCCGTGGGGCTGACCTGCGCCTGCGCTGAGTTCTTTGCTCAGTATCTGCCGCTCTCTTACCGTACGCTGGTCTTTATCCTGGGCATCTTCTCCATGGCGGTGTCAAACCTCGGTCTGAGCCACCTGATTCAGGTCTCTATCCCGGTGCTGACGGCCATCTATCCGCCGTGTATCGTGCTGGTGGTGCTGAGCTTCACCCGCCCGTGGTGGAACAACTCGTCGCGAATTATTGCGCCAGCCATGTTTATCAGCCTGATTTTTGGTATCCTTGACGGGATTAAAGCATCCGCCTTTGCGCAAATACTGCCAGCCTGGACACAGCGTCTGCCGCTGTCCGAGCAAGGCCTGGCCTGGTTGATGCCTACCGTTGTTGCACTGGTTCTGGCTATTATCTGGGATCGTGCTGCAGGGCGTCAGGTCGCATCGAACGCCCATTAATCAACGGCAACAAACTGTTTAACCACGGGGCTTAAGGCCCCGTGGTTTTTTGTTTTTTTCGAGTTGAATGGCAAGATTTAAATGGAAAGCACTAACAAACTCAAACGTGGACTCAGCACCCGCCACATTCGCTTTATGGCGCTGGGATCCGCTATCGGTACCGGTCTTTTTTATGGCTCGGCAGATGCCATTAAAATGGCCGGTCCCAGCGTTCTGCTGGCTTACATCATCGGTGGCGTGGCCGCGTATATCATCATGCGCGCCCTCGGGGAGATGTCGGTTCACAATCCGTCTGCCAGTTCGTTCTCGCGCTATGCGCAGGAAAACTTAGGCCCGCTGGCGGGCTTCATCACCGGCTGGACCTACTGCTTCGAAATTCTGATTGTGGCTATTGCCGACGTTACCGCCTTTGGCATCTACATGGGCGTCTGGTTCCCCGCGGTTCCGCACTGGATCTGGGTGCTGAGCGTGGTGCTGATCATCTGTGCCGTCAACCTGATGAGCGTGAAGGTGTTCGGTGAACTGGAGTTCTGGTTCTCCTTCTTCAAAGTTGCCACCATTATCATCATGATTATCGCGGGCTTCGGGATCATCATCTGGGGTATCGGCAACGGCGGTCAGCCAACGGGGATCCATAACCTCTGGAGCAACGGCGGCTTCTTCAGCAATGGCTGGCTCGGTATGGTGATGTCGCTGCAGATGGTCATGTTTGCCTACGGCGGGATCGAGATTATCGGCATTACCGCCGGGGAAGCGAAAGACCCGGAGAAATCCATTCCGCGCGCCATCAACTCAGTGCCAATGCGTATTCTGGTGTTCTATGTGGGGACGCTGTTCGTCATTATGTCCATCTACCCGTGGAACCAGGTGGGCACAAACGGCAGCCCGTTTGTGCTGACCTTCCAGCATATGGGCATCGCGTTTGCCGCCAGCATCCTGAACTTTGTGGTGCTGACCGCCTCGCTTTCGGCAATCAACAGTGACGTCTTTGGCGTGGGCCGCATGCTGCACGGAATGGCGGAGCAGGGCAGTGCGCCTAAGGTGTTTGCCAAAACCTCTCGTCGCGGCACGCCGTGGGTGACGGTAATGGTAATGACCGTAGCCCTGCTGCTGTCGGTCTACCTGAACTACATCATGCCGGAGAATGTGTTCCTGGTGATTGCGTCGCTGGCGACCTTCGCGACCGTGTGGGTGTGGATCATGATCCTGTTGTCGCAGATTGCGTTCCGTCGCCGTCTGTCACCGGAAGAGGCGAAAGCGCTGAAGTTCAAAGTGCCGGGTGGGGTGGTGACAACCGCTGTCGGTCTGGTCTTCCTGGTCTTTATCATCGCCCTGATTGGCTATCATCCGGATACCCGTATCTCCCTTTACGTGGGCTGCGCGTGGATCGTCCTGCTGCTGCTGGGCTGGATGTTCAAATGCCGCCGCGACCGTCAGCTGGCGCAGGCACAGTAAACTTCCCTCTCCCCGCAGAGGGACTGGAAGGAGGTATCCGCTCACGCTGATGCCTCCTCCCCCGTCCTCCTCCCTCAATAAACCTCGTCATGATGAGCTAACCTTAACCACCCTGTGGCAAGGTGACGTCAATTTCATCAAAGGGGATTCGTGATGTTAAACGCCTGGCACCTTCCGGTTGCCCCATTTGTTAAGCAAAACAAAGACAACCTTGTGATTACGCTCTGGCTGGCGGGGGAAAATCAGCCTGAACGCGTGACGCTACGCGCCGAAATTGATAACGAAGAGACCGCGCTGAAAATGCATAAGCAGCGCAGCCAGCCGCAGCCCGGGATTACGGCGTGGCGGGCAAACATCGATTTAACCCGTGGACAGCCGCGTCGTCGCTACAGTTTTAAACTGCTGTGGAATAACCGCCAGCTGTGGTTTACCCCGCAGGGGTTTAGCCGTTTTCCGCCGGCCCGGCTGGAGCAATTTGCCGTCGATTACCCGGACAATGGCCCGCAATGGGTTAACGATCAGGTGTTTTACCAGATTTTCCCGGACCGCTTTGCCCGCAGCGAAAAGCGCACTGCAGACCAGGATAAGGTTTACTACCACCACGCAGCAGGTCACGACATTATCCTCAAAGCATGGGATGAACCGCTGACCGCGCAGGCGGGTGGCTCGACGTTTTACGGCGGCGATCTCGACGGGATCAGCGAAAAACTCCCGTACCTGAAAAAACTGGGCGTGACGGCGCTGTACCTTAACCCGGTGTTTAAAGCGCCGAGCGTGCATAAATACGACACCGAAGATTATCGTCATGTTGATGAGCAGTTTGGCGGCGATGCCGCGCTGCTGCGCCTGCGACAGAACACTAAAAACGAAGGGATGCGCCTGATTCTGGACGGCGTGTTCAACCACAGCGGGGATTCGCACGCGTGGTTTGACCGTCATAACCAGTCGATGAGCGGGGCATGCCATAACCCGGATTCGCCGCAGCGTGACTGGTACAGCTTTAATGAAGAGGGCTACGCGCTGGACTGGCTGGGCTACCCAAGCCTGCCGAAGCTGGATTTCCAGTCGCCTTCTCTGGTCAACGAAATCTACGGCGGTGAAGACAGCGTTGTCCGCCACTGGCTTAAGGCGCCATGGAACATGGACGGCTGGCGTCTTGACGTGGTGCATATGCTGGGTGAAGCGGGCGGAGCGCGTAATAACCTTCAGCACGTTGCAGGTATCACCCGCTCAGCGAAAGCCGCGCAGCCGGAGGCCTTTGTCTTTGGCGAGCATTTTGGCGATGCACGCCAGTGGCTGCAAGCCGATGCAGAAGATTCGGCCATGAACTACCGCGGTTTTACCTTCCCGCTATGGGGATTTCTGGCGAACACCGATATCTCTTACGATCCGCAGCATATCGACGCCGAAACCTGTATGGCATGGATGGATAACTACCGCGCCAGCCTGTCGCATCAGCAGCAGTTGCGGATGTTTAACCAGCTGGACAGCCACGATACCGCACGTTTTAAATCCCTGCTTGGCAAGGATGTGGCGCGCCTGCCGCTGGCCGTTACCTGGCTCTTCACCTGGCCAGGCGTGCCGTGCATTTACTACGGTGATGAGGTGGGGCTGGAGGGGAACAACGATCCCTTCTGCCGCAAAACCTTCCCCTGGGATCCGGCGAAGCAGGACAAGGCGCTGCTCAGCCTGTACCAGCGTCTGGCTAAGCTTCGTAAACAGAACCAGGCGCTGCGTTACGGTGGCTGTCAGGTGGTGTATGCCCACGATAACGTGGTGGTGTTTGCCCGCGTCTACAACCAGCAACGCGTGCTGGTCGCCATCAACCGCGGAGAAGCCTGTGAAGTGGTGCTGGATGACTCTCCGTTTCTGCACGTGAAGGCGTGGCATCGCAAAGAGGGTAAAGGCACGATTCAGGAAGGCATTCTCTCCTTACCGGCCATTTCCGCCTCCGTCTGGTTCGGAAATTAATCGTCATCAGCAACCGGTTTATTTCCCGGTTGCTGAAAATTCCCCTAAGTTGTTCGGTTAATTTCAACAGAGGGGACAAATATCTTTACTATCCGCTCAATCAATTCTCGCTATACTCAAATTGCTTTATCAGTCAGGGCCCTTTCTCATATAGCACACCAAAACGTTGGCTTTTAACATATTGATTAAAAGGTACTTTTATGTCTATTCGTGAACTGATTGACCCGTCCAATTCCGTACTGATTTTTATCGATCACCAACCGCAAATGTCTTTTGGCGTGGCAAATATTGACCGTCAGTTATTAAAGAATAATACGGTGGCTCTGGCAAAAGCAGGCAAAATTTTTGATGTTCCGGTTATCTACACCTCTGTCGAAACAAAAAGCTTTAGCGGATACATCTGGCCAGAATTGCTGGCGGTTCACCCGGAGGTTAAACCGATTGAACGTACCTCTATGAACTCCTGGGAAGACGATGCGTTTGTTGCGGCAGTGAAAGCAACGGGCCGCAAGAAACTTATTATCTCAGCCCTGTGGACCGAAGTTTGCCTGACCTTCCCGGCGCTGATGGCTCTGGATGAAGGGTTTGAAGTTTATGTAGTGACCGATACTTCCGGCGGTACCTCCGTAGATGCCCATGAACGTGCGATTGACCGTATGGTTCAAGCGGGCGCGGTTCCTGTGACCTGGCAGCAGGTGCTGCTTGAGTATCAGCGCGACTGGTCTCGCAAAGGCACTTACGACGCGGTCATGGACCTGGTCCGTGAGCACAGCGGTGCTTATGGCATGGGCGTTGACTATGCCTACACCCTCGTTCACGGCGCGCCAGAACGCAAAGCGTAAACCTTTCAGGGCGGGGTTCTCCCGCCCATTAATGACCAGGAAACTATTATGGCGCACACATCGCATGTCACGCTGGTGATCACCCACACCTTGCTGCCGGGTCAGGCTGAGCGATACGAACAGTGGCTGGGTAAGATCATGCCCATCGCGGCGGAATTTCCGGGGCATCTTGGCGCGAACGTCATCCGCCCGACCGACGGACAACATCTGTGGACGGTGATAATCCGTTTCGACACCCTCGAACACCTCTCTGCGTGGACCCAGTCCGATACCCGTAATGTGCTGGTAAAAGAGATTGAACCGCTGCTGGCGGAAGGCGATAAAACCGAAGTGCGTACCGAGGCGGCGTTCTGGTTTACCCCACCTGAGCCTCACGTGCGTAAGCCTAAACAGTGGAAACAGTTTCTCATTACCCTGCTGGTTATCTTTCCCAGTACCAACCTGGTACCGCTGGTCACCGGTGCGTTGCTTCCTGGCCTGAAAGGTACGTTGTTGCTGCATCTGATTAACGATGCCTGTGTGGTCGCGCTGGTGGTCTGGCTGTGGATGCCCATCGTGACCCGTCTGTTTGCCGGATGGCTCAAAAAAGCCTGATTCGGCTGAAAGGAGTACGTTATGTCTCAAACTGCCACACTGATCTTAACCAAAGGTAAGATCCATACCCTCGATCGCGAAAACCCGCTCACGGAAGCGGTGGCTATTGCTAACGGCAAGATCCTGGCGACGGGCAACCACGATCGCATTATGAGCTATGCGACGCAGGGAACGCAGATTGTCGATCTGAAGGGGAGTACGGTGATCCCCGGGCTTAACGATTCGCACCTGCACCTGATCCGCGGCGG
The DNA here is from genome assembly GCF_003635055.1 of Enterobacter sp. WPR_3_1. Taxonomy (NCBI): domain Bacteria; kingdom Pseudomonadati; phylum Pseudomonadota; class Gammaproteobacteria; order Enterobacterales; family Enterobacteriaceae; genus Enterobacter; species Enterobacter sp. WPR_3_1. The sequence goes on along the minus strand of NZ_RBXU01000013.1, from coordinate 211,759 downwards.
GCTGAACTACAACCTCGAGCTGCGCTGGGAAGGCGTACCGTCGCTGGCGGATGCGCTAAGGATGTTGAAAGATCAGGCCGATCGTACACCTTCACCTCAGTGGGTTCGGGTGGTGGGCGGCTGGAGCGAGTTTCAGTTCGCCGAACGCCGGATGCCGACCATCGAAGAGCTTAACGAGGCGGCACCGGATACGCCGGTGTTTGTCCTGCACCTCTACGATCGCGCCCTGCTTAACCGCGCCGCGTTGAAAGCTGTCGGCTACACCAAAGAGACGCCAAACCCGCCGGGCGGGGAGATTGTGCGTGATAACCACGGCAACCCGACCGGGCTGCTGATCGCTAAACCTAACGCGATGATCCTCTACGCCACGCTGGCAAAAGGACCGAAACTCCCCATTGAGCAGCAGGTTAACTCCACGCGCCAGTTTATGCGTGAGCTTAACCGTCTGGGGCTGACCAGCGCCATTGATGCCGGCGGCGGCTTCCAGAATTACCCGGAAGATTACGAGGTGATTGCCGAATTGCACGCCAAAGAGCAGATGACGGTGCGTATTGCCTACAACCTCTTCACCCAGCGCCCTAAACAGGAGCTGGAGGATTTTGAGCGCTGGACCGATATGCTCAAACCGGGGCAGGGCACAGACTTTTATCGTGCGAACGGGGCAGGAGAGATGCTGGTCTTCTCGGCGGCGGATTTTGAAGATTTCCTCCAGCCGCGCCCGGATCTGCCGCAAGGGATGGAAGACGAGCTGGAACGCGTGGTGCGCCACCTGGTGGAAAACCGCTGGCCGTTCCGGCTGCATGCCACCTATGACGAATCCATCAGCCGGATGCTGGATGTCTTTGAGAAGGTGAACCGTGAGATTCCGTTTAACGGCCTGCAGTGGTTCTTTGACCATGCGGAGACCATTACCGAGCGTAATATCGAGCGCGTCAAAGCGTTGGGGGGCGGTATTGCGGTGCAGCACCGTATGGCGTTCCAGGGCGAATATTTCGTCGACCGCTACGGCAAAGAGGCGGTGAAACACACGCCACCGGTGGCGAAAATGCTGGAACTGGACGTGCCGGTTGGGTTAGGAACTGACGCAACCCGTGTGGCGAGCTATAACCCGTGGACGGCGCTCTACTGGCTGGTCTCCGGGCGAACCGTCGGCGGCCTGGCGATGTATGACGACAATAACCGCCTGCCGCGTGAGGTAGCGCTGGAGCTGTGGACCGCAGGCAGCGCGTGGTTTTCCAGCGAACAGGGTAAAAAAGGCCGTCTGGTTGAAGGGCAGCTTGCGGACCTGGTGGTGCTGTCGAAAGATTACTTCAGCGTGACGGAAGAGGAGATCAAGGGCATTGAATCGGTGCTGACCGTTGTGGATGGCAAGGTCGTGTATGCCGCCGGTCATTTCAGTCCGCTGTCACCGCCGCCGATCCCGGTTGTGCCGTCGTGGTCACCGGTCGTGAAAGTCCCGGGGCATTACCGCTCTGCGCCGCCTGCAGCCAGTAAAGTGGGGGCGGTGGTACAGATGCACCAGTGCATTGGTAGCTGCGGAGTGCATGGCCATGCGCACGGTATTGCGCGGCAATCGGATATCCCGGTATCTGATGACCAGGCATTCTGGGGCGTTCTGGGGTGTTCGTGCTTCGCGTTTTAACGTGTGAAGAGTGAGATCGTACAAAACAAAAAGGCCCGCTAATGCGGGCCTTTTCCGTAAACCGTGCCGATTACAGGCTGGATACGTTCTCAGACAGGTATTTAGCAACGCCGTCCGGAGACGCGTTCATACCTTCTTTACCTTTTTCCCACTGAGCCGGGCACACTTCACCGTGCTCTTCGTGGAACTGCAGCGCGTCAACCATGCGCAGCATTTCGTCGATGTTACGACCCAGTGGCAGATCGTTAACAACCTGGTGACGAACGATGCCGTTTGCGTCGATCAGGAAAGAACCGCGCAGTGCAACACCAGCGTCCGGATGTTCGATACCGTAAGCCTGCTGGATTTCGCGTTTGATGTCCGCAACCATTGCGTATTTCACCGCACCGATGCCGCCTTTGTCGACAGGGGTGTTACGCCATGCGTTGTGTACAAATTCAGAGTCGAAGGAGACGCCTACAACTTCTACGCCACGCTTCTGGAATTCTTCGTAACGTTTGTCGAATGCGATCAGCTCAGACGGGCAAACGAAAGTGAAGTCCATTGGCCAGAAGAACAGAACGGTCGCTTTACCGTTGGTGTGCTGTTTGAAGTTGAAGTTTTCAACGATTTCACCGTTGCCCAGAACTGCTGCAGCTGTAAAATCCGGAGCCGGACGAGTTACCAGAACCATGTGATTCTCCTGTAGATACTAAGGTTATTTGGAACGCAACGCCGCCCAGTATAGAGAGTGTTCATTGATAAGACAAAGAGGCGCTAACAATCGTTCAGCAAGCTTTCACCTATCAATGGCATTTCTGTTATAGCTGTTTGTTTTTCGCCTGGGTCATCATACGCGGGTAGAACTGCCAGAACCGCGTCTCCAGCGCCTCGTAGTGGGCATCCAGGTCATGCCAGGAGTCGCGCAGCGCGTCGAGTCGCGGTCGGCGACTCGCCATCCCGTTTAACACATTCTGTATAAAGTCCATCTCGCGATAGCGCTCAAGCCAGCGTTCTGACCAGAGATAGTTATTCAGATTCACAAAGCGCGGCGGCGAATCCGGCAAAATAATGGACACCTGCTGGTGGGCATAGCGCACGAACGCGTTTAGGGGCATCTCAGGAGAGAGTGTTTCCCAGTGCCGCGAGAGGAAATGGTCCCACATCACATCGAGCGTGATCGGTGCGACGCGCCGCGTTTCAGGGCGGAACCACGCTTTGGCTTCCTGGACTTCCGGCAGGTTATCGGTCAGTACGTCGATACGGCGATGCATAAAAATCCCGTCGACAACCTCTGCGGAGTACGCGTCGGCGGGATTACCGCGCACGAAATCGGCCAGCAGATTGCCGGAAAGAGAGCTGTCAGCGAGATGAGCAAGATGCAGGTGAGCGAGAAAATTCATGCGTTTTATTTGTCCAGGGGCGGCTAGTTGTTGCAGCAAAAGGGTGTGAGCACTAGACTATGCCGCCTGTTTTTAAGTCACGAGTATACGTCATGCGCGTCGCCGATTTCTCCTTTGAACTACCTGAATCCCTGATTGCTCACTACCCAATGCCTGAGCGCAGTAGCTGTCGTTTGCTGTCACTGGATGGGCCGACGGGCGAGCTGACGCACGGTACTTTCACCGATTTGCTCGACAAGCTCAACCCTGGCGATCTGCTGGTCTTTAACAATACCCGCGTGATCCCGGCGCGTCTGTTTGGCCGTAAAGCCAGCGGCGGCAAGATTGAAGTGCTGGTCGAACGTATGCTTGATGATAAACGTATTCTGGCACATATTCGCGCCTCTAAAGCGCCGAAGCCGGGTGCAGAGCTGCTGCTTGGCGATGATGAGAGCATCCGTGCAACCATGACCGCGCGTCACGATGCGCTGTTTGAGGTGGCGTTCAATGACGAGCGCACGGTGCTCGACATCCTGAATGCGATCGGCCATATGCCGCTGCCCCCTTACATCGAGCGCCCGGACGAAGAGGCTGACCGCGAACTGTACCAGACCGTCTATAGCCAGAAACCTGGCGCGGTCGCCGCGCCGACGGCGGGCCTGCATTTTGATGAACCGCTGCTGGAAAAATTGCGCGCGAAAGGCATCGAGATGGCCTTCGTGACCCTGCATGTCGGTGCGGGTACGTTCCAGCCGGTGCGTGTGGACAGCATCGAAGACCACATCATGCACTCCGAATATGCCGAAGTGCCGCAAGAGGTGGTAGATGCCGTTCTGGCCGCCAAAGCACGCGGTAACCGCGTTGTGGCAGTGGGCACTACGTCGGTACGCTCCCTTGAGAGCGCCGCGCAGGCCGCCAAAAATGACCTGATTGAGCCTTTCTTTGGCGATACGCAGATCTTTATCTACCCGGGCTATCAGTACAACGTGATTGATGCCCTGGTAACCAACTTCCATCTGCCTGAATCAACGCTGATTATGCTGGTGTCCGCTTTTGCGGGTTATCAGCACACCATGGCGGCGTACAAGTCTGCGGTAGAACAAAAATATCGCTTTTTTAGCTACGGGGACGCGATGTTTATCACGTACAATCCGCAGGCTTTGAATGAGCGTGTCGGGGAATAAGTCCGCGGCACCGTTTTACAACGTTGGACTGTTTTTCTGACGTCGGAGAAAAAATGAAATTTGAACTCGATACCACCGATGGTCGCGCACGTCGCGGCCGCCTGGTGTTTGATCGCGGCGTGGTGGAAACCCCCGCGTTTATGCCTGTGGGCACCTACGGCACCGTAAAAGGGATGACGCCGGAAGAAGTGGAAGCCACTGGCGCACAGATTATCCTCGGCAATACCTTCCACCTGTGGCTGCGTCCTGGTCAGGAGATCATGAAGCTGCACGGCGATTTGCATGACTTCATGCAGTGGAAAGGCCCGATCCTGACCGACTCCGGTGGTTTCCAGGTCTTCAGCCTGGGCGACATCCGTAAGATCACCGAGCAGGGCGTACACTTCCGTAACCCGATCAACGGCGATCCGATTTTCCTCGATCCTGAAAAGTCTATGGAGATTCAGTACGATCTCGGCTCTGATATCGTGATGATCTTCGACGAATGTACGCCATACCCGGCCGACTGGGATTACGCGAAACGCTCCATGGAGATGTCGTTGCGCTGGGCGAAGCGTAGCCGTCACCGCTTTGACTCCCTGCAGAACAAAAATGCGCTGTTCGGTATTATCCAGGGCAGCGTTTACGAAGATTTACGCGATATCTCTGTTAAAGGTCTGGTAGAGATAGGTTTTGATGGCTACGCTGTCGGCGGTTTGGCTGTGGGTGAACCGAAGGAAGACATGCATCGCATTCTGGAACATGTCTGCCCACAAATCCCGGCAGATAAACCCCGTTACCTGATGGGTGTGGGTAAACCTGAGGACCTGGTTGAAGGTGTGCGCCGCGGCATTGATATGTTCGACTGCGTTATGCCAACCCGCAACGCGCGTAACGGTCATCTGTTTGTGACCGATGGCGTGGTGAAAATCCGTAACGCGAAGCATAAGAGTGACACCAGCCCGCTCGATTCCGAGTGCGATTGCTACACCTGTCGCAATTATTCTCGCGCGTACCTGCATCATCTTGATCGTTGCAATGAGATTTTGGGCGCGCGTCTCAATACCATTCATAATCTTCGTTATTATCAGCGCTTAATGGCTGGTTTACGCAAGGCTATTGAAGAGGGTAAATTAGAGAGCTTCGTGACCGATTTTTACCAACGTCAGGGTCGAACCGTTCCACCTTTGAACGTTGATTAATTTTAATAATGAGGGAATTTGAATGAGCTTTTTTATTTCTGATGCGGTAGCGGCAACAGGTGCTCCGGCGCAGGGCAGCCCGATGTCTCTGATTCTGATGCTGGTTGTGTTCGGTCTGATCTTCTACTTCATGATCCTGCGCCCACAGCAGAAGCGTACCAAAGAGCACAAAAAGCTGATGGACTCCATTGCCAAAGGTGATGAAGTGCTGACCAACGGTGGTCTGGTCGGTCGCGTAACCAAAGTGGCTGAAAGTGGCTACATTGCTATTGCCCTGAACGACACCACTGAAGTGGTTATCAAACGTGACTTCGTAGCTGCCGTTCTGCCGAAAGGCACCATGAAGGCGCTGTAATCCCAACTTTTCCCAAAGGGAACTGCCGTGTTAAACCGTTATCCTTTGTGGAAGTACATCATGCTGGTCGCCGTGATTCTCGTCGGCCTGCTGTACGCGCTTCCCAACCTGTATGGTGAGGATCCGGCTGTTCAAATCACTGGCGCGCGCGGTGTCGCCGCCAGTGAGCAAACGCTGATCCAGGTCCAGAAATCGTTACAAGAAGAAAAAATTACCGCTAAGTCTGTGGCTCTGGAAGAGGGCGCAATTCTTGCTCGCTTCGACACCACCGACACGCAGCTCCGCGCTCGCGAAGTGCTGATGGGCGTGCTGGGTGATAAATACGTCGTGGCGCTTAACCTTGCTCCTGCAACCCCGCGTTGGCTGGCTGCGTTGAATGCAGAGCCAATGAAACTCGGTCTTGACCTGCGTGGCGGTGTTCACTTCCTGATGGAAGTGGATATGGATACCGCGCTCGGCAAACTGCAGGAACAAAACATCGACAGCCTGCGCAGCGATCTGCGCGAAAAAGGCATCGCTTACACTACCGTTCGTAAAGAAGATAACTACGGTATGAGCATCACGTTCCGCGACAGCGCGGCGCGCGATCAGGCTGTAGATTACCTGACTCAACGTCACCGTGACCTCGTGATCACCTCTCAGGGCAGCAACCAGCTGCGCGCGGTGATGACCGATGCTCGCCTGAAAGAAGCCCGTGAATACGCCGTTCAGCAGAACATCAATATTCTGCGTAACCGTGTAAACCAGCTGGGTGTTGCTGAGCCACTGGTACAGCGTCAGGGTGCTGACCGTATCGTGGTGGAACTCCCGGGTATTCAGGACACGGCACGTGCGAAAGAGATTCTGGGGGCAACTGCCACGCTGGAATTCCGTCTGGTTAACTCCAACGTCGATCAGTCCGCTGCCGCCGCTGGCCGTATTCCGGGCGATTCGGAAGTGAAACAGACCCGCGAAGGTCAGCCAGTTGTGCTGTACAAACGCGTGATCCTGACCGGTGACCACATCACCGACTCCACATCCAGCCAGGACGAATACAACCAGCCGCAGGTTAACATCTCGCTGGATAGCGCGGGTGGTAACATCATGTCTAACTTCACCAAGGACAACATCGGTAAACCGATGGCGACCCTGTTTGTGGAGTACAAAGACAGCGGTAAGAAAGATGCAAACGGCCGCGCGGTGCTGGTGAAAGAGGAAGAGGTGATTAACATCGCCAACATCCAGTCTCGTCTGGGTAACAGCTTCCGTATCACCGGTATCAACAACCCGAACGAAGCGCGTCAGCTTTCGCTGCTGCTGCGTGCCGGTGCGCTGATTGCACCGATTCAGATTGTTGAAGAACGTACCATTGGTCCAACGCTGGGGATGCAAAACATCAAGCAGGGTCTGGAAGCGTGTCTGGCCGGTCTGGTGGTCTCCATCCTCTTCATGATCTTCTTCTATAAGAAGTTTGGTCTGATTGCGACAAGCGCACTGGTTGCGAACCTGGTGCTGATTATCGGCATCATGTCTCTGCTGCCGGGGGCGACGCTGACCATGCCGGGGATTGCTGGTATCGTCTTAACCCTTGCGGTGGCGGTCGACGCCAACGTACTGATAAACGAACGTATCAAAGAAGAGTTAAGCAACGGTCGCTCTGTTCAGCAGGCGATTGACGAAGGCTACAAAGGGGCATTCAGCTCCATCTTCGATGCGAACGTAACAACACTGATTAAGGTTCTTATCCTGTATGCAGTGGGGACTGGCGCTATCAAAGGCTTTGCGATCACCACCGGTATCGGTGTTGCAACGTCAATGTTTACCGCTATTGTCGGCACCCGTGCCATCGTGAACCTGCTGTATGGCGGCAAGCGCGTCAAAAAGCTGTCTATCTGAGGAGTGCGTTGTGGCACAGGAATATACTGTTGAACAATTGAACCACGGCCGTAAAGTCTGGGACTTTATGCGCTGGGACTACTGGGCTTTCGGCATTTCAGGTTTACTGCTGATCCTCTCCCTTATCGTGATGGGCGTGAAAGGCTTTAACTGGGGTCTTGATTTCACCGGTGGTACGGTAATTGAGATCTCCCTGGAAAAACCGGTCGATATGGACCAGATGCGCCAGTCTCTGCAGAAAGCGGGCTTTGAAGAGCCGTTGCTGCAGAACTTCGGCAGCAGCCGTGACATCATGGTGCGTATGCCGCCGGTGCACGATGCGAACGGCAGCCAGGAGCTGGGCAGCAAGGTTGTTAACGTGGTTAACGAAACAACCAACCAGCATGCGACGGTTAAGCGTATCGAGTTCGTCGGGCCAAGCGTAGGTGCTGACCTGGCGCAAACCGGTGCGATGGCGCTGCTGGTGGCTCTGATCTCCATTCTGGTGTACGTCGGTTTCCGCTTTGAGTGGCGACTGGCGGCGGGTGTGGTTATCGCCCTGGCGCACGACGTGGTGATCACCATGGGCATACTGTCTCTGTTCCACATTGAGATTGACCTGACAATCGTGGCATCCCTGATGTCCGTTATCGGTTACTCACTGAACGACAGTATCGTGGTATCTGACCGTATTCGTGAAAACTTCCGTAAGATCCGTCGCGGTACGCCGTACGAAATCTTTAACGTGTCGTTGACCCAGACGCTGCACCGTACGTTGATCACATCCGGAACCACCTTGATGGTGATCCTGATGCTGTTCCTCTTCGGTGGCCCGGTACTGGAAGGCTTCTCACTGACCATGCTGATCGGTGTCTCTATCGGTACGGCTTCGTCTATCTACGTCGCCTCCGCACTGGCTCTGAAACTTGGCATGAAGCGCGAGCACCTGCTCCAGCAGAAAGTCGAGAAAGAAGGGGCGGATCAGCCGTCTATTCTGCCGTAAGACGACGTGTCGTTCGTTCCCGAAATCCCGGTCTGTTGACCGGGATTTTTTTATCTGCTCCTGCCAAACACTCCTGACAGTATGCTGTCAGGAGCCCAGTCGTAGACTCTTTTCGAACCCAAACAACAGGCAGGAGGATGTATGAAAAGTGTGATTAACTGGTTTGAAATTCCGGTCGCCGATATGGATCGCGCTATCAAATTTTATGAGCCCGTGATGCAGGTACAGCTGAGACGAGAGAAAATGGATGTGGCTGAGTTAGCCGTTTTCCCGCATGACGATCCGGCCACCGGCGGCGCGCTGGCAAAATTTGAGGGCATTACACCGTCCGTACAGGGCGCTATTATTTACCTGCATACTGACAACCTGGCGGCAACGCTCGATCGCATCGCGTCTGCGGGTGGCGAGTGCGTGTTTGGCCCGCTGGAATTGCCGCGTGGCATTGGCACCATAGCCTTTTTTACCGACAGCGAAGGTAATCGCGTCGGCCTCCATCAACCTGCCTGAGAGCTGAATACGATATGACCCGACGCGCTGACCGTTTGTTTCAGATTGTGCAGATCCTGAGAGGCAGGCGTCTGACAACGGCAGCGCATCTGGCGGACAGGTTGAGCGTATCGGAACGGACCGTATACCGTGATATCCGCGACCTGTCGCTTTCCGGCGTGCCGGTGGAAGGGGAGGCGGGAAGCGGCTATCGGCTGATGTCGGGTTTTGACTTACCTCCGCTGATGCTGACGAACAAAGAATCTGAAGCGCTGATGGTCGCCATCCGTCTTCTGAAAACCTGGGGGGGCGACTCGCTCTCGCGTGAGCTTGAGTCGGCGCAAGAGAAGGTACTGGCGATCCTGCCCGAGGAGAGCCGACGTAAGGCGGAGCAGACGCGAATATATGCGCCGGATATTGCGCTTCAGCCGCATTCGCGCAGCGACTTTGATGTTATTCATCAGGCTATTTCTGCCCAGTGCGTACTGGCGCTGCATTATCGTGATGAAGCCGGGCATCTGACATGGCGCGACATTCAGCCGCTGGGGCTGTTCTTCTGGGGAGAGCATTGGCTGCTGGCCGCGTGGTGTGAACGGCGTGATGACTACCGCTGCTTCCGGCTCGACAGGTGTCTGAATATTACGCTCACACAGAGGCGTTTTAGCGAAAGCGCGGAGCGATCGCTGGCGGATTTTCTGCGTAAGGTGAAGCAATAAAAAAGCCAGCATATCAGCTGGCTTTGTCCGTTTTTGCCTTCTTTCACATCAGAAGTTGTAACCGACAACCAGGTAACCACCCCAACCGGTAGAACGTACGCTGAAGTCGCCATTGCCGAAGTTCAGGCTTGCGTCATCGTTCCACTGACCGCCGTTGTGCCAGTAACGCGCAACAACGGAGTAATGCCAGTGATCGTAGTTCAGCGCCAGGATGTGGCTGGAGGCGATGGAGTCGTTGGTACGCGCTTTCTTACCGTTCAGATCACGGAAGTCGTTGTCGCCCAGGTCTGAACCCCAGTCAAAGTTGGTGAAACCGATATAGCTCAGGTTACCGCCCCACAGCTGGGTAATTGGCACAAAGTATTTCACTTTGAAACGGTAGCCATCCCACTCGTTTTCGTTCGCGGCACCGTAGTTCTGCCACTGGTATTTCGCATAGACGTTCAGGGACAGGCTCATTGGCAGACCGGTATCGATGTCGGTACCCAGACCCATATACCAGGTGCTCTGACGACCGGACGCGTTACGGCCCATGTCGTAGATGTAGTTGTTCGCGAAGTACCACTCTTTGAATGGACCAAACGCCAGGCTGGTGCCCGTCAGCTTATCAATGGAGAAGCGGGGTTCGATCTCCATGAACAGGGGTGAACCGTGGTTCCAGATACCTTTCGCATCGGTGTTACCGCCGAAGAAGACCGGTGCATCCATATAGCCGTAGAAATCGAACCAGTCTTTCTTGGCGAAGGCTTCGTACTCCAGGTAGGTATCGTTGCGGATCTGTGGTCCGAAACGGGTGTGATAGCTGCCGACCACGTTAACGCTCTGGTGCCACCAGTCGGAGAGGTATTGTGGTTTATCGTTTTCCGCTGCGTTAACAGTGAAAGTGGAGGAGAGTGCCAGCACGGCGCCAGCCGCGAGTAATGTTTTTTTCATAATCATGCCACTGATTGAAATTCCCTTCCGGGAGTGAAAAATGCGCGAATTGCGTTTCTAAATATTTCGTGTTTCTGCGGAGCCTATTATAGGAATCCTTGCTCACAAAAATATGTGTTGTTTCACATATCTCTCACACGCGTAATCGATTGCGTTCACGTTTGCGTACTTTAAACGGCGGGGATTGTAGCGGCAATGATTTCTGTTGCCAATCTTTGCGGATTGTAAATGTTAGCGGAGTGACATTGCACTCCGCTGAAAGGGGATTACTGCGCGGCGGGCTGGATATCGTGAATGCGGATGAAACCTAACTGATCCGGCGTAAGTCCGTTCAGCTGGATCGGAATGTCAACATCGCTCGGGGCCAGCACGCTGGCGGGTGCGGTGAACAGCTGGCTCTTCACGTTCACTTCCTGATAGTTCTCGGTGGTGCCCTGAATCTGCCCCCACTCGACGGTGCCGCTAAAGGCTGGCAGAGGATCGTTGGATTCCCCCTGAATGCGTAATGTTGCGCGAGTACCATCCGCATTGGCTGCCACGTTAACCAGCGACATTTTCAGCGTGCCAATCTGGCTGTTAAGGCGCGCCGGGGTGTTAGACCCGGGCAGCAGATAAACCCCGCTGCTGGATTTAGCATTCAGCGCGTTTTGCTGGGTGATCTTCACGGTTTCTTTGTTCAGTTTGTCCATCGCGGTATTGAGCGTATTCACGCTTTGTTTCATTTGACGGACTTCGGTTTGCTGTGCACAGGCGCTAAGGGTAAACAGACTCCCCACCAGCAATATTTTCAGGTAACGTCTTGTCATTGCGTTTATTTCCTTGAAATAACGGATCTCCGTAATGGTAGCCAGCATCGCATCAACAGGCATAGATCCTTTGTCTCAAAAAGCTCTTCCTTTGTTGTCAGGCCAGATCAGGGTAAAATGAAAATCAGTTAACCACATAACAGGGATACCGTATGCATTGCCCATTCTGCTCCGCTGTGGATACCAAAGTTATCGACTCTCGCCTTGTGGGCGAAGGGTCTTCCGTACGCCGCCGCCGGCAATGTCTGGTGTGCAACGAGCGTTTCACGACCTTTGAGGTTGCAGAGCTGGTAATGCCGCGCGTGGTAAAAAGTAACGACGTGCGTGAGCCGTTTAACGAAGAGAAACTGCGCAGCGGGATGCTCAAGGCGCTGGAAAAACGGCCTGTCAGTGCAGATGACGTCGAAATGGCGTTAAACCACATAAAATCTTACCTTCGTGGTTTGGGTGAGCGCGAGGTGCCAAGCAAGATGATTGGCAACCTGGTGATGGAGCAACTGAAAAAGCTCGATAAGGTCGCCTATATCCGCTTCGCCTCTGTGTACCGCAGTTTCGAAGATATTAAAGAGTTTGGCGAAGAGATCGCCCGCTTACAGGATTAAGCTCATGCAGGATGAGATTTACATGGCGCGAGCCATGAAGCTGGCGCAGCGCGGTCGTTTTACCACCCATCCCAACCCTAACGTCGGGTGCGTCATTGTCAACGATGGCGAGATCGTGGGCGAAGGGTTTCACTACCGTGCCGGTGAGCCCCATGCCGAAGTTCATGCCCTGCGCATGGCCGGCGAAAAGGCGCGCGGTGCAACGGCCTACGTGACGCTGGAACCCTGCAGCCACCACGGCCGTACCCCGCCGTGCTGCGAAGCACTGATTGCGGCGGGTGTCGCGCGCGTTGTCGCGGCGATGCAGGATCCCAATCCGCAGGTTGCCGGACGCGGCCTGTATCGACTGCAGCAGGAAGGGATTGACGTCAGTCACGGCCTGATGATGCAGGATGCTGAGGCGATCAACAAAGGCTTCCTGAAGCGCATGCGCACCGGGTTCCCGTACATTCAGCTTAAGCTTGGGGCTTCACTGGATGGTCGTACGGCGATGGCGAACGGCGAGAGCCAGTGGATCACCTCTGCGCAGGCAAGGCGCGATGTGCAACGTCTGCGCGCGCAAAGCCATGCTATCCTCACCAGCAGTGAAACGGTTCTGGCTGATAATCCTGCCATGACCGTGCGCTGGGATGAACTGAATGCCGATACCCAGGCGTGCTACCCGCAGGAAAACCTGCGTCAGCCGCTGCGTATTGTCATCGATAGCCAGAATCGCATCACGCCTGCGCACCGCATCGTGCAACAGCCGGGCGAAACCTGGATTGCACGCACGCAGGACGATGCGCGTGAATGGCCGCAAGGCGTACGCAGCATCATGGTGCCAGAGCATAACGGGCACCTCGACTTAGTGGTGCTGATGATGCTGCTTGGTAAGCAACAGGTGAACAGTATCTGGGTAGAAGCGGGGCCGACGCTGGCCGGCGCGCTGCTGCAGGCCGGGCTGGTGGATGAGTTGATTGTCTACGTAGCACCTAAACTATTGGGTACCGATGCGCGTGGTCTGTTTGTGCTGCCGGGTCTTGAAAAACTTGGCGATGCACCACAACTCAAATTTAGCGAGATTCGTCCGGTGGGCCCGGATGTCTGCCTCCATTTAACGCCAGCGTAATTGCTCCTGAAATAGGGAAGCAGTGCGCAAAGTATTATGATAAAATCCGCCCCCCTGCGGGGCCAAATGAACCCGTAAAGGAAGAGTATGAACATTATTGAAGCTGCTGTAGCTACCCCGGACGCTCGCGTCGCCATCACCATTGCGCGTTTCAACAACTTCATCAACGACAGCCTGCTGGAAGGTGCCATTGACGCCCTGAAACGTATCGGCCAGGTTAAAGATGACAACATTACCGTTGTTTGGGTTCCAGGTGCTTATGAACTGCCACTGGCAGCGGGCGCGCTGGCGAAAACCGGTAAATACGACGCGGTGATTGCGCTGGGTACCGTTATTCGTGGCGGCACTGCACACTTCGAATACGTTGCAGGCGGTGCAAGCAATGGTCTGGCACACGTTGCGCAGGATGCAGAAATTCCTGTCGCGTTTGGCGTGCTGACTACCGAAAGTATTGAACAAGCCATTGAGCGCGCTGGTACCAAAGCCGGTAACAAAGGTGCAGAAGCTGCACTGACCGCGCTTGAAATGATCAATGTGTTGAAAGCCATTAAGGCCTGATTTTTTTGTAAGGGGAATTCCGTGAAACCTGCTGCTCGTCGCCGCGCCCGTGAATGTGCCGTCCAGGCACTTTACTCCTGGCAGTTGTCCCAGAACGACATCGCTGATGTTGAATACCAGTTCCTGTCAGAACAGGACGTGAAAGACGTTGACGTTCTGTACTTCCGTGAACTGCTGTCGGGAGTGGCGACTAATAGCGCGTATCTCGATGGTCTGATGAAGCCATATCTGTCCCGTCTGCTCGAAGAGCTGGGTCAGGTTGAGAAAGCAGTGTTGCGTATCGCGCTGTTTGAGTTGTCTAAACGTGATGATGTGCCGTACAAAGTGGCCATCAACGAAGCGATCGAACTGGCGAAAACCTTCGGCGCTGAAGACAGCCATAAATTTGTAAACGGCGTGCTGGATAAAGCCGCACCTGCGATCCGTCCCCACAAAAAGTGATCCGCAAACCGGAGTTTTGCATTGCCTGCCGGGCAGTGCGGCTCCGGTTTTTTTATTTAATTTGCTGAGGCATAACGTATGGCATGCGGCGAATTCTCCCTGATTGCCCGTTATTTCGACCGTGTCAGAACCTTTCGTCTTGATGTTGAAACCGGCATTGGCGATGACTGCGCACTTCTCAATATTCCCGAAAAACAGACGCTGGCAATCAGCACCGACACCTTAGTGTGCGGACGTCATTTTTTACCTGATATCGATCCCGCCGATCTGGCGTATAAAGCGCTGGCGGTCAACGTAAGCGATTTAGCGGCCATGGGCGCCGATCCCGCGTGGCTGACGCTGGCGTTGACGCTGCCCGAGGTGGATGAAGACTGGCTTGAAGCCTTTAGCGATGCGCTGTTTGATCAGCTCAACTACTACGATATGCAGCTGATTGGCGGTGACACCACTGCCGGGCCGCTGTCGATGACGCTTGCGATCCACGGCTATGTCCCGCTGGGCCGGGCGCTTAAACGCTCGGGCGCAAAGCCGGGTGACTGGATCTACGTGACCGGCACGCCGGGCGACAGCGCCGCAGGGCTGGCGATCCTCCAGGACCGCTTACGCGTCAAGGATACCGACGATGCGGCATATCTGGTGAAACGCCATCTGCGCCCAACGCCGCGTATTTTGCACGGCCAGGCGCTGCGCGAGCGGGCAAGCTCGGCTATCGATCTCTCTGACGGGCTTATCTCCGATCTCGGCCATATTCTGAAGGCCAGCGGTGTGGGCGCGCGCGTAGATCTGGATCTGTTCCCGCTGTCAGAGCCATTGCTTCGCCATGTGGAACCTGAGCAGGCTCTGCGCTGGGCGCTCTCCGGCGGCGAAGATTATGAGCTGTGCTTTACCGTACCGGAACTGAACCGGGGAACGCTGGACGTGGCGCTAGCTCACCTTGGGGCGAAGTTTACCTGTATCGGACAGATTATGCCGGAAAGTGAAGGGCTGAAATTTGTGCGTGATGGCGCGCCGGTTACGCTTGACTGGAAGGGTTACGACCACTTTGCGTGATTCGTCTGCCGGGTAGCGCTGCGCTTACCCGGCCGAGGGGTTTTGTTCCCTCTCCTTTTGGGAGACGGGCAGGGCGAGGGCTTACTTAAACCCGACCACCGGATGCTGCTGGTACGGCGTTTCCAGTTCGGCGACTTGCTCAGGCGTCAGCGTTAAATCAACGGCACTCAACAACTCATCCAGCTGTTCTTCCCGCGATGTACCGATAATCGGTGCCGCGACTCCGCGTTTGCTCAGCAGCCACGCCAGCGCTACCTGCGCACGCGTGGCACCGGTATCATCGGCAATCCCCGCTAAACGCTCGGCGATCAACGCATCGCTGGCTTCCGTACCTTCGTATAAGGTTTTACCGAACGCATCCGACACCGAGCGGGCGGTGGTCTCTCCCCATGGTCGGGTGAGGCGTCCGCGCGCCAGGGGACTCCATGGGATCACCGCTACGCCTTCCTGATAGCAGAGCGGCAGCATCTCGCGCTCTTCTTCGCGATAGATAAGGTTGTAGTGATCCTGCATGGTGACAAACCGTGCCCAGCCGTGCTGCGCCTGAAGATCAAGCGCTGAGGCAAACTGCGAAGCGTGCATAGATGATGCGCCGATGTAACGCGCCTTCCCGGCCTTAACCACATCGTTAAGGGCTTCCAGCGTCTCTTCAATCGGCGTGTTGTAATCCCAGCGGTGGATCTGCAGCAGGTCGACATAATCCATATTCAGGCGCCGGAGGCTGTCATCAATGGATCGCAGGATTTGCGCACGGGAAAGACCTTCAGGCAAATCACCCACCTGGTGATATACCTTGGTGGCGACGACCACATCGTCACGGCGGGCAAAATCGCGCAGGGCGCGGCCGACAATCTCTTCGCTGCTGCCGTCGGAGTAACTGTTGGCAGTATCAAAAAAGTTAATCCCGCCGTCGAGTGCGCGTTTGATGATAAGGCGGCTGCTCTCTTCCGGCAGCGTCCAGGCGTGATTTCCCCGGTCTGGCTCGCCAAAGGTCATGCATCCCAGGCAAAGTCGGGAAACCTGAAGGTCTGTTGTTCCTAATGTCGTGTATTGCATGGTTCCGCTCCTGCTTTTTTAAACAATACGTTTAAGCATAGCAGGAGCGGAAAAGGGGAGGGATCAGGCAAGCCAGGAACGGATTTTCGACTCAATGCCGGCCGCATCCAGGCCAATCGCCGCACGGGCTTCGTCCTGGGTGCCTTGTGGAATGAAATGATCCGGCAGACCAAGGTTCAGTACCGGCACGGCTTTACGGTTAGCCATCAGCACTTCGTTTACGCCGCTGCCCGCACCGCCCATGATGGCGTTTTCTTCCAGCGTGACCAGCACGTCATGAGATTCCGCCATGCTCAGGATCAGGGCCTCGTCGAGCGGCTTCACAAAGCGCATATCCACGAGGGTCGCATTCAGCGTTTCAGCCACTTTCGCGGCCTCCGGCATCAGCGTACCAAAGTTCAGAATCGCCACTTTCTCACCGCGACGCTTCACCAGACCTTTACCTATCGGCAGTTTTTCCAGCGGCTGCAGTTCAACGCCGACGGCATTGCCGCGCGGGTAGCGCACCGCACTAGGGCCATCCTGATAGTGGTAGCCGGTAAACAGCATCTGACGACATTCGTTCTCATCGCTTGGCGTCATGATGACCATATCCGGGACGCAGCGCAGGAACGACAGGTCAAATGCCCCCTGGTGCGTCTGGCCGTCAGCACCCACAATGCCTGCGCGGTCGATAGCAAACAGGACCGGCAGTTTCTGGATGGCAACGTCATGGATCACCTGGTCGTAGGCGCGTTGCAGGAAGGTGGAATAAATGGCGACAACCGGGTTATAACCGCCAATCGCCAGGCCTGCCGCAAAGGTCACCGCGTGCTGCTCGGCAATGGCAACGTCAAAATACTGGTCCGGGTATTTTTTGGAGAACTCCACCATGCCAGAACCTTCACGCATGGCCGGGGTGATCGCCATAAGCTTATTGTCTTTAGCGGCGGTTTCACACAGCCAGTCGCCAAAGATTTTTGAATAGCTCGGCATGCCGCCGCTGCTTTTGGGCAGGCAACCGCTGCTCGGGTCGAATTTCGGTACCGCGTGGAAGGTGATGGGATCTTTTTCCGCCGGTTCGTATCCACGGCCTTTTTTGGTCATGATATGCAGGAACTGCGGGCCTTTCAGGTCACGCATGTTTTTCAGCGTGGTGACAAGCCCCAGAACGTCATGCCCGTCCACCGGACCAATATAGTTAAAGCCCAGCTCTTCAAACAGCGTACCCGGCACGACCATGCCTTTGATGTGTTCTTCGGTGCGTTTAAGCAGTTCTTTGATTGGCGGTACGCCGGAGAAGACTTTTTTGCCGCCTTCGCGCAGCGAGGAGTAAAGCTTGCCGGAGAGCAGCTGCGCCAGATGGTTGTTCAGCGCGCCCACGTTTTCGGAAATCGACATTTCGTTATCATTAAGGATAACCAGCATGTCTGGCTTGATATCGCCCGCGTGGTTCATGGCCTCAAAGGCCATTCCGGCAGTGATCGCCCCGTCGCCAATGACGCAGACGGTACGACGCTGTTTATTCTCTTTTTCGGCTGCCACCGCAATACCGATACCCGCAGAGATTGAGGTGGAGGAGTGCCCAACGCTTAATACGTCGTACTCGCTCTCGCCACGCCATGGGAACGGATGCAGGCCGCCTTTCTGACGAATAGTGCCAATTTTATCGCGACGTCCGGTCAGAATTTTATGCGGATAGGCCTGGTGGCCGACATCCCAGATGAGCTGATCGAACGGCGTGTTATAGACATAATGCAGCGCCACGGTCAGCTCTACCGTGCCAAGCCCGGAGGCGAAATGGCCGCTGGAGCGGCTTACGCTGTCGAGCAGGTAGCGACGCAGCTCATCGCACAGCTTCGGCAGGCTCTCTTTCGGCAACAGGCGTAACTCCTGGGTGGAGTCAACTAACGCCAGTGTCGGGTATTTGGCAATATCAAAACTCATCAAAGGCTCATCGAGATAGTGTGTTTATTTATCACGCTGGATTATATAGTCCGCTAGCGCTTCCAGTGCCGAAGTATCCAGTGATTGCGCGGCCAGTTGATTCAGCGACTGGCGGGCATCCTCTATCAGATCCCGGGCTTTACGTTGGGCTTGCTCAAGACCCAGCAGGGCGGGGTAGGTACTTTTGCCAAGCTGCTGATCCGCACCCTGACGTTTACCCAATGTTGCAGTATCGCCCACCACATCCAGAATGTCATCCTGAACCTGGAATGCCAGACCGATACTTTCTGCGTATCTGTCCAGTATCGGCAGGGCTTTGCGCCCCTGTTCACCCGCGCTCAGGGCGCCCAGACGAACGGCTGCACGAATCAATGCGCCCGTTTTATGGCGATGAATACGCTCCAGCTGTTCCAGATTAACCTGACGTCCTTCCGCTTCCAGATCCAGTGCCTGACCGCCACACATACCGGCGACGCCGCTGGCCATTGCCAGTTCAGAGATCATCGACAGACGGTCACGGTCGGCCACTTCGGCCATCGGCGCATCGCTCAGAATCGAGAACGCCAGGGTTTGCAGGGCATCCCCCGCCAGAATGGCATTCGCTTCGCCAAACTTGATGTGGCAGGTAGGCTGGCCACGACGCAGATCGTCGTCGTCCATGGCCGGCAAATCATCATGGATCAGCGAGTAGGCATGGATGCACTCAACGGCGGCTGCCGGGGCATCCAGCGTGTTAGCGCTGATGCCAAACATATTGCCCGTGGCGTAGACCAGAAACGGACGCAGGCGCTTTCCACCCAAGAGTGCGCCATAGTGCATGGCTTCAACCAGTGGAGTGTTCTGAAAAGGCTGTGGCTCAATAAAACGGCGCAGCGCATCGTTGGCACGCGCGACGCATGCCTGAAGCTCGTTGGCGAAATCCATTTACTCGGCGTCCGGTGTGAATGGCGTAGTTTTAGCGTCTTCGCTGTCGGACAGCAGGATCTGCACGCGCTGCTCGGCCTGCTGCAGTTTGACCTGCCCCTGGCGCGCCAGCTGTACGCCGCGCTCGAATTCATTGAGCGCCTCTTCCAGCGGTAAATCGCCGCTCTCAAGGCGGGTGACAATCTGCTCCAGCTCACTCAGCGCAGTTTCAAAACTGGCCGGTGCGTCGTTCTTCTTCGGCATAGTGAATTGACTCTTATATTCTCAGCCCCGACATGGTAACGGACTCGGGGCAATTATCAAATAACGCGCAATGTGCACAGGAGCGGCGTGAAGATGATATACTTGCGCGCCTGGATGCAGCCACGGGTGTGGGCTGCTATACACGTCATCCTTCAGGTTGTCTCTGTTTGGGCTACGTTTGCGCCTTTCCGTTACTTACTCGCGTAAGCTTGCGGGGGGCTGTGACTCGCCGCGTTGATGCCACCTGAATGATTTTGTGTATATTTCATTTTCCATTACAAGCCTTAAGCTTGCCTAAGAAACATTGCCGCCATGAAGTTTATCATTAAATTGTTCCCTGAAATCACCATCAAAAGCCAATCTGTGCGTTTGCGCTTTATTAAAATTCTCACCGGGAACATTCGTAACGTATTAAAACACTACGACGAAGCGCTCGCCGTGGTGCGTCACTGGGACCACGTTGAGGTTCGCGCGAAAGATGAAAACAAACGTCAGGATATTCGCGACGCGCTGACCCGTATTCCGGGCATTCACCATATTCTGGAAGTGGAAGACGTTCCTTACACCTCCCTGCATGACATTTTTGAAAAAGCGCTGGTGCAGTACCGCGATCAGATTGAAGGCAAAACCTTCTGCGTGCGCGTGAAGCGTCGTGGTAAGCATGAGTTTAGCTCCATTGAAGTGGAGCGCTATGTGGGTGGCGGCCTCAATCAGCACGTTGAGAGCGCCCGCGTGCGCCTGACTAACCCGGACGTGACCGTTAATCTGGAGATCGAAAACGATCGCCTGCTGCTGGTGAAAGGCCGTTATGAAGGTATCGGCGGTTTCCCAATCGGCACGCAGGAAGATGTCCTGTCGCTGATCTCCGGCGGTTTCGACTCCGGTGTTTCCAGCTATATGCTGATGCGCCGCGGCTGTCGCGTACACTACTGCTTCTTTAACCTGGGCGGTGCGGCGCATGAAATCGGCGTGCGTCAGGTTGCGCACTATCTGTGGAACCGCTTCGGCAGCTCCCACCGCGTGCGTTTTGTGGCGATCAACTTTGAGCCAGTGGTCGGCGAAATCCTTGAAAAAGTGGACGACGGTCAGATGGGCGTGGTGCTGAAGCGCATGATGGTGCGTGCAGCGTCCAAAGTGGCGGAGCGCTACGGCGTGCAGGCGCTGGTCACCGGTGAAGCGCTGGGCCAGGTCTCCAGCCAGACTCTGACCAACCTGCGTCTTATCGACAACGTATCGGATACCCTGATCCTGCGTCCGCTGATCTCCTACGATAAAGAGCACATCATCGATCTGGCGCGCAAAATCGGTACCGAAGATTTTGCCCGCACCATGCCGGAATACTGCGGTGTGATCTCAAAAAGCCCTACCGTCAAAGCGGTGAAGGCGAAAATCGAAGCCGAAGAAGAGAACTTCGATTTCGGCATTCTGGAGAAGGTGGTGGCGGAAGCGACCAACATCGATATCCGCGAGATTGCCCAGCAGACCGAGCAGGAAGTGGTTGAAGTTGAAACCGTCAGCGGTTTCGGTGCCAACGACGCGATTCTGGATATCCGTTCCATTGATGAACAGGATGACAAACCGCTGCAGGTTGAAGGCGTGGACGTGGTTTCCCTGCCGTTCTACAAGCTGAGCACCAAATTCGGCGATCTCGACCAGAGCAAAACGTATCTGCTGTGGTGCGAGCGCGGGGTGATGAGCCGTCTGCAGGCACTGTATCTGCGCGAGCAGGGCTTTGCAAATGTGAAGGTCTATCGCCCTTAACCGTTTGCCGGGTAGCGGCTTCGCTTACCCGGCTTTCTTTACACGCTACGCTTCGTAAAAATTATAAATCCCCGCCGCCATCACTAACGACGACGCCACCTCGTAGGCTTTCTCACGCCCGACCAGCAGGTCGATAATCTTCAGTCCAAAATCGATCGCGGTACCCGGCCCCTGGCTGGTGAGCAGATTGACGCGCGGATCCCAGACCACACGTTTATCCACCCATTGCTCTTCAGGAATGGTCTCTTTCAGTCCCGGGAAACCGGTCATATTACCGATTGGGAAAATGTTATGCGGCACCAGAACCGTGCCGGCTGCGGCACAAATTGCCGCAACGATGCGCCCCGACAGATGGAATTGCCTGACGGTTTCGACCAGGAGCGGGCTGTCGCGAAAATACTCCGCGCCCTTCAGGCCGCCCGGCAGTACGATGATGTCGTAATCCCCGTCGGCCACCTGCACAAGCGGTGCATCGGCGAGGATTTTTACGCCCCGTGAACAGGTGATGGTCAGATTACCGTCGCTGGCGACGCTGGCGGTGGTCACGTTAATGCCGCCGCGCACCATCAAATCAATGGTGGTGACGGCTTCTGTCTCTTCGCTACCAGGGGCGAGGCAGATCAGTGCTGACGCGCTCATATTCACTCTCCTTACGTTTAACCAGGTCATACAGACGGGCATTTTCCGGCACGGCAATGCCGTGGGCGCGGGCGCGTTTAAGCAAATAGCCCGTGATGTAATCAATCTCTGTGTGGCGTAATGCCCGAATGTCCTGCAACATCGAGGAGATGTTTTCTGCAGTACTTTCAATTACCTGCTCAACATAATAGCGTAAATCCTCCGCCGAGGTATGCAGGCCTTCACGTTCGATAACCGAGGCGACCTCCGCGCACAGGGTGGCAATTTCCTGCGGATGATTTTTCAGTTCCCCGTTCGGGCAGTTCCACAGCGCCGTCAGCGGATTGATCACGCAGTTAACCGCCAGCTTGCGCCACAGCTGCGGGCGGATAGTGTCATGCCAGGCCACGTCCGGCAGCACCTTCTGCAGAACATCCGCCAGATAGCTGTAGTCACCATCCTGCGTACGGGCGGGGCCCATGTGCGTTACGCCGCTGGCGACATGCACGATAATGTTGCCATCGCGGCGTGCAGCGTGCGTGGTGGTCGCCATCAACAAGGGATGCGGGATGCTTTTCAGCTCATCAATGGTTCCCATGCCGTTATGCAGCAGCAGGATAGGGGAGTCTGGGGGAAGTTGCGCGGCCAGCGTCTTTACCGCATCTGATACCTGCCATGCTTTGAGCGTGACCAGCAGCAGATCGCTTTGCGCCAGAAAATCCGGATCGTTCGCGGTGAGTGATTCGTTGAATATACTTCCGTCTTCGTCAATCAGGTTCACACTGCAATAGGGCTGGGGCACGCGCAGCCAGCCCTGTACCTCATGTCCGTGCTTGCAAAGCGCGGTCAGCCATAGCTGTCCAAGGGCTCCGCATCCGAGCACTGTAATTTTCATTGTTCCTCCTCACCTGCAACTGCGCCAGGTGTTACGGCCTAAGTATAGCGCCGTCAGCTAAGCTTCTGTTGAGTAAACCCTGTGACATCTGTGCGGTGTTTCCTCACGTGAGCGGCCAGGGATAGCTGCAACTCGAATTATTTGGGGTATCTGCCTTGTAGCGGGTATTATGCAACGCAACAAAAATGAAGGGAGAAGAAAAGATGCCATCTTTCGATATTGTTTCCGAAGTTGATATCCAGGAAGTCCGCAACGGCGTTGAAAACGCAAGCCGTGAAGTTGAGTCACGTTTCGACTTTCGTGGCGTTGAGGCAACTTTCGAGCTGAACGATGCGAATAAGACCATTAAGGTCCTGAGCGAATCTGATTTCCAGGTTAACCAGCTGCTGGATATTCTGCGCGCCAAGCTGCTTAAACGCGGTATTGAAGGCACCTCACTGGATGTACCAGACGAGTTTGTGCATAGCGGTAAAAACTGGTTTGTCGAAGCCAAACTGAAGCAGGGTATTGAGAGCACGGTTCAGAAGAAGATCGTTAAGCTCATCAAGGACAGCAAGCTGAAGGTTCAGGCGCAAATCCAGGGTGAAGAAATTCGTGTGACCGGTAAATCCCGCGATGACCTGCAGGCCGTTATGGCGCTGGTACGTGGCGGCGATCTGGGGCAGCCGTTCCAGTTCAAGAACTTCCGCGATTAAGACAAAAATGCCCGGTTTTACCGGGCATTTTTTCAGGCTTTGAGAGCCTGCTCGATTTCGAAGCGGTTAGTCACTTTACTGTCTATTTTGACGTAAGCGCTGCGCTCTTGTGGGGCAATAAGCACTTCACTTACCCCCTCTGTTGCCTCAAGACGTTGTTTTAGCGCGTCGGTAATCTCTACATCCTCAGGAATTTCGACCCGCAGACTGCTGACGTAGCGCGGCTCTTTCATGCTGCTGGCGACCAGCAGCCAGACCATCGCCAGCAGTGCGCCTGCGAGGAACACGGTTTGCGAATCAAACAGGCCGTCCACCCAGCCGCCGAGCGAGCCCCCGATAGCCACGCCGATAAACTGGCTGGTGGAGTAGATCCCCATTGCTGTGCCTTTATAGCCGGCCGGGGACTCCTTGCTAATTAGCGATGGCAGCAGGGCTTCCATCAGGTTAAAGGCCAGGAAGAAGAGCTGCACGCCGGCCACCAGTTCCCAGAAGTGCGGGCCGGATCCCCAGAGCACAATCTCGGCAATCAGCAGCACCGCCACGCAGCCAATGAAGACGCGCTTCATCTTGCGTTTCACTTCGGCGTAGATGATGAACGGCACGACCGAGACGAACGAAATCAGCATGGTCACCAGATAGATTTTCCAGTGCTCCGCGGCAGGGAAGCCCGCGGCGGCAAGCTGACCGGGTAGGGCGACAAAGGTCGACATCAGCAGGATGTGCAGACACATAATGCCGAAGTTAAGTTTAAGCAGGCGCGGTTCCATCAGCACTTTGCTGAAGCAGCCTTTCACCATCCCGGATTCACGGTTAAGGACGTGGTTTTTGCTGTCCGGCACCACCCAAAGGGTCAGCGCAATACCGACGGTCGCCAGCACGGCAATCATCCAGAACAGGGCATGCAGACCGAGTTTATGGGTGATGATAGGCCCGAGCACCATCGCAATCGCGAAAGTGACGCCAAAGCTCACGCCGATAAACGCCATCGCTTTGGTGCGATTCTGCTCACGGGTTAAGTCTGACAGCAGCGCCATCACGGCGGCGGCAATCGCACCAGAGCCCTGCAGGGCGCGACCAAGAATAATTCCCCAGATGGAGTGGGAGAGGGCGGCTATCACGCTGCCGAGCACAAAAATAAGCAGGCCGCCGACAATCAGCGGTTTGCGGCCAACCCGATCCGAGAGCAGGCCAAACGGGATCTGAAATACCGCCTGAGCCAGACCGTAGATGCCAATCGCCAGGCCAATCAGCGCTTCGCTGGCACCCTGTAGCGCCATGCCGTACGTGGTCAGAACAGGCAGGACCATAAACATGCCAAGCATCCGTAGCGAGAAAACAGTCCCTAAACCCCAGGTCGCGCGCAATTCGCCTGGCGTCATTTTATAATCGTTCATTACCACCTCAATTCAAAAGCAGGCCATAGTGTAGTGCGGGGAAGGGGCGGGGTAAATAAAGGGTTATTTAACAAATATTACATGCGTTATTAATGGATTCGATGAATAAAAAAGGGTGCCGAAGCACCCTTTTATTCACCTGGTGTGACTTACCAGACGTAAGTCAGCAGGTTGTGTGAATCAGGCACCATGAAATCCACGGACATCATCACCGACAGCGAAGTGATAGCGACAATGGAGAACACGAACAGCTTACGTGCCCAGACCTTGTCATCTTCCACTTTGTAGCCGCGCAGGGCCATGCCGAGCCACCAGACGCTCACCGCAGCCGCTACCGCCAGGTATTTGTACCCGGCGTAACCGCCCAGAGAGAGCATCAGCGTTGCCACGGCAAAGGCGATGATGTACAGCGTGATGTGGTTTTTAGCCACGGAAATGCCCTTCACGACCGGCAGAACCGGAATGTTCGCTGCCTGATAATCCTTAAAGCGGAAAATCGCGATGGCATAGGAGTGCGGCATCTGCCACAGGCTAAAGATAGCCAGCAGGATCAGCGCACCGCTGTCGAACTCGTTCGTGACGGCGCAGTAGCCAATCACCGGCGGCGCAGCGCCGGAGAGAGAACCAATCAGCGTTCCGTAGACGGAGTGGCGTTTCATATACAGACTGTAAACGCCCACATAGACGACGAACCCCATCACCCCCAGCCAACAGGCCAGAGGATTAGCGCCAAACCACAGCAGCATAAAGCCAGCAATACCCAGCAAGGTGGCGTACACCAGCGAGACGGAAGGGGCGATCAGGCCTTTAACCAGCACCCGATTTTTAGTCCTTTCCATCTTCTTGTCGATATCCATGTCGATGTAGTTGTTAAATACACAACCGGATGCAACAACCAGCGACACACCGACCAGCGTAGCGATAAAGAGGGTGTAATCGATGCTGCCTTTAGAGGCCAGCAGGAACCCCCCAATTACGGAGATCAGGTTGCCAAAGATGATGCCTGGTTTCGTGACTTGCAGGTATTGCTTAAACATACTCGCCGCTCTTAGTGAACCATCATGTTGTAGTTAAGGTTCCACATAATCCAGATGGAACCGACTACCAGGATAGCGATGATAATCACGGTAAAGATGAAAGCCGTCATGTTCCAGCCTTCATCGGACTTGGTGTTCATGTGCAGGAAGCAAACCAGATGCACCAGAATCTGAATCACCGCGGTTACCAGGATTGCACCCAGAATAACCGGCTTAGACGCAGAACCGCTCATCACCATCCAGAACGGGATCACCGTCAGAATGATCGACAGGATGAAACCTGTCATATAGGTTTTTACGCTACCGTGGGAAGCGCCATGATCGTTTGAATGACTCATTACATCGCCCCCATCAGATATACAACAGAGAACACACAGATCCACACAACGTCCAGGAAGTGCCAGAACAGGCTCAGGCACAGGATACGCGTGCGGTTAGTGCTGGTCAGGCCACGACGGGAGATCTGGAACATCAGTACTGCCATCCAGATCAGACCAGACGTTACGTGCAGACCGTGGGTCCCGACCAGTGCGAAGAACGCAGACAGGAAGCCACTACGATCCGGCCCGAAGCCTTCCATAATCAGGTGATGGAATTCATAGATTTCCATCCCGATAAAGCCAGCACCAAACAGCCAGGTCAACGCCAGCCAGGAGACAACCTGGCTCTTGTTGTTTTTGTACATGGCGATAGCCGCCATGCCGTAGGTGATGGAGCTGAACAGCAGCAGCGCGGTTTCTACCAGAACGAACGGCAGTTCAAAGATGTCCTTGCCGGCCGGGCCGCCCGCAGTGCCGTTCACCAGAACGGCATACGTTGCGAACAGACAGCAGAACAGAATGCAGTCGCTCATCAGGTAGATCCAGAAACCGAAGACTTTCGTCGGTCCTGTATCGTGGTGCGCATGTTCATGCGCGTGGGCAGTAGAGTGCGCCAAAGTATCAGTTGCCATTTTTCAGCCCCGCTTTAGAAATCTCATCGAAATGCTGGTTTTCCAGTTTTTCGACTTCACGGACTGGTACGTAGTAGTCTACGTCCTCGTCAAAGCTCTTCACAATCCAGCTGATTACGATGCCGGCGAAGCCAACAATCGCCATCCACCAGATGTGCCAGATCATTGCGAAGCCAAATACCGTTGCGAAGGCGGCAATAACAATGCCCGCACCGCTGTTTTTCGGCATGTGGATCTCTTCGTAATGAGCAGGTTGCTTGTACGCTTCACCTTTTTCTTTCATTTCCCAGAATGCGTCGCGTTCATGGACCTGCGGCACAATAGCGAAGTTATAGAACGGTGGTGGAGAAGAGGTTGCCCACTCCAGCGTACGGCCACCCCATGGGTCACCGGTCAGGTCACGGTTCTGATCGCGGTCGCGAATAGAAACGTAGAACTGAATCAGCTGAGACGCGATACCACAAGCAATCAGCACGGCACCGCCCGCTGCAACCATCAGCATTGGGTGGAACTGTGGATCAATCTGCTGGCTCAGACGACGGGTCATACCCATGAAGCCCAGCACGTACAGCGGCATAAATGCAACGAAGAAGCCGATGATCCAGAACCAGAATGCGCGTTTACCCCATTTTTCGTTCAGGGTGAAACCGAACGCTTTTGGCCACCAGTAGGTTACGCCAGCGAAGCAGCCGAAGACCACACCACCGATGATAACGTTATGGAAGTGCGCAATCAGGAACAGACTGTTGTGCAGAACGAAGTCAGCACCCGGTACCGCCAGCAGTACACCGGTCATCCCACCCACGGAGAAGGTGACGATGAAGCCGATAGTCCACAGCATTGCTGAGTGGAACACGATACGGCCCTGGTACATGGTGAACAGCCAGTTGAAGATCTTAACCCCGGTAGGGATTGCGATAATCATGGTCGTAATACCGAAGAAGGCGTTTACGTTCGCGCCAGCACCCATGGTGAAGAAGTGGTGCAGCCAAACGATGAACGACAGAACGGTAATACACACGGTTGCCCACACCAGTGAGGTGTAACCAAACAGACGTTTACGCGAGAAGGTTGCTGCGATTTCGGAGAACACACCGAAGACCGGCAGAACCAGGATGTACACTTCCGGGTGACCCCAGGCCCAAATCAGGTTGATGTACATCATCATGTTGCCACCCATATCGTTGGTAAAGAAATGGGTGCCCAGGTAGCGGTCCAGGGTCAGCAGCGCGATGGTGACGGTCAGAATTGGGAATGATGCAATAATCAGGATGTTGGCGCACAGAGATGCCCAGGTAAATACCGGCATCTTGAACATGGTCATGCCAGGGGCACGCATCTTGATAATGGTCACGAAGAAGTTGATACCGGTCAGGGTTGTACCGACACCGGAGAGCTGAAGTGCCCAAATCCAGTAATCGACGCCAACGCCCGGACTGTACTCAATTCCCGAAAGCGGCGGGTAAGCCAGCCAGCCGGTCTGAGCAAATTCGCCCACACCCAGTGACAGGTTAACCAGGATAACGCCGACAACCGTGAACCAGAAGCTCAGGTTATTCAGGAACGGGAACGCTACGTCGCGCGCGCCGATTTGCAGCGGAACGACAACGTTCATCAGACCGATAACCAGCGGCATCGCCACGAAGAAGATCATGATAACGCCGTGGGCGGTAAAGATCTGGTCGTAGTGATGCGGCGGCAGGAAGCCGGCTTCACCCGCAGACGCGAGTGCCTGCTGGCTACGCATCATGATCGCATCCGCAAAGCCACGAATTAACATGACGATACCGACGATGCAGTACATGATACCCAGTTTTTTGTGGTCAACCGAAGTCAGCCACTCGTTCCACAGGTAGCTCCACTTACCGAAGTAAGTGATCAAGGCCAGTAAGGCTGCGCCACCGATGATAATTGCAGCAACCGTAACCACGATAATGGGTTCATGGTAGGGCACTGCATCCAGTGTCAATTTTCCGAACATTTTCTTCCTCGGCCCCTTAGTGAGCGGTTTCCGCGTGGCTCATGTCCATGCCTTCCATACCTTCGTGTGCGCTATGCTCACCTTCAGGCTGGGTCATGTCCATGCTCTTGCCGTGATCCATAAATTTGCCAATAACGTCTTTGAACAAATCGGGTTTCACGTTAGAGAAGTACTCCACCTTGTTATATTCGCTAGGTGCTGCCACTTTTTCGAACGCCGCCATGTCAGACATGGTGTTTGGAGACTGCTTCGCTTTTTCAACCCACTGGTCGAAAGCGGCACGGTCTGGCGTCGCGATAGCTTTGAACTTCATACCTGAGAAGCCCGGGCCGCTATAGCTGGCGGAGATACCATCGTAGGTGCCTGCTTCATTCGCGATCAGGTGCAGGTTAGTCTGCATACCGGCCATCGCGTAAATCTGGCTACCCAGACGTGGGATGAAGAAGGAGTTCATTACGGAGTTGGAGGTCACTTTGAACTGAACCGGAGTGTTCGCCGGGAAGGCGATTTCATTCACGGTGGCAATGCCCTGTTCCGGATAGATGAAGAACCATTTCCAGTCCATGGAGACCACTTCAATGGTAATCGGTTTTTCATCGTGAACCAGCGGCTTGCTTGGCTCAAGTGCGTGAGTGGTTTTCCATGTCAGTACGGCAAGGAACAGGATGATCAGGATAGGTACCGTCCAGACCACAGCTTCCACTTTATTGGAGTGTGACCAGTTAGGGCTATACTTCGCATCTTTATTGCTCGCACGATACTTCCAGGCGAAACCAACAGCCATCAAAATGGCTGGAATAACCACAATCAACATCAGGCCAAAAGCCGTCAATATCAGTGAACGTTGTTCCAGTCCAATCTGTCCTTTGGGGTCAAGTAGTGCAGAATCGCAGCCACTGAGTAATACAGTGCCTGCGAATAATGACAACCATCCCAAACTTTTATTGTATTTCCTGAGTCTCATTTAACGACCTCAATTCCACGGGAGTCTGGTGGCGTTTAAAGTGTGGGGGCATTTTACGGGAAGGTTACATTACTGTAAACATCATTAGACCTGTGTCAGGAAGGTGTTACCGGGTTCTGCCGCACATGTCACAAGTGTTGCAAATTATGTCGCTTTTTAAGACGTAAGCCGCATGGCATGGGCTTTATAACGAAAGGACCCCCAAGCATACCCTAAAAGGGGCAATTGGTATAACCATTGTGAAAAATAAACAAAAAATTAACAATTAATTATCAATAAAAAGACAACTAAAAAACGAAAAATCAAACTCTCTGATGCTGAATCGTTTAATGAAAAATAGCGTTCTGCAATTGACTCCAATAATTTCCGAATCCTATCCCGCACAAAACAACAAATATTTTTTTTAGCGGCTGGCGGCTATTTCACCGTTATAATTTCGGTTCGTGATTACAACGGGAAATAACCTTTCGGATTTTACTTCAGGTTAACTGCGTTTTACGCAGCGCCATGAAATCGAGCAGCCCGCCAGTCAGGATCCCGGCAACCGCCAGCAGCGCGCCGGCATCCAGCAGAAGCGCTTCGAGAGGCAGTACCAGAGAGGTGGTGGCATTAATAATGAGCACCACGAGCCACAGCACCAGGGCAAAGCAACCCGCCATTAACAGTCGTAACGCAAAACGGTAAGCGCGATGATATTCCGTGCGTGGCATAAAGTGTTCTGTTCGCTGGGTATATTCCAGCGTCTGGCGACAGACCAGTAGCAATAAGAGTCCAGGCACTGCCGCTACCACTGAGAAGAGGTAGAACGTTGGCCAGCCATGGGCTTCAACAAACCAGCCGGCAATCGGCCCGACATACACGCGACCAACGGCGGAAAGCGCCGAGAGCAGAGCGAACTGCGTCGCGGAAAACGATTTGTTGCACAGGGTCATCAGCAGGGCAACAAACGCCGCTGTCCCCATACCGCCGCACAGGTTTTCAAAAAACACCGCGGCGCCCATACTGATCATATGCTTATCCGTCACCGACAGCAGCCAGTAACCGGCGTTCGATGCCCCCTGCAGGATGCCGAAGATCAGCAGTGCGCGAAAGAGCGTCAGACGCTGCATTAATACGCCGCCGTACAGGGCCCCGACAATAGTTGCAAACAACCCGAGCGTTTTGTTCACCACGCCGACTTCGCCGGCATCAAACCCGACCCCGCGAATTAAGAAGGTGGTGGTCAGGCTCATCGCGAAGGCATCGCCGAGCTTATAAAGGACGATTAACAGCAGGATAAGCCAGGCGTTGTTGCGGCCAAAGAAGTCGCGAAGAGGTTCGGCAACGGCCTGCTCCAGAGAACGTGGAACCGGGATCACATCGCTCGGTTCGGGGGCGAGCAGGGTGGCAATAATACAGGGGATCAACAGGGCGGCCATCAGCCAGTACATGCCCTGCCAGCCGAGATAACGGTCGGCCACCCACAGCGCCAGACCACCGGATACCAGCATCCCCAGACGATAGCCCAGCACGCTAATGGCTGCGCCGGCTCCCCGCTCTTCTGCAGGCAACACGTCCGTCTTCCAGGCATCAAAAACGATATCCTGCGAGGCAGAACAGAAGGCGATTACCACCGCAAGGGCGGCCATCCAGCGAAGCTGCGTCGTGGGTTCAAGAAAGCCCATCGCCGCGATTGCGATCAGCAACAGGACCTGGGTCATCACTAACCAGCCGCGACGACGGCCCAGGAACGGCGGGGTATAACGGTCCATCACCGGCGACCACAGGAACTTAAAGACGTAAGCCTGGCCGACGAGGGAGAAGAAACCAATGGTTTTGAGATCGATATTCTCGACGGTCATCCAGGCCTGCAGCGTGCCGGAGGTGAGGGCGAGAGGTAAACCGGAGGCGAAACCAAGGATCAGCAGGATGGCTGATTTAGGTTGCTGGAAAATGCGTAAGTAATGACTCGACATGTTCATATAAAGCTGACCCGGTGAAACACCGGGTCAGGAAGCGGGATTAACGCGCGTTTTGCTTGATGAAGTCGTGGATGCTGGTGTCCTGCGCCATATCGGAAATGGTGTCAGTCAGCACGCTGTTAACCGCGTTAGCAATATTTTTGTTGGACGCCTGGAACGCGCCTTCAACAGAGTAGCTCGCACGGTAGTTTTTGGTCATCTTGTTGCCGTTCTTCGCGGTCGCGATGATGGCGATATCCGCTTTGGTGGAGATGTTGTAGCGAACGTTACCCTGGGACACGTCAGCGTACAGGTTGTTCACGATGATCTGCAGATCAACCGCACCGCTTGGGCCAATCATATAGCCGCGGGAAGTCATCTGTTTCTCGAGCACTTCCTGCAGCAGGAAGCGCAGGTCGCGTGAGGCGGTCAACGTCACCTGCTGGTTGTCGCGGGTCACTTTAGCCAGGGCTTGATCCTGACGCTGATCGGCACCGTTAATGCTCACGGTTACGCCCATCAGGCTAGGATCCTGCTGAGGCAGGGTAATCTTAGGGGAGACATCAATGGTTGTAGGCGGGGTAGCGCAGCCTGCCAGCATAAAAAGTGCTACCAACGGAAAGAAGAGTTTTTTTAACATTTTCAGGTTCTCAACGAATCGTAAGCATTACAGAGAAAAATTGCCGCCATCATAACATCGCTAACGGCCAGGGGAAGTGGTCAACGCATGTAAATTCATCGCCTTGTCCGAAAACTGACCAGCCCCGCCTTTTTCTCCACGCGCGAAGGTCAAAAGGTATGAGTCTCACAGTGAACTTCATTCGTCTGAATGAGAAAATAAGACGAAAGCTAAATATTTGTTGTCTTGTTGTAATGGAAACGGTAAAAGCGGCTAATATTTAAAGGGATGGGTGACATCCTGGCGTTGTCGGAGGAGTGATTTCATGATGATACGTGAACAGATAGAAGATAAATTAAGGGCAGCGTTCAACCCTGTGTTCCTCGAAGTCGTCGACGAAAGCTATCGTCATAACGTGCCGGCAGGTTCTGAAAGCCACTTTAAAGTGGTTCTGGTCAGCGATCGCTTCACGGGAGAACGTTTCCTGAACCGACATCGCTTGATCTACAGCACCTTGACGGAAGAACTCTCCACAACCGTACATGCGCTGGCATTGCACACCTATACCATTAAGGAATGGGAAGGCTTGCAGGATACGGTATTTGCATCGCCGCCGTGTCGCGGCGCAGGCACCATCGCCTGATAAATCGGATTTGCAACGGCTGGAGCTTTTCCAGTATGTTGCATACAGATTTCCTCAAAACGGCCTCCGGGCCGTTTTGTTTTGTCTGAGTTTTGAGCGGATGGTGCGTTTTTAAGGCTAAAAATAGCCTTAAAGTGTGAAAAAAGCCGCAGCAACATGCCCCAACCGTTCTCGACTCACCTAAGTGATGCCGCTATAATGCCGCGTCTTAATGAATGTCTTCGGGATGATTCTGGCGACAGGGAATGTGAATCTGCACTAAGAGAGCATCCCGGTATAACAGACAGATTCAGAGTTGACCGAGCACTGTGATTTTTTTGAGGTAACAAGATGCAAGTTTCAGTTGAAACCACTCAAGGCCTTGGCCGCCGTGTAACGATTACTATCGCTGCTGACAGCATCGAAACTGCTGTGAAAAGCGAGCTGGTCAACGTAGCAAAAAAAGTACGTATTGACGGCTTCCGTAAGGGCAAAGTACCGATGAATGTTGTTGCTCAGCGTTATGGCGCTTCCGTGCGTCAGGATGTGCTGGGTGAACTGATGAGCCGCAACTTTATTGATGCGATCATCAAAGAAAAAATTAATCCGGCCGGTGCGCCGAATTACGTTCCAGGCGAATACAAACAGGGCGAAGACTTCACCTACTCCGTAGAGTTCGAAGTGTACCCGGAAGTTGAGCTGAAAGGTCTGGAATCTATCGAAGTTGAAAAACCTGTTGTTTCCGTGACTGACGAAGACGTTGACGGCATGCTGGACACTCTGCGTAAGCAGCAGGCGAACTGGAAAGAGAAAGAAGGTGCTGTTGACGCGGAAGACCGTGTGACCATCGACTTCACCGGTTCTGTAGACGGCGAAGAGTTCGAAGGCGGTAAAGCGTCTGACTTCGTACTGGCAATGGGCCAGGGTCGTATGATCCCAGGCTTCGAAGACGGTATCAAAGGTCACAAAGCGGGCGAAGAGTTCACCATCGACGTGACCTTCCCGGAAGAGTACCACGCTGAAAACCTGAAAGGTAAAGCAGCGAAGTTCGTTATCAACCTGAAGAAAGTTGAAGAGCGCGAACTGCCTGAACTGACTGAAGAATTCATCAAGCGTTTCGGCGTGGAAGATGGTTCTGTAGCCGGTCTGCGTACCGAAGTGCGTAAAAACATGGAACGTGAGCTGAACGGCGCTGTACGTAACCGTGTGAAATCTCAGGCGATTGACGGTCTGGTAAAAGCGAACGAAATCGACGTTCCGGCTGCCCTGATTGACAGCGAAATCGACGTTCTGCGCCGTCAGGCTGCACAGCGTTTCGGTGGCAACCAGCAGCAAGCGATGGAACTGCCACGCGAGCTGTTCGAAGAGCAAGCTAAACGCCGCGTTGTTGTTGGCCTGCTGCTGGGCGAAGTGATTCGTACCCACGAGCTGAAAGCTGACGAAGAGCGTGTGAAAGGCCTGATCGAAGAGATGGCTTCTGCATACGAAGATCCATCAGAAGTGATCGAGTTCTACGGTAAGAACAAAGAGCTGATGGACAACATGCGCAATGTTGCCCTGGAAGAGCAGGCTGTTGAAGCGGTACTGGCGAAAGCGAAAGTGACCGAAAAAGCGACCTCTTTCAACGAACTGATGAACCAGCAGGCGTAATTTCGCCCCCAGGGTTTAAAGTTTGAACAAAAAACCCGTTGCCTTCCGGCGACGGGTTTTTTTTATCACGGCTTTACCCCAGGAAGAGTGCTAAAACGCCCTTTCAGTGTTAGCGTAACAACAAAAGGTTGTTATGCTTGAAATAGGGCAGTATGAACCCCATAAGTGTGTAATCACGATGATTGAGACTGGCTGATAATCCGTCCGTAAGGTTACAATCAGTACAGCAGGTGTTTTCAATTTTGATCCAGGAGACGGAAATGTCATACAGTGGCGAACGAGATAACTTTGCACCCCATATGGCTCTGGTGCCAATGGTTATTGAACAGACCTCACGTGGTGAGCGTTCTTTTGATATCTATTCCCGTCTGCTCAAGGAGCGCGTTATCTTTTTGACCGGCCAGGTGGAAGACCACATGGCTAACCTGATCGTGGCGCAGATGCTGTTTCTGGAAGCGGAAAACCCGGAAAAAGACATTTACCTGTACATTAACTCCCCGGGCGGCGTGATCACGGCAGGTATGTCCATTTATGACACCATGCAATTCATCAAGCCAGATGTCAGCACTATCTGTATGGGTCAGGCTGCATCTATGGGTGCGTTCCTGTTAACCGCAGGGGCTAAAGGTAAGCGTTTCTGCCTGCCAAATTCCCGCGTGATGATTCACCAGCCGCTGGGGGGTTATCAGGGGCAGGCGACGGATATTGAAATCCACGCCCGCGAAATTCTGAAAGTAAAAGCGCGCATGAATGAACTTATGGCGCAGCATACGGGTCAATCTCTTGAGCAGATCGAGCGCGATACCGAGCGCGATCGTTTCCTCTCTGCCTCTGAGGCTGTTGAGTACGGCTTAGTCGACTCCGTTTTGACCCATCGTAATTGATGCCCGTGACGCGAGTGTGCCGCTATACTCAGGTAGGGCGGCATGTTGCTAAAAGCAGCTTGCGTCTGAAAATGGCATTTGCGTCGTCATGTGCGGCACAAAGAACTTAAAAAGAGGTTTGGACTCATGACAGATAAACGCAAAGATGGTTCGGGCAAACTGCTGTACTGCTCTTTTTGCGGCAAAAGCCAGCATGAAGTGCGTAAACTGATTGCCGGGCCGTCCGTGTATATCTGCGACGAATGTGTTGACTTATGTAACGACATTATTCGCGAAGAGATTAAAGAAGTAGCACCTCACCGCGAGCGCAGCGCGCTGCCAACGCCGCATGAAATTCGTCATCATCTTGACGACTATGTCATCGGTCAGGAGCAGGCGAAAAAAGTGCTCGCCGTGGCGGTATACAACCACTATAAACGCCTGCGTAACGGTGATACCAGCAATGGCGTAGAACTGGGTAAAAGTAATATTCTGCTGATCGGCCCAACCGGCTCCGGTAAAACGCTGCTGGCTGAAACGCTGGCGCGTCTGCTGGATGTTCCGTTCACAATGGCCGATGCCACCACCCTGACCGAAGCCGGTTATGTGGGTGAGGACGTAGAAAACATCATCCAGAAACTGCTGCAGAAATGCGATTACGATGTACAGAAAGCGCAGCGCGGGATTGTTTACATCGATGAGATCGACAAGATCTCCCGTAAATCTGACAACCCGTCCATTACCCGTGACGTATCGGGTGAGGGCGTGCAGCAGGCGTTGCTGAAGCTGATCGAAGGTACGGTTGCAGCCGTTCCACCGCAGGGTGGCCGTAAACATCCTCAGCAGGAGTTCCTGCAGGTTGATACGTCCAAGATCCTGTTCATCTGTGGTGGTGCGTTTGCCGGTCTGGATAAAGTGATCTCTCACCGTGTTGAAACCGGCTCCGGCATTGGTTTTGGCGCGACGGTGAAAGCCTCGTCCGAAAAGCCGAACGAAGGCGAGCTGCTGTCACAGGTTGAGCCAGAAGACTTGATCAAGTTTGGTCTGATTCCTGAGTTCATTGGCCGTCTGCCTGTTGTGGCAACGCTGAACGAACTGAGTGAAGACGCGCTGATTCAGATCCTGAAAGAGCCGAAAAATGCGCTGACCAAGCAGTATCAGGCGCTGTTCAATCTGGAAGGCGTTGAGCTGGAATTCCGTGACGAAGCGCTGGACGCGATTGCCAAGAAAGCGATGATCCGTAAAACCGGTGCGCGTGGCCTGCGTTCTATCGTGGAAGCGGCGCTGCTTGACACCATGTACGATCTGCCGTCGATGGAAGATGTTGAGAAAGTGGTGATTGATGAGTCGGTCATTAGCGGCCAGACCAAGCCATTGCTGATTTATGGCAAGCCGGAAGCGCAACAGGCATCTGGCGAATAATTCACCAAATCATACAAGCAGTTAATCAAAAAGGGGGGATTTTATCTCCCCTTTTATTTTTCCGTATACGCGGCGTTGAATGTGTGGGAAACATCCCCATATACTGGATACATGTTAATGGTTATGTGAAGCACAGTGACATGACCAGTTTACCTGGCGGACACTAAACTAAGAGAGAGCTCTATGAATCCTGAGCGTTCTGAACGCATTGAAATCCCCGTATTGCCGTTGCGCGATGTGGTGGTTTATCCGCACATGGTCATACCCTTATTTGTAGGGCGGGAAAAATCTATCCGTTGCCTCGAAGCCGCCATGGATCATGATAAAAAAATCATGCTGGTGGCGCAGAAAGAAGCATCAACGGATGAGCCGGGTGTAAACGATCTTTTCACCGTCGGGACCGTGG
The DNA here is from genome assembly GCF_003635055.1 of Enterobacter sp. WPR_3_1. NCBI lineage: Bacteria > Pseudomonadati > Pseudomonadota > Gammaproteobacteria > Enterobacterales > Enterobacteriaceae > Enterobacter > Enterobacter sp. WPR_3_1. The sequence continues at coordinate 174,511 of NZ_RBXU01000013.1, read as the reverse complement.
CCTCTATTTTGCAGATGCTGAAGCTGCCTGACGGCACCGTTAAGGTGCTGGTAGAAGGCTTGCAGCGTGCGCGTATTACCACCCTGTCTGACGATGGCGAGCATTTCTCTGCCAAGGCAGAGTACCTTGAATCACCTCAGCTGGATGAGCGCGAGCAGGAAGTGCTGGTGCGCACCGCGATTAGCCAGTTCGAAGGCTATATCAAGCTGAACAAGAAAATCCCACCAGAAGTGCTGACGTCGCTGAACAGCATCGACGATCCTGCGCGTCTGGCGGACACCATCGCTGCACACATGCCGCTGAAGCTGGCTGACAAACAGTCCGTGCTGGAGATGTCCGACGTTAACGAACGTCTGGAATATCTGATGGCGATGATGGAGTCTGAGATCGATCTGCTGCAGGTTGAGAAGCGTATTCGTAACCGCGTTAAAAAGCAGATGGAGAAATCTCAGCGTGAGTACTATCTGAATGAGCAAATGAAAGCCATTCAGAAAGAGCTCGGCGAGATGGATGACGCGCCGGACGAAAACGAAGCGCTGAAGCGTAAGATCGACGCGGCGAAAATGCCGAAAGAGGCCAAAGAGAAAGCCGAAGCAGAACTGCAGAAGCTGAAAATGATGTCTCCAATGTCGGCTGAAGCGACCGTCGTGCGCGGCTATATCGAATGGATGGTTCAGGTTCCCTGGAATGCCCGCAGCAAGGTCAAAAAAGACCTGCGTCAGGCGCAGGAGATCCTGGATACCGACCACTACGGCCTTGAGCGCGTGAAAGACCGCATTCTTGAGTACCTCGCAGTCCAGAGCCGTGTGAACAAAATCAAAGGCCCGATTCTGTGCCTGGTGGGACCACCGGGGGTAGGGAAAACCTCTCTGGGTCAGTCCATCGCCAAAGCGACCGGACGTAAGTATATCCGTATGGCGCTGGGTGGCGTACGCGATGAAGCGGAGATCCGCGGTCACCGTCGTACCTACATCGGTTCTATGCCGGGTAAACTGATCCAGAAGATGGCGAAAGTGGGCGTTAAAAACCCGCTGTTCCTGCTCGATGAGATCGACAAAATGTCTTCGGACATGCGTGGCGATCCGGCGTCTGCTTTGCTGGAAGTTCTTGATCCAGAACAGAACGTGGCGTTCAGCGATCACTACCTCGAAGTGGATTACGACCTGAGCGATGTCATGTTTGTCGCGACCTCGAACTCCATGAACATTCCGGCGCCGCTGCTGGACCGTATGGAAGTGATTCGTCTCTCCGGTTATACCGAAGACGAAAAACTGAACATTGCGAAACGGCACCTGCTGCCGAAGCAGATTGAGCGTAACGCGCTGAAAGCCAACGAGCTGACCGTTGAGGACAGCGCGATTATTGGCATCATCCGCTACTACACCCGTGAAGCGGGCGTGCGTAGCCTTGAGCGCGAAATCTCTAAACTGTGCCGTAAGGCGGTTAAACAGCTGCTGCTGGATAAGAGCCTGAAACACATCGTGATCAATGGCGACAACCTGCATGCCTATCTGGGCGTTCAGCGCTTTGACTATGGTCGCGCGGACAATGAAAACCGCGTGGGCCAGGTCACCGGTCTGGCATGGACGGAAGTGGGTGGCGATCTGCTGACCATTGAAACCGCCTGTGTCCCGGGTAAAGGCAAGCTGACCTACACCGGCTCTTTGGGTGAAGTGATGCAGGAGTCGATTCAGGCCGCGCTGACCGTGGTACGCGCGCGTGCGGAGAAATTGGGCATCAACCCTGATTTCTACGAGAAACGCGATATCCACGTGCACGTGCCTGAAGGGGCAACGCCGAAAGATGGCCCAAGCGCAGGTATTGCCATGTGTACCGCACTGGTTTCCTGCCTTACCGGCAACCCGGTGCGTGCCGATGTGGCAATGACCGGTGAGATCACGTTGCGTGGCCAGGTGCTGCCAATCGGTGGGTTAAAAGAAAAACTGCTGGCGGCACACCGTGGTGGGATCAAAACCGTATTGATCCCTTACGAAAATAAACGCGATCTGGAAGAGATTCCGGACAACGTGATTGCCGATCTGCAGATTCATCCTGTGAAGCGAATTGAGGAAGTTCTGACTCTCGCCCTGCAGAATGAACCTTCCGGAATGCAGGTTGTAACCGCAAAATAGTGACCTCGCGCAAAGAGCGTCAATAAAAGTAAGGCTGGTAAGTCATTTCGCACTTGCCAGCCTTTTTTTGTATAGCTAATTTAGATTGCTGATTAGGCCAGCCATCAACAACGGGTGTTGTAAGGTCATGGCAGGCCTGATATAACTGCTGCGCGGTCGCGTTGTGAAGGATTCAGGCGCGATATAAATTATAAAGAGAGGAAGAGAACAGTGAATAAATCTCAACTGATTGACAAAATTGCTGCTGGTGCTGATATTTCTAAAGCTGCAGCTGGACGTGCGTTAGATGCATTAATTGCTTCTGTTACTGAATCTCTGCAGGCTGGGGACGACGTTGCACTGGTAGGCTTCGGTACTTTTGCTGTTAAAGAGCGTGCTGCCCGTACTGGCCGCAACCCTCAGACCGGTAAAGAGATCACCATTGCTGCCGCTAAAGTGCCGGGTTTCCGTGCAGGTAAAGCGCTGAAAGACGCAGTAAACTGATTGCTTTCCCATCTCAGGGAAGCCGAATAGTACAAGGGCGCATCATTTGATGTGCCTTTTTTGTTTGTCCAGGCCTGATTTGTGCGAGTTTATGCGAGTTGTGGGCTGACAATCGCACCGTTTTCTTGTCACAATACGCCTTTACGCGCGACGGGCAGGATTTTCCGTTAGCGTCAGGTAACCAGTCACCTACAGCGGAGTGTTGTTACACCATGATGGACAGCTTACGCACGGCTGCTAACAGTCTCGTGCTCAAGATTATTTTCGGTATCATTATCGTGTCGTTCATATTGACCGGCGTGAGCAGTTACCTTATCGGCGGTGGCGCGAACTATGCCGCAAAAGTGAATGGCCAGGAGATCAGCCGTGGTCAGTTCGAGAATGCTTTTGCCGGTGAACGTAACCGTATGCAGCAACAGCTGGGCGACCAATTCTCTGAACTCGCGGCAAACGAAGGGTATATGAAATCCCTGCGCCAACAGACCCTGAACCGTCTGATCGACGAAGCGCTGCTGGATCAATACGCGAAAAAACTGGGCCTGGGCATCAGCGATGAGCAGGTTAAAAAAGCCATCTTATCGACTCAGGCATTCCAGTCTAACGGCAAATTCGACAATGCGCGTTACAACGGCATCATTAATCAGATGGGCATGACTGCCGATCAATACGCTCAGGCTCTGCGTAATCAACTGACAACCCAACAGCTCATCAATGCCGTCGTTGGCACTGATTTCATGCTCAAAGGTGAGACGGAAGAGCTGGCAGCCCTGGTTGCACAGCAGCGCGTGGTACGTGAAGCGACCATCGATGTGAATGCTCTGGCGGCGAAGCAGCAGGTTAGCGACGCGGACATTAACGCCTATTACGAGCAGAACAAGAGTAACTTCGTTGCTCCAGAACAGTTCCGTGTGAGCTACATCAAGCTGGATGCTGCCGCGCTGCAGGAAACAGCCTCTGACGCGGAAATTCAGTCTTATTACGATCAGCATCAGGATCAGTTCACTCAGCCGCAGCGTAACCGCTACAGCGTGATCCAGACCAAAACTGAGGCAGACGCCAAAGCCGTGCTGGATGAGCTGAATAAGGGCGCTGATTTCGCCTCCCTCGCGAAAGCAAAATCCACCGATATTATCTCTGCTAAAAACGGCGGTGATATGGGCTGGCTGGAAGAGAGCACCACGCCTGACGAACTGAAAAATGCCGGTCTGAAAGATAAAGGCCAGCTTTCGGGTGTCATTAAATCTTCCGTTGGTTTCCTGGTGGCGCGTCTGGATGACATCGAGGCCGCGAAAACCAAGCCGCTGGCTGACGTTCGCGATGATATCGCAGCGAAAGTGAAGCAGGAAAAAGCGCTGGATGCATACTACGCGCTGCAACAGAAAGTCAGTGATGCTGCCAGCAACGACAACGAATCTCTGGCGGGTGCTGAGCAGGCTGCAGGGGTGAAAGCGGTTGAGACCGGCTGGTTCGGTCGTAACAACCTGCCGGAAGAGCTGAATTTCAAACCGGTTGCTGATGCCATCTTCAACGGTGGTCTGGTTGGCGAGAATGGCACGCCGGGCAGCAACTCTGACATCATTACCGTAGACGGCGATCGTGCGTTTGTTCTTCGCGTCAGCGAGCACAAACCAGAAGCGATTAAACCGCTGGCAGAAGTGAAAGATCAGGTGGTTGCTCAGGTTAAGCACAACAAAGCGGAACAGCAGGCAAAACTGGATGCTGAGAAGATTCTGGTTGACCTGAAAGCGGGTAAACAGGATGCACTGAAAGCGGCAGGTCTGAGCTTCGGTGAGCCAAAAACGCTGAGCCGTACCGGTCAGGATCCTGTCAGTCAGGCAGCGTTCGGTCTGAGCCTGCCTGCGAAGGACAAACCAAGCTTCGGTACCACTACCGATATGCAGGGTAACGTCGTTCTGCTCGCGCTGGACGATGTGAAAGCAGGCACGATGCCTGAAGAGCAGAAGAAAGCGATGGTGCAGGGTATTACCCAGAACAATGCCCAGATTGCTTTCGAAGCGATGATGAGCAACCTGCGCACAGAAGCCAAAATCAAGCTCGGTGACGTGATGACTCAGCAGCAATAATTACGTATTTGCTCGCATATTTTCGTAACGCTCTGCAATAACTAAAGGCCGCTTTCGCGGCCTTTTCCATTTCTGCAATCTGCCGTTTGTGCCGGGTTATAACGCTGGATATTGTGGCCTGGCTGTCAACAAACAAGGAGATAACAGCATGAAATGTGGAATCAAGGCTCTGTTCATTACTCTGGCGATTGCCACCACCGGGATGAGCGCAGGTGCGCTGGCGACGACACCTGCGGCGAAAACACCGGCGGTGCAAACCAGGTCTGACGCAGCGGCACCCGCAGCTGGCCAGACGAAAGCCACGGATGCCGGAAAAAGCGCGGATGATGACGGTACGCGAGTCAGTATCAATTCGGCATCGGCAGAGGATCTCGCCCGGGTGATGAATGGCGTAGGGCTAAAAAAAGCGCAGGCGATAGTCAGCTATCGCGAAGAGTACGGTCCTTTCAAAACGGTTGACGATCTTAAGCAAGTGCCCGGTATGGGCGGGGCGCTGGTTGAGCGCAACCTCTCACACCTGACGTTGTAATCACATAATTACTTGCACGGCGGCAAAATTTTGCCAGGATAAAGAGGTCATACCAGTCATGACCTCTTATCCTATAACAACAGTAAAGGCTATTGCGCTATGCAGACAAAAATCAAAGTACGCGGCTACCACATCGATGTTTACCAGCACGTCAACAACGCCCGTTATCTTGAGTTTCTTGAAGAAGCGCGCTGGGACGGTCTGGAAAGCAGCGAAAGCTTTCAGTGGATGACCGCGCACAACATCGCGTTCGTGGTCGTCAACATCAATATCAACTACCGTCGTCCGGCCGTGCTGGGAGATGTGCTGACCATCACCAGCCAGCTTCAACAGTTAAACGGCAAGAGCGGCGTGTTAACCCAGGCGGTGACGCTGGATCCTGAAGGCCAGGCCGTTGCCGACGCGCTGATCACCTTTGTCTGTATTGATCTGAAAACCCAGAAAGCGTTGCCGCTGGAAGGGGAGTTGCGGGAAAAACTGCAGTTGATGATCGTCTAGACGCGTTGTGTTCATGACCCGTGCTGTCGATATTCTGTTCGCCAGCACGGTCAAAGAGGCTTATTTGAGCCCGGTTTTTTTCTTCATCGCCGACATCACGCCCGCTTTGTCGGCCAGATAGTGATTCAGCCCGTTTGCGCGCAGATTACAGGCCGCACACTGGCCACAACCATCACCTTTAATGCCGTTGTAGCAGGTAAGGGTTTCGCTGCGAACCATGTCCAGTTTGCCCCAGTAGTCTGCCAGCGCCCAGGTTTCCGCTTTATCAAGCCACATCAGTGGCGTTTCAAAGCGCGTCTCTTTTGCCATCCCCAGATTCACGGCGTGGTTGAGAGCCTTCACGAACTCGTCACGGCAGTCAGGGTACCCGGAGAAGTCGGTTTCACACACGCCCGTGATCACCGCTTCGGCTTTCACCTGGTAGGCGTAGATCGCCGTCAGCGTCAGGAAGAGAATGTTGCGGCCTGGCACAAAGGTGTTCGGAATGCCGCTGGCATCAGGTTCATAGTCAGGAACGGGAATACTGTCGCGGGTGAGGCTACTGACGGCCAGTTCATTTAACAGCGTAACGTCCAGCACCTTATGCGCGCGCGCGCCCAGTTTCAGCGCCAGTTCACGGGCGACGTCGATTTCAGCGCGATGTCGCTGACCATAATCGAAAGTGACACAGTGAACTTCATCGTACTGATGAAGCGCCTGAACCAGGCAGGTAGTGGAATCTTGTCCTCCGCTGAACACGACGACGGCACGTTTCATAAATCATCTCGACAGTTACGGTAAAAACATCATGTTACCGTCTGACTACGGCGACGACCAGCTTCTTCACGATTTGGGGGCCGGGAGCCAGGCTTCGGTGAAATCGAACCAGCCGCGGGTGTTAAGCCGTATGCCATTGACTCCCGGGGGCGCGCTGATTTGGTACTGGTAGTTAAACAACGGTGTCAGCACCGCGCTCTCCATGAGTTGGGTGAAAATAGCTTTCAGCCCGCGATGCCGGGCATGCTCGTCAGCCTGGGTCTGAACGGCATCCAGTGTCGCCTGCAGATGGGCATATTGCGGTGCGCTCAGCAGGTGCGGCCATAGCGCATCGCAGCGAAGCCACTGCTCAAGGGTGTATTCCGGTGCTTCGCCAATCAGCCTGTCTCCCATCATGAGGTCCGCGTCGGCAAGATGCTGACATCCGTCCCACGTTTTGGCATCGTGAAAGATGACCGTTAACGCGCAGCCCTGGCGGGAAAGATACGCTTTTAGCTGACTCGCCATGGTATGTAACTCAACGGGCAGATGGTAAATCAGGGTCAGCGTCTCAGGCAAAGGGACATCCGTGAGATCCGGCCACTCAGGAATACGCCAGCCCGGCAGCAACTCCTGCGTTGGGGTGATAAGCCCCTCATCCAGAGGAAGAGTATGCAGAAGCGTTGAGAGGTGAATGATGTTGATAAGGCGTCTTGCCTGCATTTCGCTAAGACGCGGGCTGCGCTTCAGCGTGAGGTAGCAAAACCCCAGGCTGATGCTGTTACTCACCAGCCGCAAACGGGTCAGTTCGTCAGGCTCCCCGATGGCGATTTGTACCGGATGCCGGCAGCTGGTTCCAAGCCCCTGATCAAATAGCTGAGGGGTGATCCAGAACTCGATGGCCTTCAGTAGCGGGTGGCTAAGGTGATACTGCTCATGGCTTTCCAGACGAACCAGGTCCGGCTTATACGCGGTGAGCCTGAAAGGTCCGCTGCCTGTCATCGGTTGTGCCGGGTGCGCCACACGGCTGCAATAGGTTGCTAGCCGATGCGCCAGCCAGTAGTCGGGCTTGTGTAAAATAAACGTCAGACACTGCGGATGGGTAACTTCAATGCGCAGCACGCTCTGAAAAAGCCTGTGCATGGCCGGGAGCGTCAACATCGCATTCAGACTCTCCTGTAACTGGGCCGTTTCGACTTTATCACCGTTATGCCAGTGAAGCGTGGAGCGAATATAAAAATGCCAGCGCAGCCCGTCCTCCGACACGTCCCAGTGATGGGCAAGATCGCCTGTCGGTTCGCTGCTGTTACCGTGAAAACGCGTCAGCCCGGAAAAAACCTGTCCTGCCAGATGCTGTTCCGCCCGACCGGGCAAAAAGCCGGGATGCAGTGGATCCAGCGAGCGGTAATAGGGAATGCGCAGCGTCGGCGTATCGTTTTGCCACTGGCCGCCTAAAAACGGATGAAGCAGTGACCGCAGCTCCTCCGGTGCCAGCTGGGCCAGCTCAAGCGCGTTATGCTGCTGCCCACTCTTCAGTGCCTCTTCCATCATCGCATTGCGCAGTGACTCCGGGGTGACGTGGAAAGTCAGCTCCCCACGCTTACCGCGGCCAGACTGCGCTCGCCAGCTAAGCCAGCCCGCCTCCTGCGCCTGACGGAGTAATGTACGGACATGCCGTTCGCTGCAAAAGCAGCGGGCGGCCAGCTCGCTGATGGTGGCCTGCTGCGTCGCGCCAGCGGAAGGCTGCCACAAACGGTGGTACTGGTTGAGTCGGTTAAGCTGGCGCATGAGAAACCCTGAACAATAATTATCATCTATTCACTATTACTTCCGTATATCTCACGCAATACTGATGCACAAGTTAACCGCATCACATTTCAGGAGTAATCATGGCTCGTCTCGCTGCGTTTGATATGGACGGTACGTTGTTAATGCCGGATCACCGTCTGGGTGAGAAAACCCTGAGTACCCTGAAGCGCCTGCACGAACGTGATGTCACCCTGACGTTTGCCACCGGCCGTCATGTGCTGGAGATGCGCCATTTAATGGGGGCATTTTCCCTGGATGCTTTTCTTATTACCGGCAACGGGACACGCATTCACTCTGTCGAAGGCGATGTTCTCCACCGTCAGGATCTCAACCCGGAAGTGGCAGATATCGTATTGCACAGCACCTGGGACACCCGGGCCAGCGTTCATGTCTTTAACGATAACGGCTGGTTTACCGGGCATGACATTCCGGCATTGCTGCACGCCCATGTCTACAGTGGTTTCCGCTATCAGCTTATCGATCTGCGCCGTATTCCGGCTCACGCGGTGACGAAGATCTGTTTCTGCGGCGATCATGACGATCTTTGTCGCTTACGCATTCAGCTGAATGACGCGTTAGGCGACCGGGCGCACCTGACCTTTTCAGCGGTGGACTGTCTCGAGGTTTTGCCGGTTGGGTGTAATAAAGGATCGGCGCTGGCGGTACTGAGCGATCACCTGGGCTTAACGATGCAGGAATGTATGGCGTTTGGCGACGCCATGAACGACCGCGAAATGCTGGGCAGCGTTGGTCGCGGTCTGATCATGGGAAATGCGATGCCGCAGTTGAAGGCAGAGCTTCCCCATCTACCGGTTATCGGGCACTGCGGTAACGAAGCAGTGTCTCATTTTTTGACGCATTGGCTGGACAACAACAACCTCCCATATTCCCCCGAATAGTGAGACCCTTCCAGCAAGCCAGACCCCGGTCTGGCTTTTTTTTATTTCACCAGTTGCATAATCTGCGCTTTCCACGGCTCAATATCGCCGATGTTTGCCTGAACCCACTGCGCATTGTAATAGGTCTCAAGATAGCGCTCGCCGCTGTCGCAGAGCAGGGTGACGATAGAGCCGGTGCGCCCCTCTTCACGCATGCGAGCCGCAAGCTGCAGGGCTCCCCACATGTTGGTGCCGGTAGATGCACCGACTTTACGACCAATTTGTGTCTCCAGCCAGTGCGCGGTTGCCACGCTGGCGGCATCCGGCACGCGGAGCATTTCATCCACCACGTCCGGAATGAATGAAGGCTCCACGCGCGGGCGGCCAATTCCTTCAATCTTACTGCCCACCGGGCTGCGCAGATCGGCATTGCGGCTTTGCCAGTAGTCCAGGAACACCGAGTTCTGCGGATCCACCACCATCAGCTGCGTATCATAGCCCTGACAGCGGATGTAACGTCCCAGAGTGGCTGAGGTGCCGCCAGTACCGGCGCTCATCACGATGTACGACGGAACAGGGTGAGGTTCGTGGGTCATCTGGCGGAAAATACTGTCGGCAATGTTGTTATTGCCGCGCCAGTCTGTGGCTCGCTCCGCAAAGGTGAACTGGTCCATATAGTGGCCATTCAGCTCACGGGCCAGCATTTCAGACGCGGCGTAAATTTCGCAGGCGCTTTCCACAAAGTGGCAGCGTCCACCGTAAAATTCAATCTGCTCAATTTTTCGTTTCGCGGTGCAGGAGGGCATCACGGCGATAAACGGCAGGCCCAGCAGGCGGGCAAAGTAGGCTTCGGATACAGCGGTTGAACCGGAGGAGGATTCAATAATCGTGGTTCCCTCCTTAATCCAGCCGTTACACAAACCGTATAAAAAGAGCGAACGCGCCAGGCGATGCTTCAGGCTACCGGTGGGATGGGTGCTTTCATCTTTCAGGTACAGCTGGATGCCAGCAAAGCCCGGCAGAGCCAGGCGAATGAGATGGGTGTCCGCCGAGCGCTGATAGTCGGCATTGATTTCGCTGATGGCATGTTTAACCCAGGCGCTATTCATCGTATTTATCCGTTTGTCATTTTGTGCCCAGCATAGCGAAAAGCACAGAAAAAATTGTTGCTATATGGCCTTTAAAATAGAATGAAGGGAGAAAATTTTTCTCTGTGAGGTGGGTATGCTAGATAAAATAGACCGTAAGCTGCTTTCTTTACTGCAAAGTGATTGTACCCTCTCTTTGCAGGCACTGGCAGATGCCGTTAATCTGACCACCACGCCGTGCTGGAAGCGTCTCAAGAAGCTTGAAGATGACGGCATCCTTCTGGGGCGAGTCGCGCTTTTAGATCCCGAAAAACTGGGGCTTGGGTTGACGGCATTTGTCCTGATAAAAACCCAACATCACAGCAGCGAGTGGTATAGCCGCTTCGTAACACAGGTCTCCGAGATGCCGGAGGTGCTCGGTTTCTGGCGCATGGCGGGAGAGTATGACTATCTGATGCGCGTCCAGGTGGCAGACATGAAGCGTTATGATGATTTTTACAAGCGGCTGGTGAACAGCGTACCGGGCTTGTCGGACGTCACCTCGAGCTTCGCCATGGAACAGATTAAATACACCACAGCACTACCCATTGATTAATTGAATAACTTCCCGGCGTAGCCGGATCCATACCTTCAGGAACAAACCGCGTGCGATTATTTGCCCAATTAAGCTGGTACTTTCGTCGGGAGTGGCAACGCTACCTCGGCGCTGTGGCCCTGCTTATTATCATTGCCATCCTGCAGTTAATTCCACCGAAAGTGGTGGGATACGTTGTGGATGGCGTTACAGAACAGCATTACACCACCGCACGGGTGTTGATGTGGGTCGGCACGCTGGTGCTGACGGCCATCATTGTCTATCTGCTGCGCTACGTCTGGCGGGTACTGCTGTTTGGCGCGTCCTATCAGCTGGCCGTCGAACTGCGTGAAGATTTTTATCGTCAGCTGAGCCGCCAGCATCCCGAGTTCTACCTGCGCCATCGCACCGGGGATCTTATCGCTCGCGCCACCAATGACGTTGACCGCGTCGTGTTTGCCGCCGGGGAAGGGGTGTTAACGCTGGTGGACTCTCTGGTGATGGGCTGTGCGGTTCTGATTGTGATGTCCACCCAGATAAGCTGGCAGCTCACGCTGCTGGCGTTGCTACCTATGCCGCTGATGGCGCTGGCGATCAACCGCTATGGCGAACAGCTTCATGAGCGCTTCAAGCTGGCGCAGGCGGCGTTTTCCTCGCTGAATGACCGTACGCAGGAGAGCATGACCAGCATCCGCATGATCAAAGCGTTTGGCCTGGAAGATCGACAATCCGCGCTGTTTGCAGCCGATGCCGCCGACACGGGGGCGAAGAACATGCGCGTTGCGCGTATCGATGCGCGGTTTGACCCGACAATCTATGTCGCGATTGGCATGGCAAACCTACTGGCCATTGGTGGCGGGAGCTGGATGGTGGTGCAGGGCTCGCTAACCCTCGGGCAATTGACCAGCTTTGCCATGTACCTGGGGCTGATGATATGGCCGATGCTGGCACTGGCCTGGATGTTTAACATCGTAGAGCGCGGCAGCGCCGCCTACAGCCGTATTCGCGCGATGCTTGCCGAAGCGCCAGTGGTGAATGACGGTAGCGAATTGGTACCGGAAGGGCGCGGCGTGATGAATGTCGACGTCCGTAAGTTTGTGTATCCGCAAACGGAACATACGGTACTGGAGAACGTCAGCTTTACGCTCAAACCGGGTCAGATGCTCGGTATCTGCGGTCCGACAGGCGCCGGGAAAAGTACCGTACTCTCCCTGATTCAACGTCACTTTGACGTCACGCAGGGCGATATTCGCTTCCATGATATTCCGTTGACGAACCTGCTGCTCGATGACTGGCGCGGTCGTCTGGCGGTGGTCAGCCAGACGCCGTTTCTCTTTTCTGACACCGTGGCGAATAATATTGCCCTCGGACGCCCGGCGGCGACTCAGGAAGAGATTGAGCACGTCGCGCGCCTGGCCAGCGTCCATGACGATATTCTGCGTCTGCCACAGGGCTATGAAACGGAAGTGGGTGAGCGTGGCGTTATGCTTTCCGGCGGGCAAAAACAGCGTCTCTCGATTGCCCGCGCGCTGCTGCTGAATGCCGAAATCCTGATCCTTGATGATGCGCTCTCCGCCGTCGATGGCCGCACCGAGCACCAGATCCTGCATAACCTGCGACAGTGGGGGGATGGAAGGACGGTGATCATCAGTGCACACCGGTTGTCGGCGCTGACGGAAGCCAATGAAATTCTGGTATTACAGCACGGGCACATTGCCCAGCGCGGACAGCATGAACAGCTTGCGGAGCAACCGGGCTGGTATCGCGATATGTATCGTTATCAGCAGCTTGAAGCGGCGCTGGACGACGCCCCGGAACAGGATGAGGAGAACGCTAATGCGTAAGACCGTGACGCAGTGGCCGACGCTAAAACGCCTGCTGGCCTATGGTTCTCCGTGGCGAAAACCGCTTTCGCTTGCCGTACTGTTGCTGTGGATTGCCGCGATTGCAGAAGTGAGCGGTCCGCTGCTCATCAGCTACTTTATCGACAATATGGTGGCGAAAAGCTATTTGCCGCTGGGGCTCGTCGCGGGGTTAGGTGTGGCCTACGTTGGGCTACAGCTGACTGCGGCGTCACTGCATTACGCCCAGTCTCTGCTCTTTAACCGGGCGGCCGTGGGCGTGGTGCAGAAGTTACGTACGGATGTGATGGATGCGGCACTGCGCCAGCCGTTGAGCGAGTTTGATACCCAGCCGGTTGGGCAGGTGATATCCCGGGTGACCAACGATACCGAGGTGATCCGCGATCTGTATGTCACCGTCGTGGCAACCGTGCTGCGCAGCGCGGCGCTGATTGGCGCCATGCTGGTGGCGATGTTCAGCCTCAACTGGCGTATGGCTCTGGTGGCGATCACCATCTTCCCGGCCGTATTGATTGTAATGGTCATCTATCAACGCTACAGCACGCCGATTGTGCGTCGGGTGCGCGCCTATCTGGCCGATATCAACGATGGCTTCAACGAAGTGATCAACGGCATGAGCGTCATTCAGCAGTTCCGCCAGCAGGCTCGCTTTGGTGAACGCATGGGGGAAGCCAGCCGGTCGCACTATATGGCGCGTATGCAGACGCTGCGACTGGACGGTTTCCTGCTACGTCCGCTGCTGAGCCTCTTCTCGGCGCTGGTTCTCTGTGGCCTGCTGATGCTTTTCGGGATGAGCGCGAACGGAACAATTGAAGTTGGGGTTCTGTACGCTTTTATCAGCTATCTGGGACGCCTTAATGAACCGTTGATAGAACTCACCACCCAGCAGTCTATGTTGCAACAGGCCGTGGTGGCGGGGGAGCGCGTGTTCGAACTGATGGACCGGCCACGTCAGACCTACGGCGATGATGAGCGTCCTTTGCAAAGCGGAGAGATTACGTTTGATAAGGTCTCGTTTGCTTACCGTGAAGACCGTCTGGTGTTGCAGGACATCTCTCTTGATGTGCCGTCGCGCGGCTTTGTGGCGCTGGTGGGGCACACCGGCAGCGGCAAAAGTACCCTCGCCAGCCTGTTGATGGGCTATTACCCGGTCAGTCAGGGTGAAATCCGCATTGATGGTCGTCCGCTCGCATCACTGAGCCACAATGTGTTGCGCAAAGGCGTTGCAATGGTGCAGCAAGACCCGGTAGTCATGGCCGATACCTTTTACGCCAACGTCACCCTGGGGCGGGATTATACCCAGCAACAGGTGTGGGATGTGCTGGAAACCGTGCAGCTGGCAGAGCTGGCGCGCGGTTTTAGCGATGGGATCAATACCCGGCTCGGTGAGCAGGGGAATAACCTCTCGGTAGGACAAAAGCAGCTTCTGGCCCTGGCGCGGGTGCTGATTGAAACGCCGCAGGTGCTGATACTCGACGAAGCGACCGCCAGCATTGACTCTGGTACTGAGCAGGCTATCCAGCTGGCGCTGGCCGCGGTGCGTGATCACACGACGCTGGTGGTTATCGCACACCGTCTTTCAACGATTGTCGACGCAGACACCATCCTGGTGCTGCATCGCGGTCAGGCCGTCGAACGCGGTACGCACCGGGAGCTGCTCGAAGCAAAAGGGCGCTACTGGCAGATGTATCAGCTGCAGCTGGCCGGTGAAGAGCTGGCCGCCAGCGTGCGTGAGGACGAATCCCTCAGCGCCTGATGCACCAAAACAAGGCAGCGCGCTAACAGTCATTACTGTTGGTGCAAAACTGAAACGCACCGTGCACTGTCATGGTGCGTTTTTTTTCACCGGTTCGTTAAACATGCTCGTGTAATGCTCATTGCAGCGCGTTTCCCTCAGGTTTTCATTTCTGGCACACCCCTTGCAATGTCTTCTGCGTATTAGCGGCGGCCATTACCGAATTCTGACTGGAGGGGATCTATGAAGCTGGTTACGGTTGTAATCAAACCATTCAAACTCGAAGACGTGCGTGAAGCATTGTCTTCCATGGGTATTCAGGGACTGACTGTCACCGAAGTGAAAGGCTTTGGTCGTCAGAAGGGTCATGCCGAGCTTTACCGCGGGGCAGAATACAGCGTTAACTTCCTGCCAAAAGTAAAAATTGATGTCGCGATTGCTGATGACCAGCTTGATGAAGTTATTGATGTCATTAGCAAAGCGGCCTACACCGGCAAAATTGGCGACGGCAAAATTTTCGTTGCCGAATTGCAGCGCGTCATTCGCATCCGTACCGGCGAATCTGACGAAGCGGCACTGTAAGTAACTCCTGGCACACAGTGATAGGGATCGAGAAAATGAAGATAGCAACAATCAAAACGGGTCTGGGTTCGCTGGCACTGCTGCCGGGCCTGGCACTGGCTGCCCCTGCGGTGGCAGACAAAGCCGATAACGCCTTTATGATGATCAGCACCGCGCTGGTGCTGTTCATGTCCATTCCGGGCATTGCGCTGTTCTACGGAGGCCTGATCCGTGGCAAAAACGTTCTCTCCATGCTGACGCAGGTTGCCGTCACGTTCGCGCTGGTTTGCGTGTTGTGGGTGGTCTACGGTTACTCTCTGGCCTTCGGCACGGGCAATGCGTTCTTCGGAAACTTTGACTGGGTCATGCTGAAAAACATCGAACTGACCGCGCTGATGGGCAGTTTCTATCAATATATTCACGTTGCCTTCCAGGGCTCGTTCGCCTGTATCACCGTCGGGCTGATCGTCGGTGCGCTGGCTGAGCGTATTCGCTTCTCCGCCGTACTGATCTTCGTGGTGGTCTGGCTGACGCTCTCCTATGTGCCGATTGCACACATGGTCTGGGGTGGCGGTCTGCTGGCGAGCCATGGCGCGCTGGACTTCGCAGGCGGTACCGTTGTACACATCAACGCCGCGGTGGCGGGCCTGGTAGGGGCATACCTGATTGGCAAACGCGTGGGCTTCGGTAAAGAAGCGTTCAAACCGCACAACCTGCCGATGGTCTTTACCGGTACAGCGATCCTTTACTTTGGCTGGTTCGGCTTCAACGCCGGTTCAGCAAGCGCAGCAAACGAAATCGCCGCGCTGGCCTTCGTGAACACGGTTGTGGCAACGGCGGGTGCGATCCTCTCATGGGTGTTTGGTGAGTGGGCGGTACGCGGTAAGCCTTCACTGCTGGGTGCCTGTTCAGGTGCAATTGCCGGTCTGGTTGGTATCACGCCAGCTTGTGGCTACGTCGGTGTTGGCGGCGCGCTGCTTGTCGGGCTGGTCGCCGGTCTGGCGGGTCTGTGGGGTGTGACGGCGCTGAAACGTGTTCTGCGCGTCGATGACCCGTGCGATGTCTTCGGTGTACACGGCGTCTGCGGCATCGTCGGTTGTATCATGACCGGTATCTTCGCGGCGAAATCGCTGGGTGGCGTGGGGTACGCAGAAGGCGTCACGATGGTTCACCAGGTGCTGGTGCAGTTGGAAAGTATTGCCATCACCGTCGTGTGGTCTGCCGTTGTGGCCTTCATCGGCTATAAGCTGGCGGATATGACCGTCGGTCTGCGTGTTCCGGAAGAGCAGGAACGCGAAGGTCTGGACGTCAACAGCCACGGCGAGAATGCGTACAACGCCTGATAAGCAAAACGGCAACCCAGGGTTGCCGTTTTCGTTTTGTTCCCTCTCCCGTCGGGAGAGGGCCGCAGTACAGCATCACCCGCGGTTACGCATTACCCCTTCCTGCACCGTCGACGCGACCAGCACGCCATCCTGAGTGTAAAACTCACCGCGCACAAAGCCGCGCGCGCTTGACGCCGAGGTACTCTCCACGCTGTAGAGCAGCCACTCGTTCATGTCGAACGGACGATGGAACCACATGGAGTGATCGATGGTGGCCACCTGCATCCCTTTTTCAAGGAAGCCCACGCCGTGCGGCTGCAGCGCCACCGGCAGGAAGTTGAAATCTGAGGCATAACCCAGCAGATACTGATGAACGCGGAAATCCGCGGGTACGGTACCGTTAGCGCGGATCCAGACCTGGCGCTTCGGCTCGGCCGTGTGGCCTTTCATCGGGTTATGGAATTCGACAGGGCGGATCTCAAGTGGTTTATCGCAGAGAAACTTCTCCTTTACCTGCGGTGGAAGCAGATGCGCCAGCGCACGGGCGATATCGGTCTCGGATTTGAGATCGTCTGGCGACGGCGCGGGTGGCATCGTTTTCTGATGCTCATAACCCGGTTCCGGCGCCTGGAACGAGGCGGTCATGTAAAAGATAGGCTTGCCATTCTGAACCGCCGCGACACGACGCGCGCTAAAGCTGTTGCCATCCCGCAATACCTCAACGTCATACACGATGGGTTTTGCGCTATCACCAGGGCGTAAGAAGTAGCTGTGAAATGAGTGCACCAGACGGTCTGCAGGGACGGTCTCCTTTGCTGCGTAGAGCGCTTGTCCTACGACTTGCCCGCCGAAGACCTGGCGTAAGCCGAGATCTTCGCTCTGTCCGCGAAAGAGTCCTTCCTCAATTTTTTCCAGATTCAGTAATGTCAGCAGATTGTTCAGTGCCTGACTCATAGTTGTCCTCAATAAACGCCGTAGCGAAAGATAGGCAGAGTATAACGCAGAAATGAAAGTGGTCCGATGGGTAGAATAATCTGAATATCTGGACGATTTTAGGCATAAATCAGTGATCTGTGCCAAACTTACCTGTGTTATGTGATTGAAACGACATCGGATGGGATCGATCCCGCTGGTGCATTGATGATAAGGAGACTTCAATGAAACTCGTGCCCATGCTAAGTGGTGTAGCAATTGCGGTGGCGTTGTCCGCCTGTGCAGGAAAGAGCGCCCAGGTGCCGGTGCCAGCAGCAGATCCAAACGGGATTAATACACTCTCACAGCAGTCCATTCAGCAGCCTAACGTTTCCGGTACTATCTGGATTAAACAGAAAGTCGCGTTACCACCAGATGCGGTATTAACGGTAACCCTGTCTGATGCTTCCCTGGCAGACGCGCCGTCTAAAGTATTGGCCCAGCGTGCCGTGCGTACGGAAGGTAAGCAGGCACCGTTTAGCTTCGTGTTGCCGTATAACCCATCAGACGTGCAGCCTAATGCCCGTATCCTCCTGAGCGCAGCAGTAACGATCAACGATAAACTGGTGTTTATCACCGATACGGTGCAGGAAGCGATTAACCACGGCGGGACAAAAGTTGACCTGAACCTGGTTCCGGTACAGCAAACCGAAGTGCCGGTTGCGCCACAGACTAACCAACCGTCTCTGCCAACCCCTCCGACCCAGATGTAACGCTTTAAACCCTCTCCTTCGGGAGAGGGTTTAATACACCCAGCGGTACTTTTGCAAATCAATCTGTCCTGACCCCGACACCTGCACCCCTTCTGACAGTAACGCCTGACGCTGGCGCTGCAGATCCGGCCCGGTCAACGAGATCGCCCCATGACGATTTACCACCCGATGCCAGGGCAGGGTGCTTCCTTCGGGCAACCTTTTCAGTACGCCACCGACCTGCCGCGCCGCACGCGGAGAACCGGCCAGACGCGCTACGTCGCCATAGGTGGTAACATAACCTTCCGGCACAGAGGCCACAATTTGCCATACGCGTTGTGGAAAGGAGTCATGGTCGTCCATACGTCTACCTGTGGGGAATGTCTGGACAGTCATGTTAAACGAAGATAAACCCAATTGCTGCGCCAGTTTGCGCAAGAAACCAGCATCCAGTTGCGGGTCGCTTGCAATTGGCGGTAAGCACAGGGATAATGCGCCAGCGCGTTGGTTATCAACGCTCTCAATGGGGGCTCTGTTGGTTCTCCCGCAACGCTACTCTGTTCACCAGGTCAGGTCCGGAAGGAAGCAGCCAGGGCAGACGACGTGTGTGCCGGGATGTAGCTGGCAGGGCCCCCACCCATTTCTGCTCTCACCAGCACTCTCCCTGTTTCTCTTCGCTTCGAATAGCCTTTAATCCACAGCGTTATTAGGACTTTACTGACGCATGTAATATATATTTCATTGCATTGAAATATTACTGTCATAAACCTGTAATAATAGACTGTCATTTTAATATCGGATGTCTTTTTTCTGTCATAACTTAAAAATATATATCTGGATAACATTGGTAAGTTCGTGTATTAAATAAAGTACTTATTCCGAAGGGAAGTGACAAACATGGCTACTGCGGTGTTAAACGTTAAGATTGATCAAGCGCTAAAAGAAAGACTTCGCCACTATGCTGAAGTTAATAACGAGAATTTAAGCGTGACGACAGAGAAACTGCTGCTGCTGGCATTCGAAGCGGTAGAAGAGGCGGGAGTATCGGAAGAGGATATTGATAACCAGCATACGGAAGAAGAGAGTGTTTCTCCATTTACTCCTAAAGAAATCAAGGCTCTACGTAAAATTCTTAAGAAGAGAAAATGAAACAACAACTGTCAACTGCCAGTGACTACAACGAGGCCTGCGATCTGTTGCGTTCAGGCTACGTGAAGCATGTACGTCTTGGCTGGAATGTAGGAAGTGATGAGTTCTTTCGTATTGCGTCTGACTGGTGTGATACCGGCGCAAAAATAAAGAAAGACGGTGAAAATTTCGTTATTTCACTGAAAGGTTTTCCTATTCCTCCTCAGCACTAAATCTTGAATGGTGAAAACTGCTGACTGTATCTGTGACAGTCAGCAGTTTTTATTTTATGATCCACTTCAAATTTTTTATATCAAACCAGACTTCTTTTTATTGATGGCACGTTTTTATTCAGGGCGAGCCACAAGGGTTTAATTCTCAGTAATGCCTGTTCAAGCTCAGCCGGATCGAGTGAAAAGGGCATACGTAAATACCGATCAAACGCACCCGATAAACCAAACCGCGTGCCGGTCCCCAGGTTGATTCCCAGTATCTCTGCGCGTGCAGCAAGCTGTGTTGCCAGCATCCCCGGCAGTTCAATCCAGTAGGAAAGCCCGCCTTCCGCTTCATGGAATGTCCATTCAGGGAAGTGCTCGCGCAACAGCGCGCCGCATTGGTCTCGTCGTTCCGCCAGCATCTTCCGGCGAGCAGGCAAAAACGTTTCGCTGTTATTGATAAGCCACAGCGTCGCCAGCTGTTCGAGCATGGGCGATCCTAAATCCAGGGTATCCCGCGTCTGGGCAAGCGTAGCGATGGTGCGCGAGGAGGCACGGATCCAGCCAAGACGAAGGCCGCCCCAGAAACTTTTTCCGGCAGAGCCTAACGTTATCACGGTGGCCTGAGGGTTAAATGACGCCAGCGGCGGCGGTGGGGGCGAGTCAAACCACAGATCCACCATCGTTTCATCTACTACCAGCGTCGTGCGGGTTTGCGCGGCAATCTCGGTGATTGCCTGACGGGTGGGAATATCCATGCATCGCCCGGTCGGGTTATGAAAATCGGGCATCAGGTAGGCCAGGCGCGGCGCTGTCTGGGCAAGCGTTGCGGCAAACCCATGGGTATCCCAGCCCGTTTCCGGCAGCGACACACCCACTGGACGGCACTGCGCTCCCTGAATGGCGGCGATCGCCAGCGGGTAAGTGGGATGATCGACCACGACGCGATCCCCCGGACCGGTCATCATCCGCAGGACCAGCGCAAAACCGCTGACCGCGCCATTGACCACCATCACCTCGTCTGTCCGGGTCGGAAGCCCCCGCGCAGTATAGCGTGCGGCGATGGCTTCCCGCAGCGCCGGCAACCCAAGCTGATCGTAACCCGTAAGCGAGAGATGTTGCGTAATGGCCGTTAGCGCATGGGTATAGGCCTGGTGGATCTCAGGCCCGGCATTGAGCGCCGCGGTGGAGAGATCCAGCGCGGCACTGGCTGCTGAAAGGGTTGGCACGGCGCGTGTGTCGGGCAGGATCACGCGTGAACCGCTGCCGTGACGGCTTTCAAGATAACCTTCCTCACGCAGATGGGCGAGTGCGCTGCTGATGGTGGTCCGGCTCACATCCAGCGCAGTGGCCAGCTCCCGCTCGCCGGGTAGACGGGTGTTAAGCGCCAGTCGGCCATCAAGAATTAACAGGCGTAACGCATCCGCCAGCTGACGCCAGAGCGGGGTCCGGGACGAGGTTTGTTGCCAATGGCCTAACAGGCGTACCAATGACTGGCTTCCGAAGCGGCGAGATGACATGTGCAGTCCACTATTTGAAAACTGGACATTAATCATAATGCCATTTTCGCTCAAGATGAAAGCCTGGTTCACTGGAGAAGATAAAAAAATGGTACGTCGTCTGCTACAACTGTATGTCGGTTTAGGGCTGTATGGGCTTTCAACCACGATGTTTATTCGATCGGATCTGGGGCTCGATCCGTGGGACGTCTTCCACCTGGGCGTGGCGATCCAGCTGGGGTTGAGCATTGGGATGGTGATTATTTTAACCGGTGCGGCGGTACTGCTGCTGTGGATCCCGCTGCGTCAGATGCCTGGTCTGGGAACCCTCAGTAACGTGATTATTATTGGCCTGGCGGCTGATGCCTCCATGGCCCTGATCCCCGAGGTGACCTCGCTGCCCCTGCGTATCGCGCTGCTGGTGGCCGGAATTGTCGTGAACGCGATAGCCACCGGTATGTATATCGGTGCCGGTTTCGGGGCGGGCCCGCGCGACGGTCTCATGACCGGGATCCATGCCCGTATGGGATGGTCCATCCGCAGTGTACGTACCTCGATTGAAGTGTCCGTGCTGCTGATTGGGTGCATGCTGGGCGGAACGTTCGGGATAGGCACCGTCGCGTATGCGCTGACCATTGGCCCGCTTATCCAGATCTGCTTGCCTCTGTTCCGTTATAAGCCGCGCGTTGAGAAGGCCCCCCAGCCGGAGCGGGTTGTTTAATTCTGCGAAGCGCTCACATGTTTTCATGGCGTCGCTGTGTCAGAATGGTGGCCTTCGAATAACGCGATGCCAGAATGCATGAAAGCAATCACTCTTTATGATGTTGCCCTCCTTGCGGGGGTTTCTTATCAGACCGTTTCCCGTGTGATTAACGACGCGGAGCATGTCTCTGCCCGCACGCGGGAAAAGGTGCAGCAGGCGATGGCGGAACTGCACTACGTCCCCAATCTCAGGGCACAACAGCTGGCGGGTAAACGTACCCGTACGCTTGGCCTTATTACTACCGATCTGGCGCTGCACGCCCCTTCGCAAATTGTTTCGGCGGTAAAATCCCGGGCGGTTGAGCAGGGGGCGAGCGTGCTTATCTCAATGGTGGAACATCCACAGCAGTGCCACTCTGCCCTTCAGGCGTTGCTGGCGCAGCGTGTGGAAGCTCTGCTGGTGAATGTGCCGCTGGAGGATCCTCATGCTGAAGCGCTAAAAGCCCTCGCATCGCCCATTCCTGTGCTGTTTCTGGATGTCTCGCCCTCGGCTCAGGTAAACAGTCTTGTGTTTAATGCAGAGCAGGGTGCTCGTCTCGGGATTGAGCATCTGCTTTCGCTGGGGCATGAGCGTATAGCGCTGCTGAGCGGACCGGAGAGCTCTGTCTCCGCCCGGGCACGTCTCGCAGGCTGGAACACCACGCTGGCACAGGCCGGGCTTGAGGCTGTCGCGGTGGCGCACGGCGACTGGAGTGCGGCAAGCGGCTATGAGAAAGGACATTTGCTGTTATCTGCCGCGCAACTCCCGGATGCGATAGTGGTCGCGAACGACCAAATGGCGCTGGGGGTGATGCGCGCCTGTGCGGAAAAAGGGACCGCGATCCCGGGCCAGATGTCGGTTGTCGGGTTCGACGATACGGCAGACAGCGCCTGGTTTTCTCCCCCCCTGACCACCATTCGCCAGGCTTTTCGCGAGGCCGGCGAGCGAAGCGTGGAGTGGCTGCTGGCGCCAGTTGAGGGTGACGCATGCTGGCAGGTTCAGCTTCCGGTGACGCTGGTGACCCGCCATTCTACCGCTCGCCACGATCCGCAGCAGATCGAACGCGAGGATCTGGCACAGCAGCTCAGGAGCCTGGCGTTAGCGGCTGAGCAACTTGCTCGCCGGTAAGACTTTTGTGATCTGACTCGCTACCCCGCGATCCGACGCTTTACCGCACCCGGTAGCCAGGGCATGTTAGCTAAAATTGTGAGCGCTTCGCAAAGAGGTTAATATGTCCAACACTCCATCGCTGACCCTCAGCGCACTTCTGGCTCGTCGGGATTGGGAAAATCCCGGAGTCACCCAGTGGAACCGCCTGGCAGCACATGCTCCCTTGCACAGCTGGCGTGACGAACACTCTGCCAGAGAAGACGGGGGAACCGTCAGCCGACGCCTCCTTAACGGGGAGTGGCGTTTTAGCTTCTTTCCTGCGCCAGAGCAGGTTCCTTCGGTATGGGTCAGTGAAGATTGCGCCGATGCCGTGCTGATGCCCGTGCCCTCTAACTGGCAGATGCAGGGGTTCGACATGCCCATCTACACCAACGTGACCTATCCGATCCCCGTAAACCCACCGTTTGTGCCGCAAGAAAACCCAACCGGTTGTTACTCGCTCACATTTGAGATGGATGATGCCTGGCTACTGAACGGCCAAACCCGCATTATCTTCGATGGCGTGAACTCGGCGTTTCATCTGTGGTGTAACGGTCAGTGGATCGGTTATTCACAGGACAGCCGACTGCCCGCCGAATTCGATCTCTCAGCGGTGCTGCGCCCTGGCCAGAACCGCATTGCGGTCATGGTGTTGCGCTGGTGCGACGGGAGCTATCTGGAAGATCAGGACATGTGGCGCATGAGCGGGATTTTCCGCGATGTGTCGCTGCTGCATAAGCCAGAGACGCACATTGCCGATTATCAGGTTGTGACTGACCTGAATGCGGAGCGGGATCGCGCGGTGCTGAAGGTGGATCTCGCGCTCGCAGGCGCACAGTATGCGGAGTGTGAGGTGGCGTTTACCCTGTGGCGCAACGGCGAAAAATGCGCCAGTGCCACCGGGCGGCCTGGCACAGCTGTTGTCGATGAGCGCGGCGGCTGGGCCGAGCGGCTAACGGTGACGCTCCCCGTTGAGGCGCCCGCCTTGTGGAGTGCGGAAACGCCGGAACTTTATCGCCTGACGATGACCCTTCTGAACGCGCAGGGTGAGGTGCTGGAAACGGAGGCCTGCGATGTGGGGTTCCGCCGCATAGAGATCAGCAATGGCCTGCTGAAGCTCAACGGTAAACCCCTGCTGATCCGTGGCGTTAACCGGCATGAGCATCACCCGGAAAACGGCCAGGTGATGGATGAAGCGACGATGCGCCGCGATATCGAACTCATGAAGCAGCATAACTTTAACGCCGTGCGCTGCTCGCACTATCCGAACCATCCGCTGTGGTACACGCTTTGCGACCGCTACGGTTTGTATGTCGTCGACGAAGCCAATATTGAAACCCATGGCATGGTGCCGATGAGTCGCCTTGCTGACGATCCGCGCTGGCTGCCTGCCATGAGCGAACGCGTCACCCGCATGGTGCAGCGCGACCGCAATCATCCTTCGATTATCATCTGGTCGCTGGGGAATGAGTCCGGCCATGGCGCGAACCATGACGCACTGTATCGCTGGCTGAAAACCACCGATCCGACGCGTCCGGTGCAGTACGAAGGCGGTGGGGCGAATACGGCAGCGACCGATATCGTGTGCCCGATGTATGCCCGGGTCGATCAGGATCAGCCCTTCCCGGCGGTACCGAAATGGTCTGTTAAAAAATGGATCGGCATGCCGGATGAAACGCGTCCGCTTATTCTCTGTGAATACGCCCACGCGATGGGGAACAGCTTCGGTGGTTTTGCCAAATACTGGCAGGCGTTTCGCCGCCATCCTCGTCTGCAGGGGGGATTTGTCTGGGACTGGGTTGACCAGGCGCTGACCAGAAAAGACGACAATGGCACACCGTTCTGGGCCTACGGGGGAGACTTTGGCGACACGCCCAATGACCGCCAGTTCTGCCTTAACGGGCTGGTTTTTCCCGATCGCACACCGCATCCGGCGCTGTATGAAGCCCAGCGCGCTCAGCAGTTTTTCACCTTTACGCGGATAAGTACGTCTCCGCTGGTGCTTGAAGTCCACAGCGATTACCTGTTCCGTCATACCGATAACGAGGTGCTGCGCTGGACCCTTGTCCGCGACGGCAACGTGCTGGCCAGAGGGGACGTGACGCTCTCCATTGCTCCCCAGGGCACACAGCGTCTGGACATCGACCTGCCAGCGCTGGCGCCTGAAGCGGGTGACGTCTGGCTGAACGTTGAAGTGCACCAGCCGCGGGCGACGCCGTGGTCACCGGCAAACCATCGCTGCGCGTGGGAGCAGTGGCCGGTTCCGACTCCCCTGTATATCGCCCCGCCAGCACCAGAAGGTGTACCGCCGGTGTTAACGCAAACTGGCGACGTGCTTGAGCTGGTGCATCAGCAGCAACGCTGGCAGTTCAACCGCGCGTCAGGACACCTGACGCAATGGTGGCGCAACGGCGTTGAAACGCTGCTCTCACCGCTGACGGATAACGTTAGCCGCGCACCGCTGGACAATGATATTGGCGTGAGCGAGGCCACGCGAATCGATCCGAATGCGTGGGTGGAGCGCTGGAAAGCGGCAGGCATGTACGAGCTCACCCCGCGATTACTGCACTGTGAAGGAGAGCAGCATGCAGCCGAGGCGGTGGTGAAAACCCTGCATGTCTGGGAGTATCGCGGTAAAGCGCTCTTCCTGAGCCGTAAAGTCTGGCGGGTGGACGATCGGGGCGTTCTGCATGGCGATATTCAGGTCGATATTGCGTCTGATATCCCGGAACTGGCACGCGTAGGCCTGAGTGTTCACCTTGCCGCAACGCCGGAAACGGTTCAATGGCTGGGGCTTGGGCCACATGAAAATTACCCGGACAGAACGCTGGCGGCTCAGCAGGGGCGCTGGACATTACCGCTGGAAGCCATGCACACGCCTTACATCTTCCCGACAGAAAATGGTCTGCGCTGTGATACCCGTGAACTGCTGCTGGGCGCGCATCGGCTGAATGGCCTGTTCCATTTCTCCGTCAGCCGCTATAGCCAGCAGCAGTTGCATGAGACAACTCACCATCATCTGTTGCGCGAGGAGCCGGGGTGTTGGCTTAACCTGGACGCGTTCCATATGGGCGTGGGCGGTGATGACTCGTGGAGCCCCAGCGTCTCGCCGGAATTTATTCTGCAGAAACGCCAGCTTCGCTATACCTTCAGCTGGCAGCAGAACCCTGACTGAGCAAAGAGGCGGCCACAGCATTGGCCGCCTCGCTTACGCCAGGATACCGCTCAGGCCGTGCAGGCTCATGTAAATCCCGACCACAGTAATCAGGGCAGCGGAGATCCACGGTGCTTTTCGTGAAAACTCGCTGAAACCCGGCCAGCGTTTTGTCGCATGCTTAAGGCTCAGGGCGGCAATTGCACCGGAAGCGACCAGCGTTAACGCCAGACCAATACTGAAGCTGAATACCAGCGTTGCGCCGAGGGCAAAATGCTTCAGCTGCAGGCAGATGAGCAGGACCGTGATTGAGGCCGGGCAGGGGATAAGCCCTCCGGTCAGGCCAAACAGTGCAATTTGTCCGGTGGTAACGTTCTGGCCGTTGAAGCGACGGTTAATATCCTGCGCATGCGCGCGCTGGTGGGCATCCTGCCACTCTTCTTCAACCAGTGGATGCCCATGGTCGTGATGATCATGATGGTGGTCATGGTCATGGTCATGGTCATGGTCGTGATGATCATGATGATGGTCATGGTGATCGTGATGATGATGGTGATCGTGTGGCCGACTCTCCTTCCAGGTTCGCCAGGCCATCCACAGGGCGATCAGCACGATCAGTATCCCCGAGACCAGCTGGAACCAGGGCTCAGACGTATGTGCATCCCAGCCCCGGCCAAACCATAATCCTGCCATGGCAATGATCCAGACCACCGCCGTATGGGAAAGCGTTGCCGCCAGACCAAGCAACACCGCCTGTTTCAGCGTACCGCGAATAGCCACAATAAACGCGGCCATCATCGTTTTGGAGTGGCCCGGCTCCAGGCCATGCAGCGCGCCGAGGAGGATAGCGCTGGGTACAAACAGCCAGGCATTGCCCTGCTGAAGGAGTGAAGCAAAATCGTTCATGGAAAATTCCGGAGTGGAAAGCGTGTTCAGATACTACTCCCCCCCAGTAGTCCAATACTACCCCCCAGTAGAAAAATACTCAGGGGGAGTAGAGCATGATATGCTTTAAAAGCCATACGATAAGGGAGACAGAGATGTCACACACGGTTCGCGACAAGAAGATGTTATTGACTCGCCTGAAGAAAATTCAGGGGCAAAGCGCTGCCCTGGAAAAAATGCTCAATAGCGACCACGAATGCGCCGACGTGTTACAACAGCTGGCGGCAATCCGCGGCGCGGTAAACGGCATGATGATGCAGGTGATCGAAGGTCATCTTACCGATCATGTGGTGAAAGAGCCTGAAGAAGCTCAGCGCGAAGCCGATCTTGGCGTCGTGTTACAGGTGATCAAATCCTATCTTAAGTAGGATGTGTTTTGAGGTTATCTTCCGCCCAAAGAATAAAGTCCGCTTTCGGCAACGCCTTGCTGTAGTACCAACCCTGCCCATACTGCACGCCGTGACGACGTAGCCAGGCGAGTTGCCCTTCGGTCTCCACGCCTTCCGCCACCATCGCCAGCTTCAGCGATTTTGCCATTTCAATAATGTGTGGTGTCACGTTTTTATATTCCAGTGCATCCACAAACGCTTTATCAATTTTTAGCGTGTCGACATCCAAATCCTGCAGGTAGCTCAGGCTGGAATAGCCCGTACCGAAATCATCAATATAGATTGCGTGGCCTGAATGACGAAAGGCGGCGATGGCCGGAGCGCTGATTTTAGGATCGGCAAAGCCGCGCTCGGTTAACTCAAGGGCGATCTGTTGCGGATGGACTTTCCACTTATTCATTAAGTGGCTCAACAGTGGCGGGAGTTTTCCCGAGGTCAAATCGGCCGGCGCGAGGTTAATGGAAATATGCTGCCCGGCGTGAAGGTGCAGCCAGTAGCCCATATCCTCAAACACCTTTTCAATGACCAAATGCGTCAGCTGCGAGATGAGCCCCGTTTGCTCAGCAAGCGGCACAAAAATATCCGGTGAAAGGCTGCTGCCGTCAGGCTGGGGCCAGCGGGTTAGCGCCTCTGCGCCCACAATCTTCCCGCTAGAGAGTTCAATAATGGGCTGGTAATGAACCACAAATTCCCGGTTATTGATGGCGTCAAGCAGCCGGTTGCGTGGCGACTGGATACGACGCAGCAGTCGCAAAACAAAGAGTGCGGCAAGCAGGCTTATCAATATGCCGAACGGCAGCCAGATAAGAAGTTGCTGGTGCCAGGTTTCAGCCAGCGGTTTTAACGCCGCCCAGGCGACCACCGTAAACCCCAGTTCAGGAACAGGCTTCATGATGTATATCGAGCCGTTGTACTGAATACGGGTGACGCCCTGGTCCTTAACCAGATTGCGGATATGCGGATCGAGCTTGCTGCTGCTGGCAAAAATGAGATGTGATTTGCTGCCCACCAGGGCGGCATCTGTGGCGATCTCACCGAAAGGGATCACATCGACAAGCGAGGCTGGATCCACCAGCACCAGATAGTGGCCCCGACCCAGGACCGCCATGTAGCGGCTAAAACCGAGATCGTTTTGCGTGGTGAGCCATACGCCATAACCATCTTTCGTGATTCGCATGGGCGGCGGGAAAGGGGCCGACTGACTGGTTTGTTCCAGGGACGAGCAAAGGGGTTCAAGATTGTTGATATAAATAACTTCCTGAACATAACGCCATGAAAAAGCGACCCGCCGCATCTCCCTTAAATGCATAACGCTACAGGGGATCCCTTTAAAGGTCTGCAGGTTATTGAGCGCTTCCTTAGCATCATCCACCACCCTGGCGGTACGTATCAGCACGCGTGAGGCATAGCTATCCAGCGCATCGACAAACTTATCTTCCGCCTGGCGATGTGCCAGCCAGATGCTCAGGCTAATCGGAACCAGCACCGCAATGATAAGTACGCCGGTCACCAGACTGACCAGATGTCGGGTTTTCATGGTGCTGTTTCCTTCCTCTTATGCCCGCTCCTGGGCGCTGAAAAACCTGCCAGAGGAGAAAGATTTTACCGCTAAATGATAAAGTTATAGCACGCGCAGGTCATGATTTACGGCACAACAGAAAATATCGTCGGGGCAGAGGGGTTGTTTTTTCAGCAGGGGTTAGATATCATTTTGTTATGTTATAACAAAACATAAAGAGTTTACGATGAAACCAGATATCCACCCAGCCTATCGCACCGTGGTGTTCCACGACACCAGTGCTAATGAATACTTTAAAGTCGGCTCAACCATTAAGACCGACCGCGAAATTGAACTCGACGGTGAAACGTATCCGTATATCACCATCGAGGTCTCTTCAAAATCGCACCCGTTCTACACCGGCAAGCAGAAAACGTTCTCGACGGATGGCAGTGCGGCGCGCTTCCGTAAGCGTTTCGGCGGCTTTCTTAATGCGAAGCGGGGATAACCATGCAGGTACTTAACTCATTGCGCAGTGCAAAACAGCGTCACCCGGATTGCCAGATAGTCAAACGCAAGGGACGCTTATACGTGATTTGCAAATCCAATCCGCGCTTTAAGGCGGTTCAGGGACGTAAGAAAAGACGCTAGACGCGTGCTTCGCGCCAGCTTTCCAGGGATCTTTTTTGGTTGCCATCGGCAGTAAAATTGTCGGTGGCAAGCCAGCCTTCAAAGGCACTCGCCAGCGCCGGCCACTCTTTGTCGAGAATCGAAAACCAGTCGGTATCCCGGTTATGACCTTTCGTGACCAGTGCCTGACGAAAACGCCCCTCAAACTGAAAGCCAAGACGCAGTGCCGCCTTGCGCGAAGGCGCATTCAGGCTGTTGCACTTCCACTCGTATCGACGATACCCAAGGGTGTCGAACACGTATCGCATCAGCAGATATTGCGCTTCCGTCGACATCGGCGTGCGGCTGAGCAGCGGGGAGAAATGAACATGTCCCACCTCCACAACGCCGTTGGTTGGATCGATCCGCATCAGAGCCAGCGTGCCGACCGGAGACTGGGTCTGGTTGTCGATAACGCTAAAGTGAATCGGATCGGATAAGTCACGCACGCTCTCTACCCACCCTGCAAACGCCTCTGCGCTGGCATCCGGCTCACGCAACAGCCACGTCCAGCTGCGGGTATCTTCGGCCAGAGAATACGCGCTGAACAACGCCTCAGCGTGCTCCACCCGCAGCGGCTCAAGGCGACAATAGTGGCCCTGAAGCACCACACGTGAAGGGTGCTGGCGGGGTTGCCAGTCGATAAGTGCTTCGCCTACTGGCTGTCCAAACTCATTGAATGTTTTCATTTTACTGTCCGTGACGTTGATAAGAACGCCAGACTAGTGAATTACTGGTTCCTTAAAAAGTGCCACTCAGCTATGTTTTGGTGGTACCACGGGAGGCGAGATGAACATACCGGGCGATGAATTTTATACTTTGCTGAATGCCGCGTTGAAAGCGCGGGGGGAAGAGACGCTACAGCGCGCGCTGTATCATGCATTGCGTGAGGCGATACTGTGCGGCCGGCTACACGCCGGGAGCCGGCTTCCCGGTTCGCGAATGCTGGCTCAGCAGCTCTCGCTTTCACGGAATACCGTCAATGCGGCGCTGGAACAGCTGACGCTCGAAGGGTATCTGCTGCGTAACCGCCAGGGGACGCGGGTGGCGCAGCTGGCGCAGCGTACGCTCGTTCAGGCATTGCCGGACTCTGCCGTCGCGCTCGGCAGCCGGGTCGCCTCGCTGCCTGCGCCGGTGCCGCGTGATACCCCGGTTCCGGCATTTACGCCGGGAACACCGGCCATCAACTACTTTCCCCTGCCGCTGTGGCGGCGCTTGTACGACCGGGTTCTGCGCGAAGAGGGCAGCGCGCTGTTAGGGTATGGTGATCCTGCCGGGGAGCCGTCGCTGCGGGCGGCCATTGCCCGCCACCTTGCCCTTTCGCGCGGCATTGACTGCGATGCCAGTCAGATAGTGATGACCGAAGGCGCGCTTGAGGGGGTAAACCTTTGCACGTTGCTGCTGAGCGAACCCGGCAGCGTCGCGTGGGTGGAAGATCCTGGCTATGGCGGGGCTAAAAGCGCCTTTGCCAAAGCGGGCTTAGTCATGACGGGGATGCCGGTTGATGACGAAGGCATGTTCTGGGAAGGGCTGGATACGCCGTCCCCTGCGCTTATTTTCACCTCACCTTCGCACCAGTTTCCGTACGGAAGCGTGCTCAGCGCGCGGCGACGCCTGGCGCTGCTGGATCTGGCCCGGCAGCATAACGCCTGGATTATTGAAGATGATTACGACAGCGAGTTTCGTTATTCCGGTGAGCCCGTGCCTGCAATGCTGGGAATGGTCAACAATGCGCCGGTTGTCTATCTTGGTACCTTCAGCAAAACCCTCTTTCCGTCGCTGAGAATGGGGTTCATGGTGTTACCCCCGGCGCTGGCAAAAGCGGCCCGTCCGGCCATTGGCGCGCTGCTGCGTGGCGGGCATCGCGCCGAACAGCGAACCCTGGCGCTGTTTATTGAGGAAGGACATTATGCCCGCCACCTTGCCGCCATGCGCCGGCTCTACCGTAAGCGCTACCGACAGCTGCGTGAGGCGCTGAGTGCTGAGCTTCATACCCCGCATCGCATTCTGGCGGGTGAAGGGGGGATGCATCTGACGCTGGCAATAGACGGCATCGACGACCAAAAAGTGGTCGAGCAGGCGAGGGCGTTTCAGCTGGCACCCGCTGCACTGAGCGGGTATTACCTGGAGCCGAAGCAGGGGCAAACCGGTCTGGTGTTAGGTTACGGCAATACCTCTGCTTCTCAGTTTGTGTCGGGTATCCGACGCATACAGGCTTTAATCACACAGCAGCAGGACGGGAAAGGGTAAAGACATCATAAAAAGAGAGCTGACCTTTGGTGGATACCATCTTCTGCAGCTTCTCTTTTTGCACCGTTTCAACCGCGGGGGAGTGCATGATGCTTTCGATCAGCTCCGGCGGCACGTAACGCGTGTTGTACCATTCACCGTTATAGCAAACCCGGAAATCAAGGACGTCGATATCTTCGTAGCGGTAGCGGGGATTAACGTCAAAAAAGAAAAAGGCGTTAAACACCACAAACAGAATGACAAGCAGCCAGACGGAGTCCACCAGAGTTTCGGACTTCAGCATCACAATCAGTGTCGCCAGCCAGGCGGCATACATTGCGACAAACAGTCCAGGATGTTTGCGAATAAAGCTGATGCTAAAGCGTGGGCGATTGTCGCGCTTTTCGCGGTGATTAAGATCGTCGATGGTGGCAGTAAGCAGGCGCTGTATCTCGGTCATTTTTTGCCTTTATGAGAATTGACAATACAGGATGTCTGCCAATTTTAGGGGAGCCATTTGGCTGAAAAAAGTAACAGTCAGGCGCTAAAAGACCATAACAGTTGACTCCCCGTCACTTTACAGCCGTTTAATGATTGTTGCCGGATTGCCGCCGACGACGACATTCGCCGGGACGTCTTTCGTTACGATAGCGCCGGAGGCCACCACCACATTATCACCCAACGTAACGCCCGGGTTAATAACCGCACGTCCGCCAATCCAGACGTTGTTGCCGATGGTCACCGGCTTACCAAACTCCACGCCGCTATTACGCGCGTCGGCGTCCAGCGGATGGGTTGCCGTGTAAATATGCACCCCTGGCGCGAGCATGCAGTTGTCGCCAATATGTATCGGGCAGACATCCAGCATCACGCAATCGAAATTGGCGTAAAATTCTTTGCCCAGATAAATGTTATATCCATAGTCACAGCGGAAGCTCGGCTCAATATAGGCCCCTTCGCTTTGCCCGAGGAGTTCCGCCAGAATGTTCTGGCGTTCGAGTTTCTCATCAGGTGCAGTGTGGTTATAACGGTGAACCAGGTGTCGGGCGCGTAATCGGTCTGCCCGTAATGTTTCATCACCAGGGCGGTAATGTTCACCTGCAATCATCTTCTGCTTTTCTATGCTCATTGGGAACCTCACTGGTCGTCTTTACCGTAGGGTAATCGGAACAGGATAGCAGGGGAACGTTCCCGGAAAATCACTGTGACTATTATCACAATAATATTGCGGATGAGCACGTTTTACACGGAGACCTGCACTGGGGCAGGAGGGTATAGCCAGAAAGTTGAATACAGCTGAGAAAGTGGCGTAGAACCTCTACAGACACACTTCAAAGATTAACGGACAAATCTCCACACGGACGTTGGGATTTTGTCATACAGCTTATTCATAGTCAGTTCTGCAAGACGGTGGTCAGCCGCTGAATAAAATACCGCCAGTTCATTATCAGAAAGCTCGTATTTATTCTTTTCAATTACACGTTCAAGCGTGTCTATTGACTGACAGCGTCGCAAACGCATCAAATAATCGATTTTTGTGAGTGGTTTTTCAGACATAAATTTACCTTACTAATTGTAATAATTTTAACAGGAAAGACTAACGGGGTTAGCTCTGCTCACGTTGATGAAGCAACGAAATAGTCGGTTGCCCGATTTACGCCATTTCTGCAAATCTTGCGCATTAATGCCGTAGCTGCTGAACAACATAAAGGTGTCATCCAGGTATTCATCAATTTGCTCAATCAGCTTATTATCTTCATTGTACTTAATTTTATAATTAAGTGCGAAGGTTGCAATATGCTCGATCAACTCGTTTAACTGTAAATTGATGGCAGACGTTGGGTCGTTTACCCAGCCATGGTTACTTTCATCAAGATTGGCAAGGCAGTCATGGTACAAGGATTCGCAGAGAAATTTCAACTGCGCGATATCATGCCTTTTTGGCGAGTACTCGTCCATAGCGCATCCCCTTCTGAGTGATTTCTTACTCACCGAACATCATGTCGGGATGGATACAACATACTTAGCCGCACGGGTGCTGTGTTCCTGATAACTCTAACTATAATCCACTCTGATCAAGATTTCACCGCGCTATTACGAAAAATTACAAATAAAAGCACTGACTGCGAGCCTTTACGCAAATGTGCCTTCAGCGCTAAACATTTTTATCCAGATTAACGCGGAACTTTTTTCGCTCCCTTACGTTTCATTGGCTTAGCGTAAACAATCCTAAGATGTCCAAATCCGGAGTTCTCTTTGTCTGAAGATATGGTTAGGAATATTCCTAATCACTTAAGCAGGGAAATGAAATTAAAAAAATCCTGAATTCAGCGATTACGTTATCAGTTAATTATGATATGTCATTGTAGGCGGCAGGAAATAAATAGAAGCACAATAAGCCTATTTTATGATTTTTTTCCGAAAAAGAAAAAGGCCGCTAATGCGGCCTTTTTATCATGTGAAACCGGTATCAGTGCGGTTCTACCGAATGACTGTGCTCAATATCTTCATTCTTGCGGCTAAAGCGGCGGCGAACCACCACGAAGAATACCGGAACGAAGAAGATAGCAAGTACGGTTGCGGTAACCATACCCCCCATAACGCCTGTACCGACGGCGTTCTGTGCACCGGAACCCGCACCGGTACTGATAACCAGCGGCATTACCCCGAGGATAAATGCCAGTGATGTCATCAGGATTGGGCGCAGACGCATACGCACCGCGTCAAGCGTCGCCTCAATCAGGCCTTTACCTTCTTTCTCCATCAGATCTTTGGCGAATTCAACGATAAGTATCGCGTTCTTCGCCGACAAGCCAATGGTTGTCAGCAGGCCCACCTGG
The DNA here is from genome assembly GCF_003635055.1 of Enterobacter sp. WPR_3_1. Lineage (NCBI taxonomy): Bacteria > Pseudomonadati > Pseudomonadota > Gammaproteobacteria > Enterobacterales > Enterobacteriaceae > Enterobacter > Enterobacter sp. WPR_3_1. Next base: position 140,097 of record NZ_RBXU01000013.1, on the reverse strand, counting down.
AAGTACACGTCGTTGGTTAATCCACGGAACGTTGCCGCAAGCAGCGCACCGATAACCCCCAGTGGCACCACCAGCATAACGGAGAACGGAATCGACCAGCTCTCATACAGTGCCGCCAGACACAGGAAGACCACAATCAGTGAAATGGCGTACAGGGCAGGGGCCTGGTTACCGGACAGACGTTCCTGGTAGGACATACCGGTCCAGTCATAGCCGATACCCGCAGGCAGTTTACCTGCCAGCTCTTCCATCAGGTTCATGGCTTCACCGGTGCTTCGGCCTGGTGCGGCCTGACCCAGGATCTCCATGGATGGCAGCCCGTTATAACGTTCCAGACGCGGCGAACCGTATTCCCAGTGCGACGTAGAGAAGGATGAGAACGGCACCATCTGACCGTTGTTGCCGCGAACGTACCAGTTGTTGATATCGTTCGGTAACATACGGTATTGCGCTTCTGACATCACGTACACTTTCTTCACACGACCACGGTCGATGAAGTCGTTGACGTAGCTACCGCCCCAGGCCGCGCCCAGCGTGGTATTGATGTCACTGATGGAAACGCCCAGTGCCTGTGCTTTCTCCTGATCGATGTCGATTTTGTACTGAGGCGTATCTTCCAGACCGTTAGGACGCACGCCGACCAGAAGGTCAGGGTGTTTCGCCACTTCACCGAACAACTGGTTACGTGCCTGCGTCAGTTTTTCATGACCCAGACCGCCCTGGTCAATCAGCTGGAAGTCGAAACCTGTCGCTGTCCCCAGTTCAACAATCGCTGGCAGGTTAAAGGCGAAGACCATCGCATCTTTAATCTGTGAGAACGTGCCCATTGCACGGCCAGTAATCGCCTCAACTTTGTTCTCTTCGCCCGGACGTTCTGACCAGTCTTTCAGAGAAACGAAGGCAATACCGGTGTTCTGACCACGACCCGCAAAGCCAAAGCCGTTAACCGCAAACACGGATTCAACGTTAGCTTTCTCTTTGGTGAGGTAGTAATCCGTCACTTCATCCAGCACCTTCTGGGTACGTTCTTGCGAGGCACCCGCCGGCAGCTGTGCCATCGTCAGGAACACGCCCTGGTCTTCATCTGGCAGGAACGAGCTTGGCAGACGAACGAACAGATAGGCCATACCCACCACGATGATGATATAGAGCAGCAGGTAACGACCGGTGCTGCGCAGGATGTTACCCACGCTGTCGGTGTAGTGATGCGTGCTCTTATCAAACATGCGGTTAAACCAGCCGAAGAACCCTTTATGCTCGCCGTGACCGCCTTTCTGAACAGGTTTCAGCATGGTGGCACACAGTGCAGGCGTCAGGATCAATGCAACCAGTACCGACAGCGCCATCGCTGAGACAATGGTGATGGAGAACTGACGATAAATTGCACCGGTTGAGCCGCCGAAGAAGGCCATCGGGATAAATACCGCTGACAGTACCATCGCGATACCGACCAGCGCGCCCTGGATCTGGCCCATGGATTTACGGGTTGCTTCCTTCGGCGGTAGACCTTCTTCCGCCATGACACGCTCGACGTTTTCTACCACCACGATGGCGTCATCCACAAGCAAGCCGATGGCCAGCACCATCCCGAACATCGTCAGGGTGTTTATCGAGTAGCCAAAGATGGCCAGTATGGCGAAGGTCCCGAGCAATACGACCGGTACGGCGATGGTTGGGATCAGCGTCGCGCGGAAGTTTTGCAGGAACAGATACATGACCAGGAATACCAGGATGATCGCTTCTGCCAGGGTTTTAACCACTTCGTGAATCGAGATTTTGACGAACGGCGTGGTGTCATACGGATAAACGATCTTCAGGCCTGACGGGAAGAACGGTTCCATCTTCTTCAGTTCCGCACGGATAGCCGTTGCGGTGTCCAGGGCGTTAGCACCTGTCGCCAGTTTGATCCCGAGACCGGAAGCCGGCTTGCCGTTAAACTTCGCAATGATGTCGTAGTTTTCGCCACCCAGTTCCACTTTCGCCACGTCGCGCAGACGAACCTGTGAACCGTCCTGATTCACCTTCAGCAGAATTTTGCTGAACTCATCGGCGGAGGTCAGACGGGTCTGTGCGATGATCGAGGCGTTAAGCTGCTGGCCTTTCACCGGCGGGGTACCGCCTAACTGACCGGCGGCAACCTGGGCGTTCTGCGCTTTGATAGCGTTGATCACGTCCACCGGCGTCAGCTGGAAGTTGTTCAGTTTGTTCGGATCCATCCAGATACGCATCGCGTACTGAGAACCGAACAGCTGAACGTCACCCACACCAGACGTACGGCTGATGGCGTCCTTCATGTTGGCGCCCACGTAGTCGGAAATATCCTCCTGCGTCATGGTGCCGTTGGTGTTGATAACGCCAACAACCATCAGGAAGCTACTGGACGATTTCTCGACGCTCACACCCTGCTGTTGTACTTCTTGTGGCAGCAACGGCATGGCGAGCTGCAGTTTGTTCTGGACCTGAACCTGCGCGATGTCAGCATCAGTACCTGACTGGAAGGTCAGGGTGATCTGTACCGTACCGGTTGAGTCACTGTTTGAGGACATGTACATCAGGTTATCGATACCGTTCATGTTCTGTTCGATAACCTGTGTCACGGTGTCCTGCACCGTTTTTGCATCAGCCCCGGGGTAGGTTGCGGAAATTGTTACCGCCGGTGGCGCAATCGTTGGATATTGCGCGACAGGCAGCTTCAGGATCGCAAGTCCCCCAGCCAGCATGATGATTATGGCGATCACCCATGCAAATATGGGGCGATCGATAAAGAAATTAGGCATGTCTTAACGGCTCCTGTTTAAGTTAAGACTTGGTTTGTTCTGACTGGCCAGCGGCCGAAGCTTGTTGTTTATCGTCAGATTTCACTTCCTGTGCTTTGACCTGCGCGCCAGGACGAACTTTTTGCAAACCAGTAATAATCACGCGATCGCCATCTTTCAGACCTTCCGTCACCAGCCATTTATCGCCAATCGCCTGCGTGGCAGTGATGTTGCGCGTTTCGACTTTGTCATCAGCCCCGACAACCAGTGCACTCGCGTCGCCACGTGGCGTACGGGTGACACCCTGCTGAGGCACCAGAAGTGCGGTTGGGTTGGTGCCTTCTTCCAGACGCGCGCGAACGAACATACCAGGTAAGAGTGTCTTATCCGGGTTCGGGAAAATCGCACGTAAGGTGATGGAACCGGTGGTTTGGTCGACCGTCACATCGGAGAATTCCAGTGTGCCTGCCTGCGGGAACTTGATACCGTCATTGGTCACGAGCTCCACTTTGGCTTTACCGTTTTCCTGCTTCAGCGTGCCGTTTGCCAGCTCTTGTTTCAGGCGCAGGAAATCGTTGCTGGACTGGGTCACGTCAACGTAAATCGGATCAAGCTGCTGCACGGTAGCCAACGCGTTGGTCTGACCGTTCTGCACCAGCGCCCCTTCCGTGACGGAAGATTTACCAATGCGACCGCTGATTGGGGAGGTCACTTTGGTATAGGCGAGGTTGATACGCGCTGTTTCCACTGCAGCTTTCGCGGCAATCACGGCGGCGTTGGTCTGCTGTGCATCAGACAGGGCAGTGTCATAATCCTGTTGACTGATGTACTTGGTACCGAGCAGTTTTTTGTAACGGTTCAGCGTCAGTTGGGAGATTTTGGCTGCAGCTTCTGCTTTCGCCAGATCGCCTTTCGCGCTCTCATAGGAGGCCTGGTAGGTTGCCGGATCAATCTGATACAGAGACTCGCCAGCTTTCACTTCACCACCCTCGGTGAAGTTACGTTTCAGGATGATACCACTCACCTGAGGACGCACTTCTGCGATGCGGTATGCGCTGGTACGGCCCGGTAATTCTGTCGTTATCTGGAGAGGTTCGGACTTGAGCGTCACCACGCCAACTTCTGGCACCTGCTGAGCTCCTTGTTGAGCCTGTTTGTCGTCACATCCTGTTAGCGCTAAGCTGCCTGAGAGCATCAGAACGACCGCCAGAGGCGTTAACCCTCTGTTTTTGTTCATATGTAAACCTCGAGTGTCCGATTTCAAATTGATCAATGGTCCTGAGTCCAAAAACCCATTGCTGCGTTTATATTATCGTCATGCTATGGTACATACATTCACAAATGTATGTAAATCTGACTCCTGTAAATTCACTAACGTATGGCACGAAAAACCAAACAACAAGCGCTTGAAACCCGACAACACATTCTGGATGTGGCTATGCGTTTGTTTTCTCAGCAGGGTGTTTCGTCAACCTCGCTGGCGCAGATTGCTCAGGCCGCGGGCGTCACGCGGGGAGCGATTTACTGGCATTTTAAAGACAAGACAGATCTGTTCAGTGAAATCTGGCAACTCTCAGAGTCCAGCATTAGCGATCTTGAGACTGAGTATCGGGCAAAATTCCCCGAGGATCCACTCTCAGTATTAAGAGAAATATTAGTATATATCCTTGAAGCAACGGTAGTTGAAGAACGTCGCAGGTTAATGATGGAAATCATCTACCATAAATGCGAGTTGGTCGGAGAGATGGCGGTCGTCCAGCAGGCGCAGCGCAGCCTGTGTCTGGAAAGCTACGATCGCATTGAACAGGTCCTCACCCAGTGCATGCAGGCGAACCAGCTGCCGGCGACGTTAATGACCCGACGGGCGGCAGTCCTGATGCGCAGTTATATTTCCGGCCTGATGGAAAACTGGCTTTTCGCCCCGGACTCCTTTGACCTGAAGAACGAAGCCCGCAGCTATGTGGCTATTTTCCTGGAGATGTGCCAGCTCTCCCCGACGCTGCATGGCAAGTCAGGCTCGCTAACAGCCTGACGCGATTCCAGGATTTCTCTTAGAGGCTCACGTTCGCGCTATTCTGCTTCAGGCGAGCGTGATATCCTGCACGCCGGACTATTTTCGGTCATCTTCTGACATCATTCACAACTATGCTGCACACCAATCGCTCGCAACATCCTGTTCTTGTATTTTTATTGGCGACGCTGTTTTTCTTCGCAACGGCACCGCTTTCCTGGGCCCGCGCCGATAACAACAATGACATCCCTTCACGCAGTGATGTTCAGTCGCAACTCGACACCCTGAATAAACAAAAAGATCTCTCTGCTCTGGATAAGCTCGTTCAGCAGGATCTGACGGAGACGCTGGAAACGCTTGATAAAATTGAGCGTGTTAAAGCGGAAACCACACAGCTTCGGCAGAAAGTGGCGCAGGCGCCTGAAAACATGCGTAAGGCCACGGAATCGCTGAATGCCCTGAGCGATGTGGATAATGACGACGAAACCCGTAAAACGCTCGCGACCCTGTCATTGCGTCAGCTGGAATCGCGCGTCGCACAGCTGCTCGACGATCTGCAAACGGCACAGTCCGATCTCGGTACGTACAACAGCCAGCTTGTCTCCCTGCAAACCCAGCCCGAGCGCGTGCAAAATGCGATGTACGCCGCCTCTCAGCAGCTGCAGCAGATCCGCAACCGTCTGAACGGTACGTCGGTTGGCGAAGGCACCCTGCGCCCAACGCAGCAAACGCTGCTGCTGGTGCAGCAGGCCTTACTGAATGCGCAAATCGAACAGCAGCGTAAAAGCCTGGAAGGGAATACGGTGCTGCAGGATACGCTCCAGAAGCAGCGCGACTACGTAACGGCGAACATTAATCGTCTGGAACATCAGCTTCAGCTGTTGCAGGAGGCGGTTAACAGTAAGCGCCTTACGCTGACGGAGAAAACGGCTCAGGAAGCCGTCTCACCGGACGAAACTGCCCGCATTCAGGCGAACCCGCTGGTGAAACAGGAGCTCGAGGCTAACCATCAGCTGAGCCAGCGCCTGATACTGGCAACAGAAAGCGGTAACTCGCTGGTTCAGCAAAATATCAGAGTGAAAAACTGGCTGGACCGCGCGCTGCAGGCTGAACGCAACATTAAAGAGCAGATTGCGGTTCTGAAAGGCAGCCTGCTGCTGTCGCGTATTCTCTACCAGCAACAGCAGACGCTGCCGTCCGCCGATGAGCTCGAGGACATGACCAATCGCATTGCGGATTTGCGTCTGGAACAATTCGATGTGAACCAGCAGCGCGACGCCCTTTTCCAGAGCGATACATTTGTCGCCAAATTGGAAGAGGGCCATTCCAGTGAAGTGAACCCGGAAGTTCACGACGCCCTGCTGCAGGTTGTGGATATGCGCCGCGAGCTGCTCGACCAGCTCAACAAACAGCTCGGCAACCAGCTGATGATGGCGATTAACCTGCAGATCAACCAGCAACAGCTGGTGAGCGTGTCGAAAAGTCTGCAGGAGATCCTGACCCAGCAGATTTTCTGGGTTAACAGCAACAAGCCGATGGACTGGGACTGGATCAAATCCTTCCCTGAAACGCTGAAGGCGCAGATTAAGAGCATGAAAATCACCGTAAACTGGGAGAAAGCCTGGCCTGCGGTGATGATTGCCTTCCTGGCGGGGCTCCCGCTGCTGCTGATTGCCGGCCTGATCCGCTGGCGTCTGGGCTGGCTGAAGAAATACCAGGATAAGCTGGCGTCTGAAGTGGGGCAACTGCGTAACGACAGTCAGCTGCACACGCCAAAAGCGATTCTGATCGATCTGATCCGCGCGCTGCCGGTCTGCCTGATTATTCTGGCGGTGGGGCTTATCCTGCTGACGATGCAGCTCAACATCAGCGACCTGCTGTGGGCGTTCAGTAAAAAACTGGCCCTGTTCTGGCTGGTGTTTGGTGTGTGCTGGAAAGTGCTGGAAAAAGACGGCGTTGCGGTGCGTCATTTCAACATGCCTGCGCAACTGACCAGCCACTGGCGTCGTCAGATTGTACGCGTCAGCCTGGCGCTGTTGCCGCTGCACTTCTGGTCCGTTGTCGCTGAGCTGTCTCCGCTGCACCTGATGGACGATGTCATGGGCCAGCTGGTTATTTTGCTGAACCTGCTGCTCATTGCCATCCTGATGTGGCCGATGTGCCGCGACAGCTGGCGGGATAAAGAGTCTCACAACATTCGTCTGGCCACCGTGACGGTACTGGCGATTATTCCACTGGCACTGATGGTGCTCACGGCGACGGGGTACTTCTATACCACGTTGCGCCTGTCCGGACGCTGGATTGAAACCGTCTATCTGGTGATCGTCTGGAACCTGCTCTATCAGACCGTACTGCGCGGCCTGAGCGTGGCGGCTCGCCGCATAGCTTATCGTCGTGCCATCGCGCGTCGCCAGCATCAGGTGAAGGAGGGGGCCGAAGGCGCGGAGCCACAGGAAGAGCCCACCATCGCGCTGGAGCAGGTTAACCAGCAGACACTGCGTATCACCATGCTGGTAATGATCGCGCTGTTTGCGGTGATGTTCTGGGCGATCTGGTCTGATTTAATCACCGTCTTCGCCTACCTCGACAGTATCACCCTCTGGCAATACAACGGCACCGAAGCGGGCGCCGCGGTAATGAAAAGCGTGACCATGGGCAGCCTGCTCTTTGCCCTGGTGTCGTCAGTGGTTGCCTGGGCGTTGATTCGAAACCTGCCAGGCCTGCTTGAAGTGCTGGTGCTGTCGCGTCTGAACCTGCGTCAGGGGGCGTCGTATGCCATCACCACCATCCTCAACTACGTCATTATTATTGTCGGGGCGATGACGGTCTTTGGCTCGCTTGGCGTGTCGTGGGATAAACTGCAGTGGCTGGCGGCCGCGCTCTCTGTCGGTCTTGGTTTTGGCTTGCAGGAGATCTTCGGTAACTTTGTTTCCGGCCTGATCATCCTGTTCGAACGTCCGGTACGTATCGGTGATACCGTCACCATCGGCACCTTCTCGGGAACGGTCAGCAAGATCCGTATTCGTGCCACCACCATCACCGACTTCGATCGCAAAGAGGTGATCATCCCGAACAAAGCGTTCGTCACCGAGCGACTGATCAACTGGTCGCTCTCTGACACTACAACGCGCGTCGTCATTCGACTGGGTGTGGCCTACGGCTCCGATCTGGATAAAGTGAAAGAGGTGTTGTTAAAAGCCGCGAAATCGCATCCTAAGGTGATGCACGAGCCCGCCCCAGATGTGTTCTTCACCACCTTTGGGCCGAGCACGCTGGATCACGAGCTGCGGTTATACGTGCGTGAGCTGCGCGATCGCAGCTACACCGTGGATGAGCTGAACCGCACTATCGATCGTCTGTGCCGTGAAAACAACATTAATATCGCCTTCAACCAGCTTGAAGTTCACCTGCGTAACGAGAAAGGTGATGAGCATACGGAAGTGAAGCGCGAGATTCAGGGTGACGATCCTACTCCGGCGTAATTCAGGTTCCCTCTCCCGGTGGGAGAGGGGCAGGGTGAAGGCGACTGGCCTTCACCTTGCCTTCAAAATCCGTCTTCACTATCTCAAGTGCTTTCAGCACCGTCTGGGCGGGGATGTCATGATTCTCCAGCAGCATAATCAAATCGACGGCCAGCTTGACCTCATCCGGTGCATTTTCCAGTGACATTTACGGCTCCTGTTAACGGGTCAGACGTTCAATGACGCGTTCAATTTCATCCAGTGCCTGACGGCAACGAACGATGCGGCCCTCCAGGGCGCTAATCTCTCGCATTAATAACTGCTGCTCTTCCAGCGTCTCGCTTGCGTTCAGGCGCGTTTCCCGCTCCTGCTTCATCTCAAACAGACGGCGTGCAAATTCCTGGTTCTCCAGCCGCTTGCGCTGCCATTTACCGAGACCCGGCGACGCGCTGTCCCAGACGCGTAGCGGCCAGGCGGTCATTTCACGGTGCAGGGCGGTGATCTGCTCGGTGAGATGTTCCGCAAGCCAGGCGACCTGTTGCTGTTGATTGTTCTCAACCGCGTGGCGCAACTCATCAAGATTCGTCTGCGCCTCAGCAACATAATCCTGGATGCGCGTGCTGCGGGTACGAAAAAGCTGCCGGTCAAAGCGCGGCTTCAGCGTAGCATGCCCCATTAACGGCGTAGCCTGCGCGCGCAGGGTGGACAGCTGATTTTGCAGCGTCTCCAGAAGCAGGGCTGTTTTCAATACGCTCTCCAGTGGTAAAGTAGCCGTTCAGTTTGATAACGATTCGCATTATGCAGCGTACTATTTTAATCATCATTGGCTGGCTCGCGGTAGTGTTAGGCACGCTGGGCGTGGTTTTGCCCTTATTGCCCACCACGCCTTTTATCCTGCTGGCAGCCTGGTGCTTCGCCCGTTCATCGCCGCGCTTTCACCACTGGCTGCTGTACCGCTCCTGGTTTGGCGGCTATTTGCGCCACTGGCAAAAACATCGGGCAATGCCGCCCGGTGCGAAGCCGCGTGCGATCGCGGTGATCCTGATTACCTTTGCCATTTCATTATGGCTGGTGAAAATGATGTGGGTGCGCATTCTGTTGCTGACGATCCTCGCCTGTCTGCTTTTCTTTATGTGGCGGATCCCCGTGGTTGATGAAAAGCAACAAAAGCACTGAAGCCTTATAATGGCTGTTGCAATTATTGCGCGCAGCCAGTAAATTCGACCGTTTTCGAGCACAGCTGCGCCTGGTCAAAGGTTAAACAATTGTTACCCTGGCCGACTCGTTGCGCGCTGTGAGTAACACTGTTTCATTTAGGCACAAACCGATGACCGCAACTGCACAGCAGCTTGAATATCTGAAAAACAGCATCAAAAGTATCCAGGACTATCCAAAGCCTGGCATTCTTTTCCGTGATGTCACCAGCTTGCTGGAAGACCCGAAAGCGTACGCGCTCAGCATTGAACTGCTGGTCGAGCGTTATAAAAACGCCGGGATCACCAAAGTAGTGGGTACCGAAGCCCGTGGATTCCTGTTTGGCGCGCCGGTCGCGCTGGCAATGGGTGTTGGCTTTGTGCCGGTGCGTAAACCGCGCAAACTGCCGCGTGAAACCATCGCAGAGAGCTACGAACTGGAGTACGGCACCGATCAGCTGGAAATCCACGTTGATGCGATCAAGCCTGGCGATAAAGTGCTGGTGGTTGACGATCTGCTGGCGACCGGCGGCACGATTGAAGCGACCGTGAAGCTGATCCGTCGTCTGGGTGGTGAAGTGACCGACGCGGCATTCATCATTAACCTGTTTGACCTGGGTGGCGAACAGCGCCTGGAAAAACAGGGCATTACCAGCTACAGCCTGGTGCCTTTCCCGGGTCATTAATCCCGGTTTTCACAACCTCGCTCAATGGGTGAGGTTGTGATAGCATTCCCCTCCATAAATTCACCTTCCAGCGTTGCAGAGCCTGCCCATGAGTTATCAGGTGTTAGCCCGTAAATGGCGACCACAAACCTTTGCTGACGTTGTCGGTCAGGAGCATGTGCTGACGGCCCTGGCGAACGGCTTGTCGCTAGGTCGCATCCATCACGCTTATCTTTTCTCCGGCACCCGCGGCGTCGGTAAGACCTCTATTGCCCGTTTGCTGGCAAAAGGTCTGAACTGCGAAACCGGGATCACCGCCACGCCGTGCGGCGTGTGTGACAACTGCCGTGAAATTGAGCAGGGGCGCTTTGTCGATCTGATTGAGATCGACGCCGCCTCGCGCACGAAAGTGGAAGATACCCGCGATCTGCTCGACAACGTGCAGTACGCGCCGGCGCGTGGCCGCTTCAAGGTCTACCTGATCGATGAAGTGCACATGCTGTCACGCCACAGTTTCAACGCCCTGCTGAAAACGCTGGAAGAGCCGCCCGCGCATGTGAAATTCCTGCTGGCGACCACCGATCCGCAAAAGCTGCCGGTCACTATTTTGTCGCGCTGCCTGCAGTTCCATCTGAAGGCGCTGGACGTCGAGCAGATCCGCGCTCAGCTTGAACATATTCTTGATGAAGAGAAGATTGTCCACGAACCGCGCGCCCTGCAGCTGCTGGCCCGCGCGGCAGACGGCAGCCTTCGTGATGCCTTAAGTCTCACCGACCAGGCGATTGCCAGCGGTGACGGTAAACTCTCGACCGACGCGGTCAGCACCATGCTCGGCACGCTGGATGACGATCAGGCGCTTTCTCTCATCGAAGCGATGATTTCCGCCAACGGTGAACGCGTCATGTCGCTGGTGAACGCCGCGGCTGCCCGGGGCATTGAATGGGAAGCGCTGTTGGTTGAGATGCTGAGTCTGCTGCACCGCGTGGCGATGCTGCAGCTTTCTCCGTCCGCCATCGGTGCCGATATGGCGGTTATTGAACACCGGATGCGTGAACTTGCGCGCACCGTCCCACCGGCTGACGTGCAGCTTTATTACCAGACGCTGCTGATTGGCCGCAAAGAGCTGCCGTTTGCGCCGGATCCCCGGATGGGCGTTGAAATGACCCTGCTGCGTGCGCTGGCGTTCCATCCGCGCATGCCTCTGCCGGAGCCGGAAGTGCCCCGACAGTCTTTTGCTCCGGTCGCCCCCACTGCGGTGATGTCGCCTCAGCAGGTGCCACCGCAGCCGACGGCTCCCCCGCAGCAGAACGTACCGCTGCCGGAGGCCACCAGTTCGGTGCTTGCCGCACGAAGCCAGTTGCAACGTGCTCAGGGAGCAACCAAACCAAAAAAGAGTGAACCGGCAGCGCCAGGAAGAGCGCGGCCGGTGAACAACGCCGCGCTTGAACGACTGGCTTCGGTTACGGAGCGCGTTCAGTCGCGCCCTGCACCGTCCGCGCTCGAGCAAAAAGCCCCGGTGAAAGAAGAGGCTTACCGCTGGAAGGCAACGACCCTCGTTGAAGAAGTGAAAGAAGAAGTTGCCACACCGAAAGCGCTAAAAAAGGCGCTGGAGCATGAAAAAACACCTGAGCTTTCCGCGAAACTTGCCGAAGAGTCTATTGAGCGTGACGCGTGGGCCGCAGAGGTCAGTAAACTGCAGTTGCCGAAGCTGGTTGAGCAGGTCGCGCTGAATGCCTGGAAAGAGCAGGACGGTCATCAGGTACGTTTACACCTGCGACCGGGTCAGCGGCACCTGAATTCCCCTGGCGCGCAAAAAGCGCTGGCCGAGGCGCTCACCGCATTACACGGTGCACCGGTTGAATTGACTATCATTGAAGATGATAATCCGGCGGTGCGAACGCCACTGGAATGGCGTCAGGCGATTTATGAAGAGAAGCTCGCGCAAGCGCGCGAGTCGATTATCGCGGATAACAATATCCAGACTCTGCGCCGGTTCTTCGACGCCGATCTGGATGAAGAGAGTATTCGCCCCATTTGATCGTGAGTCTGACTTACGGTTGTAATCCTTAAACGTGAAAGAAGAGAGAAGCCTATGTTTGGTGGAAAAGGCGGTCTGGGTGGCCTGATGAAGCAGGCTCAGCAGATGCAGGAAAAAATGCAGAAGATGCAGGAAGAGATCGCTCAGCTGGAAGTCACGGGTGAATCCGGTGCCGGTCTGGTCAAGGTGACCATCAACGGTGCGCATAACTGCCGTCGCGTTGAAATCGACCCAAGCCTGCTCGAAGACGACAAAGACATGCTGGAAGATCTGGTTGCAGCCGCGTTTAACGATGCTGCGCGCCGTATCGATGAAACTCAGAAAGAGAAAATGGCCTCTGTTTCCAGCGGTATGCAACTGCCGCCTGGCTTCAAGATGCCATTCTGATGCAAACCAGTCCGCTGCTCACGCAGTTAATGGAAGCACTGCGCTGTCTGCCGGGTGTCGGCCCGAAGTCGGCGCAGCGCATGGCGTTTACGCTATTGCAGCGCGACCGCAGCGGCGGGATGCGCCTGGCGCAGGCTTTGACCCGTGCCATGTCAGAAATTGGTCACTGTGCGGATTGCCGTACCTTTACCGAGCAGGACGTGTGTAACATCTGCACTAATCCGCGTCGTCAGGAAAACGGTCAGATTTGCGTGGTGGAGAGTCCGGCGGACATCTATGCCATCGAACAGACCGGGCAGTTTTCTGGCCGCTATTTTGTGCTGATGGGGCATCTCTCCCCGCTGGACGGTATTGGCCCGGACGATATCGGTCTCGATCGCCTTGAACAGCGTCTTGAGTCCGAAACGATCAAAGAGGTGATCCTCGCCACCAACCCAACGGTGGAAGGGGAAGCTACGGCCAACTACATCGCCGAATTGTGCGCACAGTATGGCGTTGACGCCAGCCGCATCGCTCACGGCGTGCCAGTGGGCGGTGAGCTGGAGATGGTGGACGGCACCACGCTGTCCCACTCTCTGGCTGGACGTCACAAGATTATTTTCTGACCAAACGGAGGCTGCAATCGCGGCCTCCGCTTGAAATTCTCCCCTCGTATCCCCATCTCTCCCTCAACGTTTTAAAACCCCATTAAATGGCATTGTTGAGGTCGACATAGATGAAAGGACAAGAAACCCGTGGTTTCCAGTCAGAAGTAAAACAGCTTCTGCACCTGATGATCCATTCCCTGTATTCCAACAAAGAAATCTTCCTGCGTGAGCTGATTTCCAACGCCTCCGATGCGGCGGACAAGCTGCGCTTCCGCGCCCTGTCTAACCCGGATCTGTACGAAGGCGACGGAGAGCTGCGCGTGCGCGTCTCTTTCGATAAAGAGAACCGTACCCTGACTATCGCCGATAACGGCATTGGTATGAACCGCGACGAGGTCATCGACCATCTCGGGACCATTGCTAAATCCGGTACCAAAGCGTTCCTCGAATCAATGGGCTCCGATCAGGCGAAAGACAGCCAGCTGATCGGCCAGTTCGGTGTGGGCTTCTACTCGGCGTTCATCGTTGCGGACAAAGTCACCGTACGTACCCGCGCAGCAGGCGACAGTGCGGATCACGGCGTCTTCTGGGAATCTAAAGGCGAAGGCGAATACACCGTTGATGACATCACCAAAGCGGACCGCGGTACCGAAATCACCCTTCACCTGCGTGAAGGCGAAGATGATTTCCTGAATGACTGGCGCGTGCGCTCCATCATCAGCAAATACTCCGACCATATTGCCCTGCCGGTTGAGATTGAAAAACAGGAAGAGAAAGACGGTGAAACCGTGGTGTCCTGGGAGAAAATCAACAAGGCGCAGGCGCTGTGGACGCGCAATAAGTCTGAAATTAAAGACGACGAATACAACGAATTCTACAAACACATCGCCCACGACTTTACCGATCCGCTCACCTGGAGCCACAACCGTGTGGAAGGTAAGCAGGAGTACACCAGCCTGCTGTATATCCCGTCTCAGGCGCCGTGGGATATGTGGAACCGCGATCACAAGCACGGTCTGAAGCTGTACGTCCAGCGCGTGTTTATCATGGATGACGCCGAGCAGTTCATGCCGAACTACCTGCGCTTTGTGCGTGGCCTGATTGACTCCAACGATCTGCCGCTGAACGTCTCCCGTGAAATTCTGCAGGACAGCACCGTCACCCGCAACCTGCGTAATGCACTGACCAAACGTGCGCTGCAGATGCTGGAAAAACTGGCGAAAGACGATGCAGAAAAATACCAGACCTTCTGGAAACAGTTCGGTCTGGTGCTGAAAGAGGGCCCTGCGGAAGATACATCCAACGTAGAAACCATTGCTAAGCTGCTGCGTTTCGCTTCCACTCACACCGACTCCTCTGCGCAGACCGTGTCGCTGGAAGAGTACGTCTCCCGCATGAAAGAAGGGCAGGAGAAGATCTACTACATCACCGCCGACAGCTACGCCGCGGCGAAGAGCAGCCCACACCTCGAGCTGCTGCGTAAGAAAGGCATCGAAGTACTGCTGCTGTCTGACCGCATCGACGAGTGGATGATGAACTACCTGACCGAGTTCGACGGTAAGGCGTTCCAGTCCGTCGCCAAAGCCGATGAGTCGATCGATAAGCTGGCCGATGAAGTGGACGAAAGCGCGAAAGAAGCGGAGAAGGCGCTGGAGCCTTTCGTTGAGCGCGTGAAAACGCTGCTGGGCGATCGCGTGAAAGAGGTGCGTTTCACTCACCGTCTGACTGATACCCCGGCCATTGTCACCACGGATGCGGATGAAATGAGCACCCAGATGGCGAAACTGTTCGCCGCGGCGGGCCAGGCGATGCCAGAAGTGAAGTATATCTTCGAGCTGAACCCGGATCACCCGCTGGTGAAACGCGCGGCGGATACGCAGGACGAAGCACGCTTCGCCGAGTGGGTTGAGCTTCTGCTGGATCAGTCTCTGCTGGCCGAGCGCGGCACGCTGGAAGATCCTAACCTGTTCATTAAACGTGTGAATGCGCTGCTGCTGGCGTAATTGACCCGCCTCCCCCTGGTCTTCTCCCTCTCCTGTGGGAGAGGACCGGGGGAGGGCACCAGACCGCTCCTTCCCGTTAATCTCCCTTCATTAACCGTTTCAGCCCGCCTGCCTTCCTTGAGCCATATCCGTTCTGGTGGTATTGTTTAGCGCTTTTGAAAAATTGAATCGACTTTTGAGGGGATTTTCGCAATGCGTATTATTCTGCTTGGCGCTCCGGGCGCGGGTAAAGGAACTCAGGCTCAGTTCATCATGGAGAAATACGGTATTCCGCAAATCTCCACCGGTGATATGCTGCGCGCCGCTGTTAAATCTGGCTCCGAGCTGGGTAAACAAGCGAAAGACATCATGGACGCAGGCAAGCTGGTGACCGACGAGCTGGTTATCGCTCTGGTCAAAGAGCGCATTGCTCAGGAAGACTGCCGTAACGGTTTCCTGCTGGACGGCTTCCCACGCACCATTCCTCAGGCTGATGCCATGAAAGAAGCGGGCATCAACGTGGACTACGTGCTCGAGTTCGACGTGCCGGACGAGCTGATCGTTGACCGTATTGTTGGTCGTCGCGTACACGCTGCCTCTGGCCGCGTTTACCACATCAAATTCAACCCACCTAAGGTTGAAGGTAAAGATGACGTTACCGGTGAAGAGCTGACCACCCGTAAAGACGATCAGGAAGAGACCGTACGTAAACGTCTGGTGGAATACCATCAGATGACCGCTCCGCTGATCGGTTATTACACCAAAGAAGCGCAGGCGGGTAACACCAAATACGCGAAAGTTGACGGCACCAAAGCCGTTGCTGACGTTCGTGCAGAGCTGGAAAAAATCCTCGGCTAATTGCACCTCTCTCACCCGGGCTCTCCGGGTGAGAAAAATTCTCATCTTACCTATTGCAGCAATGGGTTTCGTTTAAACGCTTTTCCGCTACAATTGAAAACCATTCAAATGGTTAAGAGGCGTGAATGAGTCAGGCGAAAACCGGCATCCTGCTTGCCAATCTGGGTACACCAGATGCACCGACATCAGAAGCGGTAAAACGCTACCTGCGACAATTTTTAAGCGACACGCGCGTCGTGGATACCCCAAGACTGTTGTGGTGGCCGCTGCTGCGTGGCGTCATTCTGCCGATTCGTGCCCCACGTGTAGCAAAGCTTTATCAGTCCGTCTGGATGGAAGAGGGCTCACCGCTGATGGTGTATAGCCGTCGGCAGGAAAAAGCGCTGGCCGCCCGCCTGCCGGATATGCCTGTCGCGCTGGGCATGAGCTACGGTAAACCGTCACTGGAAAGCGCGGTCGACTCGCTGCTGGCGCAGGGCGTCGACCACATTGTGGTACTCGCCCTTTATCCGCAGTACTCCTGCTCGACGGTTGCCGCCGTCTGGGATGAGCTGGCACGTATTCTGGCGACCCGCCGCCGTATTCCTGGCGTGACCTTTATTCGCGATTACGCCGATAACGAACGCTATATTAAAGCGCTTGCCAGTAGCGCGCGCGCGTCGTTTGAAAAACATGGCGAGCCGGATCTGCTGTTGCTCTCCTATCACGGGATCCCGCAGCGCTTCGCCAATGAAGGGGATGATTACCCGCAGCGCTGCCGCGATACTACCCGTGAGCTGGTCTCAGCCCTCGGCCTGCCGCCAGAGAAAGTGATGATGACCTTCCAGTCGCGTTTTGGTCGCGAGCCGTGGTTAACGCCTTACACCGACGAAACCCTCAAAATGCTCGGTGAGAAGGGCGTGAAACATATTCAGGTGATGTCACCCGGTTTCTCCGCCGACTGTCTGGAAACGCTGGAAGAGATTGCCGTGCAGAACAGAGAGTTCTTCCTCGAGGCGGGCGGGACGAAATACGAATACATTCCGGCCCTTAACGACTCGCCTGAGCATATCGAGATGATGGTGTCGCTGGTGACAAACAGCCGCTGATCGCACTATGGGCCGGGTTTGTGCTACCATTCCCGGCCCATAATCCTTGCACAGTTCAGACCCATGAAATTTCCCGGTAAACGCAAATCTAAACACTACTTTCCCGTTGATGCCCGCGATCCGCTCCTGCAGCAAATCCAGCCGGAAAATGAAACCAGCGCCGCATGGGTCGTCGGTATCGATCAGACGCTGGTGGACATTGAAGCTAAAGTGGATGATGCGTTTGTCGCTCGTTACGGTCTGAGCGCCGGTCACTCGCTGGTGATTGAGGACGATGTTGCCGAAGCCCTGTATCAGGAGCTGACGCGCGAAAACCTGATCACCCATCAGTTTGCCGGTGGCACTATCGGCAACACCATGCACAACTACTCGGTGCTTGCCGACGACCGCTCTGTGTTATTGGGCGTCATGTGCAGCAACATCGAAATTGGTGGCTACGCCTACCGTTACCTGTGCAATACCTCCAGCCGCACCGATCTGAACTACCTTCAGGGCGTTGACGGGCCGATTGGCCGCTGCTTCACGCTGATCAGCGATTCCGGCGAACGTACCTTTGCCATCAGCCCCGGCCACATGAATAAGCTGCGTGCAGAGAGCATTCCGGAAGCGGTGATAGCGGGCGCGTCTGCACTGGTGCTGACGTCGTATCTGGTGCGCTGTAAACCCGGCGAGCCGATGCCGGAAGCCACCATGAAAGCGATTGAGTACGCGAAGAAATACAATGTGCCGGTCGTTCTGACGCTGGGCACCAAATTCGTGATAGCCGACAACCCCGAGTGGTGGCAGGCCTTCCTGAAGGAACACGTCTCGATTCTGGCGATGAACGAAGAAGAGGCTGAAGCGTTGACCGGCGAGAGCGATCCGCTGCTGGCCTCCGATAAAGCGCTCGACTGGGTCGATCTGGTGCTCTGCACTGCCGGACCGGTAGGGCTATATATGGCAGGCTTCACGGAAGAAGAGAGCAAACGCAAAACGCAGCATCCACTGCTGCCAGGCGCCATTGCCGAGTTTAACCAGTACGAGTTCAGCCGCGCGATTCGCCATAAAGATTGCGAAAACCCGCTGCGTATTTACTCCCACATCGCGCCGTATATGGGCGGGCCAGAAAAGATCATGAACACCAATGGCGCGGGAGATGGCGCACTGGCGGCGCTGCTGCATGACATCACTGCGAATGCCTACCATAAAACCAACGTCCCGAATTCCAGCAAGCACAAATTCAACTGGCTGACCTATTCGTCGCTGGCGCAGGTGTGTAAGTACGCGAACCGCGTGAGTTATCAGGTGCTGAACCAGCACTCGCCGCGCTTAACCCGCGGTCTGCCGGAAAGGGAAGATAGCCTCGAAGAAGCCTACTGGGACCGATAAAGGCAAAACGGCAACCTAGCGGTTGCCGTATTCGTGTTTGTCCCCCCTCCCGGTGGGAGAGGGTCAGTCAGGGGCTGCAGGAGGCACGCTTACCCCGTCACCACCTCGTCAACCGGCGGTTTCGTTAACAGCGTCAGCATCGCTTTTGCAATTTCACGTTCACCCATCACCACCTGATCCGCACCACGTTCGGTAATGTACTCCACCTCATCGTCATAATGGGCGCGGGCAATGATCTCAATATTCGGGCACTTCTCACGTGCGGACGCCACAATTTCACCCGCTTCATAGCCGTTTGGAATGGTCAGCAGCAGCCAGCGCGCGCAGTCCAGATGCGCGAGATTCATGATCTCTTCGTTTGCCGCATTGCCCAACACTGCGCGAACGCCGCGCTCGCGCAGCTCGTCGACGCGGGTACGTGATGTTTCAATCACCACCAGCGGGATACCCTGCGCCATCAGCTTCTCACCGAGCAGGCTTCCTACGCGGCCAAAGCCGACCAGCAGGGCATGATTGCAAATATCCACCGGGATCTGCTTCTCTTCTTCGATAGCTTCTTCCAGCGTCTGCTCTTCCAGCGTTTCGGTTTTATCGAGGTATTTTTCCAGCAACGCAAACAGGACCGGGTTAAGCATGATGGAGAGGATCGCTCCGGCGAGGACCAGGTTTTGCCCGGCCTGCGGCAGCAGATTCAGCGCCATACCCAGGCCCGCCAGAATAAAGGCGAACTCACCAATCTGCGCCAGACTGGCGGCGATGGTCAGAGCGGTACGCGGCGAGTGGCCAAACATCCGTACCAGGAAGAAGGCGGCAACCGACTTACCAAAGATAATAATCGCCAGGGTGCCCAACACGGCCAGCGGCTGCTGAACCAGAACCATCGGATCAAACAGCATCCCGACGGAGACAAAGAACAGGACGGCGAAGGCGTCGCGCAGCGGCAGCGTATCGTGCGCCGCACGGTGGCTCAGCTCGGATTCGTTCAGCACCATCCCGGCGAAGAACGCGCCCAGTGCAAAGGAGACGTCGAACAGTTCAACGGCACCAAAGGCAATCCCCAGCGCCAGGGCAAGGACAGAAAGGGTAAACAACTCACGGGAGCCGGTGGCCGCGCTGCGGGACAGGATCCACGGCACCAGACGGCGGCCCACCAGCATCATAATGGTGATAAACGCCACCACTTTCCCGATGGTGATGCTCATGTCCAGCGCCAGCGTCGCAAAGCCGACGCTCTCTTTTTCCATCATACCGGCGACGGCAGGCAGCAACACCAGCGTCAGCACCATCACCAGGTCTTCCACAATCAGCCAGCCTATCGCGATTTGTCCGCGCTGGCTGTCGATAAGCTGCCTCTCCTCAAGCGCGCGCAGCAGTACGACGGTACTGGCGGTTGAAAGACACAGCCCAAAAACGATACCGGTCATCAGCGACCAGCCAAGCACTGTCGAAAGCGCCATTCCCAGCAGCGTCGCTACGGCTATCTGTGCGATCGCTCCCGGTATGGCGATCGACTTTACCGCCATCAGATCCTTCAGTGAGAAATGCAGACCTACGCCAAACATCAGCAGAATCACGCCTAATTCCGCCAGTTCGGGCGCCAGTTTGGTATCCGCCACGAAACCTGGCGTAAAGGGACCCGCCAGCACACCCGCTAACAAATAGCCCACCAGAGGTGAAATACGCAGTTTATTGGCAATCATGCCGAGGATAAAAGCGAGCACAAGTCCACCAACAATGGTGGTGATAAGCGGTGTGGCGTGATGCATTCCGTCTCCTTTCGTTGTGGGTGTTCCATTTGGTTAAAAAACCAAAAACCGAGTAATAGTTTATGACAATTTTTGCCGTTATGTTTATGAATAATTGTTGAAGTTTGAATAAAACAGCAATATGCGTGTAAAAAAGCGCATTTTGATAAATTAGGCGGGGGGATGCAGAAGAAACCCTTATGGCATCAGGGGGGCAGGTCGCCAAAGTAAAACTTTAGCGACCGTTATATTACGCTTTATGGCGGTTATCAGGCAGGAATATGGTCAACATCCCCAGAAGCGGCAGGAAAGCACAGATTTTATAGACCAGGAAGATACTGGTGTGGTCGGCAATCATGCCCAGCACTGCCGCACCAAGGCCGCCCATGCCGAAAGCAAAACCGAAAAAGAGCCCGGAAACCATACCGATACGGCCTGGCAGCAGCTCCTGAGCGTAAACAAGGATGGCGGAAAACGCCGAGGCGAGGATAAACCCAATAATCACGGTCAAAATCCCCGTCCACTCCAGGCTTGCATACGGCAAAATAAGGGTAAACGGGGCCACGCCGAGGATAGAGCCCCAAATGACGTATTTGCGTCCAATTTTATCGCCCACAGGCCCGCCGATTACCGTCCCTGCAGCCACCGCAAACAGGAAGGCAAACAGATGAAGCTGGGCGTTTTGGACCGATAATCCGAATTTTTGCATCAGGTAAAAGGTGTAATAGCTGCTGATGCTCGCCATATAGAAGTATTTCGAGAAAATCAGCACCAGAAGCACAGAGACGGCCAGAATGACCTTATCGCGAGGAAGGGGATTGATAACCTTCGCTTTAGGCTTACCTTTGTTCACGCGATGCTGCGCGGCATACCAGCGGCTGATCTGAATCAGTACGATAATCGCCAGCAAGGCTGCCAGCACAAACCACGCCACGTTACCCTTGCCGTACGGAGCGATGATCACCGCTGCCAGCAGTGGGCCGAGGGAGCTGCCAAAGTTACCGCCTACCTGAAACAGCGATTGCGCCAGCCCGTGACGGCCCCCGGAGGCCATGCGCGCCACGCGTGAGGACTCCGGGTGAAAGACCGACGACCCCGTGCCCACCAGCGCGGCGGCAATCAGCACAGCTTCAAAGCTGCCTGCCATTGCCAGCAGCACCAGCCCGCTCAAGGTAAAACACATGCCAATCGGTAGCGACCACGGCATGGGATATTTATCCGTCCAGTAGCCCACGACCGGTTGCAGAAGTGAGGAGGCCAGCTGGAAGGTCAGGGTGATCATCCCGATCTGCACGAACGTTAACGAAAACTCGGACTGCAGCAGCGGGTAGATCGCGAGAATCAACGACTGGATCATGTCGTTGAGCAGATGTGAAAGACTGATTGCGCCTAACACTTTAAACGAGGTGCGCGACGCCGGAGCGCCAGACACGGGCTGGGTTGATTCACTGATTGCCATAGAGATGAATACCACGTCTTTTGTTATTAGAAATGCAGGGTGTAATTATTATCCAACTAACATACCCGGCAGTGACATTTGAATAAAGTCGCAATTCTGAAAACTTATTTGTCTATTCTTATTAGTCACTGTAATTTTTGCCTTTGTCTATTGGTCAGGGAGAGAGAAGATGAAGTTAATGAAGCGGAGCGTCGCGCTGGCGCTGATCGCCGCCTGGGGTCTGGTTAGCCTGCCCGTGCAGGCCTATGAAAAAGATAAAACCTATAAAATCACCATTCTGCATACCAACGATCACCACGGCCATTTCTGGCGCAGTGAATACGGCGAATACGGTCTGTCGGCACAAAAAACGCTGGTGGATGGCATTCGTAAAGAGGTGGCAGCCCAGGGAGGCAGTGTACTGCTGCTGTCGGGAGGCGATATCAATACCGGTGTGCCGGAATCTGATTTACAGGATGCAGAGCCTGATTTCCGCGGCATGAATCTTATTGGCTACGATGCGATGGCCGTCGGTAACCATGAATTCGATAACCCGCTGACGGTGCTGCGTCAGCAGGAAAAATGGGCCAAATTTCCGTTCCTCTCTGCCAACATCTACCAGAAAAGCACCGGCGAGCGACTGTTCAAACCCTGGGCGCTGTTTAAGCGTCAGGATCTGAAAATTGCGGTCATCGGGTTAACCACTGACGATACGGCGAAAATCGGCAACCCTGAGTTCTTTACCGATATCGAATTCCGTAAACCTGCAGACGAAGCGAAGCTGGTCATTCAGGAATTGCAGCAGAACGAAAAGCCGGATGTCATTATTGCCACCACCCATATGGGCCACTACGACAACGGTGAGCACGGCTCGAATGCGCCGGGTGACGTGGAGATGGCTCGCAGCCTGCCTGCGGGCTCGCTGGCGATGATTGTGGGCGGTCATTCACAAGACCCGGTCTGCATGGCGTCAGAGAATAAAAAGCAGGTCGACTACGTGCCAGGCACGCCGTGTGCTCCGGACCGTCAGAACGGTATCTGGATTGTGCAGGCGCATGAATGGGGTAAATACGTGGGGCGTGCGGACTTTGAGTTCCGTAACGGCGAGATGAAGCTGGTGCACTATCAGCTCATTCCGGTCAACCTGAAGAAGAAAGTGACTTACCCTGACGGGAAAAGTGAACGCGTACTCTACACCCCGGAAATTGCCGAGAACGCGCAGATGCTCTCCCTGCTGACGCCCTTCCAGAATAAAGGCAAGGCGCAACTGGACGTGAAGATTGGTACGCTGAATGGTCGTCTGGAAGGGGACCGCAGCAAAGTTCGCTTTGTGCAGACCAATATGGGGCATCTGGTGCTGGCGGCACAAATGGCGCGCACAAATGCCGATTTTGGCGTGATGAGCGGCGGCGGCATCCGTGACTCCATCGAAGGCGGAAACATCACCTATAAAGATGTGCTGAAAGTTCAGCCGTTCGGTAACATCGTGGTGTATGTCGACATGAGCGGTAAAGAGGTGATTGACTATCTCACCGCCGTGGCGCAGATGAAGCCGGACTCCGGCGCTTATCCGCAGTTTGCCAACGTCAGCTTTGTGGCGAAGGACGGCAAGCTCAACGACCTCAAAATCAAAGGCGAGCCGATCGATCCTGCTAAAACCTACCGCATGGCAACATTAAGCTTTAACGCCACCGGTGGTGACGGTTATCCGCATATCGACAATAAACCGGGCTATGTGAATACCGGGTTTATTGATGCGGAAGTGCTGAAGCAGTTTATCGAGCAGAATTCACCGATCGACGTGAATACCTATGAGCCGAAAGGCGAGGTGAGCTGGCAGTAGTGCGGTTTTGTGCCGGGGGCGGCTACGCCTGACCCGGCCTGTATGAGAATCGTCGGCCCGGTAAGCACAGTGCCTCCGGGCCACTTCCACAATCCCGTCGCGCAATATCCGCAAATGTCGCGTCCAGTATTTTCGCCAGATCGCCTGCGGACAGTTCAATATCCAGCCCGCGTTTGCCGCCGGAAATATAAATAGTGTCGAAGGTCTGCGAAGGGGCATCAATCAGCGTCGGCAGGCGTTTTTTCTGCCCGAGCGGGCTGATACCGCCAACAAGGTAGCCGGTAGTGCGTTGCGCAACCATCGGATCGGCCATATCCACCTTCTTTGCCCCCAGCGCTTTGGCCACTTTCTTGAGATCCAGCTGCCCGGCAACAGGCGTTACCGCGACGGCGAGGTGTTTCATATCACCGTTCACCGCCACCAGCAGCGTCTTATAAACCCGATCGGCGTTCAGCCCCAGTTTGCGCACCACTTCATCACCAAAATTCGTTTCGCTGGGATCGTGATCGTAGGTGTGGATCCGAAAGGGAATGTTGTTTTTTTCGAGTAATTTAACGGCGGGAGTCATAGCTATCCTTCTTACGACAGACAATTCATGCTGACAGCATACGCCTGACGTTTGTCTAAAAAATAGCACCATCTTGCGCAATAGTATTGGCAGTGATGGTCACTTTGAGCGACAATCGGCTCAACCGAAGGTCTCCTTCGGCATAATAAAAACGATGAAATTCCTCTTTGACGGGCCAATAGAAATATTGGCCATTTTTTTATTTCAGCAGTGACGGCAAATTCCCTTCTCCGTACAAATGTAACGCCCCGACAGCGACCACGTAACGCCCCGCAGGCAACGCATGTAACGTCTGCTGCCAGGCTTTGTTGCGTTCGTTCATCAGCACATCATACAACGATTCACTGAACGTCGACGGCAGCGCCAGTTTACCGTCCGTGGGCGGCGCATTCAGCCACCAGCCGATCATCGTTTGCAACAGACGCGCGTTGGTGTGCCAGTGGGTCAGGGTATCATCCAGCAGCATCAGCCCATCATCAGGAAGCTGGCGCAGCAGGGCTATCTGGCTGTCCGTGCCTTCGAGCTCAATGACTGACAAATGGCGTGCTCTCGCGGCATTCAACAGCTGGTAATCAATACCGTAATCCCCGCGTAGCCCCAGACGCTGCGCCTGGGTCGCCTGCAGGACCATCGCGATTTGCCACAGCGGCAGTGTGTCCAGCATGGAGAGCGACACCCCCGTCTCATCTGCGACGCGCGTCAGTTCAGCGAACTGCGTGTCGTTCAGACGTTCAGCCAGGGGGAGATCGTTTTCGAGGCCGGCAAACGGCGACGTCTGGCCCGAAATATCCGCTTCAACGACCAGCGCATCGGCGCTCTTCAGCAGTTTCATCAGACCGGCTGGCAGCGGGGACATATCCTGCGTGCCCATATGGATGCTGCCCACCAGGTGAAGGTGCTGCCCGCCGGGAAGCGAGATATCCATGCCGGGCCAGGCATAACGGCGGGGGAAGAGGGCGCGAAACGATGTTTTTATACGATTAAACAGACTCATACGCGCTCCATAAACGGAAAGGTTCATGCTAGCGCGTAGGAGAAGAAGGTTCAATCTTTCGGTTTAAACCGCAACAACCGGTTTGCGTTGCTCACCACGGTAATGGACGAGAGCGCCATCGCCGCACCCGCGACAACCGGGTTCAGCAGCGTGCCGGTCAGCGGCCACAAAATACCGGCGGCAATCGGGATACCGAGCGAGTTGTAGACGAAGGCACCCAGCAGGTTCTGCTTCATGTTGCGCAAGGTGGCTTTTGAAATCGCCAGCGCGTCCGCAACGCCCATCAGGCTGTGACGCATCAGGGTGATGGCGGCCGTCTCAATGGCGACATCGCTACCGCCCCCCATCGCAATACCCACTTCTGCCTGTGCCAGCGCCGGCGCATCGTTAATCCCGTCACCGACCATCGCCACCTGGCGACCCTGGCTTTGCAGCGTCTTGATGGCATCTGCTTTGCCGTCAGGTAATACCCCGGCAATGACCTCGTCAATCCCAGCTTCCCGGGCGATGGCGTTCGCCGTCACAGGATTATCCCCGGTCAACATCACCAGGCGATAGCCCGCATGATGCAGGCGTTGCAACGCCTGCACGCTGTCCTGGCGTAGCGGATCGCGAATTGCCAGCAGCGCCGCGGCCTTGCCATCAACGGCAAGCAGAACCGGGGTTGCGCCCTGAGAGGCCTGAGCTTTCAGGTCTTGTTCCAGGGCTGAGGTCTCAACGCCATGCTCCTTCAGCAGTGCCTGATTCCCCAGCAGCAGCGTGTGCCCTTCGGCGGTACCGCTGACGCCTAAACCGCGCAGGGTACGGAAATTGCTCACCTGCGGCAGGCTGGCATTCCCGGCTTTCTCAATAATGGCGTGGGCCAGCGGGTGGCTGGAGCCTTGTTCAAGCGCCGCGGCGAGACGCAGCGCGTCATCCTGCGTGATGCCTGCCGTTATCACGGCCACTACCTGCGGTTTCCCTTCCGTCAGCGTGCCGGTTTTATCAAACACCAGCGTGTCCAGCGTGCTCGCCCGCTGCAACGCATCTGCATCCCGTACCAGCACACCAAATTCAGCGGCACGGCCTACGCCTGAGATGATCGACATTGGCGTGGCAAGACCAAGCGCGCAAGGACAGGCAATGATCAGCACCGTGGTGGCAATCACCAGGGTATAAACAATTTGCGGTGCCGGGCCGAAGACATACCAGATAGCCGCGCTCAGCAGCGCGATACCGACCACGACCGGCACAAAAATGGCGGAGATTTTATCGGCCAGCTGACCAATTTCCGGCTTACTGCTCTGTGCCTGACGCACCATGCGAATAATGCGTGACAGCGTGGTATGGCTGCCGACCGCACTGGCGGTGAAAAGCACGCTACCGTCCTGCACCACCGTACCGGCATGAATGGCATCGCCCTGGGCTTTCTGTTGCGGGACGGGCTCTCCGGTCAGCATCGCTTCGTCAAACCAGGCTTCGCCCTGAGTGATTTCACCGTCGACGGGAACGCGGTCGCCGGTGGTCAGGCGCAGCGTCATGCCGGGTTGAACTTCAGCCAATGGGACATTTTTTTCACCTGCATCCGTCACGACGCGCGCGGTCGGTGGGGTTAAATCCAGCAGGCGCTCCAGCGCTTTGGAGGAGCGCTGACGGGCGCGCGCTTCAAGCATATGGCCGAGGTTAATCAGGCCGATAATCATCGCGCTCGCTTCATAATAGAGATGACGCGCTTCCATCGGGAACCACTGGGGCCAGACGTTGACGCTCATGGAGTACAGCCACGCCGCACCCGTGCCGAGTGCGACAAGGGTGTCCATCGTCGCGGTGCGATTTTTCAGGCTTTTCCAGGCGCTGGAGTAGAAGTGACCGCCTGCGAAGACCATCACGGCAAGCGTAATCAACCCAATGACCAGCCACAGCGTGCGGTTATCGTCGGTGACCATCATATTGTCACCGATCATACCCCACACCATGACCGGCACCCCAACCAGCAGCGCGACGATGGCCTGCCAGCGGAAGCGTTTCATGGTGGCGACGGCCGTTTCCTGCTGGCGTTCCCGACGTTTGAGGTCATCTTCGATGGCCTCTGCGCCGTAGCCCGCTTTTTCAACGGCCTGCACTAAATCTGCGGCGGAGGCACTGCCCATCACCAGCGCAGTACGCTCCGCAAGATTGACCCGTGCCTGCGCGACACCCGGTACAGCCTGCAAGGCATTTTGTACCCGGGAGACGCAGCTGGCGCAGCTCATGCCGTTGATCAGCAGCTGTTGGCTGTCATCAATATCATCAGCTACCGGAAGCTCAGGAGTGGCCGCTGTCAGTGCTTCCGACGGGGATGATGACTCTGCCAGCGGTTTAGCCTTTGGGTGGCTCAGCTCCGCCCCATAACCAGCCTGTTTGATCGTATCAATCAGCGCATCCGCACTGGCGCTACCGGTGACGGCGGCGTGATCAAGGGTCACTTCAGCGCTGTCTACATCAGGACGCTGTTCCAGACTTTCTTTAACGCGTTTGACACAGTGGCCGCAGGAGAGGCCGTCCAGTGTCAGGTCAATAGTGTGAGACATAACAAAACTCCCGTATAATGATCTGGTCAGATGTTGACCGGCATAACGCTTTTCGCTAACTGTTATGAAGGTTAAACCTTCCATCAAGGGGAAGGTCAAGGGGGAAATGTGAATATCAGTGATGTTGCGAAAAAAACCGGATTGACCAGCAAAGCGATCCGTTTTTATGAAGAGAAGGGGCTGGTGACACCGCCGCTGCGCAGTGAAAATGGCTACCGCAGTTATACGCAACTGCATCTTGATGAACTGACGCTGCTGCGCCAGGCGCGGCAGGTGGGATTTAACCTTGAAGAGTGCGGCGAGCTGGTCACCTTATTTAACGATCCGGCGCGCCATAGCGCAGACGTGAAAAAACGTACGCTGGAGAAAGTGGCTGAGATTGAACGCCACATTACCGAGTTACAGGCGATGCGTCAGCAGCTTCTGGCGCTGGCGGAATCCTGTCCGGGGGATGACAGCGCCGACTGCCCGATTATCGATAATCTGTCCGGCTGCTGTCATCGTAAGGCTCATGCCTGACAGGCTTTAACCCGCAGGGTTATCCCTTCCACCGCAATGACCTCAACCTGCGTGCCGGCGCTGAGGTCATCGTCGGCCACCACGGGCCATGAACTGTCGCCCACGCGCATATGTCCGCGCCCGTTAACCAGCGCCGTGTCGAGCGTAAAACGTTTGCCGACAATCTGCTGCCCGCGCTGATTGAGGTGGGCGTCGAGCGGTTTCTGCTCTGTCACCTGGCGGTTAAGCCAGCGCCACCACAGCCAGGCGGCCAACAGCGTCAGCACGGCAAATAACGCTCCCTGCCACGCCCAGTCCAGGGGCAGTAGCCAGACCACTAACCCGGTAATGACAGCGGCAACACCGCTCCAGAGCAGGTAACCGTTGCCGCCAAGCATCTCCGCGGCCAGCAATAAGCCACCGAGGCTTAGCCAGAATGCATGAGGATGTGCGACGATTAGCTCAATCATTTTTTGCGCTCGTTTCCGCTGTCTTTGATAAGTTCCGTGATCCCGGCGATGGAGCCCATCAGGCTGCTGGCATCCAGCGGCATCATCACCACTTTGCTGTTGTTCGCGGAGCCAATCTCTTTCAGCGCGTCAGTGTATTTTTGCGCAACGAAGTAGTTCACCGCCTGGATATCACCTGCTGCAATTGCTTCAGAGACCATCTGGGTGGCGCGGGCTTCCGCTTCTGCAGAACGTTCACGGGCTTCCGCCTGTAAGAAGGCAGACTGGCGTTCACCTTCCGCTTTCAGGATTTGCGACTGTTTTTCCCCTTCGGCTTTCAGGATCTCTGCCTGACGTACCCCTTCAGCTTCCAGAATGTAGGCGCGTTTGGTCCGTTCCGCTTTCATCTGCGCGTTCATGGAGGCGATCAGCTCTGCCGGTGGGCGCACGTCGCGGATCTCTATACGGGTGACTTTGATCCCCCACGGGTTGGTGGCCTCGTCGACAATGTGCAGCAGGCGGGTGTTAATGCTGTCGCGCTGAGAGAGCATCTCGTCCAGCTCCATTGAACCGAGCACGGTACGAATGTTGGTCATCGTCAGATTTACGATAGCCAGCTCCAGATTGCTGACTTCATAGGCCGCTTTTGGGGCATCAATAACCTGAATAAAACAGACCGCATCAATGGTGACGTTGGCGTTATCCTTGGAGATCACTTCCTGGGAGGGAATATCCAGCACCTGTTCCATCATATTAATTTTACGTCCAATCCTGTCCATGAAAGGGACTATCAGGCTTAAACCCGGCTGGAGCGTGTTGGTGTAGCGGCCAAAGCGTTCAACGGTCCACTGATACCCCTGTGGGACAATTTTGACGCCAGCGCCGACAATAACCAGCGCAACGAAAATAAGGACAGGTATAACGATAAGCATAAAAACCTCCTGTTTTGCATGCTGTGACGAAGGGAACTGCGTGTGTGTTATAAGTCAGTATATCGGCTATCGGGCTGAAATTCGCCCCTGTAAAGAAGGGGGCGCGACGAATACCGGTAAAACCTTTACTCCAGCCATCGACACACCCTATTCGCGCTGCGTTCGTGAAAGGATTATTCTACGCATGGTTGCAATAAAGGTGGTTACAGGATGCATGATGAACAATAAAAATACGCTCTTGCAGGTCAGGGATGTCGGTTTTCGTGTGGCAAATGCCACGATCCTTCAGCATGTCGATTTTTGTCTTTCCCCGGGTGAGTTCAAACTGATAACAGGGCCGTCAGGCTGTGGTAAAAGCACGTTATTAAAGATTGTCGCTTCACTGCTCAGCCCCACTGAGGGCGCTATTCTGTTTGAAGGGCAGGATATCGCGACACTGTCGCCAGAAAGCTATCGCCAGCAGGTCTCTTACTGCGTGCAAACCCCTTCGCTGTTTGGGGACACGGTTTATGACAACCTGGTCTTTCCGTGGCAAATCCGTCATAAAACGCCGGAGCCAGAAAAATTTATCGCCGATCTGGCCCGCTTTGGCCTGTCGAAAGAGACGCTGACTAAATCCATCAATGAATTATCGGGCGGCGAAAAGCAGCGCGTTTCGCTGATTCGCAATCTGCAGTTTTTGCCGAAGATATTGTTACTGGACGAGATCACCAGCGCGCTGGATGAGGTGAACAAACGCAACGTTAACGAGATTATTCATCGTTACGCAAGCGAGCAGAATATTGCCGTGCTGTGGGTTACGCACGATTCAAACGAAATTACCCATGCGGATGACGTCATTACGCTTGAGCCGCAGGGCGGAAAAATGCAGGAGGCAAACCGTGGGTGAGCATAATATTACGAATACGTCGCTGGCGTTTTCGATGGTGCTGGTACTGATCGCTATTGTGGTGAGCTACCGGGAAAAGCTGGGCCTGGAGAAAGATATTATCTGGAGTATCTGCCGCGCGGTTATCCAGCTCATTATTGTCGGCTATGTGCTGAAGTATATTTTTAACGTCAACCACGCGGTGCTGACGCTCCTGATGGTGCTGTTTATCTGCTTTAACGCGGCGTGGAACGCGCAGAAACGCAGTAAGTATATCGATAAAGCGTTTGTCTCATCGTTTATCGCCATTACAACCGGGACGGCGCTGACGCTGGCGGTGCTGGTGGTGTCCGGCTCAATCGAGTTTACGCCGATGCAGGTTATCCCTATTTCCGGGATGATTGCGGGGAACGCTATGGTGGCTGTAGGACTGTGTTACAACAACCTCGGCCAGCGGTTTAGCAGTGAACAACAGAAGCTGCAGGAGAAATTAAGTCTGGGGGCAACACCGAAAATGGCCTCGGCGGTACTGATCCGCGACAGCATCCGCTCGTCGCTGATCCCAACGGTGGATTCCGCAAA
The DNA here is from genome assembly GCF_003635055.1 of Enterobacter sp. WPR_3_1. Lineage (NCBI taxonomy): Bacteria > Pseudomonadati > Pseudomonadota > Gammaproteobacteria > Enterobacterales > Enterobacteriaceae > Enterobacter > Enterobacter sp. WPR_3_1. Next base: position 109,237 of record NZ_RBXU01000013.1, on the reverse strand, counting down.
AACGGTTGGGCTGGTTAGCCTGCCGGGAATGATGTCGGGGCTGATTTTTGCCGGTATCGATCCGGTCAAAGCCATTAAATATCAGATCATGGTGACCTTTATGCTGCTCTCTACGGCCAGCCTGTCGACCATCATTGCCTGCTATTTAACCTATCGGAAGTTCTACAACGTGCGCCATCAGCTGGTGGTGACGCAGTTGAAAAAGGCGGGGTGACCGCCTCTTTTGCAGGCCCGGTGAGCGCTAGCGGCACCGGGCCTGTTCATCAGTAGAGCAGGGCGTACAGCTGACGGCGGTACGTCGACGCCAGCGCATCGCCGGTGCCCAGCGCGGCCAGGATCTCCTGGAACATTTTCCGCGCCTGACCGTCGGCGGCACCCAGATCGTTTTGCAGATGGCTGAACAGCAGTGCCAGCGCTTCTTCGTTACGTCCCACCTGATGCAGCTGCAGCGCCAGCTGGCTTGCCAGCGCGGCATCGGTCGGGTTATCAGCAACCTGCTGTTGAAGCTGCTGGATCTCCGGCGTGTCCGCCGCCTGTTTCAGCAGATCGATCTGCGCGACCAGACCCTGATAACGGGTATCCTGATCCTGCAGTGGAATGGTCTTCAGCACAGCTTCCGCATCGTCGGAACGGTGCAGGGCAATCTGCGTTTCCGCAAGGAGCAGGCCAATCTGGCTGTCCTGTTTCGACAGCTGCCACGCCTCTTTGAGCAGCGGCAGCGCTTCGTCGTATTTGCCTTCCTGCATCAGTCCCATGGCTTCCTGCGCCTTCAGCTCTTCCTCGCGCGGCAGGACTTTATCCAGCAGGGCGCGGATCGCTTCTTCAGGCTGTGGCCCCTGGAAGCCATCAACAGGTTGACCATTCTGGAACAGATAGACGGTAGGAATCGCGCGCAGGCCAAACTGAGACGCCACCATAGGCTCAGCGTCACAATCCAGTTTGGCGAGAATGAACTGGCCATTGTATTGCGCGGCAAGGCTTTCGAGTACCGGCGTCAGCTGCAGACAGTGTTGACTACGCTCAGACCAGAAGTAGAACAGCACAGGTTTGGTCATGGACTGTTCGAGGGTCTGTTGCAGGTTTGCTTCAGTAATATTGACGATATTCTGTACGGACATGCGGCCTTCTCTTTTATCGGTTTGTTATTTACATGGGGGTTAGCGACGACGCTTCAACTCAACCGTGTAAAATTTTGTCCATCATCCGGCCCGGCAGCAGGCGTTTTAACCAGCCTACCGCATGGGTTACCAGCGTCACCGGATAGCGCATTTTTGGGTTTTCGCTTTCAAAAGCATGGCGCACTTTAGCGACGACTGCTTCCGGCCCGAGCGTAAAGCGTGCGGCGATACCGGGGTTTTCGACCGGTTTATCCGCCTGGGTCTGGTTAACGTTTTCCGTAAAGCGGGTGCGGATAGGGCCCGGCTCGATCAGGCTGACCTTAATGCCGCTGTGACGCAACTCCATGCGCAGGGCATCGGACCAGGCCTCCAGCGCATACTTGCTGGCGGCATAGGCCCCGCGGCCCGGGGTTGAAATCAGCCCCATCACGGAGGAGGTCATCACAATGCGTCCTTCACCGTGCGGCAGCATGGCGGGAAGCAGGCGCATGGTGAGCTGATGGACGCCAAAGAAATTGGTGGAAAACTGTTTTTCCAGCTGCTCGCGGGTGAGCGTGTCCAGGGGACCATACACGCCGTAACCGGCATTGTTAAAAAGGCCGTACAGACGGTTGTCGGTCAGGGTCAGCACCTCATCGGCAGCGCGTTCCACGCTTTCCGGTGAGTCTAAATCCAGTAACACACCGGTAAAGCCCAGCCCGTTCATGCGTTCGACGTCGTCGGGTTTACGGCAGGCCGCCAGTACCCAATATCCCTGACGCTTCAATTCGAGTGCACTTTCAAGACCGATTCCGCTGGAACATCCTGTAATTAAGACCGATTTTTGCATAACTTTACCTGTCAGGATCTCCGCTGAATTAGGAGTCATGTTTAACTAAAGGGGCCAGCCGTGTTGCCATCCAGTCGGCAATAAACGGCTGCGCATCGCGATTGGGGTGGATCCCATCGTCTTGCATCCACTGGGGTTTGAGATAGACCTCTTCCATAAAAAATGGCAGCAGCGGAATATCAAACTCGTTGGCAAGCTTTGGGTAGATCGCGCTAAAGGCTTCATTATACCGACGTCCATAGTTGGCGGGCAGGCGAATTTGCATCAGCAGCGGTTGCGCATTCGCGGCCTTAATATCCTTAAGGATCGTGCGCAGGGTCTGTTCCGTTTGCTGAGGCTGGAAACCACGCAAGCCATCATTACCGCCCAGCTCAACCAGCACCCATCGCGGTTGATGCTGTTTGAGCAAGGCTGGCAGGCGCGACAAGCCTTGCTGCGAGGTATCACCGCTGATGCTGCCATTAATAACCGTTGTCTTACTCTGCCATTTGTCATTGAGCAGAGCTGGCCAGGCCGCGTTGGCCGCCATGCGATAGCCTGCACTCAGGCTGTCACCGAGAACCAGTAACGTGTCCGCTGCCGCCGCGCGGAAGGTCATCAGGATTAAAAACAGGAAGGGCAAATGCCAGCGGAAAACATTGTTGAAGTTCATCGTCTTAAGAAGTCCGTCGGTCAGGGGGAACACGAGCTTTCCATCCTCACCGGAGTTGAACTCGTTGTCAAACGCGCCGAAACCATTGCGCTGATTGGCGAGTCCGGCTCCGGGAAGTCCACGCTCCTGGCCATTTTAGCCGGTCTGGACGACGGCAGCAGTGGAGAGGTCAACCTGGTCGGGCAACCGCTGCATCAGCTTGATGAAGAGGCGCGTGCCGCGCTCCGTGCACGTCATATCGGGTTTGTCTTTCAGTCCTTCATGCTGATCCCGACGCTCAATGCGCTGGAAAACGTTGAACTGCCGGCACTGCTGCGCGGCGGTAACAGCCGTGAAAGCCGCGCCCACGCCAAGGCATTGCTGGAGCAACTAGGGCTTGGCAAACGCCTCGACCATCTTCCGGCACAGCTTTCCGGCGGGGAGCAACAGCGTGTGGCCCTGGCCCGGGCGTTTAACGGCCGCCCGGACGTGCTGTTTGCGGATGAGCCTACCGGAAACCTCGACCGTAAGACCGGGGATAAAATTGCCGACCTGCTGTTTTCGCTCAACCGTGAACACGGGACCACGCTGATTCTGGTGACCCACGATCCGCAACTGGCTGTCCGCTGCGACCGTCGCCTGCGGCTGGTTAACGGTGAACTGCAGGAGGAAGCATGATTGCCCGCTGGTTCTGGCGCGAATGGCGCTCGCCCACGCTGTTGATTGTCTGGATGGCGTTAAGCCTGGCGGTAGCCTGCGTGCTGGCGTTGGGCAGCGTCAGCGATCGCATGGAGAAAGGGTTAAGCCAGCAAAGCCGCGAGTTTATGGCCGGAGACAGGGCGCTGCAAAGCTCGCGTCCCGTCCCGCCGGGCTGGCTTGACGAGGCGCGTAAGCGTGGGCTGAAGGTGGGGGAACAGCTGAGCTTTCAGACCATGACCTTTGCCGGCGATACGCCGCAGCTGGCGAGCGTCAAAGCCGTCGACGACCTTTACCCGCTGTACGGTGAACTGCAGACCAGCCCGCCTGGCTTAAAGCCGAAACCGGGCACGGTGCTGCTGGCGCCACGTTTAATGGCGCTGCTGAACCTGAAAACGGGTGACAGCATCGACGTGGGTGACGCCACGCTCCGTATCGCCGGGGAAGTGATTCAGGAACCTGACTCCGGCTTTAACCCGTTCCAGCTTGCCCCGCGCTTGCTGATGAATACCGCTGATGTGGCGAATACCCATGCCGTGCAGCCGGGAAGCCGCGTCACCTGGCGCTATAAGTTTGCGGGAACGCCCGCCCAGCTTGACGCGTATGAAAAATGGCTGCTGCCGCAGTTAAAACCGGAGCACCGCTGGTACGGACTGGAGCAGGACGAAGGGGCGCTTGGTAAATCTCTCGAACGGTCTCAGCAGTTCCTGCTGCTTTCAGCGCTGTTAACCCTGCTGCTGGCCGTGGCGGCGGTGGCGGTGGCCATGGGGCACTACTGCCGCAGCCGATACGATCTGGTGGCGATCCTCAAAACCCTCGGCGCGGGCAGCGCCCAGCTGCGTAAGCTGATTGTCGGCCAGTGGCTGATGCTGCTGGTGTTGTCAGCACTCACCGGTGGGGCGATGGGGCTGCTGTTTGAAAAGCTGCTGATGGTCATGCTGAAACCGGTACTGCCTGCCGCACTTCCACCGGCCAGCCTCTGGCCGTGGCTGTGGGCGATTGGCGCGATGATGGTGATTTCGGTGCTGGTGGGGCTTCGCCCGTACCGGCTGTTGCTCGCGACGCAGCCGCTGCGCGTACTGCGCCGTGACGTGGTGGCCAACGTCTGGCCGCTGAAGTTCTATCTTCCTGTCATTGTTGCGGTGTCGGTTGGGTTATTGGCCTGGCTGATGGGCGGCAGCACGCTGCTGTGGGCCGTACTGGCCGGGGCGGTGGTGCTGGCGCTGCTGTGTGGTGTGGTCGGCTGGGTGCTCCTTAATGTGCTTAAAAAGCTGACGGTGAAGTCGCTTCCCGTGCGGCTGGCGGTGAATCGTCTGCTGCACCAGCCCTGGTCTACGCTGAGTCAGCTGTCTGCCTTTTCGCTGTCGTTTATGCTGCTGGCACTGCTGCTGGTGCTGCGCGGCGATCTGCTGGATCGCTGGCAACAGCAGCTTCCGCCGGAAAGCCCGAACTATTTCCTGATCAATATCGCCCCTGAGCAGGTGACACCGCTGAAGACGTTCCTGGCGGAACACCAGATTGTGCCGGAGTCGTTCTACCCCATCGTCCGTGCGCGTCTGACGCAGATCAACGGCCAGTCCACAGAGGGAAACAAGGATGAATCGCTTAACCGCGAACTGAACCTGACCTGGCAGGAGAAACGTCCAGATCACAACCCGATTACCGCCGGCAGCTGGCCGCCGAAAGCGGGTGAAGTGTCGATGGAAGAGGGGCTGGCGACGCGCCTGAACGTCAGGCTGGGCGACAGCGTGACCTTTACCGGCGATACGCAGGACTTTAGCGCTAAGGTCACCAGCCTGCGTAAGGTGGACTGGGAAAGCCTGCGGCCGAACTTCTTCTTTATTTTCCCCGCAGGCGCACTGGACGGACAGCCGCAAAGCTGGCTCACCAGTTTCCGCTGGGAAAACGGTAACGGTATGCTGACCCGGCTGAACCGCGAATTTCCGACGGTCAGCCTGCTGGATATTGGCGCGATCCTTAAACAGGTCGGGCAGGTGCTGGAGCAGGTCAGCCGGGCACTGGAGGTCATGGTGGTGCTGGTGACGATCTGCGGCGTACTGTTGTTGCTGGCCCAGGTGCAGGTCGGGATGCGGCAGCGTCATCAGGAGCTGGTGGTCTATCGCACGCTCGGGGCGAGTAAGCGACTGCTGCGCACCACGCTGTGGAGCGAGTTTGCCCTGCTGGGGCTGGTCTCGGGTCTGGTGGCGGCGATGGGTGCTGAGACGGCGTTAGCCGTGCTGCAGACCCGGGTCTTCGATTTCCCGTGGGAGCCTGACTGGCGGCTGTGGTTCACGCTGCCGGTCTGCGGTGCGGTGCTGCTGTCGCTGTGCGGCGGCTGGCTCGGCACGCGATTGCTAAAAGGGAAAGCGCTGTTCCGTCAGTTTGCCAGTTAGTTCAAATCCGTGATAATTACGCACCGGTTTATCTGCTGGTGCGTAATAATTTAGTAGCACAAATCGGTAATACCCATGCATTTAGTAGCACAAAACATTAAAAACCCGCGCACACAGCAAGATTATTTCCAGTTAATATTCACCTGCTAAATATTTAGCAGCGTGTCTATAAAGGAAAAATAATGACTATAAAAAAATCAGCGCTGGCAGTAACAATTGGCGCAGCAGTGGCATTGACCTCCTTCGCATCTCAGGCGGAAATCACGGTTCTTAAACAAGACCCTCAGGCAGGTAACCCGCTGAGCCGTCTTAACTTTACCGTTGGCGGCAGTATTCGTCCTCAGTTCAACATGATGACGGGCGACGGCGATAAAGGCTCCTACAAACGTAATGGCTTCGACGGCGGCACCCGTTTCCGTTTCGCAGCAGATTACTATCTGTTTGATGACATCAGCTGGATCAGCTACTACGAGCTGGGTGTGAACATTCCGGCGCTGTTCAACTGGGATAACCACTACGCTGAAGGTGCTAACGACACCTCTCGCCGTATGCTGTACACCGGTCTGAAGAGCGACACCTGGGGTACGCTGACCTTCGGTCAACAGAACAGCGTTTACTATGATGTGGTTGGCGTGAAAACCGATATCTGGGACTACGACATGATTGGTCAGGCTCCAGGTAACGGGATCAACGGTGACTACGACGGCTCTTATCGTTCACGCAAGATGCTGAAATATAAGAAAACCGTAGGCGATGCGGATATCTATGCATCCTACCTGTTTGAAGACAGCGAATACCTGCCGGGCAATGGCCTGCGTTACAAACGTAAAGGCGGCGGTTCACTGGGTCTGGATTACCACCTGACCACCGATCTGACCTGGGGCGCAGCGTGGAACTATACCCGCGCGGACATGCGTAACCCGGACAACGGCGACAGCAAATCTTACGACCAGAATATCCTCGGTACCGCGCTGAGCTGGACGCCGGATAACTGGACCTTCTCGGCTGGCGGCGGCTGGTACCAGAACTTCCTGACCACCAAAAAAGTGTCTACTGACAACTACTTTGCCGGTGATGCATGGGGTATTGAATACTTCGCAGGGTACAAATTCCCAATCGATCAGTATGCGGTGAAATCCATCCAGCCTTACTTCATGGGTGACCGTATTGAGTACGTGAATGGTCGTAACTACCAGCGTATCGATAACGGCGTGGGTGTTAGCGTCCAGCTGGACTACGGTTTCCGTGTTGATTACGAACACGTGTTCACCTCCAGCACGGATAACCTGGGCGACATGAACCTGGTGCGTCTGCGTTACGACTTCTAAGTTCAGTCAGCAGGGGAGTCACCCCGCTATGAAAACGGCAACCCTGGGTTGCCGTTTTTTTTGCGCGTGATTCAGCGATTGAGCCAGTCAGCAACGTCCTCAAACGTTCCGCGATACACAATCTTCTCCGCCTTTTTTGCCAGCTGCCAGGTGTACATCGGGTCGTAATAGTCGTTCAGCAGCGGGGCAAGCCAGCGCAAATGCGCGTCGGTGCTACCAGAACGTTGTTGCTCCTGCAGCGCGGAATTCAGCAGCGCCGTAAAGTCTGCAAAGCGCTGCAGCCCCAGACGGCGGCGAATGGCAAACAGGCCGTGGTGCAGGTATTCGCTGTACGCGTTCCAGCCCGCCTCTTCGCCAAAGGCAGCAGAAAAATCCGCCCACATATGGTCGAAATACTCTTCACGCAGGCGTTCAAGACGGACATCAAACGGGTCTTCTACTACCACAACAGGCGCCTGAACCATGCGGTCTCGCAGGCATTCCGGCAGGTGGTTGGAACCAATCATCCGCCCTTCATCCTCCAGCACCCAGCGTGCGGCCTCTTTTTTCAACAGCACGACGGCGAGCTGATTTTCGAAGCTCGCCTGCGAAAGCTGTGGTGTAAGCGTGCGGCCAAACGACGAGCCGCGATGGTGTGCCAGCCCTTCCAGATCCACGCCCTGCGCGTGCTGTTTCACCAGCAACGTTTTGCCGCTCCCGGTACAGCCGCCGATCAGCACCATCGGTTTTTGCACCTGCTCAGCGGTTACCTCAATCGCGGTCTGACGCAGCGCTTTATAGCCGCCTGCGATCAGCGGGTAATCCACGCCGCGCGCTTTCAACCAGGCCTGAGTGATATGCGAGCGTTGACCGCCACGCGCGCAGCAGAGGTAGCCGGTGGGGTGGGAGAGGCAGGCTTCGCGCCAGGCGTTAATGCGCATCTCACGGGTATTGCCTGCGACCAGGCTATGGCCGAGAGCAAGCGCAGCGTCCGGCCCCTGGCGTTTATAGCAGGTACCGACGGCGGCGCGTTCATCATCGTTCATCAGAGGCAGGTTGATTGCCGCAGGCATCGCGCCCTGGGCGAATTCGATCGGCGCGCGAACGTCGATTAAAGGGGTATCGGATGCGAGGATCGCGCGATAGTCCGTTCCATCGTTCATGGTTTTTCCAGAAGAAAACTAAGCTGCAATGGGCGGGGATTGTACGCCGGGGAGGGGGAAGGTCAACTCCCCGGCAGAGGAGTATTACTTAAGCTTTGATTGCGCCCAGATAATTCCGCTCGCGTATTCCGGCGGCAGGAGAGGAATAATCGCTTCCAGCGTGGCGCTCAGACGATCGGTGTCGGTATCGTTCAGGTTCAGGTGACCGACCTTACGACCCGGACGCACCTCTTTGTCATACCAGTGCAGATGCACCAGCGGCAGCTTGAGCCAGTCGTAGTTCAGATCGGTACCGATCAGGTTGATCATCACCGACGGGCTGTTCACCACCGGCTGCGGCAGCGGCAGGTCAGTGATGGCGCGCAGGTGCAGCTCGAACTGGCTGATGGACGCCCCGTTTTGGGTCCAGTGACCGCTGTTGTGAACGCGCGGTGCCAGTTCGTTAATCAGCAGACCGGACGGCGTGACAAAACACTCCATCGCCATGACGCCCACGTAACCGAGTTCGTGCATGATGGCAGAGAGCATCTCTTCTGCCTGCGCCTGCTGTTCAGCACTGGCCTGCGGGAATGCAACGCTGGTACGCAGGATCCCGTCCTGATGCAGGTTATGCGTCAGCGGATAAAAAACGGTATGGCCGTCCTGCCCGCGAGCGCCCACCAGAGAGACTTCACCGCTGAAGTTAATGCCCTGCTCAACGATGCACTCCCCGTAGCAATCGTCCGGCAGCTCGTGAGTGTCATCGGCGCGCAGACGCCACTGTCCACGACCGTCGTACCCGCCGACGCGACGCTTCACAATTGCCAGCTCGCCCAGCATTGCAAAAACATCCTTCCACTCGCTTTTATCGGACAACAGCTGCCACGGCGCAGTCGGCAGCCCGAGCTTATCGAACAGCTGCTTTTGCGTCAGACGGTCAGCAATAATGGGAAAGACGTCGCGGTTAACGAAGGCATTGTGACGCGCCAGCTCGCGCGTCAGGGCCGTTTGTGGCCAGCGTTCAATCTCCGCGGTGATCACACTCTGGTGAAACGGCACGGCTTCCGGTTCGTCATCCAACCCGACGGGCCAGACGGCAATACCCAGCGGCTCGCCGGCCTGACGCAGCATACGGCCTAACTGACCATTACCGAGGACACATACCTGCTTCATGCCGCACCCCGCGGGTCCGGATTGTCCAGCACCTCGTCGGTCTGAGCTTTACGCCAGTCCGCCAGACGCTGATGTAACGCTTTATCGTGAGTCGCCAGGATCTGCGCGGCGAGCAGGGCAGCGTTGGCAGCGCCCGCTTTACCAATGGCCAGCGTGCCGACCGGAATGCCACGCGGCATCTGAACGATGGAATAGAGGCTATCGACACCACTTAACGCAGCGCTTTGCACCGGAACACCCAGAACCGGTACCAGCGTTTTGGCGGCAATCATGCCTGGCAGATGTGCTGCGCCGCCCGCACCGGCAATGATCACCTCATAACCCTTCTCTTCGGCGCTTTCGGCGAAGCTGAACAGTTTGTCTGGTGTACGGTGTGCGGAGACCACTTCAACGTGGTGCGGAACATTCAGGATTTCAAAGATTTCGGCGGTGAACTGCATGGTAGCCCAGTCGCTTTTGGACCCCATCACGATGGCGACACGCGCCGGATTATTGCGGGAAGACATGCGTCTTAAAACTCCTGTGGTGCGAAACACACTGCTTTCGAGGGCACAGAGAATAGCATGTAATAGGGGCAAGGAAAACGGTTGCGCGGTTAAAAACTGAGCCGTTGTGGCTCTCAGGAGATAACAAAACAGACCGCGTTCTGGCGGTCTGTTTTATCAGGCATCGATGTGCTTTGATGTGCTTTTGACGGGCGGCACGGTCAGCAGACGTCTTATTTGGTCAGTTCTGCCGTCATGTGAACGCGGTTGTTAAACTGAGCGCTGGTGATTTTGTAAGACGCGCCCTGTTCAGCAGCCTGAGCGGCAATTTTCGCTTCTGCGCGGTCAAGGGTAGAGGCAGTGGCGCTGACGCTCTGAGCAAAAGAACCGAAAGAGATCAGAGAGAGTGCGGAAACTACAACGAAAGTTTTGATGGATTTCATGGTCGTATTCCTTAAATGTTTTATCTGGGATAGGGCGTGTTGCCCTGATGTGATAAATAATAGGCCGACCACGGGCTGATTAAAATCGAAACAATTTGCCGATATTGTTCAAAAAAATAGAATGATTTTTTGGCGGATTAAAACGGGAAAGCGATCAGTTCCACACCGTCAGGCGTGACGCTGACCATTGAACCTTCGCTGTGCCAGGCCCCCAGGACGACGCGGTGGGCCGCTTCGCCGTTGGCGGTAAGGGTATGCACATCGGGACGATGAGTATGACCGTGGATCAACCACTGAACGCGGTGTTTTTCCATGACCCTGACTACCGCCTGGGGATTAACGTCCATAATGGCCATGGATTTGCCGCTGTTCGCGGCCTTACTGTCGGCACGCATTCTGGCTGCGATCCGCTTGCGGATAAACAGCGGCAGAGCCAGGAATAGTTTTTGGATCCACGGGGTATGAACCTTAGCGCGAAACGCCTGATAGCCGGTGTCGTCAGTGCAGAGTGTGTCACCGTGCATGATTAACACCTTTCGGCCATAAAGGTCGAGTACCTGCTCTTCCGGCAGCAGCGTCATGCCGCTTTCGCGGGCGTAGCGCTTGCCGAGCAGGAAATCACGGTTGCCGTGGATAAAGAAGCAGGGGACGCCGGAATCGACCAGCGCGTTAATGGCAGCCGCCATCTCACGGTGCAGCGGGTTGGGATCGTCGTCGCCAATCCAGGCTTCAAACAGGTCACCCAGAATGTAAAGTGCATCGGCACTTTTCGCTTCACCGCGTAAAAAACGCAGAAAACCGGCGGTGATCGCCGGTTCTTCTGTTTGCAGGTGCAAATCTGCAATAAAGAGTGTCGCCACGAATTACTCGCTGACGGTCACGCTGTTAATCACGACGTCTTCTTTTGGAACGTCCTGATGCATGCCGCTGCGGCCGGTCGCCACGGCTTTGATTTTGTCGACTACGTCCATACCTTCAACCACTTCTGCGAAGACGCAGTAGCCCCAACCCTGTAGGCTTTCGCCGGAGAAGTTCAGGAAGTCGTTGTCAGCAACGTTGATGAAGAACTGGGCTGTTGCAGAGTGAGGAGCCTGCGTACGCGCCATCGCCAGCGTACCACGGGTGTTTTTCAGACCGTTGTTCGCTTCGTTTTTGATCGCTTCTTTCGTCGCTTTCTGGTTCATGCCAGGTTCGAAACCGCCGCCCTGGATCATAAAGCCGTTGATCACGCGGTGGAAAATAGTGTTGTTGTAGAAACCTTCGCGGCAGTAGTCCAGGAAGTTTTTAACTGTTTCAGGCGCTTTGTCATCAAAGGTTTTGATTACGATATCGCCATGATTAGTGTGGAAAGTAACCATTTTTGCATCCTGTTCCGTTATTGTGGTACGTCGACCCGCGTTTGGGTCATCTATAGGGGCTTGTTATAGCATAACCACAGGATGCGATCACCTTGCATTGTGTGCTGCTTCAGGTTTGAATTACAGGTAGAATAACCGGTTTTCAACCACACACGTGTTTACATGGAATCTTCGATGTTAAAAATCTTTAATACAATGACGCGCCAAAAAGAGGAATTTAAACCTATCCATGCCGGGGAAGTCGGCATGTACGTGTGTGGTATTACGGTTTACGATCTCTGTCATATCGGCCATGGCCGTACCTTTGTTGCATTCGACGTTGTCTCGCGCTACCTGCGTTTTCTGGGCTACAACCTGAAATACGTGCGTAACATCACCGACATTGACGACAAAATCATCAAGCGCGCGAACGAAAATGGCGAAAGCTTTGTTGCGCTGGTGGATCGTATGATCGCGGAAATGCACAAAGATTTCGACGCCCTGAATATTCAGCGTCCGGACAGCGAGCCGCGTGCCACCCACCATATCCACGAAATTATCGACATCACCGAAAAGCTGATCGAACGTGGTCACGCCTATGTGGCCGATAACGGTGACGTGATGTTCTCCGTGCCGACTGACCCTACCTACGGTCAGCTTTCCCGTCAGGATCTGGATCAGCTGCAGGCCGGTGCGCGCGTTGATGTGGTGGACGTGAAGCGTAACCCGATGGACTTCGTGCTGTGGAAGATGTCCAAAGAGGGCGAACCAAGCTGGCCTTCCCCGTGGGGCGAAGGGCGTCCTGGCTGGCACATTGAGTGCTCGGCGATGAACTGCAAACAGCTGGGCAAACATTTCGATATTCACGGTGGCGGTTCGGATCTGATGTTCCCGCACCATGAAAACGAAATTGCACAGTCAACCTGTGCGCATGGCGGCGAGTATGTGAACTACTGGATGCACTCCGGGATGGTGATGGTTGACCGTGAGAAGATGTCTAAATCTCTGGGCAACTTCTTCACCGTGCGCGACGTGCTGAAATATTACGATGCGGAAACCGTGCGCTACTTCCTGATGTCTGGTCACTATCGCAGCCAGCTGAACTACAGCGAAGAGAACCTGAAACAGGCGCGTGCGGCACTGGAGCGTCTGTACACTGCCCTGCGCGGTACCGATAAATCTGTACCCGCGGCAGGCGGTGAGGCATTTGAAGCGCGCTTTATTGACGTGATGAACGATGACTTCAACACGCCGGAAGCCTACTCCGTGCTGTTTGATATGGCGCGTGAAGTTAACCGTCTGAAGTCAGAAGATATGGCGGCAGCGAATGCATTGGCCTCCCATCTGCGTAAGCTCTCTTCGGTACTGGGTCTGCTGGAGCAGGAACCGGATCTGTTCCTGCAAAGCGGTGCGCAGGCGGACGATAGCGAAGTGGCGGAGATTGAGCAACTTATCAACGCGCGTCTGGAAGCGCGTCAGGCGAAAGACTGGGCGGCAGCAGATGCCGCGCGTAACCGTCTGACGGAAATGGGCATCATTCTGGAAGATGGCCCGCAGGGAACCACCTGGCGTCGGAAATAATTCTGGTGCGCGCTGATGCCCTCTCCCACCGGGAAAGGGTGCAAACACTAAAACGGCAACTGGGTTGCCGTTTTGCTTTTACCTCCGCTTCCACCACAACAGCCCCATCAGCACAACTCCTGGCAGCCACACCCACAGCAGCTCCGACATAATCACCTGATGCCCGTAGGGCGTGGTATAGCGTGACAGCGCAAACGGCGCGACCTTAATGACCTGCCACGGTGCAAAGAACCGTTCATCTGACCACGGCCACAGCCAGCCGACGCCTTTCCCACCGGTGGTGATGGAATCCAGCAAGCTGTGCGACAGCAGAGACACGGTTAAGAACAGCCAGCAGCGGGTCAGACTTGCCCGAAACCATCGTCGGCCCATCAGTACGCAAAGTATCGGCACCACAAAGGCAAACAGCAGGGAGTGGGTAAAGCCGCGGTGGCCGAACACATTACCGTAGGCAACGCCGAACTTAAACGCCAGCACGTCGGCGTCCGGCAGCATGGCGAGGACGACGCCGGCAAACAGCAGGCGGGGAGGAATGATTTTACGTCCCAGGCCTAAGCCCAGACACAAAGGCACTGCAGCGTGGGTGATAACGGTAGGCATTGCGATTATCCATGGCAAAGCAGGGAAATATAGCAGCGAATGGGCGCAATGAGGATGGTGTTAGCGTCTTAATTACGCCGATTCCCGGGCAATAAGCTGCCCGGAAAGGGTGATACGCTGTGTTTGCAGTTCCGGCTCTTTTAGCTTGCGGATGATCAACCCCGCCGTCTGACGCCCCGTCTCCTCACTGGCGGAGGAAACGTAGGTAAACGAGGGAGACGTCAGGTTCACGTGCAGCATATCTTCAAAACCAACCAGCGCGACCTGCTGGGTGAGAAACACATCTTTCCCCACGGTGCGCCCCACCTGATGAATGCCGGAGATGGAGCCGATCATCGCATCCGGCGAGTGGCAGAGCAGGGCGGTGATGGTGTTGTTTTTATCCAGCAGCTGGCGGGTGGCGAAACCTGCGGCCAGCGTGTCATCGCTACACGCAGGCGAGTATTCCTCACGCCAGACCAGGCCGTTCTGGGTCATCGCGCTGCGAAAGCCGAGCAGACGCTGCTCGCGGATAAGGCAGCCTTCACGACCCCCAATGTAGGCAATGTTGCGGTGTCCGCGCTCGATAAGATAACGCGCGGCAAGGTTCGCCGCCTGGCGGTTGTCGCGCATCACCAGATTACATTTTTCATCCAGCAGGGACTGAGAGACCACCACCAGCGGCAGCGGGCACTGGCGGATGTGTTCCGGCAGCGAGGATGCCCGGGTATCAGAGGCCAGATAGATAACGCCGGCGACCCCTTGCTGTTTAAACGACAGCAGGCAGCGCTCAAGATGTTCATGGTCGTTCAGCGGCTGGCCGAGGAAAACCATATACCCCTGTCTCTCCAGCTCCTGGACGATGCTCGCCATCACCTTAATGGAAAAGCTGTCGCTAAAGTCGCGCAGGATCAGGCCGATCAGGTTGGAGGTGTTGGCGCGGAGGTTGGCAGCGGCGACGTTGTGAACATAGCCCAGCGTAGTGATGGCAGCATTGACCTTCGCGATCGTTGCGTCTGAAATTTTCCCTTTCTGGCGCAGCACCAGCGACACGGTGGAGACCGAAACGCCCGCATGCTTTGCGACATCAATAATGCTGACTTTCTTCAAAACCGCTCCCTGAAATTTACCGATTATCAGCCAGATAAGACAACGTCCCCCAGCGTACAGGAGACGTGTCGTTCAGGCATCTTATTATTTGCCAATCATGGTGGACATGGTCTGGGCGATAAACTGTGCTCTGGCACCGAAAATCACCTGAATACCGTTATCACCGACGAACACTACGCCGCGGGCGCCAAGGCCGTTCAGACCGTCCTTATCAACCGCTTCACTTTTTGCCACTTCCAGGCGCAGACGGGTGATGCAGGAGCCGACGGAGTCGATGTTGTGCGCGCCGCCCAGCAGGTTGATGATCTCTGTGGCGAGTTCTGAATCTGACTTATCGTCCGCACTGGCGGTCACTTCTGTACGGCCCGGCGTTTTCACGTCGAAACGACGGATCACAAAGCGGAACGTGAAGTAGTAAATCAGGCCCATCGGAATGCCGATAATAATGGCGTTCAGGAAGTTAGTTTTGTAGCCGTTAAATGACGGCAGGATCCCGAACGACAGGTAGTCGATAAAGCCCGCAGAGAACGACTTGGCGATATGCGCATGCAGCAGATACATGGTCATGTACGCCAGACCGGCCATGATGGCGTTAAAGACGTACAGAATAGGGGCGACGAAAATAAAGGTAAATTCAACCGGCTCGGTGATCCCCGTCAGGAAGCAGGTGAGCGCCGCAGAGAACAAAATACCGGCCGCGATTTTTTTATTTTTGGTGTGTGCTTCGTGGTACATCGCCAGACACGCCGCAGGCAGCGCGAACAGCATCAGCGGGAATTCACCCTGCATGAACTTACCGGCGTTCTGGTAGCTGTCACTGCTGAAGGATTTGACCCCTTCTTCCAGCATCTTAAACCAGATGGTCTGGTCGCCGTGAATCACCTGACCGGCCTGGGTGGTGTAATCCCCAAACGAATACCAGAAAGAGGGATACCAGATGTGGTGCAGGCCGAGCGGGATCAGCGCACGTTCCACCAGACCAAAGATAAAGGTCGAGGCTGCCTGATTATCGCCATTAACCACCACGGAGAGCGCATCGATGCCCGCCTGGATATGCTGCCAGACATACGGCAACAGCAGGCCGAGCAGGAAAGAGAGAAACGCTGTCGCAATCGCCACAAAGCGTTTCCCGGAGAAGAACCCGAGGAACTCTGGCAGCTGCAGGGTGTGGAAACGGTTATAGCACCAGGCGGCGAGAATACCGCAGATCAGGCCGCCGAAGACGCCCATCTGCAACGTCGGGATGCCGACCACCATCGCGTATTTGCCGCCCTGAGACGCCATTTCCGGCGTGATGCTCAAGACGGTGCTGATGGTGATGTTGGTGACAAACACCGAGACCGCCGCCGAGAGCGCGGCAATGCCGGACTCGGATGCCAGCCCCACGGCGGAACCAATGGCAAACAGCATCGGCAGGTTATCAAAGATAACCCCGCCCGCGTTCATCATCAGCGGCAGGTGAAACTTATCGCCAAAGGCCAGCAGCAGGCCCGCAGCGGGAAGCAGTGAAATTGGCAGCATTAACGCGCGACCAATCATCGATAATTTAGAGAGCGATTTAACAAACCCTGATATCAGACTCATGCTGATTTCCCCCGAGTAGCGCTTTTTTGGCGCTGTTATTGTAAGTAGAACGTTTTAGTAGAACGTTCTACTTATCGTGGGGAAAGAGTGAAAAACGCGCAACAGAATTTTCACTTTTCAACAGATGAAATAGTGATTATTTGAAGTCGATCGATAATTAACCGTGATGGGTGTGGGGGAATGTGGGTTCCCTCTCCCGACGGGAGAGGGGGGAGAGCATCAGGCGGTCACCGTCACGGTTTGCCCTTCAAAGCTCACGGTCTGACCCGCGACGATTTTGCAGCGTTTGCGGGTTTCCACTGCGCCGTCCACCTTAACAAGCCCGTCGGCAATGGCGATTTTGGCCTGTGCGCCGCTTTCGGTCCAGCCTTCCAGCTTCAGCAGATCGCACAGCTCAACGTGCGGATGTTTACCTAATGAAAATGTGGCCATCTTACGCGTCCTCTACGTCGTGGTACTCTTCGCATGCCTGCAAAGTATTCTGAATCAGTGTGGCAACGGTCATCGGGCCTACGCCGCCCGGTACAGGAGTAATGTAAGAGGCGCGAGCCGCAGCATCTTCGTAAACCACGTCACCGACCACTTTCCCGTTTTCCAGACGGTTAATACCGACGTCCACAACGATCGCGCCTTCTTTAATCCATTCACCCGGAATAAAGCCCGGCTTCCCGACCGCCACGATCAGCAGATCGGCGTTTTCTACGTGATGACGCAGATTTTTGGTGAAGCGGTGGGTCACGGTGGTGGTGCAACCAGCGAGCAGCAGCTCCATGCTCATCGGACGGCCAACAATGTTTGATGCGCCAATGACCACGGCGTTCAGACCGTAGGTATCTATGTTATAACGCTCCAGCAGCGTAACGATTCCGCGCGGCGTGCACGGACGCAGACGCGGGGCGCGCTGGCACAGACGGCCCACGTTGTACGGGTGGAAACCGTCAACGTCTTTGTCGGGGGCGATACGTTCCAGCACCTTCACGTTGTCGATGCCGGCTGGCAGCGGCAGCTGAACCAGAATACCGTCGATCGCGTTGTCGGCATTCAGGGTATCAATAAGTTCCAGCAGCTCTGCTTCGCTGGTGGTTTCCGGCAAATCGTAAGAGCGGGAGACGAACCCCACCTCTTCACACGCTTTGCGTTTGCTGCCGACATAAATCTGCGATGCCGGGTTGCTGCCGACCAGCACAACGGCCAGCCCGGGGGCGCGTTTTCCGGCAGCTTTACGCGCCTTCACTTTTTCCGCGACCTCAGAGCGCACCTGCTGCGCAATCGTTTTACCGTCAATAATCTTTGCTGCCATCAGAGAGAAGATTCCGTCTGTAACGTTTGAAAGGGGGGATTGCCTGTATTTTGTCAGAAGCGAGCGCCGCTGTCAGTCACCCTTTGCGAGTTTTCATCAGGAGGCCGTAAAAACCCTTCTGAGGGGATGGTCAATTTCTTAGGCAGGATTAGGATGTGACCTGGCGAAATGACAGCGTTTTGACATATTTTAAAATACATTCATGAGCTACTTTGTCTCCTCCGAAATAAGCTTTCAATTAATCAATTGAACGTATTTCTTATTCCCGATTATTCGCGGGAAGGGTTATTTACATTTTAAAGGAATAGACATGAAACTCAGCAACATTGCTTCTACTGTTATTGCTACTCTGGCCCTGGTTGCGGGTGCCGCAAATGCAGAAGATACAGTCACTCCGGTTACCGTAAATGGCGGTACCGTACACTTTAAAGGTGAACTGGTTAATGCTGCATGTTCAGTAAATACTGATTCTTCCGAGCAGACGGTTAACCTGGGCCAATACCGTACCGCGAAGTTCACGAAAGTGGGTGACACCACCTCTAATATTCCGTTCACCATTGAACTGAATGATTGTGACCCGCTGGTTGCGAAAACGGCCGCAGTTGCGTTCACCGGTCAGATCGACGCGACCGACAAAACCCTGCTGGCGGTAACCTCTGGTAACAACGACAACTCCGCGAAGGGCGTGGGCATCGAGATCCTCGACAGCAAATCCACCACCCTGACTCCAGATGGTTCAACCTTCTCTGCCGCGCAGAACCTGATCGAAGGGACTAACACCCTGAACTTCACCGCGCGTTACAAATCAACGGCTGCGACCACCGAGCCAGGCCAGGCAAACGCTGACGCCACTTTCGTAATGAAATACGAGTAATTCCTCCGCACAGGGATGTTCAGGCCTCAGGGAAGAGGCCGTCATACGCAAAGGCCAGGAACGAAGGATGACAAGGACCGGAACACTACTGCTGTTAACCCTTGCGATGGCCTGCCAGGCCTCAGCACATACCGTGGTAATCGACGGCGGCAAAGTTCATCTCAGAGGTGAGCTGGTGAACGGCGGCTGCGCCGTGGCACCCGACAGCCAGAACATGCGCATCGAAATGGGGCAGTACCGAACCAATTCATTTTCCGGTGTGGGCAGTTTTTCCACGGTCAATGTGCCCTTCACCGTGCGGCTGCTGGATTGCAGCGTGGATGTCTCGCGCACCGTGGGGATCCAGTTTCAGGGCGTTACGCCAGCAGAAGATCCGCAGGTTTTTCTGACGACATCGCGGCCAGGTGAATCACCGATAAGCAGCGGCGTCGGGCTGGCTCTTTTTGACGAACAACAACGTCAGATTATCCCGAACGCAACGGCCGTCAGCTGGTTGCCGGTGAATACCAGTGAGCTTGCGTTTCATTTTAGCGCCCGCTATCGGGCTATTTCCGAACACCTCGTGCCAGGCAATATTCAGTCGGATGTCTGGTTTACGTTGATTTATCCATAACACCTGCGAACACATTATTAAAGGTACGGTTGTGATGAATACCCTAATTAAACCAGGACTGTTTTTATCGTTAATTTTAATGATGGTTTCTGCATGCGCAAATGCTTCCGGCGGTATTGCGCTGGGGGCCACCCGCGTTATTTATCCGGCAGATGCAAAGCAAACTTCGCTGGCGATCACCAACAGCAATAAACAAGAGCGCTATTTAATCAACGCGTGGATCGAAAATGCGAACGGGCAAAAAGAAAAAACCTTTGCCGTGACCCCGCCGCTGTTTGTCAGCGAGCCGGACAGCGAAAACACGCTGCGCATTATTTATGCCGGGCCCGCGCTGCCTGCCGATCGTGAATCGCTCTTCTACATGAACGTGAAAGCGATCCCGTCCGTGAACAAAGCGAAAACGGAAAACAATAACGTGCTGCAGCTGGCTATCCTGTCGCGGATCAAGCTGTTTGTCCGCCCGACAAATCTGCCGATGCAGCCGGAAGAGGCGCTCTCGCAGCTGCGTTTTGAGCGCGTCGGCAACCACCTCAAAGTCAGTAACGCTTCGCCGTATTACATCACGCTGGTCAATATGAAGCTGGGCGGACAGACGCTGGATAACCTGATGGTTGCGCCTAAAAACTCGGCGCAGCAGGTACTGCCAGCCGCCGCAAGCGGTACGCTCTCCTGGCAGAGCGTGAATGACTACGGTGCCATTACGCCGGCGCGTAGCGTCAACCTGTGAGCAGAGTCAGGGCGATGAATAATCACCAGGGACGTTACTGCCCGGTCGCACTGGCGCTGATGGCAGCGCTCTGGCCACAGGCTGGCTGGAGCGAAAGCTACTTTAACCCGGCCTTCTTGTCCGATGACACCGCCAACGTGGCGGATTTATCGCGTTTTGAACAAGGTCACCAGCAGGCGCCTGGCGTTTATCGCGTGGATATCTGGCGTAACGATGAGTTTATCGCGACGCAGGATGTGCGCTTCGAGCAGGCCGACAATACACCGCCGGTTGCCGGTGGGCTGTCGCCGTGCATTACGCGCGTGATGCTGGAGCGTTTTGGCGTCAATATCGCGGCCTTTCCTGAGCTGGTTAACGTAAAAGGGGAGACCTGTATTCCCCTGGCGAAGGCTATTCCCGGCAGTGAGATCGCGTTCAACTTTGCCTCGTTGCGCCTGAATATCAGCCTGCCACAGGTGGCGATGCAGAACAGCGCACGCGGTTATATTCCGCCCGATCAATGGGATGAAGGGATCCCTGCCGCGCTGGTGAACTACAGCTTTACCGGCAACCGCGGGAGCGAGGACGACAGCTATTATCTGAACCTGCAGAGCGGGCTGAACTATGGCGCGTGGCGTTTACGCAATAATGGCGCATGGCGTTATACACAGAATAACGGGCAGCGGCACAGCAACTGGCAGAATATTGGCACCTGGGCGCAGCGCACCGTGATCCCGCTGAAAAGCGAGCTGGTACTGGGCGACAGCAATACCGGTAATGACGTTTTCGACAGCGTGGGTTTTCGCGGCGGGCGGCTCTTCTCGTCTGACAGCATGTACCCGGACAGCCTGCAGGGCTACGCGCCAACCGTTCGCGGCATCGCCCGAACGCCCGCCAAAGTGGTCGTTCGACAAAACGGCTACGTTATCTATCAAAGCTATGTACAGCCTGGCGCCTTTGCCATCACCGATCTTAACCCAACCTCGTCAAGCGGTGACCTTGAGGTGACGGTTGAAGAGAAGGATGGCAGCCAGCAGCGCTATACCGTGCCGTATTCCACCGTGCCCCTCCTGCAGCGCGAAGGTCGCTGGAAATATGACCTGGTGGCCGGGGATTACCGCAGCGGCAACAGCGAACAGGATACGCCATTCTTCACGCAGGGTACGTTGATTACCGGGCTTGGCGACGGCTACACGCTGTACGGCGGTACCCAACTCGCGTCACGTTATACCGCGGTGGCCATCGGGGCGGGGAAAAACCTCGGTGACTGGGGGGCAGTGTCGCTCGATATCACCCATGCCCGCAGTCAGCTCGCGGATGACAGCCGCCATGAAGGGCAGTCGCTGCGTTTCCTCTATGCAAAATCGCTTAACGGATTCGGAACCAACTTCCAGCTGCTGGGCTACCGCTACTCCACAAAAGGGTTCTACACCCTGGACGATGTCGCGTGGCGTTCGATGGAAGGCTACCAGTATGCCGACAACCAGGATGATGACGGTGTGCCGGATGTGGAGAGTTATCACAACCTGACGTGGAATAAAAAAGGGCGTTTCCAGCTCAATATTTCCCAGTCGCTGGGGGATTACGGCTCGGTCTATATCTCCGGTAGTGAACAGACGTACTGGGGCACCGATGAGTCCAACCTCTGGTATCAGCTGGGGTACGCGGGTGGCGTGAAGGGCGTCAACTACTCCGTGTCCTGGTCATGGAACAAATCGGTCGGGATAGACGGCACGGACCGAATCGCGTCGTTTAACCTCTCCGTACCGTTCAGCCTCTTTACCCGCCAGGGTTTTCGTCGGGACAGCGCCATTGACCGCGCCTATGCCACGGCGTCAGCCAGCCGTAATAGTGATGGCGACACAAGCTGGCAAACCGGGGTCAGTGGGACGTTGCTGGAAGATCGCAACCTGAACTACAGCGTGACCCAGGGCCACACCAGCAATAACGGCTCAAGCGGAAGCGCCAGCGCGAACTGGCAGGCAACCTACGGCACGCTGGGGGTTGGCTACAACTACGCACGCGACCAGCACGATCTCAACTGGCAGCTCTCCGGCGGCGTGGTCGGCCATGCGGATGGCGTAACCTTCAGCCAGCCGCTGGGTGATACCAACGTTCTGATCAAAGCGCCGGGAGCATCGGGCGTGAGCGTGGAAAACCAGACCGGTGTGAAAACCGACTGGCGTGGCTATGCGGTGATGCCGTATGCCACCGTCTACCGCTATAACCGCGTGGCGCTGGATACCAACACCATGAGCAATAACACCGATATCGAAAATAACGTGAGCAGCGTGGTGCCGACAAAAGGGGCGCTGGTACGCGCCAGCTTTGATACCCGTATTGGCGTGCGCGCCCTGCTGACCGTCACGCGCGGCAACCAGCCTGTGCCATTCGGTGCCGTGGTGCGTGAAACCCAGAGCGGCGTCACCAGTATGGTGGGCGATGACGGACAGATTTACCTGAGCGGCCTGCCGCTGGAAGGTGAACTGCTGATCCAGTGGGGCAACGGGATGCAATCCCAGTGTCGTGCGCACTACAGCTTGCCAGAAAAGAGCCTGCAACAGGCAATCACACTTAAGGGGATTCGCTGTGAGTAAAATCCATTGCCTGGCTTTATCACTTCTCTCTATTTTGCCCGTGGGGAATGCCTTAGCCACCGTGTGTGTGAATGAAAAGGGCGTCCCTACGGAGGTGCATTACGACCTGACGGATAAATTTAACAGTTCGAATAACCAGATCGGACAGGTGGTGACGCTCAGCGAGAAATCGCAGTGGGTGGGGGTGAATGCCGTCTGCCCGAAGGGCACCACCGGAAACACGACCAAACGTAGTTATGTTACCGATTACCCGGTCACGGGAACGAGTGATGGCTATCAGTACCTGAAGCTAAACGACTATCTGGATGGGGCAATGAAAATTACGGACAGCTTTGCTGGCGTATTTTATCCGCCCAAAAGTTACATCCAGATGGGGAGTCACCCGAACGTCTCTAAAAACAAACCGTTTGGCGTTCAGGATTCCAGCCTCGTCTTTCGCCTTAAAGTGACACGACGGTTTATAAATATGGTGGTGATCCCGCGGGCGACCATGTTCCGCGTCTATGTCACCACTACCTCTTCTGATCCGTTAACCTCGCCGGTCTACACCATCAGCTACAGCGGGACCATTCAGGTGCCGCAAAGCTGCGCCATCAATGCGGGGAATATCGTGGAGTTTGACTTCGGCGATATCGGGGCCTCCCTGTTCAGCAAGGCCGGGGCGGGTAACAAACCGGAGGGGGTAACCGCGCAAAGCAAAACCATCGCCATCAAATGCACCAACGTGGAAGCGAACGCAATGCTGACGATGCGCGTTGAGGCAGAAAAGGTCTCCAGCAACGCGGTGGTGTCGGATAACCCCGATGTGGGGTTTGTGATTGCCAACGAAAGCGGTACCCCGCTAACGCCCAACAACCTGACCAGCAAAATCCCGTTCCGTCTCGACGACAGCGCGCAGGCGCTGGTGGGGATCCGGGTCTGGCCGGTCAGCGTGACGGGGAATAAGCCTGCTGAAGGCCGTTTCACGTCGCGGGGTTATCTGCGTGTGGATTACGATTAAGGGGAAGAGATGCGGAACCGGAACTGGCATTTCGCCGCGATGACACTGATGATGCTTCACGCCAGCGCGCAGGCAGCCACTGCGCTGGGGGAGATCAATATTCAGATGTACGGCAACATTGTTGATTTTACCTGTGTGGCCGAGGGCAGCGATAGCGACAAGAGCGTCACGCTGGGAACCTGGCCCACGAAACAGCTCAGCACCACGGGAAGTCGCACGCAGCCCATGCCGTTTACGCTGAAGCTGACCGGCTGTCCGCCAGGTGCGGCGTCCATTACGTTTTCGGGTAAAGCCGACGGAAGCAATAACGGGTTACTGGCGCTCAATGACGCCAGTACGGCAAGCAACGTTGCCGTCGAGATCAGGGATGCGGATAAAACGCGTCTGGCACTTCAGCAGGCCAGCCAGCCGGTAGCGGTTGATGCGCAGGGAAATGCGACATTGTCATTTTATGCCAATTATATTGCCACTGCTGATAACCCTCAGCCCGGACGGGCTGATGCTGATGCCACCTTCATGATTAATTATAATTAGCGCTGACCGCACTCCCTGCAGCTCGGATAAGCTGCAGGGAGTGAATTCAGGTTATAGCAGTTCGTGTGCTTTGGCATAATCAATTAATTCAACGATGCTTTGCACACCCAGCTTGGAATAAATATTGGATTTATGTGCGCTGATGGTTTTGTTGCTTAATAGTAACTGCTCTGCAATCTCCTTATTGGATAAACCATTTGCCAGGTAACGTAATACCGTCACCTCACGATTCGATAATGGCATATCCGCGACCATCCCTTTCCCCGAACCCAAATGGTTTATAAAATTCAACGTTTCCGACGGGAAAAAAGAATAGCCCATCAGGATCATTTCAACGGCGTTGTAGATCTCGCCCAAATCTTTTCGTTTACTGACAAAACCATTTGCCCCGGCGCGAATGGCGCGTCCTGCGTAAAAAGACTCGGATTTTGAAGAGAGGAACAGGACCTTGATGTCTTTATTTAAGTTTCTGATTCTCTTCAGTAAAGCGAAGCCATCTGTGCCCGTAAGTTCGATGTCCAGGATCACCAGATCGATAGGGTGGTTACGGATACAGTCAAGGACTTCATGGCTGTCGCCAGACTTGAGTTTGACTGTGATGTTTTTATTTTTCTGTAGCAGGACTTCTATCGACATTCTGACGATAGGGTGTTCGTCCATAATGATAACGGATGCCGGTTTCATTTTTAATGCCTCAGACTGTTAAAAGCGTTATGCCGAGTTTGGTTAAAACTCTCGAAATGCCGGAAGGATAAATGTGCAGATCCTTATACCGTAGTATTTCCCTGGAAAGAGCGAAAGCATCCTTGTTAACGTAGTGAAGAAATCTATGCCTCAGCGCGGTCATCTCATTTGGCTGGTGTTGGCAAAAAGGTTTTTCTTATTCATATTTGATACGCGTCTTATTATACCGTGTAAGTTTTTTCCGAAAACCCTGTAAATTACCCCTCGCTTATTACTTTGTATTATCTTCTGGATCCGAATAGCTATTTTTTTAAAATTAGCTTAAATATCCTGTTATCCCATTTACCACATCTTTTGATCTTTATGTAATAACAAAAAATGACATATCACACTGTATGTTGATCAAATGTTAACAAATCGACAGCCGTTTTCAGGGGCTGAAAGCGGGATCGGATGGCGAAAAAGTGTTCACAGAGGGCACCAGACCTTCGTTTGAAAGTGATCGGGTCGCCGCCGGAAAGGGCACCCGTCGTACAGCAGAACATACTACAGACTTCGCTTTTGACTGCCAGGCAGTCTCGCCGAGCCGCTTGTTTTTACATCATTATCGTCTTATTAACTCCTTTATCAAACACTTAACGCACGGAGGAAAGTGCTGCAGATTATTCATTCTGTGACATTTCACATGGTTTAAGCCCGTAAATTAGGAATAGTTATAAAATTGAAATTATTGTTAAAATTTAACAAATAAGTAACATGATTGATAAGTAAATTCCTAAAGGTCTTTAGGAAATAAGGGCTTAGTGGGTGGGTTAGAAGGTGCAGTCTGAGAGGTTATTGAGAAGGTGTAGCAGTTCCTGGCGATGGGTCAGACCCAGTTTCAACAGAATGCAGCTGAGACGATAGATAATGCGGCTATAGGGGCGATTCTGCATCAACGCTATCTGGCGAAGGGTCTTCCCCCGCGATAACTCCTGCAAAATAGGCCATTCGGTGCGGGAGAACCAGTCTTTATCGCAGCCCTGGGGAGGGCTGGTATCCATCAGGCTGTGCTGGAAAGCAGACGGCGTCAGCTGACGTTCGAGCACGTGAAAAGGGCCCGCCGCTTTGCAGAACAGGCGAGTATCGTAATTATCCGCCCTGACTAACAGATAGGGCGTCAGAAAAGGGGGATAGAGGCTATGCCTTCTGAGCTGATCCAGCTTGTCGATCAGCGCAGTGGAGCGGCTTTCAATATCCACCACCAGGCGGGCGGATGGCCACTGGGCCAGGGCGCTAAACGCATCCTCAAGCGTGGGATAGTCGCAACAGCTGCTCAGGGGAAATTGGCCGTTGAGAAAACCGGTGCGCAGAAAATGATCCTCCGTCACCAGAATGATAAACGGAGCGTCTGTTTTGCGGGGCTGGCTGATGGACTGACTCAAAAATTCGAGCCGGTCGAAGAAGGGGGGAGCAAAAGGCGAGCGCGTAAATCCCAGTGCATCACTTCCTGTACGCCGCCGCCGGTAACGGCGCACTGTCATTCGCATGGCCTCCCCCCTGGAAATGGCTTTTTAATCCTCCGGCCATGTCCAGGACGGCCAGTAATAGCCCTGGCCGAGTTCTGCGCCTGCCTGCAGTGCCCAGGTACAATCCTGCTCAGTCTCAATACCTTCAATAAGCACTTTCCCGGCAAGCTGAAAGCACCGGGACACCAGTTGCCGTAGCGCGGGTGTGGCGCGTAAACGCCAGAATGCATCCTTATCGATTTTTACGCCGCTTAACGGTAACCGGCAGGATAAAAAGGGCGGGATGAGTGTTTCATCAATGTCATCCAGCCAGATACCGTGACCTTGTTTTATGAGCTGCAACAGGCTCCGGGTAACGGTCTGCCTCTGCGCGGCTGACAGCGTTAAAAAAGCACTGGGGTCGACAAGTTCAATATTCAGCGGCGGACATTTTATCCGGCTAAGCCGCTGAAAAGCGTCGGGCTCTGTCAGGACGGTTATCGGCAGATTAATGAAAAAATTATTACAGTGCGGGGTATTTTTTAACGCGGTGAGCTGTGCTTCAAGCAGCGTTATCGACCAGTCTGCAGACTGATGGCGGAAAAAGGCTTCGCTATGCTGCGTTTCAGACAGGACGCTAAGGACCTCTACGCCGACCCTGCGTAAAGAGGAGAGGGCGACGATGGGCTCAAGTTTGATGCCGACGATGTCCTGAGAAAGGTACTGTAACCGGGGGGGCGTATAGGTCAGGTTTTGCGCTGTCACTCCATGGTCCTGTTGTCTGTCAGCCTCCAGGCGGCCGGGATACCTCACACTAGTGTGACGAGCTGACGCTCAGGAAAACAGCAGGCGTTACTTAAATGCAACTAAGCCTTTTCGCAGCGCGAAATTCTACGACGGAAAAGCGATGAATGTTGAAAAAACAGCCGTATTTACAATCGGCTAGCGGTAATTGCCCCTGAAAGCCGAAAAGGCATTGACTCACCTGCCATTGACCGTATAATTCCAGGCGTTTCACCACCGCGAAGTTCACTCTTCTCAGTGCGCCCTTAGCTCAGTTGGATAGAGCAACGGCCTTCTAAGCCGTAGGTCGTAGGTTCGAATCCTACAGGGCGTGCCATTTACTGCCTTCACCGTTTTTGCTTACACTCTTCCGTTTTACGCTAAATACACGTTTATGCCGATCTCATTCTGTCGATTAAATAATCGGGAAATAAATAGAACGCTAATCAATATTTGTTATTTTTCCAGCCTAAGGTTTTCTTAATCTTTATTTCATCCATTTTTATAATCTGGATTTTTATCATATTTATCCGCTGTATAAGAATATTTTACACTTTTACGACTAAACTTGATTGATACTAATTATCATTAGCGTTTTTGTATGCTTTAATCCTGTCCCACAACGCTATGCGTGGTAAATCACCCTGGTCTATAAAGGATATGTTCATGAATTCTCGCCTGTTGTCATGCTTCTCGCTTGCCTTGTTGTCTTCATCTCTTTTCCTTTCCACACAAGCACTTGCCGCTGATAACAACGAAGGTATCGTTGTTTATAACGCGCAGCATGAAAATCTGGTGAAGTCGTGGGTAGACGGTTTTACCAAAGAAACGGGTATTAAGGTGACGCTGCGTAATGGCGATGACAGCGAGCTGGGTAACCAGCTGGTTCAGGAAGGCACGGCATCACCTGCAGACGTGTTTCTGACGGAAAACTCGCCTTCAATGGTTCTGGTGGATAATGCCAAACTGTTCGCGCCACTGGATGCAGAGACCCTGAAGCAGGTGCCTGCGGAATTTCGTCCTGCGCACGGCCGCTGGATCGGGATTGCTGCGCGTAGCACGGTGTTTGTCTATAACCCGGAAAAATTGAGCGAACAGCAATTGCCAACATCGCTGATGGATCTGGCGAAACCTGAGTGGAAAGGCCGCTGGGCGGCATCGCCGTCAGGCGCGGATTTCCAGGCGATCGTAAGTGCGATGCTGGCCCTGAAAGGCGAGCAGGCCACCCTTGAGTGGCTGAAGGCGATGAAAACCAATTTTGTGGCCTACAAAGGTAACAGCACCGTGATGAAAGCCGTTAACGCCGGCCAGATTGATGGCGGTGTGATTTATCACTACTACCGTTTTGTCGATCAGTCCAAAACGGGTGAAAACAGCAAAAACACCCAACTCTACTACTTCAAACATCAGGATCCGGGTGCCTTTGTCAGCCTTTCCGGCGGTGGCGTACTGGCGTCCAGCAAACACAAAGAACAGGCTCAGGCATTCATCAAGTGGATCACCGGCAAAGAAGGTCAGGAGAGCCTGCGCACCAATAACGCGTTTGAATATGCGGTTGGCGTGAACGCGGCCTCTAACCCGAAACTGGTTCCGCTGAAAGATCTGGATGCGCCGAAAGTGGAACCTTCAACGCTTAACAGCAAAAAAGTTATCGAGCTGATGACGCAAGCCGGCCTGCTGTGATCCTGAGAGTTAAGTGAACGCCTTATGTCTGGTCTGAGTCTCGACATCGGAAAAAACAGGATGCAGGAGCCTGCCCGCAGGCGACCTGCGCTGCCGATGGTTGCGTTAGCTGTCTTATTTTCATTAATGGCGCTTCTGCCTCTGGGTTTTATCATTGCCATTGGCATTGAGACGGGCTGGGAGACCATTAAGACGCTGGTGTTCCGCCCGCGTGTTGCTGAACTGCTCAGCAACACGCTGTGGCTGACGGCCTTAGCGGTTCCGCTTTGTATTGTGACCGGCGTGGCGATAGCCTGGCTCACGGAGCGTACCCGGCTGGCCGGGCGGGGAATATGGTCTGCGCTGGCGGTCGCCCCGCTGGCAATCCCCGCGTTTGTACAAAGCTATGCCTGGGTGAGCGTCGTCCCCTCCCTGCACGGTCTTTCCGCGGGAGTATTTCTCTCTGTTTTAGCCTACTACCCGTTTATCTACATGCCGGTTGCCGCGGTACTGCGCCGCCTCGACCCGACGCTTGAAGATGTGGCCGCGTCGCTCGGCACGCCGCCGTGGCGGGTCTTTTTCCGCGTAGTGTTGCCGCAGCTCAAGCTTGCTATCTGCGGCGGGGCGCTGCTGGTCGCGCTGCACCTGCTGGCGGAATACGGCCTGTACGTGATGATCCGCTTTGATACGTTCACCACCGCGATTTATGACCAGTTTCAGTCTACCTTCAGCGGCCCGGCAGCCAATATGCTGGCGGGCGTGCTGGCCTTATGCTGTCTGGCCATCTTAATGCTGGAAGGAGTGACGCGCGGAAAAGCACGCTATGCGCGCATCGGCGGCGGGGCAGCACGTGAACAGAAACGCTGGCCGCTGAAGCCGGTCGCGGCCACGCTGGGCCAGCTGTTTTTCCTCACGCTGATCGTGCTGGCGCTGGGCGTACCGTTAATTGTGCTCTGTCGCTGGGTCTGGCTGGGCGGTATTGAGAACTGGATGAGCGCGGACCTCTGGCACTCCCTGCGCCAGACGCTCATGCTCGGCGTGGGTGGGGCACTGCTGACCACGGCCTGCGTGATCCCCATTGCGTGGCTCGGTATCCGTTATCCGCACCGCGTTTTCCGGATGCTGGAAGGGTGTATCTACATCACCAGCTCGCTGCCGGGGATTGTAACCGCTCTCGCGCTGGTAACGGTGACGATTCATTACGCCCGCCCCATTTATCAGACGGAAATTACGCTGTTCCTCGCCTATCTGCTGATGTTTATGCCCCGCGCGCTCATCAACCTGCGGGCCGGGATTGCACAGGCGCCGGTAGAGCTGGAAAACGTGGCGCGTAGCCTTGGCAGCACGCCTGCGAAGGCGCTGTGGAGCGTCACCATGCGGCTGGCCGCGCCGGGTGCCGCCGCGGGGGCTGCGCTTGTTTTTCTCGGCGTCAGCAACGAACTGACCGCCACGCTGCTGCTCTCCCCGCTGGGAACACGCACGCTTTCCACCGGTTTCTGGGCGCTGACCAGTGAGATCGATTATGTTGCCGCCGCGCCGTACGCGATGCTGATGATCCTGATTTCACTCCCGCTGACCGCCATCCTCTACGTGCAGTCGAAAAAAATTGCAGGACTATGACATGCTTGAATTGACGTCCATTTCTAAATCCTTTTCCGGTGTGCAGGTGCTCGACAGCTTAAACCTGAGCGTTGCGCCGGGGAGCCGGACGGCGATAGTCGGGCCGTCCGGGTCAGGGAAAACGACGCTGCTGCGCATTCTTGCCGGCTTTGAAACGCCGGACGCCGGGCGGATAGTGATGCAGGGCCGAACGCTGTTTGACGAAAACAGCTTCGTTCCCGCCCATCTGCGCGGCATCGGCTTTGTTCCCCAGGAGGGGGCGTTATTCCCGCATCTCAGCGTTGCAGACAACATTGCCTGGGGGCTGGACGGCACGCGCCACGAAAAGCGCCAGCGCGTAGAGGCGCTGATGGAGATGGTGTCGCTGGACAGGCAGCTCGCGACCCACTGGCCGCATGAGATTTCTGGCGGACAGCAGCAGCGTGTGGCGCTCGCCCGCGCGCTGGCTCAGCGTCCTTCATTGATGCTGCTGGATGAGCCGTTCTCGGCGCTCGATACCGGTCTTCGCGCCATGACCCGCAAAGCGACCGCTGACCTGCTGGCGGAAGCGGGCGTTGCCTCGATTCTGGTGACGCACGATCAAAACGAAGCGTTATCTTTTGCCACCCAGGTGGCGGTAATGCGTTCCGGGCGCTTCACCCAGGTGGGTACCCCGTATGACGTCTACACTCAGCCCGTTGATGAAGAGACCGCGCTGTTTCTGGGCGACGCGGTGATCCTGCCCGCTCAGCTTACCGCCGGCCATGCGGTGTGCGCGCTGGGTGAGATACCCACCAACAATACGCATGCCACCGGGCAGGGCCGCGTCATGATGCGCCCAGAACAACTGCGCGTGACGGCGTGCGCGCCGCATGAAAGCCCGGTGTCGATAATTGATGTCGATTTTACCGGTCATTTGTCCACGCTCACCCTGGCGTTTGCCGGGCATCAGGAGCCTGTTGTTCTGAAGACCGTAAGCCAGCCTGGCTGGAATCCGGGTACGGCTGTGCGTATTGATGTTGCGGGAACCGCCCGCGTTTTATCGTTCTCCCGCCGCGCCTGAAAGACCGTCCCGGAAACGGGGCGGTTATGCCACGCTATCCCGTCCATACGTCCTCCTGCTTTCCCACGCTTGTTAACCGATTTTCTCACGCAGTGACGTGCGTTTACGCTTGCTAACAATCATGTAATGCGTATAGTTCTCATTTGCATTGCACTTGATTACATTCTAAGGCCCGACAACGGGCCCTTTTTGCGCGCACGTTTAATGAGTTAATTATGAACAACACGAAAAGGCATAAAACGCTGCTGGCTCTCGCCATTGGCGCGGTCACGCACTCCGCCCTGGCGGCGGATGAAAAGAAAGAAGACACCCTGATTGTCCAGTCTGCGCCTGCCAGCGATTTTAAACCCGGCGGCGACCAGCTTGTGCCGGCGTTCCTTGACGGGCAGGTGGCGAACGGCGGACGCATGGGGATGCTGGGGCAGCAAAACGCCATGGACGTGCCGTTTAATATCATCAGCTACACCTCGAAGCTGGTAGAAGACCAGCAGGCGAAAACCATTGCTGATGTGGTCGCTAACGACGCGGGGGTGCAGTACGTGCAGGGCTACGGCAACAGCGCCGAAACCTTCCGTATCCGTGGCCTGAAGTTTGACGGGGATGACATGACCTTCGGCGGCCTGTCCGGCGTTCTGCCGCGTCAGGTGGTGGATGCGCAGATGGTCGACCGCATTGAGATTTTTAAAGGGGCAAACGCCCTGATGAACGGCGCGGCAAGTTCAGGCGTGGGGGGAATGATTAACCTTGAGCCGAAACACGCGGATGAAACGCCGCAGGCAAAAGTGGGCGTCGATTACACCTCTGATTCCCAGTTTGGCACCACGCTGGATGCGGGCCGTCGCTATGGCGACAACGACCAGTTTGGCGCGCGCGTGAACCTCGTCCATCGCGAAGGGGAAAGCGGGGTGCCCAACGATCGCCGCCGCACTACGCTGCTCTCCACCGGCCTCGACTACAAAGGCGACAATTTCCGCACCTCTCTGGATGTGGGGTATCAGAAGAAAACCTTCCATGGCAGCCCGACCAGCGTCAATATCTCCGCCGTGGATTTCGTGCCTGAACCGCCGAAAAACGATCGCAACTTCTCGCAGAAATGGGCCTACAGCAACATCGAAAATGAATTCGGGATGTGGCGCAGCGAGTACGACATTACCGATAACTGGACGGCCTATACCGGCCTCGGTGCGCAGCACGCTCACGAAGAAGGGATTTACAGCGCGCCGAAGCTGCTGGATAAAAGCGGTAAGGCGACGGTCAGCCGTCTTGATACCAACCGCATCAGCGATTCCGTCAGCGGGATGGCGGGTATTCGCGGTAACTTTGCTACCGGCTTCGTAACGCATAAAGTCAACGTCGGTTACTCCGCGATGACCAAAAACGAAAAAATCGGCTGGAAAATGTCGTCGGCGGCGGATAACCCAACCACCAATATCTATCACAATACCGGTGTGGATATGCCGGACAGTTCCAGTTTCAACGGCTTAGGCGGAAAATACAGCGATCCGCTCACCAGCGGGCGTACCCGGACGCAGGGCTGGCTGTTGAGTGATACGCTGGGCGTGCTGGACGACAAACTGCTGTTTACCGCCGGGGCGCGTCATCAGAAGGTGGTCATTCGCGGATACAACAAAATTACCGGGCAGGAAAATAAAGCAGACGGCTTCGACGGCAGCCGCTGGATGCCTACCTACGGCGTGGTTTACAAGCCGTGGGAGGCGATCTCCCTGTATGCCAACCACACCGAAGCGCTGCAGCCGGGTCAAACAGCCCCCAACACCGCCACCAACTACGGGCAGAGCACCGGCATCGTTCACTCTAAGCAGAACGAAGTGGGCGTGAAGGCGGATTTTGGTCGCGTGGGCGGCTCCCTGGCGCTGTTTGAGATCAAAATGCCGTCGGCGATCCTCAACAGCAACGGTCATTATGGTCTTGATGCCGAGCAGCGTAACCGCGGCGTGGAGCTGAATGTGTTCGGTGAGCCCCTGCTGGGCGTCCGTCTGAACGCCAGCGCTACCTGGCTGCAGGCGGAGCTGACCAAAACCAACAACGGCCTCAACCAGGGTAATGATGCGATTGGCGTTCCGAATTTCTATGCCGTTCTGGGCGCAGAGTATGACATCAAACCGATTGATGGCCTGACCGCTACCGCGCGCGTGAACCACTCCGGCACGCAATACGCGGACCTGGCGAACACCAAAAAGCTGGACAGCTATACTACGCTGGATCTGGGTATGCGTTATCGCTTCGCCGTTAACCACAATCAAAATCAGATGACGGTGCGTGCGGGTATCGACAACGTGACCAATGAAAACTACTGGTCCAGCGTGGATGATTCAGGTACCTACATTACCCAGGGCGAACCGCGTACCTTTAAAGTCTCGGTGGGCTACGCATTCTGAGAACGCCGCTCGTTATCCGGGGCAGGGATGCCCCATTCCCTTGCTACCACCAGCCTGAAGTGTTAAAACGTGCCCCTTCTAAAAAAGAGACAGGGGTAGGGCGTGAAAGACGCGTCATCCGCTTCAGGCACCGGTAGCGCTGAAGCTTCGTCGGAACAGAATCCGACGCTGCAACGTGGTTTGCAAAATCGACATATACAGTTAATTGCCCTCGGTGGGGCTATCGGTACCGGGCTGTTTCTCGGCATCGGCCCGGCCATTCAGATGGCGGGGCCGGCGGTATTGCTGGGCTATGCCCTCGCCGGGATTATCGCCTTCCTGATCATGCGCCAGCTCGGCGAGATGGTCGTCGAAGAGCCTGTGTCAGGCTCGTTTGCGCACTTTGCGTATAAATACTGGGGCCCGTTTGCGGGGTTCCTCTCCGGCTGGAACTACTGGGTGATGTTTGTGCTGGTGGGGATGGCAGAGCTGACCGCTGCTGGCATCTACATGCAGTACTGGCTCCCGGATGTGCCCACCTGGATTTGGGCGGCGGCCTTCTTCATTATCATCAATGCCATCAACCTTGTGAACGTCCGTTTGTACGGTGAAACCGAGTTCTGGTTTGCGCTCATCAAGGTGCTGGCGATTATCGGCATGATTGGTTTTGGCCTGTGGTTGCTGTTCTCGGGTCACGGCGGTGAGCGTGCCACGATCGACAACCTGTGGCAGCACGGGGGGTTCCTGGCGACCGGCTGGAAGGGGCTTATCCTTTCGCTGGCGGTGATCATGTTCTCTTTCGGCGGGCTGGAGCTGATTGGTATCACTGCCGCTGAAGCGCGCGACCCGCATAAAAGCATTCCGAAAGCGGTCAACCAGGTGGTGTACCGTATTCTGCTGTTCTACATCGGTTCGCTGGTGGTATTGCTCGCGCTCTATCCCTGGGTTGAGGTGAAATCAAACAGCAGTCCGTTTGTGATGATTTTCCACGATCTCAACAGCAATGTGGTGGCCTCAGCGTTGAACTTCGTTATTCTGGTGGCGTCACTTTCGGTCTATAACAGCGGCGTCTACTCCAACAGCCGGATGCTGTTTGGCCTCTCCGTGCAGGGGAATGCGCCGAAGTTCTTAACCCGCGTCAGCCGTCGCGGCGTGCCGGTGAATTCTCTGCTGTTGTCCGGTGCGATCACCTCTTTGGTGGTGGTGATCAACTACCTGCTGCCAAAAGAGGCGTTTGGGCTGCTGATGGCGCTGGTGGTTGCCACCCTGCTGCTGAACTGGATCATGATCTGCCTGGCGCACCTGCGTTTTCGTGCCGCGATGCGTCGCAAGGGACGTGAGACGCAGTTTAAAGCGCTGCTTTATCCGGCAGGAAACTATCTCTGCATCGCTTTCCTCGGGTTGATCCTTGTGCTGATGTGCACCATGGACGACATGCGGCTTTCCGCGATGTTGCTCCCGGTGTGGGTCATCTTCCTGTTTGCGGCATTTAAACTTTCCCGCAAGCAATAATGCATGCCGTCCTCTCCCGGTGGGAGAGGGCGAGCTATCCGGTTTCTCATCCCAACGCGATTAACCTCTTTATCGTGACCCCTCTCCCAAATCTCTCCTGATCCACAGGATCTTTATTTTGTAATCGATTACTTTTCATTTGAGGGTATTTGTAATCGATTACTTTTCTAGGGTGAGGCTCATTATGGTGTCAACAACTGAAAGTAGTGGAAAGGTGATAGCGCAGCACCGGCTGCTGGTTCCGCGTCTGTCGCTGATGATGTTTCTGCAGTTTTTTATCTGGGGTAGCTGGTCGGTCACGCTGGGTCTGGTGATGACCCAGCACAACATGTCGTTGCTGATTGGTGATGCGTTCTCCGCCGGGCCCATCGCCTCTATTTTGTCGCCGTTCGTGCTCGGGATGCTGGTGGATCGCTTCTTCGCCTCGCAGAAGGTGATGGCGGTAATGCACCTGGCGGGCGCGACTATCCTGTGGTTCGTTCCGGGGGCGCTGATCGCTGAAAATGGTGCGCTGCTGATCGGCCTGCTGTTTGGCTACACGCTTTGTTATATGCCGACGCTGGCCTTAACGAACAACATCGCGTTTCACAGCCTGGCAAACGTCGATAAAACCTTCCCGGTGGTGCGCGTGTTCGGCACTATCGGCTGGATTGTCGCGGGGATCTTTATCGGCGTTACCGGCGTAGCCTCCAGCGTCACGATCTTCCAGGTTGCGGCGGCGAGCTCCGTGCTGCTGGCGCTCTACAGCCTGACGCTGCCGCACACGCCCGCCCCGGCAAAAGGGCTGCCGGTCCAGGTTCGCGATCTGTTCTGCGCTGATGCGTTTGCCCTGCTGAAAACCCGCCACTTCCTGGTCTTTTCCGTCTGCGCAATGCTGATTTCCGTGCCGCTTGGCACCTACTACGCTTACACCGCCTCATATCTGGCGGATGCCGGGATTGCTGATGTCAGCACCGCAATGTCGTTCGGCCAGATGTCAGAGATTGTCTTCATGCTGGTGATCCCGCTGCTTTTCCGCCGTCTGGGCGTGAAAGTTATGCTGCTGGTCGGCATGCTGGCGTGGTTTGTCCGTTACGCGATGTTTGCCATGGGGGTGAGTGAGGAGGGACGTTTCCTGCTCTATCTCGGCATCCTGCTGCACGGTGTGTGCTATGACTTCTTCTTTGTGGTGGGCTTTATCTATACCGACCGCGTGGCGGGCGAAAAGGTGAAAGGCCAGGCGCAGAGCATGATCGTGATGTTCACCTATGGCATCGGCATGCTGCTTGGTTCGCAGATTTCTGGCGCGCTGTATAACCGTCTGGTGGCGGGACAGGCCGCGCCGCAGGCGTGGGTCACCTTCTGGTGGATCCCGGCGGTGGCGGCAGCGGTGATTGCGCTGATTTTCCTTCTCACGTTCAAATATGACGATGACAAGGCGTAACGTTCAGGAGGTGGTATGAGAACGATTAAGGGACCCGGTATTTTCCTGTCGCAGTTTATCAGCGGAGAAGCGCCGTTTAACTCGCTGGATGGGCTGGCAGGCTGGGCAGCAGGTAAGGGCTACAAAGCCGTGCAGATCCCCTGCAATCATCCGCACATTTTTGACGTGGAGAAAGCGGCTGAGAGCCAGACCTACTGTGACGACATTACCGGCACGCTGGCGGAGCACGGGCTGGCGATCAGCGAGCTGTCGACCCATCTGGAAGGGCAGCTTATTGCGGTGAACCCGGTCTACGGCGACGCGTTTGACCATTTCGCGCCGGCAGACGTGCGGGGTAACGACGCGGCCCGTCGGGCGTGGGCAACCAGCAAACTGAATCAGGCGGCGGCGGCCTCCGCAAAATTAGGCCTGACAGCGCACGCCACTTTTTCTGGATCGCTGGCGTGGCCATTTTTCTACCCGTGGCCGCCGCACAATGCGCAGCGTTTTCAGGACGCTTTCCAGACGCTGGCAACCCGCTGGCGGCCCATTCTGGACACCTTTGATGAGCACGGCGTCGATGTCTGTTATGAGCTGCATCCGGGGGAAGATCTGCATGACGGCGTGACGTTTGAGCGTTTTCTGGCGCTTGTGGACAACCACCCGCGCTGCAATATTCTCTACGATCCCAGCCATATGCTGCTTCAGCAGATGGACTACCTGACGTTTATCGATCTCTACCATGCGCGCATTAAAGCGTTTCACGTCAAAGATGCAGAGTTTCGTCCCAACGGGCGCAGCGGCGTATACGGTGGCTACCAGCCGTGGCTTCATCGCGCGGGTCGCTTCCGGTCGCCGGGCGACGGGCAGATCGACTTCACCGGTATTTTCAGCAAACTGACCCAGTACGACTACGAGGGCTGGGCAGTGCTGGAGTGGGAGTGCTGTCTTAAGGATGGCGATACCGGTGCCCGCGAAGGCAGCGAATTTATCCGTCGTCATATCATTCCGGTATCCGGGCGCGCGTTTGACGATTTCGCCGCGGGAGGCAGCCATGATTAACGTCGGGATCGTCGGCAGCGGCTTTATCGGCCCGGCGCACATTGAGGCGCTGCGGCGTCTCGGCAGTGTGCAGGTGGTCGCCCTGTGCGACAGCTCGCTTTCACAAGCGCAGGAAAAGGCGCGCCAGCTGAATGTGCCCCATGCTTACGGGAACGTTGAGGCACTGCTCGCCCATCCGGATCTGCACGTGGTGCATAACTGCACGCCAAACCATCTGCACGCAGAGATTAACCGCCAGATTTTGCGGGCGGGTAAGCATGTTTTTTCCGAAAAGCCGCTGTGTATGACCCCGGAAGAGGCCCGCGAGCTGGTGGCTCTGGCTGAGCAGACGGGCGTGGTACACGGCGTCAGCTTTGTCTATCGCCAGTTTGCGATGGTGCGCCAGGCGGCCAGCATGAGGCGCGAGGGCAGTCTCGGTCGGCTGTTTGCCACACATGGCAGCTACCTGCAGGACTGGATGCTGCTGGAAACCGACTATAACTGGCGGGTGGATGCCGCGCTGGGCGGCGCGTCGCGCGCGGTGGCGGATATTGGCTCCCACTGGTGCGACACGGTGCAGTTTGTGACCGGGCGGCGGATCACTGACGTGATGGCCGATCTCGCCATCGTCTGGCCAACGCGCAAGGCCAGTGCGGCGGGAAACCGGACCTTCACGGATGATCGTAGCGCGAACGATGAAGACAAACCGGTCACCACCGAAGATTTTGGCTCGGTGCTGGTGCGCTTCGACGATGGCAGCAAAGGCAGTTTTAACGTCTCGCAGGTCAGCGCCGGGCGCAAAAATCGACTGATGTTTGAAGTTAACGGCAGCGAACGGTCCGTGGCGTGGGATCAGGAGGTGCCGCAGCAACTCTGGATCGGCCATCGCGCGCAGGCAAACCAGACCCTCTCCGACGATCCAAACCTGATGAACCGTGACGTGGCCGAAAGCGCCCATTTTCCCGGCGGACATATCGAAGGCTGGCCTGATGCCTTTAAAAATATGATGGCGCAGTTTTACCGCGCCGTGATGCAGGGGGAGATGCCGGCACAGCCGCTGTTTGCGACGTTCCATGAAGGCGCGAACGTCATGTATATCATTGATGCGATAGTGAAAAGCCATCGGCAACAGCGCTGGGTGCGCGTTGCGTATTGACGCGTTGCCCGGTTCGCCGGGCAACGAATTTATGGTAGCCTGCATAAAACGTTAACCGCAGGAAATGCCGTCGCTATGTCCATTCAGAAAATCGCTCAGCTTGCCGGGGTGTCCGTGGCAACGGTCTCTCGCGTGCTTAACAACAGCGATACCGTGAAAGCGAAAAACCGCGAACGCGTCCTGCAGGCGATCAAAGAGAGTAATTACCAGCCCAACCTGCTGGCGCGCCAGCTGCGGACTGCCCGCAGCTATATGATTCTGGTAATGGTGTCGAACATCGCTAACCCGTTCTGCGCCGAAGTGGTGAAAGGCATTGAAGAGGAAGCCGAAAAGAACGGCTACCGCATTCTGCTGTGCAACTCCGGCTCTGACATTGAACGCTCGCGTTCGGGGCTGAGTTTGCTGTCCGGTAAAATTGTCGACGGCATTATCACCATGGATGCCTTCTCAAAGCTTCCTGAACTGGCTGCCCTGATTGGCGCTGCGCCGTGGGTGCAGTGCGCCGAATACGCCGATGCCGGTGCGGTCTCCTGCGTGGGGATTAACGACGTGGACGCCTCGCAGCATGCCGTCAGCCAGCTTGCCGACGGCGGGCGCGGGCGGATCGCGATGATTAACCACGACCTGAGTTATAAATATGCCCGCCTGCGCGAGCGCGGCTATAAGAGCGTTATCCACCTGAAAGATCTGGCTTACCAGGCGGTGGAATACGCCAGCGATCTCAGCTTCAGCGCCGGAATAGCGGCGATGCAAAATCTGCTGAAGGAAAACCCGCCTGACGCGGTCTTTGCCGTTTCCGATACCCTGGCGGCAGGCGCATTGCATGCGATCCAGCAGGCGGGATTACGCGTGCCGGAAGACATTGCGGTAGTCGGGTTTGACGGTACGGAACTGGCGGAGATGATTTCGCTCACCACCATCGAACAGCCGTCGCGGGATATTGGGCGCAAGGCGGTCGATTTGTTGTTGAATAAAATCGATAACCCGGATGCGCCCACGGAAAGAGTGATGATGGACTGGCGCTTTATCTCCCGCGCCAGCGCCTGATTATTTCGCTATTACGCCAGCCAGCGAGCGAATATCGTTTCCGGTCGGAGATTGATGAATACGCAGACCAAATTCATCCACCACCGCGAATATATGGTCGAAAATATCGGCCTGAATCGCCTCATATTCCGCCCAGACGACCGTGTTAGTGAACGCGTATATTTCAACTGGCAGCCCGTTAGCTTCTGGCGCTAACTGGCGAACCATCAGCGTCATATCTTTGCGGATCCGC
The DNA here is from genome assembly GCF_003635055.1 of Enterobacter sp. WPR_3_1. Lineage (NCBI taxonomy): Bacteria > Pseudomonadati > Pseudomonadota > Gammaproteobacteria > Enterobacterales > Enterobacteriaceae > Enterobacter > Enterobacter sp. WPR_3_1. The sequence continues at coordinate 69,159 of NZ_RBXU01000013.1, read as the reverse complement.
GGGTGATTACGCAGATATTCATTTAAATAGGCGCGGAAGGTTCCAATATTGGTCATTTTGCGCAGGTTCAGCACCGATTCGCCTTCACCGTTTTCCTGATTCCAGAGCGAAATTTCTTCGTGACGCGCCGCCATGTACGGCTTAAGCAGCTTCGCCTGAATCAGCTGCTGTTGCTCCTGCTCGTCGAGGAAGTGGATGCTGGTGGTGTCTATATTCAGGCTACGCTTGATACGTCGCCCGCCGGAGGCCGACATGCCGCTCCAGTTGATAAAGGCATCAGAGACCAGTGCCCAGGTCGGAATGGTGGTGATGGTATTGTCGAAGTTGCGCACCTTGACGGTGGTCAGGCCAATGTCCGTGACCGTGCCGTTGGCTCCGTATTTTGGCATCTCCAGCCAGTCACCGAGTTTAAGCATGTCATTGGCGGAGAGCTGGATCCCGGCGACAAGCCCGAGGATCGGGTCTTTAAACACCAGCATTAACACCGCAGCCATGGCGCCCAGGCCGCTAATCAGAATGGCTGGCGACTGACCAATCAGCAGCGAGATAATTAAAATCCCCACCAGAATAGCGCTCACCAGTTTTATTCCCTGGAAGATGCCCTTCAGCGGGAGCTGCGAGGCTGTCGCCATCTTTTGCGAAAGATTGAAAATGACGTCCAGCAGCGAGAAGAACGAGAGCAGGGCATACACCATCACCCACAACTTTGCGCAGGTGGTGAGCATTTCCGCGGCTTCGCTGCCTTTTTGCAGCCACAGTACCGCCTGAACGTTGACAATTATCCCCTGCAGGGTAAAGGCGACACGGTGAAATAACTTGTTCTGGGTAATGATTTGCAACCATAAATGGCTGCTGGCCTGCGCGCGTTTCTCAAAGGCCCGCAGGACCACTTTGTGCAGAATAAAATGAACGATGAGTGCGGTAAGAAAAATAATACCAAAGATAATCACTAAAGAGGTGGTGTGATTAATTTCAATGCCTAACTCTTCAACCTGAGCAATTAATTCCTGCATAACGTCTCCTGTATTGATGCAGCCCCATAATGGCGGCTGCGGATCTATTATGCAAATTCGTCAGGGTTATTTGACGGCGTGGCAGGTCGTCACCACCGGCAGGCACAGTCGATGGCGAACCCGCAGCGTCGCCAGCGCGAGGATCACCATCAGGCCAGTTTCCACCGCGAGGAAGAGGGTGATCGCCTGGGTGTAATCTCCGTGATGATTTTGCAGACCGTGCAGCAAAATCGCGCCAAAGATGGCCGGGCCGAGTCCAAGCGCCGCCTGCTGCAGCGTGCTCAAAATGGCGCTCGCCGCCCCGGCGTCATCAGACTGAATATCGCGCATGCCAATACGATAAAAACTGTTCACGATCAGCGCCTGACCGTAGCCGACCAGCCCGGTCGCGGGTGCCAGCGTCAGCGCGGTATTGTGCATTCCCCAGAGGCGGAAGGTGACAATCAGCGCCAGCAGGCCCGCTATCTGGATCGCCAGACCGGTGAGCAGAATGGTACTGGTGCTGTAGCGGGCAATCAGACGTGGGGCAAACCACGCTGAAATAAAGTAGGTGACACCCAGGGCGATAAAACTGTTGCCAGACTGCCACGGCGCCATCCCCAGACCGGTTTGCATGGTTAACGCCATGCAGAACATAAAGCCGGACCAGACGCTAAAAAAGAGCAACGCAATCAGCACGCCAAAGCGGATACTGCGCAACTGCAGCAGGCGCGGCGGGATCAGCGGATGCGCATCGTCCCGTTCTTTTTTGCGGGCGTTGAGGGCCATCAACCCGGCAAGCGGAATAATGGCGATAAGCGCGACCTTGAGCGGCCAGGACCAGTGCCACTGCGGGCCAAGCGCCATCGGGAACAGCAGGCAGCAGAGGATGATCGCCAGCAGGACGGTGCCCGTCCAGTCAATGCTTGATGGCGTGTCGCGGCGGGTTTCCGGCACGTAGCGGCGGCTCATGGCCAGCACCACCAGACAAATCGGCACGTTGATAAAGAAGGCGTTGCGCCAGCCGAGGCCGGCAATGTCCGCCGATACCAGCCAGCCTCCGCCCATCTGGCCGACGATAAACGCGATGCCGCCGATGCCGCCAAAGAGGCTGATGGCCTTCGCGTGGGCCGTGCCTTTCAGCGTTACGTGCAGGGTGGCGAGAATTTGCGGCATGATCAGCGCCGCGCCAGCCCCCTGAAGAATACGGGCGCCCAGCAGTTGTTCAATGTTGCCTGCCATTCCGCACAGCAGCGAGGCCAGGCCAAAGCTCGCCACGCCCCACATGAAAAGACGTCGGCGGCCAAGGTTATCCCCCAGCTTGCTGCCGAGGGCAAGGCAGACGGCAAAGGCCACACCGTAGAGGGCAACAATTAATTCCAGCTCGGTGGCCGTAGCGTGCAGCGAGTGGGTGATAGCATCCAGCGCCACGTTGGTGATTGAGGTATCAATCAGCGGCAGCATCTGGCCGGTTAACAGCAATATCAGGCCTGCGCGGCCCGGTGAAACGACTGACGTATTCATGGTAACTCCATTGCGTCATTCAACAGATGGTCGTAGCATCAACGATCTGATAAACGGGTACCAGTTCTTGCTTATACTGGTACTGGCACTACCATGCAGGGGGATTTATGGCGCTGATGTCTGAACCCGTCGTCTCGCTCAAGGATGACACCCGAAAACAACTTGGTGCGTTTTTACGCGCCCGACGCGAAAGCCTCGATCCGCAGCGGCTCGGCCTGCCGCGCAGCGGTCGACGCCGCACGCCCGGGCTGCGCCGTGAAGAGGTGGCCCTGCTGGCGGACGTCGGGGTGACCTGGTACACCTGGCTTGAGCAGGGCAGGGACGTCAATCCGTCCAGCGCGGTGATGGCCGCCGTGGCAAAAGCGCTGCAATGTACCCCGACCGAAGCGCGCCATCTTTTTGTGCTGGCCGGGCTACCGCCGGGTGAAGCACCGCAGGCCACCTGCTGTGAAGGGATCAGCGAAGGCACGCGCCGCCTGCTTGATACGTTGATGCCGAAACCGGCCAGCATTCAGAAACCCAATTTCGACATCGTGGCGTGGAACGACAGCTTTGGTCATCTGATGGGGGTCGATTTCAATGCGATCCCCCCGGAAGACCGCAACTGTATTTATCTGTTCCTCACCCACCCGGCATGGCGCGCCCGTCTCGGCAGACGTGACGATGTGCTGCCCGTCTTTGTCTCCTATTTCCGGGCGGCGATGGCCGAGCACCGGGGTGACCCGCTGTGGGAAGCCAAACTGGCGCGCTTCTTTGCGGTGTCTGAGGAGTTTAAAAATCTGTGGCATCAGCGCAATGACGTGCGCGGTGTGGAAAACCAGCTCAAGTTGTTTACCCATCCTGAGCTTGGGGAATTTACCCTGCAGCAGATGTACTGGTACTCTGCTCCACGAAACGGTTCCCGGTTGCTGGTGTATCTGCCAGTAGATGAAGCCGGGGAGAGAGCAATGGAATGGCTGACGGAGCAGGCAAAATGAAGGTTACCGGCAAACAGGAGCGGCTGCTACGCCGCGCACTCAACGAGTGGCAACAGGAAGGCACATTAACCGCTGACGACCATCAGCGGCTGGCCGGTACGCTTCAACGCGTGACCATGGACTGGCAGCGGCTGAGCCGCTATGCCTTCTGGACGGCACTCGCCTGCGTCATTATCGCCATCGGCAGCCTGTTTTCGGACAGCGAAATGATGGCGCGCATTATCGAATTCTTCGCTTTTTCCTCCCTTGCCCGCATCGGGCTGCCGGCACTGATGGCCGTGCTGTTTTATCTGTGGGGCTTCAGCCGCCAGCGGCGGGAGACGCAGTGGCATTACAGTACCGAAGCGATTTTGTTCCTCGGAGTCTTGTTTACCGCCGTCGCGCTCTGGCAGCTGGGTGAACGGCTGGATAACGGCAGCGGCCACATCGCCCCCCTGTTCCTGGCCGGCTGTGCCGTCTATGGCCTGGTAGGCTTTTTCGGCCGCTCCGGGCTGGTCTGGCTGTTCTTCTTGCTCTCGCTTGGCAACTGGTTTGGCGCGGAGACGGGCTATATGTCCGGCTGGGGCGCTTACTGGCTGGGGATGAACTATCCAGTGCGCTTTATCTTTTTCGGCGGCGCGCTGCTGGCCCTGTGCTGGATCCTGCGCGCTCTGCTGCAGTCCCGTCATCTCTACACCACCAGTAAAGCGATGGGGCTGACGTATCTCTTTGTCGCCCTGTGGATCATGTCGATATTTGGTAATTACGATATCGATAACTGGTACAGCGTGACCCAGGCCTCGTTGCTGCCGTGGGCGCTGCTGTTTGCGGTGGCGGCGGTTCTCTGTATTTACATCAGTCTGAAAACCGACGATGGCATGCTGCGCGGGTTTGGCCTGACGTTCCTCGCCATTAACCTCTATACCCGCTACTTCGAATACTTCTGGGATGGGATGAACAAGGTGGTGTTCTTCCTGATTCTGGCGGCGTCGCTGGCGGTGATAGGGCGGTATGCGGAGCGGATCTGGCATGCCGGGCGTGCGGAGAAGTAAGTTTTGCGCGTGTTGATCGGGAAGACGCAGAAAACGCCGTCTGCGTGAGAAGCTGGTTCAATGGCGAAACCAGGCAGATGACGCGTGATTGAAAACGGGCCGCAGTAGCGGCCCGTTTGTCTTAGCACTCGGTCACAATCGTGCTCAGCGGCAGGCGAGATTTTGGCAGCGTGGCGTTGAAATCTTCCACGCTGTGGTGTCCAACCGGGACCACCACCAGGCTGGTGAAGCCTTTCTCTTTCAGGCCAAACTCTTCGTCGAGGATGGCGGCGTCAAAACCTTCAATGGGTACGGCATCCAGGCCCAGCGCGGCCACGCCTAACAGGAAGTTACCGACGTTGAGGTAAACCTGTTTCGCCATCCACTGGTCGTCATCTTTCAGATCCACGCGGTGCATATCGGCGAAATAGCAGCGACCTTTGTGATTCGCCGCTTTTGCTTCTGGGGTATTGAAGCGACCGTCGGCCTCTTCCTGATCGACGACGCGCTCAAGCCACGCATCGTCCATGGCGGTTTTCGCGCAGAACACCACCACATGAGAGGCGTCCATCATTTTGCGTTCGTTGAACACGTAAGTGCCTGCCGCAGATTTGGCCACGCGCGCTTTACCTTCCTCAGTGCTGGCAATAATAAAATGCCATGGCTGGGAGTTCGTGCTGGACGGGCTGTACTGCAGCAGGGTTTTGATCTTCTCCGCTTCTTCAGCGGTCAGTTTCTTGCTTGGGTCAAACGCCTTGGTGGAGTGGCGTTTCAGGGCAACGGAAATGATATCCATAACAACTCCTGGTGATAAAATTCGCCCGCGTGCGGGCGCGAAAAGGAGTGCAGATTACCGTGCGAAGCGGGAAAAGATAAGTGCATTTTGAGCGCTTAATCTGTTCGTCTCAGACGAACAATCAGCGCGGCCTGATCCATTTCTGGTCTTTTTTCGGCAGCTTATCGACGACCAGATTCCAGGAATCGTTGATGAGATCGGCCACCAGTTCCGGCGTAACATCGTCGGTGCCGTAGAGTGAAATCCAGTGTTTTTTATTGAGATGATACCCCGGCTCAACGCCGCGGTAGATCTGCTGGTTTAACAGGGATTTTTCCGGCTCGGATTTCAGGCTGACATGCGGTCGCCCGTGAGCAATCGCAACAATCATGAAAATCTTGCCACCCACTTTAAACACATCAAATTCCGGCCCGAACGGCCAGCAGTGTTCGGTGAACGGCAGTTCCAGCGCCACGCGTTTGGCGTGTTCCTGCAGCGATTTACTGTCCATCAATATCCTCGGAGGCGAGTCCACGCCACATGGCTTCAAAGCCCAGCGCTTTAAAATCGACGGCGCGGGACGGATCGCGGGTGGCAAATTCCATGGTGGTTTCGGCAAGCGATAAGAACATGGCATCACCAAAGGTACGAAACTCATCGGACATAAATACCGGGCGCACTGCGCGACGGCACAGTTCATGCAATTCCGGGAACATCTCCTGCACGGCCTGCTCCGTTTCGGCGCTGATCTTCTCGCTGACGCCAAGCTGGCGAATGGCGGCGTGAGCGACAGGATTACGGATGCCCCAGTCCACGTAGCTGTTCCAGATATTGCGGGTATGTTCTTTGGGGAGGGTGAGCGTGCGATCAAGCTCCGCCAGCATCGTCTGGCAGAGATCCTGCTTCAGGTGCAGATAGAGGGCATTCAGCAGATCGTCTTTGGTAGCAAAGTAGCGGAACAGTGTGCCTTCAGCGACGCCCGCGTTCCGGGCAATTAAGGCCGTTGAGGCGGCAATACCTGACTGTGCAAATGCAGCGGTTGCTGCGTCCAGTAAGGCCTGTTTTTTATCTTCACTCTTCGGACGTGCCACTAAATTGTTCCTCCTGTCAATTGTAAAAACCTTGATTGAAACACGTGCTTTGACAGGCTGCAACGCGCAATGTCAAAGATCGAAAACGTCTTGACGACTTTATCATCATATCTATAATGAGTGCTTACTCACTCATAATCAAGTTCAACCCGCGTAAACCATCGGATGGGGCGCGTTTTCGGGTCAGGATATGAAAAAGCCTCTATTCATCTGCGTGGTGTTCGTCATGATTATTGCTTCAGCTGCGAGTTTACCTTTTGTCCTGAATCCTGGATTTGGCCAGCCACCGCAGGGTGCGCAGCTTACCGAAGTGGAGGCCTCCCCGCAGTATCGCGACGGGAAATTCCACAATACGTTGCCGACACCGGGCTTCACCGGCGAGCAAAATATGCTGGTGGCGTGGTGGCAATTTCTGACCCGCAAAACCGAAAATGCCCGTCCCGCGCAGCCGCTGCCGCTGGTGAAAACCGATCTCGCCAGTCTGCCGCTGGAGCAGGACACGCTGGTCTGGCTCGGTCACTCGTCGTGGTATATGCAGCTGGCGGGTAAACGTATTCTGATTGACCCGGTACTCAGCAACTATGCCGCGCCGTTCTCGTTCCTCAATAAAGCTTTTGCGGGCGAGTATCCCTGGCATGCGCAGAACATGCCGGAGATCGACCTGCTGATCATCTCCCACGATCACTACGATCATCTGGATTACGCCACCATCAGGGCGTTACTGCCGAAGGTGAAACGTGTGGTTACCCCGCTGGGCGTTGGATCTCATCTGCGCTACTGGGGCATGAAGCCGGAAATTATCGACGAGCGCGACTGGAACCAGTCGGTGCGCATCAGTGATGACTTAACGGTGCACGTCCTGCCGGCACGTCACTTCTCCGGACGCGGGATTAAACGCGATCAAACCCTGTGGGGGAGCTTTATGTTCGTCACGCCGGCGCAGAAGGTTTATTACAGCGGAGACTCAGGTTACGGCCCGCACTTCAGGGCCATCGGTGAGCAGTTCGGCGAGGTGGATTTAGCCATCATGGAAAACGGCCAGTACGATCGGGACTGGAAGTACATTCACATGATGCCGGCGGAAACGGCGCAGGCGTCGGCTGACCTTAACGCGAAAGCTGTAGTGCCCGGTCATAACGGACGCTTTGTGCTGGCGAAACACACCTGGAACGATCCGCTGATCCAGCTGGCGCAGGCCAGCAAAGATAAAAATTATCGGCTACTGACGCCGGAGCTGGGTGAACCTGTTCACGTGAGTGATACCACGCAAACCTTTCGTGAGTGGTGGGAATAATGTTTAAGCGAGAAGCAGAGGGGGAGAGCAGTATGACCATTTCCGCTCAAGTCATCGACACCATCGTCGAGTGGATCGACGACAACCTGCACCAGCCATTACGTATCGAAGAGATCGCCCGCCACGCGGGTTACTCGAAATGGCATCTGCAGCGTTTGTTTATGCAGTATAAGGGCGAAAGTCTCGGGCGTTACATTCGCGAACGCAAGCTGCTGCTGGCAGCGCGTGACCTGCGTGAATCGGACGAGCGTGTCTACGATATCTGTTTGCGCTACGGCTTTGATTCGCAGCAGACGTTTACGCGTATCTTTACCCGTACCTTCAACCAGCCGCCTGGCGCGTACCGCAAAGAGAACCACAGCCGGACACACTGAACGTGTCGTTATGCAGAAATCCGACCGGGTAAGGCGCAGCCGCACCCGGTTTTTTTACTTACGATGCCAGTGAAAACCAGCGACGCCAGACGAAACGCAGGATGAAGAATTCGAGGGCGCCAAGCAGTAAAAACCACACGCAGAACAAAATGGTGTACAGCTGGTTAAGATCGACCATGTGGAAGATCGTCATCAGCTTTTTCGCCAGCACCAGCCCAAGCGACGGCGCAGGTAACAGCAGGCAGGAGAGCAGGGCCATCAACAAAATGCCCCCCGCTGTGAGCAGCGATTCTAACGGGTGTTTCATCTTAATGTTAATCGTCAGTTAAAAATGTCATTGTCCGGCATCGCGGAACGTAAAGCAATATAAACCCGGCAGACGTTTTTTGTTAAATCGAATGCACTTTTCTGCGAATAAATAACTGAAAGAGAATAATCTCTCAGAAGCGATTAAATTATTATCGCGTTATGTAAATAAATGTCCTTGTCATGCAAATAATTTTACAAACATATAAGTGCTATATCCAATTAACGTGGCAATAACAATGGCTGCGACAATGTATAACGCCAGGCGGCGTGCGCGATAAATACCAAACATGGTTCCTCCTCGTTTAGCGTTGGTTTAGAAATATTTTGTAAAAATCATCGTATTCGAATAATATTTATTAGTTTTGAATATCCCGGCAGTAATTATATTGCGGTAGATCAATTTTACCCGCAAGCCTTAAAAATGAATTTATTAAAGCCAGAAAGGAATTCAGGCTTCCGTCCACCGTATATTGAAGGAAAAATACGATGACCAAAAAAAATCTCTCTCAGAACATGCCACCTGCTGGTGGGCAGGCGTATCAGCAGACCGTTGAGCAAGTGCTTGCTAACAAGCAGAGCCAGGCAAATGGCCTCGACCGTGCTGAAGCGCAGGCACGTCTGCATCAGTATGGCCCTAACGCGTTGCCGGAGAAAAAAGGCAAACCCGCCTGGCTACGTTTTCTCGCCCATTTTAATGATGTACTGATTTACGTTCTGCTTGCCGCGGCGGTATTAACCGCGGTTATGGGCCACTGGGTCGATACGCTGGTTATCCTCGGTGTGGCGGTAATCAACGCGTTAATTGGCCATATTCAGGAAAGCAATGCGGAAAAATCCCTGAAGAGTATTCGCAATATGCTCTCCAGCGAAGCGCGCGTCATTCGCAATGGCAATCATGAAACGCTACCGACAACTGAAATAGTCCCGGGCGATATTATTGTATTACGCGCGGGGGATCGTATTCCGGCGGATATGCGTTTAATCGAAGCGCATAATTTACGCGTGGAAGAGGCTATTCTGACCGGCGAATCTACCGTGGTGGATAAACACATTAATCCGCTGACCGGTGAATTACCGCTGGGCGACCGCACTAACCTGGTCTTTTCCGGTACGACCGTGAGTGCAGGGGGCGGCATTGGCGTGGTCATTGCCACCGGGCAAGAGACTGAACTTGGCCACATTAACCAGATGATGGCGGGTATTGAAAAGCATCGTACGCCGCTGCTGGTGCAGATGGACAAGCTGGGGAAGGCGATCTTCGCCATTATTCTGGCGATGATGGCGGCACTGTTTGTCTTCAGCCTGGTGTTCCGCGAAATCCCCATGGGCGAGCTGCTGCTCTCTCTGATTAGCCTGGCGGTCGCGTCCGTGCCGGAAGGTCTGCCAGCCATTATTTCTATCATCCTTTCTCTTGGCGTGCAGGCGATGGCACGCAAGCGGGCGATTATCCGCAAGCTGCCAACGGTTGAAACCCTGGGGGCGATGACCGTGGTCTGCTCGGATAAAACCGGCACCCTGACCATGAACGAGATGACGGTGAAAGCCATCATTACTGCCGACAGTTGCTACCGCGTGGACGGTAACAGCTACGAGCCGGCGGGGAACATTTACCTGGAAGGCAGCGACGAGCCGATGCAGATCCAGCCGGGCACCGTGCTGGAGCAGTACCTGCGCACTGTCGATCTCTGTAATGACAGCCAGCTGATTCAGGACGAACGCGGTCTGTGGGGCATCACCGGTGGGCCGACCGAAGGGGCGCTGAAGGTGCTGGCGGCGAAGGCGCATCTTGAGCCGGTGATGACCACCCTGATTAACAAGATCCCGTTCGATTCGCAGTACAAGTACATGAGCACCCACTATCAGATTGGTCACGAGGAGCACATCCTGATTACCGGCGCGCCGGACGTGATTTTCGCGCTGTGTAAACAGCAGCAGGCCCGTAACGGCGCTGAAGCGTTCGACCGCGCTTACTGGGAAACCGAGATGGAGCGCTATGCACGTCAGGGGCTGCGTATGGTTGCCGCGGCGTTCAAACCGGCGAACGGTGAGCAGGCGCTGACGCATGACGATCTGAATCACGGGCTGATCTTCCTCGGTATTGCCGCAATGATGGATCCACCGCGTCCTGAAGCGATTGATGCGATTCATGCCTGCCAGCAGGCCGGGATCCGCGTGAAGATGATCACCGGGGATCACCCGCAGACGGCAATGAGCATCGGTCAGATGCTCGGGATCACCAACAGCGAGCAGGCGGTGACGGGCTACCAGTTGGAGAAAATGGACGACGCTGAGCTTGCAGACGCCGCGGTGAAATATGACATTTTCGCCCGTACCAGCCCGGAGCATAAGCTGCGCCTGGTGAAAGCCCTGCAGGACAAGGGTGAGATCGTGGGCATGACCGGCGACGGTGTGAATGACGCTCCGGCGTTGCGCCAGGCGGACGTGGGCATCGCAATGGGCATCAAAGGCACCGAAGTGACCAAAGAGGCGGCGGATATGGTCCTGACCGACGATAACTTCGCGACCATCGCCAGCGCGGTAAAAGAGGGGCGTCGCGTTTACGACAACCTGAAGAAAACCATTCTGTTCATTATGCCGACCAACCTGGCGCAGGGGTTGCTGATTGTTATTGCGCTGTTGGCAGGGAACATTATCCCGCTGACGCCGGTACTGATTTTGTGGATGAACATGGCAACCTCCGCCACGCTCTCCTTTGGCCTGGCCTTTGAAGCCGCCGAGCGCAACATCATGAAGCGTCCGCCGCGTCAGACCGGACAGCACGTGATGGATGCGTACGCCGTATGGCGCGTGGTTTTCGTCGGGACCATGATTGCCATCGCCGCCTTTGCGCTGGAAGCCTGGCTGGCACCGCGCGGCCACAGCGCGGAGTTCATCCGTACCGTGCTGCTGCAGATGCTGGTCTGCGCCCAGTGGGTATACATGATTAACTGCCGCAACACTGAAGGGTTCTCCCTGAACCGTGGCCTGCTGGCGAACAAAGGGATTTGGCTGGTCACAGGCGTGTTGTTCCTGCTCCAGGCGGCAATCATCTACCTGCCGTTTATGCAGATGCTTTTCGGCACGGAAGCGCTGCCTCTGCGCTACTGGTTCGTCACGCTGGCGGTAGCCGCGGTGATGTTCTTCGTTGTTGAAATCGAGAAGCGACTGACCCGCAGGTTCCGTAAGGCTGCATAACCTTTTGCCCTCACCTTAACCCTCTCCCGCCGGGAGAGGGGATGCTGACCTCCCTTTCATTGGGCAGAGGGCCGGGGTGAGGGAAACACATCAGAGGTACATCCCCATGAAATTCCCGCTCCTGTTCGTCCTCCTCGCCCTCTTTCAACCCGCGTTTGCTGCTGCCATTCCGGTTCGCGTGGCGGTTGTGGAGCAAACGACCCACGCAGCTGAACGGCACGTGCCTGGCCGCATTGAAGCCATTCATACCGTCGAGATAAGAGCGCGCACGGAAGGCGTGATTACCCAGGTTCATTTCCGTGACGGACAATACGTGAAAAAAGGTGACGTGCTGTTTGAGCTGGACGATGCCGAGCCACGCGCCGCCGTGCGTCTGGCACAGGCTGAGGTAAAGAGCGCGGAAGCCACGCTGCGTCAGGCGCAGCAGCAGCTTTCACGCTTTGAAAGCCTGGGCAACAGCAATGCCATCAGCCGTCACGACGTGGATAACGCGCGCATGCAGCGCGATGTCGCCAGCGCTGCGCTGGAGCAGGCGAAAGCTCGCCTCGAAACCCGTAACGTGACGCTGGCGTACACGCGCATCACATCGCCGATTGATGGCCGCGTGGGGCACAGCCAGTTCCATGCCGGCAGCCTGGTGAACCCGTCAAGCGGCGTGCTGGTGGATGTCGTGCAGCTTGATCCGATCCGTATCGCCTTTGCGCTGGAAGAGGGGGCGTTTGCCACCAAAGCCGGACAACATGCGGATATCAGCGCCCTGAAGCGCGCCTGGCAGGCGCGGATTGACAGCAATGGTCAGCGCCTGAGCGGTGAACTGACCTCCGTGGACAATCGTATCGACCCGCGTACCGCCAGCGTGATGCTGCGCGCTGAATTTGCCAACCCGCGCCATCAGCTGCTGCCGGGCGGCAATGTGAATGTCTACCTGCGTCCGGCAAGCGCGCAGCCGGTGCTGACAGTGCCCGCTGCGGCGGTACAGCAAAACGGCGAGGGATTCTTTGCCTGGGTGGTTAACGCAGAAGGCAAAGCCGAAAAACGCCCGCTGAAGATTGCCGGACAGATTGGCCAGCAGTTTGAGATTTCATCCGGCTTACATCCCGGTGAGCGAGCGATCACCGACGGTGCCCAGCGCGTACAGCCTGGCGCAGCCGTCCAGATACTGAATTAAGGAGCCATCATGCTGACGTTTTTCATCAAACGCCCGCGCTTCGCGATGGTGATTGCGCTGGTGATAACCCTGCTGGGTGCCATCGCGCTGAAGATTATCCCGGTGGAGCAGTACCCGCAGATCACCCCACCGGTGGTGAATGTCTCCGCCAGCTGGCCCGGTGCCAGTTCGGCTGACGTGGCGGAAGCCATTGCCACGCCGCTGGAGACTCAGCTTAACGGCGTGGATCACATGCTCTATATGGAATCCACCAGTTCGGATGAAGGTGCCTACAGCCTGAACATCACATTTGCGGCAGGGACCGATCCGGATCTGGCCGCCATCGACGTGCAAAACCGCGTGGCGCAGGCTGTGGCGCAATTGCCCACCGAGGCGCAGCAAAACGGCGTGCAGGTGCGTAAACGCGCCACCAATCTGATGATGGGGGTAAGCCTTTACTCACCGGACAATAGCCACACGCCGCTTTTCGTCAGTAACTACGCCAGCACGCAGGTGCGTGAAGCGCTGGCGCGTTTGCCGGGCGTCGGGCAGGTGCAGATGTTTGGCGCGCGCGACTACAGCATGCGTATCTGGCTGCGTCCGGATCGCATGAACGCCCTGAACGTGACCACCGATGACGTGGCTCAGGCGTTACGCGAGCAGAACGTCCAGGGGGCGGCAGGCCAGGTCGGAACGCCGCCGGTGTTTAACGGCCAGCAGCAAACCCTGACGATTAACGGCCTGGGGCGTTTAAATCAGGCTGAGGACTTTGCAGACATCATTATCCGTGCGGGGGAGATGGGCCAGCTGGTGCGCCTGAAAGATGTCGCCACGATTGAACTGGGGTCGCGCAGCTACAGCTCCGGCGCCCAGCTGAACGGGCATGACTCGGCCTATCTTGGCATCTACCCTACGCCGTCCGCCAACGCCCTGCGCGTAGCCGATGCGGTTCGCGCGGAGCTGGCGCGACTTTCTGCACGCTTCCCGGACGATCTGACCTATGAAGTAAAATTCGATACCACCACCTTTGTCGCCGCGACCATCAAGGAGATTGGTGTCTCGCTGGCGCTGACCCTGCTCGCCGTCGTGGTGGTGGTTTCCTTATTTCTGCAGAGCTGGCGTGCGACGCTGATTGTGGCGCTCGCTATTCCAGTGTCGCTGGTCGGCACCTTTGCGGTGCTCTATACCCTCGGTTATTCGGCCAACACGCTCAGCCTGTTCGCCATTATTCTGGCACTCACCATGGTGGTGGATGACGCCATTGTGGTGGTGGAGAGCGTTGAAACGCTAATGGCGGAAGGGCAAAGCCGCACGGCGGCTACCGCACAGGCGCTGCGCCAGATTGCCGGGCCGGTGATTGCCACCACCCTGGTGCTGCTGGCGGTGTTTGTGCCAGTGGCGCTGCTGCCGGGGATCGTGGGGGAGTTGTATCGCCAGTTCGCGGTCACGCTCTCCACCGCCGTCACGCTCTCAAGCCTGGTGGCGCTGACCCTGACGCCAGCGCTCTGTGCGCTGTTGCTGCGCCCGCGCCCGAAGAAGCCAGCCGCGGTTTACCGCGTTTTCAACCGCGGACTGGATACCACGCGCACCGTTTATACCCGCATCGTTAACTGCATTAACCTTCGTCCGTGGCTGGTGCTGCTGGCAACGGCCGGCGCGGCGGGCGTGGTGGTGTTCAGCTTTATGTCGATGCCAAAGGGCTTCCTGCCGCAGGAAGATCAGGGCTACTTCTTCGCCAGCGTGCAGTTGCCGGAAGCGGCGTCGCTGGAGCGTACCGAAGCGGTGATGACCACCGCGCGGGAGCTTATCGCCAGACACCCTGCGGTCGAGGATGTGATTCAGGTCTCCGGTTTTAACATTCTCAACGGTACCAGCGCGTCTAACGGCGGGTTTATCTCCATCATGCTGAAGACATGGGGGGAGCGTCCGCCGCTTGATGAGGTGATGGGAACGCTGCAGCGTCAGCTGCTGGCGCTGCCGGAAGCGACCATCATGACCTTCGCCCCGCCGACGTTGCCGGGGTTGGGTAACGCCTCCGGCTTCGACCTGCGTATTCAGGCCCAGGCGGGGCAAAGCCCGGCGGAGCTGGAACGCGTTACCCGCAACGTTCTGATAAAAGCTAACCAGCATCCGCAGCTTAACCGGGTGTTTACCACCTGGAGCAGCAACGTGCCGCAGCTGACGCTGACCGTTGATCGCGAGCGCGCTGCCCGCCTCGACGTGCCGGTCTCGCGCATCTTCAGCAGCCTGCAAACCGCCTTTGGCGGCACGCGTGCCGGGGATTTTAGCGTTAACAACCGCGTCTACCACGTGGTGGTACAGAACGAAATGCAGTGGCGCGAGCGTGCCGGGCAAATCAGCGAATTGTTCGTGCGCAGCAATAACGGTGAGCGGGTGCGTCTGAGTAATCTTGTCACGATTACCCCGACCGTTGGTGCACCGTTCCTGCAGCAGTACAACCAGTTCCCGTCGGTGTCAGTGAGCGGGTCGGCGGCAGACGGCGTGAGCAGCAGCACGGCGATGGCCGTGATGAGCGAGCTTCTGGCGGAAAACCTGCCTGCCGGGTACGACTATGCCTGGAGCGGGATGTCTTATCAGGAGCAGCAGACCGGAAATCAGGCCATCTGGATTGTCCTGGCCGCGGTGGTTATGGCGTGGCTGTTCCTTGTTGCGCAGTATGAGAGCTGGACGCTGCCTGCGAGCGTGATGCTCTCAGTCCTGTTCGCCATCGGGGGCGCGCTGGTGTGGCTGTGGATCGCGGGATACGCCAACGATGTGTATGTGCAGATTGGCCTGGTGCTGTTAATCGCGCTGGCGGCCAAGAACGCGATCCTGATCGTCGAGTTTGCCCGCGCACGGCGCCATGAGGGGATGGCGATTGTCGATGCGGCCCGTGAAGGCGCCTCACGCCGCTTCCGGGCGGTGATGATGACGGCGGTGTCATTTATTATCGGTGTGCTACCGATGATGCTGGCGTCCGGGGCAGGGGCGCAGAGCCGCCGCATCATTGGCACCACGGTGTTCAGCGGGATGCTGGTGGCCACCGTGGTCGGCATTCTGTTTATCCCGGCGCTGTTTGTGCTGTTCCAGCGCCTGCGTGAGTGGGGGCATCGCCTTACGGACTCGTCGCCCACAGCTCGCAATGTTTCTGAACCAGAGAAATAAGCGAACCGCCGTCTGCGATAAAATCGCGCATGCGCTGCGCCTCGCTCTTGCCCTGTTTTAACATCAGGGCTATTTCCTTAATCGCGCTCGTCGCGCCGAGCTTCTCGGCCGACGGCGCAACCTGCTCCAGCAGCCACGCAATATCTTCCGCCACGGTTTTGTGCTCGCCAGTCTGCACGTCCGTCAGAATGCCCTCTAACCCGTAACGACACGCCTGAAAACGGTTAAAGCGGTAAAGCAGAAAATCCTTTTCCTGATGCTTATAGGGCCGCGAGGTCAGCAGCCAGTGAGACGTCGCCTGAATCAACCCGGCGATGTTGATCGCGTGGCCGAGCGTCAGCGGTGTATCCATCACCCGCACCTCGACCGTGCCAAAATGCGGGCTGGGGCGAATATCCCAGTGCAAATCTTTAATGCTGTCGATCATGCTGGTGGCGCTCAGACGACGAAACAGCCCTTCGAACTCCTGCCAGTTGTTCACCCACGGCATCTGTCCATTATCCGGAAATCCCGAGAAGATATTGAGTCGCGACGAGGCGAACTTTGTGTCCGTACCCTGCATATAGGGTGAGGACGCCGCCAGAGCAATAAAGTGGGGGACAAAGCGCGACAAACCATGCAGCAGATAAATAGCGTCGTCGCCGGTCCGACACCCGACATGCACGTGCTGGCCGAATACCGTCGCCTGCAAAATCAGATAGCCAAACCGTTCGAGCGTGACGTTATAGCGCTCGTCATCACACACCTCCTGACGCTGCCACTTCTGAAAAGGGTGCGTCCCACCGCCGCAGATCTGAATATGCTGCTCCGCAGCGGCGCGCAGAATACTTTGCTGCATCACCGAGATTTGTGCTGCGGCCTGATCAATGTTCTGACACACGCCGGTGGCGATTTCGAGCATGCTCTCGGTGATATCGTGCTTCACTTCCCCACCTTTGATGTCGTCTTTGACGGCAGCGATAAGGGCGGAGGAGTCCTGGCTCAGATCGTACCCCGGCGGGTTAACCACCTGCAGTTCAAGTTCAATACCAAGGGTATAAGGTTCAGAGGAATGGAAATCGGGTAATGGCATGGTGCACTCCGTTGTCGTAGATGAAATGAGTATAGACAACGGGTATGGCTCCCACTTCAGGCGGTGGTATAAAGGGACGTGTGGCGGCTATGCTGAACGCCACGGCACACTGATTAGGGCTTTAGCGACCAGGGGAGTTAACAATGTCTGACTATCCAACCATTGCGCTGATTGGACCCGGTGCAATCGGAACCACTATCGCTGCGGTGCTGCATGAGGCTGGCCGCACGCCGCAACTGTGCGGACGTACCGCACATCCGCAATTACGTTTGCGGCACGATGAGGGTGAAATCGTGGTACCCGGGCCGGTATTAACCGATCCGACGGTCATCGATCGTCCGTACGATCTGGTTTTTATCGCAGTGAAAACGACCCAGAACGCCGACAGCGCGGGATGGCTGAACGCGCTGTGCGATGAAAACACGGTGGTTTGCGCGCTGCAAAACGGCGTCGAGCAAAAGGCGCAACTGGCACCGTGGGTCAATGGCGCGACGGTACTGCCGTCGGTGGTCTGGTTCCCGGCGCAGCGTGAGCCGGATGCGTCCGTCTGGCTGCGGGCCAGTCCGCGGTTGACGCTGCCGGATGTGCCGCAGGCAAAACGGGTGGCTGATGCGCTGAACGGCACGCGCTGCACGGTAGACTTGTCGGCAGATTTTCTTACCGTCGCATGGCGCAAGCTGCTGCAAAATGCGGTTGCAGGCCTGATGGTGCTTGCGAATCGTCGTGCGGGGATGTTCTCCCGTGAGGATATCAGCGAGCTGGCGCTGGCGTATCTGCGCGAGGGGCTTGCCGTGGCCCGAGCAGAAGGGGCGGTGCTGCATGATGACGTTGCGCAGGAGATCCTGGCGAATTTCCAGCGCGCACCTGCCGATTTGGGCACGTCTATCCTCGCCGATCGTCAGGCCAACCGTCCCATGGAGTGGGATATCCGCAACGGCGTGATCCAGCGCTATGGTCGTGCTCACGGTATTCCCGTTCCGATTAGCGATGTGCTGGTTCCCCTGCTTGCTGCAGGCAGCGAAGGGCCGGGTTAACGGCCGCTGATTTTTCGTTCGGCAAAATAGTGCGCGGGCGTGGTGCCCATGGCTTTCCTGAACATGGTGATAAACGCATTCACGGATTCATACCCAAGCGTTGTCGCCACGTTCTGGACCGGGACACCGCTTGCCAGCTCCTGCAGGGCAATAATCAACTGCAGCTGCTGACGCCAGCGGCCAAAGCTCAGCCCGGTCTCGCGTGCCATCAAACGCGCAAAGGAGCGCTCGCTCAGCGCCAGCCGTTTCGCCCACGCTTTCAGGGTGCTTCTGTCGTCAGGATGGCTGACCAGCGCGTCGGCCATGGCGCGTATTTTGGGATGGGCTGAAACGGGCAGGCTCAGCTTCTGCTGCGGCATGCTGGCGAGCTCATCAAGCGTCACTCTGGTCAGCCGCGCGGCATGGCTCTCTGGCGGATAATCAACGCGTTCATGCGTCAAACGGTCAACCAGCGCTTTGATTAACGGGGAAATGGCCAGCGTGCAGCATTTCTCCGGCAGCGCGGCGGCACCGGGTTCAATAAACAGATAGTTGAGATGAGCATTCCAGGTCGCTTTGGCGCTGTGTGCTATCCCGCCAGGGATCCAGACGGCACAGTCTGGCGGCACGATCCAGATATCATTTTCCGCATGACAAATCACCGCGCCATACAAAGCAATAATCAGCTGCCCCTTACGGTGGGTGTGCACCGGCACTTCCGCGGCGTACTCCACGAAATCCAGATGTCGGGCTACGGCCGGGCATGCGGTGGCGTCAGGGTCGAAGAGCGTATTGGCAAGTTGAGGTTTCACGTTTCTGGCAACATTTAGGTATTTTTTGACAGAATAGAGTATTTAAGCGGGTTCGCAAGCCAGTAATAATTCTGGCATGAACACATTAAACGCTTTTCATTTTTATTCGTGGCGCGCCATGCGTGAGCGCTTATCTCCCGTGCTGCGTAACGATGCCAGTGCGTTGCTCTATTCCACGAGAAGTTTTGCAGCGGCGACGCTCGCTTACTCCATTGCGCTGTCGATAGGCCTCGAACGTCCATCGTGGGCCATTATTACCGTCTATATCGTTTCGCAGACCTCGGTGGGGGCCTCGCTGAGCAGAAGTCTCTATCGTCTGGCCGGCACCGTTGTGGGGGCCTGTGCCACCGTTGCGATCGTGCCTGCCTTCATCAATATGCCGATCCTCTGCAGCGTGATGCTGTCGGGCTGGATCACGTTCTGCCTCTATTTATCTCTGCTGGAGCGCACCCCGCGGGCGTATGCCTTTGTGCTGGCCGGGTACACTGCGAGCCTGATTGGTTTTCCTGCGGTATCCGACCCCGGCGGGATTTTTAATATCGCCATTATCCGTGTGCAGGAGATTGTCATTGGGATCTTCTGCGCGGCGCTGATACATCGCTATGTGTTACCCGCGCGTATCTCCGGCCTGTTCAACAGTAAGTTATCGCAAACCCTGCACGCCGCGCGTGAGCGGGTGGCTGACACCCTCGCAGGCAAACCCGCCGCGGTTTCAGACCCGCTGCATCTGGCGCTGGCGCTGCAGTTTCTGCAGGGTATAAGCCACCATATTCCGTATGATTTTGCCCTGTCTGCTCCGGTGCGGCAGGGCAGAAAGGCTATCCATGACCGACTGGCGCGGCTGGTCATCGTCAACTGTGAATTACGCGATCGCTTACCGGCGACGGTGCCTGCCGGGTTGCAGGTATTGCTCGACGACGTTCAAGCCTGGCTGGGGGATAAAAATGCTGCACGCCACAACACGGCAGATGCGTTAATGGCACGCAGTGAACAGCTCGCAGAGCGCTACGCTGCACAGGCCCGGACGATGGACGACGCGCTGCAGGCCAGTTTTGTCCGTTATCTGACGCAGGCCATTGCGCTGTTGCAGCAGTGCGAACGTCTTTCTGATGCCATCCACCATGCGAAGCCCGCCCACGGACTGACGGCGGGCAGGGCAGTTAAAGGGTATGTTTTTCATCGCGATCCTCTTACTGCCGCCCGCACCGCGCTGGGCGCGTTCGCCATCATCCTGAGCGGCTGCCTGGTCTGGATCTTCTCCGCCTGGCCCGATGGCAGCACGGCGGTCTCTATCCTTGGGGTCTGCTGCACGCTGTTTGGCAGTTTCGACACCCCGGCTCCGCACATAGTGAAATACATTATTGGCTCGTTCTGGGGCGTATTGATTAGCCTGCTGTACAGCTTTGCGCTGCTTCCGCAGGTGAGCGATTTCCCCGTGCTGGTGGCCGTGCTGGCGCCGGTATATCTGCTGGCCGGGTCGCTTCAGGCACGTCCTCCCACCACGTTTATGGCGATGGGGATCACCCTGACGCTGCCGGTATTGTGCGAGCTGGGTGCCCACTACAGCGGAGACTTTGCCTCGGCGGCCAATACCGCCATTGCGCTGTTTGCCGCAACCGGCTTTGCTGTTATCAGCATGAGCCTGCTGCAAACCGTGCAGGCCGACGCGGCCATCGCGCGTCTGCACACGCTGTGCCAGCGCGATATTCGTCGCAGCGTGAAGGGCAAGCTTCTGCTGGATGAGACGCACTGGACCAATCTGATGATTGACCGCGCTGCCCTGTTACTGCCGCGCCTGCAGCGCAGCGGACGTGCCTCAGAGCAGGTGCTTAACCCGCTGCTGCGCGCGCTGCGCATCGGCCTTTCGGTGATGCATTTACGCCGCTGCGGTATGCCCGCGAGCAGAGAGATTAGCGCGCGCCTGTATCACCTGAACGACACCGACGCCTTGCGTGAACACATCGCCGACCACATCCGCCTCTGTTTGCCTGCCGCAGATGCACAAACGCGCCAGTTTGTCGGCCATCTGGTGGATTTACATTGCGCATTACGGAGGGCAGACGATGGTCAATGATCTGAATATCGGGGGCGTTTTTATCCCGGGACTGCTTGTCACCGCGCTCGCGGCGCTGGCCTGCACGCTGGCACTCATCGCGTTTTTATCGCTCAGCAGGCTCTACCGTCGTTTGCCTTTTCGCCCGCTGCTGGACGTTTCAACTTATCTGGTCACCTTTTTCCTGCTGATGCAGGGCCTGACCGCGCTGGGGTTATTTAGATGAAATCACTACTTTCTCTGGTCAGTCGCTATGCGCTGACGTTATGTGCCGTCGCGGCGGCCACGCTTCTGGCTTTTATGATGTGGAAACATTATGCGCAAACGCCCTGGACCCGCGACGGCCGGGTGCGGGCGGATGTGGTACAGATTGCGCCGGACGTATCCGGGCCGGTAATCCGCGTGGCCGTCCGGGATAACCAGTGGGTTAACCGGGGCGATGTGCTCTACGCTATCGACCCGCACTGGCTCACGCTGGCGGTGGCCAGCGCGCAGGCTGAGGTGGAATCCAGACGGCATGAGATGGTGATGCGACAGGATGCCGCCAGACGACGCGCGCAGATTAAAGCCGCGATATCCAGCGAGGATTTGCAGCAAACGGGCAGCGCCGCGAACGTCGCGGTGGCGAATTATCACGGTGCGCTGGCCGCGCTGGAGCTGGCCGAGCTTAATTTGTCCCACGCCACCGTACGGGCTCCCGTCTCGGGTTATATCACCCATCTGCGGCTTCGTCCGGGGGACTATGCCACCGCGGGGGAGACTAAGGTCGCCATCGTCGATGCGCACAGTTTCTGGGTGGTGGGGTATTTCGAGGAGACCAAACTTCGCCATATTCGCGTTGGGGACACGGCGCATATCGTGTTGATGGGTTATGAACCGGTGATTGCCGGACATGTCGAGAGCATCGGCCATGGGATCGGTGATAACAACGATGAGACGGGCGGGCTTGGGCTTCCCGACGTCGAGCCGACGTTTAGCTGGGTGCGGCTGGCGCAACGCGTCCCGGTGCGCATACATATTGATGCATTGCCGAAGGGGATTGAGCTGGTAGCCGGGTTGTCGGCGAGCGTGGAGGTGGTGCCGGAATGAGGGGCGTCAGCGTACCGAAGGGAAATTCGATCGTGAGCGCTCTTGAGCAAAAAAAACCTTACCGCCCGGCAGAGAGGCGGTAAGGACAGGCAAAGTGGCATAAAAGAGAGGAAAAATACCTGAAATGAGGGTGATGAAACTGTCTGTCAACGTGCCTTACAGGACGTAGCGCACGCCGAATACAAATTCATTGTTCACCAGGCGTCCACGCAGGTTTTCATCCTGCAGACTGCGGGCGTTGACAAAGGTGTTACGGCCGCTTTCGATATTGCCCATATCGACATAACGATAAGTGGCGTACAGGGTCAGATCGTCGATAACTTCATAAGACGCACCAGCACCCACGGAGTAGGTAAAGTTGGTTTGCGTGTTGCCAGCAAACTCGCGGGTGTCATTACCCTGCCAGCCACCCACTTTCACTTTCGCCACACCGGCACCCGCCGTTGCATACAGGGCGAATTTATCGGAGATCATAAAGTCACGATAAACGTTGAGCATTGCACGTTCAGAATCAACTTTCATGTGGTTGAAACTGGTTGCAAACGTGGAAGAGCCGCTGGTGAATTCTGTTTTTTCTTTAAACACATATTCCGCTTCGGTACGCCAGTTATTGCCGAACTGATAGCCAGCGGCCACGGAACCGTTCAGCTTGTGCTCTTTTTCGTCCCCGGCCACAAATGAACCGATCCCCGGGCGTTCGCTCAGGTTCATGCTCTTGGCCTTCTGATGGGTGTCAATCAGGTTCAGGGCACCGTAATAGCCTTCTTTAACGTTTTCGGCAGCCAGTACCGGGCCGGAAGCGCACAGTGAAATCACAGAGGCGAATAAAACACGTGGCGTTACTTTCATAATAAGTTCCTTTTTTATCTTTCCGATAAATGACAGATGGCTTTACTTATTTCAGCTTTTTAATAGCGTCGAGTGCACAGGCTTCATCAATATCACCGCTCGGCGCGCCGCCAATACCAATGGCACCGATGGTGGCGTTATTTTCTTTAACCGGTACGCCGCCAGCCAGTAATAAGAAACCAGGGATATCGCCGAGGTTTTTCGCCGCCGGATACTTATTTGAGTTTTCCAGAAGCTGGCTGGTCGCCGCTCCGCTGGACGCAGAGGTAAACGCTTTCTGATAGCTTGCTGTCAGGGTGTGTGGCCCGGCGTTATCCATACGCTGTACCGCACGGGTGAGGCCTGCAGCATCGACAACCGTCACGCTGACGTTATAGCCTTTAGCGCTGCACGATTTAACGGCTTCGCTGGCGAGTACAGATGCCTGTTCCAGAGACAGGGTGGACTGCGTCAATGATTTAGCGTGCGCAGTCATGGTTAATGCTGTGAGCACAGGCAGAATAAGAAATGTTTTTTTCACAAGGAATACCTTTTAATTAATGAGGCGTAAATAATAAAAATAAAACGCCCGTGAGGTTGATCAGCAAGAGCATCAGAATAAGAAAACGCAGTTCTGTTGTAGTGGTCTCAAATAAATTATTTAACATGGCAACCTTCTTTATTTCAAAAACGTTGCCATGGTGACAACGGGGTCACTATATAAATTCCAGGTCAGTGAGATACATGAGGGCAGGATGATAGGCGTGTAAGGGAAGGACTATAGGCGTGTAGTCCTTGTCGGTGAAAAACAGGACAGGCCAGGCGCAGGCGCCCGCTCGACAGCGTGTGAGGAAAAGTAAACCTGAGGTTAGCGTGGTGTGGTGAAGGCTGTAATCGCCTGATTCAGCGCCGCGACGTCCCTGAGCAGGGCCTGGAGGCGGGGCACAATGTCAGACTCGACGGGCAACGTTGTCCCTTCGCATGCCTTTTCAAGACTGCGACACTGCTGCGCTATCGCAGTTGCGCCAATGATATCGGCGGCACCGGCCAGGCGATGTATATGATACGCCAGCGCTGCCCAGTCGCCCTGACGGGCCAGCGTGAGACAGGGTTGCATGTCGCGTTGGTTTTCATCCCGCGTGGCATTCAGCAGGGGGAACAATAAGGTATTGTCATCGCCGGTTAACGACCGAAGATTGTCCTCATGGATAAACTGGCCGAGGCCTTCCGGGTCAGCAAGTTTTGTGGTCGCCTCTTTTGGGGATACCCGCTGTAGACCCGCCTCCAGTTGCTTCAGATTGAGCGGTTTGAAAAGGCAGTCGTCCATACCTGCGGCAATACAGCGGCTACGCTCTTCGGGCTGAGCATTCGCGGTGAGACCAAGGATAATTAACGGTTTTTGCTGCCGTTCCCGTAACAGCCGGGTGAGGGTTAGCCCGTCCATTACCGGCATATTACAATCGGTGATGACCATATCAACCTGCTGTTCGCTCCAGCGCACAAGGGCTTGTTCGCCGTTTTCTGCCTCGACAACCTCATACCCCAGGCGGATCAATTGCTGCCTGAGCAGGAGCCGGCTTGCCGGGTGATCGTCTACAGTCAGTATGCGTAGCGGGCGCGCCGCCGAAGGGGATTCCGTCACATTTTTCCCTTTAAGACCCGGTGTTGGCTCATTCTATTTTGTTGCGCAGGGCAAAATCATAAATGTCTTTCGGGCTTTTAAGATCGAGCTTTTTCATCAGGCGGCGTTTATAGGTGCTGACCGTTTTATCACTGATCATCATTTCCCCGGCGATATCGACGATCCGGCTTCCTTTTGCCAGAAAATGCAGAACCTGCAGTTCCTTGTCCGACAGACTGGCAATATTCCCTTTGTCATCCAGTGGAATATCCTCTGCGGCAATCTGGCGGGCGCGGTTAATCGGGAAAAAACCATAGCCACTTTTGATTGCACGGATAGCGTCATGAAGTTCCGTCAGATTATTGCGCTTGCTAATAAACCCATCGGCACCCGCACCGGCACAACGCTTAATATAATGATCGTCATCCTTACCCGTCAGAACCAGGATCCCGCCTTTAAAATCATTCGCACGGAGTCGCTGAACAACGTTAATCCCATTGATTGTAGGAATATCGATATCGACAATAACCAAATCCGGAAGTAACTGACGTGCCTGTTGTAATGCCTTAAGGCCATCATCAGTCTCGCCGATCACCGTCATCCCGTCTTTTTCCAGCAACATTCTCACCGCCAGACGGGCAACCGGGTGGTCATCAACGATTAATACGCTATTCATTTTATCATCCTGGTTCAAAGGGCTTTGCCTGATGAACACAGGCATGAATATTATGCATAACTATACCATATCTGCAACGATATTACCCGCCGGTCAATAAGCGGAAAATAGCGCTATTTCAATGACATGAAAATTAGAGTGGTGGGTTTTTCTGGCATATTTGCTCGGCAGGAACGACAGGGTAATCCTTTTTATATTGGCCCAAAAGTACCGTTTTTCGTTCTTCAGGTGACTCCTGTCTTTTACGTCAACACGAAATAATGCCTCCCGAACACAACACAGAGGGAGTTCTTGTTATGAAAACGATTTTCCGTACCGCACTGTTGGTGAGCATGATGAGCGCATTTTCCAGCCAGGCCACCGCACAGGAGACAAATCAGGTGAATACAAAAACAATTCGCGCGATGTCAGGCGCTGTTGCTACGACGTCTTTATCCGCATCTGAAACCGCGTTAATCGTGGTGGATATTCAGAATGAATATTACGCAGGTCAGGACTTCCGTGGCCGGATGGTTATCCCGGATGGCGCGGATGTGCTGTTGAAAAACAAAAAGCTGGTCGAGTATGCACACCAAAAAGGGATGCCGGTCTACTTTGTGCGCCACATAACAAAAAATAGCCCGCAGCAAAACGGTACTCCGCTGTTCGCTGAGAATTCCGTATTTGCCCAGTTCCATAAGGATCTGCAGCCGATTGCGCAGGACACCATTATTACCAAGGAGACCCCGAGCGCTTTCGTGGGCACCGATCTGGATGCCCGCTTAAAGAAACAGGGAATTAAAAAGGTCATCGTGGCGGGCCTGATGACGCATATGTGTATCTCATCGACTGCACGTGATGCTGTACCGCTGGGTTATAGCGTGATTATTCCGGAAGATGCGACAGCCACGCGCGATCTGGATGACGGGAAGGGGGGCGTGGTGGATCACGACACGCTGCAGCGTGCAGCGCTGGCAGGCGTCGCGGATGTCTTTGCTGAAATCATGACCACGGATCAGGTGATGGCGCTGGCGGTGGAAAAATAAGACCGAACTGAAACCCCTGTGGCCAGCCAGCCCTCTATACTGGCTGGCTTACGGAGGCGGTCATGACATTGAAAATTGGTATCGTAGTCTTTGAAGGCATTATTCCTTTTCACCTTTCGGTGCCTTATGCCGTGTTTGAGAAAGCACTGACGCCGCAGGGTGACGCCCTGTGTCAGCTCGTGGTTTGTGCCACTACACCCGGCGCGCTTAAAACCAATGCCGGTTTTTCCATCGTGGTCGACCGAGGTCTGGATGCGTTAGCCGGGATGGATATGGTGATTGTGCCGGGCTGGGATGTGCCCGAGCATGCACCGGAGCCTGAACTGTTAACGGCGTTACAAAACGCGCATGCAGCCGGGTCCCGCATTGTTGGGTTGTGTATGGGCACGTTCGTGGTGGCCGCCGCAGGCCTGCTGGAAAACCGTCCGGCAACGACACACTGGCGATGGGCGGCGGACTTTCAGCGTCTTTATCCTTCAGTGCAGATGGATAAAGATGTGCTTTACATTGATGATGGCGATGTTGTGACGTCAGCAGGAACGGCAGCCAGTATCGACTGCTGTTTGCACCTGGTCCGACAGGCGTGGGGCGCGGATGTCGCCAACCGCGTGGCGCGCTTGCTGGTGGTGCCGCCTCATCGTCAGGGCGGGCAGCGGCAGTTTGTGGAGCTGCCGGTGCAGAATACGCGTCGTGGAGATAACTTCACCGACGCGCTGGCCTGGGCAACAGAGAATTTACAGCTGGCCATCACGCTGGACTGCGTGGCAGAGAAAGCCTGCATGAGCCGCCGGAGCTTTACCCGCCGCTTTCAGCAAACGACGGGGGAATGTTTTTCAAACTGGCTTTTGAACCAGCGCATTCTCGTTGCCCAGCGCTTTCTTGAAAAAACCGATCGGCCAGTGGAAGATATTGCCGAACGCGTCGGCTTCCCTTCCACGACCTCTTTACGGCGCCACTTTCAAAAGCAGCTTAATACCTCACCTTCCCGCTATCGTCGCGAGTTTCGTGGTCGTTAGTCATTTTCCCGGCGTCATTTCTGTTCAATAGAGATAATTACGTTTTGCCAGATCCACCAGTTCAGTCAATTTGGATATTTTAAATTTCAGCATGATGCGCTTTTTATAAGCGCTGACGCGTTTATTATTTATATTCATTATGCCGGCAATGACCTGATTGCTGTAGCCGGCAGAAATGTAGCGCAAGATACAGATGTCAGTATGGGATAGCGATAACAACAACGAGGCGTCTCGCGGGTATTTTGTCCGGTGCAGCCTCAGTTCATTGCCATAACAGAACTGGCCGGATGCGACTTTATTGACAGTCCGGACGAGGTTGTCCAGCGTACTGCTTTTATTCAGATAGCCGGCAGCCCCCGCCTTCCTGCTAAGCTGAATGTGAAAATCACTGGATGATGAGGATAAAATCATTACCTGTGTATCAGGGATATTTTTTATTAACTGAG
The DNA here is from genome assembly GCF_003635055.1 of Enterobacter sp. WPR_3_1. Taxonomy (NCBI): domain Bacteria; kingdom Pseudomonadati; phylum Pseudomonadota; class Gammaproteobacteria; order Enterobacterales; family Enterobacteriaceae; genus Enterobacter; species Enterobacter sp. WPR_3_1. The sequence continues at coordinate 41,655 of NZ_RBXU01000013.1, read as the reverse complement.
CCAGAGAAGAAAACACGTCTGGCTGTTGTTGCAGATGCTCTATTATTATCAAGTCGGCGTTGAACAACGAATGTTTGTCCAGCAATTCTTCCATTGTGCCAAACTGCGCAACAATCTGATGACCATGTTCTGATAATAAGCCCTGGAGTCCAGCGCGAAGCAGTGGGCTGGCGTCCATGACAATGACTTTTTTGCCTGACATTCCTGGTTGTCCTGAATCGGGAAAGGAAAAATTTATTCTCTATCCCGTCAATGCAAATTTGGCTAAGACTTGTCTTTAACTGAGACTTTATTTTCCCCCTCAGCGCTGTCCTGCCTGGCCTGCCAGATAACGGACCAGTCCTTTTATTACATCTCCTTGCAACCTTAACCTGGTCGTTTGCGACAGGTCTTATTAAGACTCCGTCGCTCTGACAGGAAGATAGCGTCAGCCAGGGAAAGAATCCCGTATGGAAGTGCGTCTGGCGCGTTGCGCAGACACAGATCGATTATTTACACGAGAATTTAGCGAATGAATCTCAAGCCAGTAAATATTGCAGTCGTTGATAAAAATACGATTGTCAAAGCCGACGTTCTGCGCAGTGAAAAAATAGGCAGTGCCGTCAAAATTAAAGCCATCCCGAATGCAAAATACATTCTTGCTGAAGGGGAAAACGGCGTTGCGCCAGAAAACATTACCCTGAAACGTGTCGGTAAAGACCTGTTCATCATGCTGGAAGGCACTGATGAAGATCAGCCGCAGCTGATTATCGAAGACTACTTTGATAATCCGGGTGAACTGGTCGGTAAAGGGGAAGATGGTCAGTGGCATGAATACATCGCCACCGACGGTGATGATGACCACGAAGCTGCTTTCCTGCTGGACGGTGAATCCTCTGCGCAAGCGCTGGGCGCAGGCGCGATTGCCAGCCTTGACGGTCTGGCGGTTGCGGGTACCGCGTTTTCCCCTGCCTTGCTGGCACTGGGTGCATTAGCGGCGATTGGTGCGGCGATTGGCATCGGCTCCATTATTCGCCATAACCGTGGCGGTAACGACGGCGGTGATAACGGCGACGTTATTTCCCCTCCACCGACAGGTCCTGGCAAACCAACGATCGGCGAAGTTGAGGATGACGTTGGCCCGATCACTGGCCCTATCCACAACGGCGATGCCACTGACGACGCCCAGCCTGTTTTCCGTGGCGGTGGTGCGAATCCTGGCGATACCGTTGAGCTGATTGTCGACGATGAAGTCGTGGGCACCGCGATCGTGGGTGAAGACGGCAACTGGGAAGTGACGCCAGAAAAACCGCTGCCGGAAGGCGAACATGAAGCGGTGGTGGTCATCACCGATCCTGAGGGTAACGCCAGCGAACCGTCCGCTCCTATTGATTTCGTGGTCGATCTCACCCCGCCGGAAAAACCGGTGATTGGTGAGGTGGAAGATGACGTCGGTCCGGTGGTGGGCCCAATCAATGACGGTGACACCACTGATGACGCCCTGCCTGTATTCCGCGGTGAAAACGGCACGCCGGGCGACACCGTTGAGTTGATCATCGACGATAAAGTCGTGGGTACCGCGGTAGTGGGGGCAGACGGTAAATGGGCAGTGACGCCGGAAAACCCACTGGCTGAAGGCCAGCACGAGGCGGTGGTGGTGATCACCGATCCGGCAGGCAACGCCAGCGAGCCGTCCGATCCGATTGGCTTTATCGTTGACCTGACTGCGCCAGCGAAACCGGTGATTGGTGAGGTGGAAGATGACGTCGGTCCGATCACTGGCCCGATTAACAATGGCGATATTACCGATGATACCCAGCCGGTATTCAGCGGCGGCGGTGCCGTACCTGGCGAAACCGTTGAGCTGATTATCGACGATGAAGTCGTGGGCACTGCGATCGTGGGTGAAGACGGCAACTGGGAAGTGACGCCAGAAAAACCGCTGCCGGAAGGCGAACATGAAGCGGTGGTGGTCATTACCGATCCGGCAGGCAACGCCAGCGAACCGTCCGATCCTATTGATTTTGTCGTCGATCTCACCCCGCCGGAAAAACCGGTGATTGGTGAGGTGGAAGATGACGTCGGTCCGGTGGTTGGCCCAATCAATGACGGTGACACCACTGACGACACGCTGCCTGTATTCCGCGGTGAAAACGGCACGCCGGGCGACACCGTTGAGCTGATCATCGACGATAAAGTCGTGGGTACCGCGGTGGTGGGTGCAGACGGTAAATGGGCAGTGACGCCGGAAAATCCACTGGCTGAAGGCCAGCACAACGCGGTGGTGGTGATCACCGATCCGGCAGGCAACGCCAGCGAGCCGTCCGATCCGATCGGCTTTATCGTCGACCTGACTGCGCCGGAAAAACCGGTGATCGGTGACGTGGAAGACGACGTCGGTCCGGTGGTTGGCCCAATCAATGACGGTGACACCACTGACGACACGCTGCCGGTATTCCGTGGTGAAAACGGCACGCCGGGCGACACCGTTGAGCTGATCATCGACGATAAAGTCGTGGGTACCGCGGTGGTGGGGGCAGACGGTAAATGGGCAGTGACGCCGGAAAACCCACTGGCTGAAGGCCAGCACAACGCGGTGGTGGTGATCACCGATCCGGCAGGCAACGCCAGCGAGCCGTCCGATCCGATCGGCTTTATCGTCGACCTGACTGCGCCGGAAAAACCGGTGATCGGTGACGTGGAAGATGACGTCGGCCCAATCACTGGCCCGATTAACGATGGCGATGTCACCGATGATACCCAGCCGGTATTCAGCGGCGGCGGTGCCGTGCCTGGCGAAACCGTTGAGCTGATTATCGACGATGAAGTGGTGGGCACTGCGATTGTGGGTGAAGACGGCAACTGGGAAGTGACGCCAGAAATCCCGCTGCCGGATGGCGAACATGAAGCGGTGGTGGTCATTACCGATCCGGCAGGCAATGCCAGCGAACCGTCGGATCCAATCGGCTTTATCGTTGACACCACGCCACCGGCACAACCGACCATCGATACCGTTTTCGATAACGTTGGCGACAGAACCGGCAACCTGGCGGCAGGTGAAACCACCGATGACAACACGCCAACCTTCAGCGGTACGGCTGAAGAAAATAGCCTCGTTTACATCATCGTCAACGAGAAAGTGGTGGATTCCGTGCGCGCCACTGAAACCGGCTCCTGGACCTGGGAACCGTCTCCGGGGTTGGCTAACGGTCCGTATAACGTCCGCGTTGTTGCGGAGGATCAGGCTGGCCTGCGCTCTGAGTCGTCTGAGGACTTTAACTTTAACGTGCAGGTTGGCGGTGTCCCTACAGCGCCGGCAATTACCGATGTGATTGACGATGTTGAGTCTCACACCGGCACCGTACAGCAAAACGGTACCACCAACGACGACCGCCCAACTCTCGTGGGGACCGGTCAGGACGGTACCACCGTTTACCTGTACGACGGCGCGAACCCGGACCCGATCGGCAGTGCAGTGGTAACGGGTGGACAGTGGAAAATTGAATTTAGTACGCCGCTGGCGCAGGGCGAGCACCGCTTCCGTGCGGTAGCGGAAGATGCCACCGGCAACCGTAGCCCGGAAACGGGCGAGTGGGTCATCAACATTGATTCCGTCGCACCGGGCGAGGCGACAGACGTTGAACTGTGGGACGACTTCGGCACGCCGGGGATTATTGCCGACAACGGTACGACCGATGACAACACCCCGACCTACCGGGGTAAAGGTGAAGCGGGCGGTACGGCGATTATCGACCTGGGCGATGGCACCACCGTGCGTGTACCGGTTGATGGCAGCGGCAACTGGAGCTACACCCCGGCACCTGCACTGGCTGACGGCGACTACACCTGGCAAGTCTCAATTGAAGACAAGGCCGGCAACGTCGGACCTGCATCCGACCCTATCCACTTCATCGTGGATACCAGCGGAAACGGGATTTCGATTAGCCACGTTGTGGATGATGAAGGTGGCATTCAGGGCAACCTGGCCAGCGGCAGCCACACTGATGACACGACGCCAACCGTTGTGGGCCGCGCTACGCCTGGTGCCATTGTGAAAGTCTACGTTGACGGAAACCTGGTTGACAGCGTGGTGGCCGATCCGACAACGGGTCAATGGCAGTACACCATCAGCCCGGCGCTGTCGGCGGATCGCACATATCAGATCACTGCCAGTGAAAATACCGGCACCGGTGACGGTCCACAAACCGCACCGTTTGAACTGACGCTCGATACCCGCATTCCGACCGGCACCCTGGACGGTATAGCGGATGATGTCGGCCTGGTTCAGGGCGACCTGGCGAACCCGTCTGTAACCGACGATACCACCCCGACCCTGCGCGGTACCGGTGTGGCGGGCGACGTCGTGTTTATTTACGACGGCACGACTCTGATTGACTCCGTCACCGTTGGCCCTGACGGCAGCTGGAACTACACGTTACCGCCGCAGAATAACGGTACAGAGCTGGATATGAACGTGGTGTTCCAGAGCCCAACGGGCGTAAGAAGCGCGCCGAGCGATTCGTGGAAAATCACCATTGATACCGAAGCGCCAACGGCCAGTGCGGTGGCTGACGGCCTGAGCAAAGACTCCGGCGTGAGCGATGCGGACTTCATCACCAATAACAGCGGCCCTGGCAGCCTGGTCACCGGCCATCTCTCGGCTGCGCTGGACGCGGGCGACAAAGTCCTTGTCTCCGTTGATGGCGGTGCGACCTGGCAGGAAGCGCTGGTCGACGGTGATAAGTGGGCCTATGTGGACACGCAGGGCCACAGCGCTGACTGGACCATTTTGACCCGTGTTGTTGATGCGGCAGGTAACTACACCGAGTCGTCACAGAACGTGGTGGTGGATCAGGTTGCACCGGACGCCCCGACCGACGTGGTGCGGAGCGGTAACGATGTCACCGTCACGCTGCCGGGCAGCAACGTGACGGCGGGTGATTCGGTTCTGGTGAAGGTCGGAGATGTCTCTGTCACGCATACGCTGACGGCGGCGGATATCGCGAACGGTAATGTGACGCTGAGCCTGCCACCGGGCGGTTATACCGATATTCCGGTCGGGGCAGCCATTGTGGACGCGGCGGGTAACAGCTCGGACTACCGTACCAGCGACTTCACCAGCACCAACAACTTTGAATCTGCTGATGAGTTTACGGCGATCAATGCGGGCCAGTGGGTGCACGGAATGCGTTTCTCACACACGACGGATACCAGTACGGCTGACTACGAATTCGACAGACAGCCCATCGGGGTGGGAAGCACAAACAGCCTGTATCTGTTCAGTTCATCAGCAGATGGCGGGATGGAAGCCAGCATGTTTGTCGACTTCCAGTATGGCGCCAAAACCGTCGATTTCGATTTCAACCCGAGATTTGCGGGTCCGTCTACGGTGGTGACGTTCTATGACATCAACGGCAATGTGATTGGTTCTCAGCCTGTGAACGCGCCGATCAGCAACCGTAACGTCCATGTGTCGTTCACAGGCCAGGAGGATACGCCGGTTTACCGGATGGAAATTCACCATCAGGAGCAGCCGGGCAGCACCGGGTTTGGTTTCAGTATCGATAACCTGGTGGTGAGCGGCACGGCGAAAACCGTCACGCCGGGTGAATTCCTGGCGGATAACCAGGGCGATGTCTGGTATGGCGACGCGGCGGACAACCTCTATCAGGTGAGTGACGTGGCCAGCCTGACCGACGCGGTGATCCAGGGGGGAGAAGGGACGGACACGCTGAAGCTGTTGGGTGCGGATCAGCATCTCGATATGAGCGCGCTGACCAACAAAATCCAGTCAATGGAAGTGTTCGATATTACGGGAACAGGTAACAACACCCTGACGCTGAGCGCGGGCGATGTGCTGGAGAACGCCACACAGAACCTGTTCCACGATAACGACTTCAACCAGTTGATGGTGAAGGGCGATACAGGCGATCGGGTCAATCTCAGCGACCTGTTGCCAAACGATATAGACCCGGGCAACTGGACAGACGGTGGCACGGTTAACGTTGGCGGAGTGGAGTATCAGTCCTTCCAGATGGAAAGCCTGAATACCGAAATCCTCGTTCAGATGGGAGTGACGGTCACGCTGCAAAACCACTAATTGATATCAGGAAACGGAGGCGCCTTTAAGGCGCCTCCGGAAAGTAAAAACGTTTAGCCGTTTTTTTAATCCAGGGATTTTCCCGAACATAAACAGAATATAGTTGGAAATAGAGTATGAAAAAGACCATCGCTTCTAACAACAATACTGAGCCAAACATCGCTGCTGTAGCGACACTGCCGCCGCTGCCGACCAACGTTTTACTGTGGAACGATTACCAGTTCCCGCGTGAAATTAACAATAACGATATCAGCGAAGATAACACCCCGACCATTAGCGGTAAGGGTGAGCCGGGCATGACGGCTGTGATCGACCTCGGTGACGGGCAGAGCGTTCGCGTACCCGTCAATGCAGAAGGTAACTGGAGCTGGACGCCTGCCCCTGCGCTGGCGGACGGAACCTATAGCTGGTCTGTGGCGCTGGAAGATGCTGCGGGTAACCGTGGTGAAGCCACCGCGCCAGTGACCTTTATCGTCGACACCGTGGGTAATGCGGTATCCATCAGCCACGCGGAAGATAATACCGGCACGTTGACCAACCCGCTGGCCAGCGGCAGCAGCACGGATGACCTTAAACCGGTTATCGTGGGGACGGCAACGCCTGGCTCTCTGGTGACGCTGTATGTTGACGGGGAAGCGGTGGGTACGATGACTGCCGACCCAACGACCGGTGCGTGGGCCATTGAGATCAACCCTGCGCTGGAGTCGGGTAAAACCTATGAAATTACCGCAGGTGAATTCAGCGGTCCTGGTGAAATTCCACCTCCGACACGTCCATTCCTGCTGACCATCGATACCGTTGTTCCGACCGGGACGTTCGATCGCGTATCGGATGACGTTGGTCGCTATCAGGGTGACCTGCCGAATCCGGCGGTGACGGATGACACCACGCCAACCCTGCACGGTACGGGCCGTCCAGGTGACATTGTTTTCGTACGTAATGGCAGCGACATTATTAGCTCTGTAACCGTGGGCGCTGATGGCCGCTGGGAATATACCCTGCCTGAACAAACGAACGGTGCCGCACTGGATGTGAGTGTGGTATTCCGTGGCCCAACGGGCGTTGAAAGCGCGCCAACCGATCCCTGGAAGCTGGTGATTGACACCGAAGCGCCAGTGAAACCGATCATTGGTGATGTTGAAGACGATCAGGGTCCGGTTATCGGCCCAATTAATAACGGCGATGTGACCGATGATACCCAGCCGGTATTCAGCGGCGAAGGCGCTGTGCCAGGTGAAACCGTAGAACTGATCATCGACGATGAAGTGGTGGGTACCGCGATCGTGGGTGAAGACGGTAAATGGGAAGTCACACCAGAAAACCCACTGGCAGAAGGCGAGCATGAAGCCGTGGTGGTCATCACCGATCCCGCGGGTAACACCAGCGAACCGTCCGATCCGATCGGCTTTATCGTTGACACCACGCCGCCGACCAAACCGACCATCGACACCGTCTTTGACGACGCGGGTCAGCAAACAGGTTATCTGCAAAACGGCGATATCACTGACGACAGCACCCCGACCTTTGCGGGTTCTGCCGAAGAGAACAGCCTGGTGTACATCATCGTCAATGGCCGTGAAGTTGCTTCCGTTCGCGCCACCGATGAAGGTACCTGGACCTGGACACCGCCGCTGGGGCTGGCGAACGGTCATTATGACGTGAAAGTGGTCGCCGAAGACAAAGCGGGTCTGCGTTCGGATCCTTCTGATGCGTTCTCCTTTGACCTGCTGGCGGGCGGTATTCCAACGGCACCGGCAATCACCGATGTGATTGACGATGTCGAATCACACGTCGGCACGGTACAGAACGGTGGCATCACGAATGACGATCGTCCGGTTATTACCGGTACCGCGCAGGATGGCACCACCGTCTATCTGTACGACGGCGCGAACCCGAACCCAATCGGCAGCGCGGTGGTCACCGGTGGACGCTGGACCATTGAGTTTAATTCGGCGCTGGCGCAGGGCGAGCACCGCTTCCGCGCGGTCGCAGAAGATGTGACCGGCAACCGCAGCCCGGAAACCGGTGAGTGGGTCATTATTGTGGACTCCGTCGCACCAGGCGAAGCGGCTGACGTGGAACTGTGGGACGACTTCGGTACGCCAGGTCTGATTGGTAACAACGACACCACCGATGACAACACCCCGACCTACCGTGGTAAAGGTGAAGCGGGCGGTACCGCTATTATCGATCTCGGTAATGGCACTACCGTGCGCGTTCCTGTCGATGGCAGCGGTAACTGGAGCTACACCCCGGCACCTGCGCTTGCGGACGGCGACTACACCTGGAGAGTCTCGATTGAAGACAAAGCGGGTAACGTCGGCCCTGCGTCCGACCCGATCCACTTCATCGTGGACACCAGCGGTAACGGCGTATCCATCAGCCACGTCGTGGATGATGAAGGTGCCATTACCGGCAATCTGGGCAGCGGCAGCCACACCGATGACACGACCCCAACGGTTGTGGGCCGCGCGACGCCGGGCGCACTGGTGAAGGTGTACGTTGACGGCAATTATATCGATAGCGTGCGTGCGGATGCGGTAACCGGTAGCTGGCAGCTGACCATCACCCCTGCGCTGAGCGCGGATGGGACATATCAGATCACCGCGACGGAAGATCCGGGGACGGGTGACAGTGCGCCTACCGCACCGTTTGAGCTGACGCTGGACACCAGCATTCCGACAGGGACGCTGGATCGCATCGCTGACGATGTAGGTCTGGTGCAGGGCGACCTGGCGAACCCGGCGGTGACCGATGACACCACGCCAACGCTGCACGGTACTGGCCGTGCGGGCGACACCGTGTTCATTTACGACGGCACCACGCTTGTTAATTCTGTGACCGTAGGCAATGACGGCACCTGGAACTACACGCTGCCACCGCAGAACAATGGCACCGAGCTGTCTCTGAGCGCGGTCTTCCAGAGCCCGACCGGTGTGAAAAGCGCACCAACCGCGCCGTGGGATCTGACGATTGATACCGATGCGCCAACGGCACCGACCATTACCGGCATGTATGACGATACGGGTACGCTGATTGCGGATGGTGGCCGTTCACGCGACACCACGCCAGAACTGCGCGGTACGGCTGAGAAAAACAGCCTGGTGAAAATCTATGGCCCGGACAGCAAAACGCCAATCGCTTCGGTGTATGCCGATGCGGACGGTAACTGGACGTGGACATCGCCTGCGCTGGCAGATGCGAAACATGACTTCTACGTGACGTCACAGGATGCGGCGGGCAACGTCTCTGGCGAATCCAACCACTACGGTCTGGAAGTGGATACCCGCGCTGCAGCTCCGATCATTCTGGGGGCGTACGATGACGTGGAAGGCGGCATCTATAACGGCCTGGTGCCAGACGGTGGGCTGAGCAACGACGGCAATATGCAGCTGCGCGGAACCGCGGAGCCAAACAGCGTCGTGTATATCTACAACGCGTATAACAACGCGGTGCTGGATACGGTGAAAACTGATGCGAAAGGTAACTGGACCTGGGATCGTGCGGTTGCTGACACGGCTGCCGGTCGTCCGCATATGTTCTACACCATTGCGAAAGACGATCTGGGTAACGTGTCGGGTAAATCTGAGACCTATTCGATCAACGTGGATACCGTTAATGCGACACCAGTTATTACAGGTGCTTATGACAACGTAGAAGGTGGTATTTATAACGGTCTGGTGGGCAACGGTGGCGTGACGAACGACCGCACGCCTGAGTTACGCGGTACGGCGGAGGCAGGTAGCGTTGTGTATTTCGTCAACATGGCGAATGGTGCGACAGTGGCTTCCACAACGGCGGGAGCTGATGGTAAATGGTCTTATCAGGCGACAACTAACTATAACCAGACATATTCCTGGCAGGTTTACTCAATCGATAATGCTGGGAACCGTTCAGCGAACTCATCAACCTTCTCACTCACGGTTGATACGGTGAATAACGCACCTGTTATCACCGGCTCTTACGATGATGTTCAGGGGGGCGTGTATAACGGTCTGGTGGGCAACGGTGGCGTAACCAACGACCGTGGCCTGGATTTACGCGGGACAGCGGAAGCGGGCAGCGTGGTGTATATCATCGACCCGGCAACCGGTGGGACTTATGGCTCGGCGGTTGCGGCTGCGAATGGCGCATGGGCATACCCAGTGACGACCAACTACAACAAGCTGTATGAATTCCAGGCTTATTCAATCGACAGGGCCGGAAACCGTTCGGCTACCTCGTCGAAATTTGGGATCACTGTGGATACGGTGAATAACGCGCCCGTTATCACCGGCTCTTACGATGATGTTCAGGGTGGTGTGTATAACGGTCTGGTAGGCAACGGTGGCGTAACCAACGACCGTGGCCTGGATTTACGCGGGACAGCGGAAGCGGGCAGCGTGGTGTATATCATCGACCCGGCAACCGGTGGAACTTATGGCTCAGCGGTTGCGGCTGCGAATGGCGCATGGTCATACCCAGTGACGACCAACTACAACAAGCTGTATGAATTCCAGGCTTATTCAATCGACAGGGCCGGAAACCGTTCGGCTACCTCGTCGAAATTTGGGATCACTGTAGATACCGTCAACGCCGCGCCGGTGATTACCAGCGTAACGGATAACGTCGGTCCGGTAACGGGCAACGTGGCCAACGCGGGTTCAACGGATGACAACACGCCGACGCTGAACGGTACCGCTGAAGCAGGTAGCACAGTGTACATCGCGGTGAACGGTTCTACGTACAGTGTCACCGCCGCCGCTAACGGCAGCTGGAGCTTAACGCCGTCTGCACTGCCGTTGGGGAACCACACGTTTAGCGTGTTCTCTATCGATAAAGCAGGGAACCAGAGTGCGGGTGTTTCACGCAGCCTGACAGTGGTTTCTCCGAAATCGAGCGGGTTCGAAGATTTTAACACTGTACCGTTCCAGAACTTTGGAAAGGGTCTGGTCACACTGCCAAGTGGTCTGAAATTTACGTTAAACGATAAATATTACCCTGGTTATGGTGCGGCGATTTATCAGTGGGGCGTTTCATCCAGCAGTCGTGTATTAGCAATGACCGGCGACATCACCATGCATTTTGACGGGGTAAATGCTGTCAGCATGAAACTTTCTGGTGCGAACGATTCCGTCCAGTCTAGCGTTGTGAAGTCAACATACACCGTTTACGACACGGCAGGGAAAGTGATCTCTTCAGGATATCTGCCAGTTGGTGAGTCAACCTTCTCTGTTAATGCCCCGTCGGGACGTGAGATTGGAAATATCGTGTTCAGTATGGGGCGTGGTGCAAGCAGTGGTTTGTCGGGTGGCGGTAACACCATCAATACCGATCAGTACTGGATTGATGATGTCCGCTGGACAGTGAACACACCGCGCTCAGCATCCAGAAGCATGATGATGAACGCCGAAGAGCAGCATGACGATAACGCCAGTGTTGTCAGCACCCTGAACGATCGTGAGATTAACCTGGATAATCTCCAGCACAAGACGATTGATATTACCAACAGCAAGCAGGACAAGCTGAATATCAGTCTGCACGACGTGCTGACCCACGCTGAAAAAGACCTGTTTATCACCGATGGCAATAAACAGCTGATGGTGCAGGGTAATAAAGGCGACGTGGTAAACCTGAGCGATCTGCTGCCTGACAACAGCGACCCGGGCAACTGGACCAACGCCGGTAATGTGAAGGTATCGGGCGTCGAGTACCAGGTGTACCACATGGAAAGCCAGGATGTAGAACTGCTGGTACAAGCTGGCGTAACCGTCAACGTGAATAATCACTAACTTAAACTTTTCCAGGCCTCCTTTCGGGGAGGCCTCTGGAGGATTTATGACTTTTTTCAAGACCTCTTTATTTGCGGCGCTGTTTACCTCCTCCGCATTTTTCATGCATTCCGCGACTGCTGCGGAGAATTTTGGCAAGGTGTATCAGCCTGTTGCACCCGTCGCTCAGACTCAGGCGCAAATTGTTTACTACCGTGACGCCAGTAACAGCACCGGCGGGGCGGCACATATTTATGTGGATAATGAATTCCACGATGCACTGCTGCCTGGCGGTTATACCGTGTTCTGTCTGGCGCCGGGTAAGCATAATCTCGGCGCATACCAGAACGATGCGCCGCAGTATCGTGGTAAAGAACAGGGTTATAACGTCGAAATGAACGGCGGGCAAACCTATTTCGTGCGCGTCAGCCACACGATGAATGCCGTGCCGGAAGCCCGTACGCGCGAGCAGGCGGAGAAGGATTTATCGGGGCTGCGCGAGCAGACCCATGTGCTTTCTCGCGCATCCAGCGTGGAAGCCTGTAAGACTCTGGCCGCGCCTCAGTACAAAGATTACACCCTGTCCGGCGATATTATGTTCCGCTTTGGACAGTCCGGTGAAAAGGGCGTTTCCGCTCAGGGCCGCCAGGCGGTGAAAGACCTGGTGGCGACAATAAAACGTGAAAACGTCGAGCTGAAACAAATCCAGGTGATTGGCCATACGGATGCTATCGGCAGCGATCGTAGCAACTACGCGCTGGGGCTGAAGCGTGCGCAGACGGTACGTACGATGCTGGCAGAAAATGGCCTTCCGGCGCGTTTGATGGTGGCGTCCAGCGTCGGCAGTAACGAGCCGGTTGTTAATGACTGTGCCGCGTCCGGCAAGCGTGAGTTGGTTTCTTGCTATGCGCCAAACCGCCGCGTTGTTGTGCGTGTAAGCGGCGATCAGAACGTGACTGCACCTGAGCAAAAATAATCTTGCGTCCTGCCTTCCCGCAATGGGAGGGCATTCTCTTTTCCCTCGTGTATCCCTCATCAAACCTGTTTCGTGACAAAAAATAACCCGTTCCATTGAGACAGGTCTCATTAATTTAAGACTGTTCCGCGTGACAGAATATTCTTAATTTAAACCAATAAATCAATTTAATTCATTGATTTAAATATAAATAATCAATCAGGAAAAACGCGAAATATGGAATCCTCAACTGCAAATTTTCAGGAGGAACAGCTGCTTGCCGCCGCTCGCGATAACCGACAAAGTGATGATTCCCTGCTCAGAAGTATTGCCTGGGTGTGTGAGCATTATGGTCTCGGTAAAAGCGATGATGTTTTGCTGGCGGGTCTGCCTGTCGAACAACTCCTCACTCCCTCTTTAGCGCTTGATGCGCTCAAAAATGCCGGTGTGACCGGAGGGCTCATCAAGCGTAATAGCGCAGAACTGCCGGAGCAGATCTTCCCGATGATTTTGCTGCGTAAGGGTGCTGGCGGGATGGTGCTGCTGGGACGCGAGCGTCGTAAAAATGCCGAAGACAAATGGGATCTGTTCTATTCCCTGGTCATGCCGGATGTCTCTGACGAGCCGGTTGAACTGAATCATGAAGCGCTTAACGAGCTGTATGTTGGCTACGCGATCGCGGCTAAACCGACTGCGCGTATTGACAGTCGGGTTAGCGATATCGCGCCGCCGCAGCCGAAAGGCCACTGGCTGTTCAGTACGCTGTGGCGCTACCGTCGTTACTATCGTAGCGCCGCGCTGGCGTCGGTGCTGGTGAACGTGCTCGCGCTGGCCACCGTGTTCTTTACCATGAACGTTTATGACCGCGTGATCCCTAACCAGGCGTTTACCACGCTCTGGTCGCTGGCGATTGGCGTGCTGGTGGCAATGATTTTTGAAGCCGTAACCCGTAGCGTGCGTGCTCACCTGCTGGATACCGCAGGAAAAAAAGCGGATCTGATTGTCGGCAGCGTGCTGTTTCGTCAGGCGCTGGCGGTGAAAATGGAGCATAAACCCGCCTCCTCAGGCTCTTTTGCCAACCAGCTGCGCGAATTCGAATCCGTGCGTGATTTTGTCTCATCCGCGACGCTTGCAACCATTGCCGACCTGCCGTTCGTTCTGCTGTTTATTGGCATTATCTTCGCCATCGGCGGCCCGCTGGCGATTGTCCCGCTGCTGATGCTGCCAATGATCCTGCTGGTCAGTATGGCCATTCAGTGGCCGCTGGCCAAAGTGATGAAAGCCAGCCTGCAGGAAGCATCGCTGAAGCAGGGCGTCCTGATTGAATCCATCGAAGGGATGGAAACGCTGAAATCCGTGGGGGGCGAGTCCTGGATGCAGAGCCGCTGGCAAAAGTTCAGCGCCATGCAATCGTCCAGCTCGGCGGCGTCTAAGCACTACTCTACGCTGGCGATGAACTCGGTGAGTTTCCTGCAACAGCTGCAGACGGTCATGCTGATTGTCACCGGCGTGTACCTGATTGATGCCGGCACCCTGACGCAGGGCGCGTTAATCGGTACGGTCATGCTGGCCGGCCGTGTGACCGCGCCGTTAAGCCAGGTCGTCGGTTTAGCCGTGCGTTATCAGCAGGCCAAAGCTGCGCTGACTTCGCTGAACAAGCTGATGGAGAACCCAACCGATCGCAGCAGTGAGATTGACTACATCAAACAGCCTGAGTTGAACGGTGATATCGAGCTTAAAGGCATTACCTTCTCTTATCCGGCGCCGCCCATGCAGCCGAACCCGGATATCCTCAAAGGCGTGAATCTGACGATAAAACCGGGCGAGCGTGTGGCGATCGTCGGGAAAATCGGCAGCGGTAAATCCACGCTGCTGCGCATCATTGCCCGCCTTTACACGCCGGTGAAAGGGCAGATTTTCAGTAGCGGTCTGGACGTGAATCAAATTGAGCCGTCTGACTGGCGAAACAACGTAGGGTTTGTGGGGCAGGATGCGCGTCTGTTTTACGGCACATTGCGCGAAAACATCATGATTGGCCGTCAGAATGCGTCGTCTGATGAGTTTCTTAAGGTACTGCGTTTAACCGGGCTGGACCACATTGCCGCGCGCCACCCGCGTGGCATTCATATGCCCGTTGGCGAGCAGGGCAACAGTTTGTCCGGCGGCCAGCGTCAGCTGGTTTCCCTGGCGCGAACGCTGTTGGCGCGTCCTAACCTGCTGCTGCTGGATGAACCGACCAGCGCGATGGATGCGCAGACCGAAGCCCTGTTCCTGCAACACCTGAAAATCGCGACTGCCGGACACACGCTGGTTGTTGTTACCCATCGCCCGTCGTTGCTGGCGCTGGTGGACAGAATGGTGATTATTGAGGACGGCAAAATCGTCGCGGATGGTCCAAAACAGCAGATTCTGGCTGCGCTCAACGGCACGCCGGCAGCGCAACCTGAGCAGACGCCCGCTAACGACAGTACGCCAGCGCAAGCTGTGCCAGTAAAAGAGCAGGCGGAGGCCAGCGCATGAAATTTCTAAAACAGAAGAAAAATAAACCGCTCTCAGCGCGTGATGCCGCCTGGATGAGCGATATCCAGGAGGCGCTGTTCTCCCAGACCACGCCAAAATCGCGACTGGTGTTATGGCTCATCCTGGCGGTGTTCATCGGCTTCTTAACCTGGGCGCATTTCGCCAAAGTGGAAGAGATCACCAAGGGTGATGCGAAGATCGTCTCAAAAAGTCGCGAACAGATTATCCAGAGCCTCGAGGGCGGGATACTCGAAGAGTTGAACGTCCGTGAGGGCGATATCGTTGAACCGGGGCAGGTACTGCTGAAAATCGACCCGACGCGTGCGCAATCGAGTTATCAGGAGACGCTGCGCAAGGTGGTGGCACTGGAAGCGACCGTTAACCGCCTGCGTGCAGAAGCGTATGGTCTGCCGCTGACCTTTAGCGACCGCGTGAAAAAGTATCCTTCTGAGGTCGAGCTGGAAACCCGCGCTTACAACAGCCGTAAGCAAGCGCTGGAAGAGGGCGTGGCTTCGCTTGAGAAGAGCTATCGTCTGGCGCAAAACGAAATTGCCATGTCTGAGCCGCTGGCGGCGCGCGGCCTGCTTTCCGAAGTAGAGTTGCTGCGCATGCGTCGTCAGGCAAACGACCTGCAATCGCAGATTGTTGAGCGCCGCAACCGCTATCAGGCGGATGCCAACGCCGACCTGATCCGTCAGGAGCTGGATCTGGTGCAGGCTGAAGAGAGTCTGACCGGTCGCGAAGACATTGTGAACCGCACAACCATTACCGCACTGGTAAAAGGCACGGTCAAAAATGTGCGGGTTACCACTATTGGCGGGGTTATTCAGCCTGGTGAACACATCATGGAGATCGTGCCGCTGGAAGATCAGCTGCTGGTGGAAGGGAAGATCAAACCGTCTGACGTGGCCTTCCTGCATGCAGGTTTGCCTGCCATGGTGAAAATCACCGCTTACGATTTTGCAATCTATGGCGGCCTGAAGGGGCAAGTGTCTCTCGTCAGTCCGGATACGTTAAAAGATGACGCTAAAGCTGCGGCGGGCCGTCCTGATGATACGTATTACCGGGTGATGGTCTTAACCGACAGCAGCACCCTCAAAGCAGGGGATAAAGCCCTGCCGATTATTCCCGGCATGATTGCGACCGTGGAAATTCGTACGGGCGAAAAAACCATTCTCGATTACCTGCTGAAACCTATTTTCAAAGCGAAAGAAGCCTTCCGGGAGCGTTAATTTACGATGAAAAAGTATTCTCCAGTACAGCGTCGCCTGGCGGCGACGCTGACGGTACTCTCTTGCCTGATTTCAGGGAAAAGTGTCGCCAGTAGCGAGGGCTTATTAGCCTTTCAACCTGTCGCTCCGCAGGCAAAATCCGGCATGGTGATGGCCTCCACCCCGCCTGCACCTCTCGCGCCACGGGTGGCGCAGAAAAGCGCGGTGGATAACCATGCTACTAGCACAACCCACGCCGCGTTTGCGAAAAGCAACGCGACAAACGTTGACCGGCAGACCGCCCGTGCGCCTGGCGAGAATGAAATCCGTCTGCTCTTTAATGATGCGGTCAATACTGCCCTGGGTATGAGCCCTGAGGTTCGTGGCGCGCAGTTCAATACCGAGGCGGCACAGGCCAACGTTGATGAAGCGAAAGGGCAACGCTGGCCGCAGGTGGATGTCGGGACGCGTTCAAAAAGCGTCCAGTTCGGTGGCGGAGAACGGGGCTACAGCGACAGTCGTCCGGCGGTGACCGTGAATGTCGCAACCACATTGCTCGATTTTGGTCGTACCAGCAACACCATTAAAAGCCGTGAAGCGCTGCATCTGGCCGCGAAAGAGAATACGGGCGCACAGGCGGAAAACATTGCCTGGCAGGTCAGTAGTGCACTCATTGAGTTGAGTAAGCAGCGCCAGATCATTGTTCTCAGCCAAAAGTACGTGGCGCGTATGAATGAACTGGTCGAAATGCTGGACGGTATTGTGAAGGTTGACCAGGGGCGTCGCAGTGAACTGACGCAGGCCAGAGGGCGTTTTTTACAGGCGCAATCTTCTTTAGATACGGCCATATCGCGTGCGCGCGATACGGAAATCATCCTCAACCGCCTGCTGGGGGATACGCCCGTTCCTCTGCCAACAGCACCGGTGTGGAACCTGAAGCCAGGGGAGCTGAACAAGCAGTTATCCGCCATTGAAAGCCATCCCACCATTCGACAGGCGCAGGCAGAGACCGCATCAGCACTGGCGGATGCGGAAGCGGCGCGTTCTGCCGCCTACCCAACGGTGACGTGGAACGTTGGCAAAAGTACCGGGCGCGATGAACTGGGGCGTGAACAGGCGTGGGAAACCAATGTAAACTTAAGCTGGCCGATTTTCCGGGGCGGTTCACAGCGTGCCGCTGAGCTTTCTGCCGCACGCCGTGCAGATGCCAGCAGAGAGGCCATTGAACAGCAATCCCGCGATCTGGATAACCGGGTACGTGCTGCCGATCAGGATGCCCATAGCATGCTGGAGCGCGCGGAGTTGTATCATAACTTATCGATTGAATCCGATCGTATTCGTCATGATTTCTTCGATCAGTGGTATCACCTCGGTCGACGTACTCTGTTAGATGTGTTGAGTGCAGAAAGTGATTTTTACGGCAACCAGGTCGCGGAAGTGACTAACCGTTTTGATGGCTATTCCGCTATTTTTCGTAGCTATGCCAGTTCCGGTACTTTATTGTTATGGTTACGGAATAATAATTAAGTCTTTTTAAAGATGGCTCACACTGCAGGCATAAAAGAGAATATGTATGAACCCGTTTTCAGGTAAAAAAATATACGTCGCTTTACTCGACGATCACCCGATTGTCCGTAAGGGGATGGAAATTATATTTAGCCAGGAACCTGATTTCGAACTAAAAGGCAGCTTTGCCACTCGTATCGAACTCATGAATTTTTTACGCAACAACCGTGTTGATGTGTTGGTTCTTGACTATTTGCTTGGTGATGAAGAGATCGACGGTTTACCGATGATCAAACAGCTCATGAGCAACTTCCCGTGGCTGAAAATTCTGCTTTCCTCCACGCTGGAAAACACGGCGATTGTGCGCATGGCGTTAAAAATCGGCGTGCGTGGGCATGTCGGTAAAAGCCGTGATTTATCGGAAGTGGTGAATGCGGCGCGCCAGGTCGCGGCGGGGCGTATCTCCCTCTCAGAAAGCATGGAGAAAGAGTTCTACCTGATTTCCGAGCCTTGTGCAGACACGAAATCGGGTTCAGAGGGTGACAACGCGCCGCAGGTGATTGAGGGCATTGGCCGCCTGGATCAGCTGTCTCCCAAGGAGCTTGAGGTGCTGCGACTCTTTACCGGTGGAATGTCTGTCCTGCAGATTTCAGAGAAATTCAATCGTAGTCGTAAGACGGTCAGCGGACAGAAGAAATCGGCCATGAAAAAGCTGGGCGTGAAAACGGACTCTGAACTGTTTCTTTGGCACGACCAACTGCTTTAAACCCATTACAACCGATTCATCCGAGACATTATCAGGAGCCTTTTACAGGCTCCTTTTTTATTTCAGTCAGACGGTATCGTCCGATGCTTTGTGCTCAATGGGATGAATATTTCGCAGTGCAGCCGCGAGATGATTGATTGAGCAGGGCTTAAACAGGCAATCATTCATACCAGCCTGTAAACAACGCGCCGTGATCTCATGCATGGCATTGGCGGTAAAGCCGATAATCCAGGCCGTGGCCCTGTGCTGTTCCTGCTCGCGCGTGCGGATTATGTCAGTAAGCTGATAACCATTCATGCCGGGCATGTTGCAGTCGGTAATGATCACGTCGAAATCTGTTTTTTCCCAGATAGCCAGTGCCTCATTTCCCTCTGACGCAAGATACGCATGCTGTCCTAACCAGGCCAACTGTTTAGCTAGCAGGATCCGGTTGGCAGGGTTATCGTCCACGACCAGGATCTTCAGGGCCGGAATTTTGTCTTCGTCTTCGTGCTGCTGGACATCCACGGCCGCCGCCGTTTTTACTTTCGGCAGTGTAAAGGTTGCTCTCACCGTGGTGCCCACGTTTTTCTCACTGGTCAGCATAAGCGTGCCGCCCATGCTTTCGCAGATGGTCCGGCTGATATAGAGGCCCAGCCCCGTTCCTGCGCGGCGGTTGTCTGCCTGACTAAAGGGCCTGAACAAGGCTGCCTGCTGGCTGGCATCGATCCCCACGCCGCTGTCCTTGACGTCAATGATGTAGTGAACGCTGTCATTTACCGGGTCTTCAGCCTGCTGCAGCGTCAGTGATACGCCGCCGACGTCGGTAAACTTAATGGCATTACTTAACAGGTTCGACAGAACCTGCTTGATGCGTAAGGGGTCGGCACAGACATCGATTATCGGTTCCGTCGGGAACGCGCGAGTGAGTTCGATATTTTTCTCAATGGCCACGCCCTGGAAAACCCGCATCATATTGTTAATCAGCGTACCGAGGTTCGTGGCTTCAGGATTGAAATCGAGATGCCCCCCCTCAATACGGGAAATATCCAGAATATCGCCAATTAATCCCACCAGTCCTTCTGCCGATTCATATGCCACCTCGAGCGCCTGAATATCTTGCTCACCACGGCGTCCTTTTTTCAGCACGATATCCAGCATGCCAATAATGGCATTCATCGGCGTGCGGATTTCATGACTCATGGTCGACAGGAAGACGGATTTTGCGCGGTTAGAATCCTCGGCCCTGTCTTTGGCTTCCTTAAGTTCAACCAGCAGCGCTTCACGCTCGGTGATGACCTCACGTAATTGCACAAGCTGGGTGTTCATCTGACGACGAAGTGCCGCTTTACGCGCGATTTGTCGACGCAGGTAGAGTGCCCAACCCAGGGCCAGAATAATTAAGACAGCGCTAAAGACGGCGGTGGCAATCAACACTTCCCGATAGCGATACCAGAAGCTGTCGACAACCACCAGTTCGTTTGGCCGCCAGCGGTTGGCCAGATTTTCCAGCTCAACAGGGGGAATGCTCAGCAATATTTTATCTAAAATCCCCTGAAGTTCCGGATTGGACAGCCCGACCCCGAAAGAGATCCAGACAGGGGCGTCACCCACAATCGACACCACTTTAAGTTTGTCCTGAAAGTTGGTGAAGATTTGATAGTCACTCATGATCAGAATACCCACCGCGGCATCCGCTTTCCCCTCAAGTACGGTGGAAAGCAGCTGTGATTCATTGCCCACGTGAACAATTTCAATTTCCGGGTAACGCTGGCGCACCATACTTTCCACACCAATGTTTTTTACCATCGCCAGCCGTTTTCCACGCAGGTCTGCCAGCATATGAATGTCGTTACGATTTGTCGCTGTTGCCAGGGAAAAGGCGCTCCGCAGATAGGGGCGGGTGAAAAGAATTTTATTTTTACGCGCTTCACTGGGGGTGATTGAGGCGAGCATATCCGCGCTTGACTCGTTCACCTGTTGAATCAGTTCCTCGGTGGTGCTGCCCGTTTCAAAACGAAACTGTAAACCGGTTCTGAGCGACACAACGGAAAACAGATCGGCGGCAATACCGCGCAGCACACCTTTATTATCAATAAATGAGACCGGGGCTGCATTGTCCTGGCTGTAGATCAGAACGTTAACGATGGGATGTTTCTTGATCCACGCTTTCTCTTGCTCGGTAAAGAGCAGGGATTTTGACCCCTGTGCGAGATCAATGCGATCGGGCTGCCAGAGACGATAAAGCTCCTGCTTTTCATCTTCTGGCACGGCCTTGATTGCGGCATTAATCAGTGTGAGCAGTTGTGGTTTTTTTTGGCTGACGGCAAACCCCACTTCACGGCTGGTCAGGCGTGAGAATCGCTCAACATGAATATTGTTCAGGTAGTTGCGGCTGAGCGAGTAACTGTTGCCCAGGTAAACCCGCGACTGACCAAACGCCACCGCGCTCAACGCTTCCTGATAACTGTCGAACAGGCGAAAACGGGCGTTAGGGTAGGCGGCCTGAGCCTGTGACAGGGGCAAATAGTCCCTCGGCATTGCGACGTCGGTATCACGCAGATCCTCTGCCAGAGGGGCGGTATCGCTATCGTTGAGCCCCAGCACCGGTTTATCGCTGGCATAAGGTAAGGAAAAGGCAAAGGCATCGTTATCCGGGAAGGCGGCCACGGACGGGATCAGGTCAATATCGCCACGTGCCAGCGCCTGCCACGCCTCTTCAGAGGAGCTAAACACTTTTATCTTAACCGGGAGGTTAAGTTGCCAGGCGACCAGTCCCGTATAATCCGCGCTCAAACCTTCATACTCATTGCGAATGTTACGCATGCCAAACGGTGGGGCATCATAATGGGTCACGCCCACGTTCAGTTGTCGTTGTTGTTTAATAAACGCGGCTTGATCGGCGCTAAGAGATAAACGCTGTAATCCCTGGACCGGTGTTCTCATCAGGATCTTATATTCATCGCCTATCGCTGAAGGCATTGAAAGCGAGAGTGAAACCAGCAGCACAAAAAGGCGAAAATAGTGACGCATATCTCTTTAACTGACTCCTGAAGACGAAGTGAGCCTGGGAATATCTTCCCCGGACATCGGGTGTGCTGTGAATGAAACATCATAAACAACCTGTACGGGCTAGCCCATAACTTACTGTATAGCCGATGAAAAGACATCCTTCATGCCTGACCTCAGCAATACCGGGGTCGAATTATACCGATGTCATCTTCATTTATGTGTGCGCAGTATGATGAAACAGACGATAAAGGGTTATAAGACCTGACTTGGTTATTTTTTTTAATGAAATAACATCTCATTATAAACGGTAATGGTATTAATTAAGTCGCTGTAAAATACTCAGCTTAAGTGAAATTGAATAAGAGGCGGATATCGCTTTTTACCTGCCTGTGCCGGGGCTGTACTCTCTTCAGGGAATATCAAGACGGGTCTTATCGTGAGCCACCCGTAACAATGAAAAAATCGGCTTAATTTTTCTGATTAAATAATTGAGCGGATTTTTATGCGCCCGGTACCTCAACGTCGACCTGTTAACCACGCCGCAATAAGCCAGCAGTTACATTCCCTGGCGGAGATTTATCGCCAGTCTATGGCTGACGGGGATTACGCCAGCGCCTCGCGCTGCTGTGAAAAAGCCCTGGCCGTATTGCCCAAAAATATGTCAGTGCAAAGTGACTATGCGCTAAGCCTGATGCGTCAGGGAAAGTACGATCAGGCGTATAAAGTGTATCGTAAAATATACCAGTCGCCGCAGCGTCATGAAGCCTCTGAAACCTGGCTGGATGGTTTTGCAGAACTGTGTGGGCACATGGGCAAAACCCAGGAGATGCGCACCTATGGCCTTGAGTCGCTGACGCTGTCGGATCAACGTTTTGGTCACGGCAAATGCTGGCCGCTTCCCTCAACGCCGCCGCGTCCTTTTGATGCCACGCGGCGCGAAAAAAATATTATCGCCTTCAGCCTGTTCGGCGATCGGCCGCGCTATTGCGAAACGCTGATTAAAAACATTGAAGCCGCAAACTCGCTGTTTCCTGGCTGGTGCTGCCGTGTGTATCTGGATAATTCTGTGCCGCAGCACGTCTGGCAACGTCTGCAGGCGGGCGGTGCTCAACTGGTCGATATGAGCCACGAAAAAACCATCTATCCCACATTATGGCGTTTTCTGGTGATGGACGACCCGACGGTTGAGCGGTTTTTGGTTCGTGATGCCGACTCGTTGCTCTCCGAACGCGAGCAGGTTTGTGTCGAGGCGTGGCTACGTTCGCCCTGGTACTTTCACCATATGCGTGACTATTTCACGCATACCGAGTTGTTACTCGCCGGGATGTGGGCTGGATGTGGCGGCATCTTCCCGAACGTTGCAAGAATGATGCGTGAGTTTGTCGTGCAGTACCGGGGCAATGCGCGCTTCACTGACCAGTATTTCCTGAAGACGGTGCTGTGGTCCACCGTGCGGCAAAGTCTGCTTAGCCATGATGCTATTTTTGGTTTTCATCACGCTGAACCCTGGCCGGCGCATCCTCCTGTTCGCTGGAAGGCAGAACACTTCCACGTCGGGAGCAATGCCGGGTTTACGATCATGGCCGGGCCAAGCCATAAACAAGACGGGGAAAAGCAGGCTGTGCTGCTGAAAATGGACGGTAATGCCTGGCGGTATACGGCACCCGTGCAGCAGGGGCAGTGGAAACTGCCGATGCCTTTTTTTCTTGCCGAGGGGTTTCGTCAGGGAGACGTTAAGGTCGAGATAGTGAACGACGACGATCGTCAGGGGAGCTGAGAAAGATTGCGGGACTCCCGGAAACGCAGCGTCCCGCGTGTCGTGAGGACCGCAGGACGCCTGCATTTACATATTATTGAGGGCGACCTGCATACCAACCTGAACCAGCAGTTCCGTTTCCATACCTGAATGCTGATATACGGCATATTGCACGCCATCGACAGTTACTGAGCCCCGGGCTTTCGTCCATTCACCCATTTCCGCGCCTTCGGGAAGAAGGTCCGAGAGGTTAATTTCATCCCCTGCATCACCTTTTATCATCAGTTGCTGGCTGGTATCGTCGGCAAAAAGACGCGCTTCATTCTGAATTAAAACGTCGTCGAGCGTTATTTCCAGCACCACCGGAAATGGCGTATCGCGGTCCCCATCCGTGAGGGCCTCTGGCGCGATATCGCGATTATCAATATTGTTGTTCATCACGGATTAACCTGTTCAAACGTAAAAAAGTACTTTCCTGGTAAAGTGGAGGAGAAATTTTTACCGGGACGGAACAGGCGCGACAATAAGTCCGGTCTTATACTGTCGGGATCTTGTCTGCCACTGAGGTATCTGCGCAGAACAAGACAAAGCTTACTCAGGGTAAGCCGGGTCATCGATATAATTTTATTTTCCAGCATGTTTTATTCAGGGAACGACTCGTACGATGCGTTTTTTATCAGCCCGGCTATTGAGCCTGCTTCTTACCGTGTGTTGTGTAGGGCAACTGCACGCCCAGCCACTGGAACTGCAGCGTCGCGTTCAGGTTAACGCGCCGCATGTCCAGTTCAGTGAGGCGGCGCAACGCTGGCTGGACAGCCATTCCACGCTGCATGTTGGGGTTTGGGGGCAGGAGCAACCGCCGTTAAGCGAAGGGATGGGACATGGCGTCTTTGGCGGCATTGCCGCTGATTACCTGGCAATGCTGGAAGACAGCCTTAAGGTAAAAATTAAGCTGCATTACTACGAAAACAGCAGTGAAGCGTTACTCGCGCTGAAGCGCCAGGAAATACAGATGGTGGCTATCTGGAATCCGGAACTGTGGCCAAGCCCGGACCTGCAAGCCTCACCGCCCTGGCTGCTGGATAAAGCGGTTCTGATGACCCCAAAATCACAGGGTGAAACGCCTGTCGATCTGCGAAATAAAGTGATTGGCGTCGTCTCAGGAAGCCAGGCCAGTGAAGCGCTTCGCCGCCAGTATCCGGACAGCACCCTGCGCTTTCAGTCGTGGTATAACACCGCCGTCAGCGCGCTGGCCTTTAAGCAAATCGATGCGCTGTGGATTAACCGGGCCAGTGCGGAATATCTTACGCAATACCATCAGGTCAGAGACCTGAGCTGGACGTTCAGCCCGACGATACCTAATCTGAACATGAGTTTTGGTATCGACCGACAGCTACCGCTGCTGGCGGAATCCATCGATACCGTATTTAAACATATCTCGTTAGCCAGCCGTTTACGCATTGCGACCAGCTGGGGCCTGAACCGGAGCTTTGTGATCACCGCCAATCCACTGGGGTTAGATCCCGAGGAGGAAAGCTGGCTACGCGAGCACGGGCAAATTCAGGTCATTATTGACCGCCGTCAAAGGCCTGTCACGTTTGTCAGCGAAGGTGAACCTCAGGGGCTGGTGGTCGATCTGCTTAACCAGTTTAACGACCAGTACGGCATTCGCTTTTCCTTCCTCAGCGTTGAAAGCGATGCAGAACTTCTGGCAATGAAGCGCGCTCACCCTGACGCACTGTTTGTTGAACAGGTTATCGATACGCCGCAGCAGACCAAAAGCGGTGCAGCGAAAACGCCTCCGTTGCTTACCACGCCCGCCGTGGTGGTGATGGATCAGGGCATCAAGCGCCCCAGTGATTTCTCACAGTTGAAAGGCGAGAAAATTGCCATTCAGGCGAACGACCCGCTGTTGCCCTGGCTGGACACCTGGTATCCCACCATTAAGCTGGTGAAAGTTCCGCATATGGACGACGCCCTGGAACGCTTAAAACGTGGCGAAGTCCGAGGGGTGATTGCACCGCAGTTTATTGCCAGTTATCTCGTGACTCTCCACCATCCAACCCGTTTTCATCTGGCGGTGACCCTTCCTGTGACGCCCGTCGATCTGGTGTTGTCAGCGCAAACGGACAGCAGCCAGCCGATCAATATCCTGAACAAAGCGCTGGCCGATATGCAGCCACGGGCGCTGATGCAAATGGCGGGTGACTGGCGTCAGGCGGCGATCGAAAACAGTGAAACCTGGAATAAAAGCACGTTCGTGAACTCGCTGCTGTGGGGCATATTGCTCTTTCTGGTCGTGGTGGGCTGCTGGCTGTGGATCCAGTATTTGCGCCGTGCATTACGCCGCGGCAACGTCTGGCAGCAGAAGCTGGCTGAGCAGCTGAAATTTACCCAATCACTGATAGACGCCTCTCCTGTTGCGCTCTATGTCCGCGATCGTCAGGGGAATTTACTGCGTTATAACCAGGCCTGGAGCGATACTATTGGCCTGTCAGGGCAGGATCTGAAAGGTCTGCCGATCACCGCCATCAATACGGTTGAGCCTTCAGAGCTGGCGGCGATCGAAGCCCGCTATCGCCAGGCATTGCAGGATGGTCAACCGCAGAAATGGTCCGCCAGGTTTCAGGTGGGTGAGCAGCCACGATACTTGCAGGGGTGGGTCGTGCCGTGGCATGACGGGCAGGGCGAGATTGGCGGGTTAATTGGCGGCTGGCTGGATATCACCGAAAAAGAGCTGTTGATTGCTCAACTCTCTGAAACAAAAAGTAATCTTGAGCAGGCGATTGCCAGTAAAAATGCCTTTATGCTGAGCATGGGGCATGAGGTTCGCACACCGCTTAACGTGATTACGGGTCTGCTGGAACTGGAACTTCAGGCGCTGGACGAGCGCCATGAACGCAACGAGAATCTGAACCTCATCTGGGAGTCCTCCCTTAATCTGCTTTCGTTAATTGGCGACATGTTCGATGTTTTCCGTGCCGATAACCCGCAACTGCTTGGCTTAACGCGCAGCACGAACCTGCCGCAGCTGATTGACAGCACGGTCGCCCTCTATCGTCAGCAGGCAGAAGCGAAAGGCATGAGCCTGAACGTGCTGATCGAGCTTTCAGCGCAACGCTACGATACCGATCCGCTGTTAATTATCCGCATTCTGTCGAGCCTCCTGCGCAATGCCATCAAGCATGCTGACGGCGATGCCATTGATATCGAGGTGTATGAGGGAACCCGTGACCCACAGATTGAAAGCGTCCGGCTGGTGATTGAGGTGTGCGATGGGGGGCCGGGGATTTCCCAAGGAACCCAGGCACAAATCATCGAACGCGCGAACAACGTGACGCTTAAATCGGAGTGGACCGATACCGGCTTTAGTTTACCCGCCTGTCTGCATATGGCGCGCGCTGCCGGGGCGGAGGTGCGCATTGAGAGCGAGCCGCACGAAGGATGTGTGGTGAGTTTCCTCTTTAATGCGACACCCTCAGCGAAAATAGCCCTGCATCATCCGGCACCGGACAGCGTAGCCAGCCTGCATATTCTGGTGGTGGATGATTATCCTCCCGCGCGTCAGACCTTGCAGCAGCGACTCGAATCATGGGGACACCGCGTCTCTTTGGCCACGCAAGGAGAAGAGGCGCTGGCAATGTGGAAAGCGCAGCCAGCGCGTTATGCCGCCATTATTACTGACTGCACTATGCCGGTGATGGATGGTTACGAACTGACCCGGCAGATCCGTGAGCATGAACGGCGGGAAGGACGTGAGGCGATCCCCATTTTTGGCCTGACGGCCATGAGCGGCACAGAAGCTGCCGCAAGCTGTATTGATGCCGGGATGGATGAATATCTGGAAAAACCGCTAACGCCGCAAAAATTGCAGGAGATGCTGGAGCGGTATTTCGCCAGTGCCGGAAAGACGGACGCCACCGTTGACGATAAAACACGCCAGCTTCAGCTCGAAATGATCGCCGTGAATCATGACGACGCCGAACACCTTAAACAGCGACTTGAACAGCGAGAACGCGACAAGGTTGGCCGCATGGCGCACCGGATTAACGGCGGTGCGCGGTTGATGAATTTTACCTCGCTGAAAGAGGCCTGTGAGGCGCTGGAACTCGCCTGCAACAACGAACAAGGCTGGGAATCCATTGAACCGTTGGTCAGTCGTGTGCTGGAAGAGATGGAACGGTTTAACGCGTGGCTGGAACGCCAGGCGTGAGACGTCAGCAAGAGGGAATGTTGCGGCATAACGGCGATACCAGGGCAAATATCCTGCACCCTGACGCTGATTGGATATACTTCATGTGGCAGGTTGTGCTGTTTCCGGATTTTTCAGCCAGAGCGGAGACACCGCATCGTACATCCTGCAACGGGATCCAATGAAAATGTTCACCATGAAACAGTTATGGAGGTGTGGAAGATGGGATTATTAAGTTTTGTGAAAGAAGCGGGCGAGAAAATCTGGGATGCTGTATCCGGCGGTAGCAAGGAAGATCAGGCCGACAAGCTGAAAAAACATATTGATAGTCTTAACCTGCCTGGTGCCGAAAAGGTCAACATTAATGTCGCGGACGACGGTACGGCGACGGTGACCGGCGACGTGGGCTCCCAGGAAGATAAAGAAAAAATTCTGGTGGCGGTAGGTAACGTCACTGGGATTGGTCAGGTCAATGATAGCGTGACCGTCACCCAAAGCGGGGTGGAAAGCCGCTATTACACGGTGAAATCCGGCGATACCCTGAGCGCCATCTCAAAAGCGATGTATGGCTCTGCCAATGAGTATCAGCGTATTTTTGAAGCCAATAAACCGATGCTGACGCATCCCGACAAAATCTACCCGGGTCAGGTACTGATTATCCCGGCTAAGTAAGCCGTCAATCAGGACGTGTTAGCGATGTTTGTAGGGAGTCTGTGATGGGATTATTAGATCAAATCGGCAGCCTGGCCGGCGGGCAGGGCGGTAAGACGGAGCAACTCCAGGCGATCATGACCTGGATTGAGCAGCAGGGCGGCATTCAGGGGATCCTCGAAAAATTCCGCAATGGCGGCCTGGGCGGCGTTGTCGAGTCGTGGCTTAGCCAGCAGAGTAATCAGCCGGTGAACAGCGAACAGATCACATCGGTGTTTGGATCGCCTGCGCTGCAGGATCTCGGCGCAAAACTGGGCGTGGATTCTCAAACCGCGTCGACGCTGATTGCTGAATACCTGCCTAAAATCGTCGATGGCCTTTCACCACAGGGCGAAGCCCCGGCCCAGGGCGACCTGATGTCTGCGGGACTTAATCTGCTCAAAGGTAAGTTCCTGAGTTAGTGCAATCCGCAGCGTCATGACGCCGTGTACATACCAGGCCTGTATTCAGGCCTGGTATGTAGTATCAGGCTTAATGGGAAGAGACAAATATCGACGCCTGCTGCACAGGCGGAACGGCGAAATTACGCTGCATGCGTTTTATTTCCTCTGCGGGTGGCAAACCAAACAGCCGTTTGAATTCACGATTAAACTGCGACGGACTTTCATAACCGACGGCGTAGCTCGCGGCGGCGGCGGTAATATGCTGACGCACCATCAACATCCTTGCCTGGTGCAGGCGCACCGATTTCACATACTGCATCGGCGGCATACCGGTTATCGCTTTGAAATGGGTGTGAAACGTCGGCACACTCATTCCGGCCTCCATCGCCAGTTGATTAAGCGTTAACGGCTCAGCGTAGGCGGCATGGATGTGCTGCAGCACTTTGCCAATTTTGCCGAACTGCCCCTGTAAGGCCAGCGCGGCGCGCATGGCCTTGCCCTGGGCCCCCGTCAGGACGCGGAAATAGAGCTCTCGCACCCGTGCCGGGCCGAGGATCGCCGCCTCAAACGGATTGTTCAGTACTTCAAGCAGGCGCAGCACGGCCGTTTTTACCGCGTCGTCCATCAGGCTCGACATCATGCTTTGCGGCGCAGCGGGAGGATGTGGGGCGTGATGCTGCTCAATCTGCAACATCAGTTCAGCGGCAAGCTGAAAATCCAGATGCAGATATATCGCCAGTAAGGGGTGTTCTGCCGACGCGTCGGTTTCCATCACAAACGGCACCGGAACCGACACGGCCAGATAGTGCTGTTCATCATACAGATAGGTCTGCTGACCGAAAAAGCCGCGTTTGCTGCCCTGGCAGACAATCACAATCCCCGGATCGTAAAGCACGGGCGTTCGCGCAAGCGGGCGGTCGGCACGCAAAATTCGCACATCAGGCAACGCCGTCAGGTTGTACCCCTCCTGCACCGCCAGTGCTTTTACTAAGGTAATCATCCCGGACATCACTGCACCTCATAAAATCAGGCAATAAAAAGAGAAAATACGGCCTAAAAATACGGCAAAGCAGAGAATACCATGCAACCTTCACTGTTCATGGGAGTTATTTATGGCATCTGCAAAAACAATCTTAATCACCGGCGTCAGCAGCGGCTTTGGTCGTGCTCTGGCGGAGGAAGCCCTCGCCGCAGGCCATCGGGTCGTGGGGACCGTGCGCACCCCCGAAGCAAAGCAGGCATTCGAGGCACTCGATACGCAGCGGGCATTCGGCTGCCTGCTTGATGTCACGGACTATGCGCACATTGATGAAGTGGTTACGCAGAGTGTGTCTGCCGTCGGCCCGATTGATGTCCTTGTGAACAATGCCGGTTATGGTCACGAAGGCATACTGGAAGAGTCCTCGCTCGCAGACATGCGCCGCCAGTTTGAGGTGAATGTGTTTGGCGCCGTTGCGATGATCAAAGCCGTGCTGCCGGGCATGCGCCAGCGTCGTCACGGCCATATTATTAATATCACCTCGATGGGCGGTTTCATCACTCTGCCCGGTATCAGCTATTACTGTGGCAGTAAATTTGCGCTCGAAGGCATATCAGATACGCTGAGCAAAGAGCTTGCTCCATTCAACATACATGTCACTGCGGTGGCTCCGGGCTCGTTTCGCACCGACTGGGCAGGACGCTCGATGGTACGCAGCGCGCGCAGCATCCCGGACTATGACGCGTTATTCGATCCTGTCCGCCAGGCTCGTCAGGAAAAAAGTGGTCAGCAACTCGGCGACCCCGTAAAAGCGGCGCGCGCCATGCTGGCTATCATTGAGAGCCAGAACCCGCCGACGCATTTATTGCTTGGCAGTGATGCTTTGAGTTTAGTGCGGGAAAAGCTCGCGCGTTTAGGTGAGGAAATCGATCGCTGGGAAGCGTTAACACGTTCAACGGACGGCTGAGCGGTGAACACGGGAACATGATTACAGGCCGGTTTGCCACCGGCCAGTACCGGTCGCGGCGAAAGCCGCGACACTAGGTTGATTGCTGGCGTTCAGGGCAGACGGTACTGCGACGCCATGCCCCGGGGGCCTGGCCATACTGACGCTTAAAGCTGCGGTTGAAGGACTGCTGGGAGTCAAAGCCCAGCGCGATCGCCACGTTCAGGATCGGTTCATCGCTGTGGGTTAAGCGCTCGACCGATTTTTGCAGCTTTTGTGCACGAATATACTCGGCCAGCGGATAACCGGTATGTTCCTTGAAGATCCGCTGGAGATGCCATTTCGAGTAGCCGGCGCGCCTGGAAACGGTGTTAATGTCCAGGCGGCTTTCAAGGTTGTTGTCGATCCAGTCGAGTAGATCATGAATAAATGCGTCAGTGTTCATGGTTTCCCCCACGCCGCGTTTTAAAAAGCATTTTTGTCTGTTGCATTTAAAGATGACTCGCTCTGACATTAAATGCAAGTTTTATTGTTGCATTTAATTCCTTGCCGAAAACGCGCCTTTTGTCCCTGAGCCAAATAGCACATAAAGTGTATTAATTATTCTTGCACTAAATCTGACGCCTTCCTACAATCGCCGCGATAGTGTATTCGCAACTGTTACAGTTTTGTGGCGATGAACGACACAAATAGTCTCAAGCCAGTCCGGACAAAGGAAGTGGCGCCGCGTCTCCCGCAGCGTCTTGCCCGGCGGCTACCATTACCGGAATAAAAATAATGAGCCTGCAAAAACCCTGGGTTAACGTTCATCTGACGGCGCTGGGAGCGATGTTCCTCTCCATGCTGCTTGTCGGATGCGATGACGGCGTGGCACAAAATGCCGTCCCACAAGCGCCCGCTGTGAGCGCCGCTGACGTGGTAGTGAAATCCATCAGTCAGTGGGATAGCTTTAACGGCCGGATTGAAGCGGTGGAAAGCGTTCAGCTGCGCCCCCGCGTCTCCGGCTACATTGATAAAGTGAATTACACCGACGGCCAGGAAGTGAAAAAAGGCGAGGTGCTGTTCACTATCGATGACAGAACCTATCGCGCTGCGCTGGAACAGGCGCAGGCCACCTTAACGAGAGCCAAAACGCAGGCCAGCCTGGCGCGCAGTGAGGCTAACCGTACCGATAAACTCGTCAATACCAACGTCGTCTCCCGTGAAGAGTGGGAGCAGCGCCGTTCGGCCGCCGCTCAGGCGCAGGCCGACATTCGCGCCGCGCAGGCAGCAGTTGACGCGGCACAACTTAACCTCGATTTCACCAAAGTGACCGCGCCTATTGATGGCCGCGCCAGCCGCGCGCTGATCACCAGCGGTAATCTGGTCACAGCGGGTGACAGTGCCAGCGTCCTCACCACGCTGGTCTCACTGAAAACGGTCTACGTCTATTTTGACGTGGATGAAGCAACCTACCTTCACTATCAAAATCTCGCTCGCAGCGGGCAGGGCGCGTCCAGTAACCACCTGGCACTCCCGGTTGAGATTGGCCTGGTGGGGGAGGAGGGTTATCCCCATCAGGGCAAGGTGGATTTTCTTGATAATCAGTTAACGCCGAGCACCGGCACCATCCGTATGCGCGCGCTGCTGGATAATGCGCAGCGTCAGTTCACGCCAGGACTGTTTGCCCGCGTACGCCTGCCGGGCAGCGCTGAATTCAAAGCCACGCTTGTCGACGATAAAGCGGTGCTGACCGATCAGGATCGCAAGTACGTTTATATCGTTGATAAAGAAGGTAAAGCGCAGCGCCGCGATATCACGCCGGGGCGTCTGGCCGCCGGTTTACGTATCGTGCAGCAGGGGCTGAACCCTGGCGATAAAGTCATCGTCGACGGTTTACAAAAAGTGTTTATGCCGGGTATGCCGGTTAACGCGAAAACCGTTCCGATGACCGCCAGCGCCGCGCTTAACTGATCCCTTACCCGAGAATCCGACATATGGACTTTTCCCGCTTTTTTATCGACAGGCCGATTTTCGCCGCAGTACTGTCGATTCTGATTTTCATCACAGGATTAATCGCTATCCCGCTGTTGCCGGTGAGCGAATATCCTGACGTCGTACCGCCAAGCGTGCAGGTGCGCGCGGAGTATCCGGGTGCCAACCCGAAAGTGATTGCAGAAACCGTGGCGACGCCGCTGGAAGAAGCCATCAACGGCGTTGAAAACATGATGTACATGAAATCCGTTGCAGGCTCTGACGGCGTACTGGTAACCACCGTGACGTTCCGCCCGGGTACCGACCCGGATCAGGCGCAGGTTCAGGTGCAAAACCGCGTGTCACAGGCCGAGGCGCGTCTGCCGGAAGATGTACGACGTCTGGGTATTACCACCCAGAAACAATCACCGACGCTGACGCTGGTGGTGCATCTGTTTTCGCCGGGCGGCAAGTACGATTCACTGTATATGCGTAACTACGCCACGCTTAAAGTGAAGGACGAACTGGCGCGTCTGCCGGGCGTGGGTCAGATTCAGATTTTTGGCTCTGGCGAATACGCGATGCGCATCTGGCTGGATCCCGACAAGGTGGCAGCCCGCGGGTTGACGGCCTCGGATGTCGTGACGGCGATGCAGGAGCAAAACGTTCAGGTTTCCGCCGGGCAGCTTGGCGCCGAGCCGCTGCCGAAAGAGAGCGATTTCCTGATCTCCATTAACGCCCAGGGGCGTCTGCACACGGAAGAAGAGTTTGGCAATATTATTCTGAAAACGGCGCAAGACGGCTCGCTGGTACGCCTGCGCGACGTGGCGCGTATTGAAATGGGCTCTGGCAGCTATGCGCTGCGTTCCCAGCTGAACAACAAAGACGCGGTCGGGATTGGTATCTTCCAGTCCCCGGGCGCGAACGCCATCGATTTGTCTAACGCCGTGCGCGCGAAAATGAACGAACTGGCCACGCGTTTCCCGGAAGATATGAAATGGGCAGCACCGTACGACCCGACGGTTTTCGTTCGCGATTCCATTCGCGCGGTTGTGCAGACCCTGCTGGAAGCGGTGGTGCTGGTAGTACTGGTGGTGATCCTGTTCCTGCAGACCTGGCGCGCGTCAATTATTCCGCTGATCGCGGTGCCGGTATCGGTTGTGGGGACGTTCAGCATTCTCTACCTGCTTGGCTTCTCACTGAATACCCTGAGTTTGTTCGGGCTGGTGCTGGCTATCGGTATCGTCGTGGATGACGCCATCGTGGTGGTGGAAAACGTCGAGCGAAATATCGAAGAGGGGCTTTCTCCGCTTCAGGCGGCGCATCAGGCGATGCGTGAAGTTTCGGGGCCGATTATCGCGATTGCGCTGGTGCTGTGCGCGGTGTTTGTACCGATGGCGTTCCTCTCCGGAGTAACCGGCCAGTTCTACAAACAGTTCGCGGTGACTATCGCGATTTCGACGGTGATTTCCGCCATCAACTCGCTGACGCTCTCGCCGGCACTGGCAGCGCTGCTGTTAAAACCGCACGGTGCCCCGAAAGACTTCCCGACCCGGCTTATCGATCGTCTGTTCGGCTGGCTGTTCCGTCCGTTTAACCGCTTTTTCCACCGTAGCTCAAACGGTTATCAGGGGCTGGTGGGGAAAACGCTCGGACGCCGTGGCGCGGTGTTTGTTGTATATGTGCTGCTGCTGTGCGCGGCTGGCGTCATGTTTAAAGCGGTCCCCGGCGGGTTTATACCTACCCAGGATAAGCTGTATTTAATTGGCGGTGTGAAAATGCCGGAAGGGTCTTCACTGGCCCGCACCGATGCGGTGATCCGCAAAATGAGCGAAATCGGGATGAATACCGAAGGCGTGGATTATGCGGTCGCTTTTCCTGGGCTTAACGCGCTGCAGTTCACCAACACGCCGAATACCGGGACGGTCTTCTTTGGTCTGAAACCGTTCGATCAGCGTAAACACACGGCGGCGGAAATTAACGCTGAGATCAATGCCAAAATCGCTCAAATTCAGCAGGGCTTTGGTTTCTCCATTTTGCCACCGCCGATTTTAGGGCTGGGGCAGGGGTCGGGTTATTCGCTGTACATCCAGGATCGCGGCGGTCTGGGCTATGGTGCGCTGCAAAACGCGGTGAACACCATGTCCGGTGCGATTATGCAGACGCCGGGGATGCATTTCCCGATCTCAACCTACCAGGCTAACGTTCCGCAGCTGGATGTGCAGGTTGATCGAGATAAGGCGAAAGCGCAGGGCGTGTCGCTGACCGATCTGTTCGGTACGCTGCAAACCTATCTGGGATCGTCTTATGTGAACGATTTTAACCAGTTCGGGCGTACCTGGCGCGTGATGGCGCAGGCCGACGGGCCGTTCCGCGACAGCGTGGAAGACATTGCGAATTTGCGCACCCGTAATAATCAGGGCGAAATGGTGCCGATCGGCAGTATGGTGAATATCAGCACCACCTACGGGCCGGATCCGGTGATCCGTTATAACGGTTATCCGGCGGCGGATCTGATTGGCGATGCCGATCCGCGCATTCTCTCTTCGGCACAGGCGATGACGCAACTGGACGGAATGTCTAAGCAGATCCTGCCGAACGGGATGAATATTGAATGGACGGACCTGAGCTTCCAGCAGGCCACTCAGGGCAACACGGCGCTGATCGTCTTCCCGGTCGCGGTGCTGCTGGCTTTCCTGGTGCTGGCCGCACTGTATGAAAGCTGGACCCTGCCGCTGGCGGTGATCCTGATCGTTCCGATGACGATGCTGTCCGCGCTGTTTGGCGTCTGGCTGACCGGGGGCGATAACAACGTCTTCGTGCAGGTGGGGCTGGTGGTACTCATGGG
Organism: Enterobacter sp. WPR_3_1; assembly: GCF_003635055.1. Lineage (NCBI taxonomy): Bacteria > Pseudomonadati > Pseudomonadota > Gammaproteobacteria > Enterobacterales > Enterobacteriaceae > Enterobacter > Enterobacter sp. WPR_3_1. The sequence goes on along the minus strand of NZ_RBXU01000013.1, from coordinate 6,109 downwards.
GCTGGCATGTAAAAACGCGATTCTTATCGTTGAGTTTGCGCGCGAGCTGGAGCTTCAGGGGAAAGGGATTATGGAAGCGGCGCTGGAAGCGTGCCGCCTGCGTTTACGCCCGATTGTGATGACCTCCATCGCCTTTATTGCCGGGACGATTCCGCTGATCCTCGGTCACGGCGCAGGCGCAGAAGTGCGCGGTGTCACCGGGATCACGGTGTTCTCCGGGATGCTGGGCGTGACGCTGTTTGGTCTGTTCCTGACGCCGGTGTTTTACGTGACGCTGCGTAAATTCGTTACGCGCGGCAAACCGGTCAACGACGTTTTACCTGCCTAGGTTTTTACAGGGCACAAAAAAACCGCCTTCTCGTTAAGGCGGTTTTTTTTCGTATCAGGAAGGGCATGGCTACGCTTTTTTATGCAGGCCTTCAATTTCAGGCACCGGATCGCACCCGCTGGTATCGGCTTTTTTGACCTTTTCCAGCGCGCTGGCCACGGTATGTTGAGCCAGAACCTCTAACGAAGCCTGCTCCGCTTCATCGGCGATAGATTTAAAGTACCAGCACGCGTTGGCGCTGACGACGCAGCGAGCCGGTACGTCAGGACGCGACGCCCACAGCTTTTTATCTTCTATGACAGAAACATAGATATCACGCAGGGTGATCTTATCCGCCGGACGACCAAGATGAATAGAACCGTTACGGCCAAGGGTTGAGACGATAATGCCGTCACGCGTAAGCGGAACCATTAACTTGCGGATAAAACTCGGATTTGCTTCCAGTCCGTAGGCCAGAATCGCACTCGTCGAACGTTCACCCGATTGCTCCGCCATCGCTACGCTGAGAACCATCTGCAAAGCTGTCGGGAAGCGGTAATCTAACATTTCATTGTCCTGGGTTGCGGTGAATCTTGTTCTTTTTGGCACCGCAGAGGTGAATAATCAATAAGTAACAATATAACAAATACGGCAATTTTTTTGAAGCAGACAACGCCTGACCTGGCCCGTAAAAAAGCGTTTACGCTTCGCGTCGAATGGCAACAAAAGACCCATCCATACGCTTTACCGATTGTATAAGCATCGTCTATTTCATCATGGCGACTGATAAAAATATTATGAAAAAATGCTGATCGAATCGCCGCTGGTTTTTTGAGCACATAAAGGGAATGACATTATCCTCGCCAGAAGAAACAGGAGTCAGACCTATCCTGTCATTCATACATTAAAAAGCGGGAACGGGTCTGGTTTCTGTTTGAGTTGCCCGGCAATCTCGTTGAGTTTCAAGAGTGCTTGCTTTAACTGGCTGAACTCCGTTCCGCCAATACATAACCTGACGCCGTACTGATCCGACTGTTGACCCACTTCAGTCGAGGCCGGTGCTGTCACTTTGATGCCTGTCGCCAGCGCTGCATTGTAGAACGAGTGCGCGTCATCGCGTGAAAACGGTAACCAGAGATGAAAGCTGGGCAGCCCCGAGCGATAAACGTGCTCCCCTAAAATGTCGATAGCGAGTTGGTAACGACGCCGGGTTTCGTGTTCAATTGCGAGGGTGACGGTTTCTGCTGTGCCATCAATCAGCCATTGCTCCATGATGGAGCTGCTTAGCGGAGAGACCATCATCGCTGTTGCCCTCAGCATGGATTCTGCTCGTGAATACAGCGCCTCCGGTACCAGCAGCCCGCCAATCCGCAATGCTGGATTAAGGATCTTAGATAAGCTATTCACATATAAGGTGATATCGGGGGCTATTTTGGCAATCTGTGGCAATTCTGTCGTGCTCATCAGCCGATAAACATCATCCTCAATAATCTTTATGCCCCTTTCCCGACAAACCCGAACCAGTTCCTGGCGGCGGGCCAGGCTCATAATGCGTGTGGACGGACTTTGTAAGAGCGGCGTGACATAGACAGCACCGCCTTTTTCCGCATTTTCATCGAGGATCTTTTCCAGAACAGAGACATCCATGCCTTCGTCATCCATCGGGATCCCCACTAATGTGAGCTTCAGTAAATGCGACAGCTGAATCAGCCCTGAATAGGTTTGAGCCTCAACGTACAGTCGGCCAAAAGGTTCACAGACCGTAGACAACGCTACAGAGAGCGCATGCTGAGCACCGTTCGTTAAGATGAGATGCTGGTAATCGGCCGGGACACCCAGACGACTGAACCACTGCGCAAGAAGCCGCCGGTGTTCATCATGGCCCGTTGCCGGGGCGTAAGTGTTAAACATATCCATGTCAGGACGCCGGGCGAGGGTGGTGAGTGTCTTACTCAGTGACCGGGAGGTCAGTGCTGCTGGCGGGGTGTTTTGCGACAGGTCGATAAAGGTTCGGCTTCTGGAATTGGCCAGCGCGACAAACATTCCGCTGCCCTTAACGCTTCGAACCAGACCCCGTCTCTCCAGGATCCCATAGGCTTTCGTTACAGTACCCACCGCGATACCGAGCGTATCTGCCAGTTCACGATGCGCCGGAAGGCGCGCGCCGAGCCTCAGCAGGCCTGAAAGAATATCGTCTGACAACGCCTGCACCAGCCGATCGGTAGGGGATGAATTGCCTTCTGCAAGATGGGGTTGCCACGGAGAACGTTCGCGCATGAGATTACCATAAGTGTAATGTGACACTATTTATATTTACTGATAGTGTCACATCTTTTATTCTGGCGCCAGTATTTGAAATAGACGAAATGAGCGAAACGCATGAGTGAACAACGTGTGGATGTCAGTTCTGCCAGACCATTACTGGATAAGAGTGAAACGAAGAAAAAAGAAATCCTTCGTGGCCTGAAAGATGGGTTACCCGTATTACTGGGCGTGATCCCGTTTGCGCTGGTGTTGGGTGCGCAGGCAAGCCATAAGGGGCTCACGCCTCTCGACGTTCCCTTGATGACAGGATTAAATTTTGCCGGCGGGTCTGAATTTGCCGCCATACAAATCTGGACGTCGCCGCCACCTTTTTTACTTATTATGGCCGTAACATTACTGGTAAACAGTCGTCATATTTTAATGGGGGCGACGCTGGTTCCCTTACTTTCTCGTTTTCCAAAACGAAAAGTCTTACCTGCGCTTTTTTTTATGACGGATGAGAGTTGGGCACTCAGTTATAATGACGCGCATTCCAGAAATAACAAAACGGCGCCGCTGTTCAGCATGCCATATTATATGGCGGTCTCTTTATCTTTCTATACGATGTGGGTTTTCTGTACCGCACTCGGTGCGTTAATTGGCCCGGTGCTGGGCGATGTTCACCAGTATGGTTTTGATATGGCCTTTCCGGCGGTCTTTCTTGTGCTGGTCAGGGGAATGTGGAATGGCATTCGTAAAGCCGTGCCCTGGATAATCAGTCTGGTTGTCTCCGTGGCGGTATGTCACTTTATTGCCGGCCTGTGGTACGTCATTGCTGGCCCTTTAGCAGGATTAGCCGTTGCCGCATTTTTAGGGGGAGAGGATGCCTGATTATCAGACCTTCATCGCCATCGTATTAATGGCACTCACCACGTATGCAACGCGTGTGACCGCTTATCTTATATTACGAAACCGGGTGCTTACGCCCAGGGCGATGACGGTACTTAAATCGTCTCCCGGTTGTGTCATGCTGGCTTTCATTGCGCCTTTTTTTGCCTCCGGAAATCCCGCAGATCTGATCGCGTTAGGGTTAACGTTGGTTGTTGCAATGCGCTTTTCAATGCCGGTGACGGTGATCTGCGGCGTGATGTTTGCCTTTATACTTCGCTATTATTTAGGGTAAGTTTCCAGACCTGCCGCGCAACCAGAAACAGAACCGACTTCCCACGTTTCATTCCCCGCCGCTGTGCGCGACGTGGTAATGTTGGCATCGAACAGGTTCTGCGTTGAGGATCCCGCTATGACCACGTTTTATCAACTGACAGCCACCCGTCTGGATGGAGAGCCTGTCGCTATGCTCGACTTCGCTGGCAAGGTGGTGCTGGTCGTGAATACCGCCAGCCAATGTGGCTTCACGCCACAATACGGCGGCCTTGAGGCGCTTTATAAGAAATACGCCGCCCAGGGGCTGGTGGTGCTTGGGTTCCCCTGCAACCAGTTCGGTAAACAGGAGCCCGGCGATGCCGACGACATCGCCAGGACCTGTCACATTCATTACGGTGTGAGCTTCCCGATATTTGAGAAAATCGAGGTCAACGGAGCCGCAGCGCATCCGGTGTTTCGCTATCTGAAAAACGAATTGCCCGGCGTGCTGGGGGGACGAATCAAGTGGAACTTCACCAAGTTCCTGATCGGACGCGACGGTAAACCGCTCAAGCGTTTTGCGCCGATCACCACCCCCGAGAAAATGGAAGCCGCAATCCTTACTGCGCTTGAACGCTAAGTATTGTGGTCATGATGGCCTGAACTTTGAAGAGTATTCATTGCAGGGGGCGTTTATCGCGCATCGCAGACGCCATGACCGCATCTAAAATAGCACTCACGGAAAGATGTCACTCCCTCTCCTCATGCTATATCTCCATAAACATACCCATTAATGAAAGGACGTATGGAGATGCTGAGAGGCAAAAGAGCGGTTATTACGGGTGGGGGCAGGGGATTTGGTCAGGCGCTGTGCGTATGGCTGGCGCGGGAAGGCGTTGAGGTAGAATTTTGCGCGCGGCGGGCTGATGATATTCAAAAAACCTGCAGCATCATCACTGCTGAAGGCGGTATGGCAAAAGGGTATATCTGTGATTTAACCCGGCCTGAATCCCTTTCTGCGTTTTCTTCACAGCTATTAACTTCAGACAAGCCCATCGATATTTTAATTCTCAATGCTGCCCAGTGGTTGTCAGGAACGTTAGACGACCAGCCTGATACCGACATTATTAATACCGTCAGTTCCGGCCTGACAGCGTCGATTCTTCTGACGCAGGCTCTGATGCCTGGATTAAGACGTTCAGACAGTGCTGATATCGTCTCAATTATCTCTTCCTGCGGGATCCCGAATTTCACGGATTCAATTGCGCACCCCGCTTTTTTCGCCAGCAAACATGGGCTCAGCGGATTTACAACAAAACTCGCACAGCAATTGTCCGAAGAAAATATACGGGTTACCGGACTGTACCCTCCTGATTTCGAACTTACAGGGTTAGATTCGAGTGTCGATAGTCAATGCAGAATGGGAGAGCGGCTCTTGAACGGGCGATCGGTCTGGGAAGCGATTCGTTTTGTGTTGGCTCAACCGCGCAGTTGTCATATAAGTAGCCTCTACTTTCAAGGTCCAACCCGCGAAGACCTGAGTGATAGGGTCTAAATCGGGGGGATGTTAAACAGAACAGTCTTCGCACGGAGCAGCATGTTGATACCAGATGAAACAGGCTGCTCTGTGCCCTAAGTGGATGCGTTGAGTCAATATGGGGGTTATGGCAAATCAGGGATTACGACAATTCAGGGATACCGACAGGATACCCGGAAGATGACATTAAAGCGGTGAAATTGCCTCAACAACATGCTGGAAAACGTAAGGGTCAGAAAGTAGCTTAAATTCTTCATCATCCGGGTAAGTGACCGCCACATGATAGTTTTCTCCAGCAAATGCCTTCACTGACTGCAGATCCTGCCAGTAAGTTGCCAGAAAGAAATGCTCCCAACTTCCCTGCGTTTCTCTGCGAACGAACGCGCCTTTGTTCCCCGATATGCTCCTGGAATGCTCTACCCCTGTTTTTTCAAGGTGTTTTGCAAAACCTTCCGCATGTTCAAGCGGAACACATCCATGCCAGGTCCTTACAATCATTAGTGTTCTCTCTTTAGGGACGGTGAGGGTATAACCATATCATCAGAAAGCACCTCATGGTGTGATTAACGAAGAACGCTATCTCGCACATCGATTTATCGGACATTCTTCACCTTGCTTCAGACTGAATCTCATGACCATGATAAATTTAGGTCACTTCCGTTTTTTGCTCGTAGCTGATCGTACGGCTTTTATGTCGGTCCGCTTTGTGCAAGAAGCGGACCTCCGTTACTATTCTGAAGAGGAAGCACAGAAATATTTAGGTCTGTTGGGTAATAATTACGGTATATAATAAAAACTCCTCCATTTCAGAATCCAAGAGTATGGGCATACGCAAGGATGCAATTATGAAATCCAAGAGTGCGTTAGTTTTAGAAGAA
>NZ_RBXU01000012.1:3741-321065 GCF_003635055.1 Enterobacter sp. WPR_3_1 | reverse complement strand
TTCTTCTAAAACTAACGCACTCTTGGATTTCATAATTGCATCCTTGCGTATGCCCATACTCTTGGATTCTGAAATGGAGGAGTTTTTATTATATATCGTAATTATTACCCAACAGACCTAAATATTTCTGTGCTTCCTCTTCAGGATAGTTACGGAGGTCCGCTTCTGGCACATAACGGCCCTAGAAATTGGGAAAATCACCGGACCCTTAGCAGATCTGAATATCTGGTCGTCTATCTCGGCGACAGCATTTCACGTTTCATCTGCCAATACTGCTATATGCCCTGTCCTGCAAAGTAAAGCGTGCCTTTCCCGTCTTTCGCATTCAGGTGTTCGAGCACCTCAATCAACTTTTCGCTGCCAGCATACGGTGCGTTCTCATCGAAAAGGTTGAGCTGGCTCCCCCTGGCTGAAGAAGTCACCCGACATTATTCCGGCTTTCTGGTAACGATGGCCATCCTTCCAGATTTTATCCAGGCACTTTATGCGGCGTTAATGATTTTGGGGAAGAAAAATCGGACAAAAAACCGGGCATCGCGCCCGGTTCTGTTCCCATACTAAAAAATCCCTTAAGCACTCAATCCACGATTCTCCAGCATCGGTTCAATCCTCGGATCGTGCCCACGCCACTGGCGGTAAAGTTCAGCTAAATCACTACTATTCCCGCGCGACAAAATCGCCTCGCGGAATTTCTGCCCGTTTTCGCGGGTTAAGCCGCCCTGCTCAACAAACCACTGGTAGCCATCGTCTGCCAGCATTTGCGTCCACAGGTAAGCGTAATACCCTGCCGCATAGCCGCCGCCGAAGATATGGGCGAAGTAGCTGCTGCGATAGCGCGGTGGAACGGCGGGCAGATCCAGCCCCTCTTTGTGCAGTGCTGCCGCTTCAAAGGCGTCTACATCGTCCACGGGTTCGCTGATGCCGTGCCAGTTCATATCCAGCAGCGCAGCGCTAAGCAGCTCGGTCATGTCATAACCTTTATTAAACTGCGTCGCGTTAAGCATTTTATCGCGCAGCGCCTCCGGCATCGGCTCTCCGGTCTGATAGTGGCGGGCATAGTGGGCAAACACCTGCGGGTGGCTCGCCCAGTGCTCGTTGATTTGCGATGGGAACTCGACAAAATCACGCGGCGTATTGGTGCCGGAGAGGGAGGCGTAGCGCTGGCTGGCAAACAGACCGTGCAGCGTATGACCAAACTCGTGGAACAGGGTAACCACATCGTCCCAGGAGATCAGCGCCGTCTGACCGTTAGCCGGTTTTTGATAGTTGCAGACATTGTAAATAACCGGGCGCGAGGCAAACTCATACGATTGCTCGACGAAATTCCCCATCCACGCCCCACCGGCTTTCGATTCGCGGGCAAAGAAATCACCATAGAACAGCGCCATCCCTTCGCCGGTATGGTCGAAAATTTCCCACACGCGGACATCAGGATGGTAAACCGGAATATCGAAACGCTCGACAAAGCGGAGGCCAAACAGCTGGCTTGCAGCCCAGAATACGCCATCCTGCAACACCGTGTTGAGCGCAAAGTACGGCTTGATTTGCGACTCGTCGAGGGCATATTTCGCCTGGCGCACACGCTCGGCATAAAAGGCCCAGTCCCACGCCTGCACGGTGAACCCACCCTGCTCGTCATCAATCACTTTTTGGATATCGGCTTGCTCAAGCGTCGCTCGGGTGCGTGCGGCGGGCACAATTCCGCGCATAAAAGCCAACGCGGCGGCAGGTGTTTTCGCCATTTGATCGGCGATACTCCAGCTTGAGTAGTCCTCAAACCCCAACAATTTTGCCTGACGCGCACGCAACGCGGTGAGACGCAGGATCAGTGCCCGGGTATCGTTTTCATCCCCTTTCTGGGTACGCGTCCAGCCCGCGTTAAACAAATTTTCGCGCGTCTGACGGTCACGCAGCGCGGAAAGTGCGGGTTGTTGAGTGGTATTCAGCAGCGGAATCAACCAGCGATCGTTCAGCCCTTTCTCCGCAGCGGCATGGGCAGCCGTCGCAATCTCGTCAGGACTGAGTCCATCAAGCTGATGAGCATAATCCACGACCAGCCCACCGGCTTTGGTGGCGGCCAGCAGACGCTGATTAAACTGGCTGGTGAGGGTCGCCGCCTCGGTATTCAGCGCTTTCAGCTCCGCTTTTTCTGCATCATTCAACCGCGCACCGGCCAGCACAAAGTGCTGGTACGTCTCTTCTGCCAGCCGACGGGATTCGGCGTCCAGCGCAGCACAATCCTGCCAGACGCTCTCCACGCGAGAGAACAGCGTGTCGTTAAGCCAAATATCGTTCGCCAGGGCAGCAAGCTCGGTAGAGATCTGCTCCTCAAGCGCCTGCAAGTCATCATTGGTGTGCGCAGAGGTCATGGCGAAGAAAACGCTGCTGACACGCGAGAGCATGGCACCGCTTTTTTCGAGCGCCAGCACGGTATTGTTGAAATCGGGGGCGGCCGTTTGCGCGACAATCGCGTCAATTTCGGCTCGCTTCTGGCGTATCGCTTCATCGAATGCCGGGCGGTAGTGGCCGTCGTTGATTTCGTCGAATCGGGGTGCCTGATAAGGCAACAGGCTGCTTTCAAAAAAGGGATTAGTGGCCGACATCTTTCACTCCTGAGTACGGTTATCTTCCCAGAGTAGGCCAGGCCGCCACTGCCTGCAATGCCGTCATACAAATGTTGCCTTAACGCATCCTTCTCGGCCGTGCTATGTTAGTACAACACAAAAAGCGTTGAGGAACAGTGAGATGATTATTTTAGTTACCGGGGCAACGGCAGGTTTTGGTGAAAGCATCACGCGTCGCTTCGTCGCCAACGGACATAAGGTGATTGCGACGGGTCGTCGTCAGGAGCGTCTGCAGGAGCTGAAAGATGAGCTGGGTGACAGCATCCTGACCGCGCAGCTTGATGTCCGTAACCGTGCCGCCATCGAAGAGATGATTGCTAACCTGCCGGCCGAATGGCGTGCCATTGACCTGCTGGTCAACAATGCCGGTCTGGCGCTCGGTATGGAGCCTGCCCACAAAGCCAGCGTCGAAGACTGGGAAAACATGATCGACACGAACAACAAAGGACTGGTGTACATGACCCGCGCCGTGCTGCCAGGCATGGTTGAGCGCAATCGCGGCCACATTATTAACATCGGTTCGACCGCCGGAAGCTGGCCTTATGCGGGCGGTAATGTTTATGGCGCGACCAAAGCCTTCGTGCGTCAGTTCAGCCTTAACCTGCGTACCGATCTGCACGGCACCGCCATTCGCGTGACCGATATTGAGCCGGGCCTGGTAGGCGGAACCGAATTTTCCAACGTTCGGTTTAAAGGTGATGACGCGAAAGCAGACAAAACCTACGAGAATGCGAACGCCCTGACGCCGGAAGATGTCACCGAAGCGGTCTGGTGGGTGGCAACGCTGCCAAAACACGTCAACATTAACACGGTAGAAATGATGCCAGTCAGCCAGAGTTTTGGCGGACTTAGCGTCCATCGTGGCTAAAATTGCCCTTCCCGGCCTGCGGGCCGGGTCTGTTTCAGGCCATAAAAGAATGGTAGTATGTTCAGGCTAACTCTCTGAGAAATGACAACTCATGGCCGCTGAATCGCAACTCAATCCTACCCAGCCCGTAAACCAGCAAATCTATCGCATTTTGCGACGTGATATTGTCCATTGCCTGATCCCACCCGGAACGCCGCTCTCTGAAAAAGAGGTGTCCGTGCGGTTTGACGTGTCCCGCCAGCCCGTGCGTGAGGCGTTTATCAAGCTTGCAGAAAACGGTCTGATTCAGATCCGCCCGCAGCGCGGCAGCTATGTGAACAAAATCTCGCTCTCCCAGGTGCGTAACGGCTGTTTTGTCCGTCAGGCCATTGAGTGCGCGGTGGCGCGCCGTGCCGCATCCTTGATTGATGACAACCAGTGCTACCTGCTGGAGCAAAACCTGCATCAGCAGCGTATTGCGATTGACCGCAAACAGCTCAACGACTTCTTCCAGCTTGATGACGAGTTTCACCAGAAGCTGGCGCAAATTGCGGACTGTCAGTTGGCCTGGGACACGATTGAAAACATCAAAGCCACCATCGACCGCGTGCGCTATATGAGCCTCGACCACGTCTCACCACCGGAAATGTTGCTCCGACAGCATCATGATATTTTCAGTGCGCTGGAAAAACGCGATCAGGACGGTGTAGAAAAAGCGATGACGCTGCACCTGCAGGAAATCAGCGAATCCGTACAGTTAATTCGTCAGGAAAACAGCGACTGGTTTAGCGAAGAGTAAAATACGCCGCCCCCGTTTCGGTTGCGGCGAAGAGATTAGCGAACCACCAGCACCGGAATACTCGCATAGCGCAGGATAGATTCCGCATTTGAACCGAGCAGATGGGTGCTGATGCTCGGGTTTTTCGACCCGATGACGATCACGTCATATTCCCCTTCTTTGCTCAGTTTGATAATTTCGTCACGCACGCTGCCAAAGCAGACCAGGCTGTGGATATTCTCCCCGGGGAGATCAAACAGCCTTTTTAGCTCGTTCATTTTCTTCCCGGATTCAGCGGTCATAAACGCTTCAAACTTTTTGATATCGGCGTTGAATCCGCGCAGCAACGAGCGGCTGCTGTTGGGGAGAATGTTCACCAGCGTAATCGACGCACCTTCCGCCTTTGCAAGGTTGGCCGCGTGGCGAACCGCTTTGTCGCTCAATTCCATTTCAAATACATCAACAGGCATTAAAATCTTCTTATACATAAGCCTGACTCCTTATTCCTGTGAAAGGGGTATTCCCTGCTTCAAGAATGGCAGCCGGAATATAAACAAACCCTAAACGCTTGCCTGCAGAAACTATCAATAAAGGAAAATAAATGTGGGCTTTGTAAATTGCTGTCGTGAACCGTCAGCACCCACCAATATTGAGAAAAAAGTGTGAATTTGATCAAAAACAAAAAAATGAGATGCAGACAGGCGTATTTATAGTGCCCCGTGAACGGTGAAACCTGAAATAGCGCCGTAACGGATAAGTGAGAGAGGAGAAAATACCATGATGACATACGACCGTAACCGTAACGCAATTACCACCGGCAGCCGTGTAATGATCAATGGCACAGGACACACCGGCGTGATTAAAGCGATCCACAGCGAAGGGCTGGATGCCGCGCAGGTGCGTCGCAGCAAAACGGTAGAAGTGGAAGGTTGCGAAGGTAAGTTCGAACCGATTGAACTGATTCGCCTGGGTATGCACTGATTCATGCGACATCATGCCGCCGCACGCGGCGGCATGTGATGACTTAGCCGTTCGCCGCGTACTCTGCGACCGTGGCTTTTGCACCTTTTTGCACTAACGTCTGGTAAGCACGCATTACCGCATCCACAAAGACGGTTTCATGCGGGAGTTCTTTGCCAAAAATGGCCTCAATGCCCAGCAGCGCCTTCACCCGGTCTTCGCCCTCAGCACTTCCCTTCACCGCCGCCTGAATGACCGCCAGCTGCGGGTCGCTCACGTCGATAGCGTTGCCCTGCTCATCGACACCACCGACATACCGCATCCAGCCTGCAATGCCTAATGCCAGCAGCGGGAAGCTTTTTTGATGCACCAGATGCCAGCGCACGGAATCGAGCATACGCTGCGGGAGCTTCTGGCTGCCGTCCATCGCGATTTGCCAGGTACGGTGACGTAACGCCGGGTTGCTGTAGCGGGCAATCAACAGGTCAGCATAGTGGCCTAAATCAACGCCTTTCACTTTTAAGGTCGGCGCCTGCTCGTTCAGCATCAGCGCATAGGCGGCAGTACGGTAGTGCTCGTCTTCCATGCAGTCGTTGATATGCGGGTACCCCGCCAGATAACCAAGATACGCGAGGAAAGAGTGACTGCCGTTAAGCATGCGCAGCTTCATCTCTTCAAACGGAATGACGTCTGAAACCAGCTCCGCCCCGGCCTTTTCCCACTGCGGACGGCCTGCGACAAAGTTGTCCTCAATCACCCACTGACGGAACGGTTCGCACGCCACGCCTGCCGGGTCACGAACGCCAGTCAGCTGTTCAATTTTATCCAGCGTCTCCGGTGTAACCGCGGGAACAATACGATCCACCATGGTGGACGGGAAAGTGACGCTGGATTCAATCCAGTCTGCCAGCTCGCCGTCAACCGCGCGGGCATAAGCGCAGGTCACATTACGCATGACGTGACCGTTCTCCGGCATATTGTCACAGGACATGACGCTAAACGCGGGCAGCCCGGCAGCTTTGCGTCGCGCGAGTGCTTCCACCACCACACCCGGCGCAGATTTCGGCTGATGCGGGTTTTGCAGGTCGGCGGTGATTAACGGGTGATCGAGCATCAGTTTCCCGGTCGCCGGCGAGTGGCAATATCCCTTTTCAGTAATGGTGAGCGAGACAATCGCCACCTGCGGCTCACACAGTGCGGCCAGCACGCGTTCCAGCCCGTCAACCTGTGCATGCAGTGCGTTCCTGACCACGCCCACCACCCGCGATGTCCAGGCATCGGCAGACATTTCCGCCACGGTGTAGAGATGATCCTGTGCGTTCAAATCGGCAATCTGCTGTTCACCGCCAATCAGGTTTACCTCACAGTAACCCCAGTCGCTGTTGTGTTCCGCGGCGAGAATGTCGGCGTACACCGCCTGGTGCGCACGGTGAAATGCGCCAAACCCTAAATGAACAATGCGTGCCTTGAGGCGTTCGCGATCGTACTGAGGAAGCGTCGCTTTCGCCTGTAATAACCGGTTTTCCATGATTAAGACTCGTTAAGTTATGTACGCTGGGATTCGCTGCCGCTCTATATGAGCAGCAGCGCCTGCTGACTACACCAACTAGAATGGCAGTCGGGGTAAAAAAGAACTGCCATTAACCATACTGATCCTGCAGTTTGAGATTTTGATTTATATTAACTTTTACGCATGTGGTGTGACATGAACATAAAGTTGTGTGACAGGTCACTAAAGATATAAACCATTACCGCCGCGATGAAACCGCCCCATACCCGACGGAACCACGTGCCGGCCCCTCCGCCGCATCTTCCGCCACACTCAAATCACGATCGCAGACCTCTGGCATGCAGATGGCGGCGATCAGCCCAATCACGGAGTAGGCGATCATCATGGCGACAATTGGCCACCAGGAACCGGTCATATTGCAGAAGATCCCGGCGAGCACTGGCCCAAAGCCTACCGCCACCAGCCCGCCCGCCTCTTTTGAGATAGCCATCCGGGTAAAGCGGTTACGCGAGCCAAACATCTCCGCCATCGTGATGTTTTCCAGGGCAAACAGTCCCAGTACGGCGAAATTATGGATAACGATGATGGAAAGCATGATCACGCCCGGTGCATAGCTCTTATCAACGATAATCGACAGCATCGGGTACGCCAGAATAATGGCGGAGATATTGAGCAGAATGTACGGCAGACGACGCCCCACTTTATCGGAGAGCCAGCCCAACAGCGGGATAGAGATAAACCCGAGAATTGAGCTTATCATCAGCGCATCGGTGGGAATCGCTTTATCGAACAGCAGCGTCTGAACCAGATACCCGGCAAGAAACGTCTGGATCAGACCTGAATTCCCCGCCTGACCAAAACGCAGCCCGGTTGCCAGCCAGAAGGACTTACTCTTCACCATCGCTGCAAATGATAAATCGTGTTTTGTCACCGGTGCGGTTGTCTCAGCCTCGTTCACTTTTTCAAATACCGGGCTCTCCTTGAGGTTCATTCGCAGCCAGATGGCGAAGATCATTACCACCACGCTTGCAAGAAACGGTACACGCCAGCCCCAGGCAACCAACTGTTCGCGGTCGAGGGCGAAGAACATAACTGCCCAGATAGCCGTTGCACTTAGCGTCCCGCAGTTGGTGCCCATCGCCACCAGCGAGGAAATAATGCCCCGTTTCCCTTTAGGGGCGTACTCCGCCAGCATGGTCCCGGCGCCGGAGATTTCAGCCCCTGCTCCCAGCCCCTGGATGATACGCAGCGTCACTAACAGCACGGGCGCGAAAATCCCAATCTGCGCGTAGGTCGGCAAGACCCCGATCAGGGTCGTGCAGATCCCCATCATAGTAATGGTGATAAACAGCACCTTTTTACGGCCAATGCTGTCGCCCATTCGCCCGAAGATAAAGGCGCCGACAATGCGCGCGATATAGCCTGCGCCGTACGTCCCCATCGCCAGAATCAGCGCCATTGCGGCCGATTGTTCCGGGAAGAAGATCTCATGGAATACCAGTGCGGCCCCCAGCGAATAGAGCTGGAAATCCATAAACTCCAGAGCGGTACCCAGCCAGCCGGAAACGGCGGCTTTCACCAGATCTGAAGTCGTTCTTTGTGGTTGTGTTTGCGTCATAATGGCTATCTCTGCAAGGTAAGATGCGTACCACTCAGAGCCTGTCTGCGCAGGCTCTTAACCGCGTGAATTATTATTGCCCGAACGTGAGTAAGACTTTGCAGCACTGCCGCTGATCTTTTTCAAACCGTTCGATGGCGTCTGTTACGTGGTGATAGTCAAAGGTGTGGGTGATCAGTTTGTCCGGGTCGATCAGCCCCTTTTCCAGCCAGTCGATGACGACGGGGAATTTGTTGGCATTCAGCCGTGATGAGAATATCGCCAGCTCTTTTCCGGTGATCCCCTGCTGAACAATCTGGCTTGGGTCGCTGGAAAACCCCATCAGCACGATGCGTGCCGCCGGAGAGGCAATGGTGATGGCTTCCTGTAAAATTGTCGGATGACAGGCTGCGTCAATAATAAGCGTCGGTTTGATCCCTTTTTCTTCCAGCGCCGCCTGTAACGACAGCTCCGCGTTGTTGAACACCCAGTCCGCGCCGCTGCGTTGCGCCATCGCCAGCCGTTCATTGATCCGATCCACAACGATAACCTGCTTCACCTTATAGACACCTTTCAGCGCCTGGACGGTGACAAGCCCCATGGGACCTGCGCCATAGATCAGGGCGATATCCTGCCCGGTGGGTTGTGCGTGGCCCGTCACGTTAGCGGCAATCGTGAACGGCTCGATCATTACCGCGTGTTTATCAGGAATAGCATCCGGAACAACCCAGGCATTTTTTGCCGGTACGACGGCATACTCACTAAAGCCTCCGTCGCGATGAACGCCCAGCACCACCAGAGAGGTACAGACATTGGGTTTGCCCACGGAGCACGGATAGCAGTGTCCGCAGCTGATCACCGGGTCAACCGAGACGCGCTCGCCCACGCGGGCCGGGTCAACACCCTCACCAACGGCATCAATCTCACCAAAAAATTCATGCCCAATCACGCGCGGGTATCGGGCAAACGGATTATGCCCGCGGTAAATATGGCTGTCTGAACCGCAAATACCGGCCAGTTTGACGTTGACGCGCACTTCACCTGCCGCGGGTTCCGGGAGTGGACGATCTTCAATCACCAGTGCATTGGGTTGTTGAATCACTACGCTTTTCATCGTTCGCTCCTCGTTTACCAGTTCCACAACGTGCCATCTTCGAGACGGGCAACCGGAAGATAGGCAGGATCGTACGGGTATTTCGCCGCCAGTTTTTCGTCAAATTCAATACCCAGCCCGGGTTTATCGCCCGGATGCATATAGCCATTATCAAAGCGCCAGCTGTGCGGGAAGACCTCCAGCATCTGTTCGGAGTAACCCATATATTCCTGTACACCAAAGTTTGGCACCCACAGGTCAAAATGCAGCGCGGCGGCGTGGCAAACAGGCGACAGATCCGACGGTCCATGTGAGCCGGTACGCACCTGATAAAGCGAGGCGAAGTCCGCGATGCGCCGCATGCCGGTGATGCCGCCCGCGTGGGTAATGGTGGTGCGGATATAGTCGATAAGCTGCTCTTCAATAAGCTGCTTGCAGTCCCAGATGCTGTTAAACACTTCTCCAACCGCAATCGGCGTGACCGTGTGCTGACGGATCAGCCGGAAGCAGGCCTGGTTTTCCGCTGGCGTAGGATCTTCCATCCAGAACATACGGAATGCTTCAATGCTCTTACCGAATCGCGCTGCCTCAATCGGGGTCAAACGGTGGTGCATGTCGTGCAAAAGATGCTCATTAAAGCCAAACTTACTGCGCACCGCATCGAACAGCTTCGGTGTGAAATCGAGGTATTTTTCAGTGGACCAGAGCTGCTCTTCCGGCCAGTCACCTTTAGTGGCGGGCTCGTAGGCCAGCCCTTTTCCTTTCGACATGCCATAGGTGGTTTTCATACCCGGCACGCCGCACTGAACGCGGATCGCCTTAAAGCCCATCTCTTTATGC
The DNA here is from genome assembly GCF_003635055.1 of Enterobacter sp. WPR_3_1. Classification (NCBI taxonomy): domain Bacteria; kingdom Pseudomonadati; phylum Pseudomonadota; class Gammaproteobacteria; order Enterobacterales; family Enterobacteriaceae; genus Enterobacter; species Enterobacter sp. WPR_3_1. The sequence goes on along the minus strand of NZ_RBXU01000012.1, from coordinate 310,816 downwards.
CGGGCGTAATCTTCCAGCACGTCATCAATGGAGTGTCCGGTGGTATGACAATAGACCATCACCCCTTCCCGGGATGCGCCGCCCAGCAGCTGGTAGAGCGGCATATTGGCCGCTTTGGCTTTGATATCCCACAGTGCCATATCCACGGCGGAAATGGCCGACATGGTGACCGGACCACGACGCCAGTAGGCGCCTTTATAGAAGAACTGCCAGATATCCTCAATGCGGTGCGCATCACGGCCGATCAACTGCGGGCAAAGGTGATCTTTCAGATAAGAGGCCACCGAAAGTTCACGTCCGTTGAGGGTGGCATCACCCAAGCCGACGATGCCCTCGTCGGTGGTAATCTTAAGGGTGACAAAGTTACGCCCCGGGCAGGTAACAAAGACTTCAGCCCCGACAATCTTCATAATCCATTTCCTTACATCGCTCATTGTGATGCTGGAAACTTACTCTTCTGCACTACTACCATACAAGTATAATGATCATAAAATCAGCGAACGGTCACAAAAAAATCGGGCGCTCAGGCGCGCCCCCATCCGGCAACAATAATCAACATGCCGCACAGTGCAACCAGCGCCCCGGCCCAGTCATACGCGCTGAGCTTCACACCATCCACCACGCGTAACCACAGCAGCGCGGTACAGACATAAACCCCGCCATAAGCGGCGTAGACGCGCCCGCTGGCCGCCGGGTGCAGCGTCAACAGCCAGACAAACAGGGCCAGCGCAATGCCCGCCGGGATCAGCAGGAATACAGTTGCCCCCTTCTTCAGCCAGAGCCACGGAAGGAAGCAGCCGATGATTTCACACAGCGCGGTGGCAAAAAAAAGCAGAGTGGTTTTGAGCATATTTACGTTCATGTGATGATTTATTTAGACATCATACCTGATGATATCGTTTACTTTTCCATACCCGTGTCGCGGGTATGCCGTTATTTCTCTTTGGTGTAGAATCTGAACGGGATAACTTAATTATCTGCGCCCATTTAAAAGGAAACGCTATGACTACATTAAGCAAACGCCTTTGTCTGACAGCCCTGCTGGCGCTGTCATCGTTCGCCTTTGCCGCCTCTGCCACCGCCGAAACCAGCAAACTCATTATTGAGTCTGGCGACAGCGCGCAAAGCCGTCAGAACGCCGCCATGGACAAAGAACAATGGAATGACACCCGTAGCCTTCGTCAGAAGGTGAACAAACGTGTTGAAAAAGAGTGGGACAAAGAAGATGTCGCTTTCGACGCGCGCGATAAGTGTCAGCAAAGTGCCAACGTTAACGCCTACTGGGAGCCAAATACCCTGCGCTGCCTGGATCGTCGTACTGGCCGCACGGTCGCGCCATAATGTCAGTGCAGTGTGACGTTAAGCTCCGCCCGCTGGAGCGTGAAGACCTGCGCTTCGTCCACCAACTCGACAATAACGCCAGCGTGATGCGCTACTGGTTCGAAGAGCCTTACGAGGCGTTTGTTGAGCTGTCGGATCTCTACGACAAGCACATTCACGATCAAAGCGAACGCCGTTTTGTCGTGGAGTGTGAAGGTGAAAAAGCCGGTCTGGTGGAACTGGTTGAGATCAACCACGTTCATCGTCGGGCAGAATTTCAGATTATCATTTCACCTGAGCATCAGGGGAAAGGTCTTGCCACGCGGGCGGCGAAGCTGGCGATGGATTACGGATTCAACGTCCTCAATCTCTACAAGCTTTATCTCATCGTGGATAAAGAAAACGAGAAAGCGATCCATATCTACCGCAAGCTGGGCTTTATGGTGGAAGGCGAACTGGTTCACGAGTTCTTTATCAACGGTGAATACCGCAACACCATTCGCATGTGCATCTTCCAGCATCAGCACCTGGCCGGACACAAACCGTCAGGCGCCAGCCTGCTGAAACCCACCGCGCAGTAACCTGCGCGGCTTTTTCTCAGTAGTATTCAATACTGTTCTTAATGGTGTACTTGCGCTCAACGGCGGGCTTCACGCTGTTGTCGGTGATCGTCAGATCGCAACTCACCGGATTATTGTGTCGATCGTAATCACAGCTCTGATTGACGTTGCCCAGCGGCTTGTCATTCAGCATGCTCACGGCGGAGTAATCCATTCTTTTGCGAAGATCTTTAGACGGCGTCGACTGGACGGATAAATGCTGGTCCCCGGAGACGGTGGTTTTCCCCAGCGGATAGCCATCCGCATCATAGCGGTACTTCACTTCCATCTCTTTGCCGTGCGCCGCCACCACAAACCCGTTATCGTCGGTATCCCACGTTACGCCCGCCGACGGCAATTCGGCCAGCTGGCATTTCCCCTGCAGTTTCACTTTTCGCTGCTGGGTTTCCGCATCAAGGTAGTAATTAGCATCCAGTACCAGCGCCACGCCGGTATTGGCCTCGAGGTCGTGCAGTTCGAGGGTATCGAAACACCCTTCCGTCGACATCGTACCGGTTACCCGTTTGGAGACTTCACCTTTGTCGTTGAACAGTGTCTGGGTAAAGTCTTTTACCGGGCCGCGCAGAGGGTCAAAATCAAATTCATTGGAGAAGCTCGCCATCTCGGGCGTAAACGACAGCGGCGCGGAAGAGTTGTCGCACCCCACCAGTGTTGCTGCCAGTAGCGTTATCGCTGCGTAGTTCTTCACATCATTTACCGAATCAGGGAGAGTATTCCCGATCATATTAGCAAATACCGTTGTTCACACGATAGCAAAATGTCAGGCGAAAAGAGACGTACAATCAATGCATTAATCTCTCTTACCCTCTGCAAAACCTCGCCAGAACGAGAAGGCGCTGTGCCCGCTGTTGAACAGGAAACACACCTGCTTTGAGCACATGACGGATATTCTGTGACATATTAACAACATGAAAACGCCGGCAGATTGCGCCATCTAACTTTTTTCTTTGATATATTAAATGTTTAACATCCCCTTTCTTCCTCTATAAGGATGCGCTACCCTCACAAATGCGTTCGCGTCCAAAACCGCCTGGAATCTCTATGCTTTCTTTATTCATGAAAAAACGTAGGCAAAACGCTGATTTTTGATTGCTCATCAAAGGTTAAAAAATGAAAAAAACAATCTCTGAATATACGCCTGTTGACTTATCACGTTGGGCCAGAAAAGAACATTTCGAGGTATTTCAGTCCTTTGCTCAATCTACATTTAATCAAACTGTTCAAATAGACATCACCGCATTGCTCAAGGATATAAAAGAACTGGGCTGGAAATTTTATCCGACGATGATTTCCCTCCTTTCTAAAATCGTCAACAACCATTCGGAATTCCGTATGGCCATGAAGAACAATGAACTTGTCATATGGAATGAAATTCATCCAAGCTATACCATTTTCCATAATGAAACGGAGACCTTTTCTTCATTATGGAGTCACTTCGATGGCAATATTGATCATTTCCAGAACGTTTATTCGGAAGATGTTGCTCGCTATGGTAATAGCCTTTCTTATTGGCCGAAGGAAGAGTCACGGGAAAATGTATTTTTCGTGTCGTCGATCCCCTGGTCAAGTTTTACCAGTTTTAATATCAACGTAGCCAATATGCAGAACTTTTTTGCCCCCATGTTCACTATGGGGAAATACGTCAACCAGGGTGGAAAAGTATTGTTGCCCCTCGCCGTGCAGGTCCATCATTCCGTGTGCGATGGTTTCCATGTAGCAAGATTGTTCAATGAGTTACAGGCGATGTGTGATGACTTACGGCATCACTCCGGCGAACGACAGGTGCAGAGCAAAACGCACCGCGCTTAGCGTCGCGATGCCGGGCGGGTATAACCGCCCGCAGGACGTGTTGATGGAAATTGGGGAAAATGAGCGCAGGAAGCCTGTATAAGATTGTTCAGAAAGTTATCTCCAATAACAAAAGCTTACACGAACCCTGCTAAGCTTAACCGACACACAGAGAAAAGGAGCTACAGATGAAACGGTTACCCTGGATTACCGCCCTGCTGTTAATGAGCGCTTCTACAGCGGCTCTGGCTGCCCCGGATTCCTGCGAGCGCGTAAAAAGCGACATTCAGCAGAAAATCATCAATAACGGCGTGCCCGAGTCCGGCTTTACGTTGAATATTGTGCCAAACGATCAGGCTGACCAGCCGGATGCACAGGTTGTCGGTCATTGTGCGAACGATACCTTTAAAATTCTCTATACCCGCACCGGTAGCGGTGCCGCATCAGGGATGCAGGATAATGGTCAGGGCGAACCTCAGTGATTTTAATCACTTTCTCGCGGCCAATTCCCTTTGACTTGATGAGGATTAATATTTAATACCTCCAAATAAGTAACATTCACCCCATCATTAGCCCGGTTGTAATCACGGGCGAAAATAATACGCAATTAAAATGATGGGGTGAGTTATGTCCGATGTCGAAAATCACGGCGGGATCAGCCGTCGAACGTTGGTTAAATCCACTGCAATAGGCTCTCTGGCACTTGCCGCCGGGGGGATTTCACTGCCTTTTGGCCTCAAACGCGCCGCTGCCGCGGTACAAAACGCCGTAAAGCCCGCTGAAGACAAAGTGGTCTGGGGTGCCTGCTCGGTCAACTGCGGGAGCCGTTGTGCGCTGCGTCTTCACGTCCGTGATGAAGAGGTTTACTGGGTCGAAACGGATAACACCGGTGAGGATATTTATGGCAATCATCAGGTTCGCGCCTGCCTGCGCGGGCGTTCTATTCGCCGTCGGATCAACCACCCCGATCGTCTGAACTACCCCATGAAGCGCGTAGGGAAACGCGGTGAAGGAAAATTTGAGCGTATCTCATGGGATGAAGCCCTGGACACCCTTACCCGCAGTCTGAAAGATGTCGTCGAAAAATACGGCAACGAAGCGGTCTACATTAACTACTCCTCCGGCATTGTGGGCGGCAATATCACCCGCTCCTCCCCTTATGCTTCGCTGGTCGCGCGTCTGATGAACTGCTACGGCGGCTTTTTAAGCCACTATGGCACCTACAGCACCGCGCAAATAGCCTGTGCAATGCCCTACACCTACGGCAGCAACGATGGCAACAGCACCTCGGATATTGAAAACACGAAGCTGGTGGTGATGTTCGGCAATAACCCGGCAGAGACGCGAATGAGCGGCGGCGGGATAACCTATTATCTTGAGCAGGCCCGCGAACGCTCTCACGCGCGCATGATCGTCATCGATCCGCGGTATACCGACACCGCCGCCGGGCGCGAAGACGAGTGGATCCCGATTCGCCCGGGGACGGACGCCGCGCTGGTCGCGGGTATCGCCTGGGTACTGATCGACGAAAACCTTGTCGATCAGCCGTTCCTCGACACGTACTGCGTCGGCTATGACGAAAAAACGCTGCCGGAAGGTGCGCCTGCTAACGGGCATTACAAAGCGTATATTCTCGGTCAGGGTGACGATGGCACCGCCAAAACGCCGGAATGGGCCTCGCGCATCACAGGCATACCGGCCGATCGCATCATCAAGCTTGCACGGGAAATTGGCAGTACCAAACCGGCCTACATCTGTCAGGGCTGGGGTCCCCAGCGCCAGGCCAACGGCGAGCTGACCTCCCGCGCCATTGCCATGTTGCCGATTTTGACCGGAAACGTCGGTATTAATGGCGGTAACAGCGGCGCACGTGAATCGACCTACACGATCACCATTGAGCGTATGCCACTGCCGGATAACCCGGTGAAAACGCAAATCTCATGCTTTAGCTGGACCGACGCCATCGCGCGCGGACCCGAAATGACCGCCCTGCGCGACGGCGTGCGGGGAAAAGAGAAGCTGGATGTGCCGATCAAATTCATCTGGAACTACGCCGGCAACACCATCATCAACCAGCATTCCGACATCAACAAAACCCACGATATTCTGCAGGACGAGAGTAAATGCGAAACCATCGTGGTGATCGACAACTTTATGACCTCGTCGGCGAAATATGCTGACATCCTGCTACCCGATTTAATGACCGTTGAGCAGGAAGACATTATTCCTAACGATTATGCGGGCAACATGGGCTATCTGATTTTCCTTCAGCCCGTGACCGCACCGAAGTTTGAGCGCAAACCGATCTACTGGATCATGAGTGAAGTGGCGAAACGCCTCGGCCCGGATATTCATCAGCGATTTACCGAAGGACGTACCCAGGCGCAGTGGCTGCAGTATCTGTATGCCAAAATGCTCGAAAAAGATCCGCAGTTGCCGTCCTATGACGAACTGAAAGAGAGGGGTATTTATAAGCGTAAAGATCCGGCCGGGCACTTCGTGGCCTATAAAAAATTCCGCGATGATCCGCAGGCTCATCCGCTCAACACCCCCTCGGGCAAGATTGAAATTTACTCCAGCAAGCTGGCAGAGATTGCGGCTACCTGGGAGCTCGCCGACGATGAAACCATCAGCCCGCTGCCGGTCTACGCCTCGACCTTCGACGGCTGGGACGCCCCGGAACGTCATAAATTCCCGCTGCAGCTCTTCGGCTTCCACTTCAAAGCTCGCACCCATTCCAGCTACGGCAATGTCGACGTGCTGAAAGCCGCCTGCCGTCAGGAGGTCTGGCTTAACCCCGTGGACGCGGCGCAACGCGGCATCAAAAATGGCGATACGGTGCGCGTGTTTAACGATCGCGGCGAAGTACGCATCGAAGCGAAAGTCACACCGCGCATCATGCCCGGTGTGAGCGCGATGGGCCAGGGAGCCTGGCATGACGCCAATATGAACGGCGATCGTGTCGACCACGGTTCATGCATCAACACCCTGACCACGCACCGCCCGTCACCGCTGGCCAAAGGTAACCCGCAGCACACCAATCTGGTGCAGATCGAGAAGGCGTAAGGAGTAAGTGATGACCACTCAGTATGGATTTTTTATTGATTCCAGCCGCTGCACCGGGTGCAAAACCTGCGAGCTCGCCTGCAAGGATTACAAAGATTTAACCCCGGACGTCAGCTTCCGTCGTATTTACGAATACGCGGGCGGTGACTGGCAGGAAGACAACGGTGTCTGGCACCAGAACGTGTTTGCCTACTACCTGTCGATTGCCTGCAACCACTGCGAAGACCCGGCCTGCACCAAGGTCTGCCCGAGCGGGGCGATGCACAAGCGTGACGACGGGTTCGTGGTAGTGGATGAAGATGTCTGCATCGGCTGTCGCTACTGCCACATGGCCTGTCCGTACGGTGCCCCGCAGTACAATGCCGCCAAAGGGCATATGACCAAGTGCGACGGCTGCCACACCCGCGTGGCAGACGGCAAAAAGCCGATCTGCGTGGAGTCCTGCCCGCTGCGTGCGCTGGACTTCGGTCCTATCGACGAACTGCGTAAAAAACATGGTCAGCTGGCGGCCGTCGCGCCGCTGCCGTCCGCGCACTTCACGAAGCCAAGCATCGTGATTAAACCTAACGCCAACAGCCGCCCGACAGGGGATACCACCGGCTACCTGGCAAACCCGAAAGAGGTGTGAGATGGGAAGTGGATGGCATGAATGGCCGCTGGTGATCTTCACCGTCTTCGGACAGTGCGTCGCCGGGGCATTGATCGTTATGGGGCTCGTCTGGCTTACTGAAAAAGACGACGCGGTGAAAACACGCCTTGTCCGCAGTATGTTCTTTCTGTGGCTGGTGATGGGCATCGGATTTTTGGCGTCCGTGCTGCACCTTGGCTCCCCGCTCCGGGCCTTTAACTCGCTCAACCGCGTGGGTGCTTCGGCGCTCAGTAACGAAATTGCCGCGGGATCCGTTTTCTTTGCCGTGGGCGGTTTCTGGTGGCTGGTATCCGTTATCGGTAAAATGCCCCCGGCACTGGGTAAAATCTGGCTGGTCGTTAGCCAGATCCTGGGCGTTGTCTTTGTCTGGGCGATGACCCGGGTTTATCAAATTGATACCGTACCGACCTGGTACACGGGTTACACCACGCTGGCCTTTTTCCTGACGCTGGTATTGGGGGGGCCGCTGTTTGCAGCCCTGTTGCTGCGCGTGGCAAACACGACATATAAAAGCACATTCGCGGCCTCTGTCAGCGTGCTGGCACTCCTGGCCTGCGTGGCGGTCATCGTGCTGCAGAGCAATGACCTGGCGACAATCCACAGTTCCGTTCAACAGGCGAGTGCCCTGCTGCCTGACTATGGCGCACTGCAAATCTGGCGTATCGTACTGCTTGCCGCCGGACTCGGCTGCTGGTTGTGCCCGCTGATGCGTCGGCAGGAGCCTAAAACCCTCGCTCTTTTTGCAGGCGTGATACTGGTCGTCGTGGGTGAACTGATTGGCCGTGGTCTTTTCTATGGTCTGCACATGACCGCAGGTATGGCGATTGCGGGTTAACACAGTCGCGTGGGCTACTCCGCGCGAGCAAGGAAGGTAGTCATGAAAGAAGTCTCACAGCGTGATTCGTTCGCGTTCAGCGCCCGGGTACTGGGCGCGCTGTTTTATTTTGCTCCGGATAGTGAGGAGACTGCGCCGCTGGTGCAGGCGCTCACCGCAGGCGACTGGATTCAGGACTGGCCGCTGGCGCCGGAAACGCTGCAGTCCGTTGCAGATGCGTTCAAAACGCCATCCGATGAAGCGTTGAAATATGCCTGGCAACGTCTGTTTATTGGCCCTTACGCCCTGCCGTCACCGCCGTGGGGTTCCGTCTGGCTGGATCGGGAATCTGTGCTCTTCGGCGACTCTACCCTCGCGCTGCGCCAGTGGATGCGTGAAAACAACATTGCCTTCGAGATGAAGCAGAACGAACCGGAAGATCACATCGGTACCCTGCTGTTACTGGCCGCGTGGCTGGCAGAAAATGGCCGCGACGCTGAACGCGACCAACTTCTGGCGTGGCACCTGCTGCCGTGGAGTACCCGCTTCCTGTCCGTGTTTGTTGAAAACGCCGGGCATCCGTTCTACACCGCACTGGGCAAACTCGCACAGCTGACGCTCGCGGACTGGCAGGACACGTTAATTATTCCGGTCGCGGAAAAAACGCTGTACCGCTAACGCCAGCACCTGGCTTGCTCACCGCTTCCGGGCAAGCCAGGCTCTCCAGCCACCAAATTCCGTGATATCCCGTGCCCCCTCCAGGCCATACGCCTCGCAGATAAACCCGGTCAACCAGCGTCCATCCTGCAGCTCGATTTTTCCCAGCCCCAGAGGTGCGGGGATCCCGGCGAGAAACGACCCCACTTCGCTGTGCGGTAGCTCCCAGACTTCGACCGCAATCCCGGCCCCCTGGTCTGCCACCCGAACCATTCCGGGACGTTTACCGTCCGCCAGCGCATACAGACGGTAATGAGGTGCGCTGGTGGTCGCGTCTACAAGGCGTGCTCCGCGCTCACGTAACTGAACATTGAGCGCCAGACCGTCCATATGCGCACCGCAGACCACTATCCGCAGGCGGTCATGGGTTGCGGTGCAGGTCGGCGCGTCGTCCAGCATGGCACGATTGCCCGGTAACGTTAACTTTGTGTGACGTTGTAACGCATCGGCCAGACTGAGCAGATACTGATCGGTAAACGCGCGGCCAAACAGCGTGACGCCGGATGGCAGCCCATTGTTCATTTCACCGACCGGGACCGCTACGGCGGCATAGTCGAGCAGGTTCATAAAGTTGGTATAGATGCCCAGCGCCGAGTTGCTTTTAACCGGTTCATCGGCCAGCTCAGCCAGACTCACCGGGCGGGGATACGTCGGAATTAATACGCAATCCAGGTCGGCCATCATGGCATCGCATTCGGCTTTATACCGCTGGAGTTTGTACTGCGCGTCAAACGCCGCCACCGCAGTGGCTGCAGGCGCGTTTTGCAGGACATCACGTATAACCGGTAACACCGCATCGGGCTGGCGTTCAATCAGCGCACCCGCGAGGTGATAACGCTCGGCGACCCACGGGCCGTCATAGAGCAGTTTCGCGGCCGCCAGAAACGGTGCAAAGTCGAGAGTCACGGGCACGCCCCCCAGCGCGATAAGCCTCGTCTTTGCGCGGTGATACAGCGCCTCGCTTTCTGCACAGCCGAGAAACTCTAGCGTCTCCGGCACGCCAAAGCGAAAGCCCGCAGCAGGGGCACCAAAAGCCTGAGGGCCGTTCCACGTCGGGTTGGACCGGCTGTATTCGTCACGCGGATCCTGTCGCGCCGTGAGTGCCAGCAGCTGGCTGGCCTCTGCTGCTGTCGCGGTGAAAAACGTGACGCAGTCCAGCGTGCGGCAGGCAGGCACAACCCCTGCCGTGGAGATGAGTCCTTTGGTTGCCTTGAGGCCGACCAGATTATTCAGCGAGGCCGGTACGCGCCCGCTACCGGCCGTGTCCGTTCCCAGCGCGAAGCTCGCCAGCCCCAGGGCGACCGCCAGCGACGACCCCGCGCTGGATCCACCGGACGGGTAATCCGGATGAACGCTGTTACGACATGGGCCATACGGCGAACGCGTACCGTTTAAGCCGGTAGCGAACTGATCGAGGTTAGTTTTCCCTAGAGGAATCGCCCCCAGCGCAATCAGCTGCGAAACTATCGTTGCATCCTGTTCTGCCCGATACGCAAACGCCGGACAGGCGGCGGTGGTGTCGATCCCCGCCAGATCGATATTGTCTTTGATGGCAAAGGGCACGCCGAACAGCGGCAGCGCGTCCGGCGCTACGCCCTCCAGCGCAGCAAGGTACGGCTCCAGCTCTTCAGGGGTGAGCAGATAAATAAAAGCGTTAAATGACGGGTTCAGCGCCAGCGCGCGCTCGCGTAATGCCGTTATCACCTCACGCGGGGCGATCTGGCCTTCACGGTATGCCTCTGCCAGCACAGAGAGACGTAAATCATAAAGAGGCTTCATGCTGTTTTCTCCAGAACGACCACGCACTGGCCCGCCCGCACCGACGACCCCGGCTGGACACGGACCTGACTGACCACGCCGTCCTGAGTGGCAACTAACGGGATTTCCATTTTCATCGACTCCAGCACCACCAGCACATCGCCTTCGCGCACGGTGTTGCCGACCACAACGTTCACCTGCCACAGGTTGCCGGCAACCGGGCTTTCAACACCGGATTCTCCCGACCGTAACGGCACGTCGTCACCGTCATCCGTCGTTTCGTCGCTGCTGTCAAAATGCGCCTGCCCGCCCGCTATCCAGCGCTCACGCTCGGCGTTAAACGCCGCCTGCTGATGCGCACGGAATGCCTCAATCTCAGGTGCTTCGTCAGCCAGAAACTGCTGATACTCCGCCAGTTTCAGCGTGGTGTGTTCAATACGCAGCGGATAACGCCCCAGCGGGAAATCTTGGCGGATGGTTTGCAACTCCCCGGCTGAGACCGGATAAAAGCGAATTTGATCGAAGAAACGCAGCAGCCAGGGCTTGCCGCCGAAATCCTCTACCGTGCGATAGCGATTCCACATCTGCAGGGTTCGCCCCACAAACTGATACCCGCCCGGCCCTTCCATACCGTAGATGCAGAGGTATGCCCCGCCAATGCCCACCGAGTTCTCCGCCGTCCAGGTACGCGCCGGGTTGTATTTGGTGGTCACCAGACGGTGTCGCGGGTCGAGCGGCGTGGCCACCGGCGCGCCGAGGTAAACATCCCCCAGCCCCATCACCAGATAACGGGCGTCGAACACCGTTTTATACACTTCATCGATGTTAGCCAGATCGTTTATGCGACGGATAAACTCCAGGTTGCTCGGGCACCACGGCGCATCGCGGCGCACGGTGGTCATGTATTTGTCGATGGCTTTCTGACACGCCGGATCGTCCCAGGAGAGCGGCAGCCAGACGATGCGCGACGGCACGTCCAGCGAGTCCTGGTCACAAACGCCCTGCCACAGCCCGGCGATCACCTCCAGCAGGCTATCCAGGCGCAGCGTTTCCGGCTGATAATGAATTTGCAGGGAGCGGATCCCCGGCGTGAGATCGATAACGCCTTTCAGCGCCCGGCCCTCCAGCGCCTGCATCAGCGCGTGGCCGCGAAAACGCAGCACCAGATCCAGCTCAGGCTCGCCAATCTCCAGCAGCAGATGGGTATCACCCGACACTCTCGCCACCAGACGTTTATCGTCCGTCCCCTGCGTCAGCACAATCGGTGAGTCCAGACCGGCAGGTTGCCATGTGACAGGTTGCGGGGTCAGGCTGGCGATTTGGCGCTCCTGCGCCTGCGCCAGCCGTCGCGCGGTGGCAATATCCACCGGCACAAAGCGAACGTAATCTCCCGCCTTCAGTTGCCCTACCGCGTGCAGATCGGCCTCGATGATGGTGACCGGACAGACAAACCCGCCCAGGCTTGGGCCATCCGGGCCGAGGATCACCGGCATATCGCCGGTAAAATCCACCGCGCCGATGGCATACGGATTGTCATGAATGTTCGACGGATGCAGACCCGCCTCGCCGCCGCTGTCGCGAACCCACTCCGGTTTCGGGCCAATCAGGCGTACCCCCGTCCGGCTGGAGTTGAAATGCACTTCCCATTCGGTGGCGAAAAACGTCGCGATGTAATCCGGCGTGAAATACTCCGGTGCACCGTGCGGGCCGTAAATCACCCGCAGTTCGCGCACCGCGTCCAGCCTCGTGTGCAGCGCCTGCGGCAGCGGCGCGTCCGCTACCGGCTCGGTTAACGGCGCCAGGTGCAAAATGTCACCTGTGCGGAGCGCCCGTCCGGCGTGCCCCCCGAACTGCCCCAGCGTGAAGGTGCTTTTACTGCCCAGATATTCCGGCACGTTAAACCCGCCGCGCAGGCAAAGATAGCTTCGCACGCCCTCACCGCGGATCTCTCCCATACGCAGCGTCATGCCCGCACGGACGCGAAAAACGTGATTATTGGCCAGCGGTTCACCGTCCAGCGTGAGCGCAATTTCAGCGCCCGTCACCACCAGCTGCGCATCGCAGTTGAATTTCAGCGTCGGGCCGCTGAGGGTGATCTCAAGCGCGGCGGCATCGTCTTTATTGCCCAGCAGACGGTTACCCAGACGCAGCGCCAGGCTGTCCATTGGCCCGGATGGCGGAACGCCAACCGCCCAGTAGCCTGTGCGTCCCGGGTAATCCTGTACCGTGGTCTGCGTACCGGCGCTGAGCACCTCCAGCGTGGACGCCTGGTACATCAGGTGCTCAAGACAGCGGGTCCAGGGCTCACCTGCGGCAAACGGTGCGAAGGTCAGGATCTGCTGCAGATAACTGCGGTTGGTTTCAACGCCATAAAGACGGGTCTCCCCCAGCGCGGTATGCAGCACGCGGATAGCGGCTTCGCGTGTCGGCTGCCAGGCGATCATTTTGGCTAACATGGGGTCAAAAAACGGCGGGACTTCGCATCCGGCCTCAACCCAGCTGTCGATGCGCAGCGTAACGCGGTCATCGGACGGGAAAGCCACGTCGGTGAGCAGTCCCGGTGAAGGCTGGAACTGGCGGCCCGGGTTCTCGGCATAGATCCTGGCCTGAATGGCATGCCCCTCCGGTTTCAGGGTGTCACGCAGTGTCGCCAGTGGCGGCAACGTTCCGGCGGCAAGTTCGATCATCCAGCGTACCAGATCCACGCCCCACACCTGTTCGGTCACGCCGTGCTCCACCTGCAAACGGGTATTCACCTCAAGGAAGTAAAAGCGGGCGGCGTCGCTGTCATAGACGAATTCAACGGTGCCCGCGCTGCGGTAGTTGACCGCTTTACCGAGCGTTATCGCCGCCTCGCACAGTGACTGCACCATGCCCGCCGGCAGGTTTGGCGCGGGCGTCTCCTCCAGCACTTTCTGGTTACGCCGCTGCACAGAGCAGTCGCGCACGCCGAGGGCAATCACCTCGCCCTTGCCGTCGCCAAACAGCTGTACTTCCAGATGACGCGCCCGCTCAATGTACTTTTCGATAAAGACACCCGCGTCGCTGAAGTTATTTTTCCCCAGACGTACTACCGCATCGAACGCGTCACGCAGATCTTCTGCGTCATAGCAGACGCGCATACCGATACCGCCGCCTCCCGCCGTGCTTTTCAGCATCACCGGATATCCCACTTCGGCGGCAGCGGTGACGGCCTGGTTAACATCGGCCAGCAGGTCGGTGCCCTCCAGCATCGGAACCCCATGCGTTTTCGCCAGCGCGCGAGCGGTATGTTTTAGCCCAAACAGACGCAGCTGTTCCGGCGTGGGGCCCACAAAGGCAATCCCCGCGGCGTCACACGCTTCGGCGAACGCGGCGTTTTCCGAGAGAAAACCGTAGCCCGGATGAATGGCCTGTGCGCCGCTGGCTTTCGCGGCGGCGATGATCTTCGTGCTATCCAGATAGGTGTTCGCCGCCGGGCCATCGCCCAGACTCAGCGCTTCATCGGCCTCGCGGATATGCAGGCTGCTGATATCCGCCTCGGAATAGACTGCCACACCACGAATTTTCATGGTGCGCAGGGTGCGTAAAATGCGGCAGGCTATCGCCCCGCGGTTCGCAATCAGGAGTGTCGTCAACATAGGTCAGACTCAATCGTGGCGGGTCGTCCCGCCGAAAATCGGCTCACCCATGGTCGTCCATGGGGGAAAAAGCGGTTACGGCAGAATGCGTCCGGCACGGACTTCAAACAGGCGGTACAGCGCCTGGCGCAGTCGCTGCCAGCGGGTGGGCGTCAGTTCCATACCAGCACCTCAGCGGGCGTTGGGTTCCAGCCGTTGCAGGGGTTATTCAGCTGTGGACAGTTGGAAATCAGTACAATGACGTTGCACTCGGCGCGCAGGTCGACGTATTTCCCCGGCGCGGAGATGCCATCTTCAAACGTCAGCCCGCCCTCTGGCGTCACCGGCACGTTCATAAAGAAATTGATGTTGGCCGTGATGTCACGTTTTTGCAGACGTCCATCGTGCAGACAGGCGCAGAGGAAGTTATCGCGACAGCTGTGCATATGGCGTTTATCGAGGGCGTATCGCACGGTGTTGCTCTCCTGGGCGCAGGCCCCGCCGAGGGTATCGTGACGCCCGCAGGTATCGTCGATAATGGTCAGCAGGGGGTTACCGAGGCTGGAGTACAGGACGCTGCTACGCGTGAGATAGGCGTTGTTCTGACGGCGCAATGTGCGCTGCGCATCGTAACGTTCACGCGGGTTATCGGCATTGTAGAACAGCGTGTCGACCGCCTGGTTACCTTCCAGGTCGAGCAGGCGCAACGTCTGCCCTTGTTTCACCTCGAACAGGTACGGTTCACCTGCCGGTATCACGTGGCGAAATACCGCGTCTTGCACATGCTTTTCAGAGATCATGGTCATTTTACTGCTCCTTACAGGGCGAAAAGCCGGGTATTGGTCATGGCGCGTTCGTTTTCCGGGCGCGTCAGAAGCGCGTTAACGGCCCCCTCTTCATCCTCAGCCTGTCGCCAGCTCAGCGCGACCGGTCGTGGGGCATATTCCCGGGACGGATCCATCGGATGCTGCAGCGCGGTCATCACCACAAGCGTGTCCATGGGGGCGTACAGCTCCACGTAACTGCCCGGCTGCGAATAACCGCCGTGGAAGGTGAACTGACCGCGGTCATCGACGGTGACTTTGCTGAAGAAGTTGACCACCATCAGCAGATCTTCGAGATTGAGATCCCACTTCCCCATCTCCACCAGCAGGTTGTCCGTTCCGTTTCGGTAAAACCCGTTGCGCAGTTCCTGATAGCGTCCCTGGCCATACTTTTCAGTCACCTCGGCGGCGTTCAGTACGCCGCCAAACGGGTCATGCCAGCCGCAGGTATCTGCGGTGATGCCTGCCAGCACGCGTCCCATGTCGGAGTAAAAGCAATGTCCGGCGGTCAGACGTGCGGTGTGCTGGCCTTTCAGGGTGTCGGGCAGGTTCAGACGTTCACTTTTCTCGTGCGGATTCAGCATCAGCAGGCTGACGTTTGCTCCACCTTCAATGTCGGTCATACGCAGGATCTGCCCGCGCTTA
Source organism: Enterobacter sp. WPR_3_1 (assembly GCF_003635055.1). Lineage (NCBI taxonomy): Bacteria > Pseudomonadati > Pseudomonadota > Gammaproteobacteria > Enterobacterales > Enterobacteriaceae > Enterobacter > Enterobacter sp. WPR_3_1. Next base: position 295,016 of record NZ_RBXU01000012.1, on the reverse strand, counting down.
AGCACAAATGAGAGGTGACCGCCGCCGGGCAGGATCTCTTCACGTAACATGGTCATGGTATTCACGGTGTTAACCCCTTAATGCATAAACGTTATCGGGAGCCGTTCCACTCAGCGCGGAGAGCCGCGTCTCGTTGAGCGGAATGTCGTAGGTAATACGGGCGCCAAAGGCGTTGGGCGCCTGCGGGTCGAGGCGCACTTTGTCGAACACCAGTAAGCGGGTGCCGAGGTTAAAGCCTTCCGAAAGATCGTGGGTGACCATAAAGACAGTCATGCGGGTCTCCCCCCACAGTTGAAGCAACAAGGCGTGCATATCTTTACGGATACCCGGGTCCAGGGCGCCAAACGGCTCATCCAGCAGCAACACGCGCGGCTGCATGATGAAGGCCTGCGCAATGGCTAAACGTTGCTGCATACCGCCGGAAAGCTGGGCCGGGTATTTGTGCATCGCATGCCCGAGACCGACTTTTTCCAGCATCCCGGTGGCCCGCTCACGCGCCGCGCGTTTCTTTGCCCCAAACAGTCGCCCGAACAGCGGCGCTTGCGGCAGTTCCAGACCTATGGTGACGTTATCCAGCACGCTGAGATGCGGGAAAACGGAGTAGCGCTGAAACACCACGCCCCGGCTGCTGTCCGGCTCGGCGCGCAGCGGTTTACCATCCAGCGTAATGGACCCTCGGCTGGGCGCTTCCTGACCGAGCAGCAGGCGCAAAAACGTGGATTTTCCGCAGCCAGAGGCCCCCACCATTGAGCAGAACTCGCCCTCTTTCACCTGCAGATTGAGGCGCTCCAGCACCACGTGGTCGCCGTACTCCTGCCAGATATTGTTGATGGTGATAAAGCTCATGCCTTCCCTCCTTCCGCCCAGGGAAACCAGGTTTTATGTAACTGGCGCAGGGCCAGATCCATCAGCCAGGCCAGCAGCGTGATCCACAGGACGTACGGAATGATCACATCCATCGCCATATAGCGGCGCACGAGGAAAATGCGATAGCCCAGCCCGGCGGTTGAGGAGATGGCCTCCGCCGAAATGAGAAACAACCATGCCGACCCCAGCAGCAGACGCAGCGAGGTCAGCAGCCGCGATAACAGCTGCGGAAGCACCACGCGCAACACCAGCGTCCAGCTGCTGGCACCCAGCGTCTGGGCTTTGATCAGAATCTCCGGTGGGATTTCGCACGCGCGATGCTCCAGATCGCGCGCCAGCATCGGAGTGATGCCGATGACAATCAGCATCACTTTCGACAGTTCATCCAGCCCGAAAACGATAAATAGCACCGGCAGGATCGCCAGCGGCGGGATCATCGACAGCACCGTCATCAGCGGCGAGAGCGACGCGCGCCACAGCGGGAAAACACCGGCGGTGACGCCAACACAGAGGCCGATGATCGAGGCGATGACCAGCCCCGTCAGAAGACGGGCAAGGCTCACCAGCGTGTCCACCCAGAACAGATAGTCACCGCTGCGTTTATCCGGGGTAAACGCCATGCGTGATAGCGCGTCCAGCATCTGCTGCAGGCCAGGCAGCAGCTTGTCCTGCGGGTTAGCCTCCAGCCTGACCGCGGAACCGAAAAAGTATGCGGCCAACAGCAGGACGAAAGGCAGCATCACGAGCATCAGCCGCATGCCGGGCGTGGGATGGCGATTAATTTGTCGCATGGATGTTCCGTCCGTTATCACAGCGTGCCGGCAGCGGCCATTTTCACGAAGCTGTCGTCAAAGCGCAGCTTCACGTTGCTGGCATCGCCCTGGGTGACATTGCCCGGGAAGCGCATGCCGATGAAATCCGCGCTTTGCGCCCCATCGCCCAGCAGCCCTTTATCGAACGAAAACGTGGCCACGCGCTGCATGGTTTTCGCCAGCTCCGGCGACGTTAAAAAGGCAATATTGTCCTGCGGGGTATAGAACAGATGGGTTGTTTTCAGCTGCGCCTGATAACCGGCCAGATCGGTACCGGAGGCGGCGGCCATTGCGTTGAGCACGGTGGCATCCTGCGCTTTCATCAGCCCCATCATCTCGTACCATGCGCCGGTTAATGCTTTGCCAAGCGCCGGGTTGTCTTTCAGGGTTTCGCTGTTGACCACCATCATGTCGATAAGCTCACCCGGTACCTGAGAGGAGCTGAACACTTCTGTTGTTTTTGGCGTGCCTTTGATGACCGACAGCTGCGGGTTCCAGGCTACCGCCGCCTGCACATTTGCCGTGCCAAAAGCGGAGACGATGTCCGCGTCAGACGTGTTTACCACGGTGACGTCTTTTTCGGCCAGGCCGGCTTTTTCCAGGCCGCGCACCAGCAGATAGTGGGAAACAGAGAGCTCAGGCAGGTAGACTTTCATCCCTTTCAGGTCGTTGAGCGTTTTGCCCTCGCCCTTCATCACCACGCCGTCGTTGCCTTCTGAATAGCTGCCAAGGATCAGCGCCGTGGTATCAACGCCGCCCGCGGCCGGTATGGTCAGCGCATCCATATTGGTCATGGTGCAGCCGTCAAACTGGCCCGCAGTGTACTGGTTGATGGATTCGATATAGTCGTTGAGCTGAACAACATTGATTTTGATGCCGTATTTATCGGCCCATTTATCGATGATTTTGCTACTGCTGAGGGTGCCCCAGGGCATCCAGCCGGCGTAGATGGTCCAGCAGACGTTGAACTCTTTCTTCACCGCAGCAAAGGTGGGGAGACTGACCAGCATCGCCAGGGAGAGTACCAGGGTGCGGAATAATGGCGTTTTCTTCATGCTTGACCTCTGAGTGGCACAAAATTAGGGGGCAGCGCGACACCTTCAGGTGCTGCTGTCTCCCGGGCTTTTGTCCCGCCGTGTAACCTCTCAGAGGTCGCCAGCTCTTGGACCAGCCATTCACCGCAGTGAACCGGAACCCTAGCCAGCTATTTTTCAAATTGTGGTGTGCTGCCCTTCAGTGTTAAGCGTTGCAAGGGATATGCCAGAATTTTTTATGTTAATTATTAAACTGTTAAGTCTGCCTGTGCAGGCTGTTTCACCGTTTTGGTGAGACACGGCGAGTTGAGTGCACCGTGCTGGTGCTCTTTGGGATGACGCGTGGTGCTGACGGCGTTGCCCACAGAACGTGTCTGCGACAGCAGGAAAGGCTCAAAATGATGTGCTGGTTTTTGCCAGGTCTTTCATCATCGTCGTCGTCAGGCTGAGCTGCTCGCTTCCCATTTTACGTGACAATTCCTCTCTTGCGGACTGCCATACGGGGATCACGGATGTCAGAAGCGCCCACCCCTGCGCGGTCAGGCTAAGTTGTTTTCCACGGCGTCCGCGCCCCCCCGTTGATTCAATAACCCCACGGGACTCCATAATCCGTATGTTTCGGCTCAGTGTGGTTGCATCCACCCCGGCCTTTGATGCAAGCCCTGCCACCGTTTCATTTACGCCACCGCCGATCCCCACCAGCAGGCTGAACTGTTCTGCCGTCAATTCATAAGGTCTGAAGCAGGCGTTGTAATAACGCGTAATAGCCCGTGCGGTTGCACGTGCCTGATACGCCGGACAGGTTTCGGGGATGGTTTTTAGTAACGCCAGATCAACAGTGTTCATACTTTACGCTCGACAGATACGGTGAGATAAAATAGTGTATATACACTATTAACGCTATTCAAGGTATCATGATGCCCGCATTTATCCATATCAATTTACGTGTTATCGACCCTGCACGGCAGGCCAATCTTGCCCCTCGCTTCAGACTGGCACTTGAAGAGGCCGGCGGCAAAATTCTGCATTTTGGTCCTGTTGTTGAAGTCCTTGAAGGCGATGAAGAACCGCTACCCTTTGCTGGCATTTTTGAGTTCCCTTCACTGCAGCAGGCGCTGGCGTTTTACCATTCGGAAAAATATGCCCCGATTAAAGCTGAACGCCAGCTGGCACAGCAGGCAAAAATGTTCGTTGTCACCACTGACTAAGCGTTTCGTTTCCTTGCCTGCGGTATCGTTTCCAGATTTCTCCACCCGTTCGCCAGAACCGGTGTAGAGTTTTTAAACACTGCATCTCTAAAAGGACACCGGCATCATGTTAAGCATCCTGGGCAAGACAACCTCGATCAACGTACGTAAAGTGCTCTGGACCTGCGAAGAAGCGGGTATCGAGTATCACCAGGAAGACTACGGCAGCGGTTTTGCCTCCACGCAAACCGCTGCGTTCCGCGCCCTGAATCCCAACGCCATGGTTCCCGTGCTGCTCGATGACGAGTTCGTCCTCTGGGAATCTAACGCAATCTGCCGTTATCTGGCCCGTAAAGCCGGCCGTGAGGATCTCCTGCCAACGGAACCGCAGGCCTGCGCCAACGTCGAACGCTGGATGGACTGGCAGGCAAGCGAATTTAACAATGCCTGGCGGTATGTCTTTCCGGCACTGGGACGCAATAACCCGGACTATAACGACCCGGAGCGTATTGCCGCCGGAATTAAAGCGTGGAACCACTGCATTGCTATTCTGGAGGAGCAGTTGCAACGCACCGCAGCCTATACGGCGGGCGAGGTGTTTACCCTTGCAGACGTGGTACTTGGTCTTTCGGTGAACCGCTGGAAAATGACGCCATTTGATAAGCCTGATGTGCCGGCAATTAACGCCTGGTTCGAACGGCTTAATCAGCGACCGGCATTTTTACGTCACGGGAATAACGGTATGGTGTAAGTTTTTCAGCCCACACACATTCAGCAAGGATATTTTATTTAATTACAAAACCCTGAATGCCGTTATCAGGAATAATAATTAAGCAATATCCTGGACAGCCCCTTGCACCGCTTTGCTAGCCTGAATAGTCAGGCAAAGCTCAACCCGGAGGTATTCTTGCTGATTAAACTCAAAAAAGAACGAACGCATCAGGAGGATCGCCTGCTCGCACTCTGGCTGGCGACCTCTGCAGGCTTGCTCAACGCCATCGCCCTCGGGGCATTTGGCTTTTTTCCCTCCCATATGACCGGCAATACCTCCCAATTATCCAGCGAAGTTTCCTCTACCGATCTGAATGATATGTTGTTCTTTGGCGCCATTATTCTGTCTTTTGTTGCCGGCGCAATCATGGCCCGTATCATCGTGTTATGGGGGATTATCCATAATATCAGGCTGGTTTTTTGCCAGATACTGTTGGTCGAGGGATTATTACTGACCGGCGTTTCCTGTTACGAGATGTATTTCCATGCCCTCACGACTAACCGTGAAATTATTATCTTTCTTTGTGGTCTGATGGGGATTCATAATTCAACATCGACCCAGCTTTCCGGCGGCCGGGTAAGATCAACCCATATTACCGGCACGCTGACGGACGCGGGAATATCTCTGGCCTCGGTCCTGGTGGCGATGCTCCGCCGGGATTATTCCAAAGATACGGCAGCGCAAAAAAGTCAGCTCAAAACCCACTTAACCACCATTTTCTCGTTTATTACCGGCGGTATCGCCGGGCTACTCCTGTTCAGGTGGATTGGGTTTAACGCCATGCTGGCGCTTGGGGTGATGCTCGTCGTTGTCGCCGCCTTTTCCATCATCAGCACCTCAGTGCGCGTTCGCCGGGTGCGCGCCGCCTTCAGCCGATAATGAGGGTCGCAGGCGTGAGGAGACGCTCACGCCATGTGACACTGTCACATTTTAAATTACGCTTTAGGACAATTCTGTCTGCCCCACAGCCAGCCCTTGCTCCATAAGGCTTAACCTAAGGTTGTCACTAATTTCATAGGGTTACTGATTTTCCCCCTTCGCTGGAACCCATCCCAAACGCTTGCTATAGGTCATCTACCCCTGCCGAAACATGGCATAACAACAGGCAACCCGTGGTTGCTATAACGCATGCGCACAGGGAGACACATCGCAATGCACCCATTACTCAAACGTTCGCTGCTTTTTGTCGGCGCCATTATTGTGGTCGTTGCCCTCCTCACCTGGGGAATTGGGCTGGATACAATTAAGGCGCGTCAGGTTGACCTGATTTACCTCGGGCAACAGCATTTAATCCTGGTATTCTCATCCATGTTCTTTGCCCTGCTGATGGGTATTCCCAGCGGCATTTTGTTGAGCCGCCCGTCAGCACGCGGTATCGCTGAATACGTGATGCAGATCTTTAACGTCGGTAATACCCTGCCGCCGCTGGCCGTTCTGGCGCTGGCAATGGTGGTGATTGGTATCGGTGATACGCCTGCGATTATCGCCCTGTTCCTCGCCTCGCTGCTGCCGATAGTGCGAAACACCTATGCCGGACTGTGCTCGGTTCCGTCGTCGTTACTGGAAGCGGCTAATGGCATTGGGATGACGAAATGGCAGCGTCTGCGCCAGGTCGAACTTCCCAACGCCTGGCCAGTAATGCTCTCCGGGATCCGCATTGCCACCGCCATCAACGTGGGTACCGCCCCGCTGGCCTTCCTGATTGGTGCCAGCAGCTACGGCGAACTGATTTTTCCCGGTATCTACCTCAACGACTTCCCGACACTGATCCTCGGCGCGGCGGCCACCGCCCTGTTTGCTCTGATCCTCGACACCCTGCTGGCTGCGCTGGGTCGCGTGATGAGTCCACATCTCGCTCGATAACAATAACAAGGAGCTTTTATGAGACTGATATCCAGCCTGACGGCGCTGTGTGCCGCGGCACTGTTCACCAGCCAGGCGATAGCGGCCCCGCTGATCCTGGCGACCAAGAGCTTTACCGAGCAGCACATTCTCTCGGCCATGACCGTCCAGTATCTGCAAAAGAAGGGGTTTCAGGTCCAGCCACAGACCAATATTGCCACGGTCATTTCCCGCAACGCGATGATCAACAAACAAATTGATATGACCTGGGAGTACACCGGCACGTCGTTAATCATTTTTAACCACATCAACAAGCGCATGTCGCCACAGGAGTCTTACGAGACGGTGAAACGCCTGGACGCGAAGCACGGTCTGGTATGGCTCAACCCCGCCGATATGAACAATACCTACGCCTTCGCCATGCAGCGTAAACGCGCCGAAGCGGAACACATCAACACCATGTCTGAAATGGTCGCAAAGATTGAGCAGATCCGTAAAACCGATCCGGATAAAAACTGGCTGCTGGGTCTGGACCTCGAATTTGCCGGACGCAGCGACGGGATGAAACCGCTGCAGGCGGCATACAACATGGAACTGGATCGCCCGCAGATCCGCCAGATGGACCCGGGCCTGGTCTATAACGCGGTGCGGGACGGTTTCGTCGATGCCGGGCTTATCTATACCACCGACGGGCGGGTAAAAGGTTTCGACCTGAAGGTGCTGGAAGATGATAAAGGCTTCTTCCCGAGCTATGCGGTCACTCCCGTGGTGCGTAAAGACACCCTTGACGCCAATCCGGGTCTGAAAGAGGCGCTGAATACTCTCTCCGCCCAGCTCAATAACGACGTTATCACCGAACTGAATAAGAAGGTGGATATCGACCATCAGTCACCGCAGCAGGTCGCCCGTGATTTCCTGCGTAGCAAACAGTTGCTGTAGGAGGCGCTATGGAGACGATTCACTACATTCTGGATAACTGGGACTATCTGTTAACCCTGACGCTGCAACACCTGTGGCTGGTGGCGCTGGCGGTTGGGCTAGCCATACTCATCGGCGTCCCTCTGGGGATTTTGATTGTCCGCCACAAATGGCTGGCGACGCCGGTGCTGGGGATTGCCACCATCGTGCTGACAATACCGTCCATTGCGCTGTTTGGCCTGATGATCCCGCTCTTTTCGTTGATCGGTCAGGGCATTGGCGCCCTGCCCGCTATCACGGCGGTGTTTCTCTACTCGTTGCTGCCAATTGTGCGTAACACCCATACCGCGCTGGACAGCCTGCCGCCGGGCCTGCGTGAAGCCGGACGCGGTATCGGGATGACCTTCTGGCAGCGTTTGCGCTGGGTTGAAATCCCGATGGCACTGCCGGTGATTTTTGGCGGCATCCGCACCGCCGTCGTGATGAACATCGGCGTGATGGCCATTGCCGCAGTGATTGGCGCTGGCGGTCTTGGCCTGCTGCTGCTTAACGGCATCGGCGGTAGCGATATTCGTATGTTAATTGCGGGTGCACTGATGATCTGTCTTTTAGCGATTGTGCTCGACTGGCTGCTGCATCGTCTGCAGGTCGTTCTGACTCCAAAGGGGATACGATAATGATAAAACTGGAAAACCTCACCAAACAATTTTCGCAAAAACACGGCCAGAGCGTTAAGGCCGTCGACAACGTCAACCTCAACGTGCCTGAAGGGGAAATGTGCGTCCTGCTTGGCCCGTCAGGCTGTGGGAAAACCACCACCCTGAAGATGATTAACCGTCTGATCGCACCAAGCAGCGGCACGATCCTGATTAACGGCGAAGACACCAGCGGGATGGATACCGTGACCCTGCGCCGCAATATTGGCTACGTTATTCAGCAGATTGGTCTGTTCCCGAACATGACCATTGAGGAGAACATCACCGTGGTGCCGCGCATGCTGGGCTGGGATAAAGCCCGGTGTAAAACCCGCGCTGAAGAGCTGATGGATATGGTGGCCATGGACCCGCATAAATTTCTCAACCGCTATCCGCGTGAAATGTCCGGCGGTCAGCAGCAGCGTATCGGCGTGATCCGCGCCCTGGCGGCGGATCCTCCGGTACTGCTGATGGATGAACCGTTCGGTGCGGTGGACCCGATAAACCGCGAGGTGATCCAGAACCAGTTCCTGGAGATGCAGCGCAAACTGAAAAAGACCGTGATGCTGGTCAGCCATGACATCGACGAGGCCCTGAAGCTTGGGGATCGTATCGCCGTCTTCCGCCAGGGGCGTATTGTCCAGTGCGCCAGCCCGGACGAACTGCTGGCAAAACCGGCGAATGAGTTCGTCGGCTCGTTTGTCGGCCAGGACCGTACGCTCAAGCGTTTGCTGCTGGTATCGGCAGGCGATGTCACCGACCAGCAACCGACCCTCACCGTGCGGGGCTCTACCCTGCTTTCTGAGGCCTTTGCAACCATGGATGACAACGATATTCGCGCCATTACCGTCGTGGACGATCGGGGTAAACCGCTGGGCTTTGTGAAGCGTCGGGAAGCGCGTAATGCCAGCGGCACCTGTGCCGATATCCTGCATCCGTTCCGTATGACCGGCAAAGCGGAGGATAACCTGCGCGTGGTGCTTTCACGGTTGTATGAGAGCAACACCAGCTGGATGCCGATTGTCGACGAAGAGGGCCGCTATAACGGCGAGATCTCACAGGATTATATTGCCGAGTATCTCAGCTCCGGCCGTACGCGCCGGGCGCTGAATATTCACAGCGAGAGTTAAGCGAAAACACTCCGCCGGGCGGGCCAGACGTATGGCGCTGACCTGCCCGGCGGCACGCTCCCCTACAGCGCGTTTGCTCAGGCCGACACGGTTCATCGCACGCATACCTTTTGCTAACCCCGCGATTTCCCCTCACAATATTGTATCTCCCACGTTTAATTGCGGCCCATGCAACGTCTTCACGCTTATCCCGACATCCGCGCGATGTTTCGCAGACTTCTGATTGCCACCCTTACCGGCATACTGGCCGCGCTGGCCGTCGCGGTGTTCCGCCACAGCATGTATCTGCTGGAGTGGCTGTTTCTCAGTAACAACAGCGGCAGTCTGGTGAATGCCGCGGCGGCGTTATCCCCGTGGCGTCGCGCGCTGACGCCCGCGCTGGGAGGGCTGGCGGCGGGGTTATTGTTGTGGGGATGGCAGCGGCTTACGGCACAACGTCCTCATGCGCCGACCGATTACATGGAAGCGCTGGAGACGGGCGACGGCCAGTTTGATTATGGCTCGAGCCTCGTAAAATCCCTTGCGTCACTGCTGGTTGTCTCCAGCGGGAGCGCCATCGGCCGCGAAGGTGCCATGATCCTGCTTGCGGCGCTGGCCGCCTCCTTTTTCGCCCAACGCTTTACGCCGAAATCCGAATGGAAATTATGGATTGCCTGCGGAGCCGCGGCCGGGATGGCAAGCGCCTATCACGCGCCCCTGGCCGGCAGCCTGTTTATTGCCGAAATTCTGTTTGGCACGCTGATGCTGGCCTCGCTCGGGCCGGTGGTGATTGCGGCGGTGGTAGCCCTGCTTACCACGCGACTCTTAGCGCCCGGTGCCGGTACGCTCTATGACGTCCATCTGAGTGGCCTACTCAGTGCGGCAGATTATGGCCTGCTTGTCGCGACAGGTCTGCTGGCGGGCCTGTGCGGACCGCTGCTGATGTGGCTAATGGCGTTCAGCCATTCGTTATTTCTGCGTCTCAGGCTTTCGCCGCCCTGGCAACTGGCGCTCGGCGGAGCGATCGTCGGGCTGCTGTCGCTCCTGACGCCTGACGTGTGGGGGAATGGCTACAGCGTGGTTCAGGCTTTTCTGTTCGCCCCACCACTGCTGTCCGTGATAGCAGGTGTATTTATCTGTAAATTGCTGGCGGTACTGGCAAGCAGCGGTTCTGGCGCGCCGGGCGGGGTTTTCACACCGACGTTGTTTGTCGGCTTGGCCACAGGAATGCTGTTTGCACAACTCTTCGGGCTGTGGTTTCCGGGGTCTGAAACGGTGATTTTGCTGGGGCTGGCAGGCATGGCGACGTTACTCGCCGCGACGACCCATGCGCCCATTATGTCTGCGTTGATGGTCTGTGAAATGACCGGGCAGTATTTTTTGCTGCCCGGTTTGCTGATTGCCTGCGTGATCGCGTCCGTCTTGTCGCGGACGTTACGCCACGACTCGATCTACGGACAACATGCGACCGAGGGAAGAGAGATCGATGTACTGCGCTAATTCACGCTGTTCGGCACGCGGCAAATAAGGCAGCTCGCCCACCAACGGTCCCGGCAGTTTTTTGCTGAGCACGTCGATGATTTCCGCGTAGTGCGCCAGGCCCGGGTTGATACGGTTTGCGACCCAGCCAATCAACGGCAATCCGTCATTGGCAATCGCCTGCGCCGTCAGAAGCGCATGGTTGATGCACCCTTCCTGAATACCGACCACCATGATCACCGGCAGTTGCTCCTGCACCACCCACTCAGAAAGCGGGCGCAGATCGTTCATCAGGCTGCGCCATCCGCCGGTACCTTCCACCACGACATGGTCGGCCATCTCGCTCAGGTTCGCCAGACCGTCGGACAACAGGGTGTAATTAATCAAACCGCTGTGCGCCACGCTGCTTTCATCTTCGCTTAAGGCAATGGGATTGATCGCGTGATATGGCAGTTCCAGTGACGAGACGCTTTGTAACACCAGGGCGTCTTTATTCCGCAATCCTTCGGGCGTCTCTTTACTGCCTTTTGCGACCGGTTTGTACCCTGCAACGCGTTTACCGCTTGCTGCCAGAGCCTGTAGCAACGCGCGGGATACAACGGTCTTGCCGACAGAGGTATCTGTACCCGTAACAAAGAAACGCTTAAGCATGACTCATTCCACCTCTTGGGTATGCTTCGAAAATATAAACCAGAGAAATAATTCAGTGGGGGAAGTCTACGGGATGCGTGCGCTACCCAGCTTGAGATAGCGCAATTTTTCGTACATCTGCGGAAAAGAGTTAACCCTGTAACAGGCGGATCAGCAGCGAGCCGTTGTACATGGCGTCCTTGACCAGGGCTGCACCAGCCATGGTGCCCTGATTGGAAAACTGGGTGCTTTCCACGGCAATATTTTTGCTGTAGGCCGGGAGCGCCTGTTGATGAATACAGGCAGAGATAGCCGGGAAGAGGATTTCCGCCGCCTGACTCAGCGGTGAGCCAATCAGGATTTTTTGCGGGTTGAAGAGATTCACCATAATGGCCAGAATGCGGCCAACGTTATTCCCCACTCCGGTAATAATATCCTTTGCCAGCAGATCCCCCTGACGCGCTGCGGCGCAGAGTGAATCGACGGTCAACGGTTGTCCGTGCAGCGAAGAGCTCATGGACTGGCTGAGCCTGACCTGCGCCAGCTCCAGCACGCTTTCCACGCTGGCGATGGTTTCCAGACAGCCATGGTTGCCGCAGTAACAGCGCTTGCCGTAGGGATCGACCTGCGTGTGACCGATTTCGACCAGGCTACTGCTTCCGGCATGCAGAAGGCGTCCGTCGGTGATGACGCCCGCCCCGACGTTATGGTCAATCACCACCTGAATCACGTCCCTTGCGCCGCGGGATGCGCCAAACAGCGCCTCCGCCATCGTCCAGGCGCTGATGTCATGCTGAATATAGACCGGCACGCCGGTGTGATTTTTCAGCACCTCGCCCAGCGCCATCTCTTTAACATCGTCGTAAAACGGCATGCGGTGCACGATTCCATTTTCGGTATCAATAATACCCGGCATGGTGATCGCAATGGCCGTTAAGCGTTCAAGGCGTTGCTGATGGCGAATAAAGAAGTGATCGATATGGGTGACAATGGCATCGAGGAGCGATTGTTCAGCCTTGAGCGGCAGCTCCAGCCGGTCTTCTACCACCAGCTTGCTGCTTAAATCGCGCAGGGCAAGGAAGATCTCTCCCCGGCTAATGCGCAGTGACAGGTAGTGCCACGCTTCGGTCTCCACCACCAGGCCGACCGCCGGACGGCCGCGGCTGCCCGGCTCCTGAATTTCCGTCTCCTGGACCAGGTGGGCTTCCAGCATTTCACGAACAATCTTGGTAATACTGGCAGGTGCCAGTTGTGCCAGGCGCGAAAGATCGATACGCGAAACCGGGCCAAGCTGATCAATCAGGCGATAAACCGCGCCAGCGTTGGTCTGCTTAATCTGATCAATGTGCCCTGGCTGACTATCAGCAACCACCTCGTACTCCCTTATTTTCGAGCATCGAAATAAACTGTGGGCTATGGTGAAGCACTTCAATGGCCGTCGTCAAATATTTACTTAGCCATGTGATTTACTGCACATTTTTACCCACTTTTCCCTCTAAATATCGTCCTGCAGAGGCGCTTAACAGCTGTGCTTTAAACCGCTGCGCTGCATGGCTCTGCTCATGATGTTTCGACCATACCAGCCACATTTCCGAAACAGCATCGTCTTCGGCGATAGCAACCCAGCGCATTTCACGCAATTGTACCCGTTTAAACGAGGCCGGAAGAATAGAGACACCCAGCCCCGCCGCGACAAGCCCAATGATGGTCATCGCTTCCCCGACTTCCTGCGTAATGATCGGGGCAAGATCGTAGCGTCGTAACAGGCCCAGAATATCGTCGTACAGACCGGTACCTACCTGCGGGTCGAAAAAAACAAACGGCTCTTTTGCCAGCTCTGCCAGCGTGACCGCCGAACGCGAGGCGAGCGGATGATCGTGCGGGATCATTGCCATTAACGGTTCGCGCAGAATAACCTGCCACGCCAGCGTATCCGGGAGTTGGGTGTTACGCATCAGACCTAAATCAAGAGAACCTTCATTCAGCGGAGCGATTTGCTCGCGGGTATTAATTTCGCGCGTCTGAATATGCACATCCGGAAAATGCCGGCGAAACGACGACAGGGTCTGCGAAACAGCGCTGATAAACGGTGCAGACGAGGTAAACCCAATCCGCAACTCTCCGGTTTCCCCGAGATAAAGCCGCTCTGCCCGGGCTGCCGCCTCATCCACCATACTGAGAATTTGTCGGCTGTCGGCCAGAAATTGCTTCCCGGCCGCCGTCAGGCTCACGCTGCGGTTGGTCCGTGCCAGAAGGCGCGCCCCGACCTGTTGCTCAAGGATCTGGATCTGCTGGCTTAGCGGGGGTTGTGAGATATTCAGTCTTGCCGCCGCGCGGCCAAAATGAAGCTCTTCAGCGACGGCGACAAAGTAGCGCAGATGACGCAGTTCGATATTCATATTTTTAAAGTATCATTTGAGATTATTAATATATTAGACAGAATATTTACATTTTCCTACTCTGATCGTGTGGTCATACCCGTCACCCGAAACCACGGGGATGTTTAAGCAAGGACATTGTGTGAGTCGTACATCTACCATTGATATCGATCCGGCCAGAGATATTGATGATTTACCCGCAGCATCGCAGCCGGTTCAGTTCATTAAACGTGGTACCCCCCAGTTTATGCGCGTCACGCTGGCGCTTTTCTCAGCGGGTCTGGCAACCTTCGCCCTGCTCTATTGCGTTCAGCCGATCCTGCCTGTTCTTTCCCATGAATTTGGCGTATCGCCTGCCAGCAGCAGTATTTCGCTCTCCATCTCTACCGGCATGCTGGCGATTGGTCTGCTTTTCACCGGGCCACTTTCCGACGCCATTGGCCGTAAACAGGTGATGGTTACCGCCCTGATGCTGGCTTCGATTTGTACGTTACTCTCCACGATGATGACCAGCTGGCACGGTATCCTGGTGATGCGCGCGCTGATTGGGTTATCCCTGAGCGGCGTGGCGGCGGTCGGGATGACCTATCTCAGCGAAGAGATCCACCCGAGCTTTGTCGCCTTCTCTATGGGGCTGTACATCAGCGGGAACTCGATTGGCGGAATGAGTGGACGTCTGCTGAGCGGGGTGTTTACGGACTTCTTTAACTGGCGTATTGCGCTGGCGGTGATCGGCTGCTTTGCCCTTGCGTCTGCGCTGATGTTCTGGAAAATCCTTCCGGAATCACGTCATTTTCGTTCCACCTCCCTGCGCCCGAAAACGCTGTTTATCAACTTCCGTCTGCACTGGCGTGACAAAGGGTTGCCACTGCTGTTCCTGACCGGCTTTCTGCTGATGGGCTCATTCGTTACGTTGTTTAACTATATCGGTTATCGCCTGATGCTCTCCCCGTGGCACCTGAGCCAGGCGGTGGTGGGTCTGCTCTCTGTGGCGTATCTCACCGGCACGTGGAGTTCACCTAAAGCCGGAGCGATGACGGCCCGCTTTGGACGCGGTCCGGTTATGCTGGTCTCTACGGCCGTCATGCTGCTCGGCCTGTTGATGACCCTTTTCGCCTCCCTGTGGCTTATCTTCGCCGGGATGCTGCTTTTCTCTGCCGGTTTCTTCGCCGCTCACTCGGTGGCCAGCAGCTGGATTGGGCCACGCGCTCGCCGGGCCAAAGGCCAGGCGTCGTCTTTGTATCTGTTCAGCTATTACCTCGGCTCCAGCTTTGCGGGGACGCTGGGTGGGGTGTTCTGGCATAACTATGGCTGGAACGGCGTGGGCGGTTTTATTGCGCTGATGCTCTGCGGGGCGCTGCTGGTAGGGACCCGTTTACACCAGCGGCTGCACTGATTCAGGGTTTGAAATCGAGCGTGTAGTTTTCCCCGATACGCTCATCAGGTACCACTGGGAGCACATGATCGTCACTGGCAGACTGTAAGGCCGCAATGGCGGCCTTACACAGCTCAGGATCGCTGCCTTTTACCACCTGAATATTGGTCACATAGGCCGCGCCTTTGGGCTGGTGAATCTTTAACGAGCAGAGCTTCCCTTCATACTGCTCTGTGGTTGTCATCCTTTGTTTCACTGTTTCCACATACGCAAACGCCCATGCGTGCGCGGAGTCTTCTTCGGTGTTGAACGGGATTATGTCATGATGATGTGTCTGGCATCCCGTCAGCAACACTGCAATCCCTACACTCACAACCTTGTTCATTTTCCATCCGGCAGTCGTTTTTTTTTAGGGTTATAACACAGCGTTACTGAACGAAATAGCACCAAACTCTAAGGGGTAATGGCTTGGATTCAGGCGGGAATTTTGATACTACTCACTCTTCATGCCTGAAACATCGCCTTGCAAAGAGAAAACGAAATGAGCGAAAACAGCCACTACCAACAACTCACCCGCACCTTCCAGCGCCTCTCCCGTTTCTCCCACCTCTCCTCCATCGCCAGCTGGGATATGTTTACCATGATGCCGCCGGGCGGCAGTGCCGCGCGCGGTGAAGCGCTGGCCGAAATGAGCGTTCTGCAACACCAGATCCTGACCGATAAAAAGGTGGGTGAATGGCTGTCCGCCGCGGCCGGTGAGGACCTGAATGATATTGAACAAGCCAACCTGCGTGAAATGACGCGTCATTACCAGCAGGCGTCGCTGTTGCCGGAAGCGCTGGTGGAAGCCAAATCGCTGGCAGGCAGCAAATGTGAGCACGCCTGGCGTACCCAGCGCCCGGCCAATGACTGGCAGGGGTTTGCCGTCAACCTGAAAGAAGTCGTCAAACTGAGCCGCGAGGAGGCTCGTCTGCGTGCTGAAGCCAAAGGCTGCAGCCCTTACGACGCGCTGCTGGATATTTTCGAACCGGACATGACCAGCGCGCGCCTGGACGTACTGTTCGCGGATATGAAATCCTGGCTGCCGGACCTGCTGGCAAACGTTGTGGAAAAACAGGCTCAGCAGTCGTTCGTTCCGCCGCAGGGCCCCTTCCCGACGGCAACGCAGCGTGAACTCGGGCTTGAAGCCATGAAGATGCTCGGCTTTGATTTTAACGGCGGTCGCCTGGACGTCAGTGCACACCCGTTCTGCGGTGGCGTGCCGGAAGATGTGCGCATCACCACGCGTTATGATGAGGACGAGCTGCTCAGCGCGCTGTTTGGCGTGATCCACGAAACCGGACACGCGCGCTACGAGCAAAACCTGCCGCGAACGTGGGCCGGTCAACCTGTCGCGCTGGCCCGTTCAACGGCGATCCACGAATCCCAGAGCCTGTTCTTTGAGATGCAGCTGGGGCGCAGCGACGCTTTTCTTAAACATCTCCTCCCTGCGGTTCACGCCCGTTTTGGCAGTCAGGCGGCGTTCAGTGAAGAGAACTTTATTGCCTGGAACCAGCGCGTGAAACCGGGCTATATCCGCGTCGATGCCGACGAAGTCAGCTACCCGGCACATGTGGTGCTGCGCTATGAAATTGAACGTGCGCTGATCAATGGCGATATCGAGGTGGATGACATTCCGGCACTGTGGGATGAGAAAATGCAGGCCTGGCTCGGGTTATCAACCAAAGATAACTACCGCAACGGCTGTATGCAGGACATTCACTGGACCGACGGCGGTTTTGGCTACTTCCCGTCCTACACGCTCGGCGCGATGTACGCTGCGCAATTGTTCCATGCAGCCAAAACGGCGCTGCCGGGTCTGCAGTCCTCCATCGCTGAGGGCGATTTCTCCGCCCTGTTTGACTGGCTGCGTCAGAACATCTGGCAGCACGGTAGCCGCTTCACCACTTCGCAACTGATTACCCAGGCGACGGGTGAAGACCTGAATATCCGTTACTTCCGCGAGCATTTGACGTCCCGTTATCTGTAATCCAGCGGCCGGAGTACGCTCCGGCCGTTTTCCTTTTGCGCACCCTGTACCGCCCTTTGTACATTCCGTTACACGCCGATACCAATCACTCACGGAAACCCCGAATTTACAGGGATATAGTTCTTTCAACGGCCCCGCAGTGGGGTTAAATGAAAAACCAAATTCGAGGGTATGAACATGAAAAAAGTATTAGCTCTGGTTGTTGCCGCTGCTATGGGTCTGTCTTCTGCTGCGTTTGCTGCTGAAACCACTGCTGCACCGGCTGCTGCTCCAGCTGCAACAACGACTGCTGCTCCGGCAAAAACCGTACACCACAAGAAACACCATAAAGCCGCTAAACCTGCTGCAGAGCAAAAAGCCCAGGCTGCTAAAAAACACCACAAAAAAGCCGTTAAACAAGATGCCGCTAAACCGGCTGTAGAGCAGAAAGCGCAGGCCGCTAAAAAGCACCACAAAAAAGCGACCAAACCTGCTGTAGAACAGAAAGCCCAGGCCGCTAAAAAGCATCACAAAAAAGCAGTAAAACACGAAGCTGCTAAACCAGCTGCACAGCCAGCTGCGTAAGAGTACAAGCTTAACCGTGCCTTTCGGGGCACGTTGGTAAACCGGCGCTGAACCGGAAAGGTCCAGCGCCGTTTTTTTTATCCGGAGGGCGTATGCTGCGGCGCTATCGGTTTGAGCTGATTCTTATCCTGCTTATTTTATGCGCGCTCATCGCAAGCCATTTTTATCTTTCCTGATCGTAGCACGCTGATTTTACTCCCACTTTAGCGCTGTCCCGTCTATAGTATTTTCATAGGGTTCACTTTTAATAATCATAATTGCCCCCACCAGAGTGTGATATGCGTAAATCTGTTGTGTTGTTACTGGGAACGTTTGGTCTTTTTTCTGGATTCTCACATGCGGATGATGGCGGTGATGAAACCATTAGCGCGAAAGAGCTTAAAACGCTGTTTTTCGGTCATGACGATCGTACGCGCGTCGCCGATCCTACCCAGGCACCCTGGGACGCTATCGGGCAACTGGAAACCGCCAGCGGTAATTTATGTACCGCTACGCTGATTACCCCGCAACTTGCCCTGACGGCAGGCCACTGCCTGCTGACACCGCCAGACGGCAAGCCAGACAAAGCCGTTGCCCTGCGGTTTGTGTCGCAAAAAGGGATGTGGCGTTATGAAATTCACGGTATTGAGGGACGGGTTGATGCTTCTCTCGGCAAACGTCTGAAGCCCGACGGTGACGGCTGGATAGTGCCTCCGTCAGCGGCATCCTGGGATTTTGGCCTGATCATTTTGCGCTACCCGCCTTCTGGCATTACCCCGCTTCCGTTATTTGACGGAGACAAAGCCGCGCTCACTGCCGCACTGAAAGCCGCCGACCGTAAGGTGACGCAATCAGGCTACCCTGTCGATCATCTGGACGCGCTGTACACCCACACGGACTGTATTGTCACAGGATGGGCGCAAAACAGCGTGCTCTCACATCAGTGCGATACGTTACCCGGTGACAGCGGCTCGCCGCTGATGTTAAAAACGGATAACGGCTGGCAGCTGATTGGTGTTCAAAGCTCTGCGCCAGCGGCAAAAGACAGATGGCGTGCAGATAACCGGGCCTTAGCCGTGACCGGTTTTCGTGACAAGCTGGAAGCACTGGCGCAGCAGTAACTCAGCACTGTCTGACCTGACGTAACGCCCTGATTGATTCAATCGGCATCGGCTGGCTGAACCAGAATCCCTGCAGCTGATCGCAGCCAGCCAGCCGTAACAATTTCATCTGCTTTTCGTTTTCCACCCCTTCAGCGACCACCGCCATGCCCAGGGCATTGGCGATCCTCACCGTGCCGCTCACCAGCGCCGCCGCCTGCTCATCGTTGTCCACCAGCCCGGCCAGTGATTTATCAATCTTAATGGTGTCGAAATTAAAACGCCGCAAATAGCCAATACTCGAATAGCCCGTGCCAAAATCATCCAGCGCCACCGCGGTGCCCAGCGCTTTAAGGTTGGCAATCGCCGTGCGGGCACGCTCGGGGTTTTCCAGCACATAGGTCTCCGTGACTTCGAGCTGGAGTCGCCTGGCCGGGAAACGGGTGCTTTCCAGAACCCAGGCCACTTTTTCTTCGAATTCAGGGTCGCGAAACTGCGCCGGGGAGATATTAACGGAGAGCTTCAATTCGCTGTACGGCTCCAGATCCTGGCAGGCACGCTGCAAAACAAACTGGCCCAGTTTGTAAATCAGCCCGCTCGTTTCCGCAATGGAAATGAAGGTATCCGGACCGAGTTCACCTTCCGGGCGACGCGGCCAGCGAACCAGCGCTTCCACACTGCTCATTTTCTGACTGCGGGCGTCAATAATCGGCTGGTACCAGACCTCAAACTCGTCTCGCTCCAGTCCGTTACGGATCTGGTTTTCAATCGCAAGCTTGCGTTCCCGGGCGTTATTCAGCGCCGCGTCATAGTGGGTGACACGCCCTTTCCCGCTAATTTTGGAATGGTACATGGCGATATCGGCGCGGCGAAACAGCTCGGAACTGGTGCATTCAATCAGGGTTCCGCTGGCAATCCCGATGCTGGCGCCGATATGAATGGTGCGCTCCCCCAGACGAATAGGGGTATTGAGAAAATCCAGTACGGATTCAGCAAAGGTGGTCGCCAGCGCTTCTGCCCCTTCACCGCCGATGGTCATGGCAAACTCATCGCCTCCCATGCGCGCCAGCATCCCGCCCGGTGGAACGCATTCATTCAGCGTTTTGGCAATGGTCACAATGAGATCGTCACCGACGCTGTGGCCGTAGATATCGTTGACGTCCTTGAAGCCATCCAGATCGATAAACACCACGCTTTTGACGTCAATATCGCCACGCAAACTCACGCGGTCCAGCGCTTCAATGAGTGCGCGGCGGTTCGGCAGATGGCTTAGCCAGTCCGTTCTGGCGACCAGACGCGCCTGGCTTTCTCCGCGGGCCAGTTTGTACAGGCCCACGCAGCTCACCATAATGAACAGCAGGATCAGCACCGATGCCAGCACCACTATCTGCGTAATATCGGATGATGCGGCCCGGGCCGCCTGCGCGCCAGGAAGGCGTGCCTGCCAGTTGAGGTAACCCAGTAACTCCCCAGCAGAACTGCGCAGCGGCATACTCAGACTGTTGATTTTATCCGGGGTAAAGTTGAGGTTATCAATCTGAAAGGTCTGCCCCAGATCGGATAATATGCCGCTATTCAAATGGCGGGTAATCACCAGATAGCGGCGTGTACCGTCGTTAACCTGCAATCGCCCGATCATCGGTCGGATCAGCCCTATTCCGACAAACGCGACGCCGTGACGCGTTCGGGTGATCCCGGCATAAATATTCTTCTGGCTGGGTAATTCACGTCCGTGCTGCTGAATAAGCGCTTGCAGGCCTTTGCCAAAAAAGTCGAGATTCGTCTCCGCAAAAGGCTGGCTTTGAAACGATCCCCAGATAACGTTGAAATGCTCATCCAGCACGAAAGTGCCGTCATAGAGGTTATTGACTTTAAAGCCCGCTCCCCAGGTGTTGTATAACCATTCGGTATCGAGCTTTGGGCGGTAGACCTCGCGTACCGCATCGTCCCAGACGGCATTATCAATCACCAGGGTCGAGACACGGTTAACCGACGTTTGTATCGCACCCTGCACGGAAAGCGTGGTGCGGTGCTCGTCAATTTCATTGGTTTTGGTGCTGATCAGGTGCAGAGATAAATAGAGCAGCGCGACAATGGAGATGATTAAGCCGATCCCCGCCATGAAGATCATGGCAAACAATGTTCTCGCGGTGGGAATATTGCGCCAGCTTAATGTGCGATACATTAGCCATCCTCTTCAATGTTTTGCTTTTTTTAAGAGTAATACAGGCAGCGAATTTCGCTGCCTGTAAATAATGGCTTAACGTGTATCAGGCGAGTTTTATCATGATCATGCCGGCAAGCAGCAATATCAGTCCAATCCAACCTTTGTTATTTAAACGCTGACCGAACAGCACCCAGCCGGCTGCCAGGGTGGCGGCAATACCAAACCCGCCCCACAGCGCATAGGCCACGGACAGATCGATACCCTTCACCGCCTGTGACAGGGCGCTGAACGCCCCCAGTACGGCGGCAATCGACAACAGTCCGTAAATTTTACGACGAAAACCGTCAGAGAATTTTAGCAGGACGTTCGCTAAAATCTCCAACACGATGGCAAACCCCAACCAGGCCGCGTGGATCCATTCAAACTGCTGCATGGGTCTGCTCCTTCGGCTGCTTAGTCGGTTTGCGTGTACCCGATTTAATCAGCACGATACCTGCTACCAGCGTCGTTAACCCGGCAATCTTCATTGTTGATAATGTTTCGTCAAATAATAAGACGCTGAACAGGGTGATCAACAAAATACCGATCCCTTCCCACAGCGCATAGGCCACACCCAGCGCAATTTTCTTCACTGCAAACGACAGGAAAATATAGGAAAGTGAAATCATCACCAGCATTAAAATAAAGCCGGTATTGCCATCGCTGACGCTTGCCCATTTCATAGACAGCGTGCCGGTAATTTCAGCGACAATAGCAAGGGCTAATAAAATCCAGTAAAACATGTTTTTCTCCTGCTTGAGAATATAATCCATCGTGGCCTGCTGCGTGCAGCAAACCCAAAAATATGAAATTAAATCAGACAGCTAAGCGCGTAGCGCCAGCTCAGGCAGAAGATGTGACTATAGCGCGTTGCGCCAGTGTTGCTCACCAGAAAGAAGGCAGAAGGAAGTGAAAAATACAGCGGTGTTGTTTGAAGAATACGTCCTGAACAAATTGTCCATAAAATTACAATTATCCGCGTTGTTGCTTCTCGTCTTTGCGGATGAAAATTGTCCTCGGTAGTTGAACACGCCAAATTTGTACCATAAGTAAGGCTTTTACTCAAAGTCTTTTCAATTCTTTACCCATCCCGTTTGATTTTGGTTAGTTTATTGAAACGGGTTTCGCCTTTATTATAAATAAAAATATTATTCAGGAACCCCCATGGCTAAACCCATCATTACCCTGAACGGGCTAAAAATTGTCATCATGCTGGGCATGCTGGTGATCATACTGACGGGCGTTCGTTTTGCCGCCGACATCATCGTGCCGTTTATTCTGGCCCTGTTTATTGCGGTGATCCTTAACCCGCTCATACAGCGCATGACGCGGTTCCGCATCCCGCGCGTGCTGGCAATCACGATGCTTATCAGCATCATTATTATTGCCATGGTGCTGCTGGTCGCTTATCTCGGCACCTCCCTCAATGAACTGACGCGAACGTTACCGAAATACCGCTCGTCGCTGGCGATACCGCTGTTGCAGCTTGAACCCTGGCTGCAGCGTGCGGGAATCGAAGTGTCCGTTGAGGAGTTGCTGAAGTACATTGATCCGAATGCCGCCATGACCCTCGTCACCGGCCTGCTGGCGCAGCTCTCTAACGCCATGACCTCGATTTTCCTGCTGTTTTTAACGGTGGTGTTCATGCTGCTGGAAGTGCCGCAACTGCCCGCAAAACTGCAGCAAATAATGGTCCGTCCGGTTGAAGGCATGGGAGCGATTCAACGCGCGCTGGATAGCGTCTCCCGCTATCTGGTCCTGAAAACCGCCATTAGCCTGGTCACCGGGGCCGTGGTCTGGGGAATGCTGATGGCGCTGGATGTCCGGTTTGCGTTCGTCTGGGGATTACTGGCCTTTGCGCTCAACTATATCCCCAACATCGGTTCGGTGCTGGCCGCCATTCCCCCTATTCTGCAGGTGCTGGTGTTCAGTGGGTTCTATGATGCGCTGATTCTGCTGGCCGGGTATCTGGTGATTAACCTGGTGTTCGGGAACATTCTTGAGCCACGCATGATGGGGCGCGGTCTGGGATTGTCCACGCTGGTGGTATTTCTGTCTCTTATATTTTGGGGATGGCTGCTCGGCCCGGTCGGCATGTTGCTCTCCGTTCCGCTGACCATCATTGTGAAGATTGGCCTCGAACAGACGGCGGGCGGGCAAAGTATCGCCGTGCTGCTGAGCGATATGAGCCATAAGCCAGTGGAATAACCTTCGTAGATACCTGTCTCGTCCCCCTTACCGGGGGTGACGAGACAGGCAGGCGTTACGGCCTTCGCGCGCGGCGCCCGGCGCACAACAAAATGGCTATTCGCGCCATCCCATTGCCGGTGCAACATGTTTCAGAATGGATTCGATAACATGCGCGTTGTAATCCACTCCGAGCTGGTTCGGCACGGTGAGCAATAAGGTGTCCGCTTCGGCAATCGCTTCGTCCTGTTTCAACTGCTCAATCAGCTTTTCAGGCTCAGCGGCATAGCTGCGTCCGAAAATTGCGCGCGTTTTCTCATCAAGGTAACCCACGCTATCGCTGTCGTTCCGGCTTGCGCCGAAGTACATGCGGTCACGATCGTCCATCAGCGCAAAAATACTGCGGCTGACCGAGACGCGCGGCTGACGAGTATGCCCGGCTTCCGCCCATGCCTGTCGGTAGGCGCGGATCTGTTTTGCCTGCTGAATATGGAATGGCTCACCGGTTTCATCATCTTTCAGGGTTGAGCTTTGCAGGTTCATCCCCAGTTTTGCAGCCCATACCGCTGTCGCGTTCGACCCTGCGCCCCACCAGATGCGCTCACGTAAACCTTCGGAATGTGGCTCCAGGCGCAGCAGTCCCGGTGGATTTGGGAACATGGGTTGTGGGTTCGGTTTTGCAAACCCTTCTCCGCGCAGCACCTCGAGCAGTACCTCGGTGTGTCGGCGCGCCATATCTGATTCATTTTCCCCTTCCTGCGGGACATAACCAAAATGACGCCAGCCATCAATGACCTGCTCCGGAGAGCCCCGGCTGATCCCCAGCTGCAAACGTCCGCCGGAGATTAAATCCGCCGCGCCCGCATCTTCCGCCATGTACATCGGATTTTCATAGCGCATATCGATCACGCCAGTACCGATTTCGATGCTTTTCGTTTTCGCACCGATCGCCGCCAGTAAGGGGAACGGAGAGCTGAGTTGACGGGCAAAATGATGCACACGGAAATAAGCACCGTCTGCGCCCAGCTCTTCAGCGGCGACGGCCAGGTCGATGGATTGCAACAGAGTGTCCGCCGCGGAACGCGTGCCGGACTGAGGTGACGGTGTCCAGTGACCAAATGACAAAAAGCCGATCTTTTTCATAACGAGATATCCTGATGATGCTTTGCGTTATCTCTACTTTACGCATTACCCGGGGAGAATAAATGCCCTTTATTTAACGGAATAATTCAAATAAATTGACTGAATTGAGCGGATCGCAATGACGCCCCATAATGAGATATAGTGCGTCTTTCTTTTTCCCTGGCAGGTAAAACCGGCAATGGCTCTGATCCCTAAAAACTACGCGCGACTGGAAAGTGGCTACCGTGAAAAGGCATTAAAAATCTATCCCTGGGTCTGTGGACGCTGCTCACGCGAGTTCGTCTATTCAAACCTGCGCGAGCTCACGGTTCACCATATCGATCACGATCATACTAATAACCCGGAAGATGGCAGCAACTGGGAGCTGTTGTGCCTGTTTTGCCACGACCATGAACACTCGAAATACACCGAAGCAGATCAGTACGGTACTACCGTTGTGGCGGGTGAAGACGCGCAAAAAGACATGGGCGTGGCCACTTTCAACCCGTTTGCCGATCTAAAAGCGATGATGAATAAGAAAAAATAATTCCCTAATATTGCCCCTCTTCGTCATATGGGCCGCACAGTTACAGGTAAAAGGATATGGATACACTCCGTTGCTACTGGGACGTTTTTTTCAATGCTTATGGCTCACTGCTCACGAAAACCGTGCTGGTATTACTGCTGGTGTGGTGGTGTCATCAAACCCTGCAGCGCTTCAGAAAAGAAGCCCCTGACGCTACCGGCCCCATTGCCGAGGCCAATGCCAGAGAACGCTACCAGTGGCGCTACTTGCGGTGGGCTTTAAGTAGCATCCAGGGTATCCTTTCTCTGTATATTATCTGGTCGATTATTACGACGCTTTTTACGTAGCGGATACGGTTTCTGCCCTGAAGACGTCTCAGGTAGCCTCTGTATTTAACAGTCCGCATTGTCGATGATAAGCCGGGGACGCATGCGCAGACTCGATACAGTCCAGCGTCCCCCTGCGGATCACTCAACCGTCAGCGCAAAACAATTTTTCAGTACAGAGGCAATATCATCTTCTGCCAGCTGTTGCGTTTCCACGCCCTGCGCGGTGATCGTTTTCAGCACGTTACCCAGCAAAATCTGGCGTCCTTCAGGGCGATGCTGTACGACGAGCAGCTTCTGCACAAAAATGGCGTCCGGGTGCGTGGAGTTAAGGTAGTTGGCAGGCACAAAATCAATCCACTCCTGAGGAGAGAGGTCAAAGCCGTACTGACTGGCCCATTTACCCTCCACCCGTGCCTGAAGCAGATACTCACCCTCAGCGTTACGGGTCAGCCGGAACGTGTCGAAATCCTGCCGGATATCCGTATCAAGCATGTCTAACGCCATCGGCGCACGGATGCCGTAGCTACCGAACCCGAGGTCACAAAGCCACTGACGACCGTCAATCTCAGCAATGAGTGCCATATGGGTTTTAGGCCGACGCACCGGGTAGAACATCGGGCGCGCCGCGACAAAACGCCAGCGAATGCCCAATGCCTCCAGCGCCATCGCAAATAGCCCATTCACCTCATAGCAATAGCCGCCGCGCTTCTGCCTCAACAGCTTATCGGCAATGTCTTCGGGTACCAGCGAGACAACTTTACCCGCCTGTACATCCCCATTTTCAAAGGGTATCGAAAAGAGCTGATGGCGCATAAGCGCATGCAGGGTTGCAGTATCGGCAGCCGCCGGGCCGGTATAATTTATGCGCCTGAAATAGGCAGAAATATCGAAATTATCGCTGTGCATAGTGCCTCCTTGTCTGGAACATGCCGGACACTATAGATGGGGCACTTCATTGGCTGTATAGTCAGTTTTATCGAAAATTTGACTGCACAGATCCCCATGGCCGCCCCGTCCCCCCATTACCGTCGGATTGCTGAGATGCTGCGTCTTACGCTGGCTTCAGGCGCGTTGCAAATCGGCGACCGGATGATCTCTGCACGTAAACTGGCCGAGCGCGAACAGGTCAGTCTCCCGACGGCACTGGAAGCACTCCGCTGCCTTGAGGCCGAAGGCCTGATCGTTGCGCGTCCGCGTTCGGGCTACTACGTCCGTCAGACCCGCCTGTCCCGATGCGTGCAGCCCACCCGTTCCCTGCCCGGCCCCGTGCCTGTGACAATGTCAGCCGTCGCCCGATCGTTATTCAGTAGTGCAGAAGCCCGGCTGATACCGCTGGGGGCTGCCTTGCCCGACCCCGCGTGGCTACCAGGCGATACCCTGCAACGTGCGCTGCAGTCTGCAGGTCGACGTCTGGAAGCGCGTGGGCAAAGCTATAGTCTGCCTCCGGGACGGGTTGATTTGCGCAGTAAGATTGCCGCCCGGGCAGCGCAATGGGGTGGCCGTTTTGGTGCAGAGGATCTCATCATCACCGCTGGCGCGACACAGGCGCTGCGTCTGGCGTTGCGGGCTGTGTGCCAGCCTGGCGACGTGGTGGCGATAGAACAACCCGCCTATTTCGGTACGCTATTGCTGCTGGAAGATTTGGGCCTGAAGGCGCTGGAGATCCCAACCGATCCTCAAGAAGGGTTGTTGCTGGCGCCGCTCGCCGATGCTATTCGGTGCCATCATCCAGCGGCCGTTCTGGCCTCGCCCACCGTGCAAAATCCGCTGGGCGCCAGTATGTCCGTCCCCCGCAAGCAGGAACTTGTTGCCCTGCTGGAAGATGCAGGTATCCCGTTAATTGAGGACGATGTTTATGGCGATCTGGTCGGCGAAGGGCAACGTCCTCCGGCCTGTAAAGCGTTCGACCAGAGCGGGAATGTCATTTACTGCAGTTCATTGTCTAAAACGCTTGCGCCCGGATGGCGCATCGGCTGGATTGCGGCCGGACGTTACCACGCCCAGGTCCTGCAGGCGCGTATGGCCGGAGACTGGGCAGGCGCGCCGCTGTTTGAGGCCGCAACGAGCGAAATCCTGGCCAGTGGCGACTACGATCGTCATCTGCGGCGGCTAAAGCGGCGCATCGCGGAGGGGATTGGTGCCGTCATTGCGCGCGTCAAGGCAAGCTTCCCTCCCGGCACGCGCGTTAACGTGCCGGCTGCCGGTTTCCTGTTGTGGGTTGAACTTCCACACCAGGTGAATGCACTGGAGGTGCACCGCCGCGCGCTGGCACTGAACATTGGCGTTAGCCCCGGGCCGCTGTTCTCCCCCCGCGCACACTTAACGAATTACCTGCGATTAAATTGTGCCAACGAACCCACGCCCCTCCTGCTGAATGCGGTGGATCGGATTGGCGCGCTTTGTCATGAACTGGCCGGCTCCTCTGGCCTTATTCCAGAAAGTGAACATTGAGCGCTCTTTACTCCCTGCATCCGGGTTCGCGTTTTTTACTGCCGTCAGAAACGCACTCCCCTTTTTTCACGGAATAATACGTGCCGCTCTTAGCTGCGAGAACAGGCTGAAAAACATCTCATCGGTTGCCTGCATTCGCGTGAACCCTGACCGGCGGAGCTTACTGCCGTCGCCAAACATGTCATAATTCCAGCTAAAGACAAAATCGGCAAAATGCCCGTCGTTCAGCTGCAAAATATCCGCCTCCACCAACCGCTCCCCGGCAATGTCGCGCCATAACGCACGATAATCCTTAAACAACTGATGGAATGACAATCTGACCGGCGGCGCAGAGTCCAGTTCAAACCAGCGTGCGATGCGCGGCCACAGCTCGCTCCAGCGCCAGATGTCCCCATTATTCACGTTGAAAGCCTGGTTGTTAGCCCTACGTGATGTGGCTGCCCACAGCGTTGCCTCCGCCAGCAATTCGGCGTCAGTATGATCAACAATGCTGTGCCAGGTCTGTTCCGAACCGGGAAAACGCAGAGGTAAACCCAGAGCCTTACACAGGGACGCATACAGTGCGATGCTCAGCGCAAGGTTCATGGTATTGCCTGGCACCGAACTGCCCACCACGCCTGGCCTGATGGCATTCCAGTGCCAGCGTTTTCCCCGCTGAAAATCACGGAGCCACGCGAGCTGAGCGGCGTTAAATTCTGCCCCGGGTACGCCCGGATCGCTTTCGCGTGCCGGGGTTTTGAACGGTCCCAGGTGCGCGCCATACACTTTGTATCCCTGCATCAGGCTTACCGTCTGCAAAGACGCCGTTTTTTCAATATTGCTGACCAGGTTACGCAACATCGTGACGTTCGGTTCAACCATTTCCGTCCAGCTCCCGGCATTCATCCAGGCGCTGTAAAAAATATGGGTGATCTCGCCAGCGGCTTGCAAAGCCCTGGCGCTATCCTCCGCATCCAGTAAATCAACGTTGATCAACGAAATAGCATCAGAATGGGATAAGGCATGGCGGCTCAGGCCAATCACCTGCCATTTGTTGTCCAGGAGCGTTTTGACGAGCTGTCTGCCTACGATCCCGCTGGCGCCAGCGACCAGCGCGACGTTTTGTGGCTGCATCTTATTCACGGTGTTTCTCCAGTTAGGGTGACAGACACAGTGTGATATATTATTTTTTCCCTACATATCCCCTGAATTCGATGGCACTTATAAGAAAAAACATTAAATGAACAATAAGCTCAACGCCATTTCCACCTTTCTGCGCGTCGCAGAAGCGGGTTCCTTTTCGGCAGCCGCTCGTCAGAGCGGAATGAAGCAGTCTGCCGTCAGCCAGCAGATTGCCGCCCTGGAACAGGAGCTCGGGGTGGTATTACTGCATCGGACAACGCGAATGATGAAGCTCACCGAGCAGGGTGAACGTTATCGCCGTGATATGCAGCTTTTGCTGGATGCCATGCAGGAAGCGGAGAAACGGTTGAACCCTGCCGATCATCAGTTTCAGGGCAGCGTCCATGTTCAGTTGCCAAGCGGTCTGGGGCAGATCGTTTTGCCCCCTCTGCTGGCGCTTCAGCGCCTGCATCCGGCGTTGCACCTGACGCTGTCCCTCGATGACCGCATCGCCGACCTGGTGAGCGAAGGGGTGGATGTCGCGCTACGCCTTAGCGCTGAGCCTCCGCAATCGCATGCGGCACGTCTGCTGATGCGGATTGAAACCGCGCTGTTCGCTGCTCCCGGCTTTCAGGCGGTACACTCCGTCAGCGAACTGGCGGCACATCCCCATGTGCGATTTAGCGGCATCCCACGGGATGCGCCTCTACGGTTGATCGCCGGTGAGGAAGCAATTGACGTGAAAGTGCATACCGTTTTTCGTGCCAACACCAGTGACGCCCTGTTACAGGCGCTGGAGTCAGGCCTCGGGATTGGCGGCATGCAGCTGCCGCTTGCGGCAAAGGCGTTGCAAGCCGGCACGCTGGTGCCGGTATTACCGGCCTGGCGGTTACCTGACCGGTATCTCTATGCCGTCTACCCCGACGCCCGCTTTATCCCACAACGCGTCAGAAGCGTGATACAGGTGATCGAACAAATCCTGCCGACGCTTGCCAAATAACCGGCGTCTACTTCGCTACCGGCAAATCCGCGTACCGCGTCGTATAAGCCGGTGACAACATCTCGCGCTTCATCGCCCAGGATTTCTCAATCCCCTGCCCGGCAAACCATATCTTCCCTTTCCCGGAATGATTCACGCTGTCGATCAGCGCCATCAGCGCCGCGCTGTTGGCGCGCAAACGGTTATCGTCAAATAAATTCAGCTGGGCGACGCCGCTACTGAAAAAGTCCGCCAGCATCACCCCCGCTTTCATGTAGCGATAGCCGTCAAGCCATATACGCCCCAGCGCATCGGTGGCGGCACGGATGATATCGCGCGAGTCATTGGTGGGCGTCATCAGGGTGACAGACGCCTGATTGCCGTAATAAATCTCGTTGTCCGCATGCGGGCTGGTACGTAAAAACACGCTGATAAAGCGACAATATTGATGCTCGCTGCGCAGCTTTTCCGCAGCCCGTTCAGCGTAGGCGCAAATGGCCTGGTGCATCTCCTCGTATTGCGTAATACGGTGTCCAAACGAGCGGCTACAGATAATCTGCTGCTTCGTGGGCGTAAACTCTTCCAGATCAAGACAGGGCTCGCCGCGCAGCTCGCGCGCCGTGCGCTCCAGGACAACGTTAAAATGTTTGCGGATGACCCACGAGGAAGCTTGTGCCAGATCCAGCGCCGTGGTGACGCCCATCGCATTAAGTTTTTTGGTAATGCGCCGCCCGACGCCCCACACCTCCTCTACCGGTACGCGCGCCAGCAGTTTACGCTGCCGCTCGCGATCCGATAAATCCACTACGCCTCCCGTGCTGCTCCACCGCTTTGCCGCATAGTTGGCCAGCTTCGCCAGCGTTTTCGTGGGGGCAATGCCTACGCCAACGGTTAATCCCGTATTTTTAAACACCTGCGTGCGCATATGATGACCAAACGCCTCCAGCGCCATGCAGTTGCTGACGCCAGCAACGTTCACAAACGCCTCATCAATGGAGTAAATCTCTATGGCCGGGGCGAAGTCGGTCAGCGTCTGCATCACCCGGCTGCTGAGATCGGCATAAAGCGCATAGTTCGAGCTAAAGACGTAAACCCGCGCGGGAAAGCGCTTCTCTTTGAATTTGAAATACGGCTCGCCCATTTTTATATCGAACTGCTTTGCCTCCCGCGACAGCGAAATAATGCAGCCGTCGTTATTGGAGACCACCACCACGGGTTTGCCCCGCAGATCGGGCCGAAACACCGTCTCGCAGGAGGCATAAAAGCTGTTCACATCAACCAGCGCGAACATGTTTATGCGTTTTGAGTGTGTGGGTGACAACACCGAAGATCTGCAGTTCCTCTTCGGACTGAAACGTGATCGGCTGATAGCGAACGTTATGCGGCACTAACCTCAGGATCGGGCGGGTCTGCAGCTCTTTGACCGTAAACTCACCCGCGACGGATGCCACCACAATATCCCCGTGCACGGCGTTTAACGAACGATCGACGACCAGCAGATCGCCATCGCCGATCCCAACGCCGATCATCGAGTCTCCGCTCACCTTCACAAAGTAGGTCGCGCTGGGATGCCTGACGGCCAGGCGGTTAAGATCGAGACGATCTTCCACATAATCCTGCGCCGGGCTTGGAAAACCACACGCTACGCGTTCTACAAATAACGGTAATTCAAGAGGTTGCTTTGGATAATAAGAAAAGAGAGTGTCCATAAATGCCTTTCTCGCCAGATACTGTATATAAATACAGTATTACGGATTATGGACAAGGATCAAGGTCCTTTACGGGGGTTACCCCAAACGCATTGAAGTGTGAGCGGATTTAATTCAGCCGTATCCTGCGCATCGGCGAAAGAATAGCCAGATAACGCCTGCGGCAACGACATCCAGGTTTCAACCGGTGCAAAAAAGCCCAAAGCACTGCTTTGGGCTTATGCTTGTCTGGCTTAATCCGCCAGCGAATTGAGCGTTTCCAGCGCGTCAGCCGGGAGCACCAGCTCCGCCGCCGCAAGATTTTGTCGCAGATGCGCCACGGAGGAGGTGCCGGGGATCAGCAGGATGTTCGGCGAACGTTGCAGCAACCACGCCAGCGCGACCTGCATTGCCGTTACGCCCAGCGAATCAGCGACCGCCTGCAGCCCGGATGATTGCAGGGGTGTAAAACCGCCCAGCGGGAAGAACGGCACATACGCAATCCCCTGCTGCGCCAGCGAATCCACCAGCGCATCATCGCCACGGTTCACGATGTTGTACATGTTCTGCACACACACCACCTGCACCATCTTCTGCGCTTCCGCAACCTGGGTGGCCGTGACGTTGCTCAGGCCAATATGGCGCACCAAACCTTGCTGTTGTAACTCGGCCAGCGTGGCGAGAGGTTCAGCAATTGAGCCTTCTGCTGGCCCGTGAGCGCTGAACATGATGCGCAGATTAACCACATCCAGCACATCCAGCTGCAGATTACGCAGGTTGTCATGTACCGCCTGCGTCAGTTCCTGCGCGGAGAAGGCCGGCAGCCAGGAAGCATCACTGCCGCGACGGGCACCAATCTTGGTGACGAGCGTCAGATCGTCGCGGTACGGATGAAGCGCCTCGCGGATCAGCTGGTTGGTGATATGCGGCCCGTAAAAATCGCTGGTATCAATGTGATTCACCCCAGCAGCCACCGCTTCGCGGAGCACATTCAGCGCGGCATTTTTGTCCTTTGGAGGACCAAACACGCCCGGCCCGGCAAGCTGCATCGCGCCATAGCCAAGCCGTTTAACCGTCCGCGACCCGAGTGCGTACGTCCCGCTTTTATCAATGCTGCTCATGTCGACCTTCCTCATAAAAATGATCCGGATTTACAACGAGTTCCTTAACAGACCCCGTAGTTAAGCGCGAGTTAAATTAAAGTTTAATTTCTCTACGACGATAGTATTTGTGTAACCCTGCATCTTCTCTAACGGACGACCGCTATGCTGAAAAATCTGCACGTGATTACCGGTATTATCTTTGCTCTCACCATATTCTGTCTGTTGCAAGTTGTCACGGGAGGGTTGTTCTACTCTGCCGTCAGCAACGACCGCCATAACTTCCAGAACTCCGGGGTGCTCAATGCCCAGCAGGAGAGCCTGAGCGACAGCGTGAACACGCTGATCAAAACGCGCGTCACCGTCACCCGCGTGGCGATCCGCTACCTGAAAAACCAGCGCGACCCGGCGTCCCTTGCGGCGATCAACAAACTGCTTGGCACCGCGACTGATTCTCTGGCTAAAGCGGAAGCCTATAACAAAGAGTGGCAGAAAATGCCGCAGGTTAACGGCCAGAACGCGGCATTAACCGACGAAATGCAGAAATCATGGAGCCAGATGCACGAAGTGATGCGTCTCTCCATTGCGTATCTGCGTGCCGACAACTACCAGGCCTATGGCGATCTGGATGCCCAACAGGCCCAGGACGATATGGAAGGGGTTTATAACCGCTGGCGCGCCGAAAACAACACCCTGCTGAAAGCCGCAACCGAAGAGAACCAGAGCAGCTTTACCCAGATGCAATGGACGCTGGCAGCGATCTTCCTGGCCGTTATCGCGGTGCTGGTGGTGATCTGGCAGGGTTTACAACACCTGCTGTTAAAACCGCTCCACATGATTATGAACCATATTCGCGCCATTGCGGGCGGCGATCTGACGCAGGATATCGCCCTGTCTGGCCGCAATGAGATGGGCCAACTGGCGGCGGGTCTGCATGAGATGCAGCAGTCGCTGGTGACCACCGTCAGCGCCGTGCGTGGTAGCACCGACTCCATTTACACAGGCGCAGGTGAAATAGCCGCCGGAAGCAACGATCTGTCTGCCCGCACCGAGCAACAGGCGGCTTCGCTGGAGGAGACGGCAGCCAGCATGGAAGAGCTGACAGCAACGGTTAAACAGAACTCCGACAACGCCCGTCAGGCTACGCTACTGGCGAAGAACGCTTCAGAAACGGCGGCCCGTGGCGGTCACGTGGTGGATAACGTTGTCCGTACCATGACCGAAATCGCCGACAGCTCGCAGCAAATTGCGCACATTACCGGCGTGATTGACAGCATTGCCTTCCAGACAAACATTCTGGCGCTTAACGCGGCGGTGGAAGCCGCGCGTGCCGGGGAGCAAGGTCGTGGCTTTGCGGTCGTCGCAGGTGAAGTCCGCACGCTGGCCAGCCGCAGTGCGCAGGCGGCGAAAGAGATCAAAGGGCTGATTGAGAACTCCGTCAGCCGGGTGAATACCGGTTCAGAGCAGGTCAGCGAAGCGGGC
Organism: Enterobacter sp. WPR_3_1; assembly: GCF_003635055.1. Taxonomy (NCBI): domain Bacteria; kingdom Pseudomonadati; phylum Pseudomonadota; class Gammaproteobacteria; order Enterobacterales; family Enterobacteriaceae; genus Enterobacter; species Enterobacter sp. WPR_3_1. The sequence goes on along the minus strand of NZ_RBXU01000012.1, from coordinate 261,075 downwards.
GCAACCATGAAGGAGATTGTCGCTGCCGTCACCCGCGTGACCGATATCATGGGCGAGATTTCGTCGGCGTCCGATGAACAGAGCCGCGGCATTGAACAGGTGAGCCTGGCCGTTTCGCAGATGGACAGCGTCACACAGCAAAACGCCGCGCTGGTACAGCAATCCGCCACGGCGGCGGCGGCCCTGGAAGATCAGTCGGAACAACTGCGCCAGGCTGTGGCAGCGTTTCGCCTGAACGGAAAGGAAAAAGCCACCGCGCCCCGCCCGGCCACGGTGAAAACCCCACAGCTGTTACGCCCGGCAACGGCCAACACCGCCACCGACAGCAACTGGGAAACCTTCTGAGTGACAGGCGGGCGAACGTCTCGCCCGCCAGAAGCACTTAACGGCTGCGCTTAGCGTGCCGTTCCCAGTTCTCCTGTTTCGCTTCGTCAGACTTTCGTAGCGAAACATAGCATGCTCCGCTGCCGCCGTGATGCGGCAGCGCCACGCAAAAGGCCTGCACTTCCTCGAACTCGGTTAACCAGCGCGCCAGATAGCTGCGTACCACGTTGGGATGGGCGTTCTGCTCCCGCCCTTTTCCATGAATGATCACCAGGTTACGTAATCCATCGCGTCCAGCCTGGCGGATAAAGGAAAACAGCATCTGCCGGCAACGCTCGGCGGGCTGGCGTAACAGATTTAAGCTGGCCTGGCGGGAATATTTACCCGAGCGGAGCTTATCAATAACGCCCTGTTGCACCCCTTCCCGTCTGAACGCCAGCGGCTCCTCCAGGGGCAGAAGTTCCAGGAAGCCCAGGGTCAGGAAGTTATCCAGTTGCTCGGTATCAATCTCCTGACGCGTCCGCGTGTTGCGGCTCGGCTGCCAGTGAATATCCGTGCAGCGCTTCAGGGGCTGGATACCCTCCATGGCGTCAAGAAAAAGTGATTTGTCGTCAGGGTTCATGGACATCCTCCCGCTACATCTGAGCCTGTACTATACCTGCGCCAGGCATGGGCCTCAATAACCGCCCCCCAGGATGAGGGCATAAATATTAACCTGATGAATATAAAAATTATTTCTCCACAAAAGTTAAACGCGACTTAACTTAAATTTCAGCACACATAAAACAGAAAGTTTAGGTTAAAAAAATGTGGAATCAATGATGCTAAAACATATCTTTTTGAGGGTTGGCTGTTATAATTAAATAAACCTGCTTCACGGATATAACATTCAGGATCTGCGAAGGGAAGCACTGCTGTGTGTTGTAGGGTCTGTCTGATGTCGGACAGGCTCTGTTTTTTTTATTTTACTCCCCGCTTCACTCCGATACTATTTTCCGCGCCTCTCTTCTGAATTGCGTAATTAACGATTCGGTCAGTGGTGTCTGACGAGAATCACGGCGCTGAATTAAATAATAGGCCGCTTTAGGTAGCGATTCGACAACGGGCAGCATAACCAGACGGTGCGCCAGCAGCGGGTCACAGCCCAGTTCCTTTGGCAGGATACTTAAAAAATCACTTTGTGCAACAAGACTAATGCAGGAAGAAAACGTTTCGCAGACAACGTCAATGCGCGGTATTTGCGAGCGATGAGTAAAAACATCTTCTAATTGCTTATAATAACTCCCGCGTGGCGTCGGCATTGTCCAGTTATAATTCAGCAATTCGGTAATGGATGTCGCGCCCGTCGCCGGATGCCCTTCCCGACAAAATACGGCGAAAGGCTTTTCAAACAATTTTTCAAACGTAAACTCATGATCGTACGGCCCCTGATAATAGGTGTTGATGGTGAAATCCAGCTCGCCCTGGCGTAATTCATTGATCATCGACACCAGTTGCCCTTCCATAATCCGGACTTTTACCTGCGGATGTTGTGCATGAAAGCGGGTGATCACCGCGGGCATAAGGCTTCGCGAAATACTGGCTCCCATTCCAATGTTAATCTGCCCGGCCAGTTCCCCCTGGCGCTGGCGGATATCATCCTGCGCCGCGCGTAACTCTTCCAGAATCAGCCTGGCGCGCGAGTAAAACCCTTCCCCACACTCGGTCAATGCGACGCCTTTACTCCTGCGCACAAAAAGCTGCGCCGCCATCCCCTCTTCCAGCTCTTTGATCGATTTGGTCAGCGCCGGTTGCGAAAGATTAAGCGTCCTGCTAGCACCGCGGATACTGCCCTGACGCGCGACTTCAACAAACGCCCGGATTTGATGAAATTTAATCTGAAATGACATAGCCCGACCGATAACCGTTGTTTATCAGAGTAAAGAAACTGTCATCTACTTTAATGGAAATGGATGTGCGAGGGTAATTCCTGAACGGTTAAAACTGTGAAAAAACGGTTAGTGATAAGTAAAAACTATCACAGCGTGAAGCAGTTCACATATTTTAATGATGACAGGAACAGATATGGAATCACTGGCGCAGTACATCCAGACATTAGCCCCACAACTGAGCGCATGGCGTCGCGATTTTCACCATTTCGCGGAGTCCGGATGGCTCGAATTTCGCACGGCGGCGAAAGTCGCGGAAATCTTAGACCAGCTGGGTTATTCGCTGGCGATGGGCCGCGACGTGGTGGACGCCGAAAGCCGTATGGGATTACCCGATGACGCCACGCTGGCGCGAGAGTTTGCTCGCGCCCGGGCGCAAGGCGCACCAGAGAAATGGCTGGCCCCGTTTGAAGGGGGATTTACCGGCATTGTGGCGACCCTGAATACCGGCCGCCCAGGCCCGACGCTGGCGTTTCGCGTGGATATGGACGCGCTGGATTTAAGCGAAGCACTCGATGACAGCCATCGCCCGTTCCGCGACGGGTTTGCCTCCTGCAACCCGGGGATGATGCACGCCTGCGGACACGATGGCCACACCACCATTGGTCTGGGGCTGGCGCACGTGCTTAAGCAGAATGAATCGCAACTCAATGGCACCATCAAACTGATCTTCCAGCCTGCCGAGGAAGGCACCCGAGGCGCTCGCGCCATGGTGGCCGCCGGGGCGCTCGACGACGTGGACTACTTCACCGCGATTCACATTGGCACCGGTGTGCCCGTCGGTGTGGTGATCTGCGGCAGCGATAACTTTATGGCCACCACCAAGTTCGATGCGCATTTTACCGGGGTTGCCGCACACGCCGGCGGTAAACCGGAGGACGGCCGTAATGCCCTGCTCGCCGCGGCTCAGGCCGCTATCGCGCTTCACAGCATTGCCCCACACAGCGAAGGTGCATCGCGGGTGAATGTCGGCGTGATGCAGGCCGGCAGCGGACGCAACGTCGTGCCGGCTAACGCCCTGCTCAAGGTAGAAACCCGCGGCGTAAGCGAAGCCATTAACCAGTACGTCTTTGAACGCGCGCAGGCTGTGATTACCGGTGCGGCGGCGCTCTACGGCGTGAGCGTCGAGATGCGTCTGATGGGCGCCGCCACCGCCAGTGCCCCTACACCGGCCTGGGTAGATTATCTGCGCCAGCAGGCAAGCCAGGTGACCGGCGTGGTGCAGGCCATTGACAGAGTCAACGCCCCCGCAGGTTCCGAAGACGCGACGCTGATGATGGCCCGCGTGCAGCAGAATGGCGGAATGGCGTCGTATATGGTGTTCGGTACCGAGTTAAGCGCAGGTCATCACAATGAAAAATTTGATTTTGATGAGCAGGTCATGAACCTCGCTATCGAAACGCTGGCGCGCACTGCGCTTAATTTCCCGTGGACGCGAGGTGTGTAATGCAGGAGAACTACGCTTTTATTGCCGATGCCATCGACACACGATGTCAGCTGTTAACCGACATTGCCGACGATATCTGGGATCACCCTGAAACGCGTTTTGAAGAGTTCTGGTCCGCGGAACGGATTGCCGGCGCGCTGGAAGCGGAAGGTTTCAATCTGACCCGTGAAGCCGGCGGGATTCCGAATGCCTTTATTGCCAGCTTCGGCAGCGGTAAACCCGTTATCGCCCTGCTGGGGGAATATGATGCTCTGGCCGGATTGAGCCAGCAGGCACACTGCGCGACGGCACAGTCCGCCACGCCGGGTGCCAACGGCCACGGCTGTGGCCACAATTTGCTGGGAACGGCAGCGCTGGCGGGTGCCATTGCGGTGAAAAGCTGGCTGGAGCAGCACGGGGGGAGCGGCACCGTGCGTTTCTACGGCTGTCCTGGTGAAGAAGGCGGTTCAGGGAAAACCTTTATGGTGCGCGAAGGTTTGTTTGATGACGTTGATGCCGCCGCCACCTGGCACCCTGAAGCATTTGCCGGCATGTTTAACGTCAGCACGCTGGCCAATATTCAGGCCGCCTGGCGGTTTCACGGCGTGGCGGCACATGCTGCTAACTCGCCACATCTGGGGCGTAGCGCGCTGGATGCCGTAACGCTGATGACCACCGGCACCAATTTCCTCAACGAACACATCATTGAGAAAGCGCGCGTTCATTACGCTATCACCGATACCGGTGGAATCTCACCCAACGTGGTGCAGGCGCAGGCTGAAGTGCTGTACCTGATCCGCGCGCCGGAAATGGCCGATGCGCAGCAGATCTACGAACGTATCGAGAAAATCGCTCAGGGCGCGGCAATGATGACCGAAACCACCGTTGCGTGTCGCTTTGATAAAGCCTGCTCCAGCTACCTGCCCAATCGCACGCTCGAAGCGGCGATGTATCGCGCCCTGCAGCATTACGGCACGCCGGAGTGGACGGAAGAGGAGCGCCAGTTTGCGCAGGATATTCGTGCCACGCTAACGCCAAATGACCTGCAAAACAGCCTGAAGAACATTGCCGCGACGGGGGGAGAAGCCGGTAACGCTTTTGCGCGCCGTCAGCAGGAGATGTTACTGACAGATGAGGTCGCACCTTACGCCATTACCGATAACGTACTGGCCGGGTCAACCGATGTGGGCGATGTCAGCTGGAAAATGCCGGTGGCACAGTGTTTCAGCCCCTGCTTTACCATCGGAACGCCTTTGCATACCTGGCAACTCGTGGCTCAGGGGCGAACCTCCATTGCTCATAAAGGCATGCTGCTGGCCGGTAAAGTGATGGGCGCAACCGCGCTAAATCTGCTCCAGGATGCAACGCTGCTGCAACAATGCCGGGAAGAGTTCGAACAACAAATCACCGAAAAGCCGTACATGTGTCCGATTCCGGCAGGCGTGACGCCGTCACCTTTAAAATAACAAAACACAACACAACAACACAACAACAGTCCCGAGGAACGCCCATGAGTATGTCTTCCATACCTTCGCATTCCCCATCCGGTAAGCTCTATGGCTGGGTTGAAAGGATCGGTAATAAAGTGCCGCACCCTTTCCTGCTTTTTATCTGGTTGATCGTGGTTTTGATGGTGGCGACAGCGGTGCTGTCCGCCTTTGATGTCAGCGTGCGCAGTCCGGCCGATGGCAGTCTGGTGGCGGTCAAGAACCTGTTGAGTGTCGAAGGGTTGCACTGGTTCTTACCGAATGTGGTTAAAAACTTCAGCGGCTTCGCCCCGCTGGGGGCCATTCTGGCGCTGGTACTGGGCGCCGGGCTTGCCGAGCGTGTCGGTCTGTTACCGGCGCTGATGGTGAAAATGGCCTCCCACGTCAGCGCACGTTACGCCAGCTACATGGTGCTGTTTATCGCCTTCTTTAGCCACATCTCCTCGGATGCCGCGCTGGTGATCATGCCGCCCATGGGCGCTCTGATTTTCCTCGCCGTCGGACGCCATCCCGTGGCGGGTCTGCTGTCGGCGATTGCGGGCGTAGGCTGCGGCTTTACCGCCAACCTGCTGATCGTGACCACCGATGTTCTGCTCTCAGGCATCAGCACGGAGGCGGCCAAAACCATCGACACCGCGATGCACGTCAGCGTCATCGACAACTGGTACTTTATGGCCAGCTCGGTGCTCCTGCTGACCCTGGTGGGCGGACTGATTACCGATAAACTCATTGAGCCGCGTTTAGGGAAATGGGAAGGCCGAAGCGATGAGAAGCTGGAGACGCTGAGTAAAGAGCAACGCGTTGGCCTGCGCGTGGCAGGCGTGGTCTCGCTGGCGTTTATTGCCGCGGTCGCGCTGATGGTGGTACCGGAAAACGGCATCCTGCGCGATCCGGTTAAACATACCGTTCTCCCCTCGCCGTTTATTCAGGGCATTGTGCCGCTGATTATTCTGTTTTTCTTTGTCGTTTCGCTCGCCTATGGGATCGCCACCGGCAAAATTCGCCGTCAGGGCGATCTGCCGCAGTTGATGATCGAACCCATGAAAGAGATGGCGGGCTTTATTGTGATGGTGTTCCCGCTGGCGCAGTTCGTGGCGATGTTTAACTGGAGCAACATGGGCAAATTTATGGCCGTGGGTCTGACCGATGCGCTGGAAGCGGCGGGGTTAAGCGGCGTCCCGGCATTTGTCGGCCTTGCGCTGCTGTCGTCACTGCTGTGCATGTTTATCGCCAGCGGCTCGGCTATCTGGTCGATTCTGGCCCCCATCTTTGTGCCGATGTTTATGATGCTGGGGTTCCACCCGGCGTTTGCCCAGATCCTGTTCCGTATCGCAGACTCCTCCGTCATCCCCCTGGCACCGGTCTCACCGTTTGTTCCGCTGTTTTTAGGCTTCCTGCAGCGCTATAAACCAGAGGCAAAACTGGGTACCTACTATTCGCTGGTTTTACCCTATCCGCTTATCTTTTTAGGGGTATGGCTGGTGATGCTGGTGGCATGGTATCTTGTCGGTCTGCCGATTGGGCCGGGGATTTACCCAAGGCTGCACTAAAGGATTAACGATGCTGAGATTACTCGAAGATAAAATTGCCACGCCGCTTGGTCCACTGTGGGTGATTGCAGACGAGCAGTTCTGTCTGCGCGCCGTTGAATGGGAAGAACACAGCGACAGGATGGACACGTTGCTCAACGTGCACTATCGCGCGCAGGGTTATGAACGTATCAGCGCCACCAACCCCGGCGGCCTGAGCGACAAACTGACGGCGTACTTCGAGGGCGATCTCAGCATCATTGACACCCTGCCGACCGCCACGGCAGGCACACCTTTCCAGCGCGAAGTCTGGCAGGCGCTGCGCAGTATTCCGTGCGGACAGGTCATGCATTACGGCCAGCTCGCCGGACAACTCGGCCGTGCCGGCGCGGCCCGCGCGGTCGGCGCGGCAAATGGCGCTAACCCCGTCAGTATTGTGGTCCCCTGCCACCGCGTGATTGGCCGCAACGGCACCCTGACCGGCTATGCCGGTGGCGTGCAGCGCAAGGAGTGGTTACTGCGTCACGAGGGGTATCTCCTGCTCTAGTTTCCAGGCTTTTAGTGCTTAATTTTCTTCCGGTTAGGCTAAAAATCCATAATCAAGCTGTGGAATTTCAAGAAGATGGCAACAGGTTGCCGTCTCTTGTCCTTATTGATGGTTTGGCAGGCTTACGTACTTACCAAAAAGATGTTAAAATTGACCAATATCAATTAAGGCTTGAGCAAACCTATGATCCCGGAAAAGCGAATTATACGACGCATTCAGTCTGGCGGTTGTGCTATCCATTGCCAGGATTGCAGCATCAGCCAGCTCTGTATCCCGTTTACCCTGAATGAGCATGAACTCGATCAGCTTGATAATATCATCGAGCGCAAAAAGCCTATTCAGAAAGGGCAGACGCTGTTTAAAGCGGGAGACGAACTGAAATCGCTCTATGCTATCCGTTCTGGCACCATCAAAAGCTACACCATCACTGAACAGGGTGATGAGCAGATCACCGGCTTCCATCTGGCGGGTGACCTGGTTGGCTTTGATGCCATCGGTACTGGCCATCACCCGAGCTTTGCTCAGGCGCTGGAAACCTCAATGGTTTGCGAAATTCCGTTTGAAACGCTGGACGATCTCTCAGGCAAAATGCCCAATCTGCGTCAGCAGATGATGCGTCTGATGAGCGGTGAGATCAAAGGCGATCAGGACATGATTCTGCTGCTTTCCAAAAAGAATGCAGAAGAACGCCTGGCCGCGTTTATCTATAACCTCTCACGCCGCTTCGCGGAGCGCGGTTTCTCCCCGCGTGAATTCCGTCTGACCATGACGCGTGGCGATATCGGTAACTACCTGGGCCTGACCGTGGAAACCATCAGCCGTCTGCTGGGTCGTTTCCAGAAAAGCGGAATGCTGGCCGTTAAGGGTAAATACATTACCATCGAAAACGGTGAAGCTCTGGCCGTTCTTGCCGGTCACTCCCGCAACGTGGCATAACGCCCCCGCATGATTGATGCCAGACCGATAAATTTTTATGATTTATTGGTCTGGTACGTCACCACTTCCGTTTCACCACGTTTCCCTGGCACCGCCCCACTCAGTCCCTGAAAGGTTCTTGTTGAGGTTATGAATTGAGAGAAAGTTTATTTTTCGTTTCAGTCGTTATCGCCTCAGTGACCTTCATATTCATCTGGATCATGCTTGTCGGGCCAATGAAGGGTGAAGAAAAAACCTACGTACAGGATTCAACGACGTTTGCGATTGCGGTGATGGTACTGCTGTTGATTGCCTTTATCGCGGTAACAACAACGGTTCTTTTTCTGTGACAGATTTTCATGATTTATTGATCTGACAAAAACTTCCCCCCTGTTTCATTCAAGATATATAGGTTACTCTTTTAATTACAGACTGTGGTGACAGTAGTAAGGAGACCTGTATGGCAAAGTATCAAAACATGCTGGTGGCTATCGATCCTAACCAGGACGATCAGCCGGCATTACGACGTGCTGTGTATCTACATCAACGGATTGGTGGCAAAATCAAAGCGTTTTTGCCGATCTATGACTTCTCATATGAGATGACCACCCTTCTGTCGCCTGACGAACGCACCGCAATGCGTCAGGGAGTGATCAGCCAGCGTACCGCGTGGATCCGTGAACAGGCCAAATATTACCTAGAAGCGGGTGTTCCTATCGATATTAAAGTGGTCTGGCATAACCGACCTTTCGAAGCCATTATCCAGGAAGTGGTCGCCGGTGGGCACGACCTGTTGCTGAAAATGGCGCACCAGCACGACAAGCTGGAATCCGTGATCTTTACCCCTACCGACTGGCACCTGCTGCGTAAATGCCCTTGCCCGGTGTGGATGGTAAAAGACCAGCCGTGGCCAGAAGGCGGCAAGGCCGTCGTGGCTGTCAACCTGGCGAGCGAGGAGGATTACCACAATTCGCTCAATGAAAAGCTGGTCAAGGAGACGATCCAGCTTGCCGAGCAGGTTAACCACACTGAAGTCCATCTGGTGGGCGCTTACCCGGTAACACCGATTAATATTGCCATCGAGCTGCCTGAATTTGACCCGAGCGTGTATAACGATGCGATCCGGGGGCAGCACCTGCTGGCCATGAAGGCGTTACGCCAGAAATTCAGCATCGATGAGAAAATGACACATGTGGAAAAAGGGTTGCCTGAAGAGGTGATCCCGGATTTAGCAGAACATCTGCAGGCGGGGATTGTGGTACTGGGTACCATTGGCCGGACCGGTATTTCTGCCGCGTTCCTGGGCAATACCGCCGAACAGGTGATCGACCATCTGCGCTGTGACCTGCTGGTCATCAAGCCGGATGAGTATCAGACACCGGTTGAACTGGACGACCCGGAAGACGACTAAGTTCAGACATAAAAAAACCGCCGGAAACGGCGGTTTTTTTTGTCGCTGATTTACAGCGATTTTAGAATCGCATCGACACTGGCTTTTGCATCGCCAAACAGCATGTGCGTGTTCTCTTTGAAGAACAGCGGGTTCTGAACCCCTGCATAACCGGTATTCATGGAACGTTTGAAGACAATCACGTTCTGCGCCTTCCACACTTCCAGAACCGGCATACCGGCGATTGGGCTACGCGGATCGTCCTGCGCCGCCGGGTTAACGGTGTCGTTGGCACCAATAACCAGGACGGTGTCGGTATCGGTGAAATCATCGTTGATCTCATCCATCTCCAGCACGATGTCGTAAGGCACTTTCGCTTCCGCGAGCAGCACGTTCATGTGGCCTGGCAGACGCCCCGCTACCGGGTGAATGCCAAAGCGAACCTTGATACCACGCGCACGCAGCTTCTCGGTGATCTCCGCAACCGGATACTGAGCCTGTGCCACCGCCATGCCGTAGCCTGGGGTAATGATGACCGAGTGTGAGTTTTTCAGCATCTCTGCGGTATCTTCCGCGGTGATCTCACGGTGCTCACCCACTTCTTCGTCAGAACCGGTTGAGGAGCCGTCAGAACCAAAGCCACCCGCGATAACGCTGATAAACGAACGGTTCATCGCCTTACACATGATGTAAGACAGGATCGCACCAGAAGAACCGACCAGCGCACCGGTGACGATCAACAGATCGTTGCTCAGCATGAAGCCAGCTGCCGCCGCGGCCCAACCGGAGTAGGAGTTCAGCATGGAGACAACCACTGGCATATCGGCACCACCAATGGAGGCCACCAGGTGCCAGCCAAAGGCCAGAGCAATCAGGGTCATCACCAGTAACGCCAGCACCTGCAGGCCCACGCTTTCAGTGCGCACGAAGACCACCAGCAGCACAAAGGACACGACCAGCGCCGCCAGGTTCAGCTTGTGACGGTTTGGCAGCATCAGCGGTTTAGAAGAGATCTTACCGCGCAGTTTGCCGAACGCGACAATTGAGCCGGTGAAGGTCACCGCACCAATGAAGATGCCGAGGAACACTTCCGTCAGATGGATATTGACCAGAATCGGTTCCAGACCGGGTGTGTGGTACAGGTAGCTGTTGAAGCCCACCAGCACCGCCGCCAGCCCCACAAAGCTGTGCAGAATGGCCACCAGCTCCGGCATCTCGGTCATTTCAACGCGTTTCGCCAGGCGAATACCAATCGCGCCACCGATGATCATCGCCACCAGGATCCATGCAACGTTGCCGGTGTCCGGCCCGAAGATGGTGGCAATCAGCGCAATCGCCATCCCGGCGATACCAAAGTTATTTCCCTGCTGAGACGTTTCGTGTTTGGAAAGTCCCGCCAGACTGAAAATAAACAGGATTGCAGCAACAATGTATGCGGCTGTGACTAATCCTCCAGACATATGCTACCCCTTAGCCTTTACGAAACATTTTCAGCATGCGCTGAGTCACGGTGAACCCACCGAAAATATTGATACTGGCGATCAGCACCGCGATAAAGCTCAGGAAGCTTACCCAGCCGCCGTGGCCAATCTGCAGCAGCGCCCCGACCACGATAATCCCGGAGATGGCGTTAGTGACCGACATCAGTGGCGTATGCAGCGCATGAGAGACATTCCACACGACGTAGTACCCCACCACACACGAGAGCGCGAAGACGGTAAAGTGGCCGAGGAATTCTTTCGGCGCGACATCTGCCAGCCAGCCAAACAGAATAATGACCAGCGCCATGATCGCGTACTTGCGCCACGGAGAAGCCGGTTTAGCTGGCTCTTTAGGCTCAGGTGCCGTTTTCGGTGCCGACTGAGGCTGCGCGGACACCTGAATCGGTGGCGCAGGCCAGGTGATTTCGCCTTCACGCACCACCGTTACGCCACGCACAACAACATCGTCAAAATCAACGGTGATGTTGCCGTCTTTCTCTTTGCAGAGCAGTTTCAGCAGGTTAACAAGGTTGGTACCGTACAGCTGAGAAGACTGGGTTGGCAGACGGCCCGGCAAATCGGTATACCCGATCACCTTCACGCCGTTAGCAGTTGTGGTCACCTGATTTGGCACGGTGTATTCACAGTTGCCACCGTTCTGCGACGCCAGGTCGACGATCACGCTGCCCGACTTCATTGAGTCAACCATCTCACGGGTAATCAGCTTCGGCGCGGGTTTACCGGGGATAAGCGCGGTAGTGACAATGATGTCGACATCTTTGGCCTGCGCGGCGAAGAGTTCCATTTCCGCTTTTATAAAGGCTTCGGACATGACCTTCGCGTAACCGTCACCGCTGCCCGCTTCTTCCTTGAAGTCCAGCTCAAGGAATTCGGCACCCATACTTTGGACTTGTTCTTTTACTTCAGGACGGGTGTCAAAAGCGCGTACGATAGCGCCCAGGCTGTTTGCCGCGCCGATAGCCGCAAGACCCGCCACGCCCGCGCCAATCACCATCACTTTCGCCGGAGGCACTTTCCCTGCCGCGGTGATCTGACCGGTAAAGAAGCGACCAAACTCATGCGCCGCCTCAACAATCGCGCGGTAACCGGCAATATTCGCCATGGAACTTAAGGCATCCAGCGACTGCGCGCGCGAAATACGCGGCACGGAGTCCATGGCCATCACGGTCACGCCACGTGCTGCCAGCTTCTCCATCAACTCAGGATTCTGTGCAGGCCAGATGAAGCTCACCAGCGTCGTGCCAGGATTCAGCAGTTCAATCTCGCTCTCTTCCGGCGCATTAACCTTGAGAATAACGGGCGACTGCCAGACTTCAGCACCGTCCACCACTTCCGCGCCAGCCTGAATAAAGGCCTCGTCATCGAAACTCGCCAGTTTGCCCGCGCCGCGTTCAACTGCGACGGTAAAACCCAGTTTAAGCAGTTGCTCCACCGTTTTCGGTGTTGCCGCTACGCGGGTTTCATTGGCTAACCGTTCTTTTGGTACCCCAATACGCATAGTTTTCCCTTCCATCGGTTTTTGATGATGGTTTGTCGATAAATGCCCGCGGTTTGTATCAACTTTCGCCAGCAGGACAGCGACGACATATGATTAACCCCAGAAAATAAAACAGTAACAAACTTTCTATAACCTACTGAAAATAACGCCCGTGATCTACCGCCAGAAAACACTATTTCTTACTTTATCTGTGAAAAATAAGTGATCTGCGTCGCTGACAGTGATATTTACCTTAAATTCATCGCTGAGACCGATAAATAGCGCAAGCGAAGCGGTAAAAACATGATATAGCGCCATTAGAGAACAACTTATTAACATTAAATTAACTTGTAAAAGTCATAAGCTTTATCAGTTTTGCTTGTCAGACGCCTGTTTTTTCAACATATCACTAAATGTTATCAAATCAGATGATTCAGTGAGCACAGGCTGTGAAAAATGGCGCAGACAGCGACGGGTTTTAAATGCCATAATCGGGACCGTCTCAAATTAACAACAATACCAGTACATGGTTTGCGCAAGGCGAAGGATTATTTTTATGAAGCTTAAGAACACACTCCTGGCGTCCGCACTTCTCTCCGCGACCGCCCTGTCTGCGAATGCCGCGACAGAGTTAACGCCGGAGCAAGCGGCAGCGTTAAAACCTTTTGACCATACGGTCATTGTGGGTCGTTATAATTCTATTGGCGATGCCGTCGCCGCCGCATCAAAAGCCGCCGATAAAAACGGTGCGGCCTCGTTTTACGTTGTTGATCAGTCTGACTCCGGCAACAGCGGTAACCAGCGCGTGACCATTGCGCTGTATAAAGACAATGCCCCGAAAGCTGACGCACCGAAAAACCGCGTGATTAACGGCGTCGTTGAATTACCAAAAGATCAGGCGATTGAGCTGGAACCTTATGACACCGTCACCGTGCAGGGCTTCTATCGCAGCCAGCCTGAAGTGAACGATGCCATCACCAAAGCCGCAAAAGAAAAAGGCGCGTACTCTTTCTTTATCGTGCGTCAGGTCGATGCTAACCAGGGTGGCAACCAGCGTATTACCGCGTTCATCTATAAAGAAGATGCGAAAAAACGCGTTCTGCAAAGCCCGGACGCCATCCCTGCTGATTCCGAAGCGGGTCGTGCGGCGATAGCAAAAGGCGGCGAAGAAGCGAAGAAAGTGGAAATTCCAGGCGTAGCCACCTCTGCCGCACCAAGCGCTGAAGTGGGCCGTTTCTTCGAAACGCAATCCACCAAAGGTGGCCGTTACTCCGTTACCCTGCCAGACGGAACCAAAATTGAAGAGCTGAACAAAGCCACTGCAGCGCAGATGGTGCCGTTCGACAGCATTAAATTTACCGGCAACTACGGCAACATGACGGAAGTCTCTTATCAGGTCGCGAAACGTGCGGCGAAGAAAGGGGCGAAGTATTACCACATCACCCGCCAGTGGCAGGAACGTGGTAACAACGTGACCATCAGCGCCGACCTGTACAAGTAACAGAACGGTTGACCCGAGGCGGCGCAATGCCGCCTTTTTTGTTACTTTTTTTTGAATTTCGGCCCCACGTCATTGCATGCTTTCGTGACACTCCGTAAAATCCCGCGCCTTAGTGTGATCCACCATTTTTATGCGCCTGTGCGAAATAATTATTCTGGATTTGGACCTTTCATAACAGGAAGCCAATGGAAAAGAAACTAGGCCTGAGTGCTTTGACTGCACTCGTTTTGAGCTCAATGCTGGGTGCGGGCGTGTTCAGCTTACCGCAGAATATGGCAGCGGTCGCCAGCCCTGCCGCACTGCTTATAGGGTGGGGCATCACGGGTGCCGGGATTTTGTTGCTGGCGTTCGCAATGCTGCTTCTGACCCGCATCCGCCCGGATCTGGATGGAGGGATTTTCACTTACGCCCGTGAAGGTTTCGGCGAACTGATTGGCTTCTGTTCCGCATGGGGCTACTGGCTATGTGCGGTCATCGCAAACGTCTCCTACCTGGTGATCGTCTTTTCGGCGCTCAGTTTCTTTACCGATACCCCTGAACTGCGGTTCTTTGGCGACGGCAATACCTGGCAGTCCATTGTGGGCGCCTCGGTACTGCTGTGGGTTGTTCACTGGCTGATTCTACGTGGCGTACAGACGGCGGCCAGCATTAATCTGGTGGCAACTCTGGCCAAACTGGTTCCGCTCGGCCTGTTTATCGTGCTGGCCTTTATGGCGTTCCGTCTCGATGTGTTCAGTCTCGATTTCAGCGGTGTCGCGCTGGGCGTACCGGTCTGGGAGCAGGTCAAAAACACCATGCTGATCACCTTGTGGGTCTTCATCGGTGTTGAAGGGGCCGTCGTGGTCTCTGCCCGGGCGCGGAATAAGCGCGATGTGGGTCGCGCCACGCTGCTGGCGGTACTGGCGGCGCTGGGCGTGTATCTGATGGTGACGCTGCTGTCGCTGGGGGTGGTCGCGCGTCCTGAGCTGGCCGAAATGCGTAACCCGTCGATGGCGGGCCTGATGGTGAAAATGTTCGGACCGTGGGGTGACGTGGTGATTGCCGCGGGGCTGATTATCTCCGTGTGTGGCGCGTACCTGAGCTGGACCATTATGGCGGCAGAAGTGCCGTTCCTGGCCGCAACGCACAAAGCATTTCCACGCCTGTTTGCTCGTCAAAACAAAAACAGCGCGCCGTCGGCCTCACTCTGGCTGACCAACATCAGCGTTCAGGTCTGTCTGGTGCTGATCTGGCTCACAGGTTCAGACTATAACACTCTGCTGACCATCGCCTCGGAGATGATTCTGGTACCCTATTTCTTAGTGGGTGCATATCTGTTAAAAATCGCCACACGTCCGGCGCACTATGTGGTGGGCGTCGGAGCCTGTATTTACGGCCTGTGGTTGTTGTATGCTTCCGGGCCTATGCATCTGCTGCTGTCGGTGGTGTTGTATGCACCGGGCCTGCTGGTGTTTATCTACGCCCGCCGCACGCATCAGTTAGAGAACGCGCTTAGACGCCGTGAGATGGCCTTAATCGGGCTGTTACTGGTTGCTGCCGTACCGGCAACCTGGATGTTAATGGGATAGAATCGCCTTTCCCATTGTTGAACTGAAAAGGAGAACACGATGGGAAACGCGCAGCAACGCCCAATACTGATTACTGGTGGAGGCCGTCGTATCGGCCTCGCCCTTGCCCATCACTTTCTCAATCTTCGCCATCCGGTCATCATCAGTTACCGCAGCGAATATCCCTCGATTGAGGGGCTACGCAAAGCCGGTGCGATCTGCATTCAGGCCGATTTCTCAACCGATGACGGTATTCTGGCCTTCGCTGAAAAAGTAAAATCTACCACCCCCGGGCTGCGCGCCATTATCCATAATGCCAGCGCCTGGCTTCCCGAAAAATCCGGTACGCCACTCAGCGAAACGCTCTCCTGCATGCTGCAGATCCACGTCAATGCGCCCTATCTGCTGAACCATGCCCTGCTCGACCTGCTGCGTGGTCACGGACATGCGGCGGGTGATATTATTCATTTCACCGATTACGTCGTGGAGCGCGGCAGCGACAAGCACATCGCCTATGCGGCCAGTAAAGCCGCACTCGATAACATGACGCGCTCGTTCGCCCGTAAACTTGCCCCTGAAGTTAAGGTGAACGCCATCGCCCCGGCGATGATTTTATTCAACGAAGACGATGATGCGGAGTATCGCCAGCAGGCGCTAAATAAATCGCTGATGAAAATTGCGCCAGGTGAAAA
The DNA here is from genome assembly GCF_003635055.1 of Enterobacter sp. WPR_3_1. Taxonomy (NCBI): domain Bacteria; kingdom Pseudomonadati; phylum Pseudomonadota; class Gammaproteobacteria; order Enterobacterales; family Enterobacteriaceae; genus Enterobacter; species Enterobacter sp. WPR_3_1. Next base: position 244,810 of record NZ_RBXU01000012.1, on the reverse strand, counting down.
AGAGGTTATCGATCTTATCGATTATCTGCTCACCAGTTGCTATGTCACTGGCAGAACCTTTGCCGTGGACGGCGGTCGACCGCTGCGCTAGTGAAAGCGGCTCCAGAAGAAGATAAGCACCCAGGCGCTGAGCCCCCAGCAGACAACGGCCCCGCTCAGCGCCAGGGGAAGTCGCATAAAACCGGTGAAGTACCAGAGCGAAAGCAGATAAAGAAAATAAGGGATGATCGACCACATCCCGAACACGATAGTCGTACGCAATGCTTCCGTGCCTCGTTCTGAGGCGACAATATAGTGCGCTATTAACGCAAAGGTCGGGAAGAGTGGGATCAGCCCGGCAATATAATAATTCCTGGTTTTAGCCAGAATACCAATCAGTAACACCACCAGCGCACCCAACGCGGCTTTTATCACCAGCCCCATCTTTTTCCCTATAACAATCAAATAACACTATGAGCCAGAATAACGGAACTGGCGTTAATTATGAAAGATTAATGGAACGTTAAGGTTGTGCGGTGTATGTTGGCTTTTTTCGCAATAACAGACGTTGTATGAATAAGATTGTTTATGTTGAAGACGAGCCCGAAGTGGGGCAATTGATCGCCGCCTATCTGGGTAAACATGATATGGACGTCATTGTTGAGCCTCGTGGCGATCGTGCCGAAGAGGTGGTCTTACGTGAAAACCCGGACCTGGTGCTGCTGGACATTATGCTGCCCGGCAAAGATGGCATGACGGTCTGCCGCGATCTGCGCGCCCGGTGGGAGGGCCCTATCGTGCTGCTGACCTCGCTGGACAGCGACATGAACCATATTTTGTCACTCGAAATGGGTGCCAATGACTACATTCTGAAAACCACGCCCCCTGCCGTCCTCCTTGCTCGTCTGCGCCTTCATTTACGCCAGCGTGCCAGCGTTGAACGAGAAGCGCCTGCTCAGTCGCTGACCCCGCACAAAGCGATGCGTTTTGGTACCTTGTCTATTGATCCGATTAACCGTCAGGTTCTGCTTTCTGGCGAGCTTATCGCCCTTTCCACCGCAGATTTTGACCTGCTCTGGGAACTGGCAACCCACGCCGGGCAGATCATGGACCGCGATGCATTACTGAAAAACCTTCGCGGCGTCAGCTACGACGGAATGGATCGCAGCGTTGACGTGGCTATTTCGCGCCTGCGTAAAAAACTGCAGGATAATGCCACTGAGCCGTACCGCATTAAAACCGTGCGTAACAAGGGCTATCTGTTCGCGCCTCACGCCTGGGAAACCTGATGCCGGTTCCCCGAACGAGACTGTTTAAAACATTACGCAGACGAGGTCTGACAGTTGCATAAAATAAGAACACTCAGCCTGATCTGCTGTTTTGGGTTAACCGGGTGCGTTGTCGCAGATATGGATTCAAGTCATTATGACTATGTTCCGTATATTCAGACTATCCAGAATCCCTGGACCCCGGGCCATACCAATGTGCAACAACGCCGTGAGGATTTGTACGCCTGCGGCGTTGATCGAAAGTATTCGCTCAATTCATGGGACGAAAACTTCAGTCGCAACCGCCTGCTGCCGGGCGAAACGATAGAACAGCAAGATTCCAGGATCAAAAAAATAGAAGACTGTATGAAATCAAAAGGGTACGTTCTGTGGGATTACTCACAATGCGGACCCCGTAAAAAACCGAGCGGTATGTGTAACTAGTTTGGGTTTGCGTGTTTGTCTTCGACGCAGGTTGTTAACGTATTGATTTTCGGTGAGATTGAATGAAAAAGCTGTTTGTACAGTTTTATCTCCTGCTGTTTGTCTGCTTCCTGGTGATGACCATGCTGGTTGGGCTGGTCTATAAATTCACCGCCGAACGTGCGGGCAGGCAGTCACTGGATGATTTAATGAAAAGCTCGCTCTACCTGATGCGCAGCGAGCTGCGAGAGATCCCGCCACACGACTGGGCCAAGACCTTAAAAGAGCTGGATCTGAACCTGTCGTTTGATCTGCGCATCGAGCCGATGAAGGATTTCGATTTAGAGCCACCCGCCATGCAGCGACTGCGTGACGGGGACATTGTAGCGCTGGATGAGAAATATACCTTTATCCAGCGCATTCCACGGAGCCATTACGTTCTGGCCGTGGGGCCGGTACCTTATCTCTATTATCTGCACCAGATGCGCCTGCTGGACCTTGCCCTGCTGGCTTTCATTGCCATTTCGCTCGCGTTCCCGGTCTTTATCTGGATGAGGCCACACTGGCAGGACATGCTGAAACTGGAATCAGCTGCGCAACGTTTTGGTGACGGGCATTTTACCGAGCGCATTCACTTCGACAGCGGTTCCAGCTTCGAGCGTCTTGGCGTGGCGTTTAACCAGATGGCCGATAACATCAATGCGCTGATTATCAGTAAAAAACAGCTCATTGACGGAATTGCTCACGAGCTGCGTACGCCACTGGTACGCCTGCGCTATCGGCTGGAGATGAGCGAAAACCTGACGGAGGCCGAGTCTCAGGCGCTGAACCGCGACATTGGTCAGCTTGAGGGCCTCATTGAGGAGCTCCTGACCTACGCGCGCCTCGATCGCCCCCAAAACGAACTGAACCTCAGTACGCCGGACCTGCCCGGCTGGTTACAAACCCATATCGATGATGTCCAGAGCGTAAACCCGCAACGTACCCTGCTGACACACGTCACGCCCGGCGATTATGGCGCACTGGATATGCGTCTGATGGAACGCGTGCTGGATAATCTGATGAACAACGCCATGCGCTATAGCGAGAGCACGCTGCAGATTGGCTTAGATTTACAGGGTAGTCAGGCCTGTCTGACGGTTGAGGACGACGGACCTGGCATCGCCCCGGAAGCGCGTGAAACGGTGTTTGAGCCGTTTGTACGCCTCGACCCCAGCCGCGATCGTGCCACGGGGGGATGTGGCCTGGGGCTGGCAATTGTTTACTCCATTGCGCAGGCGATGGGCGGCACGGTGCATTGTGAAGAGAGCGCACTCGGCGGCGCGCGCTTCTGCTTTAGCTGGCCGGTATATCACAACATCACCCTTCCCGTCCCTGCCTGACCTTTATCGCACGCTGGCCTGACCCGGCGTGCTGTGCTATATGATAAGTATGTTGTAACTAATGAAGAGTTATCATGGCGACGTACGATCTCATCGAAAGGCTGAACAGCACGTTCCGCGACATTGAACACGAGTTACTGACCCTGACCGAACGTTTGCAGACCTGCCGTCTGTTAGCCGCGCGGGTCTTTACCCTGCCGGATGTGGTGAAAGGCGCTGAACACGACCCGCTGGAAACCATAGAGGTACAGCAGCATATCGGCAAAGCGGCGCTGGAACTGACGCTGCGGCACTACCGTCGCCTGTTTATCCAGCAGCAGTCAGAAAACCGCAGCAGTAAGGCGGCCGTTCGTCTGCCGGGCGTAATCTGCCTGCAAACTGATGCAACAACGCGAGAAGCGCTGGAAAACCAGATTGCGCATATCAACACGCTTAAGGCGACGTTTGAAAAGATCATCACTGAAGAGTCGGGTCTGGCCCCTGCCGCCCGTTTTGAATGGGTACACCGACAGCTACCGGGATTAATCACCCTGAATGCCTACCGTACGCTCACGGTACTGCGTCATCCCGCCACGCTTCGCTTCGGCTGGGCCAACAAGCACATCATTAAAAACTTCACCCGGGATGACATTCTGGCGCAGTTGGAAAAGAGTCTGAAGGCACCGCGGACTGTCGCACCGTGGTCACGCGAGCAGTGGATTGAACGGCTTGAGCAGGAGTACCACAGCATCGCCTCACTACCGGCGGATACCCGGCTTAAGATTAAGCGTCCGGTGAAGGTGCAGCCTATCGCGCGCGTCTGGTATTCCGGCCAGCAAAAGCAGGTACAGTATGCCTGCCCGACGCCGCTGATCGCACTTTATGATGCCGATCAGGGGGCCATTGTGCCGGATATTGGCGAACTGCTGAATTACGATGCTGAAAATGTCCAGCATCGTTACAGACCTCAGGCGCAACCGCTGCAGCTGATTATTCCGCGGCTGCACCTGTATGTGGCGCAGTGATTATTTCAGGCTGCCGACCATCGATTCCGGGCGTACCCATGCATCAAACTCAGCCTCCGTCAGGTAACCCAATGCCAGAGCGGAGGCTTTCAGCGTCAGCCCCTCTTTATGCGCTTTTTTCGCAATCTCGGCGGCTTTGTCGTAGCCGATATGGGTATTCAGCGCGGTCACCAGCATCAACGACTCATTGAGCAACTGGCTGATGCGCTCGCGGTTTGGCTCAAGGCCTGACGCACAGTGCTCGTTGAAACTCTCCATACCGTCCGCCAGCAGGCGTATGGACTGAAGCACGTTGTGAATCACCATCGGGCGATAGACGTTGAGCTCAAAGTTACCGGACGCGCCGCCCATGTTAACGGCAACGTCGTTACCCATTACCTGACAGCAGAGCATGGTCATGGCTTCACACTGGGTCGGGTTTACTTTGCCCGGCATGATAGAGCTACCCGGCTCGTTTTCCGGAATGCTAATTTCACCGATACCGCAACGGGGACCCGAGGCCAGCCAGCGCACATCATTGGCGATTTTCATCAACGACGCTGCCAGCCCCTTGAGGGCACCGTGGGTATGAACCAGCGCATCACAGGTGGCCAGCGCTTCAAACTTATTCGGCGCCGTGATAAACGGCTGCCCGGTGATGGCCGCCAGCTCGTCGGCAACGCGCACCGCATATTCCGGATGGGTATTTAACCCCGTACCGACCGCCGTTCCGCCCAGCGCCAGCTCAGCAAGATGCGGCAGGCTGTACTCGATGTGCTTGAGGTTATGTTCTAGCATTGCCACCCAGCCGGAAATCTCCTGGCCGAGCGTCAGCGGCGTGGCATCCTGCAGGTGAGTACGTCCTATTTTGACGATATCGCTGAAAGCCTGCGCCTTCTCGCCAAGGGTGGTTTTAAGCACGTTGAGCTGCGGGATCAGATGTTCACGAAGCGCAATCACCGCCGCCACGTGCATCGCCGTCGGGAAGACGTCGTTCGAACTTTGGCTTTTGTTTACGTCATCGTTCGGGTGAACCTTACGCTCCATACCGCGCACGCCGCCCAGCAGTTCGCTTGCCCGGTTCGCCAGCACTTCGTTCATATTCATGTTGCTCTGGGTGCCAGAACCGGTCTGCCAGATGGCGAGGGGGAATTCATCGGGATGCTTGCCGGCCAGCACTTCATCGGCAGCAGTAATAATCGCGGTGGCCTTATCTGCCGCCAGCAGGCCTAAATCCTGATTCACTTTGGCGGCCGCACGTTTAGTGAGCGCCAGCGCCTGAATCAGCGAGACGGGCATTTTCTCGGTCGAAATACGGAAATGTTCCAGCGAACGCTGGGTTTGCGCGCCCCATAGCTTGTCAGCCGGGACATCGATCGCGCCCATAGAGTCTTTCTCACGGCGTACCGTAGTCATTACTTTCTCCTTGATAACACTGTCGGGATTGCTCACATGCTTCAGAGATAAGTATTGATTGCTTTACAGAAAAGATATGGCGCTTTGTGCGCTCTTTGATGTGCCGGGTGACGTGAACGCCACCCGGCTATAGTAGATTACTTCACACACGCCGAACATTGAGAGGACTGGATCTGCCTGAAGAAGTCGTTACCTTTGTCATCCACAAGGATAAACGCCGGGAAATCTTCCACTTCAATTTTCCAGATAGCTTCCATACCCAGTTCCGGGTATTCAATGCACTCCAGGCTCTTGATGCTGCCCTGCGCGAGTACGGCAGCCGGACCGCCGATGCTGCCCAGGTAGAAGCCACCGTGTTTATGGCAGGCATCCGTCACCTGCTGGCTACGGTTTCCTTTTGCCAGCATGATCATGCTGCCGCCGTTGGCCTGCAGCTGGTCAACATACGAGTCCATACGGCCTGCGGTGGTCGGGCCTAACGAGCCAGAGGCGTAGCCTTCTGGCGTTTTGGCCGGGCCTGCATAGTAAATCGGGTGATCTTTGATGTACTGCGGCAGCCCTTCCCCGTTGTCCAGACGCTCTTTCAGTTTCGCGTGAGCGATGTCACGACCAACGATGATGGTTCCGTTAAGAGAGAGACGGGTCGACACCGGATACTGAGACAGCTGCGCCAGAATCTCTTTCATCGGACGGTTCAGGTCAACGTGAACGGCTTCACCCTCGCCCGCTTTGCGCAACGCTTCAGGAATGTACTTCCCTGGGTTATTCTCCAGTTTTTCGATCCAGACGCCTTCGCGGTTGATCTTCGCCTTGATGTTACGATCCGCAGAACAGGAGACCCCCATCCCAACCGGGCAGGAGGCACCGTGGCGCGGCAGACGGATCACACGCACATCATGGGCAAAATATTTGCCGCCGAACTGCGCGCCCAGGCCAAGGTTACGCGCTTCTTCCAGCAGTTCCTGTTCGAGCAGAACATCGCGGAACGCCTGGCCGTGCTCGTTCCCTTCGGTAGGCAGGCCGTCATAGTATTTGGTCGACGCCAGCTTCACCGTTTTCAGGGTGCTCTCTGCTGACGTACCGCCAATCACAAAGGCAATATGGTACGGCGGGCAGGCAGCGGTGCCGAGCGTGCGCATTTTCTCAACCAGATAATTCTTCAGCTTGCCCGGCGTGAGCAGCGCTTTGGTTTCCTGATAGAGATAGGTTTTGTTCGCTGAACCGCCACCTTTGGCGATGCAAAGGAATTTGTATTCATCACCGTCCACGCTATACAGGTCAATCTGCGCAGGCAGGTTTGTGCCCGTGTTGACCTCTTTGTACATATCCAGCGCCGCGTTTTGCGAGTAGCGCAGGTTGTCTTCGGTGTAGGTATTGTACACGCCGTGCGCCAGCGCCGCTTCGTCGCCGCCGCCGGTCCAGACGCGCTGGCCTTTTTTACCCACAATGATGGCCGTGCCGGTGTCCTGACAGGTAGGTAAAATACCTTTCGCCGCGATATCCGAGTTACGCAGGAATTGCAGGGCGACGTATTTGTCGTTTTCGCTGGCCTGCGGGTCGCTCAGGATATCGGCAACCTGCTGCTGGTGCGCAGGGCGGAGCATAAACGAGGCGTCGTGGAAAGCCTGCTGCGCCAGTAACGTCAGCGCCTGCGGATCGACCTTGAGGATCTCCTGCCCTTCGAATTCAGAGACGGAGACGTGATCGCGGGTTAACAGGTAATATTCGGTTTGATCCTTACTGAGGGGGAAAGGATCCTGATAATGAAAGGGTTTGTTCGACATTGTTCTCTCACTTACTGCTTCAGTCTGATTATTTGGGCAGATGTTCCGCTGCCCGCTTAAAAGCGAGTCAGCTTATCCTACACAATTTTTTAACAAAAACTGAGACTAGTACGACTTTTTACATCCACAGGTTACTTCCATGTGGTTTATTGCTTTAATACCCGGAGTTAATTCCACCATTGAATCAGGGCTTGATAATGCAAAAACTCATTAACTCAGTGCAAAACTACGCCTGGGGAAGTAAAACTGCGTTAACGGATCTCTACGGTATCGCGAACCCAAACAACCTGCCAATGGCAGAACTGTGGATGGGTGCGCACCCGAAGAGCAGCTCAAAAATTGAAGACGCAAGCGGCCAGGTTCGCTCTCTGCGCGACGTGATTGATGCCGACAAAGCCACCCTGCTGGGTGACAAGGTTGCCAGCCGTTTTGGTGAGCTGCCGTTCCTGTTTAAAGTGCTGTGCGCCGACCAGCCGCTCTCTATCCAGGTTCACCCGAATAAAAAAGCCTCTGAGATGGGCTTTGCGAAAGAGAACGCGGCCGGTATTCCGTTAGATGCGGCCGAGCGTAACTACAAAGATCCTAATCACAAGCCGGAACTGGTCTTTGCGCTGACCCCCTTCCTGGCGATGAACGCGTTTCGCGAGTTCTCAGAAATTATCTCCCTGCTGCAGCCGGTGGCGGGTGCTAACAACGCTATCGCTCACTTCCTGGAAAACCCGAATGCAGAAGGCCTGAGCCAGCTTTTCGCCAGCCTGCTGAACATGCAGGGAGAAGAGAAATCTCACGCCCTGGCGGTGCTGAAAGCGGCGCTGGACAGCCAGCACGGTGAGCCGTGGGATACCATCCGCCTGATTTCTGAATTCTACCCGGACGACAGCGGCCTGTTCTCCCCTCTGCTGCTGAACGTGGTGAAGCTGAACCCGGGCGAGGCGATGTTCCTGTTTGCTGAAACCCCGCACGCCTACCTGCAGGGCGTGGCGCTGGAGGTGATGGCCAACTCAGACAACGTACTGCGTGCAGGCCTGACGCCGAAATACATTGATATCCCTGAGCTGGTTGCCAACGTGAAGTTTGAGGCGAAGCCTGCGGATCATCTGCTGACTCAGCCTGTTAAACAGGGTGCGGAGCTGGACTTCCCGATCCCGGTGGATGATTTTGCCTTCTCACTGCATGACCTGAGCCCGGCAGAAACCGCCATCGCGCAGGAGAGCGCAGCAATCCTGTTCTGCGTTGAAGGTGAAGCAACGCTGCATAAAGGTGGCGAGCGTCTGGTGCTCAAGCCAGGCGAATCGGCATTTGTAGCGGCAAACGAGTCGCCGGTGAGCGTGAGCGGTACCGGTCGTCTGGCGCGTGTTTTTAATAAGCTATAAGCACTTACTGAATTTTTTAACAACTCTTGCTAAGCTAGTTGAAGACTTTACATCACCGGGCGGTTTCTACCGCCTGGTTTCATTTTAGGGATAGTCGCAATGAAAAAATCGGTCGTAGCGGTAGGAGTGATTGTAGCGTTAGGCGTGGTCTGGACAGGTGCCTCCTGGTTTACCGGGAAACAGCTGGAAAGCCGTCTGGCTGAGATGGTGGCACAGGCTAACGGAGAGCTTAAGCGTGGCGCGCCGGAAGCAGGCGTGGAGCTTGCCTACCAGAATTATCAGCGTGGTATCTTTACCAGCCATATGCAGGTGGTTGTCAAGCCTGTTGCCGGTAATGAAAATGGCTGGCTGAAACCGGGCCAAAGCATGGTGCTGGATGAAGTGGTCAGCCACGGTCCGTTCCCGCTGGCACAGTTAACGTCTTTTAACCTGATCCCGTCGATGGCGTCCGTTAATACTGTACTGGTGAATAACGACTTAACCAAACCGCTGTTTGATCTGGCAAAGAACGAGTCACCTTTTGAGGTTAACACCCGCATCAGCTACGCCGGTGACACACGTTCCAGTATCGATCTGAAAGCACTGAACTACGAGAAAGATAACGAGAAAGTGACCTTTAGCGGGGGGAATTTCAAGGTTGATGCTGACCGCGATGGAAATGTCTTCTCCCTGACCGGTGAAGCAGAGAGCGGCCTGATCAATGCCGTCAATGAATACGGTCAAAAGGTTCAGCTGACGTTCAATAACCTGAAAGCCGATGGCGACAGCAAGATGACCGATTTTAAAGAGCGTATCGGTAATCAGAAACTCTCTTTCGACAAGATTGCTATCGCGGTTGAAGGGAAAGAGATGGCCGTGCTGGAAGGCATGGAGGTGGACGGCAAATCCGACGTGTCTAAAGACGGTAAGAGCATCAATACCCAACTGGATTACGCCCTGAAGAGCCTGAAAGTGCAGAACCAGGATCTCGGGACCGGCAAACTGTCGCTGAAGATTGGCAATATCGACGGTCAGGCGTGGCATGAATTTAGCCAGAAATACAGCAAAGAGAGCCAGGCACTGCTGAGCAATGCCGCGCTGCAGCAGAATCCGGAAGTTTACCAGCAGCAGGCCATGGCGGTGCTGATGAATAACCTGCCAATCCTGCTGAAAGGCGAGCCGGTTATCACCGTGGCCCCGCTGAGCTGGAAAAACAGCAAAGGCGAAACCAACTTTAACCTGTCCCTGTTCCTGAAAGACCCGGCAACCGCAACGGGTGAACCTCAGACGCTGGCGCAGGAAGTGGATCGCAGCGTGAAGTCACTCGACAGCAAGCTGACCATCCCTGTGGATATGGCGACCGAGTTTATGACCCAGATTGCGAAGCTTGAAGGGTATGGCGATGAAGATGCCGGCAAGCTGGCGAGCCAGCAGGTGAAAGGTCTGGCGGCAATGGGCCAGATGTTCCGCATCACGAAGATGGAAGACAACACCATTTCCACCAGCCTGCAGTATGCCAACGGTCAGGTCACGCTAAACGGCGATAAAATGCCGCTGGAAGATTTTGTCGGGATGTTTGGTATGCCTGCTCTGGGGATGCCGGAACCGGCTGAACCTGCAGCGCCGGCCGTGCCTGAAGCACCTGCTGCACCTGCTGCACCCGCTGCACCCGCTGCACCCGCTGCACCCGCTGCACCACAGCAGTAATCATCAAAACCCCTCTCTGATGAGGGGTTTTTTATTACCGGTTGCAGGTACTCAGCCTGGTGCCACGAATACTATTTCACCGTCACTAACCGTGCCGACACAATCTGGTGCCCGGCCTGCACGTCTGCTTTTTCGATGCGCTGCATAATCCTGTCCGCCAGCGTGTAACCCATCTCCCGGGCAGGTGTGGTGGCCCAGACAATGGGCAGATCGTCCAGCGCGTTTTCACCAACATCTGCAAATGCCCCTAACGCCACCTGGTGGCCGAAGAAGGTTTCAACCCCACCCTCGCCGCTCTGACGCCCGGCGCGGATCAGGCCAAACCAGGCCCCCATCGCAATCACCTCGTTATAGCAAATCACGGCGCTTATCGTCGGGCTACTCCGTAATAACGCGTTTATCGCTTCCGCGGCTTTCTTCTGGCTGGATTCGCATTCCACCACCCATTCGCTGTGGAACGGAAGGCCGTATTTAATCAGCGTCGCGCAGTAACCGCCTACCCGCTCGGCTCGCGTCAGGGACGAGCTTTTTCCGCCAAGCCAGGCAATGCGCTGATGCCCCCGATGAATGAGATGCTCCGTCAACATTTGTGCGGCCTGCATGTTGTCCGGTCGCAGGGTATCGGCTTCGTCCAGATAACTGGCGCGCGAGGCAAACACCAGCGGCACGCCTTTTTCGGCGGCGCGCTCGCACAAGTCATTACTCACACCCGACGCGCCGGCGACGATAACCCCGTCGACGCCCTGCGTAAGCAGCATATCCAGACGGGAAAGGAGCTGATCGGCCTCGCGACCGCCGTGAAGCAAAAAGACCATCCGTCCCTGCGCTTCAAGCGCTTCGGTCAGGCCAGCGGTCAGTTCGGCATAAAAGGGAGAGGTCAGGTCACGCACAATCAAACCGATCACACCGCTTTGGCCGCCGCGCAGCGCTGATGCCTGGCGGTTACGTACAAAGCCCAGTTGCTCAACCGCCTCGTTAACCCGTTGCCCGGTCGCGGGAGAAATGCGTCCTTTCCCGCTGAGCACCAGTGAAACGGTGCTGACGGAAACCCCCGCCGCCAGCGCGACATCGTTGATGGTGATTTTTTTCGCTACAGCCATGTGTCGGCGTGACTCCCTGAAATGAGATCGGTAAAACGTTTTATCAATATGTAATCTTTATACTACCAGTCAAAGCCTGAGAATGTGATTCAGAGCGCACTAAACTTTGATAAAACGTTTTATCTTCTCGCAGCATTGAAGCAGATAAACTGATTTTAACAATAAAGGAGTCGTTTTATGACGGCGAAAGCAGCACAAAAAATATCGCTGTGGGAATTTTTCCAGCAACTGGGTAAAACCTTTATGCTGCCCGTGGCACTCCTCTCGTTCTGCGGGATCATGCTCGGGATCGGCAGTTCGTTGAGCAGTAAGGACGTCATCACGCTGATCCCGTTCCTCGGGACACCTGTGCTGCAGGCGATCTTTATCTGGATGAGTAAAGTCGGCTCCTTCGCCTTTAGCTTCCTGCCGGTGATGTTCTGTATTGCTATCCCGCTGGGTCTGGCACGCGAGAACAAAGGCGTGGCCGCCTTTGCCGGGTTTGTCGGTTATGCGGTAATGAACCTTGCGGTGAACTTCTGGCTGACGGCTAAAGGCATTCTGCCCACCACCGATGCCGCCGTGCTTAAAGCGAACAACATTCAGAGCGTTATCGGGATTCAGTCCATTGATACCGGGATCCTCGGCGCGGTGATCGCCGGGGTGATTATCTGGATGCTGCATGAGCGCTTCCACAATATCCGCCTGCCTGATGCGCTGGCGTTCTTCGGGGGCACCCGCTTTGTACCCATTGTAACCCTTGTGGTCATGGGTCTGTTTGGCCTTATTATTCCGCTGATCTGGCCAGTCTTTGCGCTGGGGATTAACGGGATTGGTCGCATCATCAACGGTGCGGGCGATTTTGGTCCGATGATCTTCGGAACCGGCGAACGTCTGCTGCTGCCGTTTGGTTTGCAACATATTCTGGTGGCGCTGATCCGCTTTACCGAAGCGGGCGGCACAATGGAGGTGTGCGGACACGATGTGAGCGGTGCGCTGACCATCTTCCAGGCACAGCTGAGCTGCCCGACCACGCACGGCTTCTCTGAAAGTGCGACCCGCTTCCTGTCACAGGGTAAAATGCCGGCCTTCCTCGGCGGCTTGCCGGGTGCGGCGCTGGCCATGTATCACTGTGCTCGTCCGGAAAACCGCCATAAAATTAAAGGGCTGCTGATTTCCGGGGTCATCGCCTGCGTCGTGGGCGGTACAACGGAGCCAATCGAATTCCTGTTCCTGTTTGTCGCGCCAGTGCTGTATCTCATCCACGCGGTACTGACCGGTCTGGGCTTCACCGTGATGGCGGTGCTGGGCGTCACCATCGGGAATACCGACGGCAACGTCATCGACTTTGTGGTGTTCGGGATCCTGCACGGGTTGTCGACCAAATGGTACCTGGTACCGGTGGTGGCCGCTATCTGGTTCGCGGTGTACTACGGCATTTTCCGCTTCGCCATCACCCGCTTTAACCTCAAAACGCCTGGACGGGATACCGATACCGCCAGCAGCGTTGAGCAGGCTGTTGCAGGTACCGTGGGTAAGTCCGGCTATAACACCCCTGCTATTCTGGCGGCGCTGGGCGGTGCGGATAACATTACCTCTCTGGATAACTGCATCACCCGACTGCGCCTGTCGGTGGCGGACATGTCGAAAGTGGACACCAACGCCCTGAAAGCCAACCGGGCCATCGGCGTGGTACAGTTAAATCAACATAATTTGCAGGTGGTTATCGGCCCGCAGGTTCAGTCAGTGAAAGATGAGCTGGCAACCCTGATGCGTACAGTGGAAGCCTGATGCCTCACCCCCTCGCGCTGAGGGGGTTTTTCTTTAAGGACTTGAGTCATGTTCGATTTTTCAACCGTCGTGGATCGACACGGCACCTGGTGCACGCAGTGGGACTATGTCGCCGACCGCTTTGGCGCGGCCGATCTGCTGCCCTTCACCATCTCCGATATGGATTTCGCGACCGCGCCCTGCATCACCGAAGAGCTGCACCAGCGTATTCATCACGGGGTGTTTGGCTACAGCCGCTGGAAAAATGAAGAGTTTCTCGCCGCTGTGGCGTACTGGTTCCGGCAGCGCTTTAACAGCCACATTGATACCGAATCGCTCGTGTACGGGCCTTCCGTTATTTATATGGTATCCGAACTGATTCGCCTCTGGTCAACTCCCGGCGACGGCGTGGTGGTCCACACCCCCGCTTACGATGCGTTCTATAAGGCCATCGAGGGGAATGCCCGACAGGTGGTCGGCGTGGCGATGGAAAAACATGCCACGGGCTGGCAGGGAAATAGGGCCGCGCTTGAGGCGGCGCTGGCAAAACCGGAAAACAAAATTTTGCTGCTGTGCAGCCCGCAAAATCCCACGGGTAAAGTCTGGACCCGTGAAGAGCTGAGTCACATGGCAGAACTGTGCGCCCGTTATGACGTGGCGGTGATCAGCGATGAAATTCATATGGATATGGTGTGGGGAGGCCGTCGCCATACGCCGTGGAATGAAGTGGCACGCGGCAAATGGGCACTTCTGAGCTCTGGTTCAAAAAGTTTTAACATACCGGCGCTCACCGGTGCCTGGGGGCTGATTGGCGATGAAGAGAGCCGTAACGGTTACCTCCGCGCATTAAAAGGTCGTGACGGGCTCTCTTCCCCTTCCGTGCTGGCGCTGACGGCCCACATTGCTGCCTATCAGCAGGGAGAGCCATGGCTGGATGCGTTGCGGGCGTATCTGGAAGAAAATCTGGCGTACATTGCACGCGAATTACACCGCGCGTTTCCGACGCTCAACTGGCAGCCACCCGAAGCCACGTATCTGGCCTGGATCGATTTACGTCCACTCAACCTTGACGATAAAATGCTACAAAAAGTCCTGATTGAGCAGCAAAAGGTCGCCATCATGCCGGGATACACCTACGGCGAAGAGGGTAACGGTTTTGTCCGTTTGAACGCGGGATGCCCGCGTAGCAAGCTTGAGCAAGGGGTTCAGCGGCTGATCGCTGGCATAACGACGCTCCTGTAATCAGATTGCGCAACGGAATATTCCCTTGCGCAAATAGCTTTTTACCTCGTTTTGTTTTTATAATATGACGCACTTTAACCAGAAAAGAGTGCGACCATGATTGATACACGCCTGCCACTAACTGATATTCACCGCCATCTTGACGGTAACATTCGTGCCCAAACCATCCTCGATCTTGGCCGCCAGTACAATCTCACGCTCCCTGCACAAACGATTGAGACCCTAATCCCCCACGTTCAGGTTACCTCAAATGAACCGGATCTGGTCAGTTTCCTGAGCAAACTCGACTGGGGCGTGAAGATGCTGGCCTCGCTGGATGCCTGCCGCCGTGTTGCTTTCGAAAATATTGAAGATGCCGCCCGTAATGGCCTGCACTACGTTGAACTGCGCTTTTCGCCGGGCTATATGGCGATGACCCACAACCTGCCCGTTGCAGGCGTGGTTGAAGCGGTAATTGACGGCGTGCGCGAAGGGTGTAAAACCTTCGACGTTCAGGCTCGCCTGATTGGCATTATGAGCCGTACCTTCGGTGAAGCGGCCTGCCTGCAGGAGCTGGAAGGGTTACTGGCACATCGTGATGCGATCGCTGCCGTTGACCTGGCGGGGGATGAACTCGGCTTCCCGGGCAGTTTGTTCCTTTCTCATTTCAACCGCGCGCGTGACGCCGGCTGGCACATTACCGTGCATGCCGGTGAAGCGGCAGGCCCTGAAAGCATCTGGCAGGCCATCCGTGAGCTGGGTGCAGAGCGTATCGGTCATGGTGTCAAAGCCGTTGAAGATCGCGCCCTGATGGATTTCCTTGCCGAGCAGCGTATTGGTATTGAATCCTGTCTGACGTCTAATATTCAGACCAGCACAGTGGCATCACTGGCGCATCACCCGCTGAAAACCTTCCTGGAGCACGGTGTTCTGGCCTCACTGAACACGGACGATCCGGCAGTACAGGGCGTGGATATTATTCATGAGTACACCGTCGCCGCACCGCAGGCTGGCCTGAGTCAGGATCAGATCCGCCAGGCGCAGATTAACGGCCTGGACATCGCCTTCCTGACGCCAGCAGAGAAACAGGCGCTGAGGGATAAGGTCGCCCGCGGCTAAGCCCGTTACCGGGTGGGCGCTTAGCCTTACCCGGCTTTGCCAGAATCACGCCAGACAGAGCGTTGCGCGGTGTTTGGCTGATTCAATCCCCAGTTCAATCAATTCCATAATCTGAATCGCCTGGCTGGCCGGAACCGGGTTATCCCCCGTCCCGTTTAGCGCATCACGGATAGCGGCATAATACGCCGGATAGTTACCCGGGATCGTCAGTAACGTTTCTTCAACCCTCTCCTCGCCTTCCACCCGCGTCACAACCCCGTCCCGCATGTCATAGCCCCAGTCTTCCTGCGGCAAACGCTCGCCGTTTTTCAGGCGTTCTTCCTGAGGATCGAGACCAAACTTCACATAGCTCCCGCGGGTACCGTGAAGGATATAACGCGCTGATTCGGCGGCTGCCACCATTGTCCCGTGCAGTACAATACGCCGCTGCGGGTAACTCAAGACGGCATGAAAGTAGTCAGTGGTTTGCGCTCCGGGTCTGAGCTGGGCCAGATCAACCGTCATGCTGACCGGCAGGCCAAACAAATTTACGGCCTGATCGAGAAGATGCGGCGCTAAATCGTACCAGATGCCGCTGCCCGGCCCGGCTTGCTCACGCCAGCGGTTTCGGACCTGAGGGCGGAACCGGTCAAAGTGCGATTCAAAAAAGAGGATTTCGCCCAGCGTACCTTCATTAAGGAGCGCTTTTACCGTCAGGAAATCACTGTCCCAGCGGCGGTTATGAAATACCGAAAGCACTCTTCCAAAACTTTTTGCCAGCGCATCCAGTTCGCGCGCCTGTGACAACGTCACCGTGAAAGGTTTATCGACAATAACGTGCTTACCGGCTTCCAGTGCGGCCTTTGCCAGCGGAAAATGCGTGTCATTGGGGGTGGGAATGACGATCAGATCAATATTAGGGTCGTTAAAAAGATGCTTAGGTTCAGAAACAACCGGCACGGAGGGCCAGTCGGCATGCACTTTCGTGGCATCGCTACTGGAAACTGCCGCCAGCGCCATGCCCGGCGTCCCGGCAATCAGAGGCGCATGAAAAGTCTTGCTCGCGTAACCGTAACCAATAAGCCCGACGCGGATGCTATCACTCATAATGTTGCCCTCTTTTATGACTATCTTATTTCACACTGGCTGCTCTGACGTTCTTACAGATTAATCATGTGCCATATGACGTAAAATAGCAGGCTATGCCGGTTGTTTTTGTTACATAGATTTAACGTTCTGATTTTGTTTAGGGGAACCGTTCCCAAAGCACTTGCCGCGGGGGAAACGGCGCTGTAAAATTTGCAACCTGTATTTATGGATAAATTACACGTACCAGTCATGACGTCAATTATTAATCGAATCATTGAATTAGCGGGATGGATTGTCCTTGGGGTATCGGTCATTTTGCTTGGCGTTGCCAGCCATATCGATAACTACCAGCCGCCGGAGCCTGTCACCGTCGCCCAACCTAAGTAACCGGTTACCGCAATAAAGAGTGACATAATATGTCAGTTACTTATTGCCAGCCCTGGTGAACACGGTTAACCTTCTCTTCCAGGCATCGTCTGATGCCTGTACTTTCAGCAAAGAAAACTCCTAATTTAGTCGCGTTATCTGAGTGGGCTGTTTACGTCTTTATTAATCCGTTTATTATTCGGACGAATTACCTTAACTGGTATTACTCACTTTTATATGGAAACTTATTAATATGACAGTTCAGGACTATTTATTAAAATTTCGCAAGATCAATTCGCTTGAGAGCCTGGAAAAACTGTTTGACCATCTGAACTACACGCTGTCGGATAATCAGGAAATCATCAATATGTATCGCGCCGCTGACCACCGCCGTGCGGAGCTGGTCTCCGGTGGCCGTTTGTTCAACGTCGGTGAAGTGCCTAAGTCTGTATGGCGCTACGTTTTATAAGAAAGTAGCCATCCGCGCGAAATGTTATATACTCTCCGCCCTGCAAACTGGCTGTACAACATTTCGCGCAGATTATGGGAGAGTTCATGACCGCAACGCCTGGAGAACGAATTGGAGGCTGGTTAATCGCCCCACTGGCATGGCTGCTGGTTGCCTTATTAAGCGCATCACTTGCGCTGCTGCTTTATACCACCGCTCTGATTACACCTCATGCAATCCAGACCCTGATGTCGCAAAGTGTGCTTAATATTACGATGTGGTTTGTGTCGTTCGTTTTTGCAATCGGGATGTGGTACTACACGCTATGGCTGACCATTGCCTTCTTTAAGCGCCGTAAGGGTGTCCCTAAACACTACATTATCTGGCTGCTGATTTCGGTCCTGCTGGCGGTGAAAGCCTTTGCTTTTTCGCCAGTTTCTGATGCCCTGGCCGTTCGCCAGCTGCTTTTCCCGTTACTGGCGGCGGCGCTGCTGGTGCCCTATTTCAAGCGTTCGACGCGGGTGAAGAACACCTTTGTGAACCCGTAATAACCTTACAGATAACCTGTTGTCGCCTGCGGTGGTTTGTCCGATAATAGGCGGCTTTTTTATTTCAGGCTAAATAATGACCGATTACTTACTGCTCTTTGTCGGCACTGTGCTGGTTAACAACTTCGTCCTGGTGAAGTTCCTTGGCCTGTGTCCATTTATGGGGGTTTCCAAAAAGCTGGAAACTGCGATGGGCATGGGGCTGGCCACCACCTTCGTGATGACGATGGCGTCTATCTGCGCGTGGTTGATTGATAACTGGATCCTCATCCCGCTGGATTTAATCTATCTGCGTACGCTGTCCTTTATTCTGGTCATCGCGGTGGTAGTGCAATTCACAGAAATGGTGGTGCGTAAAACCAGCCCGGCTCTCTATCGCCTGCTGGGTATCTTCCTGCCGCTGATTACCACCAACTGTGCAGTACTTGGCGTGGCGCTGCTGAACATCAACCTTGGGCATAATTTCATGCAATCGGCGCTGTACGGTTTTTCTGCCGCCGTCGGTTTCTCTCTGGTGATGGTGCTGTTCGCCTCGATTCGCGAGCGTCTGGCAGCAGCGGATATCCCTGCGCCATTCCGCGGTAACGCGATCGCCCTGGTGACAGCAGGTTTAATGTCTCTGGCCTTTATGGGCTTTAGTGGTCTGGTGAAGTTGTAATGAGTACTGTCTGGATAGCCATCGCCTCTATCAGCGTGCTGGGGTTGGTGTTTGGCCTTATTCTGGGTTACGCCTCCCGCCGTTTCGCGGTAGAGGACGATCCTGTTGTAGAAAAAATCGATGAGCTTCTGCCGCAAAGCCAGTGCGGGCAGTGTGGCTATCCTGGCTGCCGCCCCTATGCCGAAGCGGTAGGCGTGCAGGGTGAAAAAATTAACCGCTGCGCACCCGGCGGTGAAGCGGTAATGCTGAAAATAGCCGCCCTGCTTAACGTTGACCCGCTACCTGTTGACGGCGATGAAGATGTGCAGGAGCCGGTTCGCGCCCTCGCCGTGATTGACGAAGCGAACTGTATCGGCTGCACAAAATGCATCCAGGCATGCCCTGTCGACGCCATCGTTGGCGCAACGCGCGCCATGCACACCGTCGTGGCGGATCTGTGCACCGGCTGTAACCTCTGCGTGGCACCCTGCCCGACGCAATGTATCGCGTTGCGCCCGGTTGAACCGACTACCGAAAGCTGGAAGTGGGATCTTCAAACCATTCCGGTTCGCATCATTCCTGTGGAACAACATGCTTAAGTTATTTTCTGCTTTCAGAAAAGAGAAGATTTGGGACTTTGACGGTGGTATCCATCCACCTGAAATGAAAACCCAGTCCAACGGCACGCCGCTGCGCCAAATTCCGCTGGCGTCCCGTTACGTCATGCCGCTGAAACAGCATATCGGTGCTGAGGGTGAACTGTGCGTGAAAGAAGGCGATACCGTCCTTCGCGGCCAGCCGTTAACGTTCGGTCGCGGACGTATGCTGCCGGTCCACGCTCCGACGTCCGGTACAGTGGTGGCGATCGCCCCCCATACCGTAGCACACCCCTCTGCGCTCTCCGAGCTGAGCGTCATTATTGAAGCCGACGGAGAAGACCGCTGGATAGACCGTGACGGCTGGAGCGACTACCGCAACCGGAGCCGCGAAGCGCTTATCGAGCGTATTCATCAATTCGGCGTTGCCGGCCTGGGCGGCGCGGGGTTCCCTACTGGCGTCAAACTGCACGGCGGCGGCGATAAAATTCAGACTCTGATCATCAATGCAGCAGAATGTGAACCCTACATCACCGCCGACGATCGTCTGATGCAGGACTGCGCCGCGCAGGTCGTGGAAGGGATCCGCATTCTTGCCCATATTCTGCAGCCACGCGAAGTGCTGATTGGCATTGAAGATAACAAGCCACAGGCTATTTCGATGCTGCGCGCCGTCCTCAACGGCAGCCACGATATCGGCCTGCGCGTTATCCCAACCAAGTACCCCTCTGGCGGCGCCAAACAGCTGACGCAAATTCTGACCGGCAAGCAGGTTCCGCATGGCGGACGCTCTTCGGACATCGGGGTGCTGATGCAAAACGTCGGGACAGCCTACGCCGTGAAACGTGCGGTGGTGGACGGTGAACCGCTGACCGAGCGCGTGGTTACGCTGACCGGTGAATCTGTCGCACGTCCGGGCAACGTCTGGGCGCGTCTGGGTACGCCGGTTCGTCATCTGCTGGAACAGGCTGATTTTTGCCCGGGCAGCGACCAGATGGTGATCATGGGTGGCCCGCTGATGGGCTTTACCCTGCCGTGGCTCGATGTCCCGGTAGTAAAAATCACAAACTGCCTGCTTGCCCCCTCCCCGACCGAAATGGGTGAAGAGCAGGAGGAGAAAGGCTGTATCCGCTGCAGCGCCTGTGCCGATGCCTGTCCGGCGGATTTACTTCCGCAACAGTTGTACTGGTACAGCAAAGGTCAGCTGCACGATAAAGCGCAGGCCCATAACCTGGCCGACTGCATCGAATGCGGTGCCTGCGCCTGGGTCTGCCCAAGTAACATTCCTCTGGTGCAGTACTTCCGCCAGGAGAAGGCCGAGATTTATGCCATCTCCATGGAAGAGAAACGCGCAGCCGAAGCGAAAGCGCGTTTTGAAGCGCGTCAGGCGCGTCTGGAACGTGAAAAACTGGCCCGTCAGGCGCGTCACAAACAGGCAGCAGTTCAGCCCGGCGAAAAAGACCAGGATGCGATTAATGCCGCACTGGCACGCGTGCGGGAGAAAAAAGCGACGGCAGCCCAGACCGTGGTGATCCCGGCCGGTGAAAAACCGGATAACAGCGAAGCGATTGCCGCCCGCGAAGCGCGTAAAGCGGCTGCGCGCGCCCGTCAGGCAGAAAAAGCACAGTCAGCCTCCTCTGACGCTGAGATCGATCCGCGTAAAGCCGCCGTTGAAGCCGCCATTGCCCGCGCCAAAGCCCGTAAGGCCGGCGAGCAAAACGTGGTAGTTGAACAAGAAGCGGAGGCCGTAGATCCCCGTAAAGCGGCTGTTGAAGCGGCGATCGCGCGCGCTAAAGCGCGCAAAGCAGCGGCGCAGACTGAAACCGCTACGCCTGAAGCCCCCGTCGACCCGCGTAAAGCGGCTGTCGAAGCCGCCATTGCCCGTGCCAAAGCGCGTAAAGCGGCGGCGCAGCCTGAAGCCGCTGAACCTGAAGCACCTGTCGACCCGCGTAAGGCGGCTGTTGAAGCCGCCATTGCCCGCGCCAAGGCCCGCAAAGCAGCACAGCAGGAAGAACAGCAGCCGGCCGCAAACGACGACCCACGTAAAGCCGCAGTCGCCGCCGCCATTGCGCGCGTTCAGGCGAAGAAAGCCGCACAGCAAGCAGTTAACGAGGATTAAATGGTTTTCAGAATCGCAAGTTCCCCTTACACCCATAATCAGCGCCAGACATCACGCATCATGATGCTGGTGTGCCTGGCGGCGCTGCCGGGCATTGCCGTACAGTGCTGGTTTTTCGGCTGGGGAACGCTGTTCCAGATAGTGCTGGGCGGTGCCAGCGCCTTAGGGGCAGAAGCCCTGGTGCTTAAACTGCGTAAGCTGGCGGTTTCCCGCATACTTGCCGATAACTCAGCACTGCTGACTGGCCTGTTGCTGGCAATCAGTATTCCACCGTTTGCCCCGTGGTGGATGGTGGTGCTCGGTACGGTGTTTGCAGTCATTATTGCCAAACAGCTTTATGGTGGGCTGGGCCATAACCCGTTCAACCCGGCGATGATTGGCTACGTCGTACTGCTGATCTCCTTCCCGGTTCAGATGACCAGCTGGTTGCCGCCGCATGACATTGCCGCGACGGTACCCGGCTTTATGGATGCCCTGCACGTTATCTTTACCGGCCATACCGCGCTCGGTGCGGATATGAACGCGCTGCGTATGGGCGTGGATGGCATCAGCCAGGCCACACCACTCGATACGTTTAAAACCTCCCTGCATGCCGGACACTCCGTCGATCAGATTATGAAATCTGCCATCTTCAGCGGCATGCTGGCGGGCGCGGGCTGGCAGTGGGTGAACCTTGCTTATTTGCTGGGCGGGCTCTTCCTGCTGCAGCAGAAAGCGATCCGCTGGCATATTCCGGTCAGCTTCCTCGTGACGCTGGCGGTCTGCGCCACACTGGGATGGGTGTTCTCGCCAGAATCGCTCGCCAGCCCACAGATGCATCTGCTCTCGGGGGCAACCATGCTGGGTGCGTTCTTTATCCTGACCGATCCGGTAACGGCATCTACCACGAACCGTGGCCGCCTGATCTTCGGTGCACTGGCCGGCTTGCTGGTGTGGCTCATCCGCAGCTTTGGCGGTTACCCGGACGGTGTGGCATTCGCGGTTCTGCTTGCGAACATCACCGTTCCGCTCATCGACTACTACACGCGTCCGCGCGTGTACGGCCACCGTTAAGGGTTTCGCGATGCTGAAAACAATGCAAAAACATGGCGTCACGCTGGCCATTTTCGCCGCGGTCCTCACCGGACTGACGGCCCTGGTGAACAACCTGACCAAATCGACCATCGACGAACAGGCGGTGAAGCAGCAAAAAGCCCTGTTCGATCAGGTGATCCCCCCTGATTTCTACGATAATGACCTGCAGAAAAGTTGCTTCGTGGTCCAGGCACCTCAGTTAGGCAAAGGCCCGCACCGCGTCTTTATTGCCCGTAAGGGGGATAACGCGGTAGGCGCGGTAATGGAAGCGACGGCGCCCGATGGCTACTCCGGGGCGATTCAACTGCTGGTCGGCAGCGATTTCTCCGGTACCGTGTTGGGTACGCGCGTGACGGAACATCATGAGACGCCAGGCCTGGGGGATAAAATTGAAACCCGTCTGAGCGACTGGATTTTGCATTTTGCCGGAAAAGTGATCCACGGCGAAGCGGATCCTGCATTTGCTGTGAAAAAGGATGGCGGCGAGTTTGACCAGTTCACGGGGGCAACCATTACCCCACGGGCCGTGGTCAATGCCGTAAAACGAGCCGGGCTGTATGCGGAAACGCTGCCCGCGCAGATGAACAATCTTCCGGCCTGTGAGGAGTAATCATGAGCCAGGTTAAAGAGGTTATCGTCCAGGGATTGTGGAAGAACAACTCCGCGCTGGTACAGCTGCTGGGGATGTGTCCGCTGCTGGCAGTGACATCCACCGCCACCAACGCGCTGGGTCTGGGGCTGGCAACCACGCTGGTTCTCACCCTGACCAACCTGTCCATCTCTGCCCTGCGCCGCTGGACGCCATCGGAAATCCGTATTCCGATTTACGTCATGATCATCGCGTCGGTGGTGAGTATCGTCCAGATGCTGATTAACGCTTATGCGTTCGGTCTGTATCAGTCGCTCGGGATCTTTATTCCCCTCATCGTAACCAACTGTATTGTGGTCGGGCGCGCGGAAGCTTTTGCCGTGAAAAACAGCCCGGCGATGTCGGCTCTGGATGGTTTCTCTATTGGTATGGGGGCAACCGGTGCCATGTTCGTGCTCGGCTCAATGCGTGAGATCCTGGGTAACGGAACGCTGTTTGATGGCGCAGATGCGCTGCTCGGCGGCTGGGCTAAAGCGCTGCGCATCGAAGTCTTCCACACCGATACGCCGTTCCTGCTGGCCATGCTGCCGCCAGGCGCGTTTATTGGCCTCGGCATGATGCTGGCGATAAAATACCTGATTGATGAAAAACGTAAGCGTCGCGCGGCTGAGCGCAGCGTACAGGAAGGGATACCCGAGAAGGCCTCATGAATAAAGAAAAGCGCATTGCGATCCTGACCCGTCTGCGGGATGAGAACCCACACCCGACGACGGAGCTGAATTTTAACTCCCCGTTCGAGCTGTTGATCGCCGTGCTGCTCTCTGCGCAGGCTACCGACGTGAGCGTTAATAAGGCGACCGCCCTGCTTTATCCGGTCGCCAACACGCCAAAGGCGATGCTGGAGCTGGGCGTGGACGGGGTGAAGTCCTATATCAAAACCATCGGTCTGTTTAACAGCAAGGCTGAGAACGTGATCAAAACCTGCCGGATCCTGCTGGAACAGCACGGGGGTGAAGTGCCGGAAGATCGCGCCGCGCTGGAAGCATTACCCGGCGTGGGACGTAAGACTGCGAATGTGGTACTTAACACCGCGTTTGGCTGGCCGACTATCGCCGTTGATACCCATATTTTCCGCGTCTCTAACCGCACGAACTTCGCACCGGGTAAGAATGTCGAGCAGGTTGAAGAGAAACTGCTAAAAGTGGTTCCCGCCGAATTTAAGGTGGATTGCCATCACTGGCTCATTCTCCATGGCCGTTATACCTGTATTGCCCGTAAGCCTCGCTGTGGCTCCTGTATTATCGAAGATCTCTGCGAGTACAAAGAGAAAGTGTATCCCTGATATCTTCCGCTTTTCGTTTTCTGACGCAACGGCAATTCCTTACCAAAAGAGGGTCTACCAGAGGACCTTCTTTTGACCATAATTTATCCGCCTTCCTTACCGCTTCCCTTATCACTTGTTCGAGCCTTTAACGCTCAAACAGGTTAATACTTTTTTCATAGCCGAAAATTTCTATACATATGTGATCAAGATCACCCTGATAACTTCGTGTTGAATTTTTGTTGTTAAAAGCGGCGTAAACCCTTTGCCAGACAAGATCAAACTCATCACGAGCAACACATAAGACCAGCTATTTTTCAGAATATGGGCTATATCACTGCAATAAACCTCAAATAGCAGAACATATCGCCATTGAGGGCAAATTATGGGTGAATGCCAGTCAAAAAAACTCCCTTTACAGATCGTATGAAATTTAACGCTGAATAACATTTGTATGAACCGCCGATTATAGCGGCCCAGTTATATGTAACAGATTATTACAAACGTATTGCCAGACGGTGCAGGATAGTGAACATTACCCGCCGTTTCTCCTCCCAATATAACTATAAGGCGGATGGACTACGGCCATCACGCGATGAACACCCCCGTTAATATGGGATGTAAAAAAAGAGGTATATGTGTCGACTGCAAACAATAAACCAACAGATGAAAGCGTAAGTCTTAACGCTTTTAAACAACCTAAAGCGTTCTATCTCATCTTCTCTATCGAGTTATGGGAGCGTTTTGGTTATTACGGCCTGCAAGGGATCATGGCGGTTTACCTGGTAAAACAGCTGGGTATGTCCGAAGCAGATTCCATTACGCTGTTCTCCTCTTTCAGTGCCCTGGTGTACGGTCTGGTCGCTATCGGCGGCTGGCTGGGTGATAAAGTCCTCGGGACTAAACGTGTCATTATGCTGGGTGCGATTGTCCTGGCCGTTGGCTATGCGCTGGTTGCATGGTCTGGTCACGATGCCGCTGTGGTGTATATGGGTATGGCGACTATCGCCGTCGGTAACGGTCTGTTCAAAGCGAACCCGTCTTCCCTGCTCTCTACCTGTTACAACAAAGATGACCCGCGTCTTGACGGTGCATTCACCATGTACTACATGTCCGTGAACATCGGTTCCTTCTTCTCCATGCTGGCAACCCCGTGGCTGGCCGCTAAATTCGGCTGGAGCGTTGCGTTCTCCCTGTCCGTTGTCGGTATGCTGATCACCGTGGTTAACTTTGCCTTCTGCAAACGCTGGGTTAAAGACTACGGCTCCAAACCAGACTTCGAACCGGTTCACATTGGCAAACTGCTGGCGACCATTGTCGGCGTGGTGATCCTCGCGGCAATCGCAACCTGGCTGCTGCATAACCAGGGCATCGCGCGTGCCGTTCTGGGTGTGGTTGCGCTGGGTATCGTGATCATCTTCGCGAAAGAAGCCTTCGCCATGCAGGGTGCCGCTCGTCGTAAGATGATTGTGGCCTTCATCCTGATGCTGGAAGCGATTATCTTCTTCGTTCTGTACAGCCAGATGCCAACGTCTCTGAACTTCTTCGCTATCCGTAACGTTGAACACTCAATCCTGGGTATCGCGTTCGAGCCGGAGCAGTATCAGGCCCTGAACCCGTTCTGGATCATGATTGGTAGCCCGATTCTGGCTGCTATCTATAACAAGATGGGCGACCGTCTGCCGATGCCGCACAAATTTGCTATCGGTATGCTGCTGTGTTCTGGCGCATTCCTGGTACTGCCGCTGGGTACGAAATTTGCGACTGACGCCGGTATCGTCTCCGTTAACTGGCTGATCCTGAGCTACGCGCTGCAGTCTATCGGTGAACTGATGATCTCCGGTCTGGGCCTGGCGATGGTTGCACAACTGGTTCCTCAGCGTCTGATGGGCTTCATCATGGGTAGCTGGTTCCTGACCACTGCGGGTGCCGCCATCATCGCAGGTAAAATTGCAAACCTGATGGCCGTGCCGGATAACGTGACTGACCCACTGGTCTCTCTGAACGTCTACGGTACCGTGTTCATGCAGATTGGTATTGCTACTGCGGTTATCGCGGTTCTGATGATGCTGACTGCGCCGAAGCTGAATCGCATGACTCAGGACGACGACAAGACGGCGAAAGCGACCGAAACCGCTACCGCATAATGTCACTGAGAAACGACTGAACAGAAGCCGCTAATGTATTAGCGGTTTTTTTTTACCCGTTCGCGCACTAACATAGCTGAAACCTCAGCAAAAAGGAGTTACCGATGAAACTGTTCTACAAACCGGGCGCGTGCTCTCTTGCTTCCCACATTACCCTGCGCGAGAGCGGCAAAGATTTCACGCTGGATGGCGTTGACCTGATGAAAAAACGCCTGGAAAACGGCGATGATTTTTTTGCTATTAACCCGAAGGGACAAGTTCCGGCTCTGCTGCTGGATGACGGTACCCTGCTGACCGAAGGCGTGGCGATTATGCAGTTCCTCGCCGATAGCGTGCCCGACAGGCAATTGCTGGCACCGGTAAGCACGGTTTCTCGCTACAAAACGCTGGAGTGGATGAACTACATTGCGACCGAGCTGCACAAAGGCTTTACGCCGCTGTTCCGTCCGGAGACGCCAGAGGAGTACAAACCGACCGTACGTGCTCAGCTGGAGAAAAAACTGCAGTACGTTAACGCATCGCTGAAAGACGATCAGTGGATTGGAGGCGCGCGTTTTACGATTGCCGATGCCTATCTGTTCACCGTGCTGCGCTGGGCGCGGGCCATTAAGCTCAACATGGACGGGCTGGACCACATTGCATCGTACATGGATCGCGTAGCCGCGCGTCCTGCGGTGGCTGCAGCGCTTAAAGCAGAAGGGTTGAACTGACCGGCGCACTGTATTGCCGGGTGGCGCTGTCGCTACCCGGCCGACAGGAACGTGAACCGTTATAACCGGGTCGCGCTGAAGTAATGCTCCGGTTTCGCGATACGATCCTGTGCCGCGACCACCTGCAGTTCATACTCCTGCATCTCTTTTGTCGCCTTCATGATTTCGTACACCGCAGCAGTCACATGCTCAAGCGCATCCCGCAGTGTGGCCCCCTGAAGTAATTTCACCAGCAGCAAACCGCTTGTCACATCACCGACACCCACCGGCTGACGCATGCCGAAGTCCACCAGCGGGCGGCTGATATGCCAGGCTTCGTCTTTCGTCACCAGCAGCATCTCAAAACGGTCCCTGCTCAGCCCTGCGCGCGCGAGATGTTTCACCAGGACAATCTCCGGCCCCTGGGCTATTAACTCGCGAGAAGCGCTTACCGCCTCTTCTACACTATTCACCGGATGCTCGCAGAGAATTTCCAGCTCAATGAGGTTCGGCGCAATAATATCGCTGGCCGGCAGCGCGTGACGCACATGGAATTCAGCCACGCCGGGGGCCACGATACAGCCTTTCTCCGGATGCCCCATAACAGGATCACAAAAGTATTTCGCCGCCGGGTTTGCCGCTTTCACCTGGCGGACAATGCCCAGGATATGCTCTCCCTGCTCTGCCGAACCGAGATATCCGCTCAGTATCGCATCACAGCGTTTTAGCTGATCGATATTGGCAATGCCCTGCACAATGTCGGTGAGGTGCGAAGGCGGCATCACGCAGCCGGTCCATTGACCGTATTGTGTATGGTTTGAGAACTGCACGGTATTGAGGGGCCAGACGTTGGCACCGAGGCGGCGCATCGGAAATTCCGCGGCGCTGTTGCCAGCATGCCCAAAGACAACGTGGGACTGAATGGCGAGGATGTTCTTCATTTTTACTTACCAAACCCTGAAAAAACAAAAGGGGCGTGGTTTCCCACGCCCCTGGATACTTTTAATTATTTCCAGCAGACCAGACAGTAGTTTTTCTTACCGCGACGCAGAAGCGTGTAGCGGCCATACAGACGATCGCTGTCAGCGAAGGTGTATTCCGGGTCGGCCTGTTTTTCACCGTTAATGGTGATAGCGTTCGAGGCGATGGTTTTACGCGCCTGACCGCGGGATGGCTGCAGCTCGGAGTCCACCAGCGCCTGCATCAGGTCGGCACCTTTTTCCATCTCAACCATCGGCACGCCATCCTGCGCCAGCTGTTCGAAGTCCGCTTCGCTCAGATCGCTCAGCGTCCCGTTGAACAGGCTTGCAGTAATGCGTTTTGCCGCGGCCAGACCTTCTTCACCGTGAACCAGTTTGGTCACTTCATCAGCCAGTACGTACTGAGCACGTGGTGCTTTACCGCTGGTTTTGTCTTCTTCTTCCAGAGCATTGATCGTCTCAATGTCCATAAAGGTGAAAAACTTCAGGAAGCGATAAACATCGGCATCCGCCGTGTTAATCCAGAACTGGTAGAATTTGTACGGGCTGGTTTTCTTCGGATCAAGCCATACCGCGCCGCCTTCGGTTTTACCAAATTTGGTGCCGTCGGCTTTGGTGATCAGTGGAACGGTCAGACCGAAGACCTGGTTCTGGTGCAGACGACGCGTCAGATCGATACCCGACGTGATGTTGCCCCACTGGTCAGAGCCGCCAATCTGCAGGCAGACGCCGTGCAGTTTATTCAGGCAGGCAAAGTCATAACCCTGCAGCAGGTTGTAGGAGAACTCGGTAAAGGAGATACCCTGGTCGTCACGGTTCAGACGCTGCTTCACCGCTTCTTTGTTAATCATCTGGTTAACAGAGAAGTGTTTGCCAATGTCGCGCAGGAAGGTCAGCACGTTCATGCCGCCAAACCAGTCATAGTTGTTGGCCGCAATCGCAGAGTTGTCACCGCAGTTAAAGTCGAGGAAAGGCGCAACCTGTTTGCGGATCTTATCCACCCACTCCTGCACGGTGTCTTCGGTGTTCAGTTTACGCTCGGCAGCTTTAAAGCTTGGGTCGCCAATCAGACCGGTCGCGCCGCCAACCAGTGCGACAGGCTTGTGGCCCGCCATCTGGAAGCGTTTCAGGCATAACAATGGAACAAGATGCCCCAAATGCAAGCTGTCAGCGGTAGGATCGAAGCCGCAATAGAGCGCGATCGGGCCTTGCGCCAGTCGCTCTGCTAACGCTTCCTCGTCCGTCACCTGAGCCACAAGGCCCCGCTCTTGCAATTGTTTAATCAAGTTACTGCTTGCCATCAAATTCTCCATGTATAAACGACTGCACCTTTGCCGGTACACGACTTTTCGCCTGATGCGAAAGGTACATAGAATAAAGCGCAAGCGCGGCCTGCGCTAGCGCTTAAATCAACAAATTTCGGCGATTACGGTGCCAGCCTGTCGATTTTCCAGCCGCCATTTTCACGCTGGTATAAAAAGCGGTCATGCAGACGGTGTTCGCCGCCCTGCCAGAACTCCATCTGCTCGATCGGAATGCGGAAGCCCCCCCAGAAACTGGGCAACGGAACTTCGCCCTGCTGGAATTTCTGCTTCAATTCGAGGAATTTGCTTTCAAGCACCCCACGCGCCGAAATACGGCTGGACTGTTTTGAGACCCAGGCGCCAATCTGACTGTCACGCGGACGGCTGTGGAAATACTTCACCACTTCCAGCGTGGAGAGACGCTCTGCTTTGCCGGTGACCATCACCTGACGCTCCAGCATATGCCACGGGAACAGCAGGCTGATACGAGGATTGTTTTCTAAATGGTGTGCCTTACGACTGCCCAGGTTGGTGTAAAACACCAGGCCTTTCTCGTCATAATGTTTGAGCAGGACGATACGCTGATACGGTTGACCGTTTTCATCTACCGTTGCAACAACCATTGCCGTTGGGTCGGCGAGTTTCGCTTCGCAGGCCTGTTTCAGCCAGCGTTCAAAAAGCACGAGGGGTTCGGCGGGAAGATCCTGGCGACGCAGGCCGCCTTTGGTGTATTCACGGCGCAGATGCGCAATTTGCTGCAGTTCGTCGTTATCTGACATGGCGTTAGCTGACATTGACATTGGGTGGCGCTATTGTGCGCCGCCCCTGTAAAAATCTCAACGCTTCGGATTTTCGAGCTGGCAATTGTTCAGCACAATACGGTCGCGTTTGTAGACGGTGGCGCTGTCGCCTTTCGACCAGAAGACATAAATTCCGTCCGTGTAGCGTGCGCCGGAGGCAGAAATGCCCTGCTTGAGGGTGAGCAATTTGTTGTCGTAGACAAAACTGGCTTCCTGACGCGGATTGTTCAGCTTAACGGTCAGCGGTTTTTCATCACAGCGATACTCCAGGGTATCGGTCTGCATGCGATCAAGGAACTGGTTGTAGACGCTGCATCCTGACAGCAATAAAGGCGCGGCAATAAGAAGAAGTTTTTTCATGGGCGTATTCCGAAGACTTTCCTGGTCCTGGAGGGCATGGCTGCCCTCCTGTTTCATTCCATTCTAACGACCACACGCAGCGCTGAATTTCAGTTAACTCTGATTATGACGTGGATTCGCCGGGAAAATGGCCCCGAGGACGCTGGCCTCACGTGCGCCAGTCACCGACGGCAAATTGCCCGGAAGCCCGGCAATGGTGCGCCAGGCAAGCCAGGCAAAGGCCAGCGCTTCCATATCATCGCCGCTGATGCCGGCTTCATCGGTGGTCGTCACCTCGGTACCCGGCAATAACCCGGCAAGACGTGCCATCACCAACGGGTTACGGCTGCCACCGCCGCACACCAGCAGGCGTTCGCATCCACCGCTGAGAAGAACCTGTTCCGATATCGAAACCGCCGTTAACTCGGCGAGCGTCGCCTGGACATCCTGCGGTGCAAGCGCCGGGAACTGCGCCAGCTGACGTTCGAGCCAGCCATAGTTGAAATATTCGCGCCCCGTGCTTTTGGGCGCCGGTAAAGCGAAGTACGGATCGCTTAGCATGGACTGCAACAGCGGGATGATCACTTTGCCTTCGCTGGCCCACTGCGCGTCTTTATCATAAGCCTGACCACGCTGACGCCAGATCCAGGCATCCATCAGCATGTTACCCGGGCCGGTGTCATAGCCGCGTACGGGTTGATCCGGGATAAGCAGAGACAGGTTGGCGATACCGCCAATGTTCAGCACCATTCGGCGCTCTGTCGGATGGGTCAACAATGCCTGATGAAAAGCGGGCACCAGCGGCGCGCCTTGCCCGCCAAGCGCAATATCGCGACGCCGAAAATCACCGACTACGGTCACGCCCGTCTTCGCCACAATCTGGTTGTTGTCGCCGATTTGCAGGGTATGCGGTGCATCGCCGACCGGCTCATGCCAGACCGTTTGTCCGTGACAGCCGATAGCGACGACATCCTGCGGGCGAAGCTTTTCTTTATGCATCAGGGCCAGTACCGCATCGGCAAACAGCGCCCCCAGCCGCACATCAAGCTGACCAAGCTGAGAAAGCGTCAGTTGTTGCCCCTGACAGACACTGAGAATGTCCTCTTTCAGCGCCAGGGGGATAGGCCAGGTCAGGCTCGCCTGCTGTGCCACCATGTTTTCATCAATAGCGGCCAGAACGACGTCTACGCCATCCAGACTGGTACCCGACATCACACCAATGTAGCGACCCGATTTCATGCGCTTTCCTTACGTTGCGTGGGCTAATGCTCTCCACTCAACCATAAACAGCGCCGCTTTGCTATCCGGCGATAATATTTTTTAACAATCTCAGACAGGTAACCTGCCGGGTGCCCGTTTATGTCTCGTTAAGTTAAATTCAAGTACAATTTTCTTATTGTTAGTGCAAAGATATGAACTATGGCCCCTTATGCCATATAATTTAGCCATAACGGATGCCCGCCATCGGGCGTTTTTGGTGAACAGGAGATTCAAATGATTTTACGTGTACTGGGCGTTTCGCTGATCGGTTTAACCCTTGCAGGCTGTGTGAATGACAGTTCACTTTCTGGCGACGTGTACAGCGCTTCTGAAGCCAAACAGGTTCAGAGCGTCACTTACGGTACCGTTGTTAACGCACGCCCTGTACAAATTCAGGGTGGCGATGACAGCAACGTGATGGGTGCCATCGGCGGTGCTGTGCTGGGTGGCTTCCTCGGTAATACCGTAGGCGGTGGCACGGGCCGTTCGCTGGCCACGGCAGCAGGTGCCGTTGCGGGTGGTGTTGCAGGCCAGGGCGTTCAGGGTGCAATGAACAAAAGCCAGGGCGTAGAACTGGAAATCCGTAAAGATGACGGCAGCACCATCATGGTAGTACAGAAACAGGGTAATACCCGTTTCTCTGCCGGCCAGCGCGTTGTTCTGGCGAGCAACGGAAGCCAGGTCACCGTTTCTCCACGCTAATTCAAACTGGATGTGGTCATCAGACCACATCCATTTAACAAATCCATTTAACAAATCCGTTTAGCGAAGCCCGTAAACAAATCTATTTACATATAATATAATTATCAGCAATATATTTACAAAAAACATTCCCGCCATGAATCATTAAGCGCGGTATATCTTGTTCCTGCGCAAAGTATTTACTCTCCACGCCTGTTACTCTCTTTCTTACTTTACATTATTTAATTTTATTATTCCGTCAAATCCCTATGCTTGCACTACAACGATATTTTAAGAACCCTTATATTACATTCTGTTTTGGATGCATCGTCGTCGTTGGAATATTACAAGGTCTCTTTGTAAAACTGGTCGAATTAGTCCCTTCATTCTCACCGCTGCTATTCCCGACACTTACCATATTTTTGCTGGTATTCCACCTGTTTATTGCCTGCTTCATGGTCATGAAATACTGGTGCGACAGACGGCGGTTGTACCTTATCGCCCTCGCCTCGGCCTTTGCCGGGTCGACGATGCTGATGGCCGGCACCCTGTCCAGCTTCCCGTCATGGCTGGATCTCTATCAGTTCAATGTTGTCGACTATAACGACGCCATGATCTTCTTTATGTTCCGTCATATTCTTATGGCGGTGCTGATAATAGTCTCAGCTTTGCTCTATTCTATTCGGGATTATCCCCTTTCACGCCCCGCGCATATTGCCGTGGTTATCGGTACACTGCTGTTTACGGTTTCTATGGTCGCCCTGGCCTGGTTCTGCTCCAGCCACTCGGCACTGATAACGCTGGATCTGGTGGATAATGAAACCCGGCAATTTATGGTTCTCTGGAGCCAGGTCATAAATATCTTTTTGATTCTTCTCTGGGTTGTGGCGTTAGCAACGTTAATGACGATTACCCGGGTGCGGAATCTTTTTTGGGTTGGCGGTAATTTCTTATGTGTTTGTTATGTCCTGACGCTCTCATTACTGTTAGCCGGCGGACATGCTGAGGACACGTCCTGGTATCACGCTCGCTTATTCGAAACCGTGGCGACGCTGATGATTATTTTTGTCCTGCTGTACGACGTCTTTAACCTGTATCGTGACTCGCACATAAAGTATCAGCAGTCTTATCAGAACTCGATCCGCGACCCGCTGACGCGCCTCTACAACCGCAGTTATTTTTACGACGCCTTAAATCAGGCACTCAGCATCAGCAAAGCCAACCACCCTGTGTCGGTTATCGTCAGCGATCTCGACCGTTTTAAGCGCATCAATGACTGCTACGGCCATCTGCAGGGAGACAAAGTATTGCAGTTTGTCGCCAACCTGCTGATGGATTCCGTCCGCCCGCAGGACATCGCGGCACGTATTGGCGGGGAAGAATTTGTCCTGATGCTGACCAATACTTCGTCGGAAGCAGCGTACCAGGTGGCTGAACGCATACGGCTAAAGCTGAGCAGTTTTGATAAGGTCAGCAGCGGGGGTCAGTTACCTGAATCCATCACGATTAGCATGGGGGTGTTTACCGCCACCTCTCCGACGACGACCGCTGAAGCGTGCGTGGAGAATGCTGACAAGGCGATGTATGAAGCGAAAGAGACCGGGCGTAACCGCGTCGTTGTGTCGAGTTAAAAAAGGCCTTGCTGCTGCAAGGCCTTGTGATGGTCTCAGTCGCGTGACTGCAGCTCATGGATGTTCTGCTCAAGGCGCCCAATGAGGCTGATGAGCAGTTCAAGCTCTGCGGGTGAAACCCCGGAAAGGATTTCGCCGCGCGTTTTGGTGATAACGGCTTCCATTTCAGTAATGATAGGTGCCGCTTTCTCAGTGAGCTTAATCCGCTTAGCGCGACGATCGCTGGCGCAGGTTTGCCGGGAGATGAGTCCTTTCTCTTCCAGTTGGTCAAGCGTACGTACCAGTGACGGTTGCTCAATGCCGATCGCTTTTGCCAGTTGAATTT
The DNA here is from genome assembly GCF_003635055.1 of Enterobacter sp. WPR_3_1. Classification (NCBI taxonomy): domain Bacteria; kingdom Pseudomonadati; phylum Pseudomonadota; class Gammaproteobacteria; order Enterobacterales; family Enterobacteriaceae; genus Enterobacter; species Enterobacter sp. WPR_3_1. Next base: position 210,405 of record NZ_RBXU01000012.1, on the reverse strand, counting down.
GTGACTGGTCGGGTGGCAGCTGATGAATGTTATGCAGCGTGACCCAGTGCGTCTGTGTCAATTCCAGAGGTTTCAGGCGATGGTCAATCAGAGCACGCCAGACGCGTACCAACCTTGCCAGATCAGAACCTAATGGCGATTCCAATTTCATCTCCTTATAATTAGCTTGCTAAGTTATTATACTGATTTTAGAATAGTGTGCAGCATTTGTATTGGCAAAACAAATGCAATACTGCATTCATCGAACTTAAAAGGATGACTTACACTGAATTGTGATGTTCCATCAGATTAAGACTCGCCCTCGCGGCATTTTGTTCACTGCAAAGGATCTCTGCCCGTGACGTTTTTTCAAAGCTCCGTGGGACTCCCCCTTCAGGACCTGATTTTCGGTGCGTCAGTCTACTTTCCGCCCTTGTTTAAGGCCGTCCTGGTCGGCTTTATGATTTGGCTCATAGCCCATCGCCTGCTTCGCGACTGGATGTACTCCGGCGAGATTTGGCACCCCATGTTAATGGACCTCTCCCTGTTTGCCCTTTCCGTATGCCTGGGCCTTGCTGTCTTGATTGTGTGGTGAATATGCCCCTGAAAACGCTGAAGTACTTTTCCACGCTGATTGTTCTTGCCCTGGCCCTGGTTGCCGGGTGGTGGCTCTGGAATTTTTATATGCAGTCACCCTGGACACGTGACGGCAAAGTGCGGGCTGAGCAGGTCAGCATTACCCCACAGGTGTCGGGCAGCATTACGACGCTTGTCGTGAAAGATAACCAGTACGTTAAAAAGGGTGACGTGTTATTCCGTATCGACGACACCCCCTATCATATTGCGATCCTTAACGCCCAGGCACAGCTGGCGAAGGCCCAGTCTGATTTAGCAAAAGCCAATAACGAAGCCAATCGCCGCCGGCACTTGTCGCGCAACTATATTTCCGCAGAAGATTTAGATACTGCCAATATCAACGTTAAGGCCATGCAGGCGAGTGTGAACGTCGCGGAGGCTACGCTCAAACAGGCGCAGTGGGAGCTGACACAAACCGTTATTACCGCGCCAGTCGATGGATGGATCACCAACCTGTCAGCGCGCGTGGGGAATTATGCCACCGCCGGGCAACCCGTTTTCGCCCTTGTCGACAGCCACTCGTTCTATGTGGTGGGTTATTTTGAAGAGACCAAGCTTCGCCATATTCGCGAAGGGTCTGCCGCTACCATTACGCTTTACAGCGGCTCGCAGAGGTTACAGGGTCACGTCTCCAGCATTGGCCGCGCCATCTACGATCAGAGTGTTGAAATGGATTCAGGCCTGGTACCGGACATCAAACCGAACGTGCCGTGGGTGCGTCTGGCCCAGCGCGTACCGGTTCGTGTGGAGTTTGACCATTTACCGCAGGGCATGACGCTGGTCTCCGGCACAACCTGCACCGTCGCCATCGGGACCCGTTGATGAACCTGCAGGCCTTCTCCTGGCGAAATACGCCGTGGATGAAAGCGACACGTCCGCAGTGGCGCTATGCGCTGCGTAATGGCATTGCGATGTGTCTGGCGCTGACTGTCGCCTATTACCTCAACCTTGATCAGCCCTACTGGGCAATGACCTCTGCCGCGGTGGTGAGTTTCCCCACCGTCGGCGGGGTGATTAGCAAAAGTCTTGGACGTATTGCTGGCAGCCTGTTGGGTGCCACCGCAGCGTTAATCATTGCAGGTCATACGCTGAACGATCCGTGGCTTTTTTTGTTGAGCATGGCGATATGGCTGGGCTTTTGTACCTGGGCCTGCGCGCACTTTACGAATAACGTTGCCTATGCCTTCCAGCTGGCTGGCTATACCGCCGCCATTATCGCCTTTCCGGTGGTGAATGTGCTCGATACCACCGAGCTGTGGGACATCGCTCAGGCGCGCGTCTGCGAAGTAATTGTCGGTATTCTGAGCGGCGGTTTCATGATGATGATCCTGCCGAGCACTTCCGATGGCACCGCGCTTATTACCGCCCTGAAGACCATGCATACTCGTTTACTGGAGCACGCAAGCCTGCTCTGGCAACCGGATACCAACGACGACATCCGTCTTGCGCACGAAAAGGTGATCGGCCAGATCCTGACCATGAATCTGTTACGCATTCAGGCCTTCTGGAGCCACTATCGCTTTCGTCGTCAGAACACCCTGCTGAACTATCTGTTGCATCAGCAGTTGCGTATGACCAGTTCAATCTCCAGCCTGCGCCGGATGCTGCTCAACTGGCCTACACCCCCTGCACATACGCGCGCCGTGATTGAAACGCTGCTCGCGGCGCTTGCACGCCCGGATGCCGACATCTACACCGTCGCGAAGATTATCGCCCCGCTCGCGCCAGTAGATGAGTACGATTACCGTCACCGCGCCTTCTGGCAGCGTCTCAACTATTTTTGCCGGTTGTATCTGCGCAGCAGCCGCTGGATTAACGCCGTGGAAAATGCCACCCCGGTCACCGAGTTCGCTGTCCCCGGTAGCCCGGCGCTGGCACGACACACAGACTCGATGGAGGCACTGTGGAGTGGTTTTCGTACCTTTTGCGCGCTCACGCTGGTTGGCGCGTGGAGTATCACCACCCAGTGGGAGTCAGGCCCTGCGGCCCTGACGCTTGCTGCTATCAGCTGCGTGCTGTACTCCGTCGCCGCGTCACCGTTCAACTCCCTCACGCTGCTGCTACGCACCCTGGTGCTGCTTTCGCTGTTTAGTTTTGCCGTGAAGTTTGGGTTGATGGTGCAGATAAGCGACCTGTGGCAGTTCCTTCTGTTCCTGTTCCCGCTGTTAACCACCATGCAGTTGCTGAAGCTGCAAATGCCCAAACTCGCGGGGCTGTGGGGACAGCTGATTGTATTTATGGGCTCGTTTATCTCCGTCACTAACCCGCCGGTTTATGACTACGCCGATTTTCTCAATGATAATCTGGCGAAGATCCTTGGCGTTGGGCTGGCGTGGCTGGCATTTGCGGTGTTACGTCCGGGTTCAGATGCGCGCAAGAGTCGCCGGCATATCCGCGAGTTACGCAGAGGTTTTGTCGACCAGTTGAGTCGAAAACCGCATTTACGTGAAAGTGAGTATGAATCGCTGGTCTATCACTATGTCAGCCAGCTCAATAACAGCCAGGACTCCCTTTCGCGCCGCTGGCTGTTGCGCTGGGGCGTGGTGCTGTTGAACTGCTCTCACGTGGTCTGGCAACTTAGGGCATGGGAAACACGTTCCGACCCGCTGTCGCAGGTTCGTGATGTCTGCATCACCCTGCTACGCGATGTCATGAGCGAACGCGGTGTCCAGCAGCGTCCACTGGAAACCACGCTTGCTGAACTTCAGCGAATTTGCGATACCCTTGCGCACCACCACTCGCCTGCAGCACGAGATTTAGCCTCGATAATCTGGCGCCTGCACTGCTCGCTGTCGCAGCTGGAACAGGCACCGGCTCCGGGTACAATTGGGGATCACATCACCCCGCAGGCATAGCGAGCCCCGCCACCGCCAAGCGGTTTTGGCTGATCGGACATATTGTCGCCGCCGACGTGGATCATCAGCGCCTTGCCTTTCACTTCATCCAGCTTTTTCAGCCGCGGCGCGACAACGGGATCCGTGGCTTTGCCGTCGTTATTCACCACCAGCACCGGCAAATCGCCCAGATGTCCCATGCCGTCAGGACCTTCATGCTTACCGGTATGTTGTGGGTCGAGGTGGCCGCCTGCCGCCTCCGCAGCCGAGGCTTTACCCTCTTTTAATGCGGGCTGACAGCTACCGTTGGCATGGACATGGAAACCATGTTCGCCAGGAGGAAGGGCTTTGAGATTGGGCGCGAATTCCAGTCCCTTGTCGGTTTCAGTGATTTTCACCGTGCCGATGGACTGACCTACACCCTGAGAGGTGACGAGATTCATTTCCACTTCATCACTGGCCGCCTGCGCACCTGCACAGACCACCAGCGTGACGAGAGCCAGAGTAAAACGCTTCATATGACCTCCACGGGTTGTTTTTTGCCCCTTAAGTTTATACCAGGGGCAAAGATTTCACCGGAAAGTCACGTTTTACCGGTTACGGTACGTCGTAACCCAGCGCCGCTTTGCGGATGCGGAACCACTGCTGACGGGTCATCTGCAACTCTTCCGCGGCAATGGCGGCGCGTACGCGTTCAATTTTGCCCGAGCCAATGATTGGCAGTGGTTTTGACGGCAGACGCAGGATCCACGCGTACACCACCTGTTCGATGCTTCCGGCATTCAGTTCGCGGGCAATGGTCTCAAGCTCAGTGCGCAGCGGCTGGAATTCATCATCATTAAACAGGCGTCCGCCGCCCAGGCACGACCACGCCATCGGACGGATACGCAATTGCTGAAGCTGATCGAGCGTGCCATCCAGCAGCAGCGGCTGATGAACCGGAGAAATTTCAACCTGGTTGGTGGCCAGGGTAAACGGCAGACGAGACTGCAGCAGCGCAAACTGTGCAGGGGTAAAGTTTGATACGCCGAAATGACGCACTTTGCCGCTTTGATGCAGATTCAGAAACGCTTCGGCCACCTCATCGGCATCCATCAACGGATCGGGGCGGTGGATCAGTAGCAGATCGATATGATCGGTCGCCAGATTAACCAGCGACTGTTCGGCGCTCTTAATGATGTGCGCGCTGTCGGTAATGTAATGGCCGAGAGCATGTTCCGGTTTTGCCGTCGTGGCAATCCCGCATTTGGTGACGATCTCCATGCGTTCGCGTAACGCAGGAACCAACTTGAGTGCCTCGCCGAACGCGGCTTCACACTGATAGCCACCGTAAATATCAGCGTGATCGACCGTGGTGATCCCTAAGTCGAGATGCTCTTCAATAAAGCTTGCCAGCTGGAGGGGGGACATATTCCAGTCCATCAGGCGCCAGTAGCCCATCACAAAGCGGGAGAATTCTGGCCCCTGGGGGGCAAGGGTAATTCGCTGAACCATAACATTTTCCTCAAGGACGTGATGTCATGAGTATACGCAATTACCGTGTTAAAACAGTGAAGGTTGCTGGGGTTCTTCGGTGTCACCGGCTTTGTTTGCGCGTATTTTGCGCAGAAGTCGCTGTCGACAGAGACGGAGCACTTCCTGTTTCTGCGTGTCGCTGAAGTGTTGCCAGTTAAAACGCTCATCGCGCGTGCGCATGCAGCCACGGCAATATCCGCGTTCATCCACCTGACAAATACCCCGGCACGGGCTCTGGATGGGGAAAAACTCCAGTTGCTCTGCCACACTCACCTCCCGATAACGACTATCACCTACAGTGAAGACGCTAAACGTCCCGCGTGCAAGGGCTTTACCACAGTTTTGTGGCATTAAGGTTTCACTAATCTTCGTTCTCTATACTCGCCCCATCATTAAAATTGCAGGTTTTCTGATCGATGTGGCCAATCAAAAAGTTACAATGTAACGATATAAAATTTACTCTGGGCTGTGCACTTTTCTTTACCGTATTAAACGCGCTGTTTATTCAGCGTAGCTGGGCAATTATCGCGCCCGCGCATATCCATGACGTCCTCTTTGCCGCGTCCGTTCCACTGGTGCTGTTTTGCGGCTGGGTCATTGTTTTTAGTCTGCTTAATATCCCGTTTATCCGTAAGCCGCTGCTGATTGTCTTGACCGTCGGATGCGCCGCCGCGACTTACTTTATGTATACCTACGGCGCGGTTATCGATCAGAACATGATTGTTAATGTGTTCGAAACCAACTCTCAGGAAGCCACTGCCCTGGTGACGCCGCAGATGATCCTGTGGATTGTCGTTGCCGGTCTTGTTCCGTCCGTGGTGCTGGCCATGATCCGCATTCGCACCGGGAAATGGTGGTACGCCCTGCTGACCCGTTTTGCCGCCATGCTCGGCGCCCTGCTGGTTATCATCCTCATCGCCGCCCTGTTTTATAAAGATTACGCATCGCTGTTTCGCAATAACAAAAGCATCGTCAAAATGGTGACCCCCGCTAACTATGTCAGCGCGATGGTCAAATACAGCAAAATGCGCTGGTTTGCAGGCGATCAAACACTGGTCCGGATCGGTGAAGATGCCCATAAAGGGCCGCTGATTGCAGGCCAACAAAAGAAAACCGTTCTGGTGCTAGTCATCGGCGAAGCGTCACGCGCCGCGAACTACTCGTTGAATGGCTACGGGCGTGAAACAAACCCCGAGCTGAAAAAGCAGGATGTGATTAACTTCCCGCAGGCCTCCTCCTGCGGCACCGAAACAGCCGTCTCCGTGCCCTGCATGTTCTCCGGTATGACGCGCAGTAAATACGATGCCGACCTGGCCCATCACCAGGAAGGGTTGCTGGACGTGCTCGCCCATGCGGGGATCAATATGCTGTGGCGTGACAATGATGGCGGTTGTAAAGGCGCCTGCGATCGCGTTCCCCATACCGACATGACCCAGTGGAAACTCGATCAGTTCTGCAAAGACAACTCCTGCATTGACGATGTGAACTTCACCCGTCTGGATAATGTCCTGGATGGCCTGAAGCAGGACTCCGTACTGGTCATCCACCTGATGGGCAGCCACGGCCCGGCATACTATCGCCGTTATCCGGATAATTTCCGCAAATTTACGCCAACCTGCGATACCAATGAAATTCAGGATTGCGATCACCAGGCGCTGATGAATACCTATGACAATACCATCCTGTATACCGACAGCATGGTCAGCAAAACCATCGATGCTCTGAAAGCGCGTCAGGCGAGCATGAATACAGCCCTGATTTACCTTTCGGATCACGGGGAGTCGCTGGGCGAAAGCGGGATTTATCTGCACGGCACGCCGTATCTGCTGGCACCAGAGCAACAAACGCACATTCCGTTTATGTTCTGGTTATCACCAGACTATGCGAAAAATTTCGGCGTCAACGCGCAGTGTTTACGTGACTATGCAGCAAAAAATGCGGTTTCGCAGGACAATTTGTTCTCTACTGTATTGGGTATGATGGACATTAAATCAAAGGTTTATCAACAGCAGCTGGATATTCTGAACGCATGTCGCCACTGAACACGCTTGCAATAGACCGAACGGTCTATTAGAGTGCGGCCATGAGCAGAAATACAGAACACGATACCCGAGAACATTTACTGGCGACCGGCGAGCGACTTTGCATGCATCGCGGGTTCACCGGTATGGGGTTGAGCGAGTTATTAAAAACCGCTGAGGTACCGAAGGGGTCATTTTATCACTACTTCCGGTCCAAAGAGGCGTTTGGCGTGGCAATGCTGGAGCGGCACTATGCCAGCTACCATCAGCGCCTGGCAGCTCACTTTGCCACGGGCGAAGGTAATTATCGCGATCGTGTTCTGCACTTCTATCAGGAAACGCTGAACCAGTTCTGTCAGCAGGGCATCATCAGCGGTTGCCTGACGGTAAAACTTTCTGCCGAAGTGTGCGATCTTTCAGAAGATATGCGCACAGCAATGGATAAAGGGGCCCGCGGGGTTATCGCCCTCATGGCACAGGCGCTGGAGAAAGGCCGCGATGAAAAAACGCTGACTTTTCCCGGTGAACCTTTAACCCAGGCGCAGGTTTTATACGCCCTCTGGTTAGGCGCGAACCTGCAGGCCAAGATTTCACGCAGTGCGGTGCCGCTTGAAAGCGCACTGGCACATGTAAAAAGCAGCATTACTACGCCTCGCGTATAGCAGGCGTTTTTATTTACGTAATTACTAGACGACTGGTCTACTCAGGAGCCTTTATGTCCGCTGAAAAATTATTTACCCCCTTGAAAGTGGGTGCCGTTACCGCGCCAAACCGTGTGTTCATGGCCCCGCTTACCCGTCTGCGCAGCATTGAGCCGGGTGATATCCCTACCCCGTTGATGGGTGAATATTACCGTCAGCGCGCAAGCTCTGGCCTGATCATCACCGAGGCCACTCAGATTTCTGCTCAGGCTAAGGGTTACGCTGGCGCACCAGGTCTGCACAGCCCGGAACAGATTGCCGCGTGGAAAAAAATCACGGCTGGCGTTCACGCTGAAGAGGGTCGTATTGCGGTCCAGCTGTGGCATACCGGTCGTATCTCTCACAGCAGCATCCAGCCTGGCGGTCAGGCACCGGTTTCCGCCTCTGCCCTGAGCGCGAACACCCGCACCTCGCTGCGTGATGAAAACGGCAATGCGATCCGCGTTGATACGTCTATGCCGCGCGCTCTTGAACTGGACGAGATCCCGGGGATTGTTAACGATTTCCGCCAGGCCGTGGCGAATGCGCGTGAAGCCGGTTTCGACCTGGTTGAACTGCACTCCGCGCATGGCTATCTGCTGCACCAGTTCCTGTCACCGTCCTCTAACCATCGTACCGACCAGTACGGCGGCAGCGTTGAAAACCGTGCGCGCCTGGTGCTGGAAGTGGTGGATGCCGTATGTCAGGAGTGGAGCCCGGACCGCATTGGTATCCGCGTTTCCCCGATTGGTTCTTTCCAGAACGTTGATAACGGCCCGGACGAAGAAGCGGATGCCCTTTACCTGATTGAAGAGCTGGCAAAACGGGGTATCGCGTATCTGCATATGTCTGAGCCAGACTGGGCCGGTGGTCAGCCTTACACTGAAGCCTTCCGTCAGAAAGTACGCGAACGCTTCCACGGTGTGATCATCGGTGCAGGTGCATATACCCCTGAGAAAGCTGAAGATCTGATTAGCAAAGGTTTGATCGACGCCGTTGCATTTGGTCGCGATTTTATCGCTAACCCTGATCTGGTCGCCCGTCTGCAGCAGAAAGCCGCGCTGAACCCTCAGCGTCCGGAAAGCTTCTACGGCGGCGGCGCTGAAGGTTATACCGACTACCCTACCCTGTAATCTCTTCATTGCTCATTGATAGCGGCGACCTTTCGCCGCTATACTAAAACATCGTTTCTGTTCAAATAGATATTCTATTCCATTGGTTAATGAGGAAATTATGCGCCTACTTCACACCATGCTGCGCGTTGGCGATCTGCAACGTTCTGTCGATTTCTACACTAACGTACTGGGTATGAAACTGCTGCGCACCAGCGAAAACCCGGAATATAAATACTCGCTGGCGTTTGTGGGTTACGGCCCGGAAACGGACGAAGCGGTCATCGAATTGACCTACAACTGGGGCGTGGACAGCTATGAGCTGGGCACCGCTTATGGTCATATCGCGCTGGAAGTGGACAACGCAGCCGAAGCCTGTGAACGTATTCGCAGCAACGGCGGTAACGTGACGCGCGAAGCTGGCCCGGTCAAAGGCGGCACCACCGTGATCGCGTTTGTTGAAGATCCGGACGGCTACAAAATCGAACTGATTGAAGCCAAAGACGCTGGTCGCGGTCTGGGCAACTGATCCCGCAGGGCGCAACATGCGCCCGTACTTTTACTGCATCCCCATCCAAAATTTGCCATAATGCGCACTGCTTTTTTCCCCATGTAAGAGACCCTGATGTCCGATAACGCTCAATTTAGCGGTCTGTGCGACCGTTTTCGTGGTTTTTATCCTGTTGTGATCGATGTTGAAACAGCCGGATTTAACGCTAAAACCGATGCGCTGCTTGAAATTGCCGCCATCACGCTGAAGATGGATGAACAGGGATGGCTTACACCGGACACCACGCTGCATTTCCACGTTGAACCGTTTGAAGGGGCCAACTTACAGCCCGAGGCGCTGGCCTTTAACGGCATCGATCCGCATAATCCGCTGCGTGGTGCGGTAAGTGAATATGACGCGCTGCACGCCATTTTTAAAATGGTGCGTAAAGGCATGAAAGAGAGCAACTGCAGCCGCGCCATTATGGTGGCGCATAACGCCACGTTCGATCACACCTTTACGATGGCCGCCGCTGAGCGCGCGTCGCTCAAGCGTAACCCTTTCCACCCGTTTGTGACCTTCGATACCGCGGCACTGAGCGGTCTGGCGTTGGGACAAACGGTATTATCAAAGGCCTGTATTACGGCAGGCATTGAGTTTGACGGTACGCAGGCGCATTCCGCACTTTATGACACCGAGCGGACGGCGGAGCTGTTTTGCGAAATTGTGAACCGCTGGAAGCGTCTGGGCGGCTGGCCACTGCCGATGGGTGACAGTGAAGAATAAAAAAAAGCGACCTCATGAGGTCGCTTTTTTGTCTTCGCAGATAACTTACTCCGCGTCTGGCTCTTCCGTTTTGTACTTCGCAGCCGTTTCTTTGATCAGCTGCTGCAGTTCGCCGCGCTGATACATTTCGATCAGGATATCGCAACCGCCGACCAGCTCACCGTCTACCCACAGCTGTGGGAACGTCGGCCAGTTAGCGTATTTAGGCAGCTCAGCGCGGATGTCCGGGTTCTGCAGGATATCAACGTAAGCAAAACGCTCACCACAGGCAGACAGCGCCTGAACCGCTTGCGCGGAGAAGCCACAGCTTGGCAGCTTCGGAGAACCTTTCATATACAGCAGAATCGGGTTTTCAGCGATCTGGCGCTGGATTTTTTCAATAGTGGTGCTCATGTCTTGCTTCCTTTAACTTCTGTTACGGCATTCGTCTGTCATTGTAGCGGTTCAGACTGCCATCGGAAAATAACATTTTTGTCACGTCTTTCTTATTTTACCGCGAGTGATGAAAAGTTGCATTGCAAATGGTGTTTAACCCTGCGGCACTCAGGGTTTTGTTTAGGGAGTGAACAATAGTGCGACAGATTGATGAATTTTTTTGCACTTGCTAACGAAACAGGATTGTAGATTGAAAAATGCTATTAACTTATCGGGTTTTTATAGATTAGAATCGACGGGCTTTGTAAATCATTCGCGGGTATTATTGATGACCTGCATTTATCAGGGGACTGCCCAGTGGCGCGGATAAATAAAATCTCGATCACGCTCTGTGCTTTACTGTTTACAACACTCACTTTCACGCCAGTGGCGAACGCCTCTCAACAGGCGCGGCACTCTGCTGTACAAAAAACGCATCTGGCCAAAACCACAGACCGTAAGAAAAAAACCACCAGCAAGAACGACAAAAAAAAGACCACCACCCAGACTAAAAAGACCGCCTCCAGCAAGACGAAAACAAAACCTTCCCGCACTGCCCACGCAACCAAAAGCAAAGCCTCGCAAACTGCAGCTAATCTCGTGACGGAAAAATGCATCCCCCGCAAAGGTCATAAAGCGAAATGCACGAAGGTCACGAAAATAGCGGAAGTGCATAAGGTTCGCGTGCAGAAAGCGCAAAAAACGGCGTTGAACAAACTGATGGGGCAGATTGGCAAACCCTATCGCTGGGGCGGCAGCTCACCGCGTACCGGTTTCGACTGCAGCGGCCTCGTCTATTACGCCTACAAAGATCTGGTGAAGTTCCGAATTCCACGTACCGCCAATGAGATGTATCACCTGCGCGACGCGTCACCGGTCAACCGCGGTGAACTGGAGAATGGCGATCTCGTCTTCTTCCGCACTCAGGGGCGCGGCACGGCTGACCACGTTGGCGTATATGTAGGCAACGGGAAATTTATCCAGTCCCCACGTAGCGGCCAGGACATCCAGATAACCTCTCTCAGTGAAGACTACTGGGTACGTCACTATGTCGGCGCACGCCGCGTGATGACGCCAAAAACCATTCGCTAACCCCTGCCCTGCCACAGCCGTGGCAGGGTAAGTTCCTCTTTTGCATACCCTTTCAATTTGCTATTCTGTCCCTGTTGTCTGTGTGGTTATTGGCAACATAAAAAACAATAAGGAGAGAAGCAATGTCGTTCGAATTACCTGCACTACCATATGCAAAAGACGCCCTGGCCCCGCACATTTCTGCGGAAACCCTGGAGTATCACTACGGCAAACATCACCAGACGTACGTCACCAATCTGAACAACCTGATCAAGGGCACCGATTTTGAAGGCAAAACGCTGGAAGAGATCGTCCGCAGTTCAGAGGGCGGTGTCTTTAACAATGCCGCTCAGGTGTGGAACCACACCTTCTACTGGCACTGCCTGGCACCGAATGCAGGCGGCGAACCTACGGGTGAACTGGCTGGCGCGATTAACGCGGCGTTTGGCAGCTTTGCTGATTTTAAAGCGAAGTTTACGGATGCTGCAGTCAAGAACTTCGGTTCTGGCTGGACGTGGCTGGTGAAAGACGCGGACGGCAAACTGGCTATCGTTTCCACCTCGAACGCGGGTACGCCACTGACCACCAGCGCAACGCCGCTGATGACCGTGGACGTCTGGGAACACGCTTACTACATTGATTACCGTAACGCGCGCCCGAACTACCTGGAGCACTTCTGGGCACTGGTTAACTGGGCGTTTGTGGCGAAGAACTTCGCCGCGTAAGAGACACGCAGAAGGGGTTGCCCTTCTGCGTTTTTTCATTATTTAGCAGCGCACGCTGCTTCCGGCTGTTTACGGCCAGACATCATCACTAACAGCAGGCCGAGCGCGGCAATTATCGCCCCCATCACCGGCACAAAGCTGTATCCCAGGCCGCCAGAAATGACGGCACCACCGGCAGCGGCACCGAGCGCATTGCCAAGGTTAAACGCGCCAATATTGACCGACGACGAGAGACCCGGTGCCTCATGGGCAACGCGCATCACGCGCATCTGCAGCGGCGGAACCACGGCAAAGGTCGCAGCCCCCCAGACAACCATCGCCATCGCCGCCCCGACTTCATTACGCGCCAGCCATGGAATGGCGATCATGATGACAATCAGCAGCGTTAAAAAGCCTTTCAGCGTCCCGCTCACGGAACGATCGGCGAATTTCCCGCCGAGATAGTTGCCTATAGAGAACCCGACACCAATCAGCACCAGCATCGCGGTCACAAAGAGAGGCGTCGCGTGGGTGATATCGTGCAACACCGGTGAAATATAGGTGTACAGAGTAAACATGGCGCCCGCCCCCAGTACGGTGGTCAACAGCGCGGAGAGCACCTGCGGGCGCATCAGTACCGACAGCTCTTTGCGGACGTCAGGACGTTCACCAGCGCTGCCTTTCGGCAAGGAGAAGTACAACGCCACCATGGCGATAACACCCAGCACGGCCGTCGCCAGGAACGACATGCGCCAGCCTATCGCCTCACCCAGCCAGGTTGCGGCAGGTACACCGCCAATGTTGGCAATCGTCAGACCCATAAACATGGTTGCCACGGCACTCGCCTGCTTGTGTTTTGGCACCACGCTTGCGGCCACAACCGATCCCAGCCCAAAGAACGCGCCGTGGTTAAGGCTGGTCAGAATGCGGGACAACATCAGGGTGGTGTAATCCGGCGCAATCGCGGAGAGCACGTTGCCCAGCGTAAATATCGCCATCAGGAAAATCAGCGCATTGCGGCGCGCGCGGTGTGAAAGCAGAAGCGTCATGAGCGGTGCCCCCACCATCACGCCAATGGCGTAGGCGCTGATGAGCATCCCGGCCGCCGGGATAGAAACATCCACGCCCCGGGCGATAACAGGCAGTAACCCCATCGGGGAGAATTCAGTGGTGCCAATCCCAAAAGCGCCAATCGCCAGGGCAAGCAGGGGAAAATTGATTTTCATGCGTCAACTCCGGATGCCGTGTCATGTCGTGACACAGAACAAAGAAGCCGAAAGCATGACATCAATCACAAAAAATGAGAAGTTAACAAATTGGCAAAAGATTTTTGCCGCAGGCGTAACAATCAGGAAAACTGAGAGGGAGAGAGCTCTCCCTCCGTGTAAATCAGTGCAATGCAGCCGTCAGACCCGCCGCAACAATCAGAGCCAGTACAATAACGGTGGTCACCAGCGAAAACTTCAGATCGTAGCTCATCAATTTTTCTCCTTTTAATCTCCCCACGAAAAGTGAGCCTGCTCATTTTTACACAGTTTAGTTCAAAAATCTTCCTGGATTTAAACTGATAACCACTTTAGCTCTTCCCCTTTTCATCAAGATAGGACAAAATTCCACGCTAAATTTATTAGCGTACCGGCCATTGACCCCCTCCTGACGTCCTGTGTCGTTTTCCCGGCGTGCCGCAATTCAAGATTGCGTGATAAGGGTGAGAGAAGGCAAACGTTTACCTTCAAGTTTTTCAGGAGTTTAGGATATGGTCTGGAGTGACATTTAATGGCAACAATTAAAGACGTAGCAAAACGCGCAAACGTTTCCACTACAACCGTATCACATGTAATTAACAAAACCCGCTTTGTGGCGGAAGAGACGCGCAACGCCGTCTGGGCGGCAATCAAAGAATTACACTATTCACCGAGTGCGGTGGCGCGCAGCCTCAAAGTTAATCACACCAAATCCATTGGTTTGCTGGCAACCAGCAGTGAAGCGGCCTATTTTGCCGAGATCATTGAAGCAGTCGAGAAAAACTGCTTCCAGAAAGGCTATACCCTGATTCTGGGCAACGCGTGGAACAGCATTGAAAAACAGCGCGCTTATCTCTCCATGATGGCGCAAAAGCGTGTGGATGGCCTGCTGGTGATGTGTTCAGAGTATCCGGAGTCCGTGCTTTCCATGCTGGAAGAGTACCGCCATATTCCTATGGTGGTCATGGACTGGGGCGAAGCACGTGCAGACTTCACCGACTCCGTCATCGATAACGCGTTTGAAGGCGGCTATATGGCAGGCCGTTATCTGATTGAACGTGGTCACCGCGAGATTGGTGTGATCCCGGGTCCACTGGAGCGCAACACCGGTGCCGGGCGTCTGGCCGGGTTTATGAAAGCAATGGAAGAGGCGCTGATTACCGTGCCGGAAAACTGGATCGTGCAGGGTGACTTTGAACCGGAATCCGGTTACCGCGCGATGCAGCAGATTGTCTCCCAGTCGCATCGCCCGACAGCCGTTTTCTGTGGCGGTGACATTATGGCGATGGGTGCTCTCTGTGCCGCCGATGAACTGGGTTTGCGCGTGCCGCAGGACATTTCCGTGATCGGGTATGACAACGTGCGCAACGCGCGCTTCTTTACCCCGGCGCTGACCACCATCCACCAGCCAAAAGACTCGCTGGGTGAAACGGCCTTCAATATGCTGATGGACAGGATCGTCAACAAGCGTGAAGAGTCTCAGTCCATTGAAGTTCACCCGCGTCTTATCGAACGCCGTTCCGTTGCGGATGGTCCGTTCCGCGACTATCGTCGTTAATCTTTTACGGGGCCAGTTATACTGGCTCCCGTAGCCATTCCCGGTTAAGCGTCTCACTGTCTCCCAGGTAATCCAGAAGCCAGGCCATTGCGGGCGACACATCATTTTGTTGCCAGGTGAGGCAACAGGCCGCATCCGGAAAAGGATTTTCCAGCGTCAGTTCAACCCATTCACCGGTGTCGATTCGGGGCCGTGCAAAATGGCCAGGAACCATGGCAACGCACAGCCCTGCGCTGAGGCATGTTGCTGAGGATTCCCAGTCCGGCGCAACCACCCGTCGCTGGTTATCCAGCAGCCAGGTAATGCGTTTGGGCAACGAACGCGAGGTATCTTCCAGCACCAGCGAGGGCCAGTTACGGAGCGTTTCGTCGCTGAGCGGCCCGTCCAGGGCCGCCAGCGGATGATCGCTTGCCACCACACATTTCCAGCTGAGCATGCCCATGTCGCGAAAGGCAAAGCGTCCCCCGACCGGGATCGCCTGCGTGGCACCGATCGCCATCTCTGCCCTGCCATCCGCCAGCGCATCCCAGACGCCGTTAAACACTTCCTGGGATACCCGCAATTCGACATCCGAGAAATGGCGATAGAAATCGACAATCATTTGCCGGGTACGTTCCGGTTTTACGATGTTATCCACGGCAATCGAAAGATGCCCTCGCCAGCCGTTAGCGATCTGCTGACACTGTTCGCGGGTGATCTGCATTTTTTTGATAACAGAACGCCCTTCTTTCAAAAACCATGCCCCGGCGGGCGTTAATTCCACATCACGGTGACGCCGTTCAAACAGCGGAACGGCCAGCCATTCCTCAAGCTGACGCACCGTATAGCTGATTGCCGAGGGGACGCGGTGCAACTCCTGCGCTGCACCGCTAAAGCTGCCGTTGCGCGCAACAGCATCGACCACTTCAAGAGAATAATCTGACCACATTTTCTGCCTGCAAAAATTTTGAATGCACTCGCCAAATATTAGCGTTTCACAAGCTGCTTTGCACTCCCTACACTCTGCGCAAACATAGACCTGCCTCCCTCAGGAGAAAAAAACAATGCAACCCAGGAAAGGATTTTTAGTCTGGCTCGGTGGTTTAAGCGTGCTGGGCTTTTTAGCCACTGATATGTACCTGCCTGCCTTCGCCGCAATGCAGGAAGATTTACAGACCCCGGCGGCAGCCATCAGCGCCAGCCTGAGCTTATTCCTCGCGGGCTTTGCCTTCGCGCAGCTGCTCTGGGGGCCTCTCTCTGACCGCTTTGGCCGTAAACCGGTGCTGTTGCTGGGGCTGGCTATCTTTGCAGTCGGCTGTCTGGGAATGTTATGGGTACGCGATGCAACCTGGTTGCTGGTACTGCGCTTTGTGCAGGCCGTTGGCGTCTGTGCTGCCGCGGTGACCTGGCAGGCGCTGGTCACCGACTACTATCCGGCCAACCGTACAAACCGCATTTTCGCCACCATTATGCCGCTGGTAGGGCTTTCGCCTGCCCTCGCCCCGCTGCTCGGGAGCTGGATCCTGGCGCATTTCGACTGGCAGGCCATTTTCGCTACGCTGTTTGCCATCACGCTGGTCCTGATGATCCCGGCATTCACACTCAAGGCGGCACATAAGAAAGAGACGCCTGCTGACACAACACCGGTGACCTTCACCTCTCTGCTGAGCACCAAAGCGTACCGCGGTAATGTCCTGATTTATGCCGCCTGCTCGGCGAGTTTCTTCGCGTGGCTGACCGGTTCGCCGTTCATTCTTCACGATATGGGTTACAGCCCGGCCGCCATCGGTCTGAGCTATGTCCCGCAGACCATCGCGTTTCTGGTCGGGGGCTATGGCTGTCGCGCGGCGCTGCAAAAATGGGAAGGTCAGCAGATGTTGCCCTGGCTGCTGGTGCTCTACGCGCTGAGCGTGATCGCCACCTGGGCTGTGGGCTTTATCCCGGGCGCAGGTCTGGCAGAAATTCTGATTCCCTTCTGCGTGATGGCCGTGGCGAACGGTGCGATTTACCCTATCGTCGTGGCCCAGGCGTTACGTCCGTTCCCACAGGCAACAGGTCGTGCGGCCGCGCTTCAGAATACCCTGCAGCTGGGTCTGTGCTTCCTGGCAAGCCTGGTGGTCTCTGCGCTGATTGCCACGCCGCTCCTGACCACCACCAGCGTCATGCTGGTTACGGTTGCGCTGGCCCTTCTGGGATACCGTATGCAGTCAGCGGCACAACGTGAGCAGGATGACCGCGCAGAGGTGAAAACCTCGCATGCATAATCGCGCCAGAAATTATGTTAAATATCAGTGATTAGGTTGCTAAGAATTTTCTATTGAATCACCAAATTTTGAGGCCTATACTAAATTTGGTTCGATTAAATACGATAAATATTAAGTGTTAACGGGAGCCGGAGCGCTCCCGTTTTACCATGGAAGGCATTTCGGCAAGGGTTATCTCCCTTCCTCTGTTCTACGTCGGATACTAGCCTCACGGGGAAATACCGTGAGATTTCTCACAAACCATAAAAAGCGTCTACGCTGTTTGAAGGTTCTGATCACAGTAAGGTGATGGAGAAGCTATGAGTTCATCGTGTATAGAAGAAGTCAGCGTTCCGGACGATAACTGGTCCCGGATCGTCAGTGAACTGTTAGGTCGTGCAGGCATCACTATTAATGGATCTTCGCCATCCGATCCACAGGTTAAGCATCCCGACTTTTTTAAACGCGTATTGCGGGAGGGATCGTTAGGCCTGGGGGAAAGTTATATGGACGGCTGGTGGGAGTGTGAACGGCTGGATATGTTTTTCTCCAGCGTGTTACGCGCCGGTCTGGAAAACCAGCTCCCCCGCAATCTGAAAGATACATTACGTGTCGCCTCCGCCCGGCTGTTTAATCTGCAAAGCAAAAAACGGGCGTGGATCGTCGGCAAGGAGCATTACGACCTCGGTAATGACCTGTTCAGCCGCATGCTCGATCCTTTCATGCAATATTCCTGCGCCTACTGGAAAGAGGCCTCAACCCTTGAAGAAGCCCAGCAGGCTAAGCTGCGTCTGATTTGTGAAAAACTGCAGCTACAGCCGGGTATGCGTGTGCTGGATATCGGCTGTGGATGGGGTGGTCTGGCCTATTTTATGGCGAAGCATTATGGTGCCAGCGTGGTCGGTGTGACCATTTCAGCTGAACAGCAAAAAATGGCACGGGAGCGCTGCCAGGGCCTTGATGTGGATATTCGCCTTCAGGATTATCGCGACCTGAACGAGCAGTTTGATCGCATAGTCTCCGTCGGCATGTTCGAACACGTGGGGCCGAAAAACTATGACACCTACTTCAGCGTGGTGGACCGTAACTTGAAACCTGACGGTATCTTCCTGCTGCACACCATTGGTTCTAAGCGCACCGACAATAACGTCGATCCGTGGATCAACAAATACATCTTTCCGAATGGCTGTTTGCCGTCCGTTCGCCAGATTGCTAACGCCAGTGAACCTCATTTCATTATGGAAGACTGGCATAACTTTGGCGCGGATTATGACACCACGTTGATGGCATGGCATTCACGTTTTCAGGAAGCCTGGCCAGAAATTGCGGACAACTATTCTGAACGGTTTAAACGGATGTTCAGCTATTATCTCAATGCCTGCGCAGGCGCCTTTCGCGCGCGTGATATTCAACTTTGGCAGGTTGTTTTCAGCCGAGGGATAGAACACGGTTTGCGGGTCGCACGCTAAAAAAAACCCCGGATATCCGGGGTTCATTTTATTCTTCTTCTGCGGTCTTTATTATTGCGGCTTCTTTTGCCGCCAACAGCCGCTCAACGGTATCCACAACCGCCTGAGTCTGCGGATCGATTTCGATATTAACCCGATGCCCCAGTTTTTTCGCCCCCAGGGTTGTACGCTGGAGAGTTTCAGGAATTAAATGCACGCAGAAACGGGTCGGCGTCACTTCCCCAACCGTCAGGCTAATCCCATCAATACCAATAAATCCTTTATACAGGATGTATTTCATTAATGAAGGATCCTGCACTTTAAACCAGATTTGACGGTTATTTTCCGAGGTGACAATCTTCGCCACTTCCGCGGTGGTCATAATATGGCCTGACATCAGATGGCCGCCAATCTCATCGCTGAACCTGGCCGCACGCTCTACGTTTACGGTATCCCCCACCACCAGCTCGCCCAGGTTGGTGATGCGCAGCGTCTCTTTCATTAAATCAAAGCTAATCTGGTTACCGTTAATTTCGGTTACCGTCAGGCAACAGCCGTTATGTGCAATCGAGGCGCCAGTTTCAATGCCATCAAGCATATATTCCGGAAGCTCAACCACATGAGTTCGGAAATTAGGTTTTTCATCAATGGACACCACTTTGGCGGTGCCCTGCACAATACCAGTAAACATGCTTACAACTCCTGTTTTTTCCGGACGGTGGTGACACCGTTTAATCCCACCACAATAACAGTTGGAAAAACAGGTTGCCAGCGGAGCGCATTTTGTGGCGATTTTTTCACTAGATAAATAGCTAAACCCCGCTACAATAGCTGGCACCCCCCTGCATTTTCTTCTTGCTGCCAGTTACGGCGGCCTTTTTAGTCTCTCAAATAACTAGAATATAAAGGTGTTCACGTGCAGAAGTACATGAATGAAGCGCGCCAGTTATTGGCACTGGCTATACCAGTGATCATCGCGCAAGTGGCCCAGACCGCAATGGGATTTGTGGATACGGTAATGGCGGGTGGCTACAGCGCCACCGATATGGCCGCCGTGGCAATAGGCACCTCGATCTGGCTTCCGGCCATCCTGTTTGGCCACGGCCTGCTGCTCGCCCTCACCCCGGTTATCGCTCAGCTAAATGGCTCAGGGCGACGTGAACGTATTGCCCATCAGGTTCGACAGGGGTTCTGGCTGGCAGGGTTTGTCTCCGTGCTGATAATGGTTGTGCTGTGGAATGCCGGTCATATCATCCGCGCCATGCATAATATTGACCCGGCACTGGCTGACAAAGCCGTCGGCTATCTGCGGGCCCTGCTGTGGGGTGCGCCTGGCTATCTGTTCTTCCAGGTCGCGCGTAACCAGTGTGAAGGCCTGGCGAAAACCAAGCCCGGAATGGTAATGGGCTTTATCGGCTTGCTGGTGAATATTCCGGTGAACTACATCTTCATCTATGGTCACTTCGGTATGCCGGAGCTCGGCGGCGTCGGCTGCGGCGTGGCGACGGCTGCCGTCTATTGGGTGATGTTCTTCAGTATGATCTCCTATGTGAAACGTGCCCGTTCAATGCGCGATATCCGCAATGAACGTTCGTTCAGCACGCCGGACTGGAACATCATGACGCGTCTGGTGCAGTTAGGCCTGCCGATTGCGCTGGCGCTGTTCTTTGAAGTGACGCTGTTTGCCGTGGTCGCCCTGCTGGTTTCTCCGCTCGGCATTGTGAACGTAGCCGGTCACCAGATTGCGCTGAACTTCAGTTCCCTGATGTTCGTATTGCCGATGTCGCTGGCCGCAGCGGTGACCATTCGCGTGGGCTTTCGTCTGGGACAAGGTTCGACGCTGGATGCGCAAACGGCGGCCCGCACGGGGCTTGGCGTCGGTGTCTGTATGGCCATCTGTACGGCACTGTTTACCATCACGCTGCGTGAGCAAATTGCCCTGCTTTACAACGACAACCCGGAAGTGGTGGCCCTGGCCTCCCATCTGATGCTGCTTGCCGCGGTGTACCAGATCTCCGATTCCATACAGGTGATTGGCAGCGGCGTACTGCGTGGGTATAAAGATACGCGTTCGATCTTCTTTATCACCTTCATCGCTTACTGGGTGCTGGGTCTGCCGTGTGGTTATATCCTGGCACTTACCGACCTGGTGGTTGACCGCATGGGGCCGGCAGGATTCTGGATGGGCTTTATCATCGGCTTAACCTCTGCGGCAATTATGATGATGCTGCGCATGCGCTTCCTGCAACGCCAGTCATCCGCGGTAATATTGCAACGCGCTGCACGTTAAATACAAAGTAGCCGCCAGCTGGCGGCTACTTTCTCTTCACTTTGCGCGGTAATAAAGCAATCGCGTGAAATCAGAGAGAAAAATGCATTTTCCCTCTTGCCTCAACGATGCTGTGCCGCTAATATTCGTCCCCGTTGTCACCGACAACACGTTGCGTTCATAGCTCAGTTGGTTAGAGCACCACCTTGACATGGTGGGGGTCGTTGGTTCGAGTCCAATTGAACGCACCATTCTGCGTCCGTAGCTCAGTTGGTTAGAGCACCACCTTGACATGGTGGGGGTCGGTGGTTCGAGTCCACTCGGACGCACCATTTCAGTCCTGAAATGGTGCAAATCCTCTTCTTAAGCCCTGATTTTTCTTAATACCCCAATTTCATCATTATTCTCCTGCTACGCTTTTCTTATGGAAAAAAAACAGGAAGACTGTCGATGAAGAAAATCGCCATTATCGGCTCCGGCCCTACAGGGATTTACACCTTTTATTCTCTTCTTAAGAACGCGTCGCCGCTCTCTGTCTCCGTTTTTGAACAGGCAGACGAAGCTGGCGTGGGAATGCCCTACAACGACGACGATAACTCTCGCCTGATGCTGGCGAACATTGCCAGCATTGAAATCCCGCCCCTTTTTATGACCTACCTCGACTGGCTTAAGCGCCAGAGTGAAGCCCATCTGGCGCGCTTTAAGGTTGATAAAGCCACCTTGCATGACAGACAGTTTTTGCCCCGTATTCTGCTGGGCGAGTATTTTCGCGACAGTTTCCAGACGATAGTCCAGGAAGCTAAGAGGCGGGGATTTCAGGTTGAGATCCACACGTCTGCCAGCGTCACCGATGTTGCCCCGTCCTCCTCCGGCGTGACGCTTTCGGTCAATGACACGCCGTTTCCGGAACGATTCGATCTCGCCGTGATCGCCACCGGGCATGTCTGGCCAGAAGAAGAGGAAGCCACGCGCGCGTATTTCCCAAGCCCGTGGTCAGGGTTGATGGATGCCCGCATCCGCCCCTGCCGCGTCGGTATTATGGGAACATCCTTAAGCGGGCTGGACGCGGCGATGGCCGTGGTCATGCAGCACGGTGAGTTTCGCGACGGCACGTTCCTCCTCGATAAAGGAAGTGAAGCGTTAAAAATTGTACTCATGTCCAGGACCGGGATTCTGCCAGAGGCCGATTTTTACTGCCCTATTCCGTACGAACCGCTGTCGGTATTAACCGAATCGGTACTCGAAGCCGAAATCGCCAAAGGATCAGACGGTCTGCTTGACCGCATTTTCGCCCTGATGGTGAAAGAGCTTGAACTCGCCGACCCGGCCTGGTGTGAGAAAATATCGCTGCGCATGCAGACGGCGGACAGCCTTCGCGAAGCGTGGTTTGAGGATCGAAAACAGCACGGTCCGTTTACCTGGGCTGAAGAGAACCTGAATGAGGTCGAGCGGAACAAACGTGACCGGCGCACGGTGGCCTGGCGCTACACCGTGCTTCGGCTGCATGAAGTGGTCCAGGAGATGGTTCCTCATCTTACCGAAAAGGACGCTGAACGCTTTAAAAACGGGCTGGCACGCGTCTTTATCGACAACTATGCCGCCATTCCCCCGCAGTCGATTCGCAGGCTTCTCGCGCTTCGTGAGGCCGGCATCATTAGCGTTGTGGCGCTGGGTGATGATTACACGCTGGATATTGGCAGCGCGCAGACGGTCATCACCACAAAAGAAACAACCTACCGTTTCGACGTCTTTATTGATGCCCGCGGGCAAAAGCCGCTTAAAACAAAAGATCTGCCCTTCCCGACGCTGCGCAAACAGCTACAGGCGACGGGCGATGAGATCCCGGATATTGGCGAGGATTACACGTTAAAAGCGCCGGAAACGCTTCGCGGACGCATTGCATTTGGCGCAATCCCGTGGCTGATGCACGATCACCCTTTTGTTCAGGGACTGGCGGAATGTGCAGAGATAGCAGAGGCGATGGCAAAAGCCGCAGAGAAAACCGCATCGGGTTCAAGAAGGAAATTACCGTACAGTGATGACTGACAGGGCATCCGTGCCCTGCAACGCGGGATTACTCGAAGTAAACCTGCGGGTTATCGGATAAAGAGACGAAGGTTTTCGTCTCTTTATCCAGTGCAAGGATTTTGCCGCTTTCAATGTCATACACCCAGCCGTGAAGACGGATGGCGTTATTGCGCAGGCCCACCGCCACTGACGGGTGAGTCTTAATGTTGCTCAGCTGCGCAAACACGTTTTCCTGCACCATCGCATTCACTTTATCGATTGGCTTATCCCAGGTTTTCTTCTCAACCACCGCTTTTGCCGCATCGGAATAGCGTAACCAGTGAGAAACCGCCGGCATAGGTTCGAGGTTCGCATTGTCGGCAATGGCTTTCATGGCCCCACAGTTGGAGTGGCCGCAGATAACAATATCGGTCACGCCCAGCGCGACAACCGCGTATTCAATCGTTGCGGAGACACCGCCTGGCTCAGGGCCGAATGGTGGCACGATGTTGCCAGCATTACGAATGACAAAGAGTTGTCCTGGCTCTTGCTGAGTGACCAGTTCTGGGACCAGACGGCTGTCGGAGCATGAGATGAACAGCGCTTTGGGATTCTGGCTGGACGCTAAACTGCGGAAGAGCTCTTTACGTTGCGGGAAAATCTCTTTTTGAAAGCTGAGAAAACCTTCAATGATATGTTGCATAGCAATTTCTCTTTTATCTGTTTTAGTTTAGGTATGATCGGGATCACACAAGTAAAGTTTACCCACCGGACTTTACTTCAGACAAGCAATATATTTCTGGCCCGACCGCTGCACAATCTCATCCGCATTCGCCAGGATATTTTGCCCTTCAAAAGCGCCGTACAGGCGAGCGAATTTTTTCCCCACCAGCCGCCCGGTCACGTCTTCGACGCTGCGGGCGGGCAACGGCAGCATATTCGGATAGCTCCACATAAACGAGACGGCATCTTTGCCCGGCGTGACCTGTAGAATATCGCCTGCCAGCAAGACACCATCACCCCCCTGCCAGTGCAGCACCGTTCCGCCAGCGAAATGTCCTCCGAGGCGTAATAACGTTACCGCGGGGAAAATGTCCAGCGTATCGCCCTGCCAGAAGTGGAGCATCGGGCTGTCGCGCATAACCCACTCGCGATCGTTCGCGTGCAGGTAAACCGGCGCATCGAAAGCCCCGGCCCACTCCTGCATCGTGGTGTAGTAGTGAGGGTGTGAAATCGCGATCGCGCTGATACCGCCGAGCGCCGTGATGATGGTTCTGGTTGCCGGGTCGAGATTCGCAATGCAATCCCAAAGGATATTGCCATGGGGGGTACGCAGAAGCAGCGCGCGCTGGTTGATGGCAAAAGCGGGCACCGTTTTGATACTGAGCAGCTGCGGCTCCAGCTGCTGCCATTTATTGCTGTGTGTGGCCGTCACCGTCGCAAAATCACTCCACGCCTGGCCGCTGGCCGGAACATACTGGCGTTCATCCTCGCATACAGGGCATCGCGCCGGCGTTTCGTCATAAGAGGTACCGCAGGTTTTACACAGTGTAATCATGAGCTCTCCTCAGCGATAAAGCACTGAGTATGGCAGGGATTATCGTTATGTGCTGCGCGGTACATTGCCGGCTCTTTTTGCCCTATACTGTGCCAGTATCAAAAACCGAACAAAGCAGGTGCCATATGGAAATTGATCTCGAAAACTTGGTCTTTAACGGGCTGGATGAAGCTGAAGAGCGTAACGCGGAACGTCTCGACGACGCTGATAAAAAAGCGCAGTCGATTATCGCCGATGACGACTGCGGTGATGCCTGCAAGATCTGATGATAAAGCACCGGAAAACCCGGTGCTTTTTTATATTATTTCTTCAGCCCGTCAATCGCCGCCTGCGCGCACGCTTCATCCAGATGACCACCCGGCGCACCGCCGATCCCTATTGCGCCGATCACCTCATCCCCCTCTTTCACCGGCAGACCACCGGCCAGCAGCAGGAAGCCCGGAATATCACGCATGTTTTGTGCGCCGGCATTGCTCTGCGCGGCTTCCATAACCTTGCCTGACGCGTTTTTTGCACTCAGCGCGGTATAGGCTTTCATTTCGCTGGCTTTTACCGTGTGGGGCCCGGCATTGTCGGTACGCTGCACCGCTTTGACCACACCGGCGCGGTCCACCACGGTGACCGTCACCTGGTAGTTTTTCGCTACGCAGGCCTGAATAGCGGAGGTCGCCAGCGCGTTGGCCTGCGCCAGGGAGAGATTTTTCTGGTTCAATGCGTCGGCCTGTGCCGTCAGGCTTACGCTACCGGCGACAAGCGCGGCTGCCATCATTACTTTTTTCATCGCACGTCCTCGAATGATTGAATACCGTTCGATCGTACTCAGACGCGCGATGAAGCGTAATTCGGTTGATTACGCAATTATCCTGGTAGTTATACGGATTGTAATTTGTCGTAATCGCGGATTGCCTGCACCAGGCTGGTCACGCCAAGCTTGGCGAACGCCGCGGCCCGGTGCGCTTCAACCGTTCTGGGCGAGAGGTTCAACTGCAGGGCCACCTCTTTATTGCTGCGTCCTTCCATCAGCACCGCCAGCACCTCGTGCTCACGCGCCGTCAGTTGTTCGAAACGCGCTTTAATCCGCGACGTTTCCTGCCAACGGGTCAGTCGTCTCTGGCTCTCTTCGAAGGCGAGCCCCACCGTTTCAATGAGCTTATCGGCATCCAGCGGCTTGGTGAAAAACTCAAAGACGCCATTGCGAAAGGCGCGGCGGCAGGCATCAACGGTGCCGTGTCCGGTCATGACGATAACCGGCAGCAGCGGCCAGGGCCATTTGCCCTCCTCCAGCCAGGTCAGCCCGCCTTTTCCCGGCATGCGCATATCCAGCAGCAGACAGCCGACGAGCGCCGCGCGCCCACCGTGCGCTGACGTAAACGCGTCCACGCTTTCAAACCCATTGACCTGCCAGCCCATTCCCGAGAGTAAGAAGGCCAGCGACTCACGGATGGATTCATCGTCATCAATCAGCCAGACTGTGTTATCCACGCGTATTTACCTCTCCACTCGCCAGTTGTAACCGAACCTGCGCCCCGCCCTGGGGCGCGTTGCCCAGCGTGATTGTTCCATTCATGCGCGTCATCAACGACTCCGTTAACGTCATTCCCAGCCCTATTCCTTCCGTCCGTCCGCTGTAAAACGGCATAAAGGCGTTCTGCAAGGCCTCCGGGCTAAAGCCAGGTCCGCCATCAGTTATGGTGATATAAATCCAGTTTTCCCGTTTCTCGCTGGTTATTTTCACCCACCCTTGCGCGCACTCTTGCTGGGCCTGAATGGCATTACTGAGCAGATTATGCAGCACCTGTTCAAGCCAGAGTCTGTCTGCCAGAACCCGCGTGGCACCTGCCGCGAACGCATGGCTCACCGCGATATGCTCAGAGCGGCGTTCATGTTCAAGGAGATCGACCACCTGTTGCCAGCACGATTTCAGGTCGATGTCGCGCAAGGTGACTTTTTCCTGAACCACATGTTCGCGAAAGCGGGTTAAGAGCGCGCTGATACGCTGGGTTTGTACCAGCGCGGCAGCCAGCGCCTGCGATACGGCCTGCGGATTCGCCTGCTGCTGCTGACGCTGAGCACCCTGAATCCAGGTCTGAACGGCAGTCAGCGGCTGGTTAATCTCATGCACGATCCCAGCGGTGATCTCTCCCAGGGTGTTGAGCCTTGCATGCTGGTAATAGTGTGCGCGCTGTTCGGCGTGCTGGCGCTGCCGCCGTTGCCAGAGCAGCAGGCTGGCCGCGGCGATAAGCACTGCCCAGCCGAAGAACAGGAACGGATATACCCACCAGGAGACGGCCAGCCAGTGCGGCTTTGCCGTGGCCATAAGGGTAAAGGGTTGTGTGGGTTGCGTGAAGGTCCGCTGCCAGTGCCAGAAAGCCCCGGCAGGGGGCGCGTTATCTGCGTCATTGAAGCGAATGGCAAGTGCATCAAAGGTATGTTGGGTGCGGAGCAGCGGCGCAAGATCGATAAGTACGCGGATCTGACGCCAGGGATTATACAGCCAGTACTGACAATCGCGGGTCGATTCCACACGGGCAGCGTTCAGCGCACGGCCTGAGGTTTTCTCAAGGGCGAGGATGTGCGGGAATTTTTTGCGCAGGGCCGCGAGGTCTTCCTCGCCGTTGAGTAACGGCAAAACAGATTCATTTTGCGTCAGCACGGCGCTAAGGGTGGAATAGCGTGTCGAAAACTCACGATCGCGTTCCCAGAACTGGCGGCGGATCTGTTCGGCATAGAGCAAAACGCCGCTGATGAGGCACACCAGCAGCCAGACAATAACCGTGCGCCTGAAAAGAGTGTTATTCATTCCGTTAACGGGTCAGGAGATTCATCCTGCCGACATTAGCAGTTAACCGTTGTCAGAACAAAATTTCGCACAGCTCATTCCAGTACATTTCGCGCGTGCGGCGCAGTTCAGCGTGACGTTTTATCATGGAACCACTCCGGATGAATGTTGGCAACGTCCACGCCATACAGGCTGGCGACAGGCAGTACGGACTCAAGAACACGTTGCGCGCTGTTCTCCGCATTCGCTGGTCGGGTCGCAAAAAACCGCCGTAACGTGTTTATCCACTTTTTCATCGTCTTTCCCCCTATCGCTTCACTTGCCCTAAGTTAAACACCCAACACCCGCACAGGGGAAATACCAAAATCCACTGTCGATGTGCAGGATTTGCAAATAGCCCTCCATTCTTTTACTCACCATTAACACCTTGTTCACTAATGCTTTTTTGCTAATAGCAAAGAACGATTTCTTATTTGGCGAGAGCTTTCGCTTATGGGAGCGTGACGGGGTAAAACAAAAACAACGGGATGAACAATCACTATGGCAGCAAACACGAAAGGGTTTAAAAAAAGGACACTGGTGCTGGGCTTACTGGCGGCAGGCGGTCTGTTCTCGATGCAGGTGCAGGCCGATCAACTGGCGGATATTAAAGCCGCAGGCGTGGTCAAAGTTGCCACCTTTGATGCCAATCCACCGTTTGGCTCCATCGATGCAAAGACCCATGAGATTGTCGGCTACGACGTCGATTTCGCCAGAGCGCTCGCCAGTGCACTTGGCGTGAAGCTTGAACTGGTCGCCACCAACCCGGCTAACCGCATTCCCCTCCTGCAGTCCGGTAAGGCAGATTTGATTGTGGCAGATATCACCATTACCCCGGAACGGGCGCAGGTGGTTGATTTCTCCCTTCCCTATTTCGTGACCGGCCAGCAGTTCCTGGTACCGGTAAAAGCTGCCGATACGCTTGAGGCCTATAGCCGGGCGCGCATTGGCGCGGTAAAAGGCACAACGGGTGAACAGGCGCTGCACCAGCGTTTCCCGCACGCCCGCGTGCTCTCTTATGACGATATTCCGCTGGCGCTGACGGCCCTGCGCAACGGTAACGTGCAGGCTATCACTCAGGACAGTACGATTCTGGCCGGTCTGCTGGCGCAGGCGCCGGACAAGGCGAACTTCAAAATCCTGCCCGATCTGCTCAGCAAAGAAGAGATTGGCGTGGGGGTAAAAAAAGGCGAAACCGCTCTGCTGAAAGCCGTCAACGACGAGCTTGTTAACCTTGAGAAGAACGGTCAGGCGGCAAAAATCTATGACGTCTGGTTCGGTCCGGATACCCCCTCCCCACAGCCTCGTGCCTTTAAAATAGAAGCTCAGTAATATGCTCTCAGCGCTTTTTTCACACTCCGCGGCCGGTGCCGCGGATTTTTCACATCTGGAACACGCCAGCGTCGAGTTTCGCGATGTGCAGAAACATTACGGTAACCATCAGGTCTTAAAGGGCATTAACCTCACCATCACGCCAGGTGAAGTGGTGGCCATTCTCGGGCCTTCGGGTTCCGGAAAATCCACCCTGATCCGGCTTATCAATCAGCTTGAAACCCTGAGCGGTGGCGAGATCCTGATCGATAACAAACCCACAGAACGGCTCTCCGGTACCGCGCTGCGTCAGTTGCGCAGCCGCGTCGGGTTTGTGTTTCAGCAGTTCAATCTTTACGCCCATCTCACCGCCAGTCAAAACATCACTCTGGCGCTGGAGCATGTTCACGGCTGGAAGGCCCAGCCAGCTCAGGCGCGGGCGCTGGCACTGCTGGAAAAAGTGGGGATGCTGGAAAAAGCACACCATTTCCCTGCCGAACTTTCCGGCGGTCAGCAACAGCGCGTGGCGATTGCCCGCGCGCTGGCCTCTTCACCGCAAATCATTCTGTTCGATGAGCCAACCTCCGCGCTTGACCCGGAGATGATTGGCGAAGTGCTGTTCGTGATGAAGGCGCTTGCGCACAGCGGGATCACCATGATTGTGGTGACGCATGAGATGCAATTTGCCCGGGAAATTGCCGACCGGATTGTGTTTATCGACGCCGGGCACGTTCTTGAAACCGCGCCACCGGAGCAATTTTTCAGGCAACCGTCGCACCCACGCGCTCAGCGATTCCTGCAAAAAGTCCTGAACCCGCTGCATCAGGAGCATCTCTAATGCCCGCACTTGACTGGCAGGGCGTGCTGACCGGACAGCCCCTGCAGTGGATCGTATCCGGATTTCTCACCACCCTGTGGGTGACGCTCGCGGGGATGCTGCTGGCAACCCTGCTCGCGCTGCTTTTTCTGCTTCTTCGCCTGACGGGTGGACGTGTCGGGAACGCGGTCGTCAGTAGCTGGGTATCGCTGTTTCGCAATACACCGCTGCTGGTGCAACTGCTGTTCTGGTATTTCGCCGCCTGGAACGGGTTACCGCAGGCGTTCCGGGATGCCGTGAATGCGGATCACCGCTGGTCCGTTTTGCCCGGTGACGTCTGGTGGTTTACCCCCGAGTTTTTATGTTCTGCATGGGGGTTAGGCGTATTCACCTCGGCTTTCTTGATTGAGGAAGTGGCATCGGGACTACGTTCAGTCCCTGCCGGGCAACGGGAAGCGGCGCTCGCACAGGGATTTTCCGCGTGGCGCTTATTTCGTTACATCCTTCTGCCGCAAGGGCTGGCCAACGCCTGGCAACCCGTTGTCGGGCAGTATCTCAATCTGATGAAACTCTCATCGCTCGCCAGCGGCATTGGCTTTGCCGAACTGACCTATCAGGTGAGACAGATTGAAAGCTACAACGCCCATGCGCTGGAGGCGTTTACCGTCGGCACCGTCCTGTACCTGCTTACCGGTATGCTGATGGGGGCGGTGCTGGTGCGCCTCGGCCCAATCTCAGGGAGGGGAAACCATGCTTGCCGGACTTAATGTCATTACCGATAACCTGGATTACCTGCTCTGGGGACGTGCGGCAGTTGGTGAGCCTGGCGGGGTCTTGCTCTCGTTGCTGATGGCGCTGGGCGCGGCGGCTCTCGCCCTGCCCGGTGGAATTGCTCTCGCGTGCCTGGCCTGGCGTTTTACGGGGCTTGTGCGCAAGGCGCTCTTTGTATGGGCGGAATTAATTCGCGGGATCCCGCTAATCTTTGTGATTTTCTGGATGTGGTATCTGCTGCCGCTCATCACCGGCGGCGATCTCCCGGGGGCGCTCACCGTCACGCTGGCCCTGGCCTGGTTTACCGCGGCCTCGGTTATGCATTCAGTACTGGCCGGACTCAGTGCCTTACCGTCAGGGCAGTACGAGGCCGCCCTGTCTCAGGGTTTCAGTACCCGGCAAACGCTGTCGCGCGTGCTGCTGCCGCAGGTGCTGCGCAATATTCTGCCGTCACTGGTGGGGATTTTTATCAGCCTGCTGAAGGATACGTCGCTGGCGTTTATTGTGAATGTCCCTGAGCTCACCACGGTGGCCGGCCAGGTGAACAACCGGGTGCAAATATACCCGGCAGCCATTTTTATCTTTACGGGTGTGGTCTATTACCTGCTCTGCTGCGCCCTTGAGCAGCTTGCGAAACGCTGGCGCTTCAACCGGCCAGCGCTTTGACCACGGTTTCCATCGCCTGGGTGGTTAACTCGCTACGTTTTACGCGCTGGTTCGCCAGCGCCGTACGCAGCACCCCCGCGATGACAATATGCTTCGGCTCCTGCCCCAAATCACGCATCTCCAGAACGACCTTCCCGACCACCCGACACATCTCCTGATACAGCGCTTCGTCTTTGGTCACATTACCCATCGTCATCACTCCATTGCCCTAAACTCTCAGCTTAAATGATTCATCGCCCGGATACAAAAAAGAAGCCCGGCGAGAGTCCCGCCGGGCTTCATTCGTAAAATCAATAAATTAGTTGTTTACCGGGATCACTGCGCCTTTGTATTTGGTGCGGATCCAGTCCTGGATCGCTTTGGAGTGCAGAACGTTCACCAGCGCGACGATATCTTTCTTCTTCTCGTCACCACGATGCACGGTAATGATATTGGCATACGGGTTATTTTCACCACTCTCTACCGCAATCGGGTCATGTACAGGATCAAGGCCCGCATCAATCGCGTAGTTGGCGTTAATCACGACCGCGTCACCTTCGTCGTTGTTGTACATCTGTGGCAGCAGAGAGGCTTCCACGTTAGGCGTGAACTGCAGTTTTTTCGGGTTTTCCACGATATCGCTGATACGCGCGGTCACTTTGTCGATGCCCGGCTTCAGTTTGATCACCCCCTCTTTTTCGAAGATAGAGAGAATGCGGCCCTCTTCAGATACAGCATCACGCATGATGATTTTGCCGCCCTGCGGCAAATCTTTCAGGGATTTGTATTTTTTGGAGTAGATCCCGATTGGCTCGATGTGGATCGCGCCCGCGCTGACAAAATCATAATCCTTATCACCGGCGTGATCTTTCAGCACGCTGTTCAGGTAAGGAATATGCTGGAAATAGTTAGCGTCAATATCATGACCCGCCAGCGCGGTGTTGGGCAGAATGTAGTCCTGGAAAGGTTTGATCTCCAGATCGATACCCTGCTTCGCCAGGATAGGCTTCGCCTGCTCCAGAATTTCGGCGTGCGGCGTGTTGGATGCCCCCACGGTCAGGGTATCAGCCCAGGTGGCAAAGCTCAGGGCGCTCAGGGTTGCTGCGGCGATCAGTGTCAGTGTTTTTTTCATGATGATGGTTCCTGTGTGTTATTAGAGATTATCGTTTATCTAACAGTGAGGTCAGGACGTCGCCGCAGAACTGGATAATGAAAACGATGATCAGAATGGTCACCGTCGCCACCAGCGTGACGTCGCCATGGTTGCGCTGGAATCCTTCCAGATAAGCCAGATTTCCCAAACCGCCTGCGCCAATCACCCCCGCCATGGCGCTGTAACTCACCAGCGCAATCAGCGTTACCGTAATACCTGATACCAGTGCAGGGGATGACTCCGGCAGTAAAACCCGAAACACCAGGGTGCTCAGTCGTGCGCCCATTGAGCGCGTGGCCTCAATAACCCCCTTGTCCACTTCACGCAGGGCAATTTCGACCAGGCGTGCGTAGAACGGTGCCGCACCGACAATCAGAGCCGGCAGCGCCGCGTTGGCGCCAAGAATGGTGCCGACAAGGGTTTTCGTGAACGGGATCAACAGCACAATCAGAATGATGAACGGGATAGAACGAAACACGTTCACCACAATTGAAATCACGCTGTAGACCGTGCGGTTGTGGAACAACCCGCCGCGCGCGGTTAAAAACAGCGCCAGGCCAAGGACGATTCCAAGAACAAAGGTTGCCACGCCGGAAAGGGCAGTCATGTACAGCGTTTCCAGCGTCGCCGCCCAGAGTTGCTCCCACTTCAGATGAGGAAAAAGCGTCTCAGCCATGTTTAATTACCTCGCCTTCAATATCGCTGTGCTTCAGGTCGGCGAGGATATTGCTCAGTTGTTCATCCGATGCCACGACGTGTACCCAGAGTTGCCCAAATACGCCGTGGGCCGTTTGGGTCATTTTTCCGTGCAGAATGTTAAACGGCAGGCCGTAGCGCAGAGTCAGCTCGCCCACGATCGGTTTATGGGTGCTGTGGCCCGTAAAGGTCAACCTGATGACGCTACCTTCAAGGTCCGCTGCCAGCTCCGTATTAAACGTCTCTTCCTCGGCATACTGGCTCACCTGGCGGACAAACTGCTGAGTGATAGGCAGCTGCGGACGGGTAAAGACGCTCAGCACCTCCCCCTCCTCCACCACTTTGCCGTTCTCCATCACCGCCACGCGGTCGCAAATTTTGCGCACCACGTGCATCTCGTGCGTGATCAGCACAATGGTCAGCCTGAAGCGGCGGTTAATGTCCAGCAGCAGATCGAGGATTTGATCGGTGGTCTGCGGGTCGAGGGCTGACGTGGCTTCATCGCATAGCAATACGTCGGGGTTATTGGCCAATGCACGCGCAATCCCCACACGCTGTTTTTGCCCGCCACTCAGCTGCGAGGGATAGGCGTTCTCGCGTCCCTTCAGCCCAACGAGATCGACCAGTTCGGCCACGCGGGCCTTAATGTTGGCTTTTGGCACACCGGCGATTTGCATTGAGAACGCAATATTCTCACTCACCGTGCGCGACCAAAGCAGATTAAAGTGCTGGAAGACCATGCTGATCTTCAGACGCGCCTGGCGCAGTGCTTCGCCCTTTGCGGCAGAAATGTCCTGTCCGTTGATGGTCACGCTGCCGCGAGTGGGTTTTTCCAGTCCATTCAGCAAACGAATAAGAGTACTTTTACCCGCGCCGCTGTAACCGATAATGCCGTATATCTGCCCCTGCTCTATCGTCAAATTGACGTTATCAACGGCAGTGAGTGCAACCTTCCCGTTGTCAAAAACCTTCGAAATATTGCTGAGTACAATCATTCTTATATGTAATCCGTCCCGCGCATGGCGGTTTAGCAGTATGGATGTCCAAATGATAGTAAACAGGCGTTATCACCTTTTAAATGAACAAAAAGGAATTTGTTATAACTTTCAGGAATAAATAGCGGTTTTCGCGCCGGCAGGCATTTAGACCAATTTCAGAAATGATTATCTGGCATGTGCATATCAGCGGGTCATCACCTGATGAAAACGGTTAATTTTGCAGCATTTTTGACTAATATAGCCATCCTCACATCCAGAGCACTTTACGTCTTGCTATCCCTCCATCCAAAAACGGCATTTATATTCTTTTCTGTTCTAAAACGGAGTGAAGGATTCTTTAAGGGGTTAATTTCCCCGCCCTATCATCCTGTCATGACCTCCTGAAAGGAAAACACCATGACGATTTACCACTCCGTCACCGAACTGATTGGCCACACCCCGCTTATCCAGCTGCATAAGCTTGATACCGGTCTCTGCTCGTTGTTTCTGAAGCTGGAAAACCAGAACCCGGGCGGTTCGATTAAAGACCGCGTTGCACTGTCGATGATTAACGAAGCGGAGCGCAACGGCCAGCTCCAGCCAGGCGGTACCATCATTGAGGCGACGGCGGGAAATACCGGTCTTGGCCTGGCCTTGATCGCCGCGCAGAAAGGCTATTCGCTGATCCTGGTGGTGCCAGACAAAATGAGCCGCGAGAAGATTTTCCACCTGCGGGCACTGGGGGCTCAGGTGGTACTGACCCGCTCCGATGTCAATAAGGGCCACCCTGCCTACTATCAGGATTACGCGCAACGTCTGGCGAATGAACTGCCGGGGGCGTATTACATCGATCAGTTTAATAACGAAGCCAACCCGCTGGCGCACCGCACCACCACCGCGCCTGAACTGTATGAACAGCTTGACGGTAAGATTGACGCCATTGTCGTCGGCGTGGGGTCTGGCGGGACGCTGGGTGGGCTACAGGCGTGGTTCGCTGAGCACTCACCGCAGACTGAATTTGTGCTGGCCGACCCGGCCGGTTCGGTCCTGGCCGATCAGGTAGAAACGGGACGCTATCAGGATGCGGGCTCGTGGCTGGTTGAGGGGATCGGTGAAGACTTTATTCCTCCGCTGGCACACATCGAAGGGGTGAATCGTGCCTGGCGCATCACCGATCGCGAGGCTTTCACCACCGCCCGCGAGCTGCTGAAAACGGAAGGTATCCTGGCAGGCTCCTCCAGCGGCACCCTGCTGGCGGCTGCGCTGAAATATTGCCAGGCACAGACCACCCCGAAACGGGTTGTGACCTTCGCCTGCGACAGTGGTAACAAATATCTCTCAAAGATGTTCAACGATGACTGGATGCGCCAGCAGGGTTTGATCTCCCGGCCGCAGGCTGGCGATCTCTCCGACTACATTGCCCTGCGCCACGATGAAGGCGCAACCGTCACCGCCGCGCCAGATGACACCCTCTCCACCGTACTGGCGCGGATGCGTTTGTATGACATCTCCCAGTTGCCGGTCCTGGAGAACGGTCAGGTCGTGGGCATCATCGACGAGTGGGATCTTCTGCGCCATATCGGTGGCGATGGCGACCGCTTCTCGCTTCCCGTGACCGCGGCAATGACCCGTCAGGTGGAGTTCCTCGATAAAAACGCCCCGGAGAGCGCCCTGAACGCCATTTTCGATCGCGGTCTGGTGGCGGTTATTAATGACAATGACCGCTTCCTGGGCCTGATTACGCGCAGCGACGTTCTTACCGCCTGGCGCAACCGTCTTCAGCAATAAAGGAATACATGATGAAAAATCTGGCAACCCTGAGCGTACACAGCGGTGAGTTTAACGATCGGCATGGCGCGGTCATGCCCCCGATTTACGCCACCTCCACGTTTGCGCAACCGTCGCCCGGCGAGCACACCGGCTATGAATATTCGCGCAGCGGCAACCCGACCCGCCATGCGCTGGAAACCGCCATCGCCGAACTGGAAGGCGGGACCCGCGGCTATGCCTTCGCTTCCGGCCTCGCCGCCATCTCTACCGTGCTTGAACTGCTGGATAAAGACAGCCATATCGTCGCCATTGACGATGTCTACGGCGGGACCTGGCGCCTGATTGAAAACGTGCGCAAACGTAGCACCGGCCTGCAGGTGAGCTGGGTCAAGCCGGACGATTTGGCCGGTCTTGAAGCCGCCATCCGGCCGGATACGCGAATGGTATGGGTTGAAACGCCAACCAATCCGTTGCTTAAACTGGCGGATCTGGCGGCTATCGCCGACATCGCCCGTCGTCATCACGTCATCAGCGTGGCCGATAATACCTTCGCGTCGCCCGTCATCCATCGCCCGCTGGAAACGGGGTTCGACATCGTCGTGCACTCTGCCACCAAATACCTGAATGGTCACTCGGACGTGGTCGCCGGACTGGCGGTTGTGGGAAATAACGCCGCGCTGGCGGACAAGCTTGCCTACCTGCAGAACGCGGTCGGCGGTGTACTGGATCCGTTTAGCAGCTTCCTGACGCTGCGCGGTATTCGTACGCTGTCGCTGCGGGTAGAAAAGCACAGCACCAACGCGCTGGCCATTGCGCAATGGCTGGAGCAACAGCCGCAGGTCGAAAAGGTATTTTATCCGGGGCTGGAATCACACCCGCAATATTCGCTTGCCCGCACGCAGATGGCGCTGCCGGGCGGCATGATTTCTCTGGTGGTGAAAGGCGATGCGCAACGGGCCACAGAGGTGATCCGCTCACTGAAATTATTCACCCTCGCCGAAAGCCTGGGTGGCGTGGAAAGTCTGGTCAGCCAGCCTTACAGCATGACTCACGCTTCGATTCCGCTTGAGCAGCGGCTGGCCAACGGCATCGTACCGCAGCTGATTCGCCTGTCCGTGGGCATTGAAGATGCCAAAGACCTGATTGCCGACCTCAGCCAGGCGCTGAAAAACTAAGCAAAACGCGGCAGGTCACGCACCTGCCGCGATAAGATGTCATCTAACCTTAACGCCTTGATAACAATCTCATGTGGATCTGCACAGATTATTTTTGAAACGCTGTTTTCATTTTCCTTTTATCTTAAAATCAGCGTATAATGCGCGCCTAATCCCTGGTGAATGGTTTCAGCGCTTGGAATACAAAAAACAACGTACAACTACTCCTCTCCTTCGTTGGGCTGTCACTCAGGCACACTTTCTTCTGCACGCTCATTTGATGTCTCCTATCCTTAGTGCGTGTCATATACTCTTTTGCAACACAGGTTTGACTCCGCGGCGGTGCGCCCCCGGAGCGAGATTTCCATATCCTTCCCAACTTAAAGACTAAGACTGTCATGAAAAAGACGAAAATTGTTTGTACTATCGGCCCGAAAACCGAATCTGAAGAGATGCTGAGCAAAATGCTGGACGCCGGCATGAACGTTATGCGTCTGAACTTCTCCCACGGTGACTATGCTGAACACGGTCAGCGTATCCAGAACTTGCGCAACGTGATGAGCAAGACCGGTAAAAAAGCAGCCATCCTGCTGGATACCAAAGGTCCAGAAATCCGCACCATCAAACTGGAAGGCGGTAACGACGTCTCTCTGAAAGCGGGCCAGACCTTCACCTTCACCACTGACAAGACTGTTGTCGGTAACAACGAAATCGTTGCGGTCACCTATGAAGGTTTCACCAGCGACCTGTCCGTTGGCAACACCGTGCTGGTAGACGATGGTCTGATCGGCATGGAAGTGACCGCCATCGAAGGTAACAAGGTTATCTGTAAAGTGCTGAACAACGGCGACCTGGGTGAAAACAAAGGCGTTAACCTGCCAGGCGTTTCCATCGCGCTGCCAGCCCTGGCTGAAAAAGACAAACAAGACCTGATCTTCGGTTGCGAGCAAGGCGTCGACTTCGTTGCGGCATCCTTCATCCGTAAACGTTCCGACGTGGTTGAAATCCGTGAGCACCTGAAAGCGCACGGCGGCGAGAAGATCCAGATCATCTCCAAAATCGAAAACCAGGAAGGCCTGAACAACTTCGACGAAATCCTCGAAGCGTCAGACGGCATCATGGTTGCACGTGGTGACCTGGGTGTTGAAATCCCGGTTGAAGAAGTTATCTTCGCGCAGAAGATGATGATCGAGAAGTGTGTTCGCGCGCGTAAAGTGGTTATCACCGCAACGCAGATGCTGGACTCCATGATCAAAAACCCACGCCCAACCCGCGCAGAAGCTGGCGACGTGGCTAACGCCATCCTCGACGGTACCGATGCAGTCATGCTGTCCGGCGAATCCGCGAAAGGTAAATACCCGCTGGAAGCCGTTGGCATCATGGCGACCATTTGCGAACGTACTGACCGCGTGATGACCAGCCGTCTGGACTTCAACAACGACAGCCGCAAACTGCGTATTACCGAAGCAGTCTGCCGCGGTGCGGTAGAAACCGCTGAGAAACTGGAAGCGCCTCTGATTGTGGTTGCCACCCAGGGCGGTAAATCTGCTCGCGCAGTCCGTAAATACTTCCCGGACGCGACGATCCTGGCGCTGACCACCAACGAAACCACTGCCCGTCAGCTGGTGCTGAGCAAAGGCGTGGTTGCGCATCTGGTGAAAGAAATCGCGTCTACCGACGATTTCTACATTCAGGGTAAAGCGCTGGCGCTGGAAAGCGGCCTGGCACAGAAAGGCGACGTTGTGGTCATGGTTTCTGGTGCGCTGGTACCAAGCGGAACCACCAATACAGCATCTGTTCACGTGCTGTAATAATTCCCGAACGAATTAATTTTCATAAAAAGCGTCCTCCGGGACGCTTTTTTTATTTCATGCATTAGCCAAAGTCATTCAAAAAGCAAATCGGGTTTCTCTATTTAATTGCGAATTATCTAAGATGAATCCGATGAAAAATGCCTTTTTTTACAGAGCTTTTTGCCAAAAAAGGGCCGATTCGATGCTTCTTTGAGCGAACGATCAAAAATAGGCGTATTCCCATCAAAAAAATATTCTCAACCTAAAAAACTTTGTGTAATACTTGTAACGCTACATGGAGATTAACTCAATCTAGAGGGTATTAATAATGAATCGTACTAAACTGGTACTGGGCGCGGTAATCCTGGGTTCTACTCTGCTGGCTGGTTGCTCCAGCAACGCTAAAATCGATCAGCTGTCTTCTGACGTTCAGACTCTGAACGCTAAAGTTGACCAGCTGAGCAACGACGTGAACGCAATGCGTTCCGACGTTCAGGCTGCTAAAGACGACGCAGCTCGCGCTAACCAGCGTCTGGACAACCAGGCTACTAAATACCGTAAGTAATAGTACCTGTTAATAAAATGGCGCACATTGTGCGCCATTTTTTTTGTCTGCGTCAAACCCCTACTGCGTCACCTTCTCACCGTCATTTTCCGCGACCACAGCGGATGTCCGACTGTTCTGTACTGACAACACGTTCTGACGCGCTGACGCGCCGTTATCGGCCGACACGGCTACCGGGATCCCCGCGCGGCGTGACAAGGCTTTATCGATAAGCGCTTTATCACTTCCTGACTGCGAGACAAACGTCGCAAAGTCTGCGGAATGCGAAATGGGTGTCATCTGGGGGTTTTCACCCTCAACCTGCGCCAGCGGACGATGCACTTCAATATAGCGTTTACCGTCAGGCTCAACGGAGAACTTCACCGGCTCATTAATGATTTGCACCCGCGTGCCGACCCGCACCTGCTCAAACAGCGCTTTGATATCCGGCGCATTCATGCGCATACAGCCAGAGCTGACCCGCAGGCCGACGCTGTCCGGCGCACTGGTGCCGTGTATCAGGTATTCCCCGTGACCCACGCCTAAACGCAATGCAAAGCGTCCTAGCGGGTTATTTGGCCCGGCCGGGACCACGGGCGGCAATTTGATGCCCTGCTCCAGAGAGCGCGCTCTGATGCCCGGTGTTGGGGTCCAGGTAGGATTAGGGATCTTCTGGCTGACCCGGGTGGTGGTGACCGGCGTTTCCAGTCCCAGTTGCCCAATGCCGAGCGGGAAAACCTGAACAATGTTTTCGCCCGGCGGGAAGTAGTAAAGCCGCAGCTCCGCCAGGTTCACGACAATCCCCTCACGGGGCGTGTCGGGCAACAGCATCTGCGAAGGGATCGTGATCACCGTCCCCGGCGCAGGGTTTACCGGCGCAATAGTATTATTGGCTTCAAGGATAAGCTGTGCTGCAGTATTAAACCGGCGAGCGATGGTCTGAAGTTTATTATCCCCTTCCTGTATCGTGTAGGTTTGATTTTGCCCAATCAGACGGCTGCCTGCGGGCGGCAACGGGTAATCCATCGCGCGGGCCGAATTAAGAGCACCGAGCGAACCCAGGAGTAATAGAGTTATTAGAGACGCGCGCTTCATGCTGAGATTCCTTATTCACTGGCCGGATGCCAGAAAGCTGAAAAACCAGCGAGGCGGGAACCACCTCGCGAAACAGAATGAATGCTGTTCTGTTAGTCTAGCTAAGGATTGCAGCTTTGGCGCGGATGGCGCGAATCATCGCTTCCAGCCCCTGGGAACGGGACGGGGTGAGGTGTTGGGTCAGGGCCATTTTTTCAAACCACGGGCGGACATCAAAAGCGACAATATCCTGCGCTGACATCTGGTGATAGAGAATAAATACCACCGCAATAAGCCCTTTCACAATAGCGGCATCGCTGTCGCCCTGTAATTCGATCACGCCGTCGCGCGTCTGCTCCATCACAATCCAGACCTGGCTCTGACAGCCCTGAATAATATTTTCCGGGTTGTGTGCCTCTTCGCTGAGCGGCGGTAAACGCTGGCCCAGTTCAATGATATAGAGGTACTTCTCTTCCCAGTTTGCGCAACGCCCGAAGTTACGCAGTAATTTTTCTTTATCCGGCAAATCTGCCATCTTTCGCCTCTCCGTTAGCCCAGCAACTGGTGAATGCGTTTAAGCCCCGCCACCAGCCTGTCGACCTCTTCCGTTGTGTTGTACATCACCAGCGATGCGCGGCACATCGCCGGCACCTGGTAAAACGCCATCAACGGCATAGCACAGTGGTGTCCGGTACGCACGGCCACGCCGTAATTATCGAGGAAACTGCCCACATCGTATGCATGGTGTTTACCGAGATTGAACGCAATTACCCCCTGGCGGTCCGCCGGGCCATACAGGGTCAGCGCCGGTACGCTGGCAAGCTCCTGCAGCGCGTAGTGCATCAGCAGTTGTTCGTACTCCTGAATCGCGTCAAGGCCAACAGACGTGACATAGGCGATGGCCGCCCCCAGCCCGATAATCCCGCCGGTATTCGGCGTGCCAGCTTCAAAGCGCCACGGTGCGCGTGCGTAGGTGGTCCCCTCTGAGAGACTGACGGTCGCAATCATCGAGCCGCCCCCTTCCCACGGTGGCATCGCCTGCAGAATATCTTCTTTCACGTACAGCACGCCAATCCCGGTCGGCCCATAGAGCTTGTGCCCGGAGAAGACGTAGAAATCGCAGTCCAGCGCCTGGACGTCGACCGCGTGGTGCATGACCGCCTGCGCACCATCAATCAGCACCTTCGCGCCAGCCTGGTGGGCTTTCTCAATAATCGCTGCCACCGGGTTCTCGGTTCCCAGCACGTTAGAAACCTGGGTCACGGCCACCAGCCGCGTACGCGTATCCAGCAACGCGTCAAGTTGCTCAAGCTGCAGGGTGCCATCAACGTTCAATGGGATCACCCTCAATTGCGCACCGACACGCTCACAGAGCATCTGCCACGGCACGATATTGGCATGGTGCTCCATCTGGGTGATGATGATGTTATCCCCCGCGTGGACCTGCGCGTTGCCCCAGCTGTTGGCAACAAGGTTGATCCCCTCGGTGGTACCGCGCACAAACACCAGTTCCTCTGGCGAGCGTGCATTGAGGAAAGTGGCGATTTGGGTACGCACATTTTCCATACGCTGGGTCGCCTCCGCACTCAGGGTGTGGATCCCCCGGTGCACGGCAGCATAACCGTGGCGGTAGAATTCCGCTTCCGCTTCGATCACCTGATTCGGTTTCTGCGCGCTGGCCGCACTGTCCAGATACGCCAGGGGCAGACCGTTCACTTCACGGGTCAGAACCGGAAAATCTGCCCGTACTTTCTCTACGGGAAAACTCATGCTTCGCCTCCAGGCAGACGCTGCCCGATACGGGCCAACACCTGCTGTTTTAACAGGCCATCGTGCAGCGCTTCCGTCAGTTCAGCGGCAAACGCATAGATAATCATTTGCTGCGCCGCCTGCTGGTCGATACCGCGGGAGCGTAAATAGAACATCTGTTCGTCATCAATTCGCCCGACCGTCGCGCCATGGCTGCACTTCACGTCATCAGCATAGATTTCAAGCTGTGGTTTGGTGTCCACTTCCGCCAGGCGTCCCAATAGCAGGTTGTTGTTGGTCATCTGCCCGTCGGTTTTAATCGCGTGCTGCGCCACGTTAATCAGGCCGTTAAACACCGCCCGCCCTTTGTCGCTGACAATGGTTTTGTGCAGCTGGCGACTGTTACAGTAGCCTTTGTTGTGCTCAAGCCAGGTGCGTGTATCGCACACTTGCGTTTTAACCGGCATCGCCAGGCTGTTGATGCGAAGCGTTGTATTCTCGCCGTTAAGCTGCGTGCTGGTGTTGTGGCGCAGTACCGCGCCGCCGAGCAAAAAGCTGTGGCTGTATGCCGCGGCATCTTGTCCAAGCAGCATGTCATTATGCGCAAAGTGGTGGCTCTGCGGGTTTTCAAACGCCAGTTTGATATGGTGAAGTTGGGCATTGGCGGCAACATGCATTGTCAAACGCGCCCCGGTAAAGTGCCGGGCCTCGTTGAGGCTGACGTAATGCTCAATCACCGTAGCCTCCGCCCCTTCCGCCAGCTCAAGATGGTGGCGGTAGTGAGCAGTGTTGATCTCGTCGCCGTCTGCTCCCTGAGTGATGTGCATCAGCAGCAGTGGTTTTACCGGACGCTGGTTACGCTTAACGCGAATATGCGTCACGCTCCGCGCCAGGCTCTCGGTGAGATGCAGGAAGACCTCGGGCTGTACCGGGGCGCTCAGGCTCTGACGGTCATCGTTAATGGCAATCTCAAACCCACAGTCCTGGGTGCTGTCACTCAGCTCAGGGCGGAACTGACCATCGACGAAGACCAGACGCACGGCATCCACGGTCAATGCCAGGGCATCGCGCTGCGCCGGGCTGATGTCTGCCAGGCGGGTGACAAACTCGCCGTTCAGCAGGCCATCAAGCGGCGTGTATTTCCAGTTCTCCTGCTTGCGTGACGGCAAACCGAGACGCAGCATCTGCTGCAGGTGCTGTTGCGCCTGTTCCGAGCGCGTATTGCCCTGCGCTTCAAACAGACGGTGCCACTGCTGGAGCGCATTACTGCTGTTCGGTAAGCCAGCCATAACCCTGCTCCTCCAGTTGTTTAACCAGCGTGAAATCACCGGATTTCACAATACGCCCCTGGTAAAGCACATGGACGTAATCCGGCTTGATGTAATCCAGAATACGCTGGTAGTGAGTGACGATGATGAACGCGCGTTTGCCGTCGCGCAGGGAGTTCACCCCGTCGGCGACAATCTTCAGGGCATCGATATCCAGACCGGAGTCGGTTTCATCCAGAATGCACAGTTCAGGCTCAAGGACCGCCATCTGCAGAATGTCGTTACGCTTTTTCTCACCGCCTGAAAAACCGACGTTGACCGAGCGGGTCAGCAGGTCTTCCGGCATTTTCAGTAGCTTAATCTTCTCTTCCATCAGGTCCTGGAAATCAAAGCGGTCCAGCGCTTCCAGTCCGCGATATTTACGTACCGCGTTCAGCGCCGTTTGCAGAAAGAACTGGTTACTCACCCCCGGGATCTCCACCGGATACTGGAAGGCCATAAAGATACCTTCACCGGCCCGCTCTTCCACCGACATCTCCAGCAAATCTTTGCCGTTAAACTCGACCGACCCGTGGGTCACTTCGTAATCTTCGCGTCCTGCCAGCGTCGCGGAGAGCGTACTTTTCCCGGAGCCATTGGGCCCCATAATGGCGTGGACTTCACCCGGTTTGACGTCAAAATTGAGACCACGCAGGATCTCTTTGTCTTCCACGCTAACCTGTAAATCTTTAATACTTAACATGTGCTTTCCTTAACCGACGCTGTGTTCAAGACTAATGGCGAGGAGTTTCTGGGCTTCAACGGCAAATTCCAGCGGCAGTTCAGAGAACACATCCTTACAGAAGCCGTTCACAATCATTGAGATGGCATCTTCCTCACTGATCCCGCGCTGCAGGCAGTAGAAGAGCTGATCTTCCCCAATACGTGACGTCGTCGCCTCGTGCTCAAGCTGGGCGGTATTGTTACGGCATTCAACGTACGGGAAGGTGTGTGCCCCGCAGTCTGCCCCAATTAACATTGAGTCACACTGGGTAAAGTTTCGGGCATTGGTGGCCGTCGGCATGATTTTGACCAGCCCACGATAGCTGTTCTGACTGTGCCCGGCGGAGATGCCTTTGGAAATAATGGTCGACCGGGTGTTTTTACCGATGTGGATCATCTTGGTACCCGTATCTGCCTGCTGATGGCCGCTGGTCAGCGCCACGGAGTAGAACTCACCGATCGAGTTATCCCCACGCAGAATACAGCTCGGGTATTTCCAGGTGATCGCAGAGCCGGTTTCCGACTGGGTCCAGGACATTTTGCTGTTTTCGCCTTCGCACAGCGCACGCTTGGTCACGAAGTTCAGAATACCGCCGGTGTTGCCATCGCCCGGGAACCAGTTCTGCACCGTGGAGTATTTCACCTCGGCCTCTTTATGGATGATGACTTCAACCACCGCGGCGTGAAGCTGGTAGCTGTCACGGACCGGTGCAGAGCAACCTTCAATGTAACTGACGTAGCTGCCTTCATCGGCCACCAGAATGGTGCGTTCGAACTGACCGGTTTTTTCCGCGTTGATACGGAAATAGGTTGACAACTCCATCGGGCAGCGAACGCCTTTTGGCACGTAGATAAAGGTGCCATCAGACGCTACCGCCGCGTTTAGCGCGGCAAAAAAGTTATCGTTACTCGGCACCACGGTGCCGATGTACTTTTTCACCAGCTCAGGGTGCTCGTGAATCGCTTCGCCGAAGGAGCAGAAAATAATCCCCTGCTCTGCG
This sequence comes from Enterobacter sp. WPR_3_1, assembly GCF_003635055.1. Lineage (NCBI taxonomy): Bacteria > Pseudomonadati > Pseudomonadota > Gammaproteobacteria > Enterobacterales > Enterobacteriaceae > Enterobacter > Enterobacter sp. WPR_3_1. Next base: position 165,554 of record NZ_RBXU01000012.1, on the reverse strand, counting down.
AGTTTTTCACGGTAGGTTGTCGCCACTGAGACGGAGTCAAAAATGGCGTCCACCGCCACCTCTTTCCCTTCGCGAACGGGCACACCCAGCTGGTTAAATGCCTCTTCCACTTCTTTGCTCAGGAAGCTGTTGTCCGCACCGGTTTGCTGCACCGCGCCAGGCTGTGAGGCGCAGGTGTCGTCGCAACTCCCGCAGGATGGCGCAGAGTAGTAGCTGTAATCCTGATAGTTCAGCTTGTCATAATGCGCTTTCAGCCAGTGAGGTTCTTCCATTTCCAGCCACGCCCGGAAGGCGCTCAGACGAAACTCAAGCATCCACTCAGGTTCATTGCGTTTGGCCGAGATGGCCCGGACGACATCTTCATTGATGCCTTTCGCCAGTTCATCGGTCTGCAGCTGGGTAAAGAACCCCTCTTTATAATTGAGGTGGCCGCCACTCCAGGTGTTAACATCACTCGTTGCTTCAGTATTACGAGACATAGTACCGCCTATACCCCAAAGCTTTCGCCGCACCCACATTCGTTCTGGGCTTTCGGGTTATGAAATTTGAATAAATGGTTTAAACCTTCACGTACGTAGTCCACTTCCGTGCCGTCAATAAACGGCATGGCCTGCAGGGCGACATACAATTTTGCGCCGTCAGTTTCGAATACCAGATCATCCTTCTCGGGTTCTGTGACGGTATCGAGCACGTAACCGAATCCTGCGCAGCCGGTCTGTTTCACCCCCAGGCGCACGCCGAGGATCTCTGGCTTTTTCGCCACCAGTTCGTGAATATGTGCCGCCGCCGCTGGCGTGAGCGTTAAGCCACGCCAGGCGAAGTCGGCAGGATTGAAGGTTTCTGAATGCAGTTCCATAGGTCCACCTCATCTAATAAGCCCCAGGGCATAACACCATGTTAGTGATAACGATTATCACTTCAACCCTCTGTCAGCAGGGGCATTGGGCTAAATCGCCCTTTTTGCATACTTTTATTAAGCATAGACCCTGTCAGCGGATGCGGGCGGGATGGATTTAATTGTTCAATACTTTGAAAAATAATGGGTTATCGAATCAGAAAAGCGGAGTAAAGGGGAAAAGTAAAATATGCATCGGAAATGCCTATTTTTAAGATAGATTTTATCCAGGGAAACGACGAGCAAAAAAAGGCCTTCAAGGCCTGCGGAAATTAATGATGAAAGGAGACAACAAAACCCTGTTCACGCCAGTGGTCAAGCAGTTCCTGCTGACGCGGCGTCGGCGCTTTACCGGTCCAGACGAAAATTCTTTGCCCAGGAAAAAGCTCCGGACGAGGGGAATCAATCGGGTCGGCCAGCACATCAATATGCCACCCCTTCTGTGCCAGACGCGCAGCCTCAAGCCACAGGTGGGTCCGGTCATCGCACTCCCAGCCAATAAGCAGAGCATCTTTACCGGCTTTCTTACGTGACTCCGCCAGGCTTGCGACAGCAAACTCTATCAGCACACCGTCAAGCAGGCTCGCCATATGACGCACCGTATTTTGATCCTGATTCATTCGCTGACGAACGGGAGAAATAATATTATCGATAAGCGCATCCATCGCGTGATCGCGGCGGAATTCGCCTATTTTGGCGCGCAGCTTTGCCGGGCTGGCATAACGCAAAACCGTCATCATCTCTTCCTGGATTGATGCCCAGTTACCCTGAGTCATCACTTCTTTGTTTTCCAGCAAGCCTTTGACTTTGCCGACCGAAACGCCGCTTTTCATCAGGCGTTTGATCTCTTCAATACGCAGGATATCTTCATCGTCAAACTGACGATGGCCCCCTTCGCTTCGCTGCGGCTTCAACAATCCATAACGGCGCTGCCAGGCACGCAGCGTAACGGGGTTGATACCGCATCGTTCGGCCACTTCGCCGATACTGTAATAGGCCATTAACTCCCTCACGCTTAGAACTTCCATACCCAACCAGACCAACCTTATCAGATTGTACAAACCATTTGTATAACTAAGGCCTCTTTTTGAGCGGGTGAAGGGTATACAAGTTCCTTCACCCGTTAATGTATTGTTGTACAAATTTTGCCGCGCGTACAGTCAAGCTTGCAGGTTTATGTACAGCTTTCTCAAAATTCAAACTTCTTCTCTGGCCACGCGATCGCCGGAATTCCCCCGTGACGCGGGCTGGCAAACAGGTGCCCCTGGAACTGGGAAATGCCTGCAGACTCCAGCCACATCCACTCTTCAGGCTTCTCAACGCCGACGGCACAGAACTGGATCTCCAGCGAGGAACAGCAGGTAATAATCGCCTGAATGATGGCCTGCCGCGGGCCGCTTTTGTGCACATTCGCGACCAGATCGCGGTTAATCTTAATTCTGTCAGGCTGGAATTGCGCCAGTAACTGCAGACCGGCAAAACCGGCACCAAAGTGATCGATGGTTACGCTGATACCGGCACTTTTTAGCTGCCTGACCGAATGGGTAAACTCTTCAAAACGGGAAATCGCTTCGCTCTCGGTGAATTCCACCACAATCTGCTCCGGCACAAAGCCATTCGCGTCAATGGCCGTCAGCAGGAAATCCACGGCGCCAGGCACGTTGACCAGCGTCATGGGCAGCAGGTTAATGGATAATGTCTGATCCTGTAATCCCAGAGCGCTCGCCATGGAGAGCGCAACCTGCTTGCTTTTCAAATCAGAGGCGTACACCTCTTCACGAGGAATTTGGGCAAAATAGGCTCCGGGCGATTCACCGGTGGGCGTGCGGATCAAGGCCTCCCAGGAGACGACCTGCTGCATAAACGGATCCACGATAGGCTGGAACGCAAAACTGCAATCCGCGCCTTTAGCCACCACCTCCGGTTGCGCCGATAAAGGCGTCTCTTCCGGGATAAAATCCCAGGCATCTGCAGGGGGCAGTTCAAAATAGTTGGCTTTCTCCGTGGCCTCCACGAAGGTGCGGAAAAACTGCAGGGCGCGATCGCTATATGTCAGCTGATACCTGCTGGTGCCTTTGTCGAGAACCTGCTGAAGCACCTCTTCCCTGTCGAACTGACGCAAGTCAAAAAGCTCCATGCCAACCTTGCCGAAGCGTCGGGAGGGGCCGTGATCGCGCATCAGCTCCACCACGTTATGGTGGCGGGTGTCCTGGCAAATCTGCTCGTAAATGGATGAAACGTTTTCCGCAGGGCCTTCGAGCAACTGAAAAAAATGCGTGCCGTTAAACAGCAAGATCCCCGTGACATTGGATTGCCGGTTTTTACTATTTGCAGCAGCTACCATGTTTTCCAGCGCTTTCACTGGAACGTCCTCGCAGATATGACTGCGGTATATGATGGTTGTAAGCATGCTTATCCTGAAGGGGGTTAGGGGTTGGCCATAAAAACACGTCGGTAAACATCTGTTATAGCATATTAATTACGTGACAAATAATTTACATCTCAACCATTTACGGCACCTAATGCATCCGTTTCCTGCGTTGTACAACTTATCCATCACCGGGCGTATTGTACAATATATTCTGTAACGGAAATGCTTCATTTTTATGACTCAACCGACTGATAAACATAGAATTTATAAAATATATCACAATTATTTTAAAAAATTGTACATTTTCTATGTACAGATTTGGAAATTGTGTATACCTTAAATGTAACGTTAGTGATTACATTTTTTTACAGGAGCGAAACATGCAGCAGAAGGACTATGTCGCAGATTCAGCAGCAGCGATCGCGCACTACTTCGAGAAGGCCGCGCTTCCTACCCAACAGGAGACGCTCGGTCAGGTCGTGGTTGAGATTCTTAGCGACGGGCGAAATCTGAATCGCAAATCGCTCTGTACCAAACTCTTAAGCCGCCTCGAAAAGGCCGATGGGCCTGAAGAGGAACAGCATTACCACATGCTGCTTGGTCTGCTTTTCGAACGGTAATGTTATGAACAGCAGTGATGCAGACCGACTGATTGACCAGCTTATCGGTGAAGCCGTTCTTTCTCTTTTGAAAGAGCGAGGCCCCGTCACAACCGAAGCTCTGGTTCAGCGTCTGCGGGATATGAAAGCGCATGAAAAGGATCCCCAGCGGCGGGAGACACTTGCGATGGTGATTGCCGACATCGGTTCAAACAACATCGCCCTGAAACGTCGCAGAACCGCGCAAGGACGAACGGATAGAGAGGGATCTCTCAACGTTAAAAGAGACAATGTAGTGCCGTTATTTGGAAATGGAAAACCGTCCGATCCAAGGAAAATACATTGACTGCAATTTTACAGCTACGGTGAGAACAAATGAGACAAAATATTCAGCTTCAACCCGAATACCATTCCGCTTTTTTAGAAAGCGCGCTGTCGGAATATTTCCGTCACGCAGGCGATCGTTTTGCTGAAGAGTCCGCTGTTTTTTCTACTGCAGTACGCTGTGTTCTGGCTTCTGAAGGACACCTGTCCAACAAAGCGATCATTTTGTGGCTGATCCAGACGCTGGAATCCACAAACGACGTTGTGCAGGCAGATGTCATTCGTAAGACCCTGGAAATCGTTGTGGGTCACACCATGGACGATCTCTAAAAACCCTCCCCTCTGTGAAGGCTAACGTGTCATCGTCAAAACTGACGATCGGGCTGACGATGACACGTTCCCTCCTCGTATAACACCCTGTAAAACCTACAAAGTAAATGTGGCATGGTTCCTGCTTACTCCCGTTTACGGGACTGGGCTACCCAGTCAACTATGCTTCATTTCTTAACAGGTCTGTTATTGATGAAAAAAATCGCCAGCGTCTGCCCCTACTGTGGTGCAGGCTGCAAATTAAACCTTGTCGTCGAAAATAACCGTATCCTCCGTGCCGAAGCGGCCGAAGGCGTAACAAACCAGGGCACCCTGTGCCTGAAAGGCTTTTATGGCTGGGACTTCCTGAACGATACGCGTCTGCTTACCCCCCGTCTGACTCAGCCCATGATCCGCTACCACAAGGGAGAGGCTTTTACCCCCGTCACCTGGGAAGAGGCGATCCGCTATACCGCCCATAAACTCAGGAGCATAAAAGAGCAGTATGGCCCGCGGTCCATCATGACCACCGGTTCCTCCCGGGGAACAGGGAATGAAACGAACTATGTGATGCAAAAATTTGCCCGCGCGGTGCTGAATACCAACAACGTGGACTGCTGCGCGCGCGTCTGTCACGGCCCTTCTGTTGCCGGGTTACAGGAAACCCTCGGAAACGGTGCAATGAGCAATTCCATTAACGATATTGAAAACTCAAAATGCCTGCTGGTGTTTGGCTATAACTGCGCCGATTCGCACCCCATCGTCGCCCGTCGGGTCTTAAAAGCCCGCGAAAATGGCGCGAAAATCATCGTCTGCGATCCCCGTCGCATTGAAACCGCACGCATTGCCGACCAGCACCTGCAGCTGAAAAACGGCAGCAACATGGCGCTGGTCAATGCGTTTGGCTATGTCCTTCTGGAAGAGGAGCTGTACGACAAAAACTACGTCGCGCGCTTTACCGAAGGGCTTGACGCTTATCGGGAAACGGTCAAAGACTACGCGCCCGAAAACGTCGAACATCTCACCGGCATTCCAGCCCGGGACGTGCGTCAGGCGATGCGGACGTTCGCGGCTGCGCCTTCCGCCACCGTCATGTGGGGCATGGGCGTAACGCAGTTTGGTCAGGCTGTAGACGTGGTCAAAGGTCTCTCCAGCCTGGCGCTGCTGACCGGAAACCTTGGTCGACCTGCCGTCGGCGTTGGGCCAGTACGTGGTCAAAACAACGTTCAGGGCGCGTGTGATATGGGCGTTCTGCCCAATATGTTCCCGGGGTATCAGGACGTTACGGACCCGGCGGTCCGGCAGAAATTCGCCACTGCCTGGGGAATCGATGTCGGGATTATGGACAAAGAGGTTGGAACGCGTATCACCGAAGTCCCTCACCTTGCGCTGGAAGGCAAGGTAAAAGCCTATTACATCATGGGCGAGGATCCGCTGCAGACTGAAGCCGATCTGGGGCTGGTGCGCCGCGGTTTTGAAGCACTCGATTTCGTGGTGGTTCAGGACATCTTTATGACGAAAACAGCGGAAGTGGCGGATGTTCTGTTACCTGCCACATCGTGGGGAGAACACGGTGGCGTCTTTACCTGTGCCGACCGCGGTTTCCAGCGTTTCGGTAAAGCCATTGAGGCCAGCGGCAACGTGAAACGGGACTGGGAGATCATCAGCCTGCTTGCTACCGAAATGGGCTATCCGATGCATTACACATCCAACCAGCAGATCTGGGACGAGATGCGCGAGCTCTGTCCGCTGTTCTATGGCGTGACATACGAAAAAATGGGTGAAATGGGCCATGTGCAATGGCCGTGTCCAACGCTCGATCACCCGGGGACGCCGTATCTCTATAAAGATAACCAGTTCGATACGCCGAGCGGCAAAGGCCAGCTTTTTGCGGCAGCCTGGCGCGCGCCAGCCGAGATACCGGACGAAACGTATCCGCTGGTGCTCTGCACCGTGCGTGAGGTCGGCCACTACTCCTGCCGTTCAATGACCGGCAATTGCGCCGCGCTGCAAAGCCTTGCCGACGAACCAGGCCGTGTACAAATGAACCCCCTTGATGCGGACAACCTGGGCATTAAAGACGGACAGCTGGTGTGGGTGCATTCCCGTCGGGGTAAAGTCATTACCCGTGCCAGCATCAGCGAGCGCATCAACGCCGGCGCGGTTTATATGACCTACCAGTGGTGGATTGGCGCCTGTAACGAACTGACGCAGGATAACCTTGACCCGGTCTCCAAAACGCCAGAAACCAAGTATTGTGCGGTTAAGCTTGAGGCAATTGAAGATCAGCGCTGGGCGGAAGACTTTGCGGCGTCGTCTTATCAGACCATGAAGACGCGGTTAATCACGGCGGTGAACGTCTGAGGAAAAAGAGGCTCGCCACGGCGAGCCTCGTTATACGTTAGCCAATGAGCAGCAGGCACGAGAGGTCGTCCCCACCGTTAATCTTATCGATAGCAAAATCCATACGGGCATCAATGGTCTGATTGTGCAGGGTCTTTTCTGAGAAGCTGGCGATGGTTTTCATGACCATCTGCTGGTCCAGTTGTTCATCCATTGATTTGACGCTCAGGAAAACTTTCAGGTAAAAAAAGTCCAGAACGATGCGATAAAACTGACGCATAATGGTAGCGGTATTCTTACCCGGGAAATAGCCGCTGTAGAGTTTGTACAACAGATAGTTGCGTAATACGTACGGCTCTGACAGACAGGATTCCTGGCAAAGTTTCCCCCACTGCTGGTTAATCGCGTCGAATTTCTGCGCCAGCCTGGCGGGATCGCTGTCATGGCTGAAATTCAAAAAGTCAGCAATTTGCCGATGCCCTTCGTTGATATACCCATCCCGTGCAGAATCTCGCGCCACGTTCGTGCCGAGGATCGACAATGCCAGATATTTCATCGCATTTGATCGCCCGACATTGCTTTCAGAGAGCAGCGATTTACCGCTCTGCAACGCTTCCAGCAAGGCTTCGTAAAAGCGTTCAACCTGCTCATACTGATTGTGCAAATCGAAGTTCACATGCTGTAAGGTCAGGATCAACTGAGCCAGCGCCATCAAATTTTCTTCAACATTCCTCGCTGGCGACTGGATTATTTTCCACGCAAGGAGATGAATGACCTGGCTGCTTTGAGGCATAGACTGGCGCTGACCAATCAGATTGGTTTTATAAACGGCCAGCAGTTCATCCTGCTCCTGCAATAACATCGCATCGGGGTCGAAGAGAACCCGCCTGACCACTTCCGGACATGAAAGGGTCATGCTGTGGCGAGTTTCATCCAGATAGCGGGTGGAGCTTCGGGGATAAGTACTGCAGGTGTGCGATAAGGCACTTTCACCTAAATCACGGTGTACCATACAGAGCTTATTTTCATCGATAAACGGACACTCCCCATTTTCATCCAGTTTAATACGGGAATAGTTTACTTTGCCTTTACGCTGCAAAATCAGATTGTCTTTGGCTATTGCAGCGATACCAGGATGCGTTGATGAAAGATATTTTTGATGTGTTTTTTTATCAATGGAAATTGTCCAACCGCGGCAGCAGGAAATTAAACATTCCGGGCCCACACACTTGAACCTGGTCACAAAAATCGGTTTCAGGGTTTTATGAATTTGCATCGCTAATTAATCGTTATATAAAACGTAAAAATAACATGCTGCAGATGCAACTCTAAAGTTTCATAACCGAACACTTGTTTCCGTTATTCCTGTCATCAATAAAAGTGTCTTTACGCCTCCAGACAGGGGCGGTCCTGTAAACCCTGTCTCACAGAATCACGAAAAATATTGGGGGTGCCGTTTTTCTTCACCATCCTGTTGAGCAGCGCGATAAGCTCATAATCACTTCGCAGGTTAAATTTTTGCATGATCATGTACTTGTGTGCAAAAACGGTCTTATAGCCGATCTGTAACGCGTCTGCCGTCTGCATAACGGATAAGCCTTTATACAGGTTCATGACGATGCGTATTTGCTGCGGTGATAATATTTTATGCTCGCAATCGAAACAGGACGTTTTCTGCAGCACATGCCCCTTCAACTGCGCTTTACGCCACGCGCACCATACCGTCTCGCCAATCATGTCAAGAGAGGCCCTGCGGGAGATGAAAATAATATCCTGATAACAGGATTGCGACGCCGTAGACCGTTGCTCATCGTCAACCCAGCCGATCACAATGCCTTTTTGCCGTGACTGTAATTCCGGAAAACAGGTCAGGGTTTCTCCCTGGCATAAAGAGAGGACAATAATATCCGCCGTGCTGACGTTATGCGGCGTCATTTCATAATCAAAGTGAATACAGTCATTAAAATTACGCCAAAAGAAATCCATAAAAAAATACTGCAGACCAGACTGAAATAACGAATCCGTCTCGCTAATTAAAATATTCAACATAGACCACACCGACGGGAAGCAAAAATGCGCGTGAAATCCCGCGCGACTTAATTGTATTGCAGCGTAATGACCACCACTGCGCTGAGGGTGCCGGGCGTCGCCCTGCCTCCGGTGGATATAACCGCAGCCTGCATCGCCATCTTCGCCGTCCGGTCTGAGGCGACATATTCCGTCATGCTGGAGCCGTTCCCTTTCAGTATGCCACTTCCGGCCTCGCGCATTGCTATCGCCACGTGGGTGGCCGTACCGCGATTAATGTAATAGTCGGCGCCGGCAACAGGGTCGGGTGTGCCCGTAAAGGTAGCGGTGACGCTACGCGTCCCCACCGGACATTGGGTAAATAACAGATCAAACGTAACCGGGTCTGAGGATGATCCTGGCGTCACCATATTACTTGCCTGGATATTGCCCAGATTAATATCGAGATTCGTATTGCCGTTATTAAACAGGCAGGGTGAGGCCACGATATTTCCGGAGACCCCGATATTTACGCTGTCTGCACATAGCGCTTTGCCGCACAGTAAACCCGACACAAGCAACGCCGCGGGAATTATTTTCATCATCTCACCGGTTATTGATAGGTTATCGTGAGCGTGGCTGACGCATTTGCCGAGCCTGATTCCACGGTGGTTAACGTCTGGTAATAGCGCGCGGTTAACGGGAGCGTCTCCTGTCCTCCCGCAGACTGTTTTAATAACAGGCGACCGTTCATTACCAAAGGAGAACCGTTATAAAGTAGCTGAACCCCTACCCCTTTTGCCGTACCGGCATTCCCCTGACCGGTTAATGCCATGACGCTGGTATTGGCGCTGTCCGGATTTTGCATACCGCTGAGTGACACACTGATATTGGTGCCGGCACTGCAGGTTAACCCCAGATTTTGCGTATTTTGGGCGCCGGATGGCGTGGTTCCAATAACGGAGCCAAACGATGAGGCCGGAATATCGCCTATCGTGAACGTCAACTGCGCCGTCGTTATCGTGCATGCCAGCGCATTAATTGTGCCGTCAGTTAACTGGACCGTCAGACCGTCATGATAAACACCGTCACTTCCCTGAAGCGCCACGGTTCCGATAACGCCCGGCGTTAAAGCGCCCGACGTTACCGGGCCGGTCACCACCAGCTCAACTTTTCCACCAAACCAATCCACATACGACGTCACCGCGTTATACGAAAACGTGTAAGCCGGGTTTTCAAAATAATTCCCCGAGGAAAAGCGAATACCAATACCGCTGACATTGGTGGCATAAACATGGTTACCGTAGCTGCTCAGGTTCCCATTGTTATATCGCATACTGAATCCCAGCATCAGCGGGTTAGAACATCCCGTTAAATAGGTTCCCGTTGATGAGGCGGCGCGAGAAAAAATAATGGTGCCCACGGGGGCATCGCGCTGCACGTTAATCGTGCCCACAGATATCGTCGATATTTGCGGCGTGATGGTTGTACAGGTGCCGGCACGGGCGCTATTCCACCCGCTCAGTAAACAGAGCAGGATCAGAGATAAAGCAAATTTCATTTTTAACCTTCCTGGCGGCAAAGCGCGTTAACGTCGGTTATCCCGCCGTAGGTGGGTTGTGCAGGCAGGCTAAACTGCGCGCGGCACTGCTGACCGGATTGATTTCCCCAGGTTGCCACGATTTCTCCCTGTCCGGGCAGTCCCGTTAAATAGACCTGACCACGGTCGCCCACAATAAAGCTGCTGTTGCTGTCGCCTTTGAGCGTGACGACCGCACCAAACGGAACGGCATACTGCCCGTCGGACAGGGTCATTAGCACCCGGCGCCCGATTTTAGACACATAATCGGCTTCCACTATCGCCCCGCGGGTCGGTGTTACGGTGTGCGTATTAATCTCAAGTTCCACGTCATCCGGCATAGTTTCCGGCTCAAGAGTGATGTCGTTTTTTCGGTATACCGACAGATTGTTAACCACCGTATACCCGCGGTAATCCGTACGAACCCCGGGTTGATTGCGAATATCGACACCGTGTGCACCCGGCGCTTTCACCAGGATATTGGTTTCACCGAGCGGCTGCGAAAGCGTGATGCCGTCACGGTGAGCAATGACGCCCCCCTGCAACCCGTAATTCAGGCGCTCGCTGTGTTTGTCGTAGCTGTAGCCCGCGACAATTTCGCCATAGGTGCCTTTATAGTCGCCGTTCAGGTTGCCGGTATTTCCCGTGCCCTGTGTGCCATAACCTTGCTGCACGTTCCAGTTCAGGGCGCTGTTTTCCAGAGACACGCCGTTCAGCCCGACCACGTGCGTCATGCCGTTGTGCTTACTGGCGTTCATGCCATAGTTAGCCCAGGTACGCGGCAAGAATTTGTCCAACGGTACGCTGACGTTAAAGGCCAGCAACCGATCGTGGTCCGCGTTTTGTGCGCTCCCGCGTCCATTCTTGCTGTAGGTCCAGGTCAAACCGTAACTGACGTTGTTCCAGTCATTGTTGTAGCCCACGCTCCAGGAGGCCATCGCCTGACCAGAATTCCAGTAATCTTCGCGTGCGGCGCTGAGCGTCAGTGAACCCAGTGCGCCGCCCAGCGTCTGGCTCATGGTCAGTTCAGCACGGTTACGCCGCCGATCCTGCAGGGCGCTGCTGTCGCCGTAGGAATCCAGCACGTCCTGCATCCCGTAATAGCCACGGGTTGAATATCGGTATCCCGCAATTGAAAAGTTTGTCCCGGTCTTCGCAATATTTTTGCTGTAACGCGCGCGCAAGGACTGACCGGATGTTTTGTCGGTGTTATTCGGCGTTGACCAGGCCTGGGTCACGTCGAAAGAGATCGCGCCGATATCCCCCATGTTTTTACCGATGCCAAACGCCACTGAACGGTATTTATCAGACCCCTGCATCCCGCCGTAAACGGTGATGCCGTGCTGAATCCCATAAATACCGGTGATTTGACCAAAAGACGTTTTCTCCACGCGGCTGTTGTAGGCGCGATACTGCCCGGCCGTCACCGCATACTTCAGGCGTCCTTCCCGCTGCAGGACCGGCAGCGAGGCATAAGGCAGCGTGAAATGCTGCTCACTCCCGTCAGCCTCTTTGATGGTCACATCCAGATCGCCTGCGCCGCCGGTGGGATACATGTCCGAGATTTCAAACGCGCCTGGCGCCACGTAGCTCTGATAAATTTGATAACCATTCTGGCGGACCACCACCTGCGCATTGGTTCGCGCGATGCCGCGGACCACGGGCGCATAACCTTTAAGAGAGTCCGGCAGCATCTCATCATCCGAGGCCAGTTGACCGCCGCGAAATGGCATACTGTCGAAAACATCCGCCGGTGCGGTACTGTCCCCGATAATCAGCTGTGCTTTCAGCGGAATAACGGCGCGCTGCGCATAGGTATACACGTTGTCCCACCGATCCTCACCGGTGGAATCCCGTGACCAGGTGGTGTAATTACGTAAGCGCCACGGCCCGATATTGACCCCGGGGCGCAGGTTGGCGTACTGGCTATCATTCTGGCTGCCGCGAGTGTTCTTCGCCCACGCGTTTGCGCCGCTCAGACTGTAATTAAGCATGGCGGCATTAATCCCCTCATCCCACATCTCTGGCGGGACCGCGTCCCTGGCTGGCAGGTCGATGGCGGCCTGAGGAATGCTGATCACCAGCCGCTGTGCGCCAAACTGAAAATCGCTACTGGCCTGCGGGATCGCCTGAAGGTTTGCGCATTCACCGTTGTTCGCCGCCAGCTGCGGGAAAAGCGTGGTTCTTACGCCCCACTGTTTTAACTGGTCAAGACTCAGGCACGGCCGGAGTACGTCATTGCCATTTTCGTCTTTTACTGCAGTAAAGGTGATATCGCGGGTCGCCATTAGCTGGTCATCAAGAACAATATCGACGTGATAGGTGCCGGGTGCCTGCGATCCGGATTCAAATGCCGATAAATCCGTTCTCCCTCTTCCTGGATTATCAAGTTCAACCAGTTCGGCATTAAATGTCTCACCGGCAAAAAGCGCCTGCGATGAACCTGCAAGTATTAATCCGATCACTGTCGCCAGGGGTGCAGGTCGAGCCCGAAAATAGTGTATTGCCATCGCTTTTAACTCATTTATGACAGGCAATGCCCGCGTTTCACCGGTTATAAGGTTGCCTGATGCGCGCCCCCAGGGCTGCCGAAGTCATTAATCACTTTAAACGTCAGTACACTGCCGCTGGCCCCCTGCGGTAACGTGAAACGGACTGAGCCACCGGGTAAGACATATGACACGTCATCGATTTTTTTACCCCCAAGGGTGATTTCATTAAAATTGATGACATACGCTGTCGGGTTATTAACCTGAAGTTCATTTCCGGTTCTGCGCCAGCGTAATTGACTGGCCTGTTCGTCAGGCGTGGACGCGTGCAGCTCAGCGGGCCGATAAATCAGTTTGATGCGCGTTTTAACCGCAATTTGTAATGCGTTCATCTGCGTTGAGGCAGACGGTATCGCTTTAATATTCAGCCAGAATAAACTTTCCCGATCCTGAGGCAGTGCCCCCGTCATCACGATGCGCTCAACGTTTTTTTGCCCGCCATCCAGACGATACAAAGGCGGCGTAATAATAAAAGGCACCTTGCCTGACGCCCCTTCCTGCACGTCGATCCATGACTGAATTAAATACGGCGTACCATCAGGGTTATTCACACTGAGTGACGTTTCCTTTTTAGCGCCATCAAAAATAATGCGCGTACCACCAATAATGACGCCGGCATGAGCCGTTGACAGCATCAGAGATAACAACGCTGTTGCCAGTAAAGGGGTTCTGAAAAAATACATTCTGTTCCTCATAAAATTGGGGGCCGGGGCGGCCCCGACGTTCAGGCAAAAGAGCTAGTTATAAACCACCGAGAAGTTGGCGACAGAATTCGCCGGGCCTGCCGTGACGCTGGCCGTGGTCGAAATATACTGGGCATAGAAATTGAGCGTGTTGTCTGCGGAGCTGCTGAGCATGTAGGTGTAACCATTGCTGCCATGCAGAGGCAGGTCGGCTTTATCCGCGGTCATCAGGTTGATCGCCACGCCCGTTGCAGCCCCCGCCACGGAGGTGTCAATCGCCAGAAGATTGCTATTAGACGCATCCGGAGTACCGTCAAAGCGCACTTTGGCATTCGTGACCGAGACCGGACAGTTTTTCAAAATAATATCGAATTTCGTTGCCGCGGTTCTCGCCCCCGTCGCGGTAAACTCTGTTTTATAATAATCCCCAAGTACAACCACCTGGTTCAGCGATGCCACATCAACATCACAGGCAGAATCCAGAATATTTCCGTTAAAATTAACGGTACCTGCAGCGGCAAACGCATTGGCCATTGTCAGTACGGAACCTGCTGCGATCGTTGCCAGAAGAAGTGTTTTTTTCATCATGCTATATCCTGTATCACTTTATTTATTATTAACATTCAGACAAAAAGACGCGTCGGTTTTTTCACCCACTTAATGTTTTGTCTTTTACAGACAGCAGCAAAAAAAATGAAATAATTTTATTTCATTAAACGTCTGAAGACGCATATGACTTGCTGTCGATGAAATAAAATTTATACAACTCCGTTGACGTCGACAATCATTTTCGGAGTCTTTCCGTAGACCCGTAATTAACAAAAATAAAACATTGTAAATAAGGAATGCCTTATGCATATAACGGGCAGTCTATTAATAGACCGGAGTGTTAAGATCATTAAATTCAAAATGTTAGTCAGGATAATATTGAAAGTCTACTTTTAGACCTGTGCTGCATATTCCCGTAGTCGCTGTTTTTTAAGATAATTCTCTACGCCGGTCACCCATGATCGCAATGAAAGCAGTGGAGCACCTTATGAACACGCGAATGACAGCGGTCCTCACCGATGTAAAATCTACCGTACTGGATTTAAAGCCGTATGCCCATATTGATAAGTTAATCAGTACTGTGCTGCCTTTTACGGAAAGGCATATTCTCGCAAAAGGCGAAATTATTCAGTATCACAATAATGATGTTCGCCTCTGTTTTTTGCTGTTACACGGCAGCGTTGCGCTGCATCGTCGTGGCGATGGTATTGTTTTAAACTCAGAGTCCTCACCTTTTATTCTGGGTGTCAGCAGCCAGTTCTCCTCTGAACATCTGTACGTCAGAGCGCTTGAAACCTCAGAAATAGCGCATGTCTCTCTGGATAATTTTAATAAGATCGTGGCGGAAAAAAACTTATGGGAACATTTTTCAAAGCTACTCATCTATACCGCCTCCCGGGTATACGAGCACTGCGCGCAAATATCGCAGATGTCAGCCTATGACATTATCCGGTTCCAGCTGGTCGAACTGATGCAGGAGCCAGATGCCGTACGGAAAAACATCACGGCGGCAGCGTATATCAAGAGTCGAACCTACCTTTCACGCAGTGGGATTATGCGTATTCTCGCGGAACTGCGTACCGGAAAGTACATCACGATGGAGCGTGGCGTGCTGCTGGAAATCCGTCATTTACCACGTAAATACTGATTAGCCTCGTGTTTACGATAAGGAGTAACGCTATAATCAGGGGGGTTATCGCTACGGGTTATAGGTTATGTCCTCTACTGAAAAAATGCATCGTGGTTCTCCTTACGCGCGAGAACTGATTTCATTCCTGCAACCCTACTGTACCACGCGCAATGTTGCTCCCGGCGAACAGCTGGATCTCCAGGTGAATGGCCAGAGCGTGTGCTATTTGATCCTCGAAGGCACCGTTGCTATCTACCGCAGAAGCGACAACATGATGCTCACCACCGCACGTAGCCCGGCGCTTTTTGGCCTCGCCAATCTGACAGACATCTACTTCAATGATTATCTTAAAACCGTGACCCCCTGCCTGACGGGTATGCTTACCACCGCTCAGGTGGAAGCCGTTATCAAAGAGAATGGGTTATGGGGGTTGTTGTCTAAGCACCTGATGTTTGTTTATAACCGGCTATACAATAATGTGATGCCTCAGGGCGCGCCCACGGCCTATGAGATGATTCGCCAGCAATTGATAAAGCTGATGGATGAAGATGAGAGTTATCGCAACGCCATCACCGCAGAGCGGTATATTCGCGAAAAAACCCAGCTGTCGCGCAGCGGGGTGATGCGTATTCTGGCGGATTTAAAAACAGGCGGGTTCATTGAGATAGAAGATGGCAGGCTCGTTAAAATCAATAAACTGCCTGCCCGGTACTGAATGTCAGATACAAAAAAGACCGCTGACGCGGCCTTTTTTTTACTGTCACGATCAATGATCAATGGACGTGAACGCCCAACCGCCAGGCAAAGTAGATCTCTTCTTTAAGCTCATTTGAAGAGAGCGCCAGCAAATCTGTGAACTCCAGTTCAAGCTGTTTCAGCTTTTTCAGGTACTGCGCCGGAGACAGGTTGCTTTTATCACGACGTAAATATTCAATTGCCAGCTGTGTTGGGGTTATTTCAGTATCCATGATGTCCTCGCTTATGTACAAAACCTGACCAGTATATCACAAGAGGCTGGCTAGTTTTTGACCAAAGGCAAAACATCTGAAAACTTTACACGACCGCCGTCGTCAGTCGCGACGAACAGCAGAGCCGATCCTGCTCGTCAAGAATGTCGATCTGCCACACCTGATGGCGGCTACCGGCATGTAGCGCCCGACAAACGCCGCGCACCCGTCCACTTCGCACCGAGCGAATATGGTTCGCGTTCACCTCCAGCCCGACGACCTTTTGCTCCCCTTCGGTGCAAAGATAGCCCGCCACGGACCCCAGGGTTTCGGCCAACACGACGGATGCGCCGCCGTGCAATAAACCAAACGGCTGATGCGTGCGATGATCGACAGGCATCGTGGCCTCCAGTTCATCCTCGCCAATATGCGTGAACTGAATGTCCAGCAGCCCTACCATATTCCCCTCGCCCATGGCATTCAGCGCCTGCAGCGTCACGGCTCGTTTCCAGATCATCCAATTATCTCCAGTAAAGCCTGTAATGGGTGACGCACTCCGTTCCCTTCAACCCGTTTCACCTGGCTTCGGCAGGAGTAGCCCGTGGCCAGACAGCGGTTCCTCGGCAAACGCTGCATCGCCTGATGCCACGACAACTCATAGATACCGAGCGAGTTCGCGTGGTTTTTCACTTCGTGCCCGTAGGTACCTGCCATGCCGCAGCAGCCCACGTTGACGCTCTCAAGCTTCGCCCCGAAGCGGGCAAAGATAGAAGCCCACTGCGCCGGGGCGCCCGGCAGTGCCGTCACTTCCGTGCAGTGGCCGAACAGATACCACGATTCACCGCTCACATCCTTCACGGTCGCCTGTTGCAGCGCCGCCGGCAGCCACTCGTGCACCAGCATGACGTGGAAATCACCGCGTTGCTCCCCAAGCGTCTGCTTATACTCATCGCGGTAGCAGAGCACCAGCGCCGGATCGACACCGACCATCGGCATCCCTAGCTGCGCCACCCGGTTGAGGAAGTCAGCGGTTTTCCGCGCCGTTTTCGCAAAACGGGTAAGGAAACCTTTAATGTGCTGCGCTTTGCCGTTTGGTGAGAACGGCAGTACCACCGGCTGATAGCCCAGTTTTTCTACCAGACGGATAAAATCGGCTACCACCTGGGCATCGTAGTAACTGGTAAACGGATCCTGCACCACCAGCACCACATTGGCTTTCTGCTCAGGGGTCAGCGCCTCAAGCTGCTCCAGCGTCATATTCGCCGAACGGTGCCCCACGAGCTGACGCTGTAGCGAAGGGACTGACAGCAGCGGCAGGTCCACCATCCCGATATGTTTTTCGGAAAGCTTTCGCACCAGCGGCTGATTGATGAAGAAGTTAAAGGTCTTCGGCGCACGCGCCATCAGCGGGGCATAGCTCTCCACCGTCGCCACCAGATGGTCACGCATTGGACGCAGATAGCGGGTATGGTAAAGCTGCAGGAAGCGTGAGCGAAACTCCGGCACATCAATCTTGATCGGACACTGGGTTGAGCAGGCTTTACAGGCCAGGCAGCCGGACATGGCCTCCTTCACCTCGTGGGAGAAATCATACTCGCCTTTGTTCGCATGCCAGCTGTTGCGGGTACGTTCAATCAGCGAGCGCAGACTGGCGCGTTTTTCCGGTAATTCCTGTTCCAGCTTCAGCGGATCAACCCCGCGGTCGGCCAGCAGACGCAGCCATTCGCGGACCAGCGTTGCGCGGCCTTTGGGCGAGTGAATGCGGTTACTGGTAATTTTCATCGACGGGCACATTGGGCTTTTCACGTCGAAGTTGAAACACAGACCGTTACCGTTACACTCCATTGCACCACGCCAGGAGGCGCGCACCGCAATCGGGATTTGTCTGTCATAGGTGCCGCGCTTGACGGCGTCCACCTGCAGCATTGGGGCATCGACGCCCTCTGGCGGGCAAATTTTACCCGGGTTGAGACGGTTATCCGGATCGAATGCCGCTTTGACCTTACGCAGTTCAGCGTAGAGCGCTTCACCGAAGAACGCCGGGCTGTACTCCGCGCGGAACCCTTTCCCGTGTTCTCCCCAGAGCAGACCGCCATATTTCGCGGTCAACGCCACCACATCGTCGGAGATCTGCTTCATCAGGATCTCCTGCTGCGGATCGCACATGTCCAGCGCAGGACGCACGTGCAGCACCCCGGCATCCACGTGGCCGAACATGCCGTAGCTCAGACCGTGGCTGTCCAGCAGGGCGCGGAACTCAACGATGTAATCCGCCAGATGCTCAGGCGGGACGCAGGTGTCTTCAGCAAAGGGAATCGGTTTGGCAGCCCCCTTCGCGTTGCCCAGCAGCCCCACCGCTTTTTTACGCATCGCGTAAATACGCTCAATGCCGGAGAGTTCGCTGCAAAGCTGCCAGCCAATCACCCCACCTTCGCCTGCTGCAATCAGTTCGTCCAGCCGCTGACAGAGCGTGGTGACCTGGCTTTCAATCAGTGCTTCGTCATCGCCGGCAAATTCAACGATGTTAAGACCCAACATCTCTTTATCAGGTACATCGGTGATAAGCTCACTCACCGAGTGCCAGACGATGTCTTCCCGAGCCAGATTAAGCACTTTAGAGTCGACGGTTTCCACCGACAGCGCCCGCGCGTCAACCATAAAGGGTGCATTTCGCAGGGCAGAATCGAAGGAGTTGTATTTGACGTTCACCAGCCGACGCACTTTCGGCAGCGGCGTAATGTCCAGCCGCGCCTCGGTAATAAATGCCAGCGTCCCTTCGGAGCCTGTCAGCACGCGGGTTAAATCAAACTGCGTCAGGTCATCGTTAAAGACATGACGCAGATCGTAGCCGGTTAAGAAGCGGTTCAGTTTAGGGAATTTGTCGAGGATCAGCTGGCGGTTATCGCGACAGCGCTCAAGCACGGTGCGGTAAATCCGCCCGTTGGCCGTGTTGTCTTTACCCAGCGTTTCCGCCAGTTCGACCGGCATCGGCTGGGTATCCAGGATATCGCCGCCCAGCAGCACCGCGCGCACGCCAAGAACGTGATCGGAGGTTTTACCGTAGACCAGCGACCCCTGCCCGGAGGCATCGGTGTTAATCATCCCACCGATTGTCGCACGGTTGCTGGTTGAGAGCTCGGGGGCAAAGAAGTAACCATAAGGCTTGAGGTACTGGTTAAGCTGATCTTTGATGACGCCCGCTTCGACACGCACCCATCCTTCTTCGGGATTGATCTCAATGATGCGGTTCATATAGCGCGACATATCAATGATGATGCCCTGGTTCAGCGCCTGACCATTGGTGCCGGTGCCGCCGCCGCGTGGGGTGAACACCAGCGAGGTAAATCGCTCCTGCGTTGCCAGTCGCGCAATAAGCGCCACATCGGCGGTTGAACGGGGAAACACGACTGCATCGGGAAGAAGCTGGTAGATACTGTTGTCGGTCGCCATTGTCAGCCTGTCGGCATAATGTGTGGCGGTATCCCCTGTAAAACCCTGTTGCTCCAGTGCCTGCAAAAAATTAAGCACCAGCTGAACGACGCCAGGTGCCTGAGAAATCTGTGGGATCATTACTGTCGACCCTAATTAGAGGTGTGAAATCGTTTGCGTGTATCGTAAAAGTTTTATCACATTTTTTTCTTATACGCTCTGCAGAATTACAGGCAGAATTCGCCTGTCAAAAATCGCTGAAATCATTAATGATTAGAGAATCGCGGTTTTCCGTTCCCGCCAGCCACGCTGGTGTTCAATTAAGGAAAGTTTCATTTATGGTCAATCTTCGCCAGCCCAGGGATGTTGCGCAAATTTTGCTGTCGGTGCTGTTCCTGGCCCTCATGATTATTGCGTGTTTGTGGATCGTTCAACCCTTCATTCTCGGCTTCGCCTGGGCGGCAACCGTTGTGGTTGCCACCTGGCCTTTACTGTTACGGTTGCAGAAACTGCTCTTCGGACGTCGTGGGCTGGCGGTCCTGGTGATGACGTTGCTGTTGTTCCTGCTGTTCATTATTCCCGTTGCGCTACTGGTGAACAGCCTTGTCGACTCCAGCGGCCCGGTGATTCGCGCCGTGACCAGTGGCGATCTGACGCCGCCGGATCTCGCCTGGCTTAACAGCATTCCGGTTGTTGGCGCAAAACTTTACAGCGGCTGGCATGGCCTGCTGGAGATGGGTGGCAGCGCGCTGATGGCGAAAGTGCGCCCGTATATTGGCACCACCACCACCTGGTTTGTGGGTCAGGCGGCGCACATTGGCCGCTTTATGATGCACTGTACGCTGATGCTGGTCTTTAGCGCCCTGCTGTACTGGCGCGGTGAGCAGGTAGCTTTAGGCGTGCGTCATTTTGCCACTCGCCTGGCGGGCAAACGGGGTGATGCCGCGGTTCTGCTGGCGGCGCAGGCCGTGCGCGCGGTTGCGCTTGGCGTCGTGGTAACGGCGCTGGTTCAGGCGGTGCTGGGCGGTATTGGTCTTGCGATTTCTGGCGTGCCGTACGCCACCGTCTTCACCGTGGTCATGCTGATGACATGCCTTGCGCAACTGGGTCCGTTGCTGGTGCTGGTACCCAGCATTATCTGGCTGTACTGGACCGGAGATACCACGTGGGGCACCGTTCTGCTGGTCTGGAGCTGCGTGGTCGGCACCATGGATAACGTTATTCGTCCCATCCTTATTCGCATGGGCGCAGACCTGCCGCTGATCCTGATTCTCTCAGGCGTCATTGGTGGATTGATTGCCTTTGGGATGATTGGTCTGTTTATTGGTCCGGTGCTTCTGGCCGTGACCTGGCGTCTGTTCTCCGCCTGGGTGCACGAAATCCCGCCTCCGGGAACGGACCCGGACGTGATTTTGAGCGAACTGGAAGAGCTGGAAGATAAGAACAAGCAGTAATGGACAGGCCGGGTAACGCAGTCGCGTACCCGGCCTACATATTCTCCTTTAATACTTAAACGTTGCTAAAGTATTTATTCGTTGCGCACTGGTCAGACCCGCTATTACGGCTCTAAGTCCCCTATTAACCTCAAGAAATCTTTACGTCTCTTTAACTATTGAGACGAATCTGATCGACGCTAAAAGCTGACATGCCTACTATTAGGACACGGTTATAAATCAACACCTTGATTTATAAGCATGGAAATCCCCTGAGTGAAACAACGAATTGCTGTGTGTAGTCTTTGCCCATCTCCCACGATGGGCTTTTTTTTATCCTGATTACGCGCGGCTGACGTCACAGGTGCTAAGCATCCGCCATTCCGTTGACAATACACGGGTTTCTCCAGTCACATTGACCGTCACCACCTCGCGAATATCCGCCGACGATGCACCAATCTGCAGCTCAAATTCACCCGGCTCAACGATCCGTTTGCCGTCACGACGGGTAAAGTTGAACATCTCTACGGGCAACGTAAAGGTGAGCGTGGCGGTTTCACCCGGTGAGAGCGTGACGCGCTGGAACGCCTTCAACTCCTGCAATGGCCGCACTTGCGTGGCGACGTTATCCCAGACATAGACCTGTACCACCTCGCTGCCGCTGCGCTCACCGGTATTAGTGATATCCAGGCTTACGACCACCTCGCCGTCGATCGGAACGCGGGGTTCAGCCACGCGCGCCGTTCCCCAGCTAAACTGCGTCCAGCCGAGACCGAAGCCAAAGGGATAGCGGGAGCCAAAATGGAAAGCAAACGGTGTGCCGCCACTTTTGAGCTTGTGGTTGTAGTAATAGGGCATTGCTCCCGCGCTTTTCGGCACGCTGACCACCAGACGCCCCTGCGGTTCAGCGCGGCCCGTTAATACATCCGCAATCGCCCAGCCGCCCTCCTGCCCTGGTGCCCAGGCCATCATCAGCGCGGCGACGTTATCTTCCAGCCCCTGAAGGTTGTAAGGCCTCCCGCCGGTCATGACCACGATAACCGGCTTGCCGGTGGCCACCAGCGCAGCCAGCAATTGTTGCTGTACGCCCGGCAGATCCAGAGAGTCGGTATCAGAGCCCTCACCGACGGTTCCGCTCTGGAACAGCCCGGCGAGATCGCCAACGCAGGCCACCACCACGTCACTCTCCTGTGCGGCTTTCACGGCTTCAGGGATCAGGTCGGTACGCTGCGAAACCGGAGATTGCTGCATGGGTTTACCGCCGCTGTCACCCGGAAACACCGGCGCACCCGCCATCCGTTTTTCGATAATGTGACAGCCTTTGGCATAACGTACCCGCGAGGCCCCCAGATACTGCTCGAGCGCCGCGCGCGGTGTCGTGACCTGAGAGGTCTCTTCCACCATGTCGCTAATAATTAAGTGCACCGGAAAACTGTAACCGCTGAGGAGCGCCAGCGGATCGTCTGCCGTTGGCCCGACGACCGCCACGCGAGGGTTGCCGCCGAGGGGCAAAATGCCGTTATTCTCAAGCAGCGTCAGCGAACGGGTCGCCACTTCCCTTGCAACCTGACGCGTTGCCTCATTTTGCAAATCGATGCCCTCTTCATCGGCATACGGTTTTTCAAACAAACCAAGACGGAATTTTTCGGTCAGGACGCGTGCCACTATTTCATCGACTTTCGCCATGGAAATCAGTCCGCGCTCAACAGCTTGTGCCAGATGACGCGCGCAATCATCTTTTGGTAGTTCGACATCCAGCCCGGCATTGAAGGCCAGCGCTGCAGATTCGGCGGCATCGTGCGAGATGCCATGATGCTGGTGCAGCAGGCTCACGCCGCCATAGTCCGCAACGATGATCCCATCGAACCCCCACTGCTCACGCAGCACGGTTGTCATCAGGAAGTGGTCGCTGTGTCCGGGCTGGTTATCGATATCGTGATAGGCAGGCATCACCGAACCGGCATTGGCCAGCTTCACCGCCATCTCAAACGGCAGCAGGAAGATGTCGTTCAGTTCGCTAAAGCCAAGATGCACCGGCGCGTGGTTGCGTGCCCCTTCGCTGAAGGAGTGGCCCACATAATGTTTGAGCGTTGCCAGAAGATCGCGCTTATCGCCCTGCAAACCCTTCACGTATGCCGTGGCCATCACCCCCACCAGCCACGGGTCTTCTCCGAAGGTCTCTTCGGTGCGTCCCCAGCGAACGTCGCGAGAGACATCCAGCACCGGGGCCAGCCCCTGCTGGCAGCCAACAGAGCGTGCTTCTTTGCCAATCTGTTCTGCCGCACGCTGCACCAGCTGCGGATCCCAGGTCGAACCGTAGTTCAGCGACGACGGGAACAGCGTGGCATCTTTGCACAACAGCCCCACCAGGCACTCTTCATGGAACAGCGCCGGAATACCGAGGCGCGTCTCTTCCATCATCATGCGCTGCAGACGGTTAGCGGCACGCACGCCTGTTTTCGCATCAACAATATGGGTGCCCAGTGGACGCGTGATCTGTCCCACCCCCAGTTTCAGCCGTTCGCTAAGCGCAGCCTGTTCGCTCACGCCCGCGAATTCATCGCTCAGATCGCTGCGTTCGCGGTGGTTACCGTTTTCATCGAGGATCAACCAGTAGGCATGCATCTGGGCGAACTTCTCTTCCGGGGTCATGCGTGCCAGTAGGTCGGCGACGCGTTCATGCACGGGACGTCCCGCGTCCTTATAAATCGCAGTCATGTGTTACTCCTGTATTGCGGAATGGGTGGCCGGGGTGAGTTGTCCTGTCTCGTCTCGCACCTCGCGTTTGCTGGCCAGCTCGCGGGCGATGGAATTGACGAGCTTGCTGTTGAGTTTGTAAATGGTCAGCAGCGCGACCATACAGAGGAACAGCACGCAGGGGATGAGGGTGAAGAGCGCATTAATGGTAGAGAGCACGTGCGGTGCCTGGGTTGCCTGACCGGGCGCATAATCCACCATCCCGAGAACCCAACCGACCACCGCCCCGCCCAGCGCCAGACCAAATTTGATGGCAAACAGCGCGGTAGAAAAGACCAGACCATCCAGACGACGGCCGCTGCGATGCTCCTCATAATCGACCACATCAGAGAACATGGTCCACTGCAGCGGCGTGGTCAGGTTCTGAATAAAGCTAAAGATAATGTTGAGGCCAAAAATCAGCCAGATCTGCGAAGGCGGCAGGAAGAAAATCAGCGCGCCGAAAATCACGAAGGAAATAATGGTCCACTGATAGGCGCGGACGCGGTCAAATTTCCCCAGCAAACGTTCAGATAATAATGCCCCCGTTAAGGACGCCACCATCCCGGAAACAATAAAGGCAAATACCAGCTCCGGGCGCAGAAGCACATATTTCACGTAATACATGGTGGCAGAACCACGCGTCACCACTGCGGTTAACAGCAAAATATTAAACAGGAAAACAATTCGCCATTGGCTATTTCGGGCCAGCAGTTTTAAATCGCCGATCATCGAACCCGAGGTGTCATTACGCGGGGAATAACGCTCGCGGGTCATCAGGAAACAGCAGAAGAAGAGAATAATACCCAGCAGGCCCATCATGCTCATGGCATAGAAATAGCCTTTCTGAACGTTGCCCTGGCCTAACAGCGAGACCAGCGGTAAGGCGATCACCGTCACAATCAACCCGCCGATGAACGACAGGCCGAAGCGCCAGGACTGCAGCGAGTGACGCTCACGCGGATCCAGCGTCAGCGCCCCGGGCATGGCGCAATACGGGACGTTAATCGCGGAATAAATAAGGCTTAAGATGGCGTAAGTAACGCAGGCATAGACGATTTTCGCCGTCGGCCCGACGTCCGGTACATAGAAGGTGATAAGGCAGCTTACGCCAAATGGGATGGCAAACCACAATAGCCAGGGACGAAAGCGACCGTGCCGCGTCTGGGTGCGGTCGACCAGCGCGCCGATGCAAGGGTCGACAAAAGCATCCACCACGCGCACCACTAAAAACATGGTGCCCATGATGGCCGCCGGCAAACCGAAAACATCCGTATAGAAATAGGCGAGAAATAAGGTTGCCGTTTGCCAGACCAGCGCACTGGCCATATCACCTAAGCCATAACCTATTTTATCTTTGGTACGCAATACAGAGGAGATTGTCATTGTTATTTGCCTTTTTATCAGGTTAAAACGTATTTCAACCAGTTGCGCATCAGCGAGGGAAATGCGCGGTAAGGCTCAAGTATTAGCAACGCTTTGCGCGCTAACAATTGTCTAAATTAACAGACAAATTATGATATTTGGTTTTTTACTTTATTTGTGATGGGGAGCAAATAAGGCATGAAATAAAAAAGGCGAGGAATATATCCTCGCCTTTTTCTGGTGCTGATGGCGTTACTTGTTGAGTTCGGCCAGGCTCAGCCAGGTTTGCACCACGGTGTCCGGGTTCAGGGACAGGCTGTCAATCCCCTCTTCCATCAGCCATGCGGCAAAGTCTTCATGGTCAGACGGACCCTGACCGCAAATCCCGACATATTTACCCTGTTTCTTCGCCGCGCGGATGGACATCGACAGCAGCGCTTTCACCGCCTCGTTACGCTCATCAAACAGTTCAGAGACCACGCCGGAGTCACGGTCAAGACCGAGCGTCAGCTGCGTCATGTCGTTCGAGCCGATAGAGAAGCCGTCGAAGTACTCCAGGAACTGCTCAGCCAGCAGGGCGTTGGACGGAATTTCACACATCATGATAATCTTCAGCCCGTTTTCGCCGCGCTTCAGACCCTGACGTGCCAGCTCCTCCACCACCGCTTTTGCCTGATCCACGGTACGCACGAACGGGATCATGATCTCAACGTTGGTCAGTCCCATGTCGTTGCGCACGCGCTTCACGGCGTCACATTCCAGCGCGAAGCAGGCACGGAAGCTGTCAGAAACATAACGTCCGGCGCCACGGAAGCCGAGCATTGGGTTCTCTTCTTCTGGCTCGTAACGCTCACCCCCCACCAGATTCGCGTATTCGTTTGACTTAAAGTCGGACAGACGCACGATCACGCGCTTCGGATAAAACGCCGCGCCCAGCGTGGCAATCCCCTCGGTCAGACGACCGACGTAGAACTCTTTTGGCGAGTCGTAACCTTTCATCATCTCGCGGATTTCGTTCTGCAGCTTCGCGTCCTGGTCGTCAAATTCCAGCAGCGCGCGCGGGTGAACACCAATCATACGGTTGATGATAAATTCCAGACGCGCCAGGCCAACGCCTTCGTTCGGCAGGCAGGCAAAGTCAAACGCACGATCCGGGTTACCAACGTTCATCATGATCTTCAGCGGCAGATCCGGCATGGTATCAACGCTTGAACTCTTCACGCTGAAGTCGAGAATATCGGCATACACGTAACCGGTATCGCCTTCCGCACAGGAGACGGTCACTTTCTGATCGTCCTTCATGCGTTCGGTCGCATCACCGCAACCGACAACGGCAGGGATCCCCAGCTCACGGGCGATGATTGCCGCGTGGCAGGTACGGCCACCGCGATTGGTGACGATGGCCGCCGCTTTCTTCATGATCGGTTCCCAGTCCGGGTCGGTCATGTCGGTCACCAGCACATCGCCTGGCTGAATGCGGTTCATCTCGCTGATGTCATGGATCACTTTGACAGGACCGGCACCGATGCGATGGCCAATCGCGCGGCCTTCCGCCACGATTTTGCCCTGTGCGTGCAGGGTATAACGCTCCATCACCTGACCGCGGGAGCGGACAGTTTCCGGACGCGCCTGCACGATAAACAGCTTGCCGGTGTTGCCATCTTTGGCCCATTCGATATCCATCGGACGGCCGTAGTGTTTTTCGATCTGTACCGCCTGTTTCGCCAGCTCCTGCACTTCTGCATCGGTCAGGGAGAAACGGTCACGCATTTCCTGCGGTACGTCTTCAATCTTAACCTGCTTACCATGCTCCTGCGTCGGCGCATAGATCATGCGGATTTTTTTCGAGCCCATCGTGCGGCGAACGACCGCCGGACGGTTTGCGGCCAGCGTCGGCTTATGAACGTAGAATTCGTCAGGGTTCACCGCACCCTGTACTACCATCTCACCCAGACCCCACGCCGAGGTGATGAACACCACCTGGTCGAAGCCGGATTCGGTGTCGATGGAGAACATCACGCCGGAAGAGCCCACGTCGGAGCGCACCATGCGCTGTACGCCAGCAGAAAGCGCCACGCCGCGATGGTCATAGCCCTGGTGCACGCGGTAAGAGATGGCACGGTCATTGAACAGGGACGCGAAGACGTGCTTCACCGCCACCAGCACGGCGTCATAACCCTGGACGTTAAGGAAGGTTTCCTGCTGTCCGGCGAATGACGCATCGGGCATATCTTCCGCGGTGGCAGAAGAACGCACGGCAAACGACGCCTGGGCATCATCCGCTGATAGCTGGTTGTAGGCTTCGTGAATGGCTTTTTCCAGTTCCGGCTGGAAAGGTGTGTCGATAATCCACTGGCGGATTTGGGCACCGGCTTTCGCAAGCTCGGTCACATCATCAATATCCGTTTTATCCAGCAGGTCATAAATGCGCTGGTTTACACCGCTCTGGTCTAAAAACAGGTTAAAGGCATCGGCGGTTGTGGCAAACCCGTTCGGTACGGAGACACCCATACCCGACAGATTTGTAATCATTTCACCCAGGGAGGCATTTTTGCCCCCAACTCTGTCTACATCATTCATGCCGAGTTGGTTATACCAAAGCACCAGCGGTGACGAGCCATTGTTGGACATCGAAACAATCCTTTTGTGATATTTGATCGGAGTAAGAAACACCTGACTACGTATTTATACTGGCATAATTATTTCCGCTAAAAAAACGGTGAATCGTGTAAGCAATTTAAATTTTCAACTTTTCGGATACTTTCCCACCATCCGCTAACCCGATGATTCCTATATATTCAGCCAAAAACCCTAAAAATAAAGTCGCTAATTGAAAAATGAAATCCACTTTTCAGGAAAATCAAAAACACCGTTTCATTTATAATTAGGATAAGTTCTTTGCTGTGTAATTTACTTTTTTAATTTATGCTTTCAGACAATTACGTACGATATTCAGGGTGGGTAAAATGGATAATGCTGTCGATCGCCACGTTTTTTATATTTCTGATGGTACGGCGATTACCGCCGAAGTGCTGGGACATGCGGTGATGTCGCAGTTCCCCGTTTCGATTAACAGCATCACGCTGCCGTTTGTGGAAAATGAGAGCCGTGCAAAGGCGGTGAAGGACCAGATTGACGCCATCTTCCAGCAGACGGGGGTCCGCCCGCTGGTCTTCTACTCCATCGTGATCCCTGAAATTCGCGCGATTATTTTGCAAAGTGAAGGGTTCTGTCAGGATATCGTTCAGGCGCTGGTGGCCCCGCTGCAGAGCGAACTGAAACTCGATCCGACGCCTATCGCTCACCGAACGCACGGGCTGAACCCCGGCAACCTGACCAAATACGATGCGCGTATCGCCGCCATTGATTACACCCTGGCGCACGACGACGGTATTTCGCTGCGTAACCTCGACCAGGCGCAGGTGATACTGCTTGGCGTCTCGCGTTGCGGGAAAACCCCGACCAGCCTTTACCTGGCGATGCAGTTCGGTATCCGCGCCGCCAACTACCCCTTTATTGCTGACGACATGGACAATCTGGTGCTGCCGGCCGCCCTTAAGCCGCTCCAGCACAAGCTGTTTGGCCTGACCATCAACCCGGAACGGCTAGCGGCAATACGTGAAGAACGCCGAGAGAACAGCCGCTACGCCTCAATGCGCCAGTGTCGAATGGAGGTTTCCGAAGTGGAAGCGCTGTACCGCAAAAACCAGATCCCGTGGCTAAACAGCACTAACTATTCGGTAGAAGAGATCGCCACCAAAATCCTCGATATCATGGGACTCAACCGCCGCATGTACTAACATGCTAGTACAATAACTCAGAATCGGGTATCATCACCACATCCTCGGCGCGCAGACGCGCCGAACTTGAATTCAGCAGGGATTGGTTTAAGGTGATGCCCATCACTTCCCGGTAGTCTGCCGATGAAGCAAAAATTTTTCTGAGACATTTCATGAATAAAACCGATGAACTCCGCACTGCGCGCATTGACAGCCTGGTCACACCGGCTGAACTGGCACAGCGGCATCCTGTTTCCGCGGGTGTAGCGGAACATGTCACGGCATCCCGCCGTCGCATTGAAAAAATCCTTAATGGCGAAGACAAACGTCTTCTGGTGGTGATTGGCCCTTGCTCCATCCACGATCTGGATGCCGCAATGGATTATGCAAAACGGCTTCAGGGGCTGCGGGACAAGTACCAGCATCGCCTTGAAATTGTCATGCGCACCTACTTTGAAAAACCGCGCACCGTCGTGGGCTGGAAAGGGCTGATTTCCGACCCGGACCTGAACGGCAGCTACCGTGTTAATTATGGCATTGAGCTGGCGCGTAAACTGCTTTTGCAGGTCAATGAGCTGGGCGTACCGACGGCCACCGAGTTTCTCGATATGGTGACCGGACAGTTTATCGCCGATCTCATCAGCTGGGGCGCTATCGGTGCGCGCACCACGGAAAGTCAGATCCACCGTGAGATGGCCTCTGCCCTCTCCTGCCCGGTTGGTTTTAAAAACGGTACCGATGGCAACACGCGAATTGCCGTTGACGCGATCCGCGCATCGCGTGCCAGCCATATGTTCCTGTCGCCGGATAAGCGCGGTCAGATGACCATTTATCAGACCAGCGGCAACCCATACGGGCATATCATCATGCGTGGCGGGAAAAAGCCTAATTACCACGCGCAAGATATTGCTGCGGCGTGTGAAACGCTGGCCGAGTTCGACCTGCCGGAACACCTGGTGGTGGATTTCAGCCACGGCAATTGCCAGAAACAGCATCGCCGCCAGCTGGATGTGTGTGATGAGATCTGCCAGCAGATCGTCAGCGGTTCAACCGCCATCGCGGGCATTATGGCCGAAAGTTTTATCCGGGAAGGCACGCAAAAAATCGTAGCCGGACAGCCAATGGTTTACGGCCAGTCGATCACCGACCCGTGCCTGAGCTGGGAAGACAGCGAACTGCTGCTGGAGAAACTGGCGGCAGCGGTCGATTCACGTTTTTAGTCCTTGCCTTTTACCCTCTCCTGCGGGAGAGGGTT
The DNA here is from genome assembly GCF_003635055.1 of Enterobacter sp. WPR_3_1. Classification (NCBI taxonomy): domain Bacteria; kingdom Pseudomonadati; phylum Pseudomonadota; class Gammaproteobacteria; order Enterobacterales; family Enterobacteriaceae; genus Enterobacter; species Enterobacter sp. WPR_3_1. The sequence continues at coordinate 135,273 of NZ_RBXU01000012.1, read as the reverse complement.
TACGTTCGCGCACAGCCACATCCTCTTCTGTTTTGATCCCATCACAGTTTTTTCACAAAAACGCTTGCCGTGAATTTTCACTTTGTTGATAATGATTATCATTGTTACATTGATTGTTATTTATAAACATTATGTCACGTACGGATAACAACGCGGCAACGCCCGAAAACACACACACAGCACCTGCCCCAGCGCGCACCGATCGTCGGATCGACAGTAAAAGCCTGCTGGGGGACGAGGGACGCGTGATCATCGAGCATGACGGCCAGCTTTATCTGTTGCGCCAGACCCATGCCGGGAAGCTGATCCTCACCAAATAAATACCACAATACCTTCGCCAGCCACCCAGGTGATCCCCAGGCAGCCAGCGCTTTCGATTCTTTATGGAGAGTTGCTATGCCACACCTGCATTCCGCATTTTTGCGCCCGTCCTGCCTTGCGCTATCCGTTATCAGCGCCCTGCCGGGCGTCGCGTTTGCGGCCACAGATGACATGACCGTTATCGCCACCGGCAACGCCCGCAGCGCCTTCGAAGCCCCGATGATGGTCAGCGTGATTGACACCGCGGCCCCGGAAAATCAGACCGCCAGCTCCGCCGCCGACCTGCTGCGCTACGTCCCAGGCCTGATGCTTGACGGCACCGGGCGCACCAACGGTCAGGACGTCAACCTGCGCGGTTACGACCGCCGCGGCGTGCTGGTGCTGGTGGATGGCGTGCGCCAGGGGACCGATACTGGCCACCTGAACAGCACGTTCCTCGACCCGGCCCTGATTAAACGTATCGAAGTGGTTCGCGGCCCGTCAGCCTTACTGTACGGCAGCGGCGCGCTGGGGGGCGTGATCGCGTATGACACCGCCGATGCAAATGACCTGCTGGAACCGGGCAAAAACAGCGGCTACCGCGTGTTTGGTACGGGCGCGACGGGCGATCACAGTCTGGGCATGGGAGCCAGCGCTTACGGGCGTACCGAAACCCTGGACGGACTGGTTGCCTGGTCGAGCCGCGATCGCGGCGATCTGCGCCAGAGCGACGGTGGAACAGCGCCGAATGACGAATCCATCAACAACATGCTGGCAAAAGGCCGCTGGGCCATCGACCCGGCCCAGACGCTGAGCGGATCCCTGCGCTATTACAATAACGCGGCGCAGGAGCCAAAAAACCCGCAAACCCCCGCCGCGGACGCCAGCAGCAATCCCATGACCGATCGCTCCACCATTCAGCGAGACGCTCAGCTGGGCTATCACCTGGCTCCCCAGGGCAACGACTGGCTGAATGCCGATGCGAAACTCTACTGGTCTGAAGCGCGCATTAACGCCCAGAACATTGACGGCACCGGCGAGTTTCGCAAGCAGACCACCCAAGGTGGCAAAGTGGAAAACCGCACCCGTCTGTTCAGCGACACGTTTGCCTCACATCTTTTGACCTATGGCGGCGAATACTACCGTCAGGAGCAACATCCGGGGGGCACCACCACCGGCTTCCCGGAGGCTAAAATCGATTTCAGCTCCGGCTGGCTGCAGGACGAGATCACCCTGCGCGACCTGCCGGTCACGCTTCTCGGCGGTACCCGTTACGATAATTACCGCGGGAGCAGCGAAGGATACGACGATGTGAACGCGGACAGATGGTCCTCCCGTGCCGGACTGACCGTCAGCCCGACCGACTGGCTGATGCTGTTCGGCTCTTACGCACAGGCCTTCCGTGCGCCGACCATGGGTGAAATGTATAACGACGCCAAACACTTCTCCATCGGCCGCTTTTACACTAACTACTGGGTACCGAACCCGAACCTGCGTCCGGAAACTAATGAAACTCAGGAGTTTGGCTTCGGACTGCGCTTTGACGACGTCATGCTTGCTAACGATGCGCTGGAGTTCAAGGCCAGCTACTTCGACACCAAAGCCAAAGACTACATCTCCACCAGCGTCGATTTTGCGGCTGCGACCACCATGTCCATGAACGTTCCCCACGCCAAAATCTGGGGCTGGGACGTGATGGCGAAATACACGGCCGACCAGTTCAACCTCGACGTCGCCTATAACCGCACCCGGGGAAAAGATACCGATACGGGCGAGTATATCTCCAGCATCAACCCGGATACCGTCACCAGCAAGCTGGATATCCCGGTGGCGCAAAGCGGTTTCTCCGTCGGCTGGATCGGCACCTTCGTCGATCGCTCAACCCATATCAGCAGTAGCTACAGCGAACAGCCGGGCTATGCGGTTAACGATTTCTACGTAAGTTATAAAGGCCAGGAGCAGCTCAAAGGGGTAACTACGACGTTGGTGCTGGGTAACGCGTTCGACAAGGCGTACTGGTCTCCTCAGGGCATTCCTCAGGACGGACGCAACGGTAAGATTTTTGTGAGTTACCAGTGGTAATCCCCATGCCCCGGCCTGCCGGGGCCCTTATTCGAAAGGAAGAGACAATGAATCACTACACACGCTGGCTTGCGCTGAAAGAAGAAAATCCGGGTCAATACGCACGTGACATCGCAGGCTTAATGAACATCAGCGAAGCAGAGCTGACCTTCGCCCGCGTGGGCCACGACGCCTGGCGCCTGCACGGCGACATCCGCGAAATCATCGGCGCGCTGGAAGCCGTGGGCGAGACCAAATGCATCTGTCGTAACGACTATGCAGTTCACGAGCAGGTGGGCGCGTTTACGCATCAACACCTTGGCGGCCACGCCGGGCTGGTACTGAATCCGCGGGCGCTGGATCTGCGTCTGTTTCTCAACCAGTGGGCGAGCGCGTTCCACATCAGTGAAACCACCGCCCGCGGTGAGCGTCAGAGCATTCAGTTCTTCGACCTTCAGGGCGATGCCCTGCTGAAAGTTTACACGACCGATAACACCGATATTTCTGCCTGGGGCGACCTGCTTACGCGCTTTATCTTTGCCGATAATCCGCCACTGGCGCTGAAGCATGCCGATGTCCCTGCCCACAACGAAAAGGCTGATGCCGCCCTCGTTGATCAGGAGTGGCGCGCCATGACCGACGTGCATCAGTTCTTCGGCCTGCTGAAGCGCCACAATCTGAGCCGCCAGCAGGCGTTTCGGCTGGTGGGTGACGATCTGGCCTGCAGGGTAGACAACACCGCTCTGGCACAGCTGCTGGAAACGGTCCGCCTGGAGGGGAATGAGATGATGATCTTCGTCGGCAACCGCGGCTGCGTGCAGATCTTTACCGGCGTGGTGGAAAACGTCGTCCCGATGAAAGGCTGGCTCAACATCTTCAACCCAACCTTTACCCTGCATCTGCGGGATACGTCCATCGCCGAAACATGGGTGACGCGTAAACCCACCGCTGACGGGCACGTCACCAGCCTGGAGCTCTTCGCCGCCGACGGGACGCAAATCGCTCAGCTGTACGGTCAACGCAGCGAAGGTGAACCAGAGCAGCGTCAGTGGCGCAGCCAGGTCGACGCCCTGACCCGAAAAGGGCTGGCCGCATGAAAAAATGGCTCGCCCTGCTCTGCGCCCTGCCGCTGGTGACGTTCGCGGCCACACCGCAGAAAATTGTCGCCCTGGGGGGTGACGTGACTGAGATTGTTTATGCCCTTGGCGCGGGATCGTCACTGGTTGCCCGCGACAGCACCAGCCAGTGGCCGCAGGCCGCGAACGCCCTGCCCGACGTCGGCTATTTGCGCCAGCTTAACGCGGAGGGGATCTTATCCATGCGCCCGACGCTGGTGCTGGCCAGTGCTCAGGCGCAGCCCTCTCTGGCGTTAAAACAGGTCGAGCAAAGTCACGTCAGTGTCGTCACCGTTCCCGGCAGTCATGACCTGAGCGTGATTGACGACAAGGTGCGAGTCATTGCCGAAGCGACGCATCGCGAAGCACAGGGGGACGCATTGCGCGCCAGGCTGCGCCAGGCGCTGGCAGCCCTGCCCACCTCGCCACTCGACAAACGGGTGCTGTTTATCCTCAACCACGGCGGGATGACCGCGATGGCTGCCGGACAACAGACCGCCGCGGATGCTGCCATTCGCGCAGCGGGTTTGCAAAACGCGATGCAGGGCTTTACCCGTTATCAGCCGCTGTCCCAGGAAGGCGTGATTGCCAGCCAGCCTGACCTTGTGGTGATTTCGCAGGATGGCGTAAAGGCATTGGGCGGCGAAGCGAATGTGTGGACACTTCCCGGCCTGGCGCAAACGCCGGCGGGACGGAACAGGCAGGTGCTGACCATCGACGATATGGCGCTGCTGGGCTTTAGCGTACGCACGCCGCAGGCCATACAGCAATTGCGCACCCGGGCGGAGCAACTGCCCTGATGTCCAGACGGATCGCGCTGTCGCTGTGGATGCTGGCCGCCATCCTGACGGTCATGACGCTGGCGGCCTCCGGGGCTGGCGCACTGCATCTGCCGGTCAGTCTGCTGTGGCGCGGCAGTGATGAAACCCTGCGTCAGATCTGGCTGACCATTCGTCTCCCCCGGGTCCTGCTGGCGCTGGTCACCGGCGGTTCGCTGGCGCTGGCAGGCTGCGTAATGCAGGGGCTTTTTCGTAATCCGCTGGCGGATCCGGGGCTGCTTGGGATCAGCAGCGGCGCGGCGCTGGCCGTGGCGCTGTGGGTGGTCATTCCCCTCTCGCTCCCTGCGCTGATGATGCTTTACGCTCCCATGATCGCGGCATTTGGGGGTGCGCTGGCGGCCACTTTGGTCATTTTCGTCCTAAGCCAGCAGCGTAACAGCACACTTTCACGGCTGTTACTGGTAGGCATTGCCCTCAATGCCCTGTGCGGTGCGGCAGTCGGCGTACTGTCATGGCTCAGCAATGATGCCCAGCTTCGCCAGCTCTCCCTCTGGGGCATGGGCAGCCTGGGTCAGGCACAGTGGTCTACGCTGCTGGCCGTCACCTCGCTGATGGTGCCAGGCGTTCTGATGATCTGGCGTCTTGCCTGCGCGCTCAATTTATTGCAGCTGGGGGAAGAAGAAGCGCACTACCTTGGCGTGGCGGTAGCGACGGTACAGCGGATCCTGTTGCTGTGCAGCGCCTTACTGGTTGCCGCCGCGGTTGCCGTCAGCGGGGTGATTGGTTTTGTCGGTCTGGTGGTGCCGCACCTGATACGGATGTGGCTGGGCGCCGATCACCGGGCCGTGATCCCCGGCTCCGTACTGGCCGGGGCGTCGCTGCTGCTGGTTGCCGATACGGTGGCGCGCACGCTGGTCGCACCGGCTGAAATGCCGGTCGGTTTACTGACCAGTCTCTTCGGCGCGCCGTGGTTCCTGTGGCTCATTTTTCGTCGTGGAGGCGCACATGGCTGAACGCTACTGCGCGGAACGTCTTGTTTATCAGGTCGGGCAACGGACGCTTATCAACGACGTGTCGCTGGCATTATCTCCGGGGGAAATGGTGGCGTTGATTGGGCCTAACGGTGCCGGAAAATCGACGTTACTGCGCCTGCTCACAGGCTATCTCACGCCTTCAGGCGGGCAATGCAGCCTGGCAGGTACGCCGCTTGAGGCGTGGCACCCGCAAAAGCTCTCACGCCGTCGGGCAGTGATGCGCCAGAATACGCAGCTCGGTTTCGACTGGCCGGTCGACGCGGTGGTGGGTATGGGCCGCGCGCCCTGGACGCGCTACCCGGAAGCCCCGGTTGTCGAAGCCGTAATGGCGATAACGGGCTGCCTGCCCCTCGCAGACCGACACTTTTCGGCCCTCTCCGGTGGCGAGCAACAACGGATCCAGCTCGCCCGCGCCCTGGCGCAGCTCTGTCATGACGGCGGGCCGCGCGGCTGGCTGTTTCTCGATGAACCCACTTCCGCGCTGGATCTTTACCACCAGCAGCATCTGCTGCGGCTGTTGAAATCCCTGACCCGTCAGGGCGATTTTCACGTGTGCGTGGTGCTGCATGACCTCAATCTGGCAGCGCTGTGGGCGGACCGGATCCTGCTGCTGCATAACGGCACGCTGGTTTCTCAGGGCACGCCGGAAACGGTTTTACAGGCCGACGCGCTGGCCCGGTGGTATGGCGCGCAGGTATACGTTGGCCCACATCCGGTTCACGCCTCACCGCAGGTATTTCTCGCCCCCTGACCGGGCTGATAAAAATCTTTCAGCGTCTCAAGCAGGGCATGCGCCGCTTTTGAAAGCTGCGTGTGCCCGGGGTGGATCACGCCGATGCATTTTTCAATCGGCGGGTTATCGAGTGGAATACAGACCGCGCCTAACGAGGTCATCTGCGCCTCACACAGTGCCGGGACCGCACTGCCGCCCAGACCGCTGGCGACCATTCTGCCCACCGTCACCAGTTGATGGCTCTCCAGAGCCACATCCAGTTTACGACCGCTGCGGGCCAGCTCTTCTTCCATCATCAGACGAACGGCCGAAGGGCGCTGCAGGGTAATAAAATCCAGCGTCAGTAGCGCCTCCCATGAAAGGCGTTTTTTGGCTGCCAGAGCGGATGATTTCGGCACAATGGCGACAAATCGATCGAGACCCAACGGCGTAAAAAGCAGGTTATGGGTCGGCGCCGGTTCAAACGCGATCCCCATCTCGACCCGCCCTTCCCGCACCATTTCAATTACCTGCTCGTTGATAACATCGTGCACGGTGACGTTGATCCCGGCGTGGCGATCGCGAAATGCCTTGAGCACCTCCGGCAGGACATTCGCCGCAAATGACGGCATCGCCGCGACTGAGATTTTGCCGCGCTGCAGCGTAAAGCACTGATGCATGGCCTCTTCGGCGTTATCCCAGTCCGCCAGCAGCTGCCGCGCCATCGGTAAAAAGGTCTCCCCCTCCTGCGTCAGCGCCACCTTGCGGGTGCTGCGCTGCAACAGCGGTCCCCCCAACGCCTCCTCCAGGCCTTTAATCGTCAGGCTGAGCGCCGGCTGGGAAAGATTCAGCCGTTCACTGGCATGCGCGAAATTCAGAGTGTGAGCTACCGCTAAAAACGCGCGTAACTGTTTGACACTCATTCTCATTTTTCACCTTGTTAACTAATTGAAAAAATTTAGTTAACAGGAAATTAATAAAAAAACCAAATGAGTGGGTCACAAATTCAAAATTAACAAATGAGTCGCCGCCCCTAATGATACCGGCACGGATAACGGGAGGGATGATTATGGCGGGACTGGATAAGCGCGTCGGCAGCTATGCGCAGGCGCTGGACGGGCTGACGGACGGAATGACATTGCTGGCAGGCGGCTTCGGCCTGTGCGGCATTCCTGAGAACCTGATTGCCGAAGTCAGACGCCGTCAGGTGCAGGGGCTAACGGTGGTTTCAAACAACTGCGGCGTCGATGGTTTTGGTCTCGGGATACTCCTTGAGACGCGCCAGGTACGAAAAGTGGTGGCGTCGTACGTGGGCGAAAACGCGCTGTTCGAGCAACAGGTGTTGAGCGGCGAGCTGGAAGTGGAACTCACCCCACAGGGAACCCTGGCAGAAAAGGTTCGCGCTGGCGGAGCGGGTATTCCGGCGTTTTACACGGCCACCGGCTATGGTACCCCCGTGGCTGCTGGCAAGGAAGTTCGCCAGTTTGCCGGCAAGCATTATGTCCTCGAAGAGGCCATCACCGGCGATTTTGCGCTGATCAAGGGCTGGAAAGCGGACTGGTACGGCAACGTTATCTATCGCCATACCGCGCAAAACTTTAACCCGCTGATGGCCACCGCGGGCCGGATAACGGTAGTGGAAGTGGAAGAGATCGTCGCCCCGGGCGAACTGCCCCCGTCGGCCATTCATACCCCGGGGATCTACGTCGACAGGCTGATTGTCGGCCAGTTCGAGAAACGCATTGAACAGCGCACGCTGCGCGCAGAGGGAGTCTGAAGATGTTAACCCGTGAACAGATGGCCATGCGCGTCGCCCGAGAACTGCGCGACGGTTACTACGTCAACCTGGGGATAGGGATCCCGACCCTTGTGGCGAACTATATTCCGGCGGGAATGGACGTGATGCTCCAGTCTGAAAACGGCCTGCTGGGGATGGGAGCCTTTCCGGATGAGCAGAGCCTTGACGCCGACATGATCAACGCCGGTAAGCAGACCGTCACCGCGAGGATCGGTGCCGCCATTTTCGACTCGGCCCAGTCGTTCGCCATGATCCGGGGCGGTCATGTTGACCTGACCGTACTCGGGGCGTTCGAAGTGGATGTCGAAGGCAACATCGCCTCGTGGATGATCCCGGGCAAGATGGTGAAAGGGATGGGAGGCGCGATGGATCTGGTCGCCGGGGCGCAGAACATCATTGTGGTGATGACCCATGCCGCAAAAAACGGAGAGTCAAAACTGCTGCCGCGCTGCACGCTGCCGTTGACCGGCGCTGGCTGCATCCGTCGGGTGTTAACCGACCTTGCGTTGCTGGAGATTGAAGACGGCGCGTTCATTCTGCGGGAATACGCCCCCGGCGTCAGTGTTGACGACATCGTCAGTAAAACAGCCGGGAAAATCATCGTGGCGGACGACGTGCACGAGATGCGCTTCAACTGAGGAGTGAACATGAATGAGGTCATGATTGTCGGGGCCACGCGAACCCCTGTAGGCAGTTTTCGCGGATCGCTCTCCTCCCTTTCCGCGGTTGAACTGGGTGCCGTAGCGGTTCGTCGCCTGCTCGAGAACAGCCAGCTGTGCGCAGATCAGGTAGACGAACTGATTTTCGGTCAGGTGCTGACGGCAGGGTGTGGACAAAACCCCGCCCGTCAGACCGCTCTCATGGCCGGATTGCCCGTCAGTACCCCCGCGACAACCGTCAATCTGGTGTGCGGTGCTGGCTTAAAGCGGTGCAGCTCGCCGCGCAGACTATCCGCTGCGGCGATGCCGACGTGGTTATCGCTGGCGGCCAGGAGAGCATGAGCAATGCCCCTTACCTGCTGGACGGTGCGCGGTCAGGGTTGCGTTTTGGTCATACAGGATTGCAGGACAGCATGATAACGGACGGCCTGTGGGACGCATTTAACGATTATCACATGGGCATCACCGCGGAAAACGTTGCCCGCCAGTATGGCATCTCCCGCGAGCAGCAGGACGCTTTTGCCGCCCGGTCGCAGCAAAAAGCGGCGTCGGCCATTGCGCGCGGTCTGTTTGACGCGGAGATGGCTCCGGTCACGGTGAGCGAGGGTAAAAAGCCGCCGCGCCTGGTCAGCAGTGATGAACAACCCCGGCCGGGAACCACCGCTGAGCAACTCGCGCACCTGCGCCCTGCCTTTCGTCGTGAAGATGGAACGGTGACGGCGGGTAATGCCTCAAACCTGAACGATGGTGCCGCTGCGGTGCTGTTAATGAGCGGTGAAAAAGCGCGGGAAAGCGGATTACCGATCCTGGGACGGGTCGTGAGTTATGCCGTGACCGGCGTTGATCCATCGGTGATGGGCATCGGGCCGGTCAGCGCCTGCCAGACGGCTCTGGCCCGGGCAGGCTGGGCGCTGGATGAGGTGGACGTCATTGAAGCGAATGAAGCCTTTGCCGCACAGGCGCTGGCCGTTGGCAAACTGCTCGGCTGGGATGAACGTAAGGTGAACGTTAACGGTGGTGCGATTGCGCTTGGCCACCCCATCGGCGCCTCTGGCTGTCGGATCCTCGTCACGCTGCTGCATGAGATGCAACGCCGCGACGCGAAAAAAGGGCTCGTCACCCTGTGTGTGGGAGGTGGGCAAGGCATTGCATTAACCCTTGCGCGCTAACCGCGCCCGGACATCTCGTTGGTACCCGAATATAACAATGATAGTGAGGAGTCATAATGAGTGTGTTGATTGCCCTGGCGGCGCTGGCATTGCTGATGCTCGCGGCCTATCGCGGATACAGCGTTATTCTGTTTGCCCCCATCGCGGCGCTGGGTGCCGTGCTGCTGACCGACCCGGGGGCCGTCGGCCCGACGTTTACCGGTCTGTTTATGGAAAAGATGGTCGGCTTCGTCAAGCTCTACTTCCCGGTGTTCCTGCTGGGTGCCGTGTTTGGCAAGCTGATTGAGCTTTCCGGTTTCTCACGCGCGATCGTCGCTGCAGCGATCCAGATCCTCGGGCGCCGCCATGCGATTCCGGTCATTGTGCTGGTGTGTGCATTGTTAACGTACGGCGGCGTTTCGCTCTTCGTGGTGGCCTTTGCCGTCTATCCTTTTGCGGCCGAACTGTTCCGCCAGAGCGGCATCCCCAAACGTCTTATCCCGGCGACCGTGGCTCTGGGTGCGTTCTCGTTTACCATGGACGCCCTGCCCGGCACGCCGCAGATCCAGAACATTATCCCCACCAGCTTCTTTGGCACTAACGCCTGGGCCGCCCCGTGGCTTGGGCTGATTGGCTCGCTGTTTATCCTCTGTTTTGGCCTGCTCTGGCTGGAGCGTCAGCGGCGAAAGGCGCTCAACAACAATGAGGGTTACGGTTCCGATCTGAAAAATGAACCTGAAACGCCGGACAACATTAACCTGCCCCATCCGCTGATCGCCATTTCCCCTCTGCTGCTGGTGGGGATCCTCAACCTGCTGTTTACCCGCTGGATCCCCGGCTGGTACGGGACGCAACATGAGCTTATCCTGCCCGGACTGGCGAAGCCGATTGTCACCGAGGTCAGCAAAATCACCGCCATCTGGGCCGTGGAAGCGGCGCTGATCGCGGGTATTGTCATGGTACTGCTTTTTGGATTTCGCAATATCCGGGGACGGCTAGCAGAAGGCAGCCGGACGGCGGTCAGCGGCGCCATTCTGGCGGCAATGAATACCGCGTCTGAATACGGTTTCGGGGCGGTGATCGCTGCGCTGCCCGGTTTTCTGGTCTTATCCAAAGCGCTCGCCGCTATCCCGAACCCGTTGCTCAACGAAGCCATCAGCGTGACCGTGCTTGCCGGGATCACCGGTTCGGCGTCGGGCGGGATGAGCATCGCCCTTGCGGCCATGGCCGATACGTTTGTCGCGGCCGCCCACGCAGCCAATATCCCTCTGGAGGTTCTCCACCGCGTGGCCTCGATGGCCAGCGGCGGCATGGATACGCTTCCCCATAACGGGGCCGTGATTACGTTGCTTGCCATTACGGGTCTGAGCCATCGTCAGGCGTATGGCGGCATTTTCGCTATCACCCTCATCAAAAGTCTGGCGGTGCTTTTTGTCATTGCCGTGTTCTATCTCACCGGCATTGTGTAAGGAGAATAAAATGAATCTGAACGGTAAAACCGCACTGGTGACTGGCTCGACCAGCGGTATCGGACTTGGGATCGCTGGCGTGCTGGCGAAGGCTGGCGCGCAGTTGATTCTTAACGGTTTCGGCGACAGTGAATTGGCAAGAGACGAAATCGCGAAACGGGGTAAAACGCCGGGCTATCACGATGCGGACCTGCGTGACGTCCAGCAGATTGAAGCCATGATGCACTACGCCGAAACCCGGTATGGCGGAGTCGATATTCTGATCAACAACGCCGGTATACAGCACGTCGCTCCTGTTGATGCGTTCCCGGTGGAGAAATGGAACGACATTATCGCCATCAACCTCTCTTCCGTCTTTCACACCAGCCGACTGGCGCTGCCTGCGATGCAGGCGAAAAACTGGGGGCGCATCATTAATATCGCCTCCGTGCATGGGCTGGTTGCGTCGAAAGAGAAATCCGCCTATGTTGCCGCCAAGCATGGCGTGGTGGGCTTTACCAAATCCCTGGCGCTGGAGACCGCCCGCACCGGTATTACCGCCAATGCCATCTGCCCGGGCTGGGTGCTGACCCCGCTGGTGCAGCAGCAAATCGACAGACGTATTGCCGATGGCGTCGCACCGGATGTCGCTCGTGAGCAACTGCTGGCAGAGAAACAGCCCGCCGGTGAGTTTGTTACGCCGGAACAGCTAGGCGAGCTGGCGTTGTTTTTGTGCAGTGACAGCGCAGTACAGGTCCGCGGCGCCGCCTGGAATATGGATGGCGGATGGGTCGCACAGTGACCGCGGTATCGGCATAAAAAAACCTGGCACCGCAAGGTGTCAGGTTTTGTCCGCCCGGGCTAGCTCGAACAGCTCACTTCCAGGCGTTTTCCCCAGTCCGGCGGACGGCTGACATAGTCGTCATCACGGTCAGCAAACGGCGTACGCAGAGCCACATGCAGGCGATGTAATTCGTCATACTCCCCCTGCTCTGCCTGTTCAATGGCCCGCTGCGCCAGCCAGTTGCGCAACACCATCGCCGGGTTCGCCGCGTTCATTTGCGCCTGCCGGGTTGCGTCGTCGACCTGCTCTTGCTGCAACCGCGCGCGGTAAAGCGCAAACCAGTCGTCAAAGCCCTGCCTGTCAATGAACTCATCGCGTAGCGGTGAGGCACTACTGCGTTGCTCAGTCTGGCTCAGCATCCGGAAGGTGCGGGTGTAATCGCTGCCTTCACGTTCCATGAGGGCAAACAGAGCGTTCAGGATGTCGTTATCGCCCCTCTCCTGCGTCACCAGCCCCAGCTTGTTGCGCATCAACGCGCCGTATTCGCGCAGTAAAATGTCCTGGTAGCTGTCGAGCGCATCATTCAGGGCATCAACGTCGATAAACGGCGACAGAGTTTGCGCAAGGCGCTGCAGGTTCCACAGGCCAACAGCCGGCTGATTGTCGAAACTGTAACGTCCCTGATAGTCAGAATGGTTGCAGATGTACCCCGGCTGATAGTCATCAAGGAAGCCGAACGGACCGTAATCAAAGGTCAATCCGAGAAGCGACATGTTGTCCGTGTTCATCACCCCATGGGCAAACCCGACCGTCTGCCAGCGGGCAATCATGGTTGCGGTACGGGCTACCACATCGCGGAACCAGAGAATGTACTTATCGGCCTCGTCCTGGAAATGAGACCAGTGATGACGAATGGCATAATCCGCAAGCTGGCGGACTTTTTCCGGCTCTCGACGATAATAAAAGTGTTCAAAGTGGCCAAAACGCAGATGGCTTTGCGCAACGCGCATAAGCATCGCCCCTTTTTCCATCGTTTCACGTGCCACCGGGGTGTCACTGGTTACAATCGACAGTGCGCGAGTGGTGGGGATCCCCAGCGCGTGCATCGCTTCTGATGCCAGACATTCGCGAATAGTCGAACGCAATACCGCGCGCCCGTCGCCCATTCGAGAGTAAGGGGTCAGGCCGGCCCCCTTCAGGTGCCAGTCCACCGTCTCCCCGTTGGGCAGCCGTTGTTCGCCCAGCAGAATCCCCCGGCCATCGCCCAGTTGTCCTGCCCAGACGCCAAACTGATGTCCGCTATAGACCTGAGCCAGAGGCTGCATACCGGCAAGCAGCGTTTCGCCTCCCCAGACGCCAGCGCCGTCGGAGGGCTGAAACATCTCAGGTGGAACAGCCAGCTCATCTGCCAGCCGATCGTTATGCCAGATAAGACGGGAATTTTGTAACGGTGTGGGTTTGAGTGCGGTATAAAAACCCGGCAACTCGTCATGCCAGTGAGCAGTAAAAGACAGGGTCATAGGTCCTCCTGCTTTTAGTGTAGAGGGTTTACCCGGACTTAAACACGGGCGAAAGAGAGGGTTATCACTGAACGAGCGTGGTGACGTGCTCTGCAGAGACGGCTGGCCAGAGCGCCCCCTGCATTGCGCCAAAGTTAAAGGACAAGACGCGCTGCAATAAACCGTGGTCATCAATGCCGCCGACGAGCACGGACTGACAGTGAGGCGTTATTTGCCAGAGGATTGCGCGCATAAAAGGCTCAAAAGAGAGTTCAGAAGCACGCTGCTGGATAAATCCCTTGTCGAGAATGACCCGTTTAAACAATCCATCATAAACGGCTTTCAACGACGCTGCGCCTGCGCCAAAGTTTGCCAGCACCAGCGGAAAATGGATTGCCATTCTCGCCAGTTGCAGATCGTCCTTCCCGTTATTTAAACCTGGATAATTCTCATTAACAGTAAACTCAAGAAACGGATAACGCTCAAGTATTGAAACAGCGTTCCCATTACTTAATAAAAATTCAACAATTACAGGTGTAATATTGATCCATGCAATTAACTGATGCTGAATAAAAAACAGTTTACAGGTATCAAGCAATTGCAATTTCTCGTTAAACAACGCTAACTCTTCTTCAGCCGAAAGCCGCGGGATAACGAGTTCGGTGGGGATCCGAACGTGGGTACCGACGCCAGTAAAGTTAACCAGAACCTCTAAACCTTTAAGCTCGCCGGCGCTATTACGGGCAGGCAGAAGCATCAGTTCAGACTGGTAAGCATTATCTAGCGTAATAATCATTGCACTCGCCCCGCATTAAAGATGAGAGAGGACATCCTGGAGCAATTGCCGACACAATTCCACTGTCTTGATTTTAATAAGATTAATTTCATTAGTTCCGTATTATTTTTCAGATTTATCCCTGAATCTAAAATAATCTTATCCTGGTTGCTCAGTAATAGCCAGTTTTAGATAAAACAGACACCTGAGGAGATAAGTCATTTTTCGTAAATTTAACTTTAAACCTCTTATTTGAGAAAAAATGGCATGATTTATTAGTTATCATGCCATCATAAGAGACTGCTCTTTGACAGACTAAATACGTCGTGCCTGCCAGAAGTTTTTACGCCAGTAAACATTATCGAGCGACGAGCGCATCACCCCACGACTGGTCGAGGCGTGAATAAACTGATTATCGGTATCATAAATACCGACGTGAAGCCCACTGTCACCCGAGCCGGTTTTGAAAAAAACCAGGTCGCCGGGCAGCAAATCATCTTTATCGATTTCCGTGCCAATTTCCGCCTGTTTGCGCGTTTCGCGCGGAAGCTGTAAATCAAACTTATCGCGAAACGTCATCAGAACAAAGCCAGAACAATCTACGCCCCCACGGCTCATGCCGCCATAACGATAGGGCGTGCCGCGCCAGTTGCTCAGCTGATCGTTAAGGCTGGCAATGACGGTAATAGAATCTGAAAGCCGCGGGTTAGGCGGCGGCGCACGATGGCTACTGCATCCCGCAAGAAATAACGCGGCCATCAGGAGAAACCAGAATCGCATTTTCAGACGAATCCTCTGCTTTTTTTGTTCTTTTCGTAATTTAGCGTGCAACGGCGTTAACAGGCAAGAAACGGTTACGCCTGCGCGGTAGAAATCAGCATCTTATGCCCTTCTATATCCAGCCTGCGGAAAGACATATTGTACGCGCGGGCAAGATTTGGCGGCGTCAATACCGCATCGCGCGTGCCGCTGGCAATCATCTTTCCTCGCGCCAACAGCCACACCCGGTGGGCGTGACGCAGCGTATGGTTCAGGTCATGACTGCTCATGACCACGCCGATCCCTTTTCTGCTCAGGGAGCTTAACAGGGTGTCCAGCGCGGCCTGTTGTGCCACATCCAGACCGCTCATCGGTTCATCCAGAAGCAGCAGTCTGCCGTGCGGATTGCCGGCCGGGTGAATCTGCAAAATGACGGCCGCCAGACGCACGCGCTGCCACTCGCCCCCCGAAAGCTGGCTGGCATGCCGGGACAGTTTATCTTCTAGCCCTAATCCCGCCGCCACCTCAGTGAGCAGCGACGTATGCTGTTTATCGTGCAGATGCAGCATCAGGTAGTGCCAGACGGGCATCGCAAAGGGCGGGACCTGCTGCTGCACCAGATAGCTGCGCCTGTGCGCCAGCGAGACTGGCGACCAGTCAGCAAGGTTATGCTCCAGCAGGGTTATCTCCCCCGCGCCGGCGGTCAGCCCTGCCATGCGCGCCAGTAAGGTGCTTTTTCCTGCGCCGTTCGGCCCGACAAGATGCAGGATTTCGCCTGCATTGATGGCACCGGTTATCGGCTCCAGACGCCCCGTATCGGCGACGTCCGTGAGCTGCATCAGCAACGTCATTATTTCGCCAGCGCCAGCTTGATAGACTCCATAACAATCGGATCTTCAGGCGTCATGTCCGGTGAAAAACGCTGCACCACCTGTCCGTCACGACCGATAAGGAATTTTTCAAAATTCCACAGGATATCGTCCGGATAGAGCGGCGCGCGTCCTTTACTGGCCATGCGCTCATAAAAACCGCTGCCTTCCGGCGCAACGGCGGTCGGCGCGGCCGCCACCAGCTTGGCATACAGGGGATGGCGATGTTCACCGTTAACGTCGATTTTGCTGAACATCGGGAACGTCACACCGTAGGTGGTGCTGCAAAACGTTTTGATTTCGTCTTCGCTGCCCGGCTCCTGGCCCAGGAACTGGTTGCACGGGAAGCCCAGCACGGTGAAACCGTCTTTCTCCCAGGCTTTTTGAATGTTTTCCAGCTGTTCGTACTGCGGCGTCAGGCCACATTTGGAGGCCACATTCACGATGAGCAGCACGTTGCCTTTATAGCTTTCCAGCGTGGTTTTCTCACCCTCAATGGTGGTCACTTCGGTATTCAAAATATCAGACTGCATAGCATTCCCTCAGGTTATCTTACGGGTAGTGATTTAACGTCCGGATTTTAATAGTAGCCAGATAAATACCGGCGCGCCCAGCGTGGCGGTCACCACGCCTATTGGCAGCTCAGCGGCTGTCAGGGCGAGCCGGGCGATGATATCCGCCACCAGCAGCGTTACCGCCCCGGCAACCGCCGAGGCCGGCAGTAAGGTTCGATGGTCGGTGATACCGCACAGACGCAGCATGTGCGGGATAACCAGCCCAATAAAGCCAATCGCCCCGGCCAGTGCCACGCTCACACCAACCAGCCAGCCAATGGCAATGACCAGCACGTTACGCCAGAAGCCTATCGGCATGCCAAGCTGGCGGGCCGAGGTTTCCCCCAGCGCGAGAATATTCAGCGGCTGTGCCTGCAGGACTGCCCACAGCAAGACCGGTATCAGCAGTGCCATCAGCCAGCCCTGGCGCCAGTCTACGCCCCCGAAGCCGCCCATCATCCAGTACATCAACTGACGCAAGTCAAAGGACGTGGAGAAATACACCGCCCAGGTCATCAGCGCGCTACAGATGATCCCCAGAGCCACCCCGGCAAGCAGCAGCCGACTGGTTGATAAGTGCCGTCTGGCAAAGCGCAAAAGGATTACCGTTATCAGCAACGCGCCGATAATGGCGCTGAGGCTAATCCCCCATGAGGAGAGTTCCCCCCCGCCCAACATCACCGCCGCCACCAGCCCTACGCCCGCGCCATTCGACACGCCGAGCAGCCCGGGCTCCGCCAGCGGGTTATCAAATAATGCCTGCATAATGGTGCCGCACAATGCCAGCGCGGCACCCACCAGGATCACCGCCAGCGTGCGCGGCAGACGGATTTGCCAGACGAAAAGCTGCCCCTCAGGCTCAAACCAGTGTTCAGGCCCTATCCACTGTTCCCCGGCGCACAGGCTGACACCTGCGGTAACAATGAGCAGCAGCACGAGCAAAAGCAGGTGTCGTTGATCTAAACGGTGCTGGCGATGGGCATAATCAAGCATGGACATGGTTTTAGTAGCGTGTGATGTAATTGATTTTACGGCGGGTTTGCCAGAGAGCGCAAAGAAAAAAGGCCGCGTGAGCGGCCTTTTTAGTTAGTTCATATTACTCTGCTTTGGGCGTTGCGTTTTCGACACGGCTTTTTAACTTCTGGCCGGGTCTGAAGGTCACCACGCGGCGGGCTGTAATCGGAATATCTTCCCCCGTCTTTGGGTTACGGCCCGGACGTTGGTTTTTGTCACGCAAATCAAAATTGCCAAAACCGGAGAGTTTTACCTGCTCACCATTTTCCAGAGCACGACGGATCTCTTCGAAAAACAGCTCTACCAGCTCTTTGGCATCTCGTTTGCTAAGCCCAAGCTTATCAAACAGATATTCTGACATTTCAGCTTTTGTAAGCGCCATAGGTTCAATCCCTCAATGATGCCTGGAATCGCTCTTTTAATGCCTCTACACATTTGGCGACGGTAGCGGCAATCTCCTCTTCTTCGAGTGTACGGCTGGTATCCTGAAGGATAAGGCTAATAGCGAGGCTCTTGAAACCTTCTGCTACGCCCTTGCCGCGGTACACGTCAAATAAGTTTACGCCAACTACCTGATTTACGCCAACTTTCTTACATTCGGCCAAAATATCTGCTGCGGGCACATTTTCCGCGACCACAACCGCGATATCACGGCGGTTTGCAGGGAAGCGTGAGACGTCGCGGGCCTGAGGAATGACGCGGTCTGCAACCGGGCTCCATTCCAGCTCGAACACGATGGTACGGCCGTTCAGGTCCAGCTTGCGCTCCAGCTCAGGATGAACAACGCCAATGAAACCAATGCGTTTGCCGTCTAAATAGATAGCCGCGCTCTGGCCTGGATGCAGCGCAGGGATCGCTTCTGCACGGAATTCAATTTCAGATAATTTACCGGTCAGATCGAGAATTGCTTCCAGATCTCCCTTCATATCGTAGAAATCAACCGTGCCTTTTGCCAGGTCCCAGTGCTCTTCGTAACGGTTACCGCTGATGGCACCAGCCAGCATGAGATCCTGACGGATGCCTAAATTTGCCTGATTATCCGGTACAAAGCGTAAACCACTTTCGAAAATTCGCACGCGGTTTTGCTGACGGTTCTGGTTGTAAACGATAGTTCCCAGCAGACCGGTCCACAGGGACAGGCGCATCGCGGACATTTCGCTGGAGATTGGGCTTGGCAGGATCAGCGCCTCCTGGCCCGGATGGATCATCTGCTGCAGTTTTGGATCAACAAAGCTGTAGGTGATCACTTCCTGATAGCCTTTGTCGTTCAGCATGGTTTTCACACGCTTAAGAGACAAATCTGCTTCACGGTGGCTTCCCATCACCAGACCCGCCTGAACAGGCTCATCGGGGATGTTGTTGTAGCCATATACGCGAGCCACTTCTTCCACCAGATCTTCTTCGATCTCCATGTCGAAACGCCAGGATGGCGCAACGGCTTTCCACTCGTCCTGCCCTTCGGTCACGTCACAACCCAGGCGGCGAAGGATATCGCTGACCTGTGCGTCAGCAACATGGTGACCAATCAGACGATCCAGCTTGCTACGACGCAGGGTAATGGTCGCACGCTTCGGCAACGTCGCTTCGTGGGTGACGTCGATAACCGGGCCCGCTTCACCGCCGCAGATGTCGATCAGCAGACGCGTCGCACGCTCCATCGCTTTGTGCTGCAGTGCCGGATCGACGCCACGCTCATAACGGTGAGAGGCATCGGTATGCAGGCCGTGACGACGTGCGCGACCGGTGATAGAGAGCGGGCTGAAAAACGCACACTCCAGCAGAACGTTTTGCGTTTCATCGTTTACACCGGAGTGTTCGCCACCGAAGATACCGCCCATCGCCAGCGCTTTAACGTGGTCCGCTATCACCAGCGTATCAGCATTCAGTTTTGCTTCGCTGCCGTCGAGCAGAACCAGGGTTTCGCCCTCTTTCGCCATACGCACCACAATACCGCCTTCGATACGATCTTTATCGAACGCGTGCATCGGCTGACCCAGCTCCAGCAGAACATAGTTGGTCACATCAACGACGGCGTCGATAGAACGAATACCACAGCGACGCAGCTTCTCTTTCATCCACAGCGGGGTTGGCGCTTTTACGTTGATGCCTTTCACCACTCGACCAAGGTAGCGTGGGCACGCCTCAGCGGCTTCAACCTGAATCGGCAGTGTGTCACTGATGGTAGCGTCAACCGGTACGATTTCCGGTACGTTCAGTTCAGTCTGGTTCAGCACGGCCACATCGCGGGCCACGCCGATAATGCCTAAGCAGTCCGCACGGTTTGGCGTCACGCTGATTTCAATGGTGTTGTCATCGAGTTTCAGGTATTCGCGGATGTCGGTACCAATAGGCGCATCAAGCGGCAGCTCAATGATGCCATTGTGATCGTCGGAAATACCCAGCTCAGAGAACGAACACAGCATGCCTTCAGACGGCTCACCGCGCAGTTTCGCTGCTTTAATTTTAAAATCGCCCGGCAGTACTGCCCCCACGGTCGCCACGGCCACTTTCAGGCCCTGACGGCAGTTTGGCGCGCCGCAGACGATATCCAGCAGGCGATCGCCGCCTACGTTAACTTTTGTCACACGCAGCTTGTCAGCGTTAGGGTGCTGACCGCACTCAACCACTTCGCCCACAACGACGCCATTGAAAGCGCCAGAAACCGGCTCAACACCGTCAACTTCCAGACCCGCCATGGTGATCTGGTTGGAAAGCGCTTCGCTATCAAGCGTGGTGTTCACCCATTCGCGTAACCACAGTTCACTGAATTTCAT
Organism: Enterobacter sp. WPR_3_1; assembly: GCF_003635055.1. Lineage (NCBI taxonomy): Bacteria > Pseudomonadati > Pseudomonadota > Gammaproteobacteria > Enterobacterales > Enterobacteriaceae > Enterobacter > Enterobacter sp. WPR_3_1. The sequence continues at coordinate 115,191 of NZ_RBXU01000012.1, read as the reverse complement.
TGTTCTGTCCTGCCCTTATTTAAACTGTTTGAGGAAACGCAGATCGTTTTCGAAGAATGCACGCAAATCGGTCACGCCATAGCGCAGCATTGTCAGACGCTCCATGCCCATACCGAACGCAAAGCCGGAGTAGACTTCTGGATCGATACCCACGTTGCGCAGAACGTTTGGATGCACCATGCCGCAGCCCAGCACTTCCAGCCATTTGCCGTTTTTACCCATCACGTCAACTTCCGCAGACGGTTCAGTGAACGGGAAGTAGGACGGACGGAAACGAACCTGCAGGTCTTCCTCAAAGAAGTTGTTCAGGAAATCGTGCAGCGTACCTTTCAGGTTGGTAAAGCTGATGTTCTTATCAACAATCAGGCCTTCCATCTGATGGAACATCGGGGTATGGGTCTGATCGTAGTCGTTACGGTACACGCGGCCCGGTGCGATAATGCGGATCGGGGGTTCCTGTTCCTTCATGGTACGGATCTGAACGCCCGAGGTCTGAGTACGCAGCAGACGGGTGGCGTCGAACCAGAAAGTGTCGTGGTCAGCACGTGCCGGATGATGGCCTGGAATGTTGAGGGCGTCGAAGTTGTGGTAATCATCTTCGATTTCCGGGCCAGTCGCCACGGTAAAGCCGAGCTCACCGAAGAAACTTTCAATGCGATCAATGGTGCGGGTAACCGGATGCAGGCCACCGTTTTCAATACGGCGACCCGGCAGGGAGACATCGATAGTCTCTGCCGCCAGACGCGCATTCAGCACCGCGCTTTCCAGCTCAGCTTTGCGCGCGTTCAGTGCCTGTTGCACCTGCTCTTTGGCTTCGTTAATGACCGCACCCGCTGCCGGGCGTTCCTCTGGCGGCAGTTCACGCAGGGTTGTCATTTGAAGGGTCAAATGCCCTTTCTTACCGAGATATTCGACGCGGACATTGTCTAACGCGGCAACATCTGAGGCCTGATTAATGGCGGCTGTTGCACTGGCAACCAGCTCTGCGAGATGTGACATGATTTTCCTCATTATGTCGGTGCAGACACCGATTTGGTGGAGTTATTCTCTCGAATTTAGACACAAAAAAAGCCTCCATCAGGAGGCTTATCTGGCGCTGTTTTTCGTTTCATCTTTCACGCGCTAGCCTCCTGAATTCAGGTGCTAAAGTAAAAGAAGAAGCGGAAAATAGCAGCATTCATGCTTGCGTTACCTTGTGTGGTAAAAAACCGTTAAGACCTTATTGAAAAGGTTGCACGGGTAAAAGTCAATCTTCTGATGGTGTTAAATGAAAAGAGGGAGCGAAGCCCCCTCTTTCAACTGGCTTATGCCAGTGCTGCTTTCGCTTTTTCGACCAGAGCGGTGAACGCTACTTTGTCGAATACTGCGATGTCAGCCAGGATCTTACGGTCGATTTCAACAGAGGCTTTTTTCAGGCCGTTGATGAATTTGCTGTAAGAAATACCGTTCTGACGTGCTGCTGCGTTGATACGCGCAATCCACAGTTGACGGAACTGACGCTTACGTTGACGACGGTCACGGTAAGCGTACTGACCTGCTTTGATAACAGCCTGGAAGGCAACGCGGTATACGCGTGAACGCGCACCGTAGTAGCCTTTAGCTTGTTTCAAAATTTTCTTGTGACGTGCACGTGCAATTACACCACGTTTTACGCGAGCCATATGTGCTCTCCTGTATCTATATTCTTAGTAAAAAATTAAACGTTAACGGCTTATGCGTACGGCAGGCACGCGATAACCAGACCCAGATCGCCTTTAGAAACAAGGCCTTTTGGACGCAGGTGACGTTTACGCTTAGTAGATTTTTTGGTCAGAATATGACGCAGGTTTGCGTGCTTACGCTTAAATCCACCACCACCGGTTTTTTTGAAGCGCTTAGCAGCACCGCGTACGGTCTTAATTTTTGGCATCTTAATTACTTCCACTTCGCATTGTTAAATAAACGAAACATAGGCGAACAAAACCTATGAGACCCGAAGGCTCCACAGGTTTTGCTGCTTGAAGGCCTTACTGTTTCTTCTTAGGAGCGAGCACCATGATCATCTGGCGGCCTTCGATCTTCGTAGGGAAGGATTCGACTACTGCCAGTTCACTCAGATCGTCACGGACGCGGTTAAGCACTTCCATACCAATCTGTTGGTGGGCCATCTCACGACCGCGGAAACGCAGTGTGATCTTGGCCTTATCGCCATCTTCCAGAAAGCGAATCAGGCTGCGGAGTTTTACCTGATAATCGCCATCGTCGGTACCAGGACGGAATTTAATTTCCTTAACCTGGATAACTTTTTGCTTTTTCTTCTGTTCCTTAGAAGACTTACTCTTTTCATAAAGGAACTTGCCGTAGTCCATGATACGACAAACTGGCGGTTCGGCGTTAGGGCTGATTTCAACTAAATCTACTCCAGCTTCTTCAGCCTTTTCGATCGCTTCTCTCAGACTCACAATCCCCAGCTGCTCGCCTTCCAGACCTGTTAAGCGAACTTCCTGGGCGCGAATCTCGCCATTGATACGATTCGGACGTGCCGTTTGAACTCGTTTTCCGCCTTTAATACCTTATTCCTCCAGTTGTTGAAGACTGCGGCTGCGAATCTCTTGTTGCAGCTTCTCAATCACTTCACTTACGTCCAGGCTCCCCAGGTCTTTACCACGGCGGGTGCGAACGGCAACTTTGCCTGCTTCCACCTCTTTATCACCACAGACCAACATATACGGGACACGACGTAAAGTGTGCTCGCGGATTTTAAAGCCAATCTTCTCATTTCTCAAGTCTGCTTTTACGCGAATGCCCGCATTTTGTAGTTTCTGCGTCAATTCTTTAACGTATTCAGCCTGAGAATCGGTAATGTTCATCACCACGACCTGCACTGGCGCAAGCCAGGTTGGGAAGAAGCCGGCAAACTCTTCAGTCAGGATGCCGATGAAGCGCTCCAGAGAACCGAGGATTGCACGGTGAATCATAACCGGTACCTGACGTTCGTTGTCTTCGCCAACATAAGAGGCGCTTAAACGCTGCGGCAGGGAGAAGTCCAGCTGTACAGTACCGCACTGCCATGCGCGATCGAGGCAGTCATACAGGGTAAATTCAATTTTCGGACCGTAGAATGCGCCCTCGCCCAGCTGGTATTCGAACGGAATGCCGTTCTCTTCCAGCGCCACGGCGAGATCCGCTTCTGCGCGATCCCAGGTCTCATCGCTACCGATACGTTTTTCCGGACGCGTTGAGAGTTTGACAACGATCTTCTCGAAGCCAAAGGTGCTGTACATATCGTAGACCATACGAATACAGGCGTTAACTTCATCACGAACCTGATCTTCAGTACAGAAGATATGCGCATCATCCTGAGTAAAGCCACGAACACGCATCAGACCGTGCAATGCACCTGATGGCTCGTTACGGTGGCAGCTACCGAACTCTGCCATACGCAGCGGCAGATCGCGGTAGGATTTCAGACCCTGGTTGAAGATCTGAACGTGGCCAGGGCAGTTCATTGGCTTAATGCAGTATTCACGGTTCTCAGAAGAGGTGGTGAACATCGCATCTTTGTAGTTGTCCCAGTGGCCGGTTTTTTCCCACAGCACACGGTCCATCATGAACGGGCCTTTCACTTCCTGATACTGGTACTCTTTCAGCTTGGAGCGTACAAACGTTTCCAGTTCACGGAAGATAGTCCAGCCGTCATTGTGCCAGAACACCATACCCGGCGCTTCTTCCTGCATGTGGTACAGGTCAAGCTGCTTACCGATTTTACGGTGGTCACGTTTAGCCGCCTCTTCCAGGCGCTGCAGGTAGGCGTTAAGGGCTTTTTTATCGGCCCACGCGGTACCATAGATACGCTGCAACATCTTGTTGTTGCTATCGCCACGCCAGTAGGCGCCCGCGATTTTCATCAGCTTAAAGTGATGACAGAAGCGCATGTTCGGCACGTGCGGACCACGGCACATGTCGACGTATTCTTCGTGATGGTACAAGCCAGGCTTGTCATCATGAGAGATGTTTTCATCAAGAATAGAGACTTTATAGCTCTCGCCACGCTTCACGAAGGTTTCACGCGCTTCGTGCCAGCTGACTTTCTTCTTAATGACGTCATAGTTAGTTTCGGCGAGCTCGTGCATACGTTTTTCGAGCGCGTCGATATCTTCCTGAGTCAGGGTATGGTCAAGATCAACGTCATAGTAGAAACCGTTGTCGATAACCGGACCGATCGCCATTTTGGTGTTCGGCCACAGCTGTTTGATCGCATGACCTAACAGGTGCGCGCAGGAGTGACGAATGATCTCCAGACCTTCTTCGTCTTTCGCTGTGATGATAGACAGCTGCGCATCGCTTTCAATCAGGTCAGATGCATCAACCAGCTCACCATTAACACGGCCAGCGATGGTTGCTTTCGCGAGTCCAGGACCAATGTCCAGGGCAACATCCATTGGGCTTACAGCGTGGTCGTAATGGCGTTGGCTGCCATCAGGAAGAGTAATTACAGGCATTTTATATCCTTATTTGCAGTGATGCCCCACACATAAGAGCATATACAAAGAAAATAATCGTGATTTGACAATAGATTACGACACCATCTGACCAACAATCGTCAAATTGGCTCGCGATCATTCACCCGCCGAAAATCAGATAAATGCGGATTTACGGCAAGCCCTGCAATGGTAACACTAACAAAAGAGAGATTGCACCCTTTGCGGGCAGATTGCTGCGCTGGCACTTTCGCATGAATTTGCAGGGCGCATATCTCCGGTGCTCGCATTCCAGCGATGCTGGGCTACTCTTGAACAAGTCTTTAAACCCAAAGGTGCATACCATGAACGTATCAAGTAGAACGGTTGTGATATTGAACATCCTTTCAGCCACCGGTTTATTGTTGATTCTTGCAGAACGATTCCACTGGTTCTAACCGAAACGGAAGCAGGCATAACCTGATTCACCACTGGAGAAGGGGCATTTCCCCGCCCTGTTTGGTAGACTGTTCGCATCAACTTACAAGGATCAGGTTATGCCAACAAAACGATTTGCCGTAAAACACTGGAAAATGGTACTGGTGCTGATTGCCATCTGCGGCGCGATGCTGCTTCTGCGTTGGGCGGCAATGATTTGGGGCTGAACGTGAATATAAATAACTGCGCAGGGAATAACATCCTTATCCGTAATACCCTTTTGCGGGTATTCACCGCCAGGACGAAATACGGACGATAGGTTTACGTCAAATAGGTTTACCGCGAAAAAACCGGTACCACAAAATCCGGTTTTTTTGGCGCGTTGAATTAGCGTTTAAACGTCAATAACAACTCGGCAAAACCCATCAGGACCATTCACCTGCAACCAGTTTATGGACGTCAAAAGCATCATTCATAGACTGACCGGTGGACTGAGAGGCTGGCGCGATGTTAGACCCGGCTTCAACGTCAGCGGCTTTCGCAATGCCGATTTGGCTGTAGGTGTCACTGGCTGTCGGGGTGGTTTCATCAGCAGCAAATACGCCAAAAGACAGTGCGGAAAGCACCATCGCTGCTGCGGCAGTTTTGATTTTTTTCATAATGTTTTTTCTCTTTCTACATTTAATGCTAATAATGCTAAATACCTTAAGGCCGAATTCTGCCCGTGCTAAGAGTGTAGATCCAGATCACATTTTTGCCTAGCCTGTTACGTTATCAATTCGTGTCAAATAAGCCGCAAATTAATGAAAATGCATTATGAAGAAATTATGAAGATATCAGCAGACCAGATATTTCAAAACAGCGTTTAATATAAAACAGCACAGTTTCAAAAAATAAAAAACGGGCCGATAGCGTAATCGGCCCGAGAATATTACATTTTATAACCCAGTGAAACCGTGGTTCTGCGGTCGGTATGATCCGGAGCAGAATCAGGAGGAGAAGAGTTCCAGGTGACGTTGTAGGCCACTTTCAGGCCAAAGTGTTCGTTGATGGCCACGTTCAGCGCTGTTTCTGAGTTCAGCGTCGTATCGTCGGCACCAAACACAGACACCCCCTGGGTAAATTTGGTGTTGTCAGTCATCTGCCAGGCATAGGTGCCGGAAGCGTAACCGAGCGGTTGAGTTTTGGTTTCGCCGTCGGTGTACTCGTCGTAGCGCACACCTGGACCGAATTCAAAACGTAAACTGTGTACCGGACCGTTCAGGAACTGACGACCGTAACCGGCAGTGAACACATCACGCTGGCGATAGCCGTTGTAACGGTCAGTTAACCAGCTGGCCTGACCAAACAGGTAGTCAAAGTCGGTCATGTTGTAACGGCTACGTCCGCCAACCGCATATTTCTCGGAAGAGCGTTCGTCATTCGCGGAGGTGTTACTGGCATTTCCCCACAGAGACCAGGCGGTGGTATTACCGTACCAGGTCAGCGTACTGTCCGCCGTGAGAGAGGAGCTTTTCGTGTTACCGGATTGTGCAAGATAGCCAGCGTTCAGGTTACCTTCAAACGGTTTTTGCGCGGTGGCTGGATCGTCCATGACAGTAAAAACGGAATCATCTGCGGTCGCGTTCATTGCAGCAAACACGCCACCCGCCAGCATCAGTGCAGCGGGTACTGTCTTCAAAAGCTTCATTTTATTAAGGAGTCCGTACAACAAAAAAAGAGACCACACGGTCCCGGAAACTTTCTTAAGGATCAATGACAAGGCGTCCAGAGAAAGGTAACAAATTATAAAAAGCCGCAAATAACATAGCAATGATTTCTTATTTCATTTTTTGAATAAGAACGATCTCAAAAAGCGTTTTATTTTATATAAGCCGCAGCAGACTTTATGTCAGTATTCATATTTAAAATCATACTGTTATTTACATTGCCTTCCTGACAAATGGTGCCAGACTAAAAGGAACCCACGCTAAAAGGAGGTAATGATGGTTTCTATCTACACCCTGACGCTCTCCCCTTCCCTCGACTCCGCCACCCTGACGCCCCAGATTTACCCGGAAGGTAAATTGCGCTGCAGCGCCCCGGTGTTTGAGCCCGGCGGCGGCGGTATCAATGTGGCGCGAGCCATAACGCACCTCGGTGGAAAGGCGACAGCAATTTTCCCCGCAGGCGGCGCGACCGGTGAGCACCTGGTCTCTCTGCTGGCCGATGAACAGGTGGCCTCGCAGACCGTCGAGGCCAAAGACTGGACGCGGCAAAACCTGCATGTGCACGTGGAGTCCAGCGGCGAGCAATACCGTTTCGTCATGCCGGGTGCAAAACTCAGTGAAGATGAGTTTCGTCAGCTTGAAGAGAAGGTGCTGGCCATTGAGAGCGGTGCTCTGCTGGTGATAAGCGGCAGCCTGCCGCCCGGTGTCAGCACGGAAAAACTGACGGCGCTGATTCGGGCCGCGCAGCAACGCGGTATCCGCTGCATTGTCGACAGTAGCGGCGAGGCGCTGCAGGCAGCCCTGACGCCGGGAAATCTTGAGCTGGTTAAACCCAATCAGAAAGAGTTAAGCGCGCTGGTGAACCGCGAACTGAACCAGCCGGACGATGTCCTCACCGCCGCGCAGGAATTGGTTCACAGCGGCAAAGCGCGACGGGTCGTGGTCTCCCTTGGCCCGCAGGGTGCCCTGGCCGTGGACGAAACGGGGTCCGTTCAGGTTGTCCCGCCGCCGATGAAAAGCCAGAGTACCGTGGGCGCAGGTGATAGCATGGTTGGAGCTATGACCCTGAAACTGGCTCAGGGTGCTTCGCTACTGGAGATGACACGCTACGGCGTCGCAGCGGGTAGCGCTGCCACCATCAACCAGGGCACACGTCTCTGTTCGCTTAGCGACACGCAAAAAATCGTCGATTACCTGTCCCGAAATTAATCCCCCTTTTCCCCTTCTCTGTGAAGGGGAAATACGCGGCATAGTCGCCAAACGCAGCCTATCGACTATGCTAAGAAAACTTCCAAGATAACAATGAGGTGAATTATGAGCAGTGGTGACATCACCCGCTACGTCGTTACCATCAACATTCATCAAGCGTCGCTGACCGAACTTAATGAGCTCAACAACGCCTTTACCCGAGCCAATTTCCTGCTCACACTCACGGATGACGAGGGCAATATCCATGATTTAGGTACCCTGACGTTTGGCCTGATCAGCGCCCTGAGTAAAGAAGAGGTTCACGCTCTGGCGGCCAGTCTGGTCGAAAGCGTGACCGACAAAGCGGCAGAAATTGATCTTGATACCTGGGAAAACTGGCAGAAAAAAGAACAATAAGTGCCCTGCATGAATTTAAACCGCTCAGGTGTGCGTTAGTTCGTATTTTTTTACCGCAATTATGCGCTAACTTTATGATCTGGCAGACAACATGGGAGAGACAACATGTGGCAGGCTATCAGTCATCTTTTAAGTGAGCAACTGGGTGAAGGTGAAATTGAACTGCGGAACGAACTGCCAGGCGGAGAAATCCACGCCGCATGGCACTTACGCTACGCCGGGCGCGATCTCTTTGTTAAATGCGATGAGCGAGAGCTGCTTCCGATTTTCACCGCCGAAGCCGACCAACTGGAACTGTTGTCGCGCAGTAAAACGGTGACGGTCCCGCAGGTCTGGGCCGTGGGCAGCGACCGCGACTACAGTTTTCTGGTCATGGAATTTCTTCCTGCCCGCCCGTTAGACGCCCATAACGCCTTCATTCTCGGCCAACAGTTAGCGCGACTGCATCAATGGAGCGACCAGCCGCAGTTTGGTCTCGATTTTGACAACGACCTCTCCACCACCCCACAACCCAATGCCTGGCAACGACGCTGGTCGACATTCTTTGCTGAGCAACGCATTGGCTGGCAGCTGGAACTGGCTGCGGAGAAAGGTCTGGAGTTTGGCAATATCGATGCCATCGTCGAACACATTCAGCAGCGTCTGGCATCCCACCAGCCTCAGCCGTCTCTGCTGCACGGTGATTTGTGGTCAGATAACTGCGCGCTGGGTCCTGACGGCCCCTATATCTTCGACCCGGCCTGTTACTGGGGCGACAGGGAGTGTGACCTGGCGATGCTGCCACTGCACCCTGAGCAACCGCCGCAAATTTACGATGGTTACCAGTCCGTGCTGCCTCTGCCGCAGGGTTTTCTTGAGCGCCAGCCGGTGTATCAGCTCTACACACTGATGAACCGCGCCATTCTGTTTGGCGGAGAACATCTGGTCAATGCCCAGAGGGCACTTGAACGTGTGCTTGCCGCGTAATGGCGGGACGGGTGGCTATGTCGCCACCCTTATCGGTTACAGGAATCCCAACAGCGAAAAGAAGAAGTACCCCGCCACGATGATAATGACTGGCAGGATATACAGCGGGAAAATTTGCAGGAAAATGGTGTGACGCGGCACAACAATGCGGGACTCAATCTGCTCGCGGCTCATCCCTTCCGGGCCTTTCGCCTGTTCGAGAATCATCTGGTCTTCCACACCTTCGCGTAAAAAGCGCGTCTGACGGCTCATGCGTGCGCCAGAGGCCTGCAACGCCATACCAATAAAGATCAGCGCGTAGATCACCCAAAACCCGAGATTCAACTGCTGATGAAAATTCGGCGTCGGCGAATTGAACCAAAAGACATTCAGAAACGGCGTGTTAAAACGCATCATTTCAATCATGACATGAGCAAAATCAAGCATTACCGCATTAATACCTGGCTGTTTTTCACTGTGATCGTACATAAATTTGAGCACAGAGATCAGCGTCGAAATGACGGCTGGAATAAAAATTACCCAGCCAGCAATGCGTTTTAAGACAGCAATGCGTCCAGCTTGTTGATACGTCATCAGTTCCCCTTCATAAAGACGCGTTATTTCTGCCTAAGTCTACCTGCTGACCATCATTTTCGCCCGCTCTTTAAAGGCAATATGCTAAATTGCAGAGTGCACTTAGCATTTATCGTCTGTCGTACACCCTGGATAAGGAGACGTTGTGATGTCGACACCGCGCCAGATTCTTGCCGCAATTTTTGACATGGATGGATTACTGATCGATTCCGAACCGTTGTGGGATCGCGCCGAACTGGACGTTATCGCCAGCCTGGGCGTTGATATCAGCCGCCGTAATGAACTTCCGGATACGCTTGGTCTGCGCATCGATATGGTGGTGGACCTGTGGTATGCCCAGCAGCCGTGGGTGGGACCCGATCGCGACGAAGTGACCGCGCGCATTATCAGCCGCGCCATCTCACTGGTGGAAGAGAGCAAGCCCCTGCTGCCCGGCGTGCGTGAAGCCGTCGCGCTGTGTAAAGCGCAGGGGTTGAAAGTCGGCCTGGCGTCAGCTTCACCGCTGCATATGCTGGAAAAAGTGCTGACCATGTTTGAGCTGCGCGACAGCTTCGACGCGCTGGCCTCAGCGGAAACGTTGCCATACAGCAAGCCGCACCCGCAGGTCTATCTCGACTGTGCCGCTAAGCTCGGTCTTGATCCCCTCTGCTGTGTCGCGCTGGAAGATTCCGTTAACGGAATGGTGGCCTCGAAGGCCGCGCGGATGCGTTCGATTGTTGTTCCCGCGGAGGAAGGCCGACACGATCCCCGTTTTGCCCTTGCCGACGTAAAGCTGAACTCACTGGTTGAGCTGACGGCGCAGCAGCTGCGCGGCGAGTAACCCGCCCCTTTCAGGCAGCGTCAGGCTGCCTGCTTTAAAAACAAAACATCGTTTCATTTTGTTTGCTTTTCTTATCCCCCGCTTCTATCCTTAGCGTCAGAATGACAATAACCTTACTTCTGAGGCGCGTATGATACTGGATAACTTCACTCTGTCTGGAAAAGTGGCCATCGTCACCGGATGCGATACCGGTTTGGGACAAGCCATGGCCATTGCGCTGGCGCAGGCGGGATGCGACATCGTGGGTGTTAACCGCAAAGCGCCGGAGGAAACGGCTGCCTGCATTAGCGCACTCGGAAGGCGGTTCAGGGCGATTCGGGCCGACCTCAGTCAGCAGGAGAGTCTTCAGAACGTTGTTGACAGCGCGGTTGCTGAGATGGGGCGAGTCGATATTCTGGTGAACAATGCCGGGACCATACGCCGTGAAGATGCTCTCGCGTTCAGCGAAAAGGACTGGGACGACGTCATCAACCTGAATCTGAAATCGCTTTTTTTCCTCTCCCAGGCCGTGGCTAAACAGTTTATAGCGCAGGGCCAGGGCGGGAAAATCATTAATATCGCCTCGATGCTCTCATTCCAGGGTGGCATCCGCGTGCCCTCTTACACCGCGTCCAAAAGCGGCGTGTTGGGGATCACGCGTCTGCTGGCGAATGAATGGGCGACGCACGGCATCAATGTTAACGCCATCGCGCCAGGCTACATGGCGACCAACAACACTCAGCAACTGCGAGATGACCAGCAGCGCAGCCAGGAGATCCTCGACCGGATACCTGCCGGGCGCTGGGGAGTACCGGAAGACCTGCAGGGACCGGTGGTCTTTTTAGCCTCCGCCGCCTCGGATTACGTGAACGGTCATACGTTAGCCGTCGACGGGGGCTGGCTGGCGCGCTAGGCGCGTTTGTGACATACAGTTACACCGTCACCTCTTTCGTCTACTGTATAAAAACCCTATACTGTATGAATTGACAGTTTTGTGGGTTTTATCATGACGGCGGAAGGCCATCTGCTTTTTTCCATTGCGTGCGCAGTTTTTGCCAAAAACGCTGAACTTACCCCTGTGCTCGCACAGGGGGACTGGTGGCATATTGTCCCGTCCGCCGTGTTGACCTGTCTGCTGCCCGATATCGACCATCCAAAATCGTTTCTGGGACAGCGGCTAAAGTGGATATCAAAACCCATCGCCCGCGCGTTTGGTCACCGCGGGTTTACCCACAGCCTGCTGGCCGTATTCGGCCTGCTCACCCTGTTCTATTTAAAAGTCCCTGAGAGCTGGATAGTGCCCGCCGATGCTATCCAGGGAATGGTGCTGGGTTATTTAAGCCATATCCTTGCCGATATGCTGACGCCTGCGGGCGTGCCGCTGCTCTGGCCATGCCGCTGGCGTTTCCGTTTGCCCATTCTTGCGCCGCAGAAAGGTAATCAGCTTGAGCGTGTGTTGTGTATGGCGCTCTTTGCCTACGCCGTCTGGATGCCGCAAACCTTGCCCGAAAACAGTGCAGTGCGCTGGTCATCCCAGATGATCAATTCGCTGCAATTTCAGTTCAATCGTTTCATTAATCACCAGATTGAACACTAAGCACACAAATTATTTCCATTTGTCATAACCCATTCCATTTGGATATAAGCGCCACATCACACTTCTGATAACCTTGCGCCAACAGGATCGGTAAAAATCGACCGTATAATAAATCAGGAGAACGGGGATGAATTTTCCACTCATCGCGAACATTGTGGTGTTCGTTGTATTGCTATTGCTTCTCGCGCAGGCGCGCCACAAACAGTGGAGCCTCGCGAAGAAAGTGCTGGTTGGTCTGGCCATGGGTGTCGTGTTTGGTCTGGCGTTGCAGGCTATTTACGGCTCCGATAATCCAGTTCTGAAAGATTCTATTCAGTGGTTCAACATCGTCGGTAACGGCTATGTCCAGCTGCTGCAGATGATCGTTATGCCGCTGGTGTTTGCCTCTATTCTGAGCGCCGTTGCCCGTCTGCATAACGCCACCCAGTTGGGTAAAATCAGCTTCCTGACCATCGGTACGCTGCTGTTTACCACGCTGATTGCAGCTCTGGTCGGTGTGCTGGTCACCAACCTGTTCGGGCTGACCGCTGAAGGTCTGGTCCAGGGTACGGCTGAAACGGCGCGTCTTACCGCGATTCAGACCAACTACGTGGGTAAAGTCGCTGACCTGACGGTGCCACAGATGGTGCTCTCTTTCGTGCCGAAGAACCCGTTTGCTGACCTGACCGGTGCCAGCCCAACCTCCATTATCAGCGTGGTGATCTTTGCGGCCTTCCTCGGTGTGGCGGCGCTGAAGCTGCTGAAAGACGACGCGCCGAAAGGCGAGCGCGTGCTGGTGGCTATCGATACCCTGCAAAGCTGGGTAATGAAGCTGGTCCGTCTGGTGATGCAGTTGACCCCTTACGGTGTTCTGGCGCTGATGACCAAAGTGGTTGCCGGCTCTAACCTGCAGGACATCATTAAGCTGGGTAGCTTCGTCGTCGCCTCTTATCTGGGTCTGGGCATTATGTTCGTGGTGCACGGTATCCTGCTGGGCGTCAATGGCGTTAGCCCGCTGAAATACTTCCGTAAAGTGTGGCCGGTACTGACCTTTGCGTTCACCAGCCGTTCCAGCGCCGCGTCTATTCCGCTGAACGTTGAAGCGCAGACCCGTCGTCTGGGCGTACCGGAATCTATTGCCAGCTTCTCTGCCTCCTTTGGTGCCACCATTGGTCAGAACGGTTGCGCAGGTCTCTACCCTGCAATGCTGGCGGTAATGGTTGCTCCGACCGTGGGTATTAACCCACTGGATCCCGTTTGGATTGCCACGCTGGTCGGGATTGTTACCATCAGCTCCGCAGGCGTTGCGGGTGTTGGCGGTGGCGCAACCTTCGCCGCGCTGATTGTCCTGCCGGCCCTGGGTCTGCCGGTGACGCTGGTTGCCCTGCTGATCTCCGTTGAGCCGCTGATCGACATGGGTCGTACTGCGCTGAACGTGAGCGGTTCCATGACCGCCGGTACGTTGACCAGCCAGTGGCTGAAGCAGACCGATAAAACCATTCTGGAAAGTGAAGACGACGCTGAACTGGCGCACCGTTAATCACGGATGAATAAAAAAACCGCCTGATGGCGGTTTTTTTTTGGCTGTTATTCTTCAATCTCTTCATCCTGGCGGACCTGGTTCGCCCATCGCTGGGCCGACTCCGGCCCCGAAAACGCGGGCGAACGGCGGAAGTGTTCTCCCATCAGAACAAACGCTACGTATTTACCGCGCAGTTGCCAGACATCACGAAAACCATCCACCTTCAGGGCGTGTTCGGGCGGCGCGGGTTCGACGCGGGGCACGTAGCTAATGACAGGGCGGTTTTGTTGACGAAAAGGTTTCATAAGCGACGGGTTCACTAAAGCACATTCTGGAAGCAGGAAAATTCTATGATAGCCGATCCTCCCCCCACGCGTCGCGCCCTGCATCGCTCTGATAGCGCATTCCTTAACCAGGTCATCTGAAAACTCTTAGTTCGCCCGCCCTTTCGCCACATTGTTCTATAGTTAACAAGGTTTTTAGCAATGGATAAAGGAGAAGCGTGCAATGTCGAACAAAGATAAAACACATCAATCACCCATTCATGGCACTGAAGAATCTCAACCAGGCATGGACTCTCTGGCCCCAGCGGACGGCTCTCACCGCCCATCACCCGGCCCTTCCGCACCTGGCGAACAGCCTACCGCGCCGGGAAGTATGAAATCTCCGGATACCGGAAACGAGAAGCTGAAATCCCTTGAGTCCCACCGTAAAGGCGGCGAAGGTTTTGCACTTACCACCAACCAGGGCGTGCGCATTGCTGACGATCAAAACTCGCTGCGTGCGGGAACGCGCGGACCAACCCTGCTGGAAGACTTTATTCTGCGGGAAAAAATCACCCATTTTGACCATGAACGTATACCTGAGCGCATCGTTCACGCGCGTGGCTCCGCGGCACACGGCTACTTCCAGCCCTACAAAAGCCTCAAAGAGATAACCAAAGCGGATTTCCTTTCCGATCCGGACAAAATCACACCGGTCTTTGTCCGCTTTTCTACCGTGCAGGGCGGCGCGGGTTCGGCAGATACCGTGCGTGATATCCGCGGCTTCGCCACCAAATTTTATACCGAAGAGGGTATTTTCGATCTCGTCGGCAATAACACCCCGGTGTTCTTCATTCAGGATGCGCATAAATTTCCTGACTTTGTCCATGCGGTAAAACCGGAGCCCCACTGGGCCATACCGCAGGGACAAAGTGCGCATGACACCTTCTGGGATTATGTCTCACTGCAACCAGAAACGTTACACAACGTGATGTGGGCGATGTCAGACCGTGGCATTCCGCGCAGCTACCGCACGATGGAAGGGTTTGGTATTCATACCTTCAGGATGATCAACGCGGACGGGAAAGCCACATTCGTACGCTTCCACTGGAAGCCTGTGGCGGGCAAAGCCTCGCTGGTGTGGGATGAAGCCCAGAAGCTGACCGGGCGCGATCCGGACTTCCACCGTCGCGAACTGTGGGAGTCGATTGAAGCCGGTGACTTCCCGGAATATGAACTGGGGTTACAGCTGATCCCGGAAGAGGATGAGTTTAACTTCGATTTCGACCTTCTCGACCCGACAAAGCTGATCCCAGAGGAGCTGGTGCCGGTTCAGCTGGTGGGTAAAATGGTGCTCAACCGTAACCCGGACAATTTCTTTGCCGAAAATGAGCAGGTCGCGTTCCACCCGGGGCATATCGTTCCGGGGCTGGATTTCACGAACGATCCCCTCCTGCAGGGGCGGTTGTTCTCCTATACCGATACGCAGATCAGTCGCCTTGGCGGGCCCAACTTCCACGAAATTCCGATTAACCGTCCAACCTGCCCGTACCACAATTTCCAGCGCGACGGGATGCATCGCCAAGATATCGATACCAATCCGGCTAACTATGAGCCGAACTCCATCAACGATAACTGGCCGCGCGAAACGCCGCCTGGACCGAAACGCGGTGGTTTTGAGTCGTACCAGGAGCGCATCGATGGCAATAAAATCCGCGAGCGTAGCCCGTCATTCGGCGAGTATTATGCCCAACCTCGCCTGTTCTGGAACAGCCAGACGCCGATCGAGCAACAGCACATTATCGGCGGCTTTAGCTTTGAACTGAGCAAAGTGGTGCGGACTTATATCCGCGAGCGCGTGGTCGATCAGCTCGCCCATATCGATATTCAGCTTGCCCAGAGCGTGGCGGATAACCTTGGCATTACGCTGACGGACGAGCAACGCAATGCGGCCCCACCGAAAGACGTTAACGGACTGAAGAAAGATCCGTCCCTGAGTCTGTATGCGGTGCCGGGTGGCTCGATAAAAGGCCGGGTAGTGGCCATTCTGCTGAATGACAAAACCCGTGCCAGCGACGTGCTGGGGATTATGCAGGCGCTGAAAACCAAAGGCGTTCACGCCAAACTGCTCTATTCCCGCATGGGGGAAGTGACCGCCGACGACGGTTCAGTGCTGCCGGTTGCGGCCACCTTTGCCGGAGCACCATCGCTCACCGTTGATGCGGTGATTGTGCCGTGCGGCGACATCGACAGTCTGCTGAACAATGGCGATGCGATTTATTATCTGCTGGAAGCCTATAAGCACCTGAAGCCGATCGCCCTGTCCGGCGATGCGCGACAGTTTAAAGCGCACCTGAAGGTGGCTGAGCAAGGTGAAGATGGCATTGTCGAAGGCGATAACGTCGATGATGCGTTTATGACGAAGCTGTTCGATCTGCTCGCAGCGCACCGTGTGTGGTCACGCAGCAGTAAGATTGATCGTATACCGGCATAAGAAAAGCCGGGTCTGGCTTTGCCCGACCCGGCGCTGATTGGTATCGTTTACTCAGCCCGGCAGGCACCGCGCCTCCGGGCTATTTTCATACATCCTCAAAGGTGCCCAGACGGTACCCACGCTCGGCAATGGCGTATTTCAGCGATGCCGACGTCAGCACATCCAGTTCCGCCAGTCGCGGCCAGCAGTAGGCACTTTTACGCACAATGTTATCGACAAACGCCGGGTGTGCCATCACTTCCAGCGACCGTTCCCCGCGCGTGGCGGACTCATCCAGCACCTGCAGGAACAGCGCTTCGCTAATCTCGTCGCCGTAGAACGCGCTACTGAACCCGTCCGTTGTGGGCACAGAAGACAATGACAGCCCGTGCAGCGCCTGCACCTCACGATCCACGCGCATTGCCACGCCTTTGCGCTGTGCAAATTCCGCCACTGACGGGAAAAGTGCCGGGATCATATGCACGTGATGATGGCTGTCAATATGCGTGGGTTCACGGCCAAAGAGATCGACGAAACGGTTGAACTGACAGTCCAGCTCGCGGGTAATCTCCTCGAGCGGCAGCGTGCCCTGCTCTGCCTGCTCCCAAATCCATTTGCCCAGCTGTCCGTCCCGCGTCAGTCCTGGCATCGGTGAAAGCGGCATCCCGAGCGTCAATACAAAGTGCATGCCGACGCCCAGCGCTGGCACCTCGCGGCTGAGCTGCGCGGCGTGTTCAACCGCGTCACCATTAACCAGTGCCGTTGTTGAGGTCACCACACCCCGGCGGCAGGCTTCAATAATGCCGTAGTTTTGACCTTTTGAGAGACCAAAATCATCAGCATTGACGATCAGCAGGTTTTCCATCACACATCCTCTCAGTGCTGTTTGAATTTCAGCTTCTCAATCGTGGCGGCAAAATTAGGCAACCATTTTTCATGCGCCAGAATCATTTCGCTGGCCAGTTGCTCGGCATCACGATCGGAATGGACCAGCGGGCTGAGATTGAGCGCCAGAAGAACGTCATTGAGTTCACCGCTCAGCGCCGCGTTGCTGGCTGCCACTTCAAACCCTTTGATGGTGTGGATCAACCCCATCACTTTGTCGTCAAAGTGGGTAATCCGTGGATGCGGCCTGGCGCCATCACGTCCCAGAATGCAGGTCATCTCAACGGCCCAGTCAGCCGGGATGTTGTCGATATGACCGTGATGCGGCACATTGACGTAGTGCTCGGCCTGCTTGTCGTTGTAAATGGCGTTGATCACTTCACACGCCGCATCGGAATAATACGCTCCGCCGCGCAGCTCAAGCTCTTTCGGTTTCACGTTCAGGTTCGGATCTTTATACAAATCAAACAGCTGCTTTTCAACTTTCTGCACCACCTGAGCGCGTGCGCCACCCTTATAGTACTCACCCATCTCGATGGCCAGCATCTCTTTCTGTTTGAAGTAGTAAAGCAGGTATGAGCAAGGCAGCAGATTAAGCGAGCGGATCAGCCCTTCGCTGAACGGCAGGTCAAAGATGTTTTTCACTGACGCAGCGGTCAGGCGCCCGGAGGCTACGCCGTCAAGCAGTTCGCTAAAGCGAGACTGACCATTCACGATGACATCTTTGATAAACACCATATGGTTCAGGCCAAAGAGATCGATAGAAAGATCGTCGTTATCGGTCAACTCCAGCACATCGCTGATGAACATCTTCATGCCAATCGGAATATTACAGACGCCGATAAAGCGTTTGAAACCGGTGTGGCGATAGACCGCCTCGGTCACCATCCCGGCCGGGTTGGTGAAGTTAATCACCCACGCGTTGGGGCAGATCGCTTCCACATCGTTGATGATGTCAAAAATGACCGGAATGGTACGCAGCCCTTTGAACAGGCCGCCCGCGCCGTTGGTCTCCTGTCCCAGATAGCCGTGGCTCAGTGGAATACGTTCATCCATTTCACGCGCTTTGAGCTGACCAACGCGCAGCTGAGTCGTCACGAAGTCGGCATCCTGCAGCGCCAGGCGACGGTCGAGGGTTTTATGCACGGTCAATGGCACACCGGCTTTCGCGACCATCCGCTTGCAGAGCTCAAAAATGATATTCAGTTTCTCCTGACCTTCCTCAACGTCCACCAGCCATAATTCGCTGACCGGTAATTCATGATAACGTTTCAGGAAACCTTCGAGTAATTCCGGGGTATAACTGCTGCCGCCGCCAATGGTTACGACTTTTAATTTCTTCTGCATAATATCTCCCTTAGCATATCAGGTTAATCGCCTGCAAGGTGTAGCGTACTCTTCCCGCTCTGTGGGCAAGCAATCAAGGCAATATTTGTGGCGGGTAAATCCGCCGAAATTTAATTAATTACCGTCAGGTTCTTCCGGTAACTGTTCGGTGTGAACGAAGTCAATTTCTTAAAGGTCTTAATAAACAAGCTGGGGCTACTGTAGCCTGACTCATAAGCAATATCGGTAACCGAGTAGTTGGTTATTTCCAGCTGTTTTTTAGCAAAATTAATGCGGATTTCATTAATAATTTGCACTGGCGTTTTACGATAATAACGCTGAGTTGCTCGGGTCAGATATTCCTGTGATTTACCGGACAAAGCGACCATATTTTCCAGCGCATTTTCGCTGAATTGTCCTTTATCGTGCATCAGTTCAACCGTACTGCGCAGCCACTGCGGAATATCATCGCTTACCTGCTGCTCTTCACGATGATGGCGCAGACGGTTCATCACATAAAACGTCACCGTTTCAATAAACTCATCAAATTCATTCTCGCGAAAGTTAAGCGAGGCGATAACCGTTTCAATCCAGGTCATGAACTCGTTTTTGATGCGATAGACCTGCGAGGCCACAAAGCAGAACGGCACCAGCGGCAGATAGTGTTTCTCAAAGAAGCGTCTGCTGACACCTACGTTAAGAATGCGGGTTGCACCAAATTCATAAAAGCTCTGGTGATGGGACCCCATCGGCAGGAAGACGAAATCTCCCCGCTCAAGCAGGACGCGCTTGCCGTTGATTTCCTGGTAGTAGCGACCGGTCAGAACAATCGTGAACTCATAGTAGTCATGCTGATGCAGACCGCTCGCGCTCTCCGTCTTGTTGTAAATAATCACGTGAAAATTTTTGCCATTAAACAGTTGCTGTTCAAGTGCGGTTTTTATTTCCATCGCGCTGACCTCCTGCTGCAAATTCTGCCTTACTGCATCTTCTCGTGAAGCTCAATTAACTCGGCCACCAGTTCACGTGCCAGCATCGACGTCATCAGATGATCCTGCGCATGCACCAGCACCAGACTGACCTTCATCTTGCCTTCACCCTGGTCACTTTCGATAAGCTTTGTCTGCACCAGGTGCGCTTCGTTCAGCGCCGTACGGGACTGTGCCATCATGGTTTTCGCGGCTGCGAAATCACCCTGCTTGGCCTGCTTTAGCGCGGCATACGCCAGGCTACGCGCCTGCCCGGAATTGATGATAAGCCCCATCACCACCTCTTCCAGATCGTTCTCTGCGGTTTCTTCTGCGACAATACTGTCCAAATCTAACATTTTTAAGCTCCTTTTGGCTGGCGCGGGTTGCCCCGCGCCGTGCAATTTTAGAATTTCAGTGCGAGGGCGATATCCTCTTCGCTCTCTTCTTCATCGATAACGGTTGCAGCTTTGTTTGCTATCGCCACGAATGGCATATAGAGCAGTGTTGCAATCCCGAGGTTGAATATCGCCAGCAGGAAGGCAGCCACGCTACCGTTGGTGTTGAAGAACGCCCCCAGACCCGCCGGCATGGTCCACGGCGCAATGTTGGTGACGGGTGGGATAATGCCCAGGTAATAGGCCGTCAGGGTTATGGCCGCCAGCAGTGGCTGAACCAGAATGAACGGAATGAACATTACCGGGTTCATGATGATTGGCAGACCAAACAGAATCGGCTCGTTAATCTGGAAGATGCCTGACGGCAGCGCCAGCTTCGCAACCTGACGATGGTCAGCGCGACGAGAAACAATAAAGACCGCGATGATCAGACCCAGCGTCGCCCCGGTACCCCCCAGGAAGATATAAGAGTCAAGCATCGGCTTCGCCCACACATGGAAGGTTTTACCGGCTGCCAGCGCCGCGTCAACGGAGCCGTACTGCTGGTAAAGTGCAACGTTTTCCAGTGCCCATGGGGTCATGATACCGCTGTCGAGCGCCGCCAGTGCCAGTGAACCATGCACGCCAAAGAACCACAGCAGGGAGGTGAAAATCACATACGCCCAACCGACCACGCTACCCATTGACGCCAGCGGCGTTGAGATAGAGTCCATAATGATCTGGTGGAAGTTAGTGCCGCAATGAGAGAGCGCCCAGGCGATAATCCCCATGATGGAGAGAATAATGAAGCCTGGAATCAACGCGGAAAATGAACGAGAAACGGACGCCGGCACGCTATCCGGTAAACGGATAACCCAGTTGCGACGAATAATAAAGGTGAACATCTCCGCAACCACCAGACCGATTACGATACCGGAGATGATATTAGCGCCTCCCAGCCAGTTGGCCCCTACGGCATAGGCCTCACCGACGCTGTATGGCGTCACGGTCATAAAGGCGGCAATGGATAATAAACCTGCGGCCAGCGGATCCACTTTCCGTTCTTCCGCCAGTGCCATGCCAATAAAGAAAGGAGCCATCAGCGACATAATACCTAACGTACCGTTATATACGTTGCCGCCGATGGCTTTTAAACCATTAAGGGTTTCAATTGTGGAAGCGTCTAATCGAATTCCTAATGAATAAAAAAAGGAACCTTCACCAAAGCTCAGAAAAACGTTGTTAATTAAAACGAACATTGCCCCAGCCAGCGTCAACGGCATTAATCTAATAAAACCGTTTTTGATGGCATTAACGTGAGGCTGCTTTCCTATTTTAACAGCAAAAGGAAGGAGTACCTTTTCAAGTGAAGCGATGACTTTACTCATAGGAAAATACCCTTAAATGCCGCAACGCGGGTTACGGCGTATTGTGTGTGAAATAACTCTTTGACGGGAAAAATAAAAATTAATTAGCAGCTTTTTTAATTGCTGCAACAGCAGCTTTCAATACACCTAAACCATCAATCTTGCCGTACAATCCCGAATCGATCACTTCGACCGGTTTATTGGGTAACAGACGTTGAATTTCGGGCAACATATAGGCAATTTGCGGCCCCAGTAAAACGACGTCGGCTGTCTGGCCCTTTTCGCCCGCCAGCGTCTCCGGAAACGCTTCGATCACCACCGGGACTTCATACTTCTCAGCCTGAGCACGCATCTTTGACACCAGAAGCGAGGTTGACATGCCTGCTGAGCAGAACAGATAGATATGTTTCTTTTCCATAGTAACTTCCCTCTCGTATGACTACCTGCCATCGCGCTATCACTCGACTCGCTATCCTGGCAGACAGGTAGTTTGCTTACTGTTGTTTGTCGTTGGAGTGAGTATACGCAATGGTACAGACAGGAGATAATTCTGCACAGGGGCAAATTGTCTCTCATTGACCTGGCGTGTTGACTACCTTCACATTTCAGGCAAATAATTCGCGAGAAGAAATAAGATTTACGTATGTATAAAAAAACCGGCCCAACGGCCGGTTTGTTAACATACTCAGGCAAGAAGCGTTACTGCGCCTTAGGTGCCTGCGGATCGGTATCGTATTCAGTACAGGTCTGGTAACCGGAGTTGATCACATGACCGGTCTCATCCAACGCAACGAAGTAGGTCTCTGCCTTACCATCACGTTGACCCAGGATATAGGTCTGGCAGGTACCGCGTGCATGAATCATTGTCACTTCAGAAGAAGGCTTGCCGGCAATCGCAGCCACCTGCGAACGGGTCATGCCTTTTTTGACATCTTTCACTACGGGCTGTGTAAACTGATCTTTGGTGCGGTCGTAGGCCGTACACCCTGCCAGCATAGTCAGTACCGCCGCTGCGCTAAGAATTCCTGCTACGTTCTTGTTCATATTCCGTCCTCTTGTTTATCAGCGTGTTATCTAAGCATGGAATAAAAAGTACTATTGTTCAACTTTGTGAATTCCGCCAGACGAATTTCGGAAAATTCTAATAAAACAACGATAACCTGCTAAATCGCCGCAATTTAGCGCACTCGAAACTGTGATCCTTGTCGTTTCTCGTTCAAAGGGTTAGTTTTAACAGTTAACACAATCTGTTTATGTTCTGCATATGGAGGGCGTGATGGCTCTGCAACAAGAGATTATTCAGGCGCTGGGCGCAAAGCCCGCGGTAGACGCACAAGAAGAGATCCGCCGCAGCGTGGATTTTTTAAAGTCTTATTTAAAAACTCACTCGTTCCTGAAATCCCTGGTGCTGGGCATCAGCGGCGGTCAGGACTCTACCCTGGCCGGTAAACTCTGCCAGATGGCAATTTCAGAGCTCCGCGAAGAGACGGGTGATGACGCGCTGCAGTTTATTGCCGTGCGTCTTCCCTATGGCGTGCAGGCCGATGAACAGGATTGCCAGGATGCCATCGCCTTCATCCAGCCCGATCGTGTGCTCACCGTCAATATCAAAGGATCGGTGCTGGCCAGCGAGCAGGCGCTTCGCGAAGCAGGCATTGAGTTGAGCGATTTTGTCCGCGGCAATGAAAAAGCCCGTGAACGTATGAAAGCGCAATACAGCATTGCCGGGATGACCAAAGGCGTTGTGGTCGGTACCGATCATGCGGCAGAAGCCATCACGGGTTTCTTCACCAAGTATGGCGACGGCGGTACCGATATTAACCCGCTCTTCCGTCTGAACAAACGTCAGGGTAAGCAGCTCCTTGCCGCGCTGGGTTGCCCGGAGCACCTTTACAAGAAAGCGCCAACGGCAGATCTGGAAGACGATCGCCCCTCCCTGCCGGATGAAGCGGCCCTGGGTGTCACCTATGACAATATTGATGATTATCTGGAAGGCAAAAAACTGGATGAAGGTACCGCGAAGATCATTGAAAGCTGGTATCTGAAAACCGAGCACAAGCGTCGCCCACCGATCACCGTGTTCGATGATTTCTGGAAAAAGTAACACTCTGGCACCCTCTCTCTGGGGAGGGGGTGTTCGCCCGCACCGTCCGTTGCGCCCTCCGGCTCTTTTTTAACCAAACCGGCTCTGCTACACTGTATGCCTGAACAGTATATGGAGTAGTATGTGAGCAGGCGTCAATCCGCCCCGCGTCTTGAGTTTGAAGCGGCGGCTATCTACGAATATCCCGAACATCTTCGCCCCTGGCTTGAGGAACTGCCTAAACAGCCGGGCGTGTATATCTTTCACGGTGAGAGTGACACCCTTCCGCTCTACATTGGCAAAAGCGTAAATATTCGCAGCCGGGTTATGTCTCATCTGCGCACGCCAGACGAGGCGGCAATGCTGCGCCAGTCGCGACGCATCACCTGGTTTCGTACCGCCGGAGAGATGGGCGCGCTCTTACTGGAAGCGCGGCTGATCAAAGAGCAACAGCCGCTGTTCAATAAGCGCCTGCGCCGCAACCGGCAGCTCTGCTCCCTGCAGATAAACGCCGGTAAGCCGCAGGTTGTCTACGCACGGGAAGTCGATTTTTCTCACGCCCCCAATCTCTACGGGCTGTTCGCTAACAAACGGGCGGCTCTGCAGGCTCTGCAAACGCTGGCCGATGAATTACAGCTGTGCTACAGCCTGCTAGGCCTCGAAGCAACCACCCGCGGGCGGGCCTGTTTCCGCTCAGCGTTAAAGCGCTGCGCAGGGGCCTGCTGTGGGAAAGAAAGCATTGAGGAACACCACGCCCGGCTCCTCGCAGGGCTGGCGGCGCTTAGCGTTAACTGCTGGCCGTGGGAGGGTGCCGTTGCGCTAAAAGAAGTCGGTGACGCGATGACCCAGTATCACATCATCAACAACTGGCTCTGGCTGGGCGCTGTTGACGATGTAAACGATGCGGCAACCTTGCTGCGCACACCCGCCGGTTTCGACCACGATGGCTACAAAATTCTCTGCAAGCCCGTGTTAACCGGCAAGTATGAGGTCATTGAGCTTAGTGCCCCGGCAGCCAGTTAATTTCGCTGAATAATAAGGTGCCCTGAGCCTCCAGCAGGCGGAGAGTATGGACGCCCTCCTCCCAGCTGGCGCCCTGATCGGCCGTCAGCAACTTATCGCCAAGCTGCCACGCCCCGCTTAACACGAACGCGACGCCCCCGCGGGAGCCGAACGTGGTAAAGGTGCGGTCAGCGACACGCACTTTCGCCTGACAACGGTCACGCCGGGTCATGATGTTGAAATCCATCGACATCCGTCCTTCGGAAAGCAGCGCTTTCACCGGCTGATCGCCGGAAAAATGGTATGGCTGATGATGTTTCAGGGTATGGCAGAACGCCTGACCGGCATCCAGCGTTACCTCACCCCCTTCAAGCAAGGTAATCACCCGATCGACACCGGGAAAAGAGGAGAATTCGCCATTGCTGGCGATGGTCGCGATACTGGCACGCCAGTAAAAATCGCGCGTTGCGGGCGGAAAACAACAAATTTCCCGCGTCTCGCCTGCGCCATTGCGCCAGAGGCTGACCGGCATCTTACGGATATCAAAGAACTCCATCACCACTCCTGAAAGGCACAACCTGTGCCAGGGCAAGGATATCGCTATCGTTGCTGTCTTGTTTGTTATCGTTGGGTTTTCACAGACACAGTATCGGCAGCAAAGCGGGCAGGCCTTAGCGGAACGTTAATAAAAATTATAATGCCATGACTCTGCAAACATTCTCTGAAGCGACTACAGGAGAATACCGCTCTGGCGGCGGCAGACAAGAGGGCAGGAAAGAAAAACCGCCGGTCCTGTCCACAGCGTTAGCGCTTTTGTGGACAGGATCCCGGCGGTCTTAAGATGTTGAACCGATTATTCAGTTGGTGCTGGCATTTTACCTTCCATTGCTGGACGTTCTGTCAGACGCTTCTCAAAATTGGCATTAAATTGTTTTTTCTGTTCCGGCGTCAGAATGTTGTAGATCTTGTTCTGGGTTTCCATATGCGCCAGCATGCGGGCTTTATGCTGCTCAGCCATTTTGTCGATCTGCGCTTCGGCTTTTGCTTTATCGAAGCTGTCGCTGGCGATGATGTCATGCATCGCGCGGCGTTCGTCCAGTGACGGACGTTTCATCTGGTCGCGCTGGCTTTTCATGATGTCGCGGACCTGCTGTTTCTGTGCATCCGTCAGGTTCAGATCTTTAAACATCATCATCTCGTGGTGCATACCCGGCTTGCCTTTATGATGCATCATCATTTTGCCTTCGACAGGCGCGGCAGTGGTGGTGGTCGCGGTATCTGCAGCGAACGCCATGCTGGTAGCGCCCAGAGCCAGGGTAGAAGCAACAAACAGTGCAGTAAACTTACGCATAATTTATTTCCTTACTTTCAGTTATTCTTCGGCGCTATGCCGTGTTGACGAGATTAACTTTACGGGGTTTATCGTCAATTAATCAGAGCAACAGTAAAACAATGAAAGTGTAAAAAACAAATTACCGCCAAATGTGGAGGAATTAAGGATAAAGGATGGAGAGTTGCAACGAAAATATTCAAGATGATGATTTTCAAAGCAATTTAAAAAAGTATAGCGAAGTGAAGACCAATAATAAAGCAATTCACCAGGAATATTCTGCAATAGTTGTCATTGCGCTTTAATCGCTAAGAAAAATATTTTGACGTTCCCCTCTCAGGCAATGAGAGGGGAGATGTTCAGGACACTTTTTCCAGCATCAGCCCGGCGCGCAGGCCAAACGCTACTGATGGATTAGGGAACAGAACATATTCAGTGGTTTTCTGCACCTCGTAACGCTCGTCGCCATCTTCCGCCAGCAGAACGCCTTTGCGAAAAGGGGTGAAGTTCAGCGTGTGGGCGGCCATATGCAGCCGGAAGGCCTCGCTGCGGCGAGTGATCTGCTGTACGACCCGATAACGCACGACAGTCTGTTGCGTTGGCTCGGGTGCCAATCCCCCGAGCAGCGCGCGAAGCGCAAGATGTGTTGGCGCGAAGCGCGTGAGATCGTTCTGGCCAAACGGTAGCGCTTTTCCCAGTTCCAGCGTGCAGGCCAGCGCGCCGAAATGCTCACAGGTGAAATGGGTAAATGTGCCCCCCGGCGACTGATGAAACACCAGAGCCTCCAGCCCGGCGTCGCCCAGCCAGCTCAGAAACGCCTCATCCCACGGCTGGTTACGCTGGGGCAGAACACCAAAGCGCACATGATAAGAGGCGCGAATTGCCGTATGCAGGTCGAGATGCCAGCGCACGGGACCGGCCGCGGCGAAAAATGTGGCAACCACGTGCTCAAGCCACTGCGCCCGCGACGTTTCATCGCCCGGCACAAACTGTGACCAGCGGCCGCCAAACATGCGGTTAAGGTCGCTCTCAAGATAACGTTTGTTTTGCGCCAGCGCTGGCGGGTTGCCAAGCACCACCAGCAGACGGCACTGCAGGGTGATATCTCCCCGATACAACGCGCGAAGCAGCAGGTCGACAATTTCAACCGGCGCGGTTTCATTGCCATGGATGCCGGTTGAAAGCAGCAGCGATAACTCACTCTTCGCGGCCGGTGTCAGTTCAAGGACGCCGCGACCCAGCCACCGCCAGTGAAATGAGGGGCCCTCCCCCTCATGCTGTTCGGGGGTTTCATCGGCCAGTGTCAACGCCAGTAAATTTTCCATAGCCACTCCTTTAGCGCTGGAACGGATAAACCGATCCCAACTGCAGGATTGTTGTTAACGCGTCCAGTGCCTCACGCCCTTCACGCAGTAGCTGAGGGTCGACCAGATCGGCCTGCGTTAATCTGTCGCGATAGTAACGATCCACCCAGTCATTCAGGGAGTTAAACAGCGTCTCATTCATCATCACGGCCGGATTAACAGCCTGCATTTCGTTCTGCGTTAGCACTACGCGCAGGCGTAAACAGGCCGGACCGCCGCCGTTGGCCATGCTTTCGCGCAGGTCAAAGACGCGCAGTTCATCGATCGGGTTATCGGCCTTCACCAGTTCAGACAGATAACGCCACACCCCTTTATGGTCCTGCGACTCTTGCGGCAGCACCAGCATCATGCTGCCGTCCTCACGGCTCAACAGCTGGCTATTAAAGAGGTAAGTTTCAACCGCGTCCTGCACGCTGACCGCCTGGGTCGGCACCTGAATAGGCATAAACCCCGGCACCCGCTCATGCAGCGTAGCGAGCAGCTTCTCCTGATGGGCAAACGCCTGTTCATGGCAGAACAGCACCTGACGGTTAGAGACGGCAATGACGTCGTTGTGGAAAACCCCCTGGTCAATCACCTGCGGGTTCTGCTGAGCAAAAATCACCTGTGAGGGATTCACCTGGTTCAGCCGCGCGACGGCCTGGCTTGCCGCCAGCGTCTGGCGGGCGGGATAACGGACAGGTGCCGAATGGCCGCCCTCTTCTCGCCCGTAAATGAACAGCTGCACGCCGGGATCGCCATAATCCCCCCCAAGACGGTTATGGTTTGCCGCTCCTTCATCCCCGAACATGGCCACCTGTGGCAACGCCTGATGAACCTCAAAGTGGGCCTCATCACGGAAAATCGCACGCAGAACGCGCTCGGTCGTCTCCGCTTCAGTGGCACGGTGGAATTTGTTATTCAGGTTCGCCACCGTTAAATGCACTTTGCCATCCAGCGTATCGGCCGACGGTGCAACGGTAGCAGCGTTTGCCACCCACATCGACGAGGCAGAGCTCGCCGCTGAAAGCAGGTGCGGCGTCTGCGTACCCGCTTTTTCGATAACCTGCTCATCGCTGCCGCTAAAGCCGAGCTGACGTAACACCGCCACGTTCGGGCGCTCCTGCGGCGGGATCACCGCCTGCGGGAAACCGGCATCCGACAGGGCTTTCATTTTCAGCAGCCCCTGCTTCGCCGCCAGTTTCGGGTTAGAGACCTGAAAACGGTGCTTTGTCGAGGCTTCATTACCAAACGAGAGGCCGGCATAGTGGTGCGTTAGCCCCACCAGCCCGTCAAAGTTGACTTCACGCGCTTTCATGACGATCCCCCTGAGTAAAATCCAGCCCCGGACTCAGCGTTTCCGGCAGCGTCAGCGCAGGCGTTTCCAGGCTCGCCATCGGCCACGCGCAGTAATCTGCGGCATACCACGCGCTGGCGCGGTGGTTACCCGAAGCGCCTACCCCGCCAAACGGTGCCGTACTCGCCGCACCGGTAAGCGGTTTATTCCAGTTCACAATCCCGGCGCGTGCTTCGAGCAGCAGCTGATCAAATTTCTCACGATGCGGGGAAATCAGACCGCTCGACAGTCCATAGCGGGTGTGATTAGCCATCTCAATGGCGCTGTCAAAATCGTCATAACGCCAGACGCAGAGCAGCGGGCCAAAGACCTCTTCATCCGGCACGTTGCGTGCGCCACTCATCTCAACAATGCCCGGCGTCAGGAGCGATGTTCCGGGCTTGATTTGCTTTGGCTCAAGCAGGGTTTTCGCCCCGCGCGCCACGTGATCCTGCCAGGCTTTCAGCACGTTCAGCGCGGCCTGCTGGGAAATCAGCCCCCCAATAAACGGCTGTGGGTCGGCATCCCACTGCGCAGGCACCAGACGCGCGCTGATTTCCACCAGCCGCGCGAGGAAGGCGTCGCCCTGTGCACCCCGTTTCACCAGCAGACGACGCGCGCAGGTGCAGCGCTGTCCGGCGGTAATAAACGCTGACTGGAGGGTCAAATGCACCGCCGCGTCGATATCATCGGGATCTTCAACGATCAGCGGGTTGTTACCGCCCATCTCCAGCGCGAGAATTTTTTCCGGCTGCCCCGCCAGCTGGCGATGCAGTTGATAGCCTGTTCCGGCGCTGCCGGTAAACAGCAGGCCGTCGATATCACTCAACGCACTCAGCGCCTGGCCGGTTTCACGTCCCCCCTGCACCAGGTTGAGCACCCCGTGCGGCAGACCAGCCTGTTCCCAGAGCTTCACCACCACCTCACCGGTCAGTGGCGTTAACTCACTCGGCTTGAAAATCACGCTATTGCCCGCCAGCAGCGCGGGCACGATATGCCCGTTCGGCAGATGCCCCGGGAAGTTATAGGGGCCAAATACCGCCAGCACGCCGTGCGGACGGTGGCGCAGCGTGGCCGCGCCGTCAGGCATATCGGTATGTTGCTCACCGGTACGGGTATGGTACGCCTTCACCGAAATGGCGATTTTATTGATCATCGCCGTCACTTCCGTGGCCGCCTCCCAGCGCGGCTTGCTGGTTTCCTGAGAGATAACGCGCGTCAATTCGGCTTTATTGGCCTCCAGCAGTGATGCAAATTTCTCGACTATTCCCTGACGTACGGAGAACGGTTGTTTCGCCCATCCCGGGAAAGCGCGACGGGCGGCATGACAGGCCTGTTCGACCTGCCCGGCGCTGGCGTCATTTCCCTTCCAGAGCACTTCTTGTCCGACCGGATTGGTCTTTATGCGCGGCTCGCCTTCGCCCGTGACCCAGTCACCGTTGATCCATAAAGTCATGCTGTTTTCTCCTCAGGGCAGAGACGCACCAGGCGAACCGTGTCGCCGGCGTTACATTTCAGGGCATCCAGTTGCGCGGCCGTCAGCACCAGACGTTCACTTTTCGGGTTGGTTCGCACCAGCATGGCGCGGAAATTGTTGTACTGCTCGTTAGCCACCAGACATGCTGGCCACTCACCCGGTGCAGGCTGGCCTTCGGAAACCTCAACCAGCCGGCTTTTACGGATCGCGCGCACGCGGTCGATATCGCACTCCAGGGTGGGTCCGCCGTCAAAGATGTCCACATAGTTACGGTAGCGGAAACCCTCTTTTTCCAGCACCGCCCGGGCCGGCGCGGTTTGCGGGTGCACTTCGCCAATCACCGCCTGCGCCTGGGGGCTTAAGAAATGGGTATAGATGGGGTGTTTCGGCATCAGTTCGGCGATAAACGCTTTCTGCCCGGTGCCGCACAGATAGTCCGCGCGGCTGAACTCCATCGAGAAGAAGCGCTCGCCGAGGCTCTCCCAGAAAGGTGAATAGCCGGTGTCGTCGATTACGCCGCGCATCTCGGCGACGACCTTTTCGTTAAAACGATCGCGGAACGCGGCCATAAACATGAAGCGCGACTTGGAGAGCAGATAACCGTTGCCCTCTTTTCGCCACGCAGGATCGAGGAACAGCGTGCAAAGCTCGCTGGCTCCCGTGTGGTCATTACAGAGAAAAAGCGTGGGCAGCGCGTTATAGACGTTCAGCTCTTTTGAGGCGTGAACCATCGTACCGACACGGTAGTTGTACCACGGGTCGTTAAGCCCGACGGCCACTTCGATTGCGCAAATGCCGGCCACGGTACCGGTGTCGGTATCTTCGAGAACGAACACATAACCCTGTTCGCTTTTTGGCAACGTCCCCTGCCAGGTTTGCAGGGCGCGCTCAATGCGCGCCGACAGCGTTTTTTCATCGGCAGGAAGCGAGGTCAGCCCGCCTCCCGTCTTACCGGCAAGCTGCATGAGCCCGGCGATATCGCCGCGCTCAACGGGACGGATGACCATCATGATGACACCCCGGACTTCACATGTTCACAGGCCAGTGCAAAACGGTCTAAACCGGTTCTCACCTCTTCCTCGCTGACAATCAGCGCAGGGGCAAAACGCACCACGTTGGCACCGGCAATCAGTACCATCACGCCCATTTTTGCCGCTTCCTGTGAAATAAGTTTAGCTTTTCCGGCAAACTCAGGTGTGAGTTCGCAGCCAATTAACAGACCCAGACCGCGGATCTCTTTAAACAGTCCCGTCTTGCTGTTGATGGCGTTCAGGCGCTCAACAAACCAGTCATGACGTTGTTTAACGCCCTTGAGCACTTCCGGCGTGTTAATGATGTCGAGAACCTGTCCGGCCACGGCGGTAGCCAGCGGGTTACCCCCGTATGTTGTACCATGCGTACCCACGGTCATTACGCTGGCGAATATATCGGTGGTCAGCATGGCGCCAATCGGGAAGCCGCCGCCCAGCGCTTTCGCCGTAGAGAGCACGTCCGGCGTTACGCCGTAGTGCATATAGGCATACAGCTCACCGGTACGCCCCACACCCGTCTGGACTTCATCGAAAATCAGCACCGCGTGATGACGATCGCACAGCTCACGCAGCCCCTGCAGGAACGCTTTTTGCGCCGGAAGGACCCCGCCCTCACCCTGCATAGGTTCGACGATCACCGCACAGGTGGTGTCGTTGATAAGCTCGCTGGCGGACTGCAGATCGTTATACACGCCGTGACGAATATCCGGCGGCAGTGGCGCAAAATCCTGCGAGTATGACGGCTGACCGCCGGCGCTGACGGTAAAGAGCGTGCGGCCGTGGAACGCGTTTTTAAACGCCACAATGCCGCTCTTATGAACGCCAAATTTATCGTGTGCATATTTGCGCGCCAGCTTCAGGGCAGCTTCGTTTGCTTCCGCACCTGAGTTACAGAAAAAGACTTTTTCGGCAAACGTTGCGTCGATCAGTTTTTTCGCCAGTCGCAGAGCGGGCTCGTTGGTAAAACCGTTACCGGTATGCCAGAACTTCGCCGCCTGGTCGTTTAACGCCTGACGCAGTGCCGGGTGCGCGTGGCCCAACGCGTTTACCGCAATCCCGCCTGCAAAGTCGATATACTCTTTGCCCTGTTGATCCCACAGGCGTGAGCCTTCCCCCCGTACCGGAATAAAAGCCGCCGGAGCGTAAACCGGCATCATCCATTCATCGAAATTTTCACGCGTAATTGACAGAGACATAGCGACCTCATCCGGTAAATAAAAGGTTATTTAGATGTTAAATAATTGAGTGTTTGCACTGTGAATGTAGATTGCAGCCTTCGTGCCAGCCAGCGATAAAAATGCATAAAAGGGTTAGGGGTACAGAATATCAATAAGTTACGATATGGAGTTATTCACTGTTATTGCATAAAAAGTGAATATTTTTACGACAAGCGGCGCTTTGCCGCATGAAAATAAGAAAGAGTATGCAGAAGCCAAATATAATTCTGGAATTGTGATCGCTCGCGAAATTTATCGGTTCTTTACGCCCTGTTGGGGGGCAATGCGCGTCAAAATGGTGCAAATATTGCACCGTTGGCATGATCTGTCGCAGTTATTGGTCGAACCCCGTAACAGTTGACGCAAATTCTGCTACCATCCATGCACTATTCACCTTGCATTGGCAGCGACTATGAAATTTGTCTCTTTTAATATCAACGGCCTGCGTGCCCGCCCTCACCAGCTTGAAGCAATTGTTGAGCAACATCAGCCAGATGTGATCGGCCTGCAGGAGACAAAAGTTCACGACGATATGTTCCCCCTCGAAGAGGTGGCGAAGCTCGGTTACAACGTCTTCTATCACGGACAGAAAGGTCACTATGGCGTGGCGCTGCTGACCAAAGAGACGCCGGTTTCCGTACGTCGTGGCTTCCCGGGCGATGATGGCGAAGCGCAGCGTCGCATCATCATGGCGGAAATTCCTTCACCACTTGGCAATATCACGGTGATTAACGGGTATTTCCCGCAGGGTGAGAGCCGCGACCATGAGACAAAATTCCCGGCCAAAGCAAAGTTTTATCAGGATCTGCAGGATTACCTGACCACCGAACTGAAAAAAGAGAATCCGGTGCTGATCATGGGCGACATGAATATCAGCCCGACCGATCTCGATATCGGCATTGGAGAAGAGAACCGCAAACGCTGGTTGCGTACCGGTAAATGTTCTTTCCTGCCGGAAGAACGCGAGTGGATGGAACGCCTGCTCGGCTGGGGCCTGGTTGATACTTTCCGCACCGCCAACCCGGAAACGCAGGATCGCTTCTCGTGGTTTGACTACCGCTCAAAAGGCTTTGATGACAATCGCGGTCTGCGTATAGACCTGCTGCTGGCCAGCCCGCCGCTGGCGGAACGCTGCATCGAAACCGGCATCGACTATGATATCCGCAGCATGGAAAAACCGTCTGACCATGCGCCGGTCTGGGCGAAATTCAAACTGTAACCTCGTGTGAACACGCAAAAAATACTCCTGATGTGCGCCCTTCTGGGCGCATTTGTTCTGACCTTCGTCTTTCTTCCGCCGGGGACGCTCTCCCTGGAAACCATCAAAACGCACCAGCAGTCGCTCCTCTCGCACGTGGAACAGGCACCGTGGCAAAGCGCGTTTTTCTTTTTCGCCCTCTACGTGTTGGTCTCCGCCCTGTCGATACCCGGTGCGGCGATACTGACGCTGCTGGCGGGAGCGCTGTTTACGCTGTGGGAAGGTACCCTGCTGGTCTCGTTTGCTTCTACCCTCGGCGCCACGCTGGCGATGCTTGCCAGCCGTTATCTGCTGCGCGACTGGGTACAGCGGCGATTCACATCGCAGATGAATACGGTGAACGCCGGTATGGCGCGGGACGGTGCAGGGTATCTTTTTGCCCTGCGTCTGATGCCCTTGTTCCCGTTTTTTCTGGTGAATCTGCTCATGGGGCTGACACGTATTGCGGTCAGTCACTACTGGTGGGTGAGCCAGGTCGCCATGCTGCCTGCAACCATTATCTTTCTGAACGCCGGACGCGCGCTGGGGAAAGTGAATTCGCTTCGCGATATTTTATCGCCGGGACTGATATTCGCCTTTACACTACTGGGGTTATTGCCGCTGGCGACGCGCTGGCTGTTTTCCCGTTTTACCCCTTCATCAAAAAAGTGAGGCATTATGCGCCGTGTGCGTTTTTGCACGTTTCTGAGCGGTCTGCTGCTGGCAGCCCCGCTGTTTGCAGCGGACAACTGGCAGGCTATCCAACAACAAGCCAAAGGCCAGACCGTCTGGTTTAACGCCTGGGGCGGCGATCGGGCGGTAAACCGCTATCTCGAGTGGGTAAGCGGTGAGATGAAAACGCATTACGACATAACCCTTAAAATCGTCCCACTGGCGGATGCCGCCGATGCGGTCAAACGTATTCAAACAGAAGCCGCCGCAGGCCGGAAAACGAACGGGTCAGTCGACCTCTTATGGGTCAACGGTGAGAACTTCCGTACCCTGAAAGCCGCTAATCTGCTGCAAACCGGATGGGCGCAGACCTTGCCCAACTGGCGCTATGTCGATACCCGCAAACCGGTTATGGAGGATTTTGCTGTCCCCACCGATGGCGCGGAATCCCCGTGGGGCAGTGCGCAGCTCACCTTTATTGCCCGCCACGCAAGCCTGCCTGCGCCCCCAAACGATCCTCAGGCGTTGCTGGCGTATGCGCAGCAGCATCCGGGCAAAGTCAGCTACCCACGCCCGCCCGATTTTACCGGTACGGCATTTCTGGAACAGTTGCTCCTGAACCTCACCGCTCACCCGGAGGCGTTGCAAAAAGCCCCTGATAACACCTTTGCCCAGGTGACGGCTCCGCTGTGGCACTACCTGGACAAATTACACCCGCTGCTGTGGCGAAAGGGAGAGGACTTTCCTCCCTCGCCCGCCAGAATGGATACCTTGCTTGCCAGCGGTAGTCTCAATCTCTCCCTGACCTTTAACCCGGCACATGCGCAGCAAAAAGTGGCCAGCGGTGAACTGCCTGCCGACAGCTACAGCGTTGGTTTTGACAACGGAATGATAGGCAACGTCCATTTTGTGGCCATTCCGTCGAATGCCAGCGCAAGCGCAGGCGCGAAGGTGGTCGCCAATTTCCTCCTTTCACCGCAGGCGCAAATCCGCAAGGCCGACCCGGCCATCTGGGGAGACCCGAGCGTACTGGATGCGAAAACACTGCCCGAAAAAGAAGCGAAGCAGCTCGCTGCCCATACGCCGGCAGGGCTGCCAAAAATGCTTCCCGAGCCGCACGCTGCCTGGGTTAACGCGCTGGAGCAGGAATGGCTGCGTCGTTACGGCACCCGCTGAGCTGGCTCGTCTGGCTGGCGATGGCGGTCATCTACCTGCCGTTGCTTCCCGCCGCCGCCATACTGTTTGCCCCGGCATTCTCGCTGAACAACTGGCAGTTGCTGCTTAACGACCCGCAGCTGCCACAGGCAACGGTCGCCACGCTGGTCTCAACGCTTATCGCAACGCTGGGGTCGATGTTTATCGCCCTGGTGCTCGTGGCCCTCCTGTGGCCGGGCGAGCGCTGGCGACGGCTCAGCAGCCGGCTGCCGTGGCTGCTCGCCGTTCCTCATGTGGCCTTTGCCACCAGCGCTTTACTGCTGTTTGCCGAAGGAGGCCTGTTGTATCAGGTGTGTAGCGTCTGTACGCCGCCGCTTGACCGATACGGTGCAGGGCTGGGGCTGACGCTTGCGGTAAAAGAGAGCGCGTTTGTGCTGTGGGCCCTTTACGCCGTCCTGCCGGAAAAACGCCTTGCGCAGCAAAAGGTCGTGCTGCATACCTTCGGCTACGGGCGTTTTCAGGCGCTGAACTGGCTCATCCTTCCAACGATCGCGCCGGCTCTTGGCGCGGTGATGCTGGCGGTGCTGGCCTGGTCCCTGTCGGTTGTGGACGTGGCGATGGTGCTCGGGCCCGGCAATCCCCCGACGCTTGCCGTACTGGCGTGGCAGTGGCTCAGTCAGGGCGATGCGCAGCAGCAGACAAAGGGAACGCTGCTGTGCCTGCTTCTCCTTCTGCTGCTGGCCGCGCTTTCTGCACTGGGTTACGGCACATGGAGACTCTGGCGTCGCACGCTGCCGGATCTGAGCGGACGCCGTCGAATGTCGCTTATCGCACCACCAGCGCGTCTGCTCAGCGGATTTCTGCCCGCCTGCGGGGTACTTTGCGCGGTCGTGCTGCTCATGCTGGCGCAGCGGGACGACATCGGTGCGGTTGGCGCCAGCCTCTCCTTTGGCCTGCTCGCCAGCCTGATTTCGCTGGGGGTAATTGTTCTCTGGCTTGAGTGGGGACCGCAGCGAGGCACACAGTGGGTGTGGTTGCCGCTGGCGCTGCCGGCGCTGCCCCTCGTTACCGGACAATATGTTATCGCGTTGCGACTGGGTATCGACGGGCACTATGCCGCCGTGCTGTGGAGCCATCTGCTGTGGGTTTTACCGTGGATGTTGTTGGTCCTCCAGCCAGCCTGGCAGAGGATCGATCCCCGGCTGATCCTTACCGCCAGAACGCTCGGCTGGCGGCGGGGAAAAATCTTCTGCTGGCTGAAATGCCCCTTGCTGGTACGCCCGGCGCTGCTGGCTTTCGCGACCGGGTTTTCCGTCAGCATGGCGCAATACATGCCAACCCTCTGGCTGGGCGCAGGCCGTTTTGCGACGCTGACCACTGAAACCGTGGCGCTCAGCAGTGGAGGCAGCATTCCGCTTCTGGCTAACCGGGCGCTGGGGTTGCTGTTGGTCACGGGGAGCGTGTTTGCCCTCGCCGCCCTGCTATCCCGGCTCGCAAGCCGTTACCGACGAGGATTACGTTAATGCTGCAGGTCAGCAATCTCACCATTGAACCGCTTTTCCGCGAGGTCAATTTTTGTGTGCCACGCGGCGAAATAGTCACGCTGATGGGGCCTTCCGGCAGCGGAAAATCAACCCTTTTTGCCTGGATGGTGGGCGCACTGCCAGACGACTTTCAGGCTCAGGGCGAACTGTGGCTTGATGAACGTCGCTGCGACGGACTGCCCGTGGAGGCCCGCGGGTTGGGGATCCTCTTTCAGGATGCCCTGCTGTTTGACCATTTCAGCGTCGGCCAAAATTTGCTGCTGGCATTACCTGAACGGATTGTCGGACGAGCACGGCGGGAAGCAGTCGAGCAGGCGCTCGGTTCTGCCGGGCTTGCCGGGCATTACGCCAGCGATCCGGCGACCCTTTCCGGCGGCGAACGTGCCCGGGTCAGTCTGCTGCGTGCCCTGCTTGCAGAGCCGCAGGCGTTACTGCTGGATGAACCGTTCAGCCGTCTCGATAATGCGTTACGCGCCTCGTTTCGGGCATGGGTATTTGACACTACCCGCGCACGCAATATTCCGGTGGTTCTGGTCACGCATGACGACGAAGACGTGCCCCCGGGCGGCGAAGTGATTGAGATTTCTCGCTGGCAATAATGTGCTAACGCAATGTTTTACCTTTCAGGAGAGACGACAATGCCCCCCTCTTTTACTGACGTCAGGTTATTCGATGAAACGTGTTTCTCAACTGACCGCGCTGGCCATGCTGTGCGGCCTCGCTTCATTTTCCTCTCTGGCTGCTGATATGCCGCACGCCATGACGCTGTCTCAACTTCAGGCACAACACGGCGCGGTGATCGACACCCGCGCCAGCGCGTTTTACAACGGCTGGCCGCAAACGCTGAGCGCGCCCTCCGGGCATGAGCCCGCCGCACTTAACCTTTCCGCCTCCTGGCTTGGCGCGATGAGCGATGACCAGATTGCCGTCTGGGCCAGACAGCACCAGCTTACGCCGGCCATGACGATCGCGCTCTACGGTCGCGACGCCGATAATCAGGCGGTCAAAGCGCGGCTGGAAAAAGCCGGCTACCACCAGATTTCCGTGCTCAACGATGCCCTGCAGGTACCTGAGCGTCTGCAGCGTTTGCCGCACTTTGAACAACTCGTCTACCCGGAGTGGATCCACCAGCTTCAGCAGGGTAAACCCGTCGCTGCCGCGCCGACGGGCGACTGGAAAGTCATTGAAGCCGCATGGGGCGCGCCGAAGTTTTATCTGCTGAACCATATTCCCGGTGCCGGCTACATTGATACCAACGAAGTGGAAAGCGAACCGCTGTGGAATAAAGTTTCTGACGACACGCTAAAAGCGATGCTGGCGAAGCACGGGATCCGTCACGATACGACCGTCATTCTGTATGGCCGTGACGTATATGCCGCCGCCCGCGTGGCGCAGATCATGCTGTATGCGGGCGTGAAGGACGTCCGCATTCTTGATGGCGGCTGGAAAGCCTGGTCTGACGCGGGTCTGCCGGTTGAACGGGGAATGCCCAAAGACGTGAAGCCCGCCCCCGATTTTGGGGCACCGATCCCCGGCCAGCCGCAGTTGATGGTGGATATGGCGCAAGCACGCGGGATGCTGCATCGCCAGGACGCGTCGCTGGTCAGCATTCGTTCCTGGCCGGAGTTCATCGGCGAAACCAGCGGCTACAGCTACATCAAGCCAAAAGGTGAAATTGCCGGTGCCCGCTGGGGTCATGCCGGTAGCGACGCCACCCATATGGAAGATTTCCATAATCCGGATGGCACCATGCGCAGCGCTGACGACATCGCCGCCATGTGGAAAACCTGGAACATCCTGCCGGAACAGCACGTCGCGTTTTACTGCGGCACCGGCTGGCGTGCGTCCGAGACGTTTATGTACGCACGGGCGATGGGCTGGAAAAATGTCGCCGTCTATGACGGCGGCTGGTACGAGTGGAGCAGTCATCCACAGAACCCCGTCTCCAGCGGAAAACGCGGGCCAGAAAGTACACGCTAACGGGTAAGTGACTTCAGCGTCACATACCCGCTCCAGATGCGCGTTGTGGTGGTCAGCCAGCACAACGCGCCAAATATCCACGCCAGCACGCTGAAGTGCGCCGGAAAGAGGCAGCACAGCACAAACAGGGCGATCGTCTCCGTCCCCTCCGTTAACCCACCAATATAGTAAAACGACTTATGCGCGTAGCCGGGGTTGTCGATGTTGTGTTTCGCTGCCAGCGTGGCAAATGCCAGAAAACTGCTCCCGGTACCGATAAAGGCAAACAACAGCCAGCCAGCGGCAAGCGCATTCTCTGCGGGGGCCGCCAGCGCGAATCCGAAGGGAACCAGCGCGTAAAACAGAAAATCGAGGGCGATATCAAGAAATCCTCCCGCATCCGTCAGCCCGCGCCGGCGCGCCAGCGCACCGTCCAGACCATCCAGTAGGCGATTCAGCACGATGGCGACGAGCGCCGCCGGATACCAGCCGAGGGCCAGAAACGGTAAGGCCAGAACGCCTATGGCAAACCCGGTCAGGGTTAATCCGTCAGGCGTGATCCCCGGCTTATCCACTACTGACACCAGTCGGTTGAGCGTGGGTTTAATCCGCGGGTGCAGATGACGATCAAGCATGGGGATCCTCTTTAAACGTGGCACATAACCCCTGCGCCGGGATGTCCAGCGCGGCATTAAAGCGTGCAGAGAGATTCTGAAACGCAACCAGCGCCGTCATTTCGGCGATCGCGTCCTCGCTGAAATGGCGTGTGATCTCACTTTTGATTTCGTCATTCACACGGGGCGGCGTCGCGGTGACAGCCTCGGCATAGGCCAGCGCCGCACGCTCCTCTTCGCTAAAAAGAGCGGAATCACGCCACGCGTTGACGGCCTGAACCTTATCCAATGCGCCCGAGCGCTCCGCCAGGCGCAAACTGTTGGCATCGATACAAAAAGCACAGTGACAAAGCTGCGATACCCGGGTCATTAACAGCGAACGAAGCACCGGCGACAGGCGCGCGTGACGACGTTCGAGAAAACCGACGAACAATGCCACCAGCCAGAAAAGACGTGGCATCCTTCCCCACCAGCGCGTGGGGTTAAGCACAGCACCAAAGTGTTTTTTCTGCATGGCGGCAATCGGTTTAATGCTGACCGGAAGGGTGGCGATGGGATCTACCCAGGTGGACGTCTCTTTCACCTGATTCTCCTGATGGCTGGACTCTTAGAAAGGGCACGATAATATGGTGTTTTTCGCTAACAAGTATTGACGACCATGCTAAAAACAGTCGATGTCGTTGCGGCAATCATCGAAAAAGACAACAAAATTTTACTGGCCCAGCGCCCGGCTCATGCCGACCAGCCGGGCATGTGGGAATTCGCAGGCGGAAAAGTAGAAGCCGGTGAGACGCAGCCCGAGGCGCTTGTCCGCGAGCTGCACGAAGAGCTCGGCATCCACGCGCAGCCTGGTGAGTATGTGGCAAGCCATCAGCGTGAGGTGTCACAGCGGTTAATCAACCTTCACGCCTGGCACGTTCCGGCGTTCAGCGGCGCGCTGACGGCGCATTACCACAGTGCGCTGGTGTGGTGTACGCCCGAAGATGCATTTGGTTTCAACTTAGCGCCTGCGGACATCCCGCTGCTGGAGGCGTTTATTGTTTTACGCGACGCCAGACCAGCGGATTCGTGCTAATGGTGCGTTCATCACGCTGGCACTGCAACAGAATGCCGTCCGCTTTTACCACTGCCCCTTCCGAATAGTTCTGATCCTGATAGATGCAGCACTGGTTACACGGCTGCGCTCGCTGGCCGTTGGAGCTGAACACCTCCGGCGGCACATTCACGTCCACATCCGGGCGAATGCGGTCTGCCTGCGCGCCTGCGGTAAACATCAAACATAACGCGGCTATCACGTAACGGTTCATAGACTTATCTTCCTGTTGTGCCCTGATAAAGACTATAACGGTAAACCGGCGCAGAACCTTTAATTTATCTCGTCATCGCTTTTGGTTATGACGCAGCCCCGCTGATTAATTTCCCTTTCGGCATGCATTTCTGCTTGCTTCACAAAGCGGTACGGATGGTATAGTCAAAAAAACAACACAATTCGTATAAGCAATATACATAAAATAATATAAGGGGTTCTTATATCTATGGATCAGACACGCTCTCTGGAAACTTTCCTCTCTTATGTTCAACAGCGCGACCCGCATCAAAGTGAGTTTGCGCAGGCCGTACGTGAAGTCATGACCACGTTGTGGCCGTTCCTTGAAGAAAACCCACGTTATCGCCAGATGTCACTGCTTGAGCGCCTCGTGGAGCCGGAGCGCGTGATCCAGTTTCGCGTGACCTGGGTAGATGACCGTAATCAGGTCCAGGTTAACCGCGCGTGGCGCGTGCAGTTTAATTCCGCCATCGGCCCGTTTAAGGGCGGGATGCGTTTCCATCCTTCCGTGAATCTGTCGATTTTAAAATTCCTCGGCTTTGAGCAGACGTTTAAAAACGCCCTTACGACCCTGCCCATGGGCGGCGGGAAAGGCGGCAGTGATTTCGATCCGAAAGGCAAAAGCGAAGGCGAAGTGATGCGTTTCTGTCAGGCGCTGATGACCGAACTCTATCGTCATCTTGGTCCCGATACTGACGTTCCGGCGGGCGATATCGGCGTCGGTGCGCGTGAAGTGGGCTTTATGGCCGGCATGATGAAAAAGCTTTCGAATAATAGCGCCTGTGTCTTTACGGGCAAAGGGCTCTCCTTTGGCGGCAGCCTGATCCGTCCGGAAGCCACCGGCTACGGGCTGGTCTATTTTACCGAGGCGATGCTGAAGCGCCACGGCTTAGGGTTTGAAGGTATGCGCGTGGCGGTGTCCGGCTCCGGTAACGTGGCTCAGTACGCCATTGAGAAGGCGATGCAGTTTGGTGCCCGCGTGGTTACCGCGTCAGATTCACGCGGTACCGTGGTGGATGAAGCCGGTTTTACGGCCGAGAAGCTGTCTCGCCTGTGCGACATTAAAGCCAGCCGCGACGGCCGTCTGGCGGATTATGCCCGTGAATTTGGTCTGACCTGGCTCGAAGGCAAACAGCCGTGGGGCGTGCCGGTCGATATCGCCCTGCCATGTGCGACCCAGAACGAACTGGATACCGAGGCCGCACGCACCCTGATTACCAACGGCGTGAAGGCCGTGGCCGAAGGGGCGAATATGCCAACCACCATCGAAGCGACCGATCTGTTCCTTGAGGCTGGCGTGCTGTTTGCGCCGGGCAAAGCCGCGAACGCCGGTGGCGTGGCGACCTCTGGCCTGGAGATGGCGCAAAACGCCGCGCGCCTCGGCTGGAAGGCAGAGAAAGTGGATGCGCGTCTGCACCACATTATGCTGGATATTCACCACGCCTGCGTCGAGTACGGCGGTGAGGCATCGCAAACCAACTACGTGCGCGGAGCAAATATCGCCGGGTTCGTGAAGGTCGCGGATGCGATGATGGGGCAAGGGGTTATCTAAGCACGCTGTCGCCCTTTCCCGTCGGGAGAGGGCGACAACCGAAAGCACATCAGGCTGCGCTTTTTTTCTTTTTGAACGGTTTCTTCGGCGCACCACCCGGTGCAACCATCCCCCGGAACTGCTTCACCGGCGTATTACGCGCCTGGTTAATCAGCTCGTACAAGGTCCCCACCAGCGGCTGCATAAAGTCCTGATAGCGACACTGCTTTTCACTGATTTGCGTCAGCACAGATTCCCAGTGTGCCGTCATGTCCGGCCTTGCGGCCAGCTCAGGCAGTGAGTGGATCAATGCGCGCCCCGGTTCAGTCGAGTGGATATAGCGCCCTTTTTTCTCCAGAAAACCGCGCTTAAACAGCAGCTCGATAATGCCCGCACGGGTCGCTTCCGTGCCCAGTCCGTCGGTGGCACGCAAGATCTTCTTCAGATCCTTATCCTGAACAAAACGGGCGATCCCGGTCATTGCCGAGAGCAGTGTCGCATCGGTGAAGTGGCGCGGCGGTTGGGTCTGGCGTTCAACCACTTCGCCTTTCTCACACAGCAGCTCGTCATCTTTGGCGACCACCGGCAGCGGCGTGCCGTCATTCTCTTCGTCACGCTCTTTGTTGCCAAGCAGCGTGCGCCAGCCAGCCTCCGCCAGGAAACGCGCCTTGGCGATAAATTTTCCTTTGGCAATTTCCAGCTCAATCACGCATTTGCGGAACACGGCGTCCGGGCAGAACTGCATCAGGTACTGACGAGCAACCAGGTTATACACCTTCGCTTCGTTTTCCGTGAGGTTAACGTTGCTGGCGCGCGCCGTAGGGATAATCGCATGGTGGGCATCCACCTTTTTATCATCCCAGCAGCGGTTATGAATGTCCGGATTCACAACCGGTTGTGGCAGCAGATCCGGCGCGTGAACGG
Organism: Enterobacter sp. WPR_3_1; assembly: GCF_003635055.1. NCBI lineage: Bacteria > Pseudomonadati > Pseudomonadota > Gammaproteobacteria > Enterobacterales > Enterobacteriaceae > Enterobacter > Enterobacter sp. WPR_3_1. Next base: position 72,123 of record NZ_RBXU01000012.1, on the reverse strand, counting down.
CAATGGCGTTCATCACCGAGTGACGGCCGGCAAAGTGCTCTTCCGGCAGATACCGGCTGTCCGAACGCGGATAGGTAATGAGTTTGTGGGTTTCGTAGAGCTTCTGGCAGATATCAAGGACGTTCTGCGCGCTCAGACCGAAGCGTTTCGCCGCTTCAATCTGCAGCGCGGAAAGCGAGAACGGCAGCGGCGCGGGTTCTGATTCCCGTTTATCGTTATAGCTGGTGACAATAGCAGGCTGACCGGTAATCCGGTTGACCACGTGCTCCGCCAGCGGACGGTGCAGCAACCGCCCCTCTTCATCCTGATACGATTCGCAGGCATCGCTTGGCTGCCAGACGGCGGTAAAGCGCTCGTCTTTTGGCGTGACGATATGCGCTTTAACCTCAAAGAAATCTTTAGCGACGAAATTCTCAATCTCTTCGTCACGACGCACCACCAGCCCCAGCACCGGCGTTTGCACACGCCCGACGGAGAGGACGCCCTGATAACCGGCATTACGCCCCAGAATGGTGTAGGCGCGGGTCATGTTGATCCCGTAAAGCCAGTCCGCACGAGCGCGGGCCAGCGCGGAAACGCACAGCGGAATAAATTCGCTGTTCGCGCGCAGACGTGAAATGGCCCGCTCCACGGCCTGCGGATTGAGGTCGTTAATCAGGCAGCGTTGGACCTGCTGGCGTTTTTCCGGCGCCAGCTCCAGATAGTCCAGCACCTCATCCACCAGCAGTTGCCCTTCCCTGTCCGGGTCACCTGCGTGGATGACTTCCGTCGCGTCATGCAAAAAACGTTTAATCACGTTGAGCTGTTTGGTGACGGAAGGCCGTGGCTGCAGGCGCCATTTTTCAGGGACGATGGGCAGGTCATTGAGGTTCCAGCGGGCATAGCGGCTGTCGTAGACATCCGGCTGCGCCTGCTCAAGCAGGTGACCGATACACCAGGTGACCACCTGCCCGTTACCGCATTCGATAAAGCCGTCGCCCTTGCGATGCGGCTTCGGCAGCACATCGGCAATGGCACGGGCCAGGCTCGGCTTTTCGGCAATAAACAACCGCATTGAATTAACGGATCTCAATCATCGGTCGGCCACCGCGCGCGGTCACCAGTTCACCGATCGCCGTCAGGGTAATACCAAACTCTGCGGCCGTCGCCTGAACGTCGGCTTCAGCGTCTGGCGTGACCGCCAGCAGCAAACCACCGGACGTTTGTGGATCGCACAGCAGATTGCGCCACGCTTCAGGCATTTCGCCCATCAGATGACCATAGCTGGCAAAGTTACGCTGGGTACCGCCCGGAACGGCGCCCGCTGCAATGTACTCCTCCACACCCGGCAGCTTCGGCACGTCCTGATACCAGACCTGCGCCTGTACGCCCGCGCCCTGACACACTTCGGAGAGGTGTCCGAGAAGGCCAAAACCGGTCACGTCGGTCATGGCTTTCACGCCGTCGATATTCGCAAAGGCCGCACCCGCGAGATTCATCTGGCACATGACCTCGGTTGCCAGCCCCTGGTGTTCCGGCTTCAGCAGCGATTTTTTCTCCGCAGTAGTGAGGACACCAATGCCCAGCGGTTTGGTGAGGAACAGCTTGCAGCCCGCCTGCGCGGTGCTGTTGCGTTTCACGCGCTCGGTGGGCACCACGCCCGTGACCGCGAGACCGAAGATCGGCTCCGGCGCATCGATAGAATGTCCCCCGGCCAGCGCGATCCCCGCCTGCTGGCAGGCAAAACGTCCCCCTTCGATCACCTCACGAGCAATTTCAGGAGCAAGGGTGTTAATCGGCCAGCCCAGAATGGCAATCGCCATAATCGGTTTGCCCCCCATGGCGAAAATATCGCTGATGGCGTTGGTGGCCGCAATACGCCCGAAATCGAACGGGTTGTCGACAATCGGCATAAAGAAGTCGGTGGTACTGATAATGCTGGTGCCGTTACCCAGATCATAAACTGCCGCATCGTCACGCGTTTCGTTACCGACAAGCAGGTTCGGGTCGACAAACTTCGCCTGTTCACTGTGGAGAATGGTCTCCAGCACTTTCGGGGAAATTTTACAACCGCAACCGGCTCCGTGGCTGTATTGCGTTAAACGAATGGTTTGCTCGCTCATGGACGTCTCCTGTCATCTCAATCGCGCTATGGTAGCGCTCATTCCATAAAGAGGTAAGTATGACTGTCTGAATTCTGCGGCAGATGCTCAGAATCCAGACAGTTTAGCGCGCGTTATCAGAAACGGCTGACGAAAGGCGTGGTGTCCGGCACATTAATGGTGGCGGAGGCTTTAAGCTGAGGCGTGCCGAGATAGAGGAAGCCGACAATTTTATCATGTTCACCACAGGCGAATCCGTCGCGAACCGGCTGGCTGTTGGTCAGCGGCCCTGTGCGCCAGATACCGTTAAACCCTTGCGCCACGGCGGCCATTTGCATTGCCATGACGGCACAGCCGGCAGACATTTCCTGCTCCCAGACCGGCACTTTGTGGTCGGCCTGACATTTCGCCACGACAGCGATGATCATCGGCGCACGGAATGGCGCACTGCGGGCTTTCTCAATACCCTTCTCATCCTGACCTGCGGCAACCGCCCCCTGCTCCAGTATCTGACTGAAACGATCGCGGCCTTCACCTTCAATCACAAAGAAGTGCCATGGCTGCAGCGTACCATGATCCGGTGCACGCAGGCCGGCACGCAGAATATTCTCCAGTTGCTCCCCAGCCGGCGCCGGCTCGGTGAGACGTGAAGCGCTACGGCGGTTAACAAGCAGTTCAAGTGCGTCCATTGGTTAACTCCTTTCTTGAAATTTACTCACAAAATTAACACGGCGGCAGATTTTGTTACAGCGTAGCAGGCGATTCCTGCTGACAAGTGACGGTTGGGTCATTACGATAACCGCACATTGCCGTCCCGTGGCGACGGAAACAGTCATTTTCTGGTTAGGGAGAATACATGCGAACCCTTTGGCGAATCATTGCCGGTTTCTTTAAATGGACGTGGCGACTGCTCAACTTCGTCCGCAACCTGGTGATGAATATCTTCTTCATCCTCCTGGTTCTGGTTTGCGCAGGCGTCTGGATGCATATCAGCAACGCAAATCAGGCGCAGCATTCGACTCGCGGGGCGCTGTTACTTGATATCACGGGCGTCATCGTCGATAAGCCGTCCACCAGCAATCGTCTGGGCGTTATTGGCCGTCAGCTGTTTGGCGCGACATCAGACCGTCTTCAGGAAAACTCCCTGTTCGATATCGTCGACACCATTCGTCAGGCAAAAGATGACCGCAACATTACCGGCATCGTGCTGGATCTGAAAGATTTTGCCGGCGGCGACCAGCCTTCAATGCAATACATTGGTAAAGCACTGCGCGAATTCCGCGACAGCGGCAAGCCGGTGATTGCGGTCGGGGACAGCTACAGCCAGGGGCAATATTATCTGGCCAGCTTCGCCAATAAAATCTGGCTCTCCCCGCAGGGTACGGTCGATCTGCATGGCTTTGCCACTAACGGTCTGTATTACAAATCGCTGCTCGACAAACTGAAAGTCACCACCCACGTCTTCCGCGTCGGAACCTATAAATCCGCCGTGGAGCCGTTTATTCGTGATGATATGTCCCCTGCGGCCCGTGAAGCGGACAGCCGCTGGATTGGTGAGCTGTGGCAGAACTATCTGAGCGCCGTGGCCGCTAACCGCCAGATAACCGCTGAACAGGTGTTCCCTGGCGCGCAGGGCGTGCTGGAGGGCCTGCGCAAGGTTGATGGTGATACCGCAAAATATGCGCTGGATAACAAACTGGTCGATGCGCTGGGCACCAGCGCGGATATCGAAAAATCACTGAGCAAACAGTTTGGCTGGAGCAAAGAGGATAAAAACTTCAGCGCTATCAGCATGTACGATTATGCGACCAAAAAGCCGGATGACAGCGGTGACAGTGTCGCAGTGGTCTTTGCTAATGGTGCCATCATGGACGGCGAGGAAACGCCGGGTAACGTGGGTGGCGATACCACCGCATCGCAAATCCGTGATGCTCGCCTTGATCCGAAAGTGAAGGCGATTGTACTGCGCGTAAACAGCCCTGGCGGCAGCGTCAGCGCTTCTGAAGTGATCCGCGCTGAACTTGCCGCGGCACGTGCAGCTGGCAAGCCGGTAGTGGTATCGATGGGTGGAATGGCGGCCTCGGGCGGTTACTGGATTTCAACCCCGGCTAACTACATCGTCGCCAACCCGAGCACGCTGACCGGCTCGATTGGCATCTTTGGGGTGATTAACACCGTGGAAAACAGCCTGGATTATCTGGGCGTCCATACCGATGGCGTTGCCACTTCACCGCTGGCGGATGTGTCGGTCACCAAATCGCTGCCGCCTGAAGTCTCTGAGATGATGCAGCTCAGTATCGAGAACGGCTATAAGCGCTTTATTACGCTGGTGGCAGAGTCCCGTAAAAAGACACCGCAACAGATCGACGACATTGCGCAGGGCCACGTCTGGACCGGCCAGGATGCGAAGAATAATGGTCTGGTAGACAGCCTGGGCGACTTTGATGACGCGGTGAAGAAAGCCGCCGAACTGGCGAAGCTCAAGCAGTGGCACGTTGAGTATTACCAGGACGAGCCGTCGTTCTTTGACCTGGTGATGAACAGCATGTCCGGCTCCGTGCGCGCCATGTTGCCTGAGGCGCTGCAGGCGTATCTGCCTGCGCCAGTCGCGACGGCGGCTAAAGCGATGAAAGCGGAAAGCGACAAACTGGCGGCCTTTAACGATCCACAAAGCCGTTACGCGTTTTGTCTGACCTGCGCAAACGTCCGTTAAACACCGTCCCCTCTTCCCGTGAAGAGGGGATTTTTTTCTTTTGAAGAACAAGAACTCACTACCATGCAGAAGAAATCGATTTATGTAGCCTACACTGGCGGTACCATCGGTATGCAGCGCTCTGAAAACGGCTATATCCCGGTCTCCGGCCACCTTCAGCGCCAGCTCGCGCTGATGCCTGAATTCCACCGTCCGGAAATGCCTGACTTCACCATCCACGAATACGAGCCGCTGATGGACTCCTCCGATATGACGCCGGAAGACTGGCAGCATATCGCGGACGACATTAAAGCCCATTACGACCAGTACGACGGCTTTGTGATCCTGCATGGTACCGACACAATGGCGTTTACCGCCTCGGCACTCTCCTTCATGCTGGAGAATCTGGGCAAACCCGTCATCGTCACCGGCTCGCAAATTCCGCTGGCGGAGCTGCGTTCTGACGGGCAGATCAACCTGCTCAACTCCCTGTATGTGGCAGCGAATTACCCGATTAACGAAGTGTCGCTGTTCTTCAACAACCGACTGTATCGCGGCAACCGGACCACGAAGGCGCACGCCGATGGCTTTGACGCTTTCGCCTCACCGAACCTGCAGCCGCTGCTGGAGGCGGGCATCCATATTCGTCGTCTGGGCACCCCGCCTGCGCCGAGCACGGCGGGCGAACTGATTGTTCATCCGATCACGCCGCAACCGATTGGCGTGGTAACGATTTACCCGGGTATCTCTGCAGATGTGGTGCGTAACTTCCTGCGCCAGCCGGTAAAAGCGCTGATCCTGCGCTCATACGGCGTGGGCAATGCCCCGCAGAACGGCGAGTTCCTGAAAGAGCTGCAGGAAGCGAGCGAGCGCGGGATCGTGGTGGTTAACCTGACGCAATGCATGTCCGGTAAAGTCAACATGGGCGGTTACGCCACCGGTAACGCCCTCGCGCATGCAGGCGTTATCAGCGGATTCGATATGACCGTTGAAGCCACGCTGACTAAACTTCACTATTTACTGAGTCAGGATCTGGACATTCAGTCCATCCGCAGCGCGATGATGCAAAACCTGCGCGGCGAACTGACGCCGGACGAATAAGGAGGCACCATGACGCAACGCGCCCTGTTACTGGTCGATTTGCAAAATGATTTCTGTGCGGGCGGCGCACTGGCCGTCGCTGAAGGTGACAGCACCGTAGACGTGGCGAATACGCTGATTGAGTGGTGCAAAACGCGGGGTGAGGCGGTTGTCGCAAGCCAGGACTGGCACCCGGCTGATCACGGCAGTTTTGCCAGCCAGCACGGCGTTGAGCCCTTCACTCAGGGTGAACTTGACGGCCTGGCACAAACCTTCTGGCCGGATCACTGCGTGCAGCAGACGGAAGGTGCGCAGCTGCATCCGCTGCTGAATCAGAAGGCCATCGACGCGGTGTTTCATAAAGGGGAAAACCCGTCTATCGACAGCTACAGCGCCTTCTTTGATAACGGACATCGCCAGAAAACGGCGCTGGACGGGTGGTTACGCCATCACGAAATCACCGAACTGATTGTGCTGGGTCTGGCGACGGATTACTGCGTGAAGTTCACCGTGCTGGACGCCCTCCAGCTAGGCTATACCGTCAGCGTCATCACCGACGGCTGTCGCGGGGTGAACATTCAACCGCAGGACAGCGCACAGGCGTTTATGGATATGGCCGCGGAAGGCGCCACCCTGTATACCCTGGAAGACTGGCTGGAAACGCACGCCTGACCTTCTCGCCGGGCAAGCCACAGTGCTGCCCGGCACGCCCCGTCTCATTCCCCATAAAGTGAACTCCCTCGCATCACCAGCGAAGCGGCAATGCTATTCTCTTCAGGCTGTTTTTTCGCCACGCCTTTTCCGTGGCGTGGTTATTTTTGTTAAGTCAAAGAGGAACTTGTATGAAACGTTTGCCTTTGCTGGCAGCATTACCCCTGCTTTGCGCGTCAGTTGCTTCCGCCACTCCCCTGATGTCTGTGGGATATTTTAACGGCGGTGGCGATGTCACCGCCGGTCCCGGTGGCGATATCAATACGCTCGACGTTCGTCAGATTACCCACCTGAACTACTCATTTGGTCTGGTCTATAACGATGAGAAAGACGAAACCCATGCTGCACTGAAAGATCCAGCGAAACTTCATCAGATCTGGCTGTCGCCAAAAGTCGCCGCCGATCTGGCGCTAATCCCGACGCTGCGTAAGCAAAATCCAAACCTGAAAGTGCTGCTCTCCGTGGGCGGATGGGGTGCGCGTGGCTTCTCCGGCGCAGCCGCGACCCAAGAGAGCCGTGCGGTGTTTATCCGCTCGGCTCAGGAGATTGTCGAAAAATATGCACTCGACGGCATCGATCTTGACTGGGAATACCCGGTAAATGGCGCATGGGGGCTGGTGGCCAGCACGCCAGCCGATCGCGATAACTTCACCGCACTGCTGAAAGAATTGCGCGCCGCCTTCGGCCATAAAAAGCTGGTCACCATCGCGGTGGGGGCAAATGCAGAAAGTCCGAAAAGCTGGGTGGATGTTAAGGCCATTGCCCCGCTGCTCGACTACATCAACCTGATGACCTACGACATGGCGTATGGCACACAGTATTTCAACGCCAATCTGTATGACTCCAGCGACTGGCCAACGGTGGCCGCCGCAGACAAATACAGCGTGGATTTTGTGGTGAACAACTATCTGGCGGCCGGGCTGAAGCCGCAGCAGATGAACCTCGGGATTGGTTTTTACGGCCGCGTGCCGAAACGCGCCGTGGAGCCCGGTATTGACTGGACAAAACCCGATGCGCAAAACCATCCGGTGACCCAGCCCTACTTTGGGCCTCAGGAAACCGGCTTGTTCGCGTCACTGGGTTACGACCTGACCAAAGATACGTATGTGAAGTACAACGATATTGTGAAAAAGCTCTTAAACGACCCGCAGAAGCGTTTTACCGAACACTGGGACGAACGGGCGCAAGTGCCGTGGCTTTCAGTGAATGCGGCGGACGGCAAGGCACTGTTTGCCCTTTCCTATGAGAACCCGCGTTCCGTCGCCATCAAAGCGGATTACATCAAGGAGAAAGGTCTCGCCGGGGCGATGTTCTGGGAGTACGGCGCGGATGACAATAACCAGTTAGCGAAACAGCTGGCGGAGTCGCTGGGAATTAAACCCAAAGAGTAAGGTAAGCACGCCCTCTCTCCAGAGAGAGGGCGCTGGCAGGACTGCCGCCCACCGTTACTGCATTTTTATCGTCGCGATCGGCTTTGGCGTGATACCAAAGTCCTCTTTCAGCTCGCGCTTGCTCTTCATCACCATCTGGCCTTGAGTGTCGATAGTCATGTGTTGCGCGTCGGTATTGTTACGCGCCTGCCAGAGCATCACCAGTTGCAGACTGTTCTCTTTTTGCTCCGGCGTGAGCGCGACACCGTCCGGCCATTTTCCCAGTTCAACAGCAGTCACCAGGCGTTGATACACCTCCGGCGTCATACCGCTAATCATGTCATCAATATTCACGATCTCTCCCTTTCAAAGGAATAATTTGCTGAATCGTTTTTTCAACCTTTGATCTGGTCACCGTTTTCATCATCGGTGAAGCTCATCGACGCTGAATTCACACAGAAACGCTCACCCGTCGGCTGAGGGCCATCCGGGAAGACGTGTCCAAGGTGAGCGTCACAGGTTCCGCAACGAATTTCAGTTCGCACCATGCCGTGCGACGTGTCGCTCAGGTAGCGGATCGCATCGTCGCTGACCGGCTCATAAAAGCTTGGCCAGCCACAGCCAGAATCGAACTTCGTTTGGGAATTGAACAACGGGGCATCACATACCAGACAGTGGTAGACACCGTCGCGCTTGTTGTGCAGTAAACGGCCGGTAAAAGGCGGTTCGGTTCCGTGATTTTGCGTCACGTAAAACTGCATTTCGGTGAGGTTTTTTTTCAAATCGTCAGGGTTACGTTGGTTCGACATATGCTTACATCTCGCTGTAGAAACAGACACCTTTTAACCCGGATTCTAACAAAACATTAACACCCTTGCGTGCACTTTTGTTCTAAACTTATGTGTCGCGAAAAGGCGGTCAGGCAATTGTGATCATGTTCACATTTTTATCCTGCGAGGACTTTAAAATGCCGCGCGCAGCCCCCATGTGGTTGCTAGCTCAAAGGGAAAGTGAGGCGAGTCAGTCGCACAAACGTTAGTCACAGGATTGATTTGTCGCAATGATTGACACGATTCCGCTTGACGCTGCGTAAGGTTTTTGTAATTTTACAGGCAACCTTTTATTCACTAACAAATAGCTGGTGGAATATATGACTATCAAAGTAGGTATCAACGGTTTTGGCCGTATCGGCCGTATTGTTTTCCGTGCTGCTCAGAAACGTTCTGACATCGAAATCGTTGGTATCAACGATCTCCTGGACGCTGAATACATGGCGTACATGCTGAAGTACGACTCAACTCACGGTCGTTTCGACGGCACCGTTGAAGTGAAAGACGGCCACCTGGTTGTTAATGGCAAAACCATCCGCGTTACTGCTGAGAAAGACCCAGCTAACCTGAAATGGAACGAAATCGGTGTTGATGTTGTAGCTGAAGCTACCGGTATCTTCCTGACCGACGAAACTGCGCGTAAACACATCACCGCGGGTGCGAAAAAAGTTGTTCTGACCGGTCCTTCTAAAGACAACACCCCAATGTTCGTTCGTGGTGCAAACTTCGAAACTTACGCTGGCCAGGACATCGTTTCTAACGCATCCTGCACCACCAACTGCCTGGCACCGCTGGCTAAAGTAATCAACGACAACTTCGGCATCGTCGAAGGTCTGATGACTACCGTTCACGCGACCACAGCGACTCAGAAAACTGTTGACGGCCCGTCTCACAAAGACTGGCGTGGCGGCCGTGGCGCGGCTCAGAACATCATCCCATCCTCTACCGGTGCAGCTAAAGCTGTAGGTAAAGTACTGCCAGAACTGAATGGCAAACTGACTGGTATGGCGTTCCGCGTTCCAACTCCTAACGTATCCGTTGTTGACCTGACCGTTCGTCTGGAAAAAGCTGCTTCTTATGAAGAAATTAAGAAAGCAATCAAAGCTGCTTCCGAAGGCGCAATGAAAGGCGTTCTGGGCTACACCGAAGACGACGTTGTATCTACCGATTTCAACGGCGAAGTGTGCACTTCCGTGTTCGATGCTAAAGCAGGTATCGCACTGAACGACAACTTCGTGAAACTGGTTTCCTGGTACGACAACGAAACCGGCTACTCCAACAAAGTACTGGATCTGATCGCTCACATCTCCAAATAAGTTGAGATGAGTTCTTGATCCAAAAAGGCGACTTCGGTCGCCTTTTTTATTGTTTTTAGACAGAGGATTGCTTAATGATTAATAAAATTTTTGCACTTCCGGTAGTCGAACAACTTACCCCTGTGCTCTCCCGCCGCCAGATTGATGGTGCGGATATCATCGTCGTTGACCACCCGCGCGTAAAAGCCTCCGTGGCGCTGAACGGCGCACACCTGCTCTCCTGGAAACCGGAAGGCGAAACGGAAGCACTGTGGCTGAGCGACGCGACCTCCTTTAAAAAAGGGGATGCGATTCGCGGCGGCGTGCCTATTTGCTGGCCGTGGTTTGGTCCTTCCGCTGAGAAAGGCCTGCCTTCTCACGGTTTTGCCCGTAACCAGCAGTGGACGCTGAAAGCGCACAATGAAGACGATAACGGTGCGGTACTGACCTTTGAGCTGCAGGCGAATGAGGAAACCCACGCCCTGTGGCCGCATGATTTCACCCTGTACGCACGCTTCAAGCTGGGCAAAACCTGCGAAATCGAACTGGAAGCGCACGGTGAATTTGAAACCACCTCCGCCCTGCACACCTATTTCAACGTTGGTGACATCAGCGCCGTGAAGGTGAGCGGCCTTGGCGATACCTTTATCGACAAAGTGGATAACGCGAAAGAAGGAAAACTGAGCGACGGCATTCAGACGTTCCCGGACCGTACTGACCGCGTTTACCTGCATCCGGAAGCGTGCAACGTGATCCACGACAGCGCCCTGAACCGTGGTATCGAAGTGGTACACCACCATCACAGCAACGTGGTGGGCTGGAACCCAGGCCCGGCACTTTCTGTCAGTATGGCCGACGTGCGTGATGACGGTTACAAAACCTTCGTCTGTGTGGAAACGGCGTGCGTCACTGCGCCACAAAAAACCAGCGAAGAAAAACCGTCTCGCTTAGGGCAGACAATCAGTATTGTGAAGCGCTAATACGCTACCGCCCCTCTTCCTGTAAAGGAGAGGGGCATGCGTCAGGATTAAACGACATCCAGCGGGCGTTTATGGGTGGGTGGCGGGAAAGCATTATCCAGTTTGTGACGTTCTTCCGCGGTGAGGGTTATCTCCAGCGCTCCAGCGTTGGCGTTAACATGCTCAATCGAGGCCGCTTTCGGTATGGCAATAACACCCTGATGGCGGATAACCCACGCCAGCAGAATTTGGGCGGCAGTGGCGCGGTGGTTATGCGCGATGGCATTCACGACCGGATGGTTCATCAGCCCCGAACGCAGGCGACCGGCCTGAGCCAGCGGGCAGTAAGCCATCACCGGCATCGCTTGTTGCTGACACCAGGGAAGCAGATCAAATTCAATTCCCCGTGACGCCAGATGATAAAGCACCTGATTAGTGGCACAGGCGGAACCGCCCTCTTCGCGCCACAGCGCCTGCATATCTTCATAATCCAGGTTTGAGACGCCCCAGCGGCCAATTTTTCCCTGCTGCTGGAGTCTTTCCATCAGCGTAATGGTTTCATCCAGGCCATAGTTACCGCGCCAGTGCAGAAGGTAGAGATCGGTATGGTCTGTCCCGAGACGTCGCAGACTGGCATCACACGCCGCCTGGCCTTTCAGACCGCCAGCGTTCCACGGGTAGACTTTTGATACCAGAAAAACGTTGTCGCGCTGGCCCTTAATGGCCTCCCCGACCACCTCTTCCGCTCCGCCTTCGGCATACATTTCAGCGGTATCAATTAACGTTAACCCCAGATCAATGCCCGCCCGCAGTGCATTCACTTCGGATTTACGCTGGCTGGCTTTTTCTCCCATATACCAGGTACCCTGTCCAATAGCCGGAAGTGGACGCCCTGCGGAAAAGGTCACGGTTTTTACGCTCATATCATCCCCTCTTTTTCGTTGCACCACACCAATGCAAACGGGGCGCAAGCGCCCCGTTTTGATGCAATGACTGCACTGTTTTAATGCACAATCAGAACTTGTAGGACACACCGACTGAGAATATGCCCGCCCAGGACTTATCAACCATCGGGCTGTCTTTCACTTCATCGCTCAGACGCTCATAGCGCCCGGTACCGTAGACGTTCCAGTCACCGAGGAAGTTATAGCTCGCCGTCAGCTCAAGGTACGGATCCCAGCCGTCGTCCGCACTGTAGCTCTTCAGACCGCTACGACGGGATTCGTTCTTAGAAACACCATAGTAGTAGTCGTTGTAGTTCTCACTGTTATATTGCACACCGATACCCGGGGTTAGCGTTAACGCACCGTTGGTGTAGCGATAGAGCCAGGCCAGATCCCAGATAAAACCGTTGCTGTTATCCAGCGTATCCCCCGCAAGTGCGGTACGCAGGAAGCCATATTCGGTGTTATGCACATAAGAGAGTCCCGCCATCATGGTGCTCTTACGCTTGTCGAGCTGGCGAAGCGCATGGCTGTCGCTGTCACCCGGCTTGAAGTGCGTAGGATCGTAGTAAGCCATGATGGAGAGCTTGTCGGCCGTATCATTCCAGAGATAGTAGCCACCGCCCAGACCGCGGAACCAGAAGTTATCGCCTTCATAGGTGACAACCGGAACTGGATAAACATCACGATCATACTGTTTGTATGGGCTGTTAATCACGCCAACGCCCGCGCCAACAGTCCACTGACTTTCCGCCGCCTGTGCGGTGCTAGCAGCGGTTGCGGCAAGTACGCCCAATGCCAGAAGTTTGAGTTTGGTCACAATCCATTCTTTCCTGTAGTCAAATAATCAGCGAGAGAAGTTTAACCGCCATTGTCGTACATCCCAAAATTTTTTGCCTGCTAATCAGTCTGATTAACCCGTTATTTTCAACTTTTCAGGTGACAGCCTGCTTTCATTTATATGACTACTGAATGAAAAACGTGCTTTTACCCTAAAACAGCAGGGGAAATTTTTGGATGAGTTATTGATATGTCATTGAAATTAGATTTTATCGGCATGCAAGTTTTGCAAATGCCATCTACGCTTTAAATTAAGAAGAGTTTTTTCTGAACACCCTGCGGTTCTTAGCGTCTGACCTGGCACACAGGTTGCTGCTCTGGCAGTGAGGTGCGAGAGATTCTCTTCCGGGAGCCTCCACTACTCATACGAACGGCTCTTATCCTGTGCTAAAAAACGAAAGGACGGCATGCCATGAATATATTCGATCACTATCGCCAGCGTTATGAAGCTGCCAAGGACGAAGAGTTCACACTGCAGGAGTTTCTTACCATTTGTCGGCAAGATCGCAGTGCCTATGCCAATGCGGCAGAACGGCTATTAATGGCTATTGGTGAGCCAAACATGGTTGATACTGCCCTGGAACCTCGGCTTTCCCGTCTCTTTTCGAATCGGGTGGTCGCCCGATACCCGGCGTTTGAAGAGTTCTATGGTATGGAAGATGCCATCGAACAGATTGTCTCCTACCTGAAGCATGCCGCCCAGGGTCTGGAAGAGAAGAAACAGATCCTTTATTTACTCGGCCCTGTGGGTGGGGGTAAATCATCACTGGCTGAACGTCTGAAATCACTGATGCAGCGCGTCCCTATCTATGTGCTGAGCGCTAACGGTGAACGCAGCCCGGTGAATGACCATCCGCTGTGCCTGTTTAATCCGCAGGAAGATGCGCAAATTCTGGATAAAGAGTTTGGTATTCCGCGGCGCTATCTTGGCACCATCATGTCGCCATGGGCGGCAAAACGCCTGCACGAGTTTGGTGGGGATATCACCAAATTCCGCGTCGTCAAGGTGTGGCCATCCATTCTGGAACAGATTGCTATCGCCAAAACTGAACCGGGGGATGAGAACAACCAGGATATCTCCGCCCTGGTGGGTAAAGTCGATATTCGTAAGCTGGAAAACTACGCGCAAAACGACCCGGATGCCTACGGTTACTCGGGTGCGCTGTGCCGCGCCAACCAGGGGATTATGGAGTTCGTCGAGATGTTTAAAGCACCGATTAAAGTGCTGCATCCGCTGCTGACGGCCACCCAGGAAGGGAACTACAACGGTACGGAAGGTATTTCCGCCCTGCCGTTTAACGGCATTATCCTCGCGCACTCAAACGAATCTGAGTGGGTCTCCTTCCGTAATAACAAAAACAATGAGGCGTTCCTTGACCGTGTCTACATCGTCAAAGTGCCTTATTGCCTGCGGATCTCCGAAGAGATCAAAATTTACGAGAAACTGCTTAACCACAGTGAGCTGGTACACGCACCTTGCGCACCAGGCACTCTGGAAACGCTGTCACGCTTCTCCATTCTTTCGCGCCTGAAAGAGCCGGAAAACTCCAGCATCTACTCGAAAATGCGTGTGTATGACGGGGAAAGCCTGAAAGATACCGACCCGAAAGCGAAGTCTTATCAGGAGTACCGCGACTACGCCGGTGTGGACGAAGGGATGAACGGTCTGTCCACGCGTTTCGCCTTTAAGATCCTCTCCCGCGTGTTTAACTTCGACCATGCGGAAGTGGCGGCCAACCCGGTTCATCTGTTCTACGTGCTGGAGCAGCAAATTGAACGCGAGCAGTTCCCGCAGGAACAGGCTGAACGCTACCTTGAGTTCCTGAAAGGCTACCTGATCCCGAAATATGCGGAGTTCATCGGCAAAGAGATCCAGACCGCCTACCTGGAGTCTTATTCAGAGTACGGGCAGAACATTTTTGACCGTTATGTCACCTATGCTGACTTCTGGATCCAGGATCAGGAGTACCGCGACCCGGATACCGGCCAGCTGTTCGACCGGGAATCCCTGAACGCAGAGCTGGAAAAAATCGAGAAGCCGGCCGGGATCAGTAACCCGAAAGACTTCCGTAACGAGATTGTGAACTTCGTCCTGCGCGCCAGAGCGCATAACAACGGACGTAATCCAAACTGGACCAGCTACGAGAAACTGCGCACGGTAATCGAGAAGAAAATGTTCTCCAATACCGAAGAGCTGTTGCCGGTGATTTCGTTTAACACCAAAACGTCAACCGATGAGCAGAAAAAGCACGACGATTTTGTCGACCGTATGATGGAGAAAGGCTACACCCGCAAACAGGTTCGCCTGCTCTGCGAATGGTATCTGCGCGTACGTAAATCGTCTTAATACAAGTACAAGTGCCCGGTAGCGCATACGCCTGCCGGGCTACAAAAATGTCCGGCACGTCCGGACACTGCAAGTTGGCAAATGCAGTACGGGGGATATATGACCTGGTTTATTGACCGTCGTCTTAACGGCAAAAACAAGAGCACGGTAAATCGCCAGCGCTTCTTGCGCCGTTATAAAGCGCAAATTAAACAGTCGATCTCCGAGGCCATCAATAAACGCTCGGTGACCGACGTCGACAGCGGCGAATCTGTCTCCATCCCCACCGATGACATCAGCGAACCGATGTTTCATCAGGGACGTGGCGGCCTGCGCCATCGCGTACACCCAGGTAATGACCACTTCGTGCAGAACGACAGAATCGAGCGCCCGCAAGGCGGCGGGGGCGGTTCAGGAAGCGGTCAGGGACAGGCCAGCCAGGACGGTGAAGGACAGGATGAGTTTGTCTTCCAGATTTCAAAAGATGAGTATCTCGACCTGCTGTTTGAGGATCTGGCGCTGCCGAATCTGAAAAAGAACCAGCATCGTCAGCTTAACGAGTACAAAACCCATCGCGCGGGATATACCGCAAACGGCGTGCCCGCCAACATCAGCGTGGTCCGTTCGCTGCAGAACTCTCTGGCGCGACGCACGGCCATGACGGCAGGTAAACGGCGCGAACTCCGCGAGCTGGAGAGCAGCCTGAAGGTGGTGGAAAATACTGAACCAGCGCAACTGCTGGAAGAGGAACGCCTGCGCAAAGAGATAGCCGAACTCCGGGCTAAAATAGACCGGGTACCGTTTATCGACACCTTCGACCTGCGCTACAAGAATTACGAAAAACGCCCCGAACCGTCGAGCCAGGCGGTCATGTTCTGTCTGATGGATGTCTCCGGCTCGATGGACCAGGCCACCAAGGATATGGCGAAGCGTTTTTATATCCTGCTCTATCTGTTCCTGAGCAGAACCTATAAGAACGTGGAAGTGGTCTATATTCGCCACCACACTCAGGCGAAAGAGGTGGATGAACATGAGTTCTTCTACTCGCAGGAGACCGGTGGCACCATCGTGTCGAGCGCTCTGAAACTGATGGATGAAGTGGTGAAAGAGCGTTACGACCCTGCGCAGTGGAACATCTATGCCGCGCAGGCATCAGATGGCGATAACTGGGCAGATGACTCCCCGCTGTGTCACGATATTCTGGCGAAGAAAATTCTGCCGGTGGTGCGTTACTACAGCTATATCGAAATTACCCGCCGTGCTCACCAGACGCTGTGGCGTGAGTATGAACATCTGCAATCGATGTTTGATAACTTTGCCATGCAGCATATCCGCGATCAGGATGATATCTATCCGGTGTTCAGGGAATTGTTCCATAAACAAAGTTCAACAACAAGTTAATCATCATTAATCAGCCAGTTATTTATACTAACTGGCTGATCTTTTGGCTTTCAGGGTAATTTGCCTGTAAAGGGCAAGCGGATTATTTAATACCTCAACAATCCCATGTTTGACTAAAATTCTTTCTTCCGATATTGGCACACCCCTACCAGGGTTATATGTTTGTTGGATAAGCTATACGATAAACTAAGGATAAGCATATCCGGAGAAGGAAGAACAACAGGCGAATAAAAATTGCCCAAAGCAGGAACGTATTGCTGACCTACCAAAACCGAACATTGAATCCACCTTACCTCCAGTGTTAGAGTCATCAACTCGCGGCCATTTACACATAATTTTAAGCGTTAAGCCCCGTAGGGCCTTTTCACAGATGCGTTATGCAGCCATTGAAAATATTTCTCCACCGACGGCAGAACAACTTACCCAACTCCAGGGCGCGCCAGAGTTTACTGACGCACAGGTGGCCTACCTCGCAGTACTGAGTGGTAGCAATCACTACAGGTAATATACGGG
Organism: Enterobacter sp. WPR_3_1; assembly: GCF_003635055.1. Classification (NCBI taxonomy): domain Bacteria; kingdom Pseudomonadati; phylum Pseudomonadota; class Gammaproteobacteria; order Enterobacterales; family Enterobacteriaceae; genus Enterobacter; species Enterobacter sp. WPR_3_1. The sequence continues at coordinate 55,081 of NZ_RBXU01000012.1, read as the reverse complement.
TGGAGAGCCTCCTCGTGGATGGGAATGCATATACTATTTTTATGGATGTCGCGCTGACTTTTAGCCAAAATGAAAAGAAATTGGTACCACGCTAACTAACACCAGATAAGTATTCAAGGAGTCTTTAATGTTTCGATGGATAAAAAAAGCAAACAGATCTAAAAACTATTTTTTGAAAAGGATCAAACTTAAGTTAAAACTTAACTTATTGAGTATGATTGCCGCTCAGGGGCGTACTTCTCGAACGAGACATGGGTCGGGCACAAACCATCTGATTATCCCCTTCATTGGTAAAGGGATTGGTGATGCTATTGTCATTGGTGGTGTGATTGAGACTCTGGTAAGAAACAATTTTCAGGTCTCTGTTATTGCAGATAAAAGGACGCACTTTCTCTTCAAAGAATGGCACAATTTAGAAGCTCTTTACTTTTATGAACCTAACAACAAAAAAATGCTAATCAAGGTGTTAAGGGAACTTCCACCTTTTGTATTTGTTGACTCGCATGAAATAACTCATTCAAATGTCGAAACATTTAATTTAATCAGACTAATAAAACCACACAAAACAATCGGTTTTACCAGGAAGTATCGTATCTATGACGAAGTAATTAACATTAGCTGCCCTTTGTCACATATAAGCACAAGATACATTGATTTCCTGAAGCATCTGGGGATATCGGCACAGAACTATGATTACACAGTGATCATACCTGACGACGATGTACAAAAAGCAAAGGATTTTCTTAAGAAAACCACTGATAAAAAAACGGTTGCGTTCATTCCTTACGGCAGTGTGAGTGAACGTTTCTTCTCAACAGGGCAGATTGAGGCCATTACCAGTCACATGGCTAAATATAAAGATACTTTTCACTTAATCATTCTTGGCGAACAACATAAAATAAAGCCTATTCCCGATTCAGATCATGTCACTAAGAGCTCATTGCCCTCATTCTTTTCGGCTGCACAAATTATAAAAGAGAGTGCACTCGTCATTTCTCCAGATACATCATTCGTGCATGTATCCAGAGCATTTAAGAAAAAACTAATTTGCCTCTATCCATTTAAAATGCTTGTCGCTCAGGCAGATAATGCTGATGTCTGGGGACCAAACTATGAATCAGCTATCCAGGTTAGACTGAAAGAGCGCCGCGTGATGGATACCGATGTTCGGCCTATACTGAATATTATTGACGAGCAATTGAAGAGTATCGCCGATAATAGTTCGAGATAAAGAAATCACATCTGTAATTTTTCTCGCTTCTCAGGACTTTCACTTTATGAAACCTGAGAAGCTTCATGCCTGTTAAGCGTTTTTAAATCTTTCTCCGATCTCACCAGCAAATTGCAGCTGGATATAATCTCTTCTGATGCCGACACTAATCAGCGGGAAAAACAATCGCCCAACAGCAACGTCTATCCCAACGGCGAAATATTCTGTGCTAAGGTTAAACGCTGCGTATTGGTATTTAACAGGTAAATCGCTATGTCTGATGACGTTAAGGGAACAACAACCCACCAGCAACTCATTACGTTGTTAACCCAGCAGGGCGCACGATTTCGCGTCATGGAGCATGACGCCGTGGGGAAATGCGAAGCGGTGAGTGAGATCCGCGGAACCGATCTGGGGCAAGGGGCAAAAGCACTGGTCTGTAAGGTGAAGGGAAACGGCGTAAAAAAACACGTTCTGGCGATCCTCGCCGCCGATCTGCAGGCCGATTTAAGCCAGCTTGCCAGCCATTTTGGGGGGATAAAAGCGTCTCTCGCAAGCCCTGCCGAAGTCGATACCCTGACCGCCTGCGTTTTTGGCGCCATTCCGCCTTTTAGCTTCCATCCCGATCTGGCACTGGTGGCCGACCCGCTCCTGTTCGAGCGTTTCGATGAAATCGCGTTTAACGCCGGTCTGCTGGAAAAATCCGTGATTATGGATACGCAGGATTATTTGCGTATCGCCCGTCCTGAGCTGGTGACGTTCCATAAAGCGTAATCGTGTAGGCTGGCATCACGTCAGCCTTTTTTTTCCAGAAAAATAACTGACGCGACCAGGATAATGGCAACAGCGAAAAACGATGAAGAGATGATCAGCGTTTCGACAAACATGTGATCGTACATTTTTGCGCCCCTTTTTCGATGCCTGCCCCTGTTTTATCCCCCGTAAATGACAGGGTTATGACAGCAGTAAAATCTTTTTAAAAACTGTCTTCAGCCGTGTTTCCGCGTAAAGTAAGCAGGCTTACTCTTTTGGCAAGGATTCCTTATGTTTGACCCGACTCTGCTCATTCTTCTGGCCCTCGCTGCGCTGGGCTTTGTCAGCCATAACACCACCGTCGCTATCTCAATTCTGGTGCTGATCATTGTGCGCGTGACCCCATTAAACACCTTTTTCCCGTGGATAGAAAAACAAGGTCTCACCATCGGGATCATCATTCTGACCATTGGGGTGATGGCACCTATCGCCAGCGGTACGCTGCCTGCCTCGACGCTGCTGCACTCGTTTGTAAACTGGAAATCGCTGATAGCGATAGCGGTAGGCGTTTTTGTCTCGTGGCTGGGCGGGCGTGGCGTTACGCTGATGAGCAGCCAGCCCTCGCTGGTGGCCGGTCTGCTGGTGGGAACCGTGCTCGGTGTGGCGCTCTTTCGTGGCGTTCCGGTGGGTCCGCTGATTGCGGCCGGGCTGGTCTCACTGTTTATCGGGAAGTCATAGTCAGGCTGGCTATATACCGCGCTGGCGTCTGCCCCAGCCCCTTCTTAAACATCGTGATAAACGCGGTGGTGGAGTCGTACCCCAGCGACTGTGCCACCTGCTGTACCGACTTTCCCCCAATCAACAGCTGTAACGCCACAATAAGCTGCAGCTGATGCCGCCAACGGCGAAAGCTCAGGCCCGTCTCTTTCACCACCAGGCGCGCCAGATTGCGCTCACTCATGGCAAAGTGGCTCGCCCATTGCGCCAGCGTCTGCCAGGCGGCAGGCTCTTCCGCCATCTTCTCGCTCATCAGCCGGATTTTTGGATGAGGCGAAACGGGCAGTTGCAAATGTTCCTGACGCTGCAGCGGTAGCTCGTCAAAAAGAACATCCACCAGACGCGATGTGGCAGCAAGCGAAAGCGCTTCACGTGATTTTTCCGCCAGCGATAAGATCAGTTCCCGCACCAGAGGGGAGATCTTCAGGGTGCAGCAGCGATCGGGCAAACTTACCGCTCCAGGTTCAATAAACAAAAAGCAAAGCTGGGCACCCGGCGTGGCCTTATTGCTGTGCGGCATCTGGCCAGGGATCCACACGGCATACTGGGGCGGTACCATCAGCATGGCGTTTTCCACTTCGCAGGTAATGGCTCCCCCCAGCGCCAGAATCAGCTGTCCCTTACGGTGTTGGTGTCGCGGAATATATTGTTCCTCCGCCACCACGCGGATGCGAAACGCGACAGCCGCATCATGCTGGCTATCGGGATCGTAGCCGTCCAGTCCGAGACCAATCATCAGGTTGTCCGATATTAGCGATAAACTGTCATTTTAGCCTGATTTCAACCGTGGAGAAAATCGGTATTGTGTGCGCTCGCTTGAACGTATGAGAACACAATGACTACTGCAATTCGGGTTTCAGGAAAACAGGGCGCGCTGCTGATCGCAGGTATCCTGATGATTGCCACTACGCTTCGCGTCACCTTTACCGGAGCAGCACCGCTGCTCGATACCATTCGTCTCGATTATGGCTTGAGTACGGCGCAAACCGGTCTGCTGACCACCCTGCCTCTGCTGGCTTTCGCCCTTATCTCCCCGCTCGCCGCAGGTGTTGCCCGGCGTATCGGCATGGAGCGCAGCCTGTTTATCGCCCTGCTGCTGATTTGCGTCGGCATTGCTGTGCGCTCCCTGCCTTCCGCCCCCCTGCTTTTCATCGGTACGGCGGTGATTGGTTGCGGTATCGCACTGGGCAATGTGCTTTTGCCTGGGTTAATTAAACGTGACTTCCCGGGACAGGTTGCCAGACTCACCGGTGCGTATTCCCTGACGATGGGGATCTCCGCGGCGTTAGGTTCCGCACTGATTGTTCCGCTGGCGCAGGGGGAAGCCGGCTGGCATGGCGCCCTGCTAATGCTGATGGCCTTTCCGTTGGCTGCACTACTGCTCTGGCTGCCACAGTGGCGTCAGAAACACGTTGCGACGGTGACCGGTGCAGGCGCGTTACATAACCGCGCCATCTGGCGCTCTGCCCTCGCCTGGCAGGTCACCCTTTTTCTGGGGATTAACTCGCTGATTTACTATGTCATCATCGGCTGGCTACCGGCGATCCTGCTCAGCCACGGGTATAGCGAAGCCCAGGCGGGTTCTGTGCACGGACTCTTACAGCTGGCCACCGCCGTTCCGGGTCTCGCTGTGCCGCTGATCCTCCATCGTCTGAAGGATCAGCGAGCAATCGCCGGCGTCGTGGCGCTGTTGTGCGCGATAAGCGCAGCAGGATTGTGGTTTGCGCCGGGAATGGCGGTCATGTGGACGCTGGTGTTTGGTTTTGGTACCGGGGCAACGATGATCCTTGGCCTGACCTTCATCGGGCTGCGCGCCAGCTCTGCGCATCAGGCCGCGGCCTTGTCCGGCATGGCACAGTCGGTTGGCTATCTGCTGGCCGCCTGTGGCCCGCCGTTGATGGGCAAAATTCACGATGCTGCCGGTGACTGGCGGTATCCGCTTCTGGCCTGTGCACTGGCCGCCGTGATCATGGCCGTTTGCGGTATGCTTGCCGGGCGTGACCGGGAGGTCACGCCCCGTTAGTAGAATGGCAGACCACCAGGTCTGCCTTTTTTATCCGCGCGCCGCGCGCAGCATTGCCTGTACCAGCACCACCGGTCGACCTTCCAGCGCGGCACGTTCATGCTGGAATAAAGTGATCACGAAGAACGGATGGGTCAGTAGCTCCGCGGCGCGAATTTCACCCTGCTCGTCCCAGCCGGTGACGCGCATTTCGCCGCTCTCCAGCTCCCGTGCAAATTCCGGCGACACACCGTAATTGCAGTGATATCCCTCCACGATTTCCGGTTTGCCATAGGCTTTGGCGATGAGCGTATTGTTGCGCAGCTCAATTGCATCGGTTTTTTCCACCAGCGAGCAGGTTAATGGCGCAATCACCATTGTGCCTTCGGTATCCGTTTCGGCGTGCGCCGCATCGTGCCAGCCCAGCACATTACGGGCGTACTCAATCAGCGCATGCTGGAACCCGCCGCAGGTGCCGAGGAAGGGAATGCTGTTTTCGCGTGCGTAGCGTGCAGCGATAAAGGCCGCCGCTGTGTTTTTGTACGGGCTTGCGGGAACCAGCCAGATAGCGTCATAACCTACCAGATCTTCCGGGCTGGTCAGTTCCGTGGTCGCGAGCCAGTCATAATCAGCGGTGAGGTCAAGAACGGCAGCGGCGTCGTCAATTGCCAGCGGGATCGCCTGGTGCGCAATAACATCGGGATTGTAATCGCCAACCAGCGCAATGCGCAGTGTGGTTTTAGCCGGGAGGTGTTCCATGAAAGGTTCCTTATGCCTGAGTATTAGCAGATAACATAAGGAACCTCAGACTACCGATCTTCTGCAATTATCACAATACCTTAAATTGGGTGGGTAAAGACAAAGTGCTAGAGTAATACGCAGAACGTTTTGCCGCAGCTGAGGAGAAAAGATGATCCAGTGTAAACGCGTATACGAACAGGCAAGCCCGGACGATGGTTATCGGGTGCTGGTAGACAGACTCTGGCCGCGTGGCGTGAAGAAAACCGATCTCGCGTATGATGAATGGTGTAAAACGCTCACCCCGTCCAACGATTTACGCAAGGCGTTTCATAGCGAAACCCTTGATTTCAACGCCTTCAGCAAGGCGTACCGGGAAGAGCTGGCGCAGCACAAGGACGAGGGGTTGCGTCTTGCGGCGCTGGCCAGCAAGCAGACCTTAACCCTTCTCTATGGCGCGAAAGATAAGGAACACAATCACGCCCTGGTGTTAGCCGACTGGCTGCGTAATGTCTAGTCAGTCGATCATCAGTTCATCAAGGATTTGCGGCGCCGTATCCGGGGTAAGCGGCATCAGATGTTCGGCGCGAATAAACGCAAAGCCGTGCTGATTGTCAAACGCGAAGACATCACCAGTCACCAGCCAAAGCGCGCGATCCGAGGTGGTGGGTAACTGCGTCATGACGCCATTGACCGGGTTAACGAAACGCTGACCGGGCTGACACAGGCCAAACAGTTCAACAGATTTACCAATATTACGACGGCCGGACGCCGTGCGGGCACCGATGATCATCGCCATGCTGCCCGGTTTAAGCTGAAACATACTTCTCTCACGATAACGGTAGCCATCGAAAGGCTAAGAATAATCCTAAAGAGAAGTGTACCGCAGCCACTATCCCGCTGTCACCTGGCAGGTTGCGGATGATCGCGACGATAAAGCGCCCATTCATCGATCACTTCGCCGCCAGGCAACTTGCACTCCGTGCGAACCCCTTGCGGGCTCTGAACCGGGACCTGTTCCCCGCCTTTATTCAGGCAGTAGACGGAGGCGGGATTAGCCATCCCGATAACATGGGGCGGTTTCGGGGCATCAGGCGGGGATGTTTTGGAGGTACAGGCGGCCAGCGGTAACGCCAGTGCCAGAAGCAGTAATCTCATCTCATTGATCCTTTTAACTTCATCAGATTTTAAGGGTAACGGGTCATCGCCGCTTTCTCCACGATTTCTCCATCTTAACTGCACTTTTCCACACTACAGTGGCACGTGTTCTCAATGACCAGAGAACATCATTCCGTAATCAAGATGTCTTTGCCCCGGTCTCAACATCGGGGCTTTTTTTCTCCCCCGCTCCCCTGTGATGAATATTAATATTTTTATATTCATGTTTTACTATGCCCGAAGTCGAAAAATTCAGCATAACATGCAGATGCAGACGTCTTCTGCATGGGAGTGAGCCTACGTCATGTCGGATATTATCCTTGCCCGTGTTTCAGAAACGCTCTCCACTGAGCAGTCCCTTGAAAGTCTCGTCCGCCAGCTGCTGGAGATGCTGGAGATTGTGACTGAGATGGAGTCCACCTACCTGACGAAGGTCGATATCAATGCGCGGCTGCAGCATATCCTCTACGCCCGCAACAGCAAGCAGATGCAGATCCCAGAGGGGCTGAGCGTTCCCTGGGGCGACACGTTGTGTAAGCGCGCCATTGAGAGTGGTACGTTGTTCAGTAACGAGGTGGCTGAGCGCTGGCCGGATTGCGATGCCGCGAAAGCCCTTGGCATTACAACCTACATGAGTATCCCTATTCATCTTGCGGATGGTTCACTCTATGGCACGCTCTGCGCCACCAGCACGGAAAAGAAACATCCCAGCGATCGCGGTGAACAAGTTCTGAAATTATTCGCCGGGTTGATTGCCCAGTATATTCAGAAAGAGTCACTGGTGATCCAGCTTCGGGAAGCCAATGCGGCACTCATTGCGCACTCTTATACCGATGCCCTTACCGGATTACCAAACCGCCGCGCCATCTTCGAAGAGCTGACGACCCTGTTTTCGCTGGCAAAGCACCTTAAACGCAACGCCATCATCGCGTTTATCGACCTTGATGATTTCAAGCTGATTAACGACCGTTACGGGCATGAATCAGGCGATCGGTTCCTGATTGAAGTGGGTAAACGTCTGACTGAAGAAAAACAGGCGGACGAAATAATTGGCAGGCTGGGCGGTGATGAGTTTCTGGTGGCCTCGCTTAGCCAAACCAACAGTACGGGTGAGAGCACACAGATTAACCTGCTTAAAACGCGCCTCGACGCCCGTATTGCAGGAGAATACTGGCTGGGGAGCGTGAACATTATTTATCCTGGCGCCAGCTTCGGTGTGATTGAAGTTGACCCCACCGTGACCGATCCGGACAGTGCGTTACGCGCGGCTGATGTCGCGATGTATCAGCATAAGAAAGGAAAAAGCAAAACGCGCTTTCTCGCGATGGATTAACCCCGTACACTCTACGGCGTTATAAAAACCGAAACAGGTGATGGTATGAGAATAGGGATCCTCTTCCCGGTCGTTATTTTTATAACGGCGGTAGTGTTTTTGGCCTGGTTTTTTGTCGGTGGTTACGCTGCTCCGGGGGCATAAATGAGAAAAACAACCCTCATTATGCTGATCGTGGCAATCGTGGCTGTTGCAGGCTCGCAGCTAGGCTGGTGGTAAACCCACCACGTAAAAAGGCCGCCATATGGCAGCCTTTTTCAACATTTATCAGGCTTAGCTTTTGATTTTTCTGTAGATAAACAGAACAACCAGCGCACCGATCACCGCGACAGCGAAGCTGCCGAAGTTAAAGCCATCGACCTTACCAAAGCCGAACAGCGTACTGATCCAACCGCCCACCACTGCACCGATAATCCCCAGTATTACGGTGACGATAAACCCACCGCCATCTTTGCCCGGCATAATCCACTTCGCCAGAATACCTGCAATAAGCCCAAAGATAATCCAGGATAAAATTCCCATAAGTTTCCTCTCCGTATGGTTTTTGTCATTAAATCAACGACACAAGAAAGGATAGCACAGGATTTCAGAAAGGAAATTTGTGATAAGCATCACAGTGAGAGAGTGCGCGTTTATTCATCAACAGCACCACAAGAAATGTGGGGTTGCATCTTTTGTTGAGAAAGATTATCTTTCTCAACACTGAATAGTTGAACGAAACACTCAGGTATTCAGTACGACATTGCTCACATTGCTTCCAGTATTTCTTGCCCACTCTAGAGTGGGCTTTTTTTTGCCTACACCGCGACAAAAGCGTGCCGGTTTCGCCCTGCACGTTTTGCCTGATAGAGCGCCTGGTCGGCGGCTATAATGATGTTCTGCTGGCTGCCCGCGATCTCCACGGCACGCGCAGTGGAGATCCCGACGCTAACCGTGACCCGCCCGAAGGGACTGAAAGCATGTTCAATATGCAGCGAAAAGACATTGCGAATGATCGTCTGACCGAGGCGGAGCGCTTCCTGGATATCCGTGTCAGGCAGGATCAGTGCAAACTCTTCCCCGCCATAGCGCGCCACAACCTGGTTGTCCCGGTTGAGGCTCTCCCTGAGGCTATTTCCCAGCAGGGTTAAACAGCGGTCCCCTTCGGGATGACCATAGTTATCGTTGTATTTTTTGAAGTAGTCCACATCGACAATCAACACCGAAATCGGGGCGTCGCTGGCCGCACAGGCCGCAATTTCTGACAGAATTTTTTCATCAAAAATGCGTCGGTTGAAAAGCCCTGTTAGCGCATCTTCAGACGCAATAATCTTCAGCGCCCTGTTATCCCGTGTTTTTCTGGATAAATCGGAATAGAGGAAACAGGACGCCGCAATGAGTATCGCGGTAAAAACCAAAATGAGTACAGAAAGCTGGAGAGCCTGCTTGCGCCAGGGGGCGAGCGCTTCTTGCGTACTGACCGCCACGGTGGTGACGAGCCCGTAGCGCTTGTTCTTCTCGAAAGCATAAATGCGTTCGATTTTATCAAACCGTGAGACAGAGCTGGCGATACCCGCGTTTTGTACCTTGAGGTATGTCCTGAAGAGAGGCGAATCCGAAACAATCGCGCCAATGTAATTATTTTTAAACGGATGACGTACCAGCAACACGCCTGACTGGGTTGTTAAGCCGATCACGCCTGAGTGACCAATATTGATCTGCCCGTATAACGCCAGAAAATTTTCGATACCCAGCGTAACCACAACGACACCGTTAAACGCGCCGGTAGGGGTTTCCAGCCGACGACTAATGGTTATGACCCATTTACCATTCGTTCTGCTGACCACCGGCTGGCCAATAAAAATCTGCTGGCTCTTATTTTCTTTGTGGTAGATAAAAAACGACCTGTCCACCCCTTTACGGGGCCCGGAAAAACTTTCATGCAGTGCCGTAAAAATATTCCCTTGCGCATCGTAAACAACCACATTATTTATCTGGATAAGAAGATTATCCTGATTGCTTATCATCCGCTGGATATTTTTGGCCTGTTGTGGGGTCATGCCATAAATTTTGATTATGTCGGAAACCGAAGTAATCAACATTTCACTTTGGCGCATGATCCCTTCGCTGTACACGTCTAAGGTATGGCTCAGGTTGGCAACGCTGGTGTTTATTTGCTGGATTGACTGCTGCCTGGACGTGGTAATTTGGACGGCAAGCGACAGCGAAATGATCAATGAGACAATGATGACGGTAATAGTTGTTGTGTAAAAAGTATTTTTCACATGCACGAGCTCTTCCACCTTATCACGCCTGACATCCCTGGCTGACAACTAGAGTCACTGTAACAAAGCTCAGGATAAGAGGAAAATGAATTGCACTTAAGCATACAACAGAAATCTGATGATATTTCGCTTTTCGCAAACGGGCATCAGATATTATTACTGGGGCCCCTTTCACAGAAAAAAATCTCTTACAGACTGACCTTCTCCAGGGGCTTAGATAAGATGACTTTAATAAATTCTTTATACGAGACCGGTTTACCAAAATAGTATCCCTGCAACAGGGTAATCTGATTACGGTTGAGGTAGTCCAGTTGCTCCTTCGTTTCTACCCCTTCAGCCACGATATGCAGTGAGAGTTTTTTCGCCAGGTCAATCACACAGTCCAGCAGGATCGTAGAGTCTTTCGCCTCTGATACCCGGTTCACGAAACTTTTATCGATTTTAATATAATCAATCGCCAGCGCGTGCAGACAGGAGAGTCCGGAATACCCGGTCCCAAAGTCATCAAGCGCAATGACGAAACCGGCGTTATGTAACGCATTGAGATTTTCCACCAGATGAGGATTATCGATCAGCGGTTCACGCTCGGTCACTTCGAGAACCAGTTTGACCTCTTTACCATAAAAGCCTTTTCCAAAGACCCGGCAGTCAGCGATAAAAGAAGGCGCATTGATGTGTCTGGCGCTGATGTTCACCCCGATGTGAAATCCGTCCGGCAACTTAGGCAAAAGCGGCTTAAGCTCGGTCACCACTTTCGCCATTAAACTTTTGGTCAGCGGAATTATCAGACCGCTGCGCTCGGCAATCGGAATAAAAACATCCGGTGGGATAAAGCCTGATTTTGGGTGCTTCCACCTTGCCAGCACTTCCACGCCATACAAACCGCCGGTATCGCCATTCACGATCGGCTGATAGTACGGAACGATCTCGCCGTGGATGATGGCTTTACGCAGATCGTCTTCAAACGAGCTGCTTTTCCCCCTGTAGCGACGGATAAGAATGCCAACAGCTACAGATAACGCAAGGATAAGCAGTATGAGGCTCCATCCCTGATGCAGTAAACGCGTCAGGCTGAAAAAGGCGGGAGGCTGCCAGGCCATGCTAAACGGAAAATGTGCCGATGCTGTTAAGGAACCCGCCCACTTCACGGGGGGCCAGCCGGTCACATCGCCCGCGCCGGCTATTGCTTTATCGCCAACAACCAGCCTCAGTCCCGTGTTGTTTGCTGCACTCGCAATAACATCCCGCAAATGCGCGTCGCTAACGCTTACGATAACGCGCCCTTTCGCGACGGGCATCTGAAAAAGTAACACCGGAATGCCGTTCACCAGGCGATTACCGGGGAGCAGCATCAATCCTTTGTTGGGCAGCGTCTGCGGGCGAAGAATCAATACGCCGTTTCCGGGAAGGGAGGTACAGACGATCCTACCCTGCTGCTCAATCATAATGGCGCGAAGATGCGGTTTCAGCGCAGCTTCCGAACCCAGTTCACGCTGTCCGGTGTCGGTACACCCTGCAGCGGCGACCCGTTTTGCGGTATCTGCAGCACTGACAGCCTCAGCAAGAATGGCCTCAATTTTACGCGTGCTTGCGGCGGCGGTTTCGGCATAATTTGACCGGGCCATATGCCACAACTGCCAGTTAATGATCAGCATGCCACTCAGAAACACAAATAAGGCACACAGAATGGGGAGCATAACGTTGCGCACGATTTTTTCCTTAAGAGAAAAACGCTCATTTATGACCTGTATAAGGCGATCGCCTGGCAAACTCTGCGCTGCTTAAAGCAATGTGAAAAGTTTAGTTAAGATTTATCTTAAAAAACTGGTACTTCCGCATGAGTTACTCTGACTGAATAAGATAAACCTCCGTTATTATCAGGCTTGTGCCTTGCCCTGGCTGTGTTAAGATTTGTGCAATCAGGGAGCGAACGGGACCACTGGAAAATGAAAAAGATCATTGCCGTTGCTATCATTTCAACGTTGCTGGTCGCCCTCTCTCTCTACGCGGTTAATGCGGTTATCGTGGCCCAGCAAAAGAGCAAACAGCTCGAGGTTTCCCATTCCCTTTTGCAATATTCAGAAGTCCTCTCTCAAAGTGTGGCGCAGGCGCTCAAAAGCATTACGACACAGGGTTGTGATAAAAACAGTCTCGATAGTTACAGGCAGATAAAGTTAGATAGCCTCTATTTCGGGGATATCGGTTTTATTGAAAAGGGGAAAATAGCCTGTACTGCTTTTTGGGGTAAACTCGCCACTCCCGTTGCCCTTCCTGCAGAGCTGCATAAAACGCCACGGGGTTTTCTTCTGGCACAGTTTTCCAGAAAAGATTTTTTTACAGGCAATGCGGCAATTTATAATAACGTGATTATATTCACCTCCCGCTATGCTTACGATAAGTTCACGCCGATTACGGCGAACTATTCACTGAGTACGACGACCAAAGATTTCGGCAGAACATTTTTCTCAGCCTCCCCGGTGATAAAAGAACAGAGCTGGCTGCATTCGAATCTGTTTACCTTAACCCTGACGCAGTGCAGCGCCGTATGGGATTTGTGTGTGATCGTGAAGCATCACAACGCAGGGCTGGCTTCGTTGTCGCTGGTGGTGTTTACCCTTCTCACGGCAATTTCGGCTTTCATCTGGATAGCGATCACGCTGTTTTTCTTCCGCATCTATGAAGATCGGTTCTCACTGGAGCGCACGCTGGTTAACGCGGTAAAAGCCAATACCATCAGCGTTAACTACCAACCCATTATTCGAATCCAGGATAAAAAAATGGTGGGCGTTGAAGTTCTGTCGAGATGGCGCGATAACAATCATGGAGAGGTCTCGCCTGAGCTCTTTATTCCCTTAATTAAGAAAATTGGCCTGTATCAAAAGTATTATATCAATATCATCGAAAAATCCCTGGCAGAAATCGCCTCGCTGGCGATTAAACATCAGCTGGTGATTTCATTAAACATTGGTCGAACCGAGATTGAGGACGGGCAATTCATTAAGATTCTGTGTCGTGAGTGTTTAGTGAACAGCATTCCACTCTCCTTGATAAAAGTCGAACTCTCTGAAAAGGCGGTTTCCACTGCGGATGTTCTCGAAGGGTTCTGTCAGGCGTTAAAATCACTGGGTGTGAGAATATCAATTGACGATTTTGGAGTACAAAACTCTAACCTCGCCCGCATATCGCTTCTGGAATACGATGAGATCAAAATAGACAAATCGCTGGTAGATGGTATTAATGAGCATTATAAACAGAATATATTCGTCATCTTTAGTGACGCCCTCGCCAGACTGAATAAAACGCTCGTCTTTGAAGGTGTGGAAAGCGAAACGCAATATCGCTTTATCGCAGACCGGTATCCTGATGCCCTGATTCAGGGATGGTATTTCTCTAAATCACTGACCATTGATGAACTGACGCAGCAACTTAACAACGATAAGCAAAAACCAGCGCGTTAACGTGTCAACATTGACGACGTGACGGCTCTGCATAGCGTCCAGTTATAATTCACGACGTTGAGTTTTAGTTCTTCGCAAACCTCACCGTAACGCTGCATGCGGCGCTCACGGAAAAACGCCCTCAGCGATTCAGGCAGACAGTCTGCCTGGTAGCGCAACAGCGTAGTGTGCCAGAACGGCGCTGGTAAAGGGGTATTGCCATGGCGTAAGCGCAACGCCTCTTGCCAGTCCGTGGTTAACAGACGTTCACAAAACGCCTGCCGCTGCTTCACGGCAAGTGTATCGGGTATGCCTGCAAGCAAGAGCTGGTTGGGCAATGCCACCAGCCTGAGTTCCCGAACCGTGATACCCAGACCGGCAAAAGGGATCCATGCGTCGATAAGCTGATGCGTCTTCGCCGGTAACGGTGCATTCTCGTCGTAGAAAGGGAGCGTTATGGGTACGAAGGTGAAATGGAAGCCGGATGGCGGCTGGAGGTCTACTAACGAGTCGTGGCGGGTCAACGCCCGCAGTTCCCGAAACAACATGTCGACAGACGCGGCCATTTCCGGCTGGAAACCTGTTGCCAGTGCGAGCTTTTGCGTAGCATAAAACGGCTCCCTTACCGCTCCGATACCGTCCCGCTTTTCCCAGAGTGCCAGCGTCTTAGCGTTGGTGTCGTGGTAATGTTTTTCCAGATCAGACGTTTCCATTTCTTTCCTAAAAACATATAGTCGTCACATTCAGACCGTAGATTACCCTGAAGCACACTCTCATTTGGTTAAAACGTGAAAAATTCTCTGTTGTTTCCGCTGGTACTCTTTTTCCTGATCGTTATTTTCGCCCTGCTCATCGGTAAACCCTCAACGCACATCCCGGATAAAAAATGCATGTGGTCCGATAGCGTGATGCTGAGCTGTTTAGCAAAGCATCAGCACAACGGTTTTTGAGGCGGACTATTCATTTCCCCACTGATTGAGGAAGTTCGCAATATCATCAATGCGCGCGCTACGGATGCCGGCTTCACTCGCCATCTCTTGCTGGGCTTCCTCGCTGATCTCTTCATTGTTCGATAAACGGGTGAGCAGCAACTGGAAATAACAGGCAAGAGGATCGCGCTCTGCCTCACTTACCGGCTCCGCGGCTTCCGACGCGTATTCATCGACGATGTCATAATATTTAAGTGGAATTTCATTGTGCATAAACAGTCTCTTCTATGACCTTTAAGGGTAATGCCTGAGTATATCGGACGGCACTCTTAGACCAAAGCCTTGTTAATCAACGCAACCACAATGCAATCAATGCAGCCAGCGCCGGTAAAGCCTGAACATAGAGTATTTTTCGGCTGGCGGTCATGGCACCGTAAATGCCCGCAATCAACACGCAGGTCAAAAAGAAGAAGACCACAGGAACACCGCTTTCACCAAGCCACAGTCCCCAGAGCAGTCCCGCTGCCAGAAAACCGTTATACAACCCCTGATTTGCGGCCAGCACACGGGTGTCGCGTGCAAAATCAGGGCTGAGATTAAATGCCTTGTGGCCTGTTTTTGTGTTCCACAGGAACATTTCCAGCACAAGTATGTAGAGATGAATTAATGCAACAATAGCGACAAGGATCGTAGCTAACATCTTGCAGTCTCCCGCAGGCAGAGGAAAAAAACGGGGACCTTCTGGCCCCCGTTCACGTTTAACCCAGAATCTGGATGACATATTCGCGATGATCGTGTCGCCAGACTCTGAACATTTTAGCATCTTCTATAGCGTTAACGATCGGGCCAGCGACTTCAACCATTTATATGGTGCATCAACGTGACACCGGAACGTACATTAACTCAAAACGCTGCCGTTCCATACATCTCCGAGATTTATTACCCGGTCATTATTGTATGCACCAGAGGCATTCAGGTTTTTCAGCGGGCTCCAGTCATTGTTCCAGGGGATAAACATGGTTGCTTTAGGGTATTTCTGAAGAATAACACTCACTAAGTTTGCATAATCAAACTGGCCGTTAATTGTTGATGGCCCCACTTCTGCAAAGGCAAACGGCTTATTCAATGCCACCATTTCATCGTAACCGTTTACAGTGGCAGGATTGTCTGTATACAAGTCCAGGCCAGTAATATCAACATACTCTGCGCCAGGGTAATAAGATGTCTTATAATCCCGGTTTGCATCAGGAGAGAAGACCCAGAGTAAATTGTTTAACCCTTTCGTTTTAACGAAATAGTTAAAGATATCCTGATACAGGCGTCGATACAGATCCATACGTACAGTATCGTTTGTATTCTCACCGGTTGCCCCCCACCAGAACCACTCGCCATTCATCTCATGCAAGGGTCGATAAAAGACGGTGACACCTTTCTCATTCAGTTGCTGTAGGCCCTGAGCGACCTTATCAAGCATTGCCAGCCAGCGCCCACGCGCCGGTGTTCCAGACTGTAAGATTGCAGAAAATTCATCATTACTCACAGGATGCTTGAGAGCCCCCTTTCCATCACCAGGATTATTCCCCGCAAAACAAGGGTTTGGTAAATGGTGACTGATCGCAACCAGTCCGCCTTTTTTCCAGTGGTCGATCAGATCGGCATTACAACCAAAATCGATCAAACTGGCTTCCTCTCCAGGGGTACAGGCATCCCAGCCACGGGCATAGTCAGCGCTATAAATAGCCGGGAATTTCCCGGTCAGGGCCTGCAGGTCTTTTCCTTGTTGCAGGGAAAAAGCATCGACGCCGCCGATATTGCTATAGCCACCAAAAATACCTGAAATGAGCTTTTTACCCTGTCGATCGGACAGACCACTCAACCACTGATAAATCATTTTCGCATTATTATCTGCAGACTGATTTGCGGGTACTACAGTAAAAGTACTCATTTATAGAATATCCTTACGTCTCGATTGGAAAATACATGGCAATGAATGACCATGCGTGTTTGCTACGTACACAATAAAACCGACATTACCCGGCTTTATTTTTTCGTACAGTTTGTCTGGCTTTTCCCACTACCGCGGAAAGTGCCAGCACAGCAATACCGTTTGATTAAATAACTTGCTGCGACAGGGATATTTATATCAGCCGCCTGCTTAAAATGATGCTAATTCACGTTGTGCTATCTCCCGTAATACGAGTGATATTCCGCACACCAGAAAGTTATGCTGACAACAGAATTAATGAGGGTTTCACCGTAATCGTCGTACCCGATAAGTTAGATCAGGTATTCATGAGCGCGGCACCGGGTGAGGCCGGACACCATAACAATGAATTTAGTGAGACGTGGAATTAAGATATACAAGAAATTTTGGGGCATACATCGCCGAATCAGACGACGAAAGCGCATGATGGCCCGGTAAAGCGTGGACGGTAAATGCTATTGAAGGGAGGGGTTTTGATAACCGTACGAAGTCGAATAATAAAAAACGGGAACCCATCGGCTCCCGTTCTTGTTTAACCCAGCAAGTGGATTACATGTTCGCGATAATCGCGTCGCCAAACTCTGAGCATTTCAGCAGCTTAGCGCCTTCCATCAAACGTTCGAAATCGTACGTTACGGTTTTGGCGTTAATCGCGCCTTCCATACCTTTAACGATCAGGTCTGCCGCTTCGAACCATTCCATATGACGGAGCAGTATTTCACGAAATAATTAATAATGCATTGATTTTTAAGTAAAAAAAATTTAAAGCAATGCTTTCGCCATACATTTTTAGCCACAGGCTAACCAGTTGATTGTATTCAATTATTTTTGGGTTTTGATAACTACTTTTCGGTTGAAGTAATTATTCTCCTCTTAATTACGGGAAATCAAAAAGGTTTTTTAAACCCCTCATGTGACTCATAAAAATCAGATGGTTAGAGTATTTTTTTCCTAACATATCCATTTGTTTCACGTCAGGTATTACGGGGATGGTGAGTGTTTATGTAAGGAACGAAATTGCTTACCAATCGCCCATAGTCCGCACTTAAAGTTATATTGAAAACTTTGCTTAGCTCCTTCCAGTTTCGCAACTCACCGCTTTACGCCTCTCTACCCGATCAGCATAATCGTCACGAATCCATCGTAAGACTTAACCAGCGCGCTGATTTTTCTCCCTGCCCTATACTTTCAGTCTGATATCTAGCTGGAGGTTTCTATGTGTGGACGTTTTGCACAAGCCCAAACCCGTGAAGAATATCTGATGTACTTGGCCGATGAAGCCGATCGCGACATCGCATACGACCCTGAGCCTATTGGACGTTACAACGTGGCGCCAGGTACCAAAGTTCTGCTGCTGAGCGAGCGAGACGAGCAGTTGCATCTTGATCCGGTCCTGTGGTCATACGCACCCGGGTGGTGGGATAAGCCGCCACTGATTAACGCGCGCGTCGAGACGGCGGCCACCAGCAGAATGTTCAAGCCTCTCTGGCAACATGGCCGGGCTATCTGCTTTGCGGATGGATGGTTTGAATGGAAGAAGGAAGGCGACAAGAAACAGCCCTACTTCATTCACCGGGCCGACGGTCAGCCGATATTCATGGCGGCGATCGGCAGCACGCCATTCGAACGCGGTGATGAAGCGGAGGGTTTTCTAATCGTAACGTCTGCAGCTGACAAAGGCCTACTCGATATTCACGACCGCCGGCCACTAGTGCTGTCGCCGGAAGCAGCACGCGAATGGATGCGCCAGGATATAACCGGGAAAGACGCTGAAGAGATAGTCGCCGACGGTGTAGTGCCGGCTGAGAAATTTATCTGGCACGCCGTGACGCGTGACGTGGGTAATGTCAAGAACCAAGGGCCGGAGCTAATCGAGGCAATAAGATAAAAGGTCAAAATAGACAAGGAACGCCCGAAATGAGCGAAAAACGGTTGTTTACGACACACTATAGGTCAGGTTGATTTCTTGACTCTCATTAGCCATATGAAGCATCATTTATTGTATAGAAAGTCACAGAAAATCTGCTCCCAATAACTGCTTAGTAAAGATATAGTATCAAAGCTAGGCACAGCTTAATCTGTGCTGAAGGTAAAACGACAAATAAATGGAGAGAATGTTTAACCCAAACCTTCACTTCTTTAGCCATGGAAATAAATTTACGTTAGGGGAAGAGATATGTCAGAAGGGTATATCCAGAGTTTTAAGCTTAAAGTTCATGAAAGCAACGGAATAGAATATGAAAATTTGTTTTCAAAAGTTATGTCGTATTATCGCCCAGGATTCGATAAAGTAAAACCTCATGGTAACATAGGTGACAGAGGTAATGATGGGTGGGTGTCTGATTCTGGCATTTACTATCAAGTATACGCCCCAGAGGATCTACCTAACAATGAAAAGAAATCCCTTGATAAAATGAAGGATGATTTCAAAAAGCTTTACTTGTATTGGAATACTATTTCTACCGTCAGGGAGTTTTATTTTGTTATCAATGATAAATATAACGGCATTCCACCATACTTAAACAAGGCAATCGCCGAGATAAAAAGTGAATATGGTTTAATTAATGCGATGGTGATTGGTGCAACGATCCTTGAGGGATTTTTTTTAACGCTCAGTAATGAGCAAAAAAATTATATATGTGGACAATCGACTCGTAATCAGTTCTCAACAGAGCAATACCTTGTTGAGCGTGTTACAAGACAAATGTATCTTCAAGATTGGTATAACATTAGCGATAACCTTATTGCTAACGCTATGCAATCAGAAGTTGTAGATGGATTTTATGATGCCTGCCAAACCGTTCTTGCAACACAAATGCCAGGCCGACTTCCCAATCTTGATTTCTCAATGAATGAGCTTGCTAACCATGCGCATAACCTTTGCGAACATATAACTGATATGAATTTTGCAAGTAACATAAATGGTTTTTGGAGAAGGGATATGAGTTGGAAGAAGATCAGAATAGATCAAGATAAATTTCATGAAAAGGATGCAAAATACGAATGTTGGAGAAGAGAATTATTTCGCCTACACTATAATTTAGCTCACGCTTTAAATCTTTTCTCTCTAGAGGTCAGAAAGTCAATTAACCCTGATTTCTTTTATGGTTTCAAATTCGGAATAAACGATAGCATGGGCACCTATAATAATTTACAATCTATGTACCTTATTCCTAACTCGTACTGCTCAAATTATCAAGAGTTATTTGGCAGCGATTAATATTTAATTAACGCCACCCTCCGGGGTGGCTTTATTAAAAATCACTTCATTAATAAAAATAAACAATTAGCACAACAATATCATCATGGAACTCGAATAATTTTGATAAAAAATAATTATCCGACTCCTTTCTCGCTCAATATTATCAAAAATTACTTTCCTTAACTAAATTACTGCAATGATCGCCTGCTTTTTACAGAAAGCTGACCAAGAAATCAGGAAAATTTATCGAACTCTAAGCAGATCTGAATATCTCGTCGTATATCGAGGCGACAGCATTTCTCGCTTCATCTGCCACTGTTGCTGAATGCCCTGGCCTGCAAAGTACAGCGTTCCTTTACCGTCTTTCGCATTCAGATGATCCAGCACCTCCATCAACCTTTCGCTACCTGCCCTCGGGGCGTTCTCGTCGAACAGGTTGAGCTGAGCTACACCTTGGCTGAAAAAGTCCCCAAGCATGATTCCTGCCTTCTGGTACCGGTGACCATCCTTCCAGATTCTGTCCAGGCACTTTACCGCAGCGTTGATGATATCGCGTGAATCCTGAGTTGGTGTAAGAAGCTTCATTGATGCGCTATTACCGTAATACGGTTCATTCAACGCAAAGGGAGAGGTCTTAACGAACGCCGAGATAAACCGGCAATACTGATGCTCACCGCGTAGCTTTTCAGCACCACGTGCCGCATAACTACAAATAGCCTGGCGCATCTGTTCGTACTCGGTGACGCGTTCGCCAAATGATCGGCTGCATACGATTTCCTGCTTTGCTGGCGCAAACTCTTCCAGCTCAAGACAAGGCTCGCCGCGCAACTCCCGGACGGTTCGCTCAAGTACTACGTTAAAGTGTTTACGGATAATCCATGTGCTTTGTTCTGAGAGGTCCATAGCTGTTTTAATGCCCATGGCGTTAAGCTTCTTACTGATGCGGCGGCCAACGCCCCAGACGTCCTCGACTGGAACCAGCGAAAGCAGTCGTCGCTGGCGGTCGATGTTCGATAAATCAACTACTCCGCCAGTCTGGTGCTGCCATTTCTTGGCGGCGTGGTTTGCCAGCTTTGCGAGTGTTTTTGTCTGCGCAATGCCAACCCCGACAGTCAGATGCGTACGCTTCAGAACTGTCGCGCGGATCTCTTTGCCGAAGTCAGTCAGGTTCCGGCAGTTCCTAACGCCCGTCAGGTCACAAAAAGCTTCATCGATACTGTAAATTTCGACGCGGGGGCTCATTTCCTCAAGCGTCGACATTACCCGGTTCGACATATCAGCATACAGCTCATAGTTGCTGCTGAAGCAGACAACGCCAGCGCGCCGGAAAAGATCCTTTTGCTTGAAGAACGGCTCCCCCATAGTAATTCCAGCCGCCTTGGCCTCAGCGCTTCGGGCTATCACGCAGCCATCGTTATTCGAGAGAACAACAACCGGCCGGCCTCTTAAATCGGGCCTGAACACCGTCTCGCATGATGCGTAGAACGAATTCACATCACAGAGCGCGAACATGTTCAGCTCGCCGATTTAACGATGAAAGTTACGACGCCGAACACATCGAGCGTGTCCTCGCTGCCGACGATAATCGGCGAATAAGCGCTGTTCATCGGATTGAGTTGAACGGTCGGGCGGAGCTGCAAACGCTTGACTGTGAACTCCCCTTCTACCGCGGCGATTACGATATCTCCGTGTTCAGCAGTACGAGAGCTATCCACCACCAGCAGATCACCGTCGCTAATACCGGCCTCGATCATTGAGTCGCCTGCGGCTTTTACGAAATACGTCGAGCTCGGGTGTGAAACCAGTAACTCATTGAGATCGATACGCTGTTCTACGTAGTCAGCTGCCGGGCTGGGAAAGCCGCATTGCACTAAGTCGCTGAAAAGTGGAAGCGCGATAATTTCTCGCAATTCTGCAGGCCTGATAAATTCCATTACGCGTACCTCAAATACTGTTTTTATATACAGTAGTTTTCTTTTTGAGGGTTCGCAATACACCGGATTCCATATGGCTGTACAAAGCTTCACCGCTTCGTTTCTAAGTTTCTCTCACGATTCGATTTGTTGCTTTTGTAAATTTTACAGCACTGGGTCTAAATGAGCAGAATTAAGACGACTTTGAAGCGGGAAACCTTTTATACAAGGTGCAGACAGCCAAAGCGTAAATGATTGCAACCTTTTTCCGATCCACTCCGTTGGCGATCAATCTGCCAGCCTGAGACCATTGATCTGGGGTTAATTTTGCACGCCTTCCGCCTATTCACCCTTTTCTCTTGCCACTTCTAACACCGCACGGGTTCGCTCCACAATAAACTCTCTTTCCATTTCCGCCAGTGCTGACATGATGTGAAATATAAAACGCCCCATTGGGCTGGATGTATCCATGCTGTCTGTGAGGCTCTTGAAGTGAATGCCACGCTGACGGAGTTCGCCCATCAGTTGTTCTAATTTCCGCTAATGCGAACCTCCAGACCATATTCCTACACAACTAACGCATCTTTTCACGGAGGATTTTCATCAGCTTTTTGAGTGCAGCCTATGCGCCATCGCCCCGCTCGTTCTTTATTCAAAAGTTCGCTCACATTCTTTGCGTACGATAACATGTTGCTAGAAAGTCAGTTTTTTTTCATTTCAAGTTATCTTTGCATAATTAGTTTCAGTATTAACCACACGTTGACTTCTGATAAAAAACATAATAACTCCGGACAGCTTAAAATTAATCAACTTTCAGATCCGAAATTAAGTTGAAATCTTGGGTCATCAAAAAAAACAACCATTAAACCGAAGGCAAACACATTTAAAATATGCGGTTTAGAAAATAAAGTAACTTTAAAGCACACACCACAACATTTAATTCTCCCAGTATATTACTGGCAATAATCATCATAAGCAGTTAAAAGAGCCTGCATCGATTTTATATACTTCATATATTCAATGACAATAGGGAACCTATCGGCTCCCAATCTCATTACACTCTGTTCCCAAATTTTATATTCGAGATATTAGGGATATTTTCTCCATTTATTCCACACAACTATTTTATTTATAACTCGTTATTTTCAAGCTTCCTCGCCAAGAACCTGATCTGTTTAGCCATTTCTTTTAGATAAGCAACATCTAAAGGAACTTCAAGTTTAGAATAACTTTCTGCAGCTTGCGTTCCTGCATAGTTAATGAAAACTCTACTATCTGACTTTTGCCAAGTCAGATAAAGTGCAGACGCATCCATTTTAAAAGCATGCCCTTTATTGTTTCTGGATGTTACATTGAAATTCCCATCCGGAAATTCTATATAAATTCCTTTTTGAGTCTTCATCTTTTTGCTCTCCTATGAATGTAGCAATACAAAAAATTATGATTACAGACCTATATATGGTTAAGCAGTAACAATCAATAAATCCAAGTATGCAAAAACCCTTGTTCCTCGATATCAGTGTACTGTCATTCCTACTATACGGGCGGTAGGAACGTTAGTTGGTAACATACCAACGCAGGTTTTACTAAGTTTACCTTTATTCATTCCTTCCAGCATGCATTTCTTGTTCTACCCGACGTGTTTTGGATTTGTATAAAGAATCGGCAGGCATCTCGACGCGAACGGAGACAAATTGGTCGCGGGGAATATCGACAGGATCGCCATTGCTAATACCCTTCAGTTCGTTCCTGGCGAACGCTGGCGCTTGCGGGTGTGTGCGGTGATAGGTTTTCACCAACACAGAACCGTCAGCATTAACCTCATAATCAAGCCATAGCAGAGGCTGCTTGTTACGGTCGGTAGGAATATCAAAACCACCATCGATACCGCCCCAGGCAGCGTCCGAATTGAGAGCCTCACATCCTTCGACAAGGTATTGCCCAATGCCCAGACGGGTGACTTTAACGCCTTCTGATTCGTCGTTAGTTTCGAAAGAACCGTCAGCAAATAACTTCACCACTGGCGATGCTGCCTTCAGCGTGCCATCGCTGGTCTTTGTGGTGTTCTGCGTTGAGTAAAGGGTGTGTGTTGTGGAAAAACCAACGTTCGAAAGCCCCGCAACAGTCCCTGTCCCCTGGCGATACTTAAGCCCCTGAGACGTTGAAGCTAATTGCCATGCCGTATAGCCACCACCGGTCGCATCATGCCAGCCACGAAGAGTTAACATGCTGGTGTATGTATCTGCACCGCTGCCACCTCCCCATCCATTTCCACCCGCCTGGATACCAAAGGACATACCCAGCGGGTATTGACTAATCAAATCATACGAAGCGAGGGGCCTGAAATCGCGATGGTATTGAGCCATCACTGGCGCAATATCTATGCTCGATGCTAACGGTGCAAACTTATTATCAACGTCTCGTGTTGCGCTGTTTCCTAAGCCGAGGTTTGTGCGAACGTCTTCTGGCTTCGTTGCCCCGGTCCCGCCGTCAGCGATTGCAAGCGCACCGTTACTCCCTTTCTGCGCCAGTTTGCCGATGCCGGGGATCGTTACAGGGGTGCCGTTGATGGTAACGGTGATGCTCTGGTTTGCTGAGGTGGTGGCGAACGTCTCCCACGCGCCAATGTTCTCGTCATACTCTTTAATGAGCTGTGACATGGCCTGTGCCAGGCCGTCGACCGAGATATTGTCTGACACAAGGATTCCATACTTCTGGCCGCTCAGCGCCGGGGAAGCAGCTGGCGTAACCGTCAATGACGTGGCGCTGTTCACGGCTGAAATCTGGAACATCTGGACCGGGTTAGACATGACGATAATCGTCTGGCCAGCGCGAACCTGGCTGGCCGGTGCCGTCCAGTTTGTGCCAGTGCCGGTTGCGGTATTTCCGTTAATAGCGATAGTGCCAGTATTATAAAGCATAGGTACCTCTTAATTAATTGATCGCTATAAACGATCAATAACTAAATATTGATTCGCACAAACGATCTGAATAATTAATGTTTATTTGTGAATATGTGCATTCCACTAATTAATGGAATGTAAAAATGAAAAAGAACTATTTATCGATGCTTATAGGCGTGACGTTATTGTCAATATCATCACTGTCTGTAGCTTCAGAAGCGGGACACACATCCAATCCTGGATATGGCGATGGTGGAACAGCACAGAAACGCCAGATTGACGCCTGTGTTAACGCGAATACATCCACTGTCACGTCTTACGATAATGTCTCACACGTTAAGCCATGTACTGGTGGCGTCTCTTACAAAGACAGAGAACTCCCGGCCCAAAAAATTAAAGCACCATTCAAGTAAAATAAATAAAGCCCCATCAGGGGCTTTATTTTTATGACGAGGAAAATGAACCTGAACCACGTGCAATCTGCAACACCGGCGATAGAATCTCTTTCTTCGATGCGTTAGTTCCTCCCGACATATCATTTACGCTTATTGATGCAGTCACTACCTGTTTCGTAATACCGCTTTTCGCAAAAATCACCGGGACCGCTACAGCGTTGGTTGTATTCCGGGTTGAACAGGTTACCCACTGATAATCCTTTGTGGTTCCGTCGATGGTCACTGATATCCGCGCAGTGGCATCGTCGCCAGATACGCCATATATCAATACAACCGCTGATACAATTACTGTCTTGGGCTTGCTGGTTCCGGTTGTATCCGTATAAGTCAGATTGGTCGTTACACCTCCTGAGCCTGATTTGGATTTATCCAGACCGACACCTGCGTTAACCACATCACCGACAAAATTCTCAGCCTCCACTGTCCCCCTGAAGGAACCACTGGTTGCCGTCACTTTCCCGGTAAACTCCCCGTTCGTGGCGTATACCGTTCCACGCACGGTGACATTATTGAACACGGCATAACCGGATTTGTTTATGTGCCAGCCAACGTTTCCGGTTCCATCCCAGGTTGTCGACTGGATGTAGTTGCCGAGTTTGAGGTTGCCGATTGTCCCGTCACCAATGAGCGTTTCCCGGATGATGGTCTGCCCGTTCTGAATAACAAACGGAAGCGTAACCGTGGCTCCGGCGTACTGGGTCACAGCAAAACGGTCAGCCAGAAAAACAACCTGCGACTGCATGCCACCAGGGGTATTCTCAACCCCGATCCCCATCCCTGCTGCGTAATACTGACCATTGCTCGATAACCCGACCTTGATGGTGTACATCGCTTTCAGATCGCCGTTGACGTTGGCAATTGCCTCGGCGTTGGTGGTGATAGCTGCTGTATGCCCGTTGACGGTCGCCGTGATGCTGTTTACCTGCGTGGCCATAGCCTGCTGGTAATCCGAAAACGTCTGGTTCAGGCTGTTGATGGAAGCCTTATTGCCGTTCACGTCCGTCTGCAGGTTCAGCAGCGAGCGGGATGTTGCCTCCCTGTCGTTGACAATCACCTCATCAATACGGTCCAGCTGCGCGCTGTTACCGGCGACCGTTGCGGATAGCCTTTTGCGTGTGGCGACCTGCGCCAGCCCGTTCTGGATAATGGCAATAGCTGAGTTCTTGACCCCGCCCGTCATGCCATCCATAGACACACTGATGCTGTCGATTCGCTGGCCCAGCGCGGTATCAGCCGTCGCAACGGTCTGCTCAAGCTGACTGAGTGAAGACGAAACATTCCCGACCGTGCTGGAAAGCTCATTAACGCTGGTCTGAACCTTCCCGACATCCTGGGCATTTTTGGCGATATCCTTCGCCTGCTGCTCCAGTTCGTCGTTGGCCTGTTTGATATCGTTAGCCATGTCAGCAATTTTTTCATTGCTGTCCACCGCGTTCTCGATCAGGTCCTTGAACGTATCCGACTCTTTCATATCCTCCAGAATGTCATTGGTTATTTCGCTGACATCTATCGAGGACGTGCCCATGACCCAGTCGGTCCAGTCCCCGGCGTTACCGATACGGTCAATCAGGCGCGCGCGGTACCACTGGCGAACGCCGGACGGCATGGGGCCATGCTGATAATCTGCAGCCGGGTACGGCACCAGGACCAGCAGTTCAGGATTGGCGTAGTCGGCAGTTGTGGCGCGCTGAATCTCTGTATAGGCCGTGTCGCCAGAGCCATCCGGAAATTTCCAGGTCAGGTCGATATGCCAGACTACATCTTCGGTCGCCAGAAAGTTGAGCGGAGTACCCGGTTTTCCCGTTTTACCGGAGAGATAAGTTGTTTCACCGTACCCCCATGGTGACGACGTATCCTGCGCATTCAGCGCCCGGACGCGCACGTCATAGCTGCCCGAATAAATGCCCTGAACCGAGAAACCCTGCGCGCTGGTAACCGGAACGTTTATCCAGTCCCCGTTGTCCTTACGCCACTGGGCAACGTACCGGATTGCGCCCTCTACCTTATCCCATGACACGTCCAGGCTTGCTACCGTCAGCCCCTGTGAAACATGATCGCTCTCAGTCACCACGATATTCTTCGGCGCTGACAGGACGCTTATCGGCGTGACGGTGATCGGGGGCGACTCGACCCGAACGCCGTCATCGATGTAACGGTATTTGTTTGGATCGTGCTGAACGGCCGTAATAGTGAAACCGCCTGTGCTGTCGTCGTTAGCTGCAATTGAAGTGACCCGGAAATACTGTATTGCGAGGTTATCACTGTCTATCGCCCAGACAGCACCCGCCACAGGTGCCTGACTAAATGCGGTGGCCACCGTCACCGTTTTTTTATCTGCGCTCACCGCGCTGATTGTGCGCGTCTGGGCTTTTCCGTCAGGCAGGTTAACCACCAGTCGGTCTTTCGCCGCGTAGTCTATTTCTCGATCCAGCGTAATCTGGCGGCCATTGACCGCCCTGATGCGTCCCCCGTTCTCCTTGCCGGAACGGAAAGGATCGGCGACACCGATAATTTCAGCAGGCAGCGGGATGTAGCCATCCAGCCCCACGCCAAATGATACGGTACCGTCTTTGGCATTGGAGAGTAGTACCCAGCGCCCGCGCCGGTGCGCTTCACTTTGCGAGGTGCAGCCGATTGCGGTCAGGGACGTCTGCCGGACGTCATAACGCTCTACAAGCGCCGAATCGTAGACCCCCTCAACGGTATCGCTGTAATGGTTCTGCGGATCGGACCAGGACACCAGGCAGGAGCTGTAGCGATTCTTGTATGAGCCGCCCGCATAAGTAAACAGCCCATCGATAACGTTTGAGGCGTTATAAACCCAGTCAACATCGTCCTGCGGGACGTCTGCCTGGACATAAATCTGATCGTTGCCCCAGAACGTTATGCCACGAAATACCGCGGCGAGATCGTTAAGTACCTGCCAGGCGTCCTCCTGGCTCTGAATGAAAACGTTGCAGGTGAAACGCGGTTCGGTGCCACCGGCACCGTCGGAAACCATTTCGTCGCAATACTGGGCTATTGAGTACAGCGCCCACTTATCCACCATGGATGCATCCACGCGCGTGCCCATGCCGTAAATTTCATCCAGAACCAGATCGTAAAATATCCAGGCGGGGTTATTGGACCAGGCCATTTTAAACCCGCCTGACCATGAGCCAGAATAGGTTCGGGTTATCGGATCATAGTTATCCGGAACCTTTATCAGCTTGCCCTTTATCTTACAGGTCACCTTCGGTGCGCTGCCGTTGAACTGGCTGCTGTCCACTTCGACATACAGTAGCGCCGTCAGAGGATAACGAAGCTTGCTGTCGATGACTTCCGCATACGAAAACACCTTGAAGGCGTTAACCAGTTTCGAATTTGATCCGCTGGCATCAGCCGTAATACGTCTGACCCTGACAGACCAGCCGGATGTGGATTTTGGCAGATCGATACGGTGGTCACGCTGATATTCCGTCGTGGTCTTTCCGTCAAACTTGCCGTTTACAACCGTTTTCCAGGCGCCACCGTCTGTTGATAAATCGATCGCATACTCGGTGACCGTGCCCACCATATCGCCGTTATCTTTATAGAGATACTGGACCGGAACGCTTAGCTTAATACGAATGGCATCCAGGGAAAGATTGGTAAACTGGCGTGTCCAGGGCGACGTGGTGGTGACAGTGGTGCCCACCGCCAGCTCGTTATCTACCTGGGGCATCCCGGCGATGTAAGTCTGGTCCTGTGTGCCCTTGCGGAACTCCCATTTCACGCCGCTGAAGTTGTACTCCCCGCTGTCGTTTGCCAGCGGCGTATCGTTGAGAAAAATGTTCTGTGCGGTCAGGTCGCCCTGTATTTCTCCCTCAGAAACGGCAATGAGCATTTTTAATTTTGCGACCGACAGCAGATCGTCAGGCTGCTCAACTGGAGTATGCGCGCTACCCCCGCCCCCTTTGGCACCCTGCAGGATGGTTTCTTGTTCAAGAAGCTGCATTTTTTCACCCATAAAAAAAGGTGCCGAAGCACCTTTAAGTTAATGGCCGCTGGCCTACTGCTGATCGCTCGAGTACATACCAGCGCTGACTATCGCTCCCCCTGCCTCGATCAGACCGTAAGCCAGGGGGACAGGATGCCCCATAGCGACGGTATTGACCGGCGCCCCGAAGGCATAGTTAGGCGTGTTATCCGTGCTTGAGGATTTACCCGCGCCGAAGGATGGCTGGGGCGTGAGCATCTGGACAACGCCGCCCAGCATCATTGATACCCCGACCCCGGTCAAAATTGACGTGGCGCTGATGGCTGTTGCACTCATCGCCGCCCCCCAGGCTGCCATACTCGCACCAGCGGTAAAGAATGCAGCGACCAGCGCAACGGCACCAACAACTATCTGAAGGACGCCAGAGTTTTTGGCCCCCTCATAAATGGGCACGATCCGGTATACGCTTCCCCCGCAGGTCATATCGAACTCTTCCAGCCCGATATTGTTATCCCCGTTGAAAAAGGCGAAACGGATCCCCTTCATATGGGCTTCCGACATGTATTTTTTGAAGCCGGGAACCTGCGAACATACTGCCCTGAGCATTTCACGCAGATCGGCAACATCAAACTGAACGCGGGCCCCGAATTTTTTAGCCATCTTACCGTCGAGAATAAGCGTTTTAAGCATTCATGTTGTCCTTATGCCTGACCACCCGGACCGTTCTGTCGCGATAATATTTCCCATACGGCGTACGCGAAGAAAGGTGCCCGAACAGATGATGAAGAATGATGTTGTCACCCAGATATACAGCGGCGTGATTGGTCACCGATGCCTGCACACTCATCATGATGATGTCCCCGGGCTGCATAGCACCGGCGTCAATCTCAACGAACCCCTCACGCTCCCAGTTGTCATCGTAGAGCCGCTCTTTGCCGCTCTCCCACCATTCGTAAGGCACTGAATAGTTCCCGAGGCCAATATCATATTCACGCTGATAATATTCCCGGATCAGCGACCAGCAGTCCGCGTAACCCAGCAACCATTGCCGCCCGGCATAATCCCGGTCTTCACGCGGGGAAATCGTACAAAAATCACCGTCCGGCCAGGACATGATCCCCCACTCAATACCCGACCAGTCACACTGGATGCGGTCCAGCTCGGAGGGCACCAGCCGGACCACATCCGGATGGGAGTGAATGACCATAATGATTTCACCGAGCGCGCGGGCAGCAAGCTGGTCTTCCGGAGAGAGCGTGAATGTTTCCTCCGGTTTATCCGCGATGTTGCGACAGGGAATAAAG
Source organism: Enterobacter sp. WPR_3_1 (assembly GCF_003635055.1). Taxonomy (NCBI): domain Bacteria; kingdom Pseudomonadati; phylum Pseudomonadota; class Gammaproteobacteria; order Enterobacterales; family Enterobacteriaceae; genus Enterobacter; species Enterobacter sp. WPR_3_1. The sequence continues at coordinate 24,761 of NZ_RBXU01000012.1, read as the reverse complement.
ATTTGCTGCTGCCCTGACTGAACAATCAGGCCACAGGCTTCTTTGGGGTATTCACCAGCGACGTGCTGACGGATAGCATCCAGCAATTTTTCACGCATTATCATTTCCCCTGCAGGTTGGCGGCCGGAAAGCCCCCGAATGGCAGCGGCGCGTCCGGACCGTGACGATCCTGACAATCCTGCCGGCGGCCGCCACAAACGTCTTTCGACGGGTCATCGGTCGGCGTACCGTCTTTGGTAAAGTATTTCGTGCCGTTGTAATCGCATCCAGTCCCGCTTCGGTACCAGCCCCGCATACACCAGGTGCAGACAGGCGTAATCTGCCGTGTCGGCAGCTGCAGGCTCTGAATATCGAAAGGAGAGCACAGCTCGAAATCAACCTGTACACGCGTCTCTGCGGTTTTGGCATTGACGTAAAAGAGCTGTACGCGCTCATCGGCAGGGCTGGCCCCCGGATTACCGTTTTTCCAGTTGGCGGCATCGAGATACTTCGAAAGCGTGGTATGGATTTTTACTTTCGCCCGGACCATGTCGTCATACTCCAGGCATAGCGCCGTGACATAGTTCCCGACGTTCCCGACTGAGAGCGTGGGCGTCGGCTGGGACCCGGTACTTGATAACTCCATACCCTTCAGTTCATAAGGATGAGGATCGTACTGGTTGCCCTGCCAGATTATGGCGGGCAGGTTCTCAGCGGCGAAGGCTGCCCACCCCTCCTCCTGGATATTGTGCGCATGAAACCGCAGCACCTGATCCATACCGAATTCGGTGCCGTCGATCTCAATCAGCTGAATAACGCTGCCGGGCTCAAGCTGTTGTATATCTCCGGTAAAACTCATATTACCCCCATAAAAAAAGCCGCCCGGAGGCAGCTTTCAATGTTCTCGATATTCTCAGGGCGCAAACGCCTGTTCAAAAGTGAAGGCCACCGTGGCTTTTTTCCCGGTAGGGAATGAAACGCTGAACGAATCGGCCTTCATTCTGAACAGCTTTTTTTCACCCCATGGCGTGGTCCACCAGAACGATTTAGTAACGTGAGACATCAGAAAAGCACGCAGCGCAGCCGCCTCATGTCTGGTGCCCGTCCAGTCCAGGTTCCACGTTTCCTGTTTGTCGTTGATCCCCATCCCCGCTATCTGTTTGTAGCCATCCCCGAACTGGGCCTGCAGCGTTCGGGCCGTTTCAGTGCCCTGCGCGGTTTTTCGCGTGCGCCAGGTAAACGTGTCTGTCACGGTGTCCTCCTCGAATAAAGCACGCCGCCTGCGGACATTTCTTTTTTCAGTCGCTCGGTGATTGTCTGTTGAACAATCGCCTGCAGCTGTTTCGCCGTCCCCGTGGCGTTCGCCTGATTTATGCTCCCGTCACTCCCCTGCTGGCTGATGTTCACAGGGGCATAAACACTGATCCCGCCCATGCCAGCCCCGGCTGCGCTCCCGCCGCCGACCAGACCACCCGAGGCATACCCGCGCATCAGGCGATAGAGATTCGCCACGCCGATGCGACTGGTTGACTCTTTGGTGAAGACGAATTCCCCGCGGTGAACGATACCGGCTGGCTCGTACTTGCCGCCGTGCCCGGTAAAACCTCCCACGTCAAAACCCTGTGGCCGGTATGACGGGACCGCGAATGACTGACCTGCAGAGGAGGCTTTCGCCCCGCCGCTCACCCAGCCCATTGCGCTCTGGATGGTGTAAGCCACCAGCAGCTGGTTGATAACGGACACAATCATTTTGAGGATCGAGCTGGTGAAGTCCCGGAAACTCGCCTTCCCGGTTGTTGTCAGGCTGGTAAGCTGGCCCGCCAGCCCGCTGAACGTTGCCTGCGAAATCTGCTGAACGGAGCTGAAAACGTTTGTCGCTGAATCCTGATATTCGGCCCAGCCCTGTTTCGCACCGGCCAGCCAGTTTGCGCGCAGGGCATCTTCAGCCTCGAACGTCGCCCTTTGCTCTTCCAGAACCTTTTGCTGCGCCTGAGGGTTATATGAATAGCTCTCGCTGAGACGTTGCAGGGTGGTTTGTCGCCCGGCCTCGCGGGTAGATAGCCCATCAGACTGAGCCTGTAAACCCGCCCTGGCGGCTTTTTGCTGCTGCTCAAACTTCACGGCCTGGTCGGTCAGCTGGTTGAGCTTTTGCTGCCTGGCAACCTTATCCCCCAGGTCGGCCAGCTGCCGCTTGTACTCGAGCGTTTCTTCCTTGTGCGCAAGCAGGGATTTTTCCTGCGCCGTAAGCTGACGACGACCAGCCGCCTCCTGCAGAACGGCGAACTGATTTTCAGTCTGCCAGAGATCCTGCCGCTGTTTGCTTATGACGTCGTTTACGCTGGTATGCTGCTCGAGCGTTTTAAGCTGGGCCTGAAGGGTGAGAAGTTCAGCCTGCGCTTTTTCTTCAGCTTTGTCCCCGGCTGGCGTTGAATAGCTTTTGCCTTTCGGCGTTTTGGGATCCTTCCACTGCTTTTCAATCCCGACGCGTGCTGCCGCTATGTCCTTTTCAGTCCACAACGTGGCGATGCCGTCTTTCGCATCCTGGCGGTTTTTAGCAATAAGCTGATTGAGTTTTTTCTCCGCAAGGGCACGTTTTTCTGCCGCCGTCGCCCCGGATTCAACCATCTGATTAAATTGCTGCTGGGTCCGGACGGCCTGTGTCTGCTGTTCCGTCCGCATTTTTTCCCTGGCAGCTGCCAGCCCTTCCTGGGCATATTGCTTATCGGCAAGATCGTAAGCCTGCTTCTTAAACTCTACCTGCTGGCGCGCGTTTCTCAGCCTTTCCGCATCTGCCTTTTGCAGAACGTTGTTACCGGCATAGTCCGGATCAACCTTGAGATTGCCGGACAGTGCACGGTATTCTTTCTCAGCTGCCTGCCATTCAGCAAAAGAGTCCTGGCGCTTCATCGCGGTGTCAGGATTACGCCCTATGCCCAGCATCGCATCCCACGCGCCTGAGGCCGCATTCTTCACCCAGTTCCAGGCTTTTTCGAGGGAGCCAAGATTTTCCTCAACCGCCCCGGCCCGCTGAATGACCGCATCAGAATATGCGCGCATGGCAAGCTCTGATGCTTTCTGCGTATCTCCCATCGCCTGAGCAGAGGCAATCTGTTCATACTGCGTGGCCGTCAGAAAATGCAGCGAATCGTTGAGCGTTGTGACTGCATTAACCGGATCATCCTTCAGGCGTTTAAACTGGTTGATGGTTTCGTCGACGGCCTGCCCGGTGGCCTGCTGCAGCCTGGCAGCAACATTGCTCACCATGCTGACATCATTACCGCTAAACGCACCACTTCCGACAACCTGCGCCAGCACACCTGCCGCAGCATGCTGTGTGATGCCATTACCTGCCAGTGAGCGCGCCAGTGCCTGTAGCTGTCCGGACGTTTTCCCGGCGTAATTCCCGGTCAGGATCAGCTGCCTGTTAAATTCCTCGGACTCTTTGCTGCCGTCATACCAGGCTTTACCCAGCCCGTAAACCGCCGCGGCAATACCACCAACCATGCCGGCGATCCCAAGCCCGCGCAGCGACAGCAGCTGGTCTATCCATCCTGCCCGGTTCGCCAGCGTGATCCCGGAGCCGCGCAGTGCACCGAAGTTACCGCGCATGACCTCGCCGATCAGTATCCCCAGTTCCTGCCGCGCTGCGGCACTTTGCAGGCCCAGACCGTGCGTGGCCACTTTGGCAGCCTCGAGCTTGCGGATATAGACCTCAGCCGCATCGCTTGCACCAACCTGCGCCGCCTTCATGCGCAGCAACTCGGTACCGGAGAGTTTTTGCTCTGCGACCTGTTGCTTCAGCTGACTGAGGAATCGGGTACGCGCGGCGGCCGATTTTTCCTCTACGATCTGCAGCTCTTTTTGCCTGGCCGTGGTGCGGGAAATCAGGGCGAGATAATCCTGCTGGGTGATATTGCCCTGTGCCCTTGCCGCACGAAAGCGCGCCTGCACGTTCGCAAGCGACTGCGTTTCACCATTGAGCTGGCGAACGCCGTCAATCTGGCGGAAAAAGGATGCCGCCAGTTCATCCTGACGGCGGGCAAGCGCTGCGGCCTGTCCGTCATTTTCCCGCATACGCTGATTAAGCTCGGTCACGCGGCGGTGAGTTTCATCAACGGACTTAGAAACGTTCTGCCAGTCTTTGGCCAGCCCTTCCGTTGCAGCAGACTGTCGGGCTTTCATATCTGCGGCAGCCGCCGCGCCAGCGTCGCCCACGCTCTTTAATGCCGCGCTCTGACGGTCCGCTGCACGCTGCATTCGCGCCTGAACTTTATCAGACTCATCCGCCATTCCTGTCAGTTGCCCTTTGATTCGGGCGACCTGCTCGCTGAAGGTGGCGCGGTCAACATCCAGCTTAATAACCAGATCGCTAATCTGCTGGGCCATATCGGATACCTCCTGTGATCCCCTCGGCGGCGGTCATCAGCGTGTCATCATCCGGCTCATCATCGCTGATGACGCTATCCGAAGGAGAAAGCAGGCTGAAATGTGCGGGGGTAAGTTCCGGATCGCGGAAGAAAAGAGTGGAGATGGAATAAAGCAGCTCTGAGAAATGCGCATCGAGCTGCGCGTCCTGAAAATAATGATCCCGGTAGAACTGGTGCCAGTCGCCCAGCTCACTGGAGGTCATTCCAGCCAGCATGGCGCGCCAGTCGGGTCGCCCGAACTCGCGCGCCAGATTCAGGACAAACTTCAGCTCGCTGGCAAGGGCTTTTCCGCCGTAACGGTTTCTGCGCTTTCGGCCTCCGTTGAGCCATCTGGATCTGCAGCGTTGTCTTCATCAACCGGAACGAGCATGCCGGAGAGCAGCTTTATTTCCATTTCTGCTTTACCGATCGCCTCCGGTGGCCAGCCGCTCAGCACCTGCTGATATAACGTTTCCACATCCGTGCCGGCCGGATCGTTATGCCACAAAGACATCGCGATCAAACGCGCACCGCAGCGAATATTTGAGCCAATCAGCCTGGCCGTCATTTCCTGATCGCTGATGCCCTCGCTGTCAGCACTGACGGCCCTTTCCTCTGCGGCCATAAACGTCAGGAACTCAATACGCTGAAGCGCCGACAGCTCGAAGATGGTCAGGGATTCTGTTTGCCAGGTGAACTTCTCTTTTTTCAGAAACATGCGTCCTTCCTTACGCTGCAGTTACGGTGACTTTGCAGACCGCAACGAAATTACCGTCGCTGGTCATTACAATAATGTCAGCGGTGCCTGCCGCCACGCCGGTGACGGTGATCGCGTTGCCGCTAACGGTGACCGTTGCTTTTGCCCCGTCAGAGGTTGCCACGCGGAACGAGGTATCAGAGGCGCTGGCAGGATTAACCGTCACATTGAGCGTTGTGGTTGCACCGACGGCCACGCTTGCCGTGGCTTTATCGAGCGTGACGCCGGTGACGGGGATATTCGGGCTCCCGCTTTCTTCAGCCAGCTCCGGCTTGCCGGTGTTGGTGATTTTCGCTGTGCGGGTAATAACCTCTTTTGCCGGGATGGCTTTACCCAGGCTGCTGCACCAGCCGCGGAAAACGTCGACGGTACCGTTCGGGTATTTGATTTTGTAATAGCGTACTGAGCCATCAATAAACCATGCGACCAGGTCTTTTTGCCCTTCTTCACCCGGCTTCCAGGCGAGGGTGAAAGAGGTGTCGCCAGCAGATTTTGCCCCCTGAGCGGTCGCGTTCCAGTCGGCGTCCTCGTCGTCGAGGTAGGTGTCGTCATACGATTCGGCGGTCATTTCGCCAGGCGTGAGTTCTTTGATTTTCGCCAGGCGATTCCAGTCGATATCAGAGAGTGGGTTGGCGAAAGCGTTACCCGTTCCGGTGTACAGCCAGAGCGTGGTACCGGCACCTTTTACAGGAGAGAGTGGATTAGGTGTTGGCATGTTTTCCTCACATTTCGTAAGTGATTGAATATTTCATATCGGCGGAAGTCCACAACCCCATCGCATCATCGCGCTGATAATCGAAGCCTTGTGGAACCATGAGCGTTAACAGTGAATCGAGACCGGGTACGTCAGCGAGGGCAGGATAAATATGGCTTTCCATCCATTCATCCAGTTCGGAATCTGGTACCTGCGAGGACAGGAAGATCTCAATATGTAACGTTGCCGCCCACATATCGGCATCAAGTTCTTCGCCGGTATACTCCGCATCGGTCAGATAGACCGCAACGGCAGGAAAATCCTCCTCCTCAATGACAGCAGGACGCCCGTCAAAAAACATGACGTCGTTCCCGATGGCCTCTTCAAGCACATCAATAATTTTCTGGCGAATGAGAGTGTGTTTCATCGTGTCAGATGCAACCTCAGTTGTTGCCTGAGGGCATAGCCAAGTTGTTTTGGCATTTCCTCTTCAAGCATGCGTTTCTTTTCTGCTTCGAAAGCAGTTGTGAGGGGCGCGGACAATGGAATTTTGACCACGTCGATGGGATAACGACTTTTTCCTGCAATTCGCTTCATGACGTGCCAGCGGCCGTTCGCCAGGCGCTGGATAAAGGCGTCACGAAAAACATAACGGCCAATTCTTAACACGCTACTTTTTCGAACCAGCGGGCCCTTTCGATTCGTCGCCCTGACCTGCGCGGCACCGAGTTTGATGGCGGGAAGATTGCCCCGGTTAACCTTAATTCGGGCCGCTGAGTGCCCTGACGCCGAGGCTTTGTTGATTCGCACCCTTTGTCGGACCAGCTTTACGGGTATCCCCGAAACGCGGTTATCACCGGCTACCGTTTCTTTCGCCACCCTTCGGACGGCAACCGAGACGCCATTAGCAGCAACCCGGTTCACAGCCCATGCGCTGGCATTGGGAACCATATTTCTGTCCAGGCTATCCAGGTTAGCGATAGCCTGCTCAAGACCTTTTATCGGCATGAATGCTCCTTAACGACGCCGCGAACCGCCGGGAGGTGATCCACTACCCAGCCAAACATGGCAGGACCCGCAATCATCCGGACCAACGCGATCAACCCAAAATTCACGCCCGTTAACCTTCAGCGTATCCAGCCTTTCCAGCCCGCTAACATCCGATGTGTTCACAAACAACGTCGGCCTGGTTCCATCAATTCGGATCCCCACTTCGGCGTAACCAATGTTCTCTGGATCGTCAAAGACCCCCCGGAGCGTGACGCCGGATAAAGATCCTGAGGTTATCCTTGCCTCTGCGCCCATCACTCCACGTATAGTGGTATCCGCGCGCGCCATCGCTTCATCAAAAAGATTGTCGAAATCAGCCATTAGGCCCCCTGTCAGATTTCCCGGGCCAGCTCCCGAGATATCAGGTCGTTAGCCTCTACGTCAGTCACGCGGATAACGACACCAGGCTCGACAATAGACACAGACTCGTTACGCGTGGCGTGAAGCGCGTTTATGTGCAAGGTCACCAGCGTTTCAACCGCCACCAGCGCGCCGATCTCTGTTGATGCAGGATTTTCGGTAATCGAGCCAGAAGTGTTATCCGCGCCAGGCTGGCTCGACGTGCTGGTAACAGCACTACTGGCCGCTTCCGCTCCCTCTTCTCCGTCTTCGTCGAGTTCCTCTTCGAGCTCAGAAATACGTAACGTAAGCTCCTGGATCGTGCCTGTGACGTTGACCTCACGATCAAGCTTTACGCCCAGCTCTTTCAGTCGGGCGATAAGGGTTTCTTTTTCTGTCATGGGAAATACTCCAGAAATGTGGCCCGACAGGGCCACTTGGGAAAGTTATGCCAGCTTGACTGAAACGAACGCGTCAGGATCTGGCAGCAGCATCAGCGGAGCTGACTGAATCATGGTGAACTCACGTGCCGGGTCGCCCGTTTGCACCCAGTTTTTCGGGTAGCGCGTTGAAGCATTAATGCCTTCGCGCTGGGCATCTGCATCCAGAATGCAGCCATAGGTACGCAGGCCGCGCGCCTGGGTATTTCCCAGCACCATTGTCAGGTCTGGCAGAGCGTTCTTTTTGACGTCATTTTCAACAAGCTGGCCTGCGTAAACGACAATGGCCACATCTCCGTACATGCCCTTATAAGAAACGGCTTCACCCAGGTCTTTCAGAGCGGTTTCCAGTTCGGAGTTAGAGCCGCGACGTGTATCCAATTTTTCCTTCACCGCGTCGAAAGAGCGGAACAATGCCCAGCCCTTCGGATCGAACACAATAATGTTGATTGTGCCGCTGGCGTTGAGCGCGTACGCCTCAATATCATCGGTCGGGTCGTACGTTTTTTTGTCGCGAGAGGACCAGGCAGCTGCACCCGCCTGGATGATGTTGTTACCGGCACTGCGGCCCATATCGACTTCTACTGGCTCAAATGCTTCTCCGCTCATGGTGTATTTCCCATAGAGCACAGCTTCAATTGCTTGCTTCTCTTCCACCTGTGCAATCGCCAGCTCTTCATCTTTCATGTTTTGAAGGATGATGCGGCGGCGGCGATAGGCAGGGTCAGCCAGATTTTGTGGGTCTTCATCAGGCAGGCGGCGAAGAGTCATCAGCGGGTTAACTTCATGCTTAGGCTATATGAGTCAACCTTGAAAGAATGTGAATGATTTATATAGAGATTTCATTCATAATTTATGGATGAATTTATGAAGTGCAATACAAGGTGCAATACACAAACGAATGCGTGCTTTTGAGACTGAAATATTGCTACATTCAAACTCACTCTTGATGAATGGTTGAAAAATGGCCAAGATGACAAATAATGCGATAAACAACTTAGCAGACATCATTGAATTTCTGTTCAAAAACAAAAATGAGTCTTCAACATATTGGTTTCGTGGGCATAGTGACTATAGATATGAGTTACAACCTGCCTTATTTAGAACCATTCACAAGGGTAGAAAAGTTTATTACGAAGAGGCTACAATCATTGAAGAAATGGTAAGGCGTTTTCCTTCTATTAGGAATGAGCACACATCTACTTTAGAACTTTTGACATATGCGCAGCATTATGGTCTTCCAACACGACTTCTTGATTGGTCCGAAAACCTTTTAGTGGCGCTTTATTTTTGTTGTAAAGAAAAAAGTAAAATTGATGGCGAAATATTCATACTTAATGTTGATGACATTCATAAATATAGAAATTCATCACTCAATGATATTGAGCAACTTGTGAATGCAAGTTTCGAAATCGAAGCCTATAAGATTATGTTAGAAAGATGTTCGAAGTATCATAAATACTTCTTAGCAAAAGTACCTCCTAAATTAAAAGGTACTCCTTATACAGATCTAACAGAACTGACTGACGTAGAGTTACTATTACACTTCTCGCAAGAAGATGAATCACCTATAGAGATGGACCTAGGTTCCGAGCATATTAAAGCAGTAGATTTATACACCTATTATGCCCCGATGTTGAATAGCCGTCTAGTTGCTCAAAAGGGATGCTTTACCGTTCATGGCGGAAAAATAATAAATAATAAAGAAATAATTAAGACATCCGACCTTACAAGTTTACTAAGAACTGGCGCATTACAAAAAATCCGTATACCTTCAGAAACGAAGGGAACCATCTTAAAAGAATTGGATTTATGTGGCATCAACGAGCACACTTTATTCCCCGAAATAGAACATCAGATTGAGCATATTAAAAGTCGTTCATTACTTCTCAATTCAAAATAAGCGACAGCCGCCTTTAAAAGATAAGATAATCGAAAATATTTTAAAGGCGACACAGCAATCTTCGTATATTTATTAGCCTTACCCCCCAACAAATATATTCTTCCTGAAATCCCTCAATATACTTGGAAGCCGTGTCAGGTATCTCATCTGCAATAATACATGCACGATTTATCGCTTTACTGACCTCCCTTTTAATGGAGTCCAGATACCGCTTTTCCATACCAGAAAACTGTCGACTAATAGCAAGTGGGAGACTATCCATGATTGCTCCAACTTCTCCAGCTAATTTCGACAAGGCATAAGTCGCGAATGCGGTGTCAATCACCTCCCCTTTTTCACGCGCATCTTAAAGCTGATCTTCGACGTAGATCCCGGCTGAAATAATAGCACCGCCAATCCGGCGCTTTCCGTAAAGCAGAGGTACCGGGTAACCCTGGGCAGCTGTGTTCGTTACACCTCCAAACGCATACGAGGCTTTGTTATCGGCACTCTGCTTACTGGATAGGCCAGCCGGTTGTGGAGAAAGCATCTGGGCCACACCACCTAATGTCATTGCTGCACCGGCCGAAAACATCAGGTTACTGGCTGCTATGCTCAGTCCCGGCATCCAGATAGAAGCAATCACCAGCACCGCCCCCAGAATTGTCTGTACCAGACCCGCTTTCTTACTCCCAATCACAACGGGAACAATTCGAATCTCTCTCCCCATGTGCTGGAAACTGAGATCCTGTTCTCCAATGTTCCGCTCACCGACATAAACCGCGTAGGTGAGTCCTCGGGATTTGCTACTGTTCAGGTATTTTTCGAACCCCGGGATGGTGGCATTTAAAGCTCTGACAGCTTCTCTCGTATTCCGGATGACTCGGTGGTGTATTTTCCCAAACAGTTTTCCAAGAGCGCCTCCCAGACTGATGGTTGTCATGACTTCTGCACATGGATTCATAGTCGCCTCACTAATTTTTGAAGAAAGGAAACGGTTAAGCTGTTTTTAGATCAAAATAGCACTTACCATTTCCTTTCTTTTTGGGTGGCATTTTCATTAAAAACAAATAGTTACACCGAAGAAGAACAGAAACAGCAAATCGCATAAAATTTTCTTAAATAGCAAGAATCTGCGAGGTCGCCGCCCCGTATTAAGCCAAACTGCCCGAAAGGACCCGCGCACCTTCCCGGGCCAATCGGGCTAGCTCAACTAGCCGACAAGTTTGCTTTTGCCGTCCAGGGCCTGTCGGCGAATTCGTTCAGCCTTAAGGCGAAGTGATGCATCTGGTTTAACGGGCACAGGGACCTGACATGTTTCAGAGCTGCGAGGAATGTTATTGATCCACTCGATAACTTCGCTCAGATACCATGCCTTACGCCCTTCAGTGACCTGTACACGCACCGGAAACTCGCCTCGGGTTTCGAGGTTGAGCAATGTACGGCGGCTTAGTGTGGTGAGTTCTATCACCTGATTCATATCAACCAGGCGCTCACTGACTTTCATCTTGTCTGCAAGCTCCTGCAGCTCGTTCACTACCGGATCCGGATAGAGAGCATCGGCGGTTGCCATGAGACTATTGTCTTTAACTTTCATCTTTTTCTCCTCACACGTGCGCCAGAGGTTGCACAGAAATACCCGAACCAACAAAGGCGGCAATCTTTGCCGAGAGAGTTGTAACCTCTTCCGGCCAGTTGAGTGCATCGACATTCAGCACACCAGTCTTGTAGACCTGCGCCTGCGTCTGGCTTGCAGTATCAACAGCGAAGCACGACACATAGACCGCCTGCCCTACATGAGCCCCGTCCCAAACAACAAGAGCGCCGTCAGTGGCATCCTGCATAAGGGGTGTCAGCGCTGGGATCACGCCCTTGCCACCAGCGAAGATACCCAAGGTTGATACCAGCGCCTCAGTGCCGGCCACCAGCTCAGTATAATTTGTAGTCATGATTGCTCCTCAGGCCACACGAACGGTGACAAATCGGTTAATACGGGCAGGAATTGGCTGCGGCGCGGAATGGGTCTGGACATATTCAATTGCCGGATCACCAGGTACGATGTAATTCTTGGGCGCAAGTTCTGCTTTGGTGATGCCCATGCGGATGAGTTCGGGATCCTGAATTCCACCATAAGCCACAATGCCCTGTAGCGCAGTGTTACCCAGCACCATCAAATCAGGGTCAAGGAAATATTTCTCTGTGCCGTCTTCGTCGGTATATCGACCGCTGTAAACGACGATTGCAACATCGCCCATATAGCCCTTAAAGCTCACTGAATCGCCCAGGTCTTTCAGTGCTGTTTCAAGCTGGGCATTAGAGCCGCGACGTGTATCGAGTACATCTTTGATCGCTTTGAATGAGCGGTATTTCTTCCAGACATTCCCGCCCATAATGATGATATTAGTAACGCCTTCGCTCAGTTCTGAGTAGGTTTCAATGTCGTCATTTGGGTCAAATGTCGCTTTGTCTTTACCTGACCATGCAGCGCCACCTGCCTGAGTGATCATGTTCTGGGATTTGATATTCCAATCCAGTTCGTAGCGTTCGATCCCTTCTCCTTCAATGATATTTTTCCCGGTAGTAACTGCCTGAACAGCCAGCCATTCAATACGCGCCCGGATAGAAATGGATTGCTTCAGAATAGCCTGTTTGACTTTAATATTTCGGGCATCGAGCGAGCTGTATTGCTCAGGGGTTACTCCCGCCGGACGAACGGCCAGTTTATTCGGATCAATGCTGCTTTTGGGCTTCATGTAACCCGGACGGATAGATTTCGATTCATAACCCTCATCGCGTGCCACTTTACTGCCTACCATTGGCGAACAGAATGCTGCGATCGGAATATTAGGGTCGTCAATAGTGTCCAGTATGATATCGCGGGTTTCGAACGTTACCGCACGGGTAAAGAATAAATCTGTGAACAGTGTTTTGAGTTGCTTCTGAATATCCTCGGCACCAACAACCCGAACAAGTGCCGCTGGCGTGTATAAACCTGACATATATTACCTCATAAAAAATTCAGATAGGGTCCGTTGCAGGGATAATGCTATCACTGAAAAAGTTGTATTAGATGTATGCAATGGTGTGCAAGAGAGTGCAATAGTGTATAAAGTTAACGTGATACAATTTCACAACACATTAAATCTGTTATCGTAAACCTCGTTATTCCCTCCAGATAACACCATGTATAAAAATCGGTAATTGCCAAAGCGGGCCTGAGTGCGGCCCGCTTTTTTATGCATTTATTTAATCTGATTTTTAGTCTCAAATTCATTAATTGCATGTAACCAGTAACTCAGTGTAGATGAGGTATCGCAAATGTAGCCATTAACGCTATTGCTTGGTTTTGAACCTCGTCTGATTTTATCGAGCGATGACAGATACACATCGTTAATGGCTGGCTCAATGAAGGCTGATTCAACCTCTGACAATTCCCCCCGCGCCTTCTGTTTCTGAATCCTCTTACGTTCCTCCTGAACATAGTCCTTCAGGTGTGTTATCTGCCCTGTGATTTCTGGGTCTGATTTAAAGCGCGGATACTGTTCGTTAAGCGCCTGTTCGATTACTTCGAGGCGGTTTTTGATCTCTATTAGCCGATTCATAAAATATTACCCATTCAGTGAAATTATTGTTGCTATAGCGGATAGTAACGTTCCTATATAGGCAGATATGTATAATAAAAAGATCAGGGATTTAATCCATTTTCCACAATTGTCTTGTTTTGCAATCACATTGATTATGGAAAGAAAGCATACAAAAAACCCCAGAGTAGAAATTACGGCAACAAATGTTAAGCCCCAATACATTAACCCATGCACTTGTTCTTTTTTTACTACAGCAGCCGCCATTACCAAACACTGAATAATGGCTAATGCCAAAGTGCCAGAAGATTTTTCAGCTACCGAATGGAAGCTATTAAAAAACCGAACAAATGATTCATCAACTACAGTTCGTGTTGTTCCTTCCTTCATAATCCCCACTTCCTCCCCACTTTGTTAGCTTCCCACTTACAACCCACCAGCTTTTTTGGCTACCCCTACCAAAACCAGTACTGACGCGGGTTAGAGCGTTTTTACCCACTTTGTCCAAGTATATAGGCGCAAAGTGGGGAAAACATAGGGACTCCCCCAGCCCTCCCCACTTACTACCCACTTTCTAACCCACTTCTCTTAACGATTGTATAGTTAATACGTCACCATTCGGGATAATCAATCCATCATCAACCAACTTTTGAACCCAGCGGCTAAAGTGCTTAGTATCACTGCCCATCGCTTTCAAATCATCGCGCAGAACAGCCCTGGTACAAGGCTCACCTTGCATTGTTCTACTTCGGATAGCTTGCCATAGAGCCATATGATTACCTGTTAACTTCGCTATCCCTACCAACTCAGGATCTACTCCTTTTGCCTCTCTAGGAACATCATTAACCACCAGCGAAGAAATAAGTTCGCCATCACGATCCGTAAACAGTTCCACCGGGCGCAAATCGAATGCGGCCTGTTTAGGCTCCTCCGCATCCTTCATCTTCGTACAGGTCAGAATTATCGCTCCGCCGTCACCTTCGCGGCGAATGTTAAATTCTGCATCCAGAGCTGCCCTGAAAGCACTGGAACCTCGTGCGCCTTTGGTATCGTCTTTTCCTGAATGATGTACCACCAGCAACGTGGCGCCAGTCTCACGCTTGATGACGTCGCAGCCTTCGATAAACGCCCCCATATCACGAGCATCGTTTTCATCATTACCACCGAAGCACCGTGCCAGCGTATCGACGACAATCAGGCGAATCGGCTGGCCCGTTCTGGACTTAACATCACGCGCAGCTTTGATCATCTCCTGCATTTCCTCACGGCGAACCGGGAAAACCGGACGGTTGACCAGATAGAGGTTATTCAGTTTCACACCATGCTTTTTCTCCCACGCCTTTATTCTCCGCGGGACGCCAATACCACCTTCACCCACTACGTACATCACGGCGCCAGCTGATACTGACTTTCCAGCCCACTTCATTCCGGCTGCAACGTGGCAAGCCCAGGACACCGCCAGAAAACTTTTATACGAACCGCTAGGGCCGTATATGCTGCTCAGGCTATTAGAGGGGAGATAACTCTTTAACGTATAATCCTGCTCCTGATCGTACCCATCAGATCCCACGCTTAACGGTAAACTGTGCCGCAATGACACCTCCCTCGCAGAGACTTCAATTTGTTCGCGCAGACGGGAAAGATATTCTCTCCAGTCCTCCGGCTCCTGGTCGGGAATACCTTTGTACAATTTGGCATCCTGCACACCAGCCAGAGCCAGTTTATCGGCAATATTATTAATCTGGATAGACTCAATATTCCCGGCCAGATATATGCGCGCGGCACGACGGCCGTCATCCACAATGCGCAGGTTATCGAGCTCTGCCAGCTGTTTTGGCCCAAGGTAAACGGGAGGGACAGTGTCTTCGGCGATCTGTTTACCAAGCCCCTCTTCCCATCCCCTAGCATGTGCGTATGCATCAGACCCGGCAAAGATAACTGCCTCAGTGAATTTTTCCTTTGGCTGATGTTTCAGGTTCGGTGCGTTTTTCATTTCAGCCCCTTGTCCCATCCGTCAGATCCAACACTCAGCGGCAGAGAAGATCGCAGAGCAGCGATTTTTTTACGCCCATTTTCTTTTACGGCCTCCTGCCACTCTCGGCTTTCCTCAGGGAGGTAGATAAATTCATTTCGGAACCGGTACTCAGAAAAAACACACTCATGGGAGTATCCATCCCGGACATACGTAATTCGGCTATCCGTTACGTCTGTGACAGTAATTTTTTCCCCGCGAGAATCTTTCCAGCGGCTGTTAAGCTCGATTTTTGGTTGAGCGATGCCCTCAGGCTGTGCCCGATTGAATTTTTTCACCATGAAATTTATTCCTTGTTGGTAGCAGTTAAACCGTATGCACCAGCTGCCTGACGAACTGCCTGGATAAAACCTTCCGCTGTGGCCACGATTTCATTCGGACGAAGGCGGCGCTCTGTAACCTGACCGTTTTTGACCGTCACCAGTACGCGGATCTCGTAATCTGCGGGTAAGTCGGACTTATGCATGACGCACCTCCACTGGCACGGCATCCGCGCTGTAAGGATCGCTACCCAGAATGCTCCAAAGGATTTGGTTTTCAGGGTCCATAAACGACACAGAAAGCGGGCTTTCGGTTCGGATTTTTGCGGCAAAGGTTAACTTCCAGCCGCAGAAGGCTTTACGGGCAGTATCTTCGGTCTCGGCGACGGTGCGCAAAACTACGGGTGTGCAGGCGTGGCCATTTGGAGTGCCAAGGAATAGCCATGTAAATTTGGGGTGAGTTTGGGTATGCTGTGTTCCAGCCATAATCGTTACTCCAGTTAACGGTTTGGTTAGACGCCTCGGTACTGCTCCAACAGACCGAGGCGTTGTCTTAAGTCACATCATCATGCTAATGTATGTACCTATTCATCCAATGCTATGTAATAGGTACACACATGTCAACAGCTATTCAACGCGATAAACAGCCAAAGGGAACAGGTAAGGCACCTGCATTTCAGATCCGAATAAATCCTGAACTTAAAGAACAAATGAATGAAGTTGCATTAAGATCGGGAATGAGTTTAGGCAATTGGCTAAAAGAACTTGCTAGAAAAGAACTTCGTGAACAAGGGATAGAACCGAAAGGATAACAAAGATGGTTACTTTAGATTCAATAAGAAAATCTCTTTTAAAAATAGAACAACAACCCATTGAAGATGGTATTCGTGGAGAATCCATTGCGTTAATACATTTTGAGGAAATTGGTCAACCTTTCATACATGTTCATCAGGAAGATTGGTCAAAACCACAAAAGCTGGTTGCTATAAATGGTAAACGACCTGATTTTTATTTATTACCACTTGATGTGAATTTTATAATGGTTGATGTTAAATATCATTCAATCGGTGTAGACCAACGATTCACGTTAGAGCATGATGAAATCGAGAAATACAATAACCTCTTAGACTATACAGTCAACACCCAAAAAATAGCCCGTGAGAAAGTCCAACTAAAGTTATTCATAATACCCAAAGAACATAATGGTCAATCATATTCTGTAATTGATTTTCAAGAATATTTGTCTGACACACACTTACATGACATCAATATTAAATATGATAATAAAACACATAAAGTGCGATATGTTGATTTAAAAAACAAGTTAACAAAAATAATGACGATAAATGACCCTTATTGACTTGAATGAAAAAGAAGGGGAACCCCCTTCTTACTCTATTACCGAGAGTTTATGAAGCCTTTCACGGATAACTTCGCATACATTATCCATATTCTTTAAAACTTCGTTAATATTCACCTCTGCATCTTTCCAATAGCGCATGCCATCTTCATTGAGGCATGCATGCTCATACTCAATCGACTCTTTTCGGCAACATCGTTGAAATTCGCGAATGAAAGTGTAAATCCCCACAGGTATAAACGGTCTATTTGATTCAACATGTGTCACCAATAAATTAAATGCTTCTTTAAATTTTTGCAAACGTCTTAACTTTCTCGCCTCTAATGTTTCTTGTTTGTCAATGTAATCTAGAGGTGGTCGTAAATTCACTACACTTTCTTTTAATTCAAACATTGCCCCCCATATATTACTATAGGCTGAAAACTCTTTATCAAATTGATTTTTTGTCACATAAACAGAATTCTCAAGTTTGCTTTTCAAGCCCGCATTTGTTGCATCTATATTAGCTTGCAGCTCTTTATTCCTTGCATCCTGGGTCGCTTTATACCTCTCGAAATATAATTTACCAACATAAGCCACAACACCTGTAATAACAACTGACACCCCACCTAACATGTTGATGATTTTATCGAAGAAATCCATAATCCCCCCATTAAAATTTCTAGATCCTGTATTGTATTTTATCGTCTCTTCAACTGTAATATGTTTAGCTATTCCACTCTCCTCGAATCCATTCTTGAATCTCGGATAGCCGGTAAGCAACAGCTGTAGCTCCAATCTTGATTCGTTTAGGGAACTTTCCTTCCTTCTCCAGTTTCCAGCGAGTGCTGTTCGCAAGAGTAGTTAGTTCCCGACACTCTTTCTCACGAATCATACGGTCAATGTTAGGAATGTACTCGAGACCCTTTTTATCAACAACTGCCATTTTTTTCATGTTAACCAGCCTTTTGTTTGAGGATTGTCACTTTTGACTCAGCACCTGAGATGCTATTGAGGTATGTCGCCCAGAGATCTAACGCATCCAGTTTCTTCGCCATGAATTTACTTCGGTTGTAAATACCCGCCACACCAGGTAATACATGGCCTAATAGCTGCTCCACGACATGAAACTCAACGCCCAAATCATTCAGATGTGTTGAAAGCGTTCTCCTGAGGTCATGTAGAGACCATTGCTTTTCGTGGCCCAGCCGCTTACCAATTTTTCCACCAATTTTGCTTACGCTTTCCCTGATACGCAGACTACCCAGCACATAGCCGGAATGCTTTGTTTCCTCGTAGACGTCCGTTATCCACTGCCTCAGACCTTCGGGTACTGGCCTTACGATTTCCATTCCATTTTTTGAATGCTCTTTTGGAACGGACCATACCCAGTTTTTTTGATCCCATTCCTTCCATTCTGATAACCGGGCCTCACTCATGCGGCATCCGAAAACCGTGCACAGAACAAACATTTTCCTGGCATATTCGGACATCAACTTGATATCAGGTTCAACAAAGATAGCTTTCCAGAGCTGCCCTAACTCGGCCTCATTAAGAACCCGATCACGCTTACCTGCCGCCTGGCCAACATCGGTCATGCGCAAGTCCTTTAGTGCATCGCAGGTTGCGTACTGGCGAACCCGGCAAAAACGAAGTGCCAGTTTTGTGTCAGAAAATACATACGCCGCCATAACTGGCGCATTACGTTTAATCCGGTCAAAACAGTCGAGCCATTCATAGAGGTGTGTGTCGTTCACAGGCAGATGACCGATAAAGGGAAAAACGTGTTTACGAAATCGCCCCAGAGTTACAGCATGGGTTTTGCGACGAACCTTGCAGTAATTTTCGTACCAGTAACAGAGAGCGTCCTGAACAGTAACCGGCTTAAGACGCTCCTCGGACTGAATCTTTATCTGTATACGTGGATCTCGTTTCTCTGCAAGCCACGCCCGGCACTCATCCCGCTTCTCCCTGGCTTGTTTTAGCGACATATCAGGATACTTACCTAGCGTTAACCAGACCGGGGCAGTCAGACCACCAGCTAACCTGTAGAAGAAAACAAAACTCACAGCCCCCTTCTTACTCACACGAACGGAAAGACCCTTCCCATCCGCTACAGTGATCTGCTTTTCTCTGGATTTTCCCAGATACCCCTTAAGCGCCTTGTCGCTCAATTTGTTCTCACCAGCCATTTTTTGCCCCCAAAAAGCAATACAAGCTGCAATACAGAGGTGATTGCAACGCACAGAAAACGAGGAAAATCCAGTGAAAGCGCAAGAAATATTTAACCATATTTATCAAACAATTAAGTGCAAAAACCAGCAACTATACGAAAGCCTCAGAAAGCCATGCTAAGTGCTTAGGCTTCACATAGCCAGGCGTAAATTCCGACGTGCTGCCGCCACGGGAACGGATCACTTTCCCGGAGACAATCGGCGACACGTAAAGAGCCATGTTGACCAGGCCAGGAATTTGCGACAGGTAGACTTTTTCTGTACTGAAGGGATAAGTTTCGCGAAAGAAGATGCGCAGGAAGAGCGGATCGAACTTGAATTTCTTCTCATTGACCGCCAGAAGCTGGGCTGTTGTGTACACTGACATAGAATTTTCCCGTAAAAAAAGCCGCATATGCGGCTTTTATGAAAGTTGAGGGTGATTAAACGATGCTGATCGCAGTACCGGCGAACGCGTTACGCTTGATATTTTCGTCGGTAACGGCAGATGGCCAGAGCACATCTTCGATGCGGAACGAACCGGATTTATAAAATGCCAGTTCTGCACTGCTCTGGTCAGCAGTAACCGCCAGAATGCCGGTTGCTGCACCTGCATTCTCGCCGTCCCAGACAGTGAGCTTGCCTGACGTAGCATCGAGCATGAGCGGGGTCATTGCCGGGGTGGATGCTGTCAGTTCGCCCGGTGCATACGCAGTGTGTGCCGGATCGCTGTTACCGAGCGGCTGGTGATGAGTAAATACTTCAGTGTTTGCCATGTTAGCCTCTTAAACGGGGGTGTTTAACAAATCGTCGCCGGCTTCAGCAGAGACATTCCCTGCAGAAAGAGCGCCTGGTGCGGTTTCCATCAGACGATCCAGCGCCGTATCGGTACGCGCCTGGGCGCTTTGCGGCGCCGCGGCCAGAATACGCTGTGCACTCTCGACCGTCATGCCCGGCGTTTCGGCCAGCGCGCGGGCCTGTGATTCGCGACCTTTTGCCTCTTCGCAGTTCAGAATACCCATGATGCGACCGTTCTCGGCGGCTACGGCTGCCGAAACCTGAGCGCTGAGGTCTGCCGGGGCCGTTAAAGCCGCGGTTGTTGTGTCAACGGTGGTGACCTGCTCAGTTGGTGCAGAAGTCTGTGTAGCTGTCTGGTCAGCTGGCTGATTGGTCGCTGCAGATGCAGAAGGTGATGGCATAGTTCCTCCAGTGGTTGTTTTTTTGCGTCTGTCGAGTGCTTCACGCATCACGCCGAGCGCATCGGTATTGTTAACAAGTTCATCCGCCAGACCGTTATCCACGGACTCCTGGCCTGAGAAGACAGCCGCTTCGGTGTCCAGTACGGCCTGCACTGACATGCCGGTATAAGCGGAAACCTTTTCGGCAAACATCTGACGAGTGGCATCGATACGCGTCTGAAAATCAGCGCGAACGTCCTTCGGTAGTTTTTCGTAAGGATTGCCGTCGACTTTGTGATCGCCGCTGTAAATCAGCGTGACCTCAACGCCGTTAGTTTTCAGTGCAGCGCCATAATTACTGTGCGCCATCATGACGCCGATAGATCCGGTTCTGGCCGTTTGTGTGACAAGCCGTCGTGATGCAGAACTGGCAATAAGCTGCCCTGCGCTGCAGTTCATATCGTTCGCCAGCGCCCAGACGGGCTTGATATCCCGCATCCGGGCAATAATATCGGCACAGTCAAAAGCCCCGGACACCATCCCGCCCGGTGTGTCCATATCCAGCAGGATACCGTCCACGCCGGGATCGCTGATTGCCTGCTGCAGGCGGGCAATGATCCCGTTATAGCCCGTCATACCGGAATAAGGCTGCAGTGACCGGGTTTTGCTGACCAGCGTGCCGGAAACGGGAAGCACCGCGATCCCGTTTGTTACCTGATAGCTCCGCGCTGGCCGGGGCCCCATTTCCTCATCATCGCCAAACAGCGCCAGCGGCTCTGCAATTTGTTCTGCACCGAGCGTGACGCCAGAAGCGGGATCCGTCAGACGGGTGATACCCAGCTGGCCTGCCAGCGCGCAAAAGAAAACCCG
>NZ_RBXU01000012.1:0-3731 GCF_003635055.1 Enterobacter sp. WPR_3_1 | reverse complement strand
AATGTGCGGGAGATTACGCAGCTCTGGCGTCATCTTTATCCTCCTCGTTTGATTTTTTCAGCCCTGCGCCGAAAGCAGCAGCCGCCCATGCCGGAGGTTTAAGTCCCGCCTGGCGGCGCTCCATAGTTTCACGTACCTGCTGAGAAAATATTTCCTGATAGTCATCTCCGCGTTTGGCACACTCCTTCTCATATGTGCTGAGACCGGCCTCGATCAGCATTACGGCCTCCTGCACCTCCTTCAGCCCATCAATAGCCATGCGCCCCGAGCCAATCCAGTTGGCGTTACCCCATGCGGTTCTCGCCTCCTGGAAGCTAAACCTGGCTTTGGACGGGAGCGTGACAACCCGGCGCGCAATCGCCTCTTCGAGCCAGCAGACGAACATCTGACAGGCCTGCCGGGCCGCGACAAACCTCCGACGCCCCATAAAGAACGCCCAGGATTCATTGGCGCTGGCACGCGCTGTCGAATAGCTCATCTGAGAGTAGTTGCGGGAAAGTTGCTCATACGACACACCAAGACCAGCCGAGATATAGCGCAGAAGGGATTGTTCAAAGGTGGAATAACCGTTATCGGTATCCTGCGCTGACTGAAGGTTCAGTGAATCGCCCGGCAAAAGATGAGGCACTTTCGCGCCACCGAGGCGAACCGGCGCCGCGGCGTAATAAGATGCCATTTCGCCAAGCCAGCCCGTCAACTTATTTTGCTGCTTGCTATCCGCGCCGAGGATAAAGTCCATCGCCGTATCGGTATCAAGCTCACTTTCGATGGTGGCCGCATACATGGCCTTCACTATCGCGCTCTGGAGCTGGGTATTTTGCAGGGTGTCGAGCATTTTCATCTGCTCCATCACGCTGTAAAACACGTTTGCGCCGCGGGTCTGTCCATCCTCAAGCGGTTCAAAAATATGGATGAATGATGGCCTTCCGCCCGGCAGTTCCCGTGGTATATAGGTCCATTTTTGCGACATCCAGCCAGGATAGCTGTCTTCGCTGACGTAGTACCCCAGCGCTGCGCCGCTATCACTGATTTTGACGCCCGCGCGACAGTTACGCGTGTCACCTGTATTACCGGGATTACTCACGCGTTTTGGACTAACCATTTTAAATTGCGTGCGAAAAAGTCGCGATGAATCACTGTCCCAGGTGGGCTGAACGCACAGTTCGCCGTTAAAAGCGTGCGTCGCGACACCTTCGCGGATCATCATGGTAAAGGTTCGCTTGCGCTCGGCATCAATCCCGCAAAAGTCATCCTCCGCATATTCATACCAGGCGGCCTCCACTTCCCTGGCAAACGCTCGGCTTTCCTCTTCTTTAATGCCGAGATATCGCCAGCTCGGGCAGTAACTCAGTCTGAAAAAAGACCCGACGATGTGATCCTGGTGCAACTGCACGGCGTTTGCCGCATAACCATTGTTTCGGACCAGATCATCAGCACGGGCATTCCCCCGTGAGAAGTTCGGCAGAAGTGCGGCGTCGGCACTTTCACTCTGGGGATTCCAGGCATTTAGCTGTCCACCGAATCCGCCGCCACCGGCGTGATAGCCTGCATATTCCCTCAGGGAGGTTTTCCCGTCAGGGCCAACTAAAGAAGGAATTTTCATGCGTAGAACCTTGCCGGCCCGCGGCGTCGTGAAGTGGTACCGACCTGTGACTCAAGATCGGCGATGTACTTTTTCAGATCGCTGACTGAGGTCGCCGTAAATTCCACCTTTCGCCCGTCTTTCTGTACCGTCGCAACCCGTTTCCCCATCATCAGGTCATGTAACGCTGCGCGCGCGGCATCCAGTTCAGTCTGTGTTGCCATTATTCATCTCCCGCTAATGCCCTGGCATAATCAGCCAGAGATTTGTTATTTTTACGGCCAGTGTCTTCTTCCAGTAAGCTGGCCAGAAGAGAATCCAGATCCAGCTGCCAGCGGGAGATACTTATCCGCAGTGCTGCAAGCGCGTAGACAAAACAGTCAAGCGCCTCGTTTCGTCGTTTTTTACTGTCCCAGACGATTTTTTTCTTCCCGTCTACCCACTTCTCAACCTGCTCTTCAGCCGTAAGCTGCTGAGCCTCAGCTAAATCATATATTTCAGGGTTATTAGGGAAGTGAACCGCACCCGCCAGCGGCTCGTCGCCTTCTGCCACCAGCGTGAAACGGTTATAAATCTGCTCTTTCGCGGTGTCTGTTCCTACCTCAGTGAGATAAACGCCATTCTTGTTACGCTTGCGAGGCATATTCGCCACGGGCTTGCCGTAAACAGATGCGCCTTTAACAGGAATGACACGAAACAGACCATGCTTTTTCGAGCGGTTATAAACAATCGTTGGGTCTATGCCGCCGATATCCCAGCAGATGCGGGAAATAAGCATCTCAACGCCGTTAGGCCTCGGATAGGTTTTGTTAATCGCCTCGTCCAGCCTGAGAAGCGTGGATTCATCATCATGGCGACCCATAATGATAATTTTGTCGATAAGCCAGCTTTCCTCGCCAGGCCCCCAGCCCCAGACACGCATTTCGTAACGGTCAAGCTGGGAGTCAATACCGGCAGTAAGGTAGGCCACGCGCTCCGGCACCCTGGCCCCGAAGTGCTCAATACGTTCGGCCATCACCTCAGCATCAGGACGCTCACCAATTTTAGGCTCCCACGTTTCACCAAGCGTTGTGTTGACGAACGTCTTACGTTTTCCCATGTCGCCTTTGGTCTTGATCCAGTCCTTGACGATTTGCACCCATGTTGTGAAGGGGCTATAGGCCGTCCAGACGTGAAAGGTAACGCTGTCAGGCGGATCAATTTCGGTACCCGATGATGAAAACCAGCAAAGGCCGTCGCGCGTCCAGATCCCGGTTTCATCACAGATGTACCGCGCCTGCGAAAAATCGAGCTCCTGCTGTTTAATTACGCAGGCATTGTGCTCACACAGGTATATAACGCTGGCAGGATCCCCCGGCGTCCACTTGAATCCGAATGGCGTCTCTTTATCGCCGAATTTAAGGTACTGCTCTTCCCCACAATGTGGGCAGGGAACATAGAAGCGTAAGAAATGCTCCGACTCTTTGGCGGCACGTTCAATCTGGCACGTTCCTTTAATTTTGGGTGTGGATCCTCGTATGGATTTAGGCCAGACCGACCCTTCAATACGTTTATCACCCAGAAACGTTGGAGAGCCCTCTTTCTCGATATCCTCGTCAAATGCCGCCAGCTCGTCATAACCCGCCACATCAACAGATTTTTCACGGTAGTTTTTTGCAGCTTTACCACCGAGGCACCAGAAACCGCGACCATTCGAGAAACGTTTCATGCTCAACGTGTTGTCCCGGTGTTTTTTACCGTACCAGGGTGCCAGCGCCAATAGCGTGGGGATATCCCTGATTGTCGGTTCGACATGGGACTTCATGAAGTTCTCTGCATCACCGTCGGTAGGTAACCAGATAAGTGAGTTACGTTGTTTATGCTGGATGAAATACGCATACACGCCGAGCAGCATTTTTGAATAGCCTACACGGGCAGACTTAACGACATTGACCTCACGGATATAGTCATTACCCATCGCATTCATTATCGCACGCTGAAACGGTAGCGTTTCCCAGCGCCCTTCCTGATAAGCAGACTCTTTCGGGAGGTAATAATTTTCGTCTGCCCACTCTACCGCCGTTTGCGGCTCTGGCCGGTACAGCGAACGGAGCCCCGAGCGCGCGGAGTGCTGTAGCCCCTTAACCTGACTGTTCGATATATTCACTCA
>NZ_RBXU01000011.1:0-508218 GCF_003635055.1 Enterobacter sp. WPR_3_1 | reverse complement strand
TACGCCACCCTTGATGGGCTTGAGTTATTGCCTGCAATTAACACTCCATATCGAGCATTTCCGGTTCGGTGGGTGAGTGTCAATGATGATGCTCCAGGATGGGAGGATGCTTGGGATATTATTGACTTGTCTGACGTAAACGATGATGAGGATGCAAGTGATAGATTCTATGATGGTTTTAACCGGTACAGGGGAACCAAGGTTGGAGGATATCCAATGGAGATACAACATGGTGTGGGGATTCAAGATTTTGTCTTTCAAGTGGGGTCAGAAGAAAAAGTAAACTGGATGTGGGCGGACAATGGTATCGGCTACTTTCACAAATCCCCAGAGGGACTTTGGACGTTTTCATGTCAGTTTTACTAGAAACTCAACGTCCTCTCATCGCTCACAGCGGACCTTCTGCTCCGTTAGTTTGGCCGCTTTGTGCCAGGAGCGGACGCGGTCTCCTCTGTTCGAAGGACAAAATTTAATGAGCCACTACACTATCAAACAGACCTTTTTTCCGGTGGCTCTGAGCAAGTTGTAGTACCTGCACCGTGGAAAATACCTGACGTTAAGATACTTGGAAGTAGTGGTTTGAAATGAAAAATGAAATAAAGAAAACAGTAACTGACATCATTAAAATACTATCCTCAAATGAGGAGGGTTCATGGGCAAAAACATTTGAAAAACTGGCCATCGAACTCGATGTTGATTGTGAGTCATCCATTTACTCATTGAAAAAACTCTACGGCGGGATGGGGTCATTTAACGATATTGTTCTCCATAAAAATGGAATACCTCTAATTCGAGAAAATGACGAGTTAGATGATTTGAGACACAAACTCTATAAGCAACTTGACCATGCAATCGGCTTGTTAAAAGCAGGAGATTTACCCTAACGTCGTTACCGGTAGCGCCTTTGAGTTACTGGCGACGCTTACGATGAGAAAAGATAAAACTGCTATGTATTGACCCGGAAAACGACTGGAAACGCGCCCGGTAAAATATATCCGGATGCATGACTATGCAGCCAGCTGAATTACCACTCGGCTCGCCGAAACATGACCAATCGGCGGACAGCACTAAGGTCCGCTCCTCGCTCGTAGTGGACCTTCTGATCAATTAGTTTGGTCGCTTTGTGCCAGAAGCGGACGTTGCAAATATCACTGTTTTAATCGATGGGGAGCAGGTCAACGATAAACAATAACCCTGAATCAGCTCATTTTAACGGCAAAAAGATATCCGTGAGTAATTCATGTTCTGCTACCTCATGCACAAAGTTGTGGTAATGAAAGAAAAGCGGGAAGTCGCGAAGTTCCTCTCCGCTCTCTGGCAACCAGTCACGATACAGAGACTTAGCCAACTCGGTTAACGCATCATGCGATCCCTGATGACGTAACACCGCACAGCGACCAGCCGGAATGTCACTATTTATCACCCCGAAGCGATTGTCTTCAATAATGGGTGACGTGACGGTTCCGCAAATATGGAACTCAAATTCATCCGGCGGCGTTAAGGTTGGATCGTGTGGTGCAATACCGTATGTCTGGCTACTGGCAACCGGTGAAAAACCCGTGGTTTTTCGCCATTCAATAAAGCGAGCCGCCGTTTCGTTTATTCGCTCCGGTTGTCCATAATGTGTCAGCATTGCGACTGACGTCGCGGGGAAAGTAATGATCCTGACCTGGCTTTGCATGGTTTGTCTCCTGGCTTTGTAAGGTTCGGATATGCGCTTATGCCAATCCACCCAGGGGGGCTGCTGGCGGAATTGCGTCGGTGATAGACCGAACATTTGTCTGAAAGCACGGCTAAATGATTCAGAATGCTGGAAACCGGCGTCGTACGCGATATCAGTGATTTTCTCTAACGGATTAAAAGCCAGTCGATAAGATGCGCGTTTTAAGCGCATCATCTGGATGTAACGGCCAGGTGGCATCCCACAATAACTACAAAACTGACGATGGAAATGAAATGGCGAGAAGTGAGCCACTTCACTCAGTTTTTCCAGTAATAAAGCGTCATCGAGATGGTGGTCAATATAATCAAAGACCTGTTTAAAGCGTCTGGCGTAACTATCAGTTTTATTATCACACATGACTTCCTCCGTGCTGCTTAATATGCTCGAAGGCGATTCAGTTTGCCTGACCGATCTTGCTCAATGACGTACAAAGGAGAGCATTTCCAGGTGGCTATCTTTCGAACCTTTGACTTGCTCCCCATTGCTCAAGACTCTCGATGTCAATATGCATGCCGAACTTCCACTGTTCGCTCAAAGTTGCTCCTCAGCTCCACGTCAGGCGCGGAGTAAACGCATCCGTGTAAGTGCACAATTTTCATGTGCCACTAAAGCAGCGTGTTCCCATCGACATTCTGTCAGCTTTATACGCCTGCCACTCGCGCCAGACATTCTCTGGATCAATATCGCGGTAGCCACGCTCTCTGATTATATCCTCGGCTGCTTCGGCCGGCAGGCGGATGGCTGTAGCGTCATCGCGGATGGACTCAACCTCATCGCGGGTCAATTCACGTCCCATGCCCTGTTCTTTATCAATCAGGACTATGATCAACGCAGGGATAAAAACAATCTTCATACTGATTAGTCTCTGAAATATTCGCATACCACTGTATCACTAACAGTTTTGATATAGTTTGACCTGTTCCCAGTTGATTGATACACGACATTGTGAGCAAGATCTATGCCGACTTAATTATGAACGTCTGCTGATTGCTCATAGCGGACCTTTTGCTCAGTCAGTTCGTCCGCTTCGTGCCACAAGCGGACATTTAACAAGGCGCTGAATTGAATAACACCAGCTGGCTCATCTTCGCTTACGTAGCGCATTAAGTAGCGTCTGCGTTGCATCAGAAGACGCTCCAGATGACGAACAAACCAGCCCAAATTCCCGGTGTATAGCAGGCGTCAAAGGTGCCACGCACAGGTTGCGCAGCGTCTCCGGCAGGGCTGATTCAGGTACAAGGGCGACGCCCATCTCTTCCCCGACCAGCTTACAGGCGCTAATCCAGTCGCGTACTGTTACGCGTATATCGGAAAGTTGCAAACCAGCCATTTCCATCAGGCTTTTTCCATTAACGACACATCCGCCTGTCGCCAGAATAAAGGGCTGGTCTGCCAGCGCCTTTAGCGTTATGCCATAAGCCCTGGCATGATGTGCCAGCTGATGTTTCGCTGGTATTACCGCGACCCATGCATCCTGTCCTAATATAACCTGTGCACGCCCGGGGCCGGGATTCATGACCACCCCAAGTTCTATGGTATCGGCGGCAAGCCACTCCTCGACTTCCTCGTCCGAACCTTCCAGGACAACGATTTCAATACCCGGATGCATGCGCTTAACGTCGCGAAGAAGCCCTGGCAACAATGTGGACGTCACTGAGGGGAAACTGGCCAGGCGAATGCGCCCTCGGTGTAAGTCTCGGCTCTTATCAGCCAGTATGCGGATGGCATTCAGCTGCGAAAGCATGTTTCGTGCATTTTCAATAACCTGCTCACCCAGCGCGGTAATACCGATATACCGTCGCTCACGCGTAAATACCGGGAATCCAAGCGAAGCTTCGAGCTGGGCGATGGCCTGGCTGGCACCTGACTGAGTCATTCCTATCTCTTCTGCGGCGCGCGAGATGTTGCCGGCATCGGCGACGGCCACCAGCAGGCGCCAGTGTAAAAGATTCATCATGATTATCAGTAGCTCAGCTAATAGTTAGATTCTATATCATTAATTTTACAGCGTAATACGCGTCAAATACAGTGAGTTCAGAATTGCTTCGAATTTCTCGATGGCTTTACACATTTAACGGAGACAACATGAAACTCTATTACGCCCCGGATACCTGTTCGTTATCACCGCACATTGTGCTGCGCGAACTGGAAATTGAATTTGAACTGGTGAAGGTTAACAACAAAAGCAAGCTCACTGCTGATGGTCGCGACTTCCGCACCATTAACCCTAAAGGTTATGTCGCTGCACTTGAATTGGATAATGGGCAGATACTCACTGAGGGGCCAGCCATTGTGCAGTACCTCGCCGATCTTAAACCAGAATATGGCCTGGCACCGCGCGCGAACAGTTGGGCTCGGGTGCGTCTGCAGGAATGGCTTAACTTTATCACTAGTGAAATACATGCTGGCTCGGCACCGCTGTTCAACCCCGCACTGCCCGAGGACATCAAAGCGATTTTTCAGGATAAGCTCTTCCGACAGTTCGATTTACTCCAGGCGAGGCTCAACGAAAACACTTATCTGACTGGCTCATCCTTCAGCGTAGCGGATGCCTACCTTTTTACGGTGCTGGGTTGGTGTAAATTCTTCTCAATCCGACTGGAACGCTGGCCAGCGCTACCGGCGTACATGGAAAAAATAAATGCCCGACCTGCTGTACAGGCTGCATTACTGGCTGAAGCGTCTCAGTAGGGGAGGTAATCGCTTATTGCTGGACACAGCATGTTGAGTGTCTGCAAAGAGGTCGTCTGCCCTTTGTTCAACGTGGGCCTGAAGTTGCGCGTAGCGTTCTGCTCTTTAGCATGAGCAGATGCTGAAACCCATTCCCGGCGGGATTCACTGCTGCTTTCATTTCATTATGGACTCAACGCCGCGCGACTTTTTGCCTTCATCTATGCCTCAAGTCAGACCTTGCGGCTCTTATATCAGGCCGCTTTATACCCTAAGCGGCCATTACGCCTGGCCACTCGTTTGTCGTGAGGAAACGTTAAGACTCAAAATAATGCACTGTTTCAGATATAAAATTATACCGTCGGGACAGTACCGCCATCGATCACATATTCCGTACCGGTAATAGTGGCAGCACAGGATGACGCGAGGAAGACGATAAGGTTCGCCACTTCGATGGGCTTTGAGGGACGGCCCAGCGGAATTCCACCGAGTGCATTCATGATGATCTGCTTACCTCCCTCGTAGTCCGTTCCAGCCTGCTGAGCAAGTCGTTCCGCCATCGCTACCGATGCTTCGGTTTCTACCCAGCCAGGCGCAACACGCACCACCCGAATTCCCTTAGGGGACACCTCTTTCGACAGGCTTTTGCTGTACGCCGACAGTGCCGCTTTGGCCGCCGCATATCCGGTGGTCGATTCCGGTAACGGCAGTTCACGCTGAATAGAGGTGACGTGGATGATCACCCCATCCTGTTGCGCCAGCATCCCTGGCAACAACGCGCGATCTAAGCGTACCGCAGGCAACAGATTAAGATTGAGCTCCTGTTGCCATTCCTCTTCCCCAAGGGCTGCAAACCCACCGCCGGGAGCGGTAGAACCGCCTGCTACGTGGATGATGATATCGACGCCGCCCAGGTGTTTCTGAACGGCGTCCACGACTAAATTACATCCCTGGATGGTGGTCAGATCCGCCGCTACGAAAGCGTCTGCGGCAGATTCTGCGGGCTCGTGACGCGCGGTGGTTAGCACTGTAGCCCCTTGCTGTTTTAAAAGGTGGACAACTGCTTTGCCGATCCCTTTGGTACCTGCGGTAACCAGAACACGTCTGCCCTGTAAATCAAGATCCATCAGCATCAGATTATCTCCAGAGTCGCAATCTTGTCGCCAGCGAGGCCGAAAGTATGTGTAAGCATCACGGGGCTACCGGGAAAATTACCGACAACATTCGTGGTGACTATTACCCGATCGCCTTCCGTGAGAACTTCAATGGGGTGAACGCTATAGTCGAAGGCAGCCCGCGCCGCGCGTTGCCACGCTTCGATTGCCGCGTACCCCCGATGGGTTTTACCTTCGTCGAACACGACGGCATCGAGAGTAAAACAGCGCTTAACGCTGGCAATATCGGCACCATTGCCGATCGCAAAATAGGTTGAAATAGCTTGCGGTAGAGATAATGACATGGCCCTTACTCCCGTTATTTACAGTACGGGAATTTTTAACATAGACTGTAAAATTGACAAGTACGCACAAAAAAGTGAGCAACTGAATTATGAGTAAGTTATATAGCCCGGAATCTGCCGCAAGCGGCGTGGAACAAGTTCTGCGAATGCTGGAAGGTCGCTGGAAACTCATTATTCTGTTTCATCTTTTCGACGGAAAGGTGCAACGCTATTCTGATTTTGAAAAACTGATCCCCGAAATTTCGCAGAAGATGCTGGCACAACAGCTGCGACAGCTGGAGGCCGACGGCATTGTGTCACGTAGGGTATATCCCCAGGTTCCACCGAAAGTCGAATATCGGCTCACTGAGTGGGGGCAGGCGCTGTGTCCGGCTCTCGATGCGATGCTGAAATGGGCAGAAAAACGCGAGGTTTAGGGGCTCGGGTACATTTTTGTTTATGATCGAAAATTGTTGATGTTCATTCCTTGCTGATAGCAGACCTTACGGCTCTTATTTTGGTCCGCTTTGTGCCGGGAGTGGACATTATTTTCTCGACTTATTCTAAATTCAATGCAAGGTACTATTATTGAATATATTGCCTAGGTTAAATTATGAACACAACCAATCCCATAACGGGCAATATTGTGAAACGGAGGAATTTTGGCATATGGCCTCATGGCCGCATCCTTGCTCATAGGCTGTTATGCGGACGTACAACGCATTGAGTGGAGTAGGGAGCATGATAAAGAGCGAAGTATGAAAATCGAAATCTACTAATCCTCGTAGTACCGAAGATTGCCGGCATACTATAGACTCTGGCACCCGCAGCGTTTCATATTCTAAAAGTCCTCAAGAAAGCTAAACAAGGCGTCCTGATTCTGTGAATCCTTTGAGCTTATGAAGCATATTTGCATTAATTAATCAAGCTCTGCTGATTATATAATAAACAAGAATCACACTATTTTCTATATTTAAATAAAACGGATAAAAACCGAGCCGGCTTAGGTGCTATGAAATGTTATTAACTCTTAAAAAAATTTGTTATGATAATTTTAGATTTGTTTTAAGTGGGGCGTTTTTTATAATTTCAGTATCCATTGTTGTTATTGTTAATTTTATTGGTGCGCGTTATAATTTGGTCATTAATCGCACCTTGGTTTTTGCTTTTCTGTTATTAACACTTCTTTGCATCAATAGCAAAATATTAAAAAACCTTATTGGCTTTATAGCCTTAACATTAATCGCTGCTGATTTATCTCTTCAGATGTATGCCTGGAATCACTTCAACGCTAAATTTGACTATGGTTTTGCATTAAGTGTAATAAATACTACAGGTAGCGAAGCATTTTCAATGTTAGGCGTTTATTGGAGAAGTTGTGCAATTTTTATGGGGTTGCTGTGTTTATTTGTTTTAACTATCAACTGTAGCACAAGTACCCTGCCGTTAAAGTATAGGCGATACCCTGCAATATTATTCGTGCTTTTGTTAACTGGCTATACTGTACAGGGTATACTGCATCAATTACGAAAAAGCAATGTTGATAGCCTTGCTCAACGTGTTGTAAATTCAACTCCGCTAAGCACGGCTACAGTCTTTATGCAAGCCATCTCTGATATGAGTATTGCCTCCAGTATTAATAATAATACACCTGACTATTCAGTATTACTATCAGATACCGGAATTGATAATTATGTAATTATTATTGGGGAGTCTGAGCGCAGTGCAAATATGAGCATATATGGATATGAGCGAAGCACGACTCCTGAACTGGAAGCAGAAAGGAAAAATCTTCTGTTGTTCCAGCATGCCATTAGCCCCGCGCCAGTGACCATTATGGCTGTGCCGCTTGCGCTCACTGCTGATTCAGTACAGGAAGCAGATCCCGCTAAGTACAGTGACAATATTATTAGTATAGCGAACAAAGCCGGGTACGATACGTACTGGTATAGCCACCAGGGAAAAGGGGGCGCATATAATAATGTGATTACAGGTATCGCTATGAAAACCAAACACCATCAGTGGATTGATCAGGGGTTCGATGACTCTTTGCTCCCAGAACTTGAATCAACTCTGAAAACATCTGGTAAGAAATTAATTGTGCTACATCTATATGGTAGCCACGAACCAGCCTGCGCGCGCTTCCCAAAAGATGCTTCCGTCTTTAAAGATGGAAATAAAGATGATGATTGCTATGATAACTCTGTGCGCTTCACGGATTATGTTATGGGGAAAGTTTTTAGCCAACTTTCAAATACACGCTCTTCTGTATTTTACTTTTCTGACCATGCCTTAATACGCGATCCTTCACGTTCAGTGGTATATTATCATGCAGGGGCTAATCCCCCCCGGGAAGCGTTATCTGTCCCAACTTTCATTTGGTATAGCCCTAAGGTTGAAAGAAAGAATAAGTTGATCGGAGACTACGATACGCCATGGTCTACCGATGATGCGAATACCCTTTCCGAATTATGGCTCGGAATACATCGGGTTGAAAATGATATCGTTAGCTTGCAAAAGTGGCTACAGGACTATCAAAAACCGATTGTAATTAAGGATACAACGGGTAAGAAATTTAATTGGACGGATATAAAGTAGTTGAAGCTATGATTTTTAGTTAAAAATTATTCTGCCGATTGACTGAAAATACATGACTGTGGGAGCCAGGCCTGAAGAGGTACTGGCTCGTACTCTAAATATTCATGACCAGCTCTCCATTGATTTATACACTATGCTCTGAGTCAATCTTCATCGGGTGTGATAAAAATTGCGACATCCGCACCTCATTCACCGCGGCCGTCAGGGCAATGTAAATGAGCCTTCCATGACAACAACGCTTTTTCCTCCTACCCGAACTGACGGGCTTTCTGCAGTGCCGTCATAGCCTGAAAATAATATGCTGGCGCGCCCCATATCAACGCCCTGGCTTACGCGAAGAGAGAGCTCTTTTTTATTGCGAAGCTGGGCCAGCAGGGCTGTTACTGCGCCAGTCGCGCTGCCTGTTGCCGGATCTTCGGTCATGCGTGGCGTAAACATCCGGGCCTGTAAATCACACGGGTCTTCAGGATCCGTTTCCAGCGTATAGGCGTAAATGGACACCGCACCGTCGAGGGGCAAAATAGCCCGGAAACCCTGCAAATTGGGTACGCAACAGCGAAGCGCATTTCGGGTCGCGAGTTCGACAATCAAAAAAGGCAGGCCAACAGAGGCGACGACAGGCATATGTATTTCAGTGCGTATATCACTGGCTTCAAGAGAGAGGCAGGCCGCCACGTTTTCCGGACTAACTTCTGAATGGCAGGATAAGGCTTGCGGAACAAGAAGCTCTGCACCCGTGACCTTTGCATTTTCTCTGATAATCCTGACAGGTACCCGCCCGGCGGCTTCTTCGAATATCAGCGTTTCAGGTAGCGATTCGCCATTCAGTTCACCCTGATACGCCAGGACAAAAGCAGTCCCAATATTGGGATGACCAGCGAAAGGGATTTCACGCGTTGGGGTAAAAATCCGTACCCAAGCCGTATGTGATGGTTCTTCAGGAGGTAAAACAAACGTCGTTTCACTGTAGCCAAATTCTAACGCGAGCAGCTGCATTTGCTCAGTGGTCAATCCCTCGGCATCCAGAACGACAGCTACCGGGTTACCGCAAAACGGTTTATCAGTAAACACATCTGCAATCACATAACGTCTTCTCACCAGGACCTCAACTTCCGTGCCTTAAAATGAATTTATACTCAACGAGTTTGTCGTTTTAATATACGCTCACGTGAAAACATAACCCACTGGCATTTAACTGTATGCGTATTTTTCACATTAACGACGGAAGATGATGTTTACCTGATTTTCTTCATCCACTCCGTTAAGGTGAGTGAATACAAAAGGCTCGGCGGTGCGTCTTTAATATCATGTATATCTCTGACATATCTCAGTCCCGTTCTCTCAAGAACCTTCTGTGACGCCAGATGGTTAGCTCTGACAACGGCTGAGATCTCGGTGAGTTGCATATCATCAAAACCATACCTTACCGCGTGTGTAGCAAATTCTGTCGCCAGGCCTTTTCCCCAGGCATCTGTCGATAACCGATACCCAAGATTGTTAATCACACTATCGCCATAGCTACGGATGCTCAGCCCACCAAATCCGATAATTTTTTCAGGGGATTCGAGAAGCGATATGGCGAAGCTACCAAAGCTGTGAGTTTGCCAGTGGGCGAGCCAGCGATTGAGAACCGTTTTTGCATGATCAATATCCGGGTAGGGGCCTGCGGGGTTAAACGTGTTCGTCGCCGGATCACCATAAATTCTGAAGAGATCGGCTACGTCTGATGCCATTACCGGGCGAAGGCACAATCGAGTTGTTTCAATTCGCAAACAGACCTCCTGATATGTATTGACGGGAATATGTCTTTCATTAATTGATGCTCTCTGATTTAAGCATATATGTGTTTTGACGTAATTCGACAGATCCGATTGTGTGCTGTCGTGGCGAAACGCTCACGACGAATACCCTGGTGTGTTAACCGATGGGAACAGGTCAGCCTCACCAGATATCAGTTTGCGATGGACAGAAAACGGACAAAAAAAGACCCGCAGTACGCGGGTCTGTATAAATGCTGAAAAGGGTAATCAGAACGACCAGCGCAGGTTAGCGTTGACCGAATTGATGCGGGTGTCTTGACCAAGTTGCCCCTGATAACCGACATCCAGCGTCGCAGCGCGCGACAGCTGTACGCTGACGCCGATATCGCCCACCATCACGTCCTCATCAACGGCCTGGCCCTGGGTGATGAACGCGTCACTGCCGGCAAATGCCATCCGCGATGAGGTGTTTTTATCCCCGTAGGCGTGCTGCCAGCCCAACGAACCATACAGGTTAACGTTTTTCGGCAGTTCGGTGACGCCGCGCATCCCGAGCGTGGAGTAGAACGTGTTCATCGTTTCATTACGCACGCTCAGCGCGGCGGCACCGCCATCTTCCCTGAAACTGTCGGTATGCAGTCGAATCCAGGACAGGTTGATAAACGGTTCAACATTCATCGCCGGCTGGCCAAAACGGTAGCCCGCCTCGGTAAACGCCAGCAGCGAGTTGGCGTCGTAATCTGACTTCAGGCGGTCCGAGAAACCACTGAAATCAACGTTGCGCTCGCCTTCAATCTTGTGCCAGGTGTAACCCAGTGTGCCGCGCAGTGAGAACGCATTCTGTTGCGCTGCGGCATACAGGCCAAGGTGATAGTTATCGGTATCCGTGGATGAATGGCGGCTATCAACGTCGTAATCACCACGGCTATAACCAAAGTACCCCCCGACACGTACGTTATGGTCAGCCAACTTGCGATCCGCGCCCAGCAGGAAGCCGGTGGTGTTGCCGTCCAGCTTGCCTGCGTTACCGTTGTCGCGCGTTCTGCTCCAGGAACTGAAGGTCTGGCCCCATACGCCGTTATTTTGTTGCTCCGGCTGTTGTACCAGCGACATCGCTAACGGCGGTATCGGCAGACTGTCATTATCGAACGCGCGCTGCATGCGCTGGTTCAGTACGTTGAACAGCTGAGTGCTGCCGGCGATCAGGTTAGACTGTACCGACGGGTAAACTTCACCTGACAGCTGGTTGAACGCCTCGCGCGCTTGCGGTGCGCTGAGTACCAGCAGAGAGTTATACAGCGCCAGGGAAGGGCCGTTTTGTGTCAGCGTGGAAAGCGCGCCGGCGGTATTCCACTGGTTGCTGGTGTTGGCTACCGTCTGGAAAATACCCGGTTTACCGCTTCCTGGATTTTCTCCACCTGGATTCTCGCCGCCTGGATTCTCACCGCCAGGGTTTTCACCACCCGGATTTTCACCCCCAGGGTTCTCACCGCCCGGATTCTCACCACCCGGATTTTCACCCCCAGGATTCTCTCCGCCGGTCTCTTTCTGCGCGATGGTGAGATCGACAGCGTCGGTGCTCTGTTTCAGTGCCACGTCCAGGAAGGCGGATTTGGAGATGGCCCCGGCGAACTGGCCGTCAATTCCCCCGTTGGAGGTTAGAATGCGATAGCTTTGGCCCGTTTTGTAGCTGGTCTGCGGATCCAGCGCGGTAACCTGTACTTTAGCCTGATCGCTGATGGTCGTTTTGCCAGACACCAGTAACTGATCGCTGCGGCCGTCACCAGCGATATCAACGTCATAGAACGATTCACCCACAAAGTTCAGGTAGCGTTTCAGCGTCAGCGTGCCGATAGTACCATCACCGGGCGAGATATGGCCGCCGGAGAGGATCTCTGTCTGGCCCAGCGTGCCGTCACCGCCCAGCGTGCCGCCGGCTTTGATCGACGCGGCGCTGCTGTAACCTTGTCCGTTACTGACCTCCGATCCCGCCGTCGCGTTGAGGATCAGCGTGCCGCCGTTCTCGGCGCTAAGCGTCTGCACATCAAAAATATCGTCTTCGGGTTGGGTGTTGATATTGCTGGCAATAATGACTTTTCCACCGCGCGCGGTCACGTTCGCCTTGAGCCCTGAAAGATCGCCGTTCAGCGTGGTCTGACCGGAGGTATTGATCACTTCACCTTCGCCGCTCATCTTGTTGCTGAAAACGTAATTTCCGTCGGTATGGTTGAAGTAGACATAGCTGCCGAATAACCCACCCCGAAGGCTGATTGCCGTCTTCGCATCAAGAGTGCCCGCGCCGCCCGCCGCGCTGAGCGTCGGCTCCGTTAAACCGGTGCCGGAGTCCATATTGCCGCGGCTGCCGATTATCAGCGCGCCCCGGTTCGAGCCGGAGCCCGTCATCCCCACTACCAGCTCATTACTGCCTGCGGAAAATGCACCGCCGTCCATGACCGACAGTACGCCATTGCCGTAATCGCCAACGTTAACGCTGCGGGCACTGGTAAAACGCGAGCCCTCGCCCGCGATAACCAGCTCGGCGGTTTTACGCGCGCCAGAGACGCCCGCCACCTGAATGTTGCCCACGTTAACCGCTCCGCCGTTGAGCACGTCCAGATCGCCATAAAGCGTGAGCGTACGGCTAACATTCCATTGCGAACTGGATCCCGTGACGGTGGCTTTCGGGCTCAGCTTGTCGGTTTCATCTGGGCCGGAACCATTGCCGATACGGGCATCGTAGGTAGTGTTGAGCGTCGCACCGTTTTCAATCGCCAGCGTGGAGCGGGCACCCAGGTCAGTGCCAACGCTGAGAAAATTACTGACGACGCGTGAACCGGCGCCCGTAGCGATAAGGTGGCTGTCGTAGCCACGGGTGGTACCGACCACGATCTCCTTCGCGCTGGCCAGCGCACCGTCTTCAACTCGCAGGGTGCCCAGGCCAAGATTCAGGCCACCACGCAGAATGTACTGATCGTTAACCGCGTTCAGCTCAGCATTTGGTCCGCGGACCGTGACCGCGCTTTCATAAATTTGTCCGTTGAACAGTCGACCGATATTGATGTTATAGGCAGTGATTTTGCCATTATCGATCAGCAGGTTCCCGCGTTGGTTACGGCCGACGTAAACATCGCCGGTGTAACCTAAAGATTCGGTAACACGCGCGTCGCCGTCAAAAATGGCATCCGCTGCGCGAGCGAAATCGGCAGGGGAGAGCATCAACAGCGGTGCGGAAAATAGAGCGAGGTAAAGTCTGGAAAGCGGTGTCTTAACCGCTAAAGAATGCGATGTAGAGTTATTCACGGGCTATCTCCGTACTCATTAGCATGATGTCTGGAAAATCGTTTTTATATGAAACTCAAATGTGTCGGGAAATTTAAAAGGCGTTATTATTTGTACGCCTTTTGGTATTGAGGAAATTATTTATGCGTGACAACCGGCGTA
Source organism: Enterobacter sp. WPR_3_1 (assembly GCF_003635055.1). Taxonomy (NCBI): domain Bacteria; kingdom Pseudomonadati; phylum Pseudomonadota; class Gammaproteobacteria; order Enterobacterales; family Enterobacteriaceae; genus Enterobacter; species Enterobacter sp. WPR_3_1. The sequence continues at coordinate 494,588 of NZ_RBXU01000011.1, read as the reverse complement.
CAGGTCGGCGCGCTTAGCGTCGGCGCAGATCCTAAAATTCCAGGCATCATCATTGATGAGCAATCGAAAATTCGCCCTTTTTCTGTCGTGGCGCGATAAGAAAGTTTTTGGCCGCCCAATGCATCCGGTTGGGCACCATTCACGTTGGTCACCGTTATTTCGTCCGACGAGCCCAGCCCCAGCATTTTAGCGGTTTCCGCCTGCAGCAGTGGAATAGCCTGATCGGTTTTCAGGGTGGAACAACCGGCTAGCATCAACGTAACGGTTAAAGCGATTAGTGGTCTTTTCATAAATTATCCTTTATATCCAACCAGTTAAAATCACTGATTGTATTTATGTTTTCTATTACCCAAATCAGCGGGTAATATATTTCTCTTTCCTAATTGAAAAAACCCTCCTAAAGTAGGGTGGGTCGATAATAATTCATCTGTACTCTCAGATACGCGAAGGTGAAAGGAGATTCCTTTGGGGCAGAATTATGCGTTGGTCGTTGATGACCATCCATTGGTAGCAAGCGGCATCGCCAATTTTCTGATTACACATTGCCGGTTCAAACAGGCGTATGTCGTGACGAATGAAGAAGATTGCTACCGTCATATTAGGGAAAATGGCCCGCCACGTTTACTGGTAATCGATTTTTGGCTATCTTCCGGTACGGCGTTGAAATTACTCAAAGAAGTGAAACAGCTTTACCCTCAGGTGCGCCTCCTGGTCGTCAGTGGGGATGAAAATAACGATATCTGGCAGAAAGTGCATACGGCCGGAGGACACGGTTTCGTATTGAAAAGCGAACCTCCTGAATTATTCTCACGGGCCGTTTTTGCCCTGGCGGATAATCTGACATGGTTTCCTTGTGCAAACGAATGTGCCGTTAAGACGAATAATGAGAAGTTAAGTAAATTTAACTTAACGCCGCGGCAAATTGATGTTTTGAATATGATTATGCGCGGCCTGCCAAATAAAAGAATTGCCGCCCAGCTTTCTATTTCTGAGCCCACGGTAAAAGAACACATCAGCAATATTCTGAAAAAGATAGGCGTTAACAGTCGGGTGGAAGCCATCACGCTACTGCATGGCAAACGGGAGCCGTCGGAATGAGGTTTTTCCAGGGTTCACAGAACGATGGCATCTCTCCCCCCGCGCAAATTCGCCTGCTGAATAATACGTTTCTGCGGCTGGTATTCAGCTTTAGCGCTGTGCCTTTTGTCGGCATTCCTTTCGCTATCTGGATCCATTTGCTGGGGGACGATCTGGGTCCCACCATTACCTGGATAATAATTTACTTGCTCTGTGCTGTGGCGATCCGAATAGTGCATCGGCGCTATCAGCAAGAGGTTAAAGAAAATGATGATGAGGCCGTCCTGCGCCGCTGGCTTCCGCGCATTAATAAGGTGGCCTTTTTTCATGGGCTGGGGATTTCATCACTCTATTTAATTACCCCGCAGACGCAGAATTTTGACTTTTTCCTGCTCCTTAATATCAGCATTGCCGCTATTGTCGCTGCCAATGCGACGCATCTGACGCCGGTCATCAGCACCTTCACACGGTTTTTCTTTGCCTCCTGGGGGGTTCTGACTCTCGGTATCATCCTGCGACTGGATGACCTGATGTTCATCGTGCTGATGCTGAATCTGCTGTACGGCTTCGCAATCTACCGCCATGCGTTAACGTCCCACGCGTTCTTTATCCAGCAAGCACTACTGGAAGAGCAAAGCTCACGCCTGGCGGAGCAGTTCCGGCAGGCCAAAGAAGAAGCGGAACAGGCGTTGCTCGATAAAAATCAGTTCCTGACGACCGCCAGCCACGATCTTCGCCAGCCGGTGCATGCCATGGGCTTTTTGATCGAAGCCATTATCCACAGAAACCAGGACGACAGCCTGACGCCGCAGCTGCTTGACCTGCAACAGAGCGTTCGTTCGGTGCACCTGATGTTCAATTCCCTGCTCGATCTCAGCAAAATTGAATCTGGCAATGTAATGACCGCCCCTACACGCGTGGACATCGGCACGCTTCTCGACTCGGTGATCACCCTGTTTCGCGAAGAGGCCAACAGTCGCGCCCTGCGGCTGCGAACCTGGCGGCCCAAACGTCGCCTCTTCGTGATGGGGGACCCGCTGCTGGTGCGTCAGTCCTTGATAAACCTGATACAAAATGCCCTTCGCTACACGCAGCAGGGCGGTGTGCTGGTTGCCATCCGTCCGCGCGGTGCCGAGTGTCTGGTGGAAGTATGGGACACCGGGGTGGGGATTGCCGACGACGAAAAAAGCAAAATCTTCTCGCCTTACTACCGCCCCGAGCTGGCATGGAAGATCGACAGCGCAGGGCACGGGCTGGGCCTGGCGGTGGTTGCCCGCTGTGCCAAGCTGATGAACGTGAAGTATGGAATGCACTCCATTGAAGGCAAAGGTTCACGATTCTGGATGCGCTTTACGCAATACACGGGTGACGTGAAAGCGGTGGATCCACTGCCCGCCGGTGACAACCTCTCTACACCGGTACGCTATGCGCCACTGCATGGCTCCTGCCTGATCGTTGACGACGATCCGCTGGTGACGTCCGCCTGGGAGAGCCTGATGAGCCTCTGGGGGATTAACGTGCGCTGCGCGGCCTCGGCCGAAGACGCTTTTGCCATCATTGACGACGGTTTCACGCCATTTGCTGTACTGTGCGACCAGCGCCTGCGATCCGGCGAAAGCGGGTTCGACATCCTGAAAGCACTTTTCGAACGTCTGCCCGACATGAGCGGCGCGATGGTCAGCGGGGAGTTTAACTCGCCGGTTCTGCTGGAAGCGGAGCAGGAAGGCTACCTGGTGTTGCGTAAGCCGCTGGAGCCCGCCAAACTGCATGCGCTACTGACACAGTGGTCTGCAGGCTCGGGCTAAAACGAAAGTACAATTTGACTGCAACACAATTCTGGAAATGCTATACTGTATATAAATACAGTGTGAGGGGTGCGTAATGGCTGTTGAAACAAAATATGTTGTCGTACGAAAAGGTGAAGAGAAAATGACATTTGCCAGTAAAAAAGAGGCTGACGCTCACGACAAACTGCTCGACATGGCAGAAGCGTTCACCGACTGGCTGTTGCAAAGCGGCATGCAGATGGATGAAACGCAGGCTGAAAATCTTGGGCTGTATCTCGCCGAGCAGAAAGAGGCCGTGCAGCATATTCTGCGTACCAGCAAGCTTCCCGATTTCAATGCCGCCACTGCCATAGATAACCCCGAGCCAGATGCGGCTGGCAGTAAAAAAATCAGAGCCGTTAAAGCTGCCTGATCGCCAGAGTGCATCATCGATTCTGATGCCCCGAGTCAGGGGGGCATCAGGGCGTGTTGAGTGCCGCCCCGTTATCTTACTGGGGCGGAACGAATACATATTATTGAGAGTTCTGAGCGAGAAGTCGTCGGGAAGCACTCATCCCATCACGATCAGAAGCTGTACGTCACTTTCAAACTTCCCGTGGGCGACGTTTTTCGTTGAACAATGGGGCTATTGCCTGCATCTCCCGTCAACTGCGTAACACCTGTTGCGACAGCTACGCTCCAGTCCGGGGTGAGCTTGTGGGTCCAGTCCACATTCAGCGAATAAGCATAAACACCGGATCCAGCATCATGTCGGGAAAACCCCGATGCTGCTGACTGTGCGGCATTCACCCCGTAGTAAGTCTGCATGTATTTGCTGGATCCCCAACTGGTGGTCAGCGCCAGCGTCAGCGAATTTTTCGGTGATGTATAAAGTGGGCTGATAATCCCGAAGTGCAGGGCCTCACCGTTGTTTCTTTCAGAAACCGGCACTTCAGCCTGCAATTGCACACTCAGCCAGTCGGTCACCTTATACCCCAGTCCGGGCACAATGATGGCCGAGCCTTTGACGTCACCCATACCCCGCAAGTCGTCACTGCCGGAGCTTATTGAATCGCTGTTCACGTCACGATCCTTGCGACCAACGCGATAGCTCAGCGCAGCGTTGTAATCCAGTTTACCGACACTGTTACCGTAACCGATACCCCGCGTGGTGCTGATAAAGACGCCATTTGCCATGGAGTAATCGAGCACTAATGCTGTAGTGGCACGGCTTTTATCCGAACCAGAATAGCGTGGCGCAATATCCACACCTCCCCCCAGGGTCAACACGTTACCCTGGTTCTGTTCTGCCGCCAGTGTCGGGGTGGTCAGAAACGCCAGAACGACTCCCGGCACTATTTTTTTCAGGCTGCGAGGCGAGAGCAAAGGAGGATACTGATGACGCAGTGCGATGTTTCTCATTAAAGAAGTCCTTGTGGATTCAAATGATGACGATACAAGCGGTTATTCACGCCAGTTTTCTCAGTTTGAATACGCACCCTAAGGTTCTTATGAGCCGAAAATGAAGAAACGCTGAAGCAAGTACCGCTGCAGTAAACCTGATAGATTTATCGAAACCGTTTTTTTCTTAAGACGTTCTTCATTCACTGTTGATACCGTTACCAATGTGAAAATTCTACTAATCGAAGACGACCTGGATCTGGGCAATGGCGTGCGGATCGCCCTTGCAGATCAAGGATTTGATGTCATATGGGTTCGCCGCAAAGAGGATGCGCTGCATCAGCTTGATGCCTGCGTGCCAGAACTGATATTGCTCGACCTGGGACTGCCCGATGGCGATGGCATGGGCCTTATGACCTGCTTGCGGCAACAGTTCAAGGGGATCCCTGTCATCATCCTGACTGCGCGAGGCACGCTACAGGATCGCCTGTGTGGGCTGGATGCCGGTGCAGACGATTACCTTGTTAAACCTTTTATTCTCGCCGAGTTGTTGGCCAGGGTAAGAGCGCTTGCGCGACGCAGTTACGGTTTTCAGAATGAGGCAATAGAAATCAGAGGGTTATCTCTGCATGTGCCAACGCGTCGCGTGACGGTGAGTGCCCGTCACGTGGAGTTGACGGCAAGTGAATACGCGCTGCTTGAAACGTTAATGTTGCGCGCTGACCGCGTGCTTACACGACGATTTCTGGAAGAAAGAATCTTCGGCACCAAAGAAAATCTGAGTAATGCTCTCGACGTGCATATGGGGAATTTGCGTCGAAAAATCGGGGACGGTTATGTGCGAACGGTGAGAGGGGTGGGGTATGTCATTGATACTGTACCGATCTACAAAGGCGGTGATTGATGCGAAATATCTGGCGCACCCTGAGACTCCCCACGCTCGTACGGCGAATCATCATCGCCCAGATGCTGCTGCTGACCTTGCTGTGGTGTCTTTTTTTGACTTTTGTTTTGTGGGAGGACTTGCGTAGCCCCCCGATATTAACGGGCAGTAAGACCTACGAAACCCTTTTTACGCTGGTGGACAGTATGGACGATCGCCCCCAGGAACGCACCGATGTGCTGAACACGTTCAGTAAGGCGTTGCGGGAGGGATATGGCGGAGGTGAAGATCCTGAACTGTCAATCAGCCTCATTATTCGCAAACATAACGAGATAATTTATTCATCTGATGGCGCACCAACAGGGGTCGTAAACACCCAATTGGGGGAATTACAGCGTATTGAGAGTGAGGGGCGCACCTGGACCAGCCGTACGCTCAAATCCGGGAACTCCGATGTGGAGGTGACACTTGTGACGCCTGCCGGAGGCTGGAACTTCTTTATCTACCTGAACTCGCGTGGCTATTACATATTGCCGCTACTGGTGTGCATTCCTTTTCTTTTATTTCCCGCGTGGCTGTCAATTCGTATTGCAATGCGACCCTGGAGCAAGGTCGTAAATGAAATATCCTTGCGAACGCCAGACGATCTCTCTCCATTTAAAGCCATGCCAAAACACAGGGAGCTTCGCCAAATGGTGGACGCGATAAACGTGTTTCTTGCCAGGGTGCGCGAAAGCGCGGAAAGGGAACGGATTTTCATTGCTGATGCCGCTCACGAGCTGCGTACTCCTCTTGCTGCAATGCGAATCAACGTGGAGGCGCTGCAGTCGTATGTAAGCAATGAGACTCAACAGGAATTACTGGCGGGGATTATTCGCAGCAACAGCCGGGCCGCCCGACTCGTCAATCAATTGTTGCTGATGATGCACAGTGAAGCACGTATTGATACCGTTATGCAGCCAGTGCCGCTGACGACGCTCATTCAGGAGCGAATGGCTGCACTGGAACCGCTGGCTACGGAGCGCAGGATAGAGCTTGAATTCATCTCTGATGATGAAGTCTGGATCACAGGCATCAGGGAGCGCCTGATGTCGCTGATTGACAATTTGATTGAGAACGCAGTCAAGTACAGCCCTGAGGGCGGACGGGTTGAAGTAGAGCTACGATCGCGGGATAAATCCACGCAGCTTCGTGTCTCAGATGCCGGGCCCGGTATTCGGCCTGAATTGAGGGAGCGTGTGTTCGACCGATTTTTTCGCGACCCCAATCAGATGCAAAGCGGGAGTGGACTGGGGCTTGCCATCGTCAACGCGGTTGCGCAGCAACACAACAGCAGCGTAGGCCTGTGTACGTCTGCAGAAGGCGGGCTGCTGGTCACTGTCGATTTCCCAACTCAGATAGCCGAAAATGCGTAGCAGAGGCCAGAAGCAGACATCTAAGAAAAATGACCTGGCGTTTGATTCGCAGAGAATAGGGGGACTCTGTTTGCACCAACGTTATTTTAAAGGCCTGTTTTATCGAGCCATCTGGACACACGCTGGGCCAGTTCATCCGGTTTTTCCAGAGGAATAAGATGTCCACAACCGTCAACATAATCCACACAGGTTCCGGTTAGCCTGGCGAGTTCTTCTGCCTCCTCTGTTGAACGCAGCCGATCATGTTTCGCTGCAATAACGTAGGTCGGGCATAAAATGGGTTTTAATGTTATTCGCTCGCGGTTTAGCCCTGACTGAACTCTGAATACATCGGCTCCCAGCCTTTTTCCCATATTACGGATTTTCTCAATAATGGCCGTATTACTGGCGAGATCAGCATGAAGGGATTTTCTAATGGCCGTTGTGCTCAGCCCACTAAAGTCTCTGGAGGAATTGATATTCGCTGCAGCAACACGGGTATTTATCTCTTCTGCCGAATCCTCTCTGAGAGACGTAGCAATGAGGATCATCGCCGCTGTCCGCTCCGGAAAAGCCTCATAAATAGCTCTGGCAACATAACCACCTAGCGAAAAGCCGGCCAGCACAAAACGCTCCGGTAGTTTCTGGACTATATTAGCGGCAATATCCTGGATTGTGGTTCCCTGGCCCAGGCTCGCAGGTATAAAGAGCCTGCGCTCGGGAAATGCGGTGATAAAATCGTCCCACAGTGTTTCATCAAGCATAAATCCCGGGATAAGTACCACAGGAAGGTTCTCTGCATTCATCGGCAAGTCCCATTTTCTGGCCGCAGTGCCATTGCCAGGGTTTCTGAATCTGTAAACATAGCCTATTGCAGTTGATGAAGACATTGTCGTCTCGTCGAGGTCTGCCGTTTGTTCGTAGCAGACCTTGCGGCGCTTAAGCCGATCCGGTTCGTACCCGGGGTGATTTGGGGACACACGGTGGCACTACTTTTTAGCCACAATCCGCATTTCCACCAGCGCATTTTCTGGAATGAACGCTGATACGCCTATGGCAGTCCATGCCGGGTAGGGTGCCTTTACATATTCATCTTTCACTTTAGAAAAAACGTCTATATGTTTTTTAAGATCAATATGAAAAGTGGTCATCTCAAGAATATTTTCATACCCTAAGCCTGCGGCTTTCAAATAAACACCAAGCTTATAAAACGCATCATGGAATTGTTCTTCCGGATGCTGACTTATCGGTTTGTCCTTCCGTGCCGCGGTAACACCAGAGAGATACACCGTGCCATCTGCTTCGATAACGGGCGAGAAGTGCCAGTCATCGAAATAGTGTTGAAATTCTTCAGGGACTATCGATTTTTTCATGATTTTTTCTCAGGTTGACGCATGAGTTCCTGCTGCGGGTAAACGGCACGCTGGGGAGGAACATGAGCAAGGATGTCCACCCCTCAGCCAGTTGATTGTCTGTTACGTTACTTGATAGACGCGCCGCTCGCAGCAGAAAATAAACCGGAGGCCTGCCGGATAAGCCGGATGCTTAGCGCGGCACCCGTTGCCAGGCATATCGCCATCGCCAGAAGGGCGACGATAAAGGCATGCGTAATATTTGCACCGCTTCTGCCGGTGTCCAGCATGCTGTAAAAAATGCCACCGATGACGGCGACGCTCAGTGCAGTGCTGATTTGGAGTGTCGAGCTGGTTACCCCGGCAATCATGCCTGAAAACGCCGGTGCAACGCGGCCTGTCACCATCCGGACCAGCGTCGGCATCGCCAGTCCTTGGCCGAGGCCGGTGATAAAAAGCAATACAGCGAGCGGCAGCATGGCCGGTGCGCTACCCATCATGGTATGGGCAATCAACCCTGCCAGGCCTGCTAACCCCAACGTCTCGCATCCCATCCCGATTGCGCTCAGATAATTGCCGACAAAACGCCTCAGATAAGGTGTTAGCAACGGACCGATCAGAAAACCCACGCCAAAAGGCAGAAAAAGCAGGCCCGCAGTCAGGGCGTTTAACTGCAACGCATCTTGTAGATAAACGGAGAACAAAAGAAAGAAGGCCCCGATAGAATAAAACAGCAAAACGATCGCCAGCCCCTGACCCAGCCCCGGCGCGCGTAATACGACCGGATCAAGCAGAGGCGAACCGCCGTTCTGGCTAAGGCGACGCTCATAACGCCATAACAGCGACGCCAGCAGCGGGACAGCCAGAAATGACAGCCATGTCCACCAGGGCCATCCCGCTTCACGGCCTTCAATTAACGGCACAATCAGCGCACTCAACGTGGCGGTCGCCAGTAACATGCCGACCGGGTCCAGTCGTTGTGCGGATGGCGCACGCGTCTCTTTCAGCAGTGGCAACCCGAAGAGAATGACCAGCAGCGCCACCGGCAAGTTAACGAGAAAAATAGCCCGCCATCCCAGGTGAAACAGATCCGCTGAGATCAGGATACCGCCCACTACCTGCCCGATAACCGAGGCCAGGCCAAATACAGCGCCATAGATACTCAACGCGAACGGTTTTTCCGCTTCCGGAAAAATGGCCTGTACGGAAGCCAGTGCCTGAGGCGCCATAATCGCGGCCGTAGCACCCTGTAACACGCGTCCACTAATCAGTACCCATGGTGACCAGGCTAAACCGCACAGCAGCGATGCCACCGCAAAACCGATAAGCCCTATAAAAAACATCTTCCCACGACCATAAATATCACCCAGACGACCGCCGGTAATTAAGGTTACGGCATACACGGCTGCATAGGACGAAATGACCAGCTGTTCAGCAGAGGAAGAGGCGCTCAGCTCGTCCTGAATAGCAGGTAGCGCAACATTGACGATAAAAAAATCGAGCGGGGGCAAAAATGCGCCAACCAGCAGGATGACAAACATTGCCCAGCGACGCGGCTCGGCTTGCGGGAGGATAGGGGGCGACATGGAACACTCCACAGGTAACAGTTATGTGCAGAGATTGAGAGGCAGGGCGTTAGCGCATGCCACCAGAGGCAAGAATCACCTCACCGGTGATCCATCCCGCATCGTCTGATGCGAGAAATGAGACGATCGGCGCAACATCCTGCACCTGACCGATGCGGCCGAGTGGGGTCTGCTTTTCATTCCATGTCTGGAAGTCCGAGTTCATCGCGCCTGCACTATGACTGCCTTCCGTTTCGATAAGGCCAGGGTTGACCGCGTTGACGCGAATTCCCCGGGGGCCGAGTTCTCGTGACAGTACCCCGGTAATAGCATCGATCGCCCCTTTGGTGCCGCTGTAGATGGCACTCTCGGCGATAAAGACGCGGGTGACGAACGAACTGATGTTAATGATGCTGCTGCCTTTATTCAGATGCGGCGCAGCAGCGCCGGACATTAATAGCGGGCCCAGAACATTGATGTCGAATTGTCTGCGGTAGAGTGCCTCTGTGCTCTCTTCAATGCGGGCGAACTCATAAATGCCGGCGTTGTTCACCACAATGTCCAGCCGCCCGAAAATGTCGATGGCCGCGTGAACCAGCACCTCAACCTCAGCCTGACGGGTGACATCCGCCGCGACCGCTACCGCCTGCCCACCGGCAGCTTGTATATCGGCAACGACGTTATCAGCACTACTTTTGCCTGACGCGTAATTGACAATAACCTTTGCACCGTCAGCCGCCAGTTGACGGGCAATCCCGGCTCCGATGCCTTTGGAACCACCGGTTACAATCGCCACTTTGTCTTTTAATTTGTACATGTCATTCATTTCCTGACTGGGGTGAGGACGCTATAGTGATATCGACAAAGTTGTTTTGGAACTGCCACTTTTGTATATTCAATGTTCATTTTTGTACGGTGAGACACTGGCATGGAATGGGGCGACGTCCGGGTATTTCTTGCAGTTATGCGTAAGGGCTCTTTCGGCGAGGCGGCACGAAGCCTGGGTGTGAGCCATCCGACGATTGGTCGCCGGATAAAGGCGCTTGAGGAAGAGGCGCAGCAAGCGCTATTTCGCCGGACACAGGAGGGGCTGGTTCTGACCGACGCCGGCGACAGGGTGCTGAAGCTGGCAGAAGCGATGGAAAACTCCGCGCTGGCGATGGAGCGGCGTCTCGCCGGTAATCACGAACGTCTTGAAGGGATATTGCGGATCTCTTCAGCAGAGTGGTTTGCCAACTATGTTCTCGCACCGGTCCTGGAGGAACTGACGCGCCGCCATCCGGCGATTGTGCCGGAGCTTATCGCAAGCTACCGCTTACTTAACCTGTCGCGGCGTGATGCCGACATTGCGTTTCGCATCGTTCCCTTTACCGAACCGGATATTGTACAGCGCCGCCTGATGCGCATCCCCTATGCGCTATATGGAACGCCGGAAATCGCCGATATCGCCCGACACGATCCGGCCGCAGTGGGGCTTATTCTGATGAACACGGCACAATCCCACTTCTCTGACGTCGCCTGGCTGCTCGACAGGTTCCCCCAGTCACGACGTGTGTTCACCAGTACCAGCCGGGCCGTACAGGCACAGATGTGCCAGCGTGGAATGGGCATCGCCGTGTTACCGCGCCCGCTTGGTGATGCCATCACCGGCTTAGCGGCTATCAGCATGCCGGAGCCACCGCCGTCCAAAGATATATGGGTAGGGTATCACTCTGACCTCCGGCATATGGATCGCCTGCGGGTTATGCTGGATATCGCCGATGCGATGCTTGCCGATCCCGCGGCGCCGTCAACGTGAGCGACGGTTTACGCAGCCATTAAGCGTTCACCTCAAAGCGTTCCCGATAGAGAGAAACCAGCCAGTCTACAAAAATCCGGACACGGGGAGACAGCTGTCGGTGCTGTGGATAGATAGCCGAAAGTTGCATGGCCGGGCTTTTCCAGTCGCTTAACACTTCCTGTAGCAGGCCATCCCGAAGGGCATCGTCCACATGATAACGTGGAAGCTGAACCAGCCCACATCCGCGCAACGCGCAAATAACGTAATTCTCTGCGTCATTCACTGTCATCCAGCCTTTGGTCGGATAGCTTTTCTCTTTACCGTTAACAATGAGTTCCAGAGGGTAGTTCTTACCCCGGCTGGTGGAAAAGAAATTGACGCTCTGGTGAGAAAGCAGATCGTCTGGAGTCATCGGTCGGCCGTGCTTACGAAGATAGTCCGGACTGGCGCAGATAACCTGAGGCATCTGGGCTAAAGGCCGGGCAATTAATGATGAATCAAAGAGCTTGCCCGCGCGTACGGCGCAGTCAACGCCTTCCCGAATCAGATCGACCAGACGATCCCCACTGCTGATAACCAGCCTGATGGCGGGATAGCGGGCGTGAAACTCGTCAATACGGGGCAGTACAATGCGGGTCGCATGGGCCCCGTGAAGATTCACGCGCAAAATCCCCTGTGGCCTTACGCCGGAATGACGCAGGGAAGACTCCGCATCGTCCAGTTCAGAAAGAATATGCACGCAGCGTTCATAAAATGCCTCGCCATCCAGCGAGGCCCGCACGTGTCTGGTCGTGCGCTCCAGCAGACGACACTCCAGGTTTTTCTCCAGGCTTTTTATTGCATTGCTGGCCGTCGCTCTGGGGATCCCTAGCTGGTCCGCGGCCTGACTGAAGCTTTGAAGCTCTACAATGCGGGTGAAGAGCAGCATGGTATCAAATTTATCCATCACGGATCCTGAAGGCGATTATTAACGATAATGGAATTATGTTATCAAATATCACCCATTTATCTCTCCTGCTAAAACATTAATATCTCCATTCAGACCCCCTTTCACTGAAACCGGAGAGAACGATGGACAAAGTCAATAAAACTGCCCTTGTTACGGGCGGTTCCCGTGGTATCGGCCGCGCCATTGCTGAGCGTCTCGCGCGGGACGGTTTTACCACTATCGTGAATTACGCAGGTAATGCCGAGGCGGCAGAGCAAACCGTGCAGAGCATCGTTGCTAAAGGTGGCCGTGCGACGGCGATTCAGGCTGATGTTGCCAGCGAAGCGGATGTCAGCCACTTGTTCCAGCAAGCGAAAGCGGTTACCGGCAGACTGGATGTGGTGGTGCACAGCGCGGGGATCATGCCAATGGCGAAGATTACCCCTGCCGGTCTTCACGATTTTGATCGTGTCATTCATACCAACCTGCGTGGCGCATTTCTGGTGCTGGCAAATGCTGCTGAAACCGTGAGTGAAGGCGGCAGAATCATTGCCCTTTCGACGAGCGTGATCGCCAAATCCTTCCCGGCTTATGGTCCCTATATCGCCTCAAAAGCAGGCGTGGAAGGGCTTGTACACGTGCTGGCAAACGAACTGCGGGGCAGAAATATCACCGTTAATGCCGTTGCTCCGGGCCCCACCGGGACTGAGCTCTTCTTTAACGGTAAGAGCGAAGAGCAGGTTGCGGCCGTTGCAAAACTGGCCCCGCTCGAGCGCATCGGTACCCCAGAAGAGATCGCCAGCGCAGTAGCGATGATCGCCGGTCCGGACGGGAGCTGGATCAACTCGCAGGTTATTCGTGTAAACGGTGGCTTCGCCTAATCCCCCCGACAGGCGGATGCATACGCTTCCGGGGTAAATGAGCGATGAGGCCTGCACGGTCATGCCGCGCAGGCAATAGTCAATATCGTCAATACACCTGCGGGAAACGTCCCTTCCGGGTTGATATTGATCCGACTGATGAGAGTGCGGCGGTGGTCAATGCCATTGCCGAGCGCATCCGCCAGCAATTTTTACAGCTGGCCTGCCGATAAGATATTTGGATTTAAAGAGTATGAAGAAAATGACCTCCCAGAACTTTTCCTGGGATGATTTGAAAACCGTTATGGCTATAGGTGAGCACGGTAATCTGTCACGCGCCGCAGATGCTCTGGGCATCAATCATTCCACCTTGTTTCGTCGGTTGGGGGCCATTGAGACGTCGCTGGCATTAGCCCTCTTTCTGCGTCGCCGCACCCACTACGTTCCGACAAAAGCCGGAACCGCGCTGATCGCCCTGGGACACCGCATTGAAGAGGATATCCACTATGTTCTACAGAACATTGAAGAGGATGAATGCGGTTTTTCGGGGGAGATAAGGGTCACCACGTCGGATGCCCTTTTGCAGGATTACCTTAACCCGCTGATCGCGTCATTTAGCCGAATAAATCCCCACATTACCTTTCAGGTCTCGACAGAAAATGAATCCGTCAATTTGTTCGATGGCGGGGCGGATATCGCGTTTCGAGCCACCAGAGACATTCCGGAGCATCTTTCCGGCCGCAAGGTGGGATCGGCGTTCTGGGCAGTGTATGGTTTACGTGAACAATGGGAAAAAAAGCAAGTCAATGCTATGACGCTCACGGAGCATCGCTGGGTCTCCTTCCATTACGCAATGTCTAAGTTAAACGCCTTTCTGTGGATTGAAAAAAATATTCCCGAGAAAAATATCACCTTTCGCGGCGACTCCGTTCTCAGTGTTGCGTCGGCAATCTCAAGCGGCATTGGGATCGGTTTGTTACCCTGCATGCATGGCAATCAGATAGATAAACTGGCTCAGATTAGCCCCATCGTGGAGGGACTGGGTGAAGACATTTGGCTGCTCGCGCATCCTGATGTGAGGAAATCAGCAAAAATAAGGGAATTTATGAATCACTGTTCCCACTATTTAGCAGAGAACAGAAAGAGAATATTCGGACAAACATGTTAATTCCTTTTTTCATATAAAATTCATTAATATTTCACAGCGTTCATTTTTGCAATAAGCCCTTTGCAAAAATGAACGGACAAAAGAATATTTCGTTTTGTATAGTTTTCTCGTGTTCACGAATCAGGTCATTAACACACTGATAAATTTAAACAAACATCGCGGAAACTATTATGACGATTAAAGCAACACCTGCAGCGGCCAGAAATCTGTTAAGCCCGGAAAACCATGCGCTGATCCTGCTGGATCACCAGAGCCAGATGGCGTTCAATGTGAAAAATATTGATATCGGCCTGCTGAGACAAAATACCGCAGTCCTCGCGGAAACAGGCAAGGGGTTTAATATTCCGACCCTTGTTTCAACGATTTCACGCCATGATTTTGCGGGCCCGGTATTTCCTGAAGTTTCAGCGGTATTCCCGGATGACGCGTCGTACGTTAACCGATCCACCTCAAACGCATGGGAAGATGGTAATTTTGTTGATGCCGTCAACAAACTGGAGCGCGACCGCCTGGTGTTTGCAGGTCTGTGGACCTCGGTCTGTCTGAATGGTCCGGTTCAGTCTGCCATTGAGCAAGGTTTTGACGTCTATATCGTCACAGACGCCAGCGGTGACATGAGTGCAGAAGCTCATGAACGCGCTGTGCAACGCATGATTCAGGCTGGCGCAAAGCCGATTACTGCCCTGACTTACCTGCTTGAACTGCAACGTGACTGGGCACGTCATGAAACCTACGAACTGACCACTTCGATCAGCCAGAAACATGGCGGAGCGTTCGGTATTGGCATCCAGTATTGTGCAGATATGGTTCACGCCTAAGATAACTCGCCATACGATTTTTTTTGCTGGGGGAGTGGAATGACCGTATGGCCGGTATGCGGGCAGGATGCAGTATTCCTGCCCGCATGTTTTTTCTGAGTTCTGTTCATCTTTCTTCGTTCCCCCTCGCTCGCCGTTTCGGCAGCCTGTCTTACCCCGAATTCTTTTGAAAACCATTCCGAACAAACATGGCATCCAGCATTGAGTAAAAAATGAGTGATGAAATTGACACTAAACCTACCAACTGGTAGGTTGGTTTTCGTTCGCTTTCCAGCCAACCGGATCCGGGCCTGAGAACGTTATTTTTTTACCTATGCGATAAGTGAGATCGGTAATGGAGAAAAAGCATGAGTTAGCGGCAGGGCCATCCATTCAGGGAGATGGCATTGCGGAAACAACGACAGCGATCGAGGTTTTTTCCGGCCCCGGCATGAGTATCAACCTGCGTTTTTGCCTGATGAAAGAGGTTGCGGCGTATAAGGCGCAGCAGGGTCAGGCAATTGCCGACCCTGAACAGGAACGGGACGTGCTTGAAAGAGCCTTTGCTGTCGCCCACGCGTCAGGGCTGGAAAGAGAGAGCGTCAGGTCTTTCATTCAACTGCAGATGGACATTGCGAAGGCTATCCAGCATTTCCATTGTGCCGACTGGCTCATGGAAGAAGACACACCGAGGACACCGATGCCGCTCTCTGTGGTGAGAGCAAAAATTGCCCATGCCGATGAATCAACGCTTCGCAGTATCGCCCGGAAATTAAAAACGGAGGGCGGCTTTTCCGGAGCTGATAAAGCGGCATTCATGCGAGAAATTCAGCATGAAAAAATACGTGACAGAGATAAAGAGCGGCTCTGGGCTACAGTTAAAAAAATCCTGCTTCATTCATCCTGTGGCGCGTCTTAATGGGCGAGTTATCACGCCAGCAGCGAAAGACGTGCTTAATGTTTTCAGGAATACGTTCTCGCGTATTTGATTGTGTATTCACTGTGTGAGCAAAAATATGACGAACACTTCACTTTCCACCGGCCAAAAAATAGTCCGCCTGTGCCTGGTCGCGATTATTCCCCTTGTCTTGATAGCGCTGTTTCTCTGGTCAGGCGGCTGGCTGACGCCGAATCGTCTGACGTCTGACAAACTGGTTTCGGTATTGCAGAAATCGAGTGGGGAACATCCTGGTTTTCGCCGCAATCACGCGAAGGGCGTGTGCGTGGTGGGGGATTTTATCTCTAATGGCCAGGTCAGTTCGTTATCGCGAGCAGCGCTGTTTGCCCCTGGCGAAACGCCGGTTACGGGGCGTTTCGCCATCGCAGGGGGTAACCCAAAAGCGCCGGATTATGCCGTTCCCGTGCGCAGCATGGCGCTGCAATTCAGGCAGAGCAACGGCGAGCAATGGCGAACAGGCATGAACGCGATGCCACGCTTTCCGGTCTCTACCGTTGAAGACTTCTATGCGCTGCAAAACCTGACTCTGCCCGATCCGGCAACCGGTAAACCCAACCCCGATAAGCTTAAGGCGTTTGTGATCGCGCATCCTCAGATGCAACCCTACCTCGCCTGGGCAAAGCAGTATGTACCGTCATCCAGTTGGGCAAGCGATCGCTTTAATAGCCTGAATGCATTTCGCTTTATTGATAAAGCGGGTAAAGAACATCTGGTCCGCTGGAGTATGGTGCCGCATATTGGCTCTCAGCCGATGAGCGAGGCGGATAAAAATGATAAAGATTTTCTGCAACACGATCTTGAAGAGCGTCTGAAGCAAGGGCCGCTGAAATGGGATCTGATGATTACCGTCGCTAAACCGGGCGATCCGGGCAACGATGCAAGCCAGGTTTGGCCTGAAGATCGGCAAACCATCAATGCCGGCATGCTCGTGCTGACGCGTGCAACACCGCAGCAAAACGGTCCGTGCAATGACATCAACTACGATCCGCTGATTTTGCCCGATGGCATTGCCCCTTCGGACGATCCTTTACTGAATGCGCGCTCGGCGGCCTATGCCAAATCCTACAATGCGCGTACCCGTGAACAGTCCCGACAGTCAGGAGCTGGCTTATGAAACAGGTTGCTTATTTCCATCCGGCGTTGCGCATTCTGCACTGGTTCATGGCGGCGGCTATCGTGGCAATGTTGTTTATCGGTATTGCAATGGTTTCAACCATTTCGTCGAAACATGCCCTGCTGGTGGCGATCCACAAACCGCTGGGGCTGATGATTCTGGTTCTGGTGGTGGTCAGGCTATGGCTGAGGTTTTATACCTCCGTCCCTTCGCTACCGGCTTCCATACCGGCCTGGCAGCGCCTGATAGCGCATCTCTCACACTGGGCGTTATACCTCATGATGTTCCTTCAGCCCCTGATTGGCTGGGCGATGCAGTCAGCGGCGGGGTACCCCATCACCCTCGGGGGCGGGGTTGTTTTGCCACCCATTGTTCCGGTGAATAACGACTGGTTTGCTATTCTGCGGCCTTTGCACTCTCTGGTTGCGCTGATGCTATTTGCTACCGTGATGCTGCATTTGGCGGCCGCGCTTTTTCATGCGTTAGTGCTGCGAGATGGCGTCTTTGACAGTATGGCGGGGACCGGCAGACGGCGGCAGTAAAGGCGGCCTGTCGGTAGGTTTTCGCTCTGCTCTCTGATATCTTATTGATCTGTATACTGACAATGGGTTACGGCTATGTCCACCGAACGTTCACAGAAAGCAAACGACATTATATTTTTCACGCGACAATTGCTTACCACCGGTGGCTACCGAAGCTTCAGTTTTGCCGACCTTTCTGAAAAGGTGAATATTCGCAAGGCGAGTATTCACCACCATTTTTCAAGCAAGGCGGAGCTGGTAAGGGTCGTCGTGAGCGAGTATCGCCAGGAGGCTCGCGCCGGAATGCAGGCATTAAGCCGTCAGCTAAATAATCCGGTTGCCGAACTTCAGGCCTATGCCGATTATTGGGCCAAATGCATCCAGGACGGTTCTGCGCCATTTTGTATCTGCGCGATGCTTGCCGCCGAACTGCCGACGTTGCCGCCCGAAGTCGCTTCGGAAGTGACGGGACATTTCGCCGATCTCTCTGGCTGGCTGACGGAGTTGCTCCAGAGAGGAGAAAGGGAAAAATGCTTTACTGTCCGGTCAACCCACGCCAGCGAGGCGGGGCAGTTAATGGCAACGGTACATGGTGCCATGTTAGCCGCACGCGCGTTTAACGACGCGAAAGTATTTCAGCAAATCGTCCAGCCGGTGATCGACAATATTCTTGTGTCGGATTGATCGCTCGATAGCACGACATTGCCCTTTTAACCTGCTTATAAGGGCGCAATGTGCACCTCTCCTGAGGGTATTCTGTAGCAATAATTGACCACTCCGCACAAATTCTGACCGTTTAAGACGCAGCGGGGGATTAGAAACGACAATTTTTTCAAATTCCGCCTTCGTCCAATTTTAATAACCTGCTCTGTCTCATATTATCATGGTGTAAAAGGGAGACAGGGACACGTCTGAAGGCTAATCTTTGTTAATGACGATACGGCAAGCAACAACGTCGGGATGGCTGTCATGGACCGTTAAACGAGAGTATAACGGGACCGTTTCGTCCTGGAGTCTTATCTGGTTGGCTGGTAACAATTTGTGTCAGAATAGACGACAAGACATACCTATTTCCTTAATGGAGTCATCGCGCATGAGAATGGCAATCACCCTACTTTTCTTGATTATTTCGACCTGTTCCTGGGGGAAGGAACTCCCTAAGCTTGAAGGGAAACCCGTGTTAACCATCTCCGGGAAAATCGAGAACAGTAATCAAAATGGCGCTGCAGTCTTTGATATCGCTGGCCTGGAAAAAATCGGCCTCGTTACCATGCGTACCCGTAACCCATGGTATAATGACCAGACAAGCTTTGAGGGTATTCCCATGAAAAAACTCATGGAACTGGTCGGCGCCAAAGGCACTGTTCTGAGTGTAACCGCGCTCAATGATTATACGACTGAAATTCCCATTGAAGACTTCACAAAATATAACGTGATCCTTGCAATAAAAATGAACGGCCAATATATGCGCGTTCGCGACAAGGGCCCTCTGTTTATTGTCTATCCTTATGAAAGTAACAAAGAGTTGGATAACCAGGTCTATTACTCGAGATCAGCATGGCAGATTAGCAAAATGGTCGTAGAGTAATAATCTGGAGAAATGCATGAACAGGATCCTGGTAGGCATTATATTTTTCCTATTCATTACAACCGGGTATATTTCATTTCTTTTGCATGAGCGGCAGGAGGATCTGCAAAAACTCAACCATTATAAAGACTCCTGGTCTGTCTCTCAGATGGTTTCAGAATACTACAGGCTGGAGTCGTGGATCAGCCGTTATTCTGACAATAATCCTGATATCACCATGGACGATCTCCGCATGCGGCTGGAGATCATGCTTAGCCAGCGTGAGTTACTGAAAGAAGGCGATTTAGGGAAATATGTAAAGTCGAATAAAAGCCATAATGCACTGGCAAAAAACCTGCATGAAACGCTTGATTACCTTGATCATCATCTGGAAGGGATGACTCGCGCTCAACTTGCTGATTATCTTGAGAAAATGTATGCGCTTGATTCCTCCCTTAGCCAGTTTTCATCCAGTGCACTTTCCAATGATGTTAACTCCATCAACGAGACAAACCAGAATATACAAAAGCTGTATCGTATCTATTCAGGCCTTTCGGTTCTGCTGATTATTTTAAGTGCGATATTGGGTGTTTTAAACGTCTGCCAGAACAGGAAGATACTTAAAACTCACCGACAGGTTACCAGCCTGGCAAATGAACTTCAGAAATCGAAGGAAATACTCCAGCAACAGAATAAAAAACTGGCGTATGACGTTTACCATGACTCGTTGACGGGGCTTAAAAACAGGCTTTATTTCTGGGATGATCTTATTAATAATATCTCGATAGCGAGCCGCATACACAGGCCAGTCACGGTCATGTTATTTGATCTTGATCGCTTTAAAGAAGTCAATGACAGCTTTGGTCACGATGCCGGCGATCTGTTATTGCGTGAGGTTGCGCACCGTTTATCTTCCATGAGCAACGAAACAAATACATTCTATCGCCTCGGGGGCGACGAGTTTGCATTATTGTCGCATGAGCTGACGGAAGAAAGTGCCGTTAATCTGGCCATGGAAATCTGTGAGTGCATTAAAAAGCCTTACATAATAGGTAACTCTAACGTCACCATTGGTACCTGCGTCGGTATTGTTGTTTCAGAGTTAGAACGGCGTTCAGATTACCTTTATAAGTTTGCCGATCTGGCTCTGTATGAAGCTAAACGTGCAGGCTTAAACATGATCAAAGTGTTTCGCCGCATTATGCTGCAAAAGCTCGAGGAAAGCAGAACCCTGGAGCGTGATTTATCAGTGGCAGTCGCAAATAAAGAGTTGGTCGTTTACTATCAGCCGATTGTTGATTCGTACACCACTGAAATATATGGCTATGAAGCCCTTCTGCGCTGGAATCATCCCGTTAAGGGCATCATTGCGCCGGATGATTTTATTTCGGTAGCAGAGAAAACGGGATTCATCCATGAGATAGGCAAAGCCGCGCTTGAAATCGCCTGCAAGGAAGCGACGACATGGAAGGTGCCGGCAAGGATCTCTGTCAACGTGTCTCCGGTGCAGTTAAGCAGTATGAATTTTGTCGATACAGTACGCGCAGTGCTGGCCGAAACGGGGTTGCCCGCGACCCGACTCGAACTGGAAGTGACGGAATCTTCGCTGTTTACCGACAGTGAAACCCCCATCGAAATCCTTATGGCGCTCAGAGTGCTGGGCATAAAAATCTCTATTGATGATTTTGGTACGGGCTATTCCTCCCTTTCAAGATTGATTCAGTTAGGCTTTGATAAAATAAAAATCGATAAATCTTTTGTGCGAACAATATCCACGGATGAAGAAACTCAGACCATCGCAAAATTAATGGTCGGCATGGCGAAATGCCTTGATATGATAATTATTGCTGAAGGCGTTGAAACCAATGATCAACTGTTGTGCCTTCAACGTTTAGGGTGTGATTTGGCACAAGGATATCTCTTTGGAAAGCCCGCGCCCTTTATCAGTCAATCAATCAAAGCGGGTGAAACACTTGTTTAATCCTGCGGTGACGCTCCCTGGTCAACACGTGTGCCTGGCGCCTGGAAGAGAAGAGAGGGCGATATGCATGCGCAACGGCTGATGGGGGAGGGGTATGAACCGTACGTTGAGCAACAGGGTGACAGACTGACCTACTCTTTGCCGGTCGATTCCGGATTTGTCAGTTTTAACTTCACGTTTGATCTTCGCCAGACCGATCTGGATGTCCTGCTGTCGAGCGATTACAGGCGAGCCGTCCTCGAGATCACGGCCCACACCTTGCTCCAGCATTCGACACTGAAGGGGAATGACCGTTTCACTCAGAAAGACTTCGACAATCTGGTCGCAGTCACACTCCACGCATCGCTGGCGCTTTTGCACATATTCATTTCGCGCGTGAGCCGTGAGCACAATATTGCCATTGACCATTATGTCGAAGAAATACTCCACCGACGAACGCGCCGCGACTGAACAGGCCCGAAGCCTGATCAATGTGTTCCTGATACTCCCCTCAACGCGAACATGACTGCCCCTCAACAGAAGCAGCCTGCATCTGCAATTTGCTGCAACACGGTCGCGTTATTCGGCAAAGTTCAACAGCGCGTTACCCTCCAGGCGATACCGTACCCATTCGTTTTGAGGTAATGCGCCAATGCTGAGGTAAAAATCAATTGCGGGCTGGTTCCAGTCCAGTACGCTCCATTCAAGGCGTCCGCAGCGCCGTTCCACGGCGTACTGCGCAATTTTCTTCAGCATCGCTTTTCCCGCGCCCTTGCCGCGATAATCGGGGGAAATATACAAATCTTCCATGTAAATACCGTTACGTCCAAGCCATGTGGAGTAGCTGGTGAAGAACACGGCGTATCCGGCGATTTTCCCTTCAATCTCGCAGATTAATGCTTCGGTATGGCTGCCGTCGCCAAAGAGTGTTTCGCGAATCTCATCCGGTGTGGTGACCACTTCTTGCGGGGCTTTTTCGTAAACCGCCAGCTCATAAATCATATCGTAAATAGCGGAGGCATCTTCCGGGCGGGCCTGGCGAAGGCTGATACTCATATGTTTTCCTGTCTTTTTTGCAAGGCATCGTTATTGATGGCGTTAAGCATAGGGGGTATTGTCGGAAGAATTAAGTGCAATGAAATCACCCCATGATGAATATTATGCATCCAGCGCTACGACGTCTTGATTTAAACCTGTTGCTCATTTTTGACGCCATTTATCGGCACTGTTCCGTTCGCCTCGCCGCGGATGAACTGGCGATGAGCACCTCTGCGTTGAGCCACGCGCTGTCCCGACTGCGTATTGCGCTCAATGACCCGCTATTTTACCGGGAAGGCCACCGGATGTGCCCAAGCGTGTATGCTACCCAGCTCGCGCCGTCTATTGCATCAGCACTGAAATTTCTCAATCAGGAGCTGACTGTACAACCGGCGTTCGTGGCTTGCGAAAGCACGGAGCGGATCCAGATTGCGATCACGGACTTTACCGCGTTGTGCATTTTCCCGACGTTGATGCAGAGACTGCAGCAGGAAGCGCCTGGCTTGCGCTTTGATTTACGCTATTTGCCACACAGCCCGGCGCTGAACGAACTGTTGGCAGGAGAAGTGGATCTGGCGCTGGGGTTCAGTACACCCGACGATATCCGCCACAATGAACTGGACGAGATAAACTGGTTTGAGGATGAGTATGTTGTCATCAGCAATACCCGCCGAACACAGCTGACGCTGGAAGATTATCTTGCCGCACGGCATCTGGTGATAACCCCCTGGAACGAAAAGCAGGGTGTACTGGATTTACGGCTTGAGCAGTTGGGGTATACGCGGCAGATAGCGCTTAAGACGCCATCCATGCTGAGTGCCCCGTTTATCGTTGCGGAAAGTGACCTGCTAATGGCCATCCCCCGTTTTGCTGCTGAGAAGCTGAAACATGCTGCCAGTATTCAGATTTTTTCATTGCCGTTCACCATAAGCCCGTTTGAAGTAAAGATTTACTCGCATAAACGCAGTGGCCAGAGAGGGGCAACCAAATGGCTGAAGACGACACTTCACATGCTGGCGGACGAGTTGCCGCAAAACATTTATGGCCATGCAACTGACAGTCGAATTTGAATGAGGGTAAATGCCATGCTTCTGGAACAGTTGAAAACGCTGGAACGCACGCTTCATGGCAGCAGGCGCAACGATCGTGAATGGCTTGAACAGATACTTCACGACCAGTTCAGGGAAATGACACGATCAGGTGTGTTGATCGATCGTTCGCAGACAATCGAGGCACTTTCTGCCGAAACAGTTATCCCGACCATTCTCAGCAGCGACTTTCAGCTCATCCAAATACGAGAGGATGTCGCGATATTGCACTACAGGACATTCAATACGGACGGCACTCGCCCGACTTTGCGCTCTTCATGTTGGGAGCGGGCCGGGAGCGGGCAATGGAAACTGGTATTCCATCAGGGGACACCTGATGCGGGGAGCGGATAAGGTCCCAGGAGCGCACCGCAGAAAACGATTTCTGGATCTCAAGTGGGGAGAGTTAAGCCAGCCGACGGGCTGGCCTGAAATAGCGGCATTGCTCCGCACTCATTTTAAGTTTATGGGGTCGCTTATCGCTCGTAGCAAACCTTGCGGCTCTTATGTCGGTCCGCTTTGTGCCAGAAGCGGACGTTCCAAAAGACGTACTATATTTTGCTATTTATTTGAAAGTTTTATGGTATATCTAAAATATCAACCTTGGAAAACATGGTTGATATTTTATTCACCAAGCAAACACTTCCTTTTAAGAACATATATTTAAATTGTTGATTAAATGTAACTTCTGAGTATCTTATCTTTCATATATAAAGTGTAGTTCGGTAACTCAGGATAAATGAAGTCCCGAGTAATGCCATAACGTTCCAATTCTTTTCTGATAGCATCCACATATTTATACTTAATAATAATTTTTAAACAACTCTCGTTCGCGAAGTTTTGTGATTTAAAGTCGGTATCGGAAATAATATTATTGTCAAAAAAATGTGATGCTTTAAAAATTGGTTTGTTGATGACATTCGAAAATAATAGTAACCCTTGCTGATTTTTAATGCGTTGGTTAATTGGAAGAGGGCTAATTACCTGTAATGTAGAGTTGTAAATACGGATTGAACTGTGGGATTGTCTAAAATTGAAGCCATCTTCATCAGAAAATATATGTAGTATTTCTTCTATTTTTTCGTCATTATACGATGCCATGCTATTGAGCACGGCACTGTGATCTGGGTGGATATCATCTTTGCATAGCAATAATTCTTGATTCAATTCGTAGAAGTCAATTTTATAGTTTTTGAATAAATCAATAGCTTTGGAAATGGATTCTTTACTCCCCGCACGCATATACGGTCTAATTAATTGATAAAAATCATAATATTTCTTCTGAGCCTTTTCCAATTTTGATTGAAAAACTTTGCTAGATGTTTCGGAATACCCATTTTTTAGAATAAATACAGCAACATCAGTATCGGACTTGTTTTCTTCGGTGGCAAAGTAAAGTGAAATTAATGGGTTTTTGGTTAGATCGACTACACGTGTTGGTAATTGATAATGCTGAGCCATAACATGCAGGTCTATATCATTCAACTCGTATCCTTTTATTATATTAACATCAGAATACAGTACAAATTTATCTTTAAAACTATCAAATAACTCAGATGCCAGTCGAGAGTGTGAAATTTTTAAAGCGAAATCAGGATCCATGTTTTTAACTGGAAGAGGTTTAATGTCATTAGAATTTAATAATCGACAAAGAGAAGATTCTATCCCCCAACTAGCATCTGCTTGGCCTCGAAAATATAATTGGCGGTCTTTATTTTGTTTCGCAACTTCGTTAACAATTTTTAAAATATCGCCAACGCAGGAAACTTCGTGCTTAAGCATAATTACTCCTTTTGTAACAATTTTTATACACTAATAGCCTCCCTTGATTCAATATTATTAAAAGGAGACATAGGTCTTATCGGCCAACAAATCTTTTCCTTTACAAAAATACACAACTAAAATTTTGATATATTGAATTTGAAGCATGGTGACAAGATTTTTCATCATCATTGGGCTGCCTCATTTAGTATTACTTAGCACAACGCAACTTCCGCACCTCGCTCTAATCGGACCTTCCCACAACCCGCAACACTGCCCGTAAAACGCAATGCCCCTGATCTCTCCGCATCACACTACACTTATCCCTTAAAGCCAAACCTGACTCAGGGAGTCATGTATGTCTGCGGAGAATTTATCCCAAATGGGTGCGGCAAAAGTGCAGCGTTTGGTGGATCAATATGGTCAGCAAGTCATAGATAAATGCCCTGTTAGCCCTGTGGAATACGCTTTCTACGAGTATGCGGCGGAAGAGCTCAACAGCAGGGGAATCAAAACCCCGACGCTGTTGTCTGCCGATCCACATCTACGCCGGTTAAGGCTGGAATATATCCCTGGAAAAGTGTCTCAGGATGAGGTGTCGGGGGATGACATATTGAAATGCCTTTCTCATCTTCATTGCACTCCACCAGACCCAACCTGGGTGTATCACCCTCATTCCTGGTCCGAGAAAGCGCTTGAAAAATCACTGGCGCTTTTGAAATTACCGGACCGCGCGGCCCACCAGATGCGCTGTTTTCAGCAAGCGGGCAGCGTTTTGTTTCGGCAGAAATGTTTAATCTCAGGGGATACCAATGCCGGTAACTGGGGGAGAAGAGAAAACGGAGAGTGGGTTCTCTTTGACTGGGAAAGGTTTGGCACGGGCAGTCCGGCTATCGACCTCGCCCCGCTGGTAAAGGGGATGGGCTCCAGGCAAAGCATTTTACAGCTTGCGGAGCGTTACAGCGTGCATTATCTGCATATGCCTGCCCGACAGCTAGCGACGGAAATAACCCTTGCTAAAGCATGGATTTTGTCAGAGGTGGTGTCCCTGCTCTATGACCGAAATAAAACAGATTTTGAGCTGTACCTGAACTGGTACAGAGAAACGCTTCCCGGCTGGCTGGACGAGGCTACCTCAGTACTTTAACCCTTCGTCTGCATGGGTTTTTTAGATTATTAAGGCCGAAATTCTGGCTCACAGACCAGCTGAATTTCGGCCCTTACGCACTGGCCTTAGTGCGCCGTGATATACGGCTCTTTCACGAACTCCGCCAGCAGCCAGACCATATCATGTAGCAGACCGGTCAGCTCTTTTGCCACGTTTGCAGGCAATGTTCCGCCCATTACCGCCTGCGTTAACGCCAGCGCATAGTCCACCTGGAGCGACGTATCCTGCCAGCAGTCCGGAACGCAGGAGACAATCTTCTCTCCTGCAATCAGCTGTTCGACCAGATAAGGCGGGAGGGCAGAATCACAACGCGCGCGAAGGCGTTTAAGGACTGCCAGCAAACGCGTGCACAGTGTTGCATGGGTGACCGCATCGTCAGTTTCTACCAGCACGCTTACATACGCGGTGCAGGCATCGGCCAGTTCGAAGAGATCTGCAGATTCAGGCAGTTGTAGATGAAGCAGATGGTGTATAGCGCTTTCTTCAGAGAGCGCGTAAGACAGGGAAGGGATAGTAGCCATATGGCATCCTCTTTATGCAAAAATTATTAACCGCCCGGTGAGTTCCTACGCTCTTGGGGGGTAGCGCTGACGGAGGTAGGAATACCGTGCATAAAGAAAAACGGCCAGCCTTTCGGCTGCTCCGCCAGCGCCACCGTGATTTTAACGGTATATGCGCTGTCGCGACAAAAAAAATCGCTTTATGCCAACGGGTTCCTACGCCCGGTTGCGGATGTGCCGCAACGCAGGCACTTTACGGCCGGGAGGAGAGTAAGAAAAGCAGTAACCCTGAATTACACAGGGTTACTTGCAGGTTTGCGAGGCGGCTTCCAGAAAGGCCTTAGCGGGCGCAAGCAGCGCCGCGCCATTACCCTTCACTCAGCATCGCCAGAAACCGTTTCACCGTCCGCGAACGTTCAAAACGCCGCCAGCACAGCGCGATATCAGTATAAAGCTCCGGTGATGTCAGCGCATGGTAGGTCACATTGGGGGGCGAAATGGCGGCCATCGACTTCGGCACCAGGGCGAACCCGCCGCCAGCGGACACCATGCTCAGGGAAGAGGAAAGTTGCGAAGACTGCAGCGTGTGCTGCACGTCAATTCCGGCCCGCTCGCAGCAGCCGTAAACGCGATCGTACAGCCCTGGCGCGACCTCCTGCGGGAACAAAACGACCGGCGTATCCCGCAGTTGCTCCAGCGCCAGCGATCCACACTTCGCCAGTGGATGGTCGCGATGCAGCGCCACAACCATCGGCTCACGGTCGAGAATTTTTAGCTCAAACGCTTTGCTGCTCTCACACGGCAGACGCACAAACGCGATATCCAGTTCACCCTCCGCCAGCATCGCCGTCAGCGAAGACATATTGGCTTCCACCTGGTGCACTCTCACCGCCATGTTCTGCAGCTGATACTGGCGAATAAGGGTGAAGATTTTGGGGTGAAAGGCGTCTGAACTGGTGATCCCAATCGACAGACTGCCGTTCAGCCCGCGGGCAATGCCCCGGGCTTTCTCCAGCGCGGCGTCGCTCAGCGCCAGGATCTTACAGGCGTCCTCATAGAAGGCTTCTCCCGCTTCAGTCAGCTCCACGCCTCGCGTCAGGCGTCTGAATAACGGCGTGCCCACTTCTTCCTCGAGCCGTTTAATCTGCTGACTCAGAGGAGGCTGTGAAATACCCAGCGCTTTGGCCGCTTTGGTGAAGTGTCGCTCACGTGCAACGGCGACAAAATACCGCAGATAACGAAGTTCCATATCAAAAACGTCTCAAACCAGCATGGATTCTATATTGGAACTCTATGCTGAATCGGGTCAACATTTATTTAACCTTTCTAAATAAAGTTGAAGAGGACGAGCATGATGGTGCATTCATCTGCATGCGACTGTGAGGCCAGTTTGTGCGAGACCCTGCGTGGGTTTTCTGCCCAGCATCCTGACAGCGTGATCTATCAGACATCGCTAATGAGCGCCCTGTTAAGCGGCGTGTACGAGGGGGATACCACTATCGCCGATCTGCTTGCGCACGGCGATTTTGGTCTGGGTACGTTCAACGAGCTGGATGGCGAAATGATTGCCTTCAGCAGCCAGGTGTATCAGCTGCGCGCCGACGGGAGTGCCCGTGCCGCGAAGCCGGAGCAAAAAACACCGTTTGCGGTGATGACCTGGTTCCAGCCGCAGTATCGCAAAACCTTCGATGCGCCGGTCAGCCGTCAGCAGATCCACGACGTGATCGACCAGCAAATCCCCTCCGATAACCTGTTCTGTGCGTTACGCATCGACGGTAATTTCCGCCACGCCCACACCCGTACCGTTCCGCGTCAGAAGCCGCCATACCGTGCGATGACCGACGTTCTGGACGACCAGCCGGTGTTCCGCTTTAACCAGCGAGAAGGGGTACTGGTCGGGTTCCGCACGCCGCAGCATATGCAGGGCATTAACGTCGCGGGATATCACGAACATTTTATCACCGACGATCGTCAGGGCGGCGGGCATCTGCTCGACTACCAGCTGGAGAGCGGCGTGCTGACCTTCGGTGAAATTCACAAACTGATGATCGACCTGCCTGCCGACAGCGCATTTTTACAGGCCAACCTTCACCCCAGCAACCTTGATGCTGCAATCCGTTCCGTCGAAAACTAACAGGAGAACCACCGTGAACAGTGATAAACAGGCACGTCAGTGGGCGCATGGCGCCGATATGGTCGTAGGCCAGCTGGAAGCGCAGGGCGTGAAGCAGGTTTTCGGTATTCCGGGTGCAAAAATCGACAAAGTGTTTGATTCCTTGCTCGATTCCTCCATCGAAATCATTCCCGTGCGCCACGAAGCGAACGCGGCGTTTATGGCCGCAGCGGTAGGGCGCCTGACCGGCAAGGCCGGGGTCGCGCTGGTCACCTCCGGACCGGGCTGCTCAAACCTGATCACCGGGATTGCCACCGCCAACAGTGAGGGCGACCCGGTGGTCGCGCTGGGCGGTGCCGTGAAGCGGGCAGATAAAGCGAAGCTGGTGCATCAGAGCATGGACACCGTCGCCATGTTCAGCCCGGTGACGAAATACGCCGTAGAGGTGAGTTCACCGGATGCGATTGCCGAAGTGGTCTCGAACGCGTTTCGCGCCGCCGAGCACGGCAGGCCTGGGGGCGCGTTCGTCAGCCTGCCGCAGGATATTGTCGACCAGCCCGCCACGGGCGCGATTTTGCCGGGCAGCAGTACTGCCAAAATGGGGCCAGCACCGGAATCCGCCATTAACGACGTGGCGAAGCTTATCGAAAAAGCCAAAAATCCGGTCATTTTACTGGGCCTGATGGCCAGCCAGCCTGCCAACAGCGCCGCGCTGCGTAAGCTGCTGGAGAAAAGCCGCATCCCGGTCACCAGTACCTATCAGGCGGCCGGGGCGGTGAATCAGGAACATTTCACCCGCTTTGCCGGACGTGTCGGCCTCTTTAACAACCAGGCAGGCGACAGATTGCTGCATCTGGCGGATCTGATTATCTGCATCGGTTACAGCCCGGTGGAATACGAACCGTCCATGTGGAACAGCGGCGACGCCACGCTGGTGCATATCGATGTGCTGCCTGCCTATGAAGAACGCAATTATGTGCCTGACCTCGAGCTGGTGGGGGACATCGCCGAAACGCTGAACCTGCTCGCGAGCCGGATCGCCCACAAGCTGGAGCTCAGCGCGCGCGCGTCAGAAATCCTGGTCGATCGTCAGCATCAACGGGATCTGCTCGATCGCCGAGGCGCCTCGCTCAATCAGTTTGCCCTGCATCCGCTGCGCATCGTGCGCGCCATGCAGGACATCGTCAATAACGACGTTACGCTCACCGTTGATATGGGGAGCTTCCACATCTGGATCGCCCGCTATCTCTATAGCTTCCGCGCACGTCAGGTCATGATCTCTAACGGTCAGCAGACCATGGGCGTTGCACTGCCGTGGGCGATTGGTGCGTGGCTGGTCAATCCTGGCCGCAAGGTGGTCTCGGTGTCCGGTGACGGTGGCTTCCTGCAGTCGAGCATGGAGCTGGAAACCGCCGTGCGTCTCAATGCCAATGTGCTGCACATCATCTGGGTGGACAACGCCTACAACATGGTGGCGATCCAGGAAGAGAAAAAATACCAGCGCCTTTCCGGCGTAGAGTTCGGCCCGGTCGATTTCAAAGTCTATGCCGATGCCTTTGGGGCGAAAGGCTTTGCCGTCGAGAGCGCGGATGCGCTGGAGCCTACGCTGCGTGCTGCAATGGATGTCGATGGCCCGGCCGTGGTCGCCATTCCCGTCGACTATAGCGATAACCCGCTGCTGATGGGCCAGCTCCATCTCAGCCAGATTTTGTGAATCAATATAAGGACAGAGAAATGCAAAAAGTTGCTCTCGTAACAGGCTCAGGCCAGGGGATTGGTAAAGCGATTGCGCTTCGCCTGGTGAAAGACGGTTTTGCCGTCGCCATCGCGGATTACAACGAAGAGACGGCAAAAGCCGTTGCCGATGAGATCACTCGTAATGGGGGGAAGGCCGTCGCCGTGAAGGTGGATGTCTCCAGCCGCGAGCAGGTGTTTGCAGCGGTGGAAAAAGCCCGCACTGCGCTGGGCGGTTTCAACGTGATCGTCAACAATGCCGGGATCGCGCCTTCCACGCCAATTGAGTCGATCACCCCGGAAATTGTCGACAAAGTTTACAACATCAACGTCAAAGGGGTTATCTGGGGTATCCAGGCTGCCATTGACGCCTTCCGTAAAGAAGGGCACGGCGGCAAGATCATCAACGCCTGTTCCCAGGCAGGCCATACCGGGAACCCTGAACTGGCGGTCTACAGTTCCAGTAAGTTTGCGGTACGCGGGTTAACCCAGACGGCGGCACGTGATCTTGCGCCATTAGGGATCACCGTTAACGCTTACTGCCCGGGCATCGTCAAAACGCCGATGTGGGCGGAAATTGACCGCCAGGTCTCCGAAGCAGCGGGTAAACCGCTCGGCTACGGTACTGAAACGTTTGCCAAACGCATTACGCTTGGCAGATTGTCCGAACCCGAAGATGTGGCCGCCTGCGTCTCTTATCTCGCCGGGCCAGATTCCGACTACATGACCGGTCAGTCCTTGTTGATTGACGGTGGTATGGTGTTCAACTAAATACTAATAAGCTCTGACATGAGTTTTCCCCTGCCCCCGTGCAGGGGCTTTTTTTTGTCTCCTCAGCCATTGTGGATTACACTGCGCGCTGCAAAACTTTAGTCTTAGAGATCTGACAGGCGGTAACAGCGATGAACGGTACAATCACAACGTGGTTTAAAGATAAAGGCTTTGGATTTATCAAAGATGAAAACGGTGACAACCGCTATTTTCATGTGATTAAGGTCGCCAACCCTGATCTGATTAAGAAAGACGCAGCGGTGACCTTCGAGCCCACAACCAACAACAAAGGCCTTTCCGCCTATGCGGTGAAGGTGATCCCGGAAAGCAAACACCTCTATATCGCAGGCGAGCGCGTGAAGCTCACCTCGATCAAATCGTTTGTGGTGTTCAGCGAAGAAGAGCCAGCAGATACCGGCATCGATAAAGAGAACGCGGTACTGTCCGTGGGGCTGCTGATGAACAACATCAAACCCAAGTCTGATAAAAAACCGGGTGAAATGCGCACGGTGAAGAAACTGGCTATCACCACCTTCCAGAATACGACGATGATCTTCACGGAAGATGAGATCGACATCGACGCTACGGTGAAGCTGCTGAAATAATGCTTTGCCGGGTAGGACGACGTCTTACCCGGCGTACCGCTGTCATCCTGGCGTGCAAACGCCACTCCCTCCCGTTTTCCCGAGCAGGCGATACGCCGCGTCTCTTTTCGTCCGCTTTTTAACCTGCTATAACAAAACCCTTATCCTTCCGGGAGTCAACGCCGTGCCCGAGCTTAATCAACATGGTCAAACTGTTAACGATATCGTCCCCGACTGGAAATGCGCCCGTGCGTTAACCCGCACTCCGCTTGTCGGTCAGTATTGTCGTCTGGAGCCGCTGGATGCCGAACGTCACGCCGCGGATTTGTATGAGGCCTATGCGCTGGGGGACGACAGCGACTGGACGTGGCTTGTCAGCACCCAGCCCGTGAGCGTTGAAGACACCGCAGAATGGGTCCTTGGCAAAGTACTGGATGATGAACTGGTGCCGTATGCCGTCATCGATTTGCGTACCGGGCAAGCGGTGGGGCTGGTGAGCTATATGGCAATAGAGCGCATGCAAGGGTCGGTGGAGATCGGCCACGTCACCTGGTCACGCAAGATGAAAGGCTCCCGCCTCGGCACGGAAACCGTATGGCTGCTGCTCAGGAATGCATTCGAGCATGGCTATCGTCGGCTGGAGTGGAAGTGCGATTCAATGAACACTGCCTCGCGTAATGCGGCGGAAAGGCTGGGGTTTGTCTGGGAAGGCCGACTGCGTCAGAAGCTGGTGCGCAAAGGGCGCAACCGCGACAGCGACATGCTGTCAATCATTGATGGAGAATGGCCACAGCGGGATGCCGAACTCCGCGCCTGGCTGGCTGAAGCGAATTTTGACGGGGAAGGGCGGCAGCGTAAAAAGCTGGAAGCGTTTCGTCTGTAAAATATGCCCCTCACCCGTTGGGAGAGGGGCTGCTTAGCAAACTGCGTTACAGGCGAACCGGTGCACCGTTGGCGACATAATATGCCGCGGTACTCTTCGCCAGCGGCTCGCGTCCGCGAATGGCATCGGCAATTTTCTCGCCAATCATGATGGTGGTGGCGTTCAGGTTGCCGGTGATGATCTGCGGCATAATGGACGCATCCACCACGCGCAATCCTTCCAGCCCATGAACGCGACCTTCGCCGTCGACCACGGCCATTTCGTCATACCCCATCTTACAGGTGCCGCACGGGTGGAAGGCGGTTTCAGCGTGGTTACGCACAAACTCGTCCAGCTGTTCGTCGGTCTGGCACTCAATGCCCGGGCTGATTTCCCGTCCACGGTATTTATCCAGCGCCGGCTGGTGCATGATCTCACGGGTGATGCGGATCGCATCGCGAAACTCCTGCCAGTCCTGTTCGTGGGACATATAGTTGAACAGGATCGCCGGATGCTGATGCGGATCGCGTGATTTAATCCGTACACTCCCGCGGCTTGGTGAGCGCATGGAGCCAACGTGGCACTGGAAGCCGTGCTCTTTGACCGCGTTCGACCCGTTGTAGTTAATGGCGACCGGCAGGAAGTGGTACTGAATATTCGGCCATTCAAACTCCTCGCGGCTGCGGATAAACCCGCCCGCTTCAAAGTGGTTGCTCGCTCCCACGCCGGTGCCGCCAAACAGCCACTCCGCGCCAATCTTCGGCTGGTTCCACCACTGCAGGGCAGGGTAGAGAGAGACCGGCTCTTTGCACTCGTACTGCAGGTACATCTCTAAGTGATCCTGCAGGTTTTCACCCACACCCGGGAGGTCATGTACCAGCGGGATGTCAAACTGCTTCAGCAGTTCCGCGTTACCCACGCCGGAGCGCTGCAGGATCTGCGGAGAGGCAATCGCCCCGGCGCACAGCAGCACCTCTTTGCTGGCCGTCGCTTTTGACGGAATCGTGCTCTCGCCTTCCAGCCACTCGACGCCTGTCGCGCGTTTGCCGTCAAAAATAATGTGATCGGTCATGGCATGGGTGCGAATGGTCAGGTTCGGGCGTGATTTCGCCTGATCCAGATAGCCGCGTGCGGTACTGGCGCGACGGCCTTGCGGCGTCACGGTTCTGTCCATCGGGCCGAAGCCTTCCTGCTGATAGCCGTTAAGATCGTCAGTACGCGGGTAGCCCGCCTGCACACCGGCTTCTACCATCGCTTCAAACAGCGGGTTTACGCCGGGTTTAGAGGTGGTCACGCTCACCGGGCCGTCGCCGCCGTGGTAGTCGTTTGGCCCCACGTCACGGGTCTCTGCCTTACGGTAGTAGGGCAGGCAGTTGAGATAGCTCCAGTGTTCCAGACCCGGCTCAGTTGCCCAGTTATCCAGATCCATCGCGTTACCGCGGATGTAGCACATGCCGTTGATCAGGGATGAGCCGCCCAGCCCTTTGCCGCGACCGCACTCCATACGGCGGTTGTTCATGTGCGGCTCGGGCTCGGTTTCATACGCCCAGTTGTAACGCTTGCCCTGCAAGGGAAACGCCAGCGCGGCAGGCATCTGGGTGCGGAAGTCAAAACGGTAATCCGGGCCGCCCGCTTCGAGCAGCAGAACGGTGGTATTGGGATCTTCCGTCAGTCGTGTTGCCAGTACGTTGCCGGCAGAGCCGGCACCAATAATGATGTAGTCAAATTGCAAAAAAACCTCCCGGTTAAAATATGGACTGGAATTTACCCATCTCAACCTGGATGGACTTCACCTGGGTATAACTCTGGAGCGTCATTACGCCGTTCTCGCGGCCAATGCCGGAGTGTTTGTAGCCACCAACCGGCATCTCTGCCGCGGATTCACCCCAGGTGTTGATCCAGCAGATACCCGCTTCAAGCTGGTGGATCGCGCTGTGCGCGCGGTTCAGGTCGGCAGTCACGATGCCTGCCGCGAGACCGTAATCGGTGTCGTTGGCGCGACGAATCACCTCTTCGTCGGTTTCGTACGTGAGGATGGACATCACCGGCCCGAAGATCTCTTCGCGCACGATGGTCATCTCATCGGTGCAGTCGGTGAACACGGTGGGAGCCACCCACGCGCCGTTGTCAAAGCCTTCGCCTTTCAGCACGTCGCCACCGCACAGTACACGCGCGCCTTCTTCTTTGCCTTTGGCGATATAGCGCAGCACGTTTTCGCGGTGCGGGAAGCTCACCAGTGGGCCAAAGTTGGTGCGTTCATCGAACAGATCGCCCGCGCGAATACGTGCCACGCGCTCAACAATTTTCTGCTCAAACGTGGCTTTGAATTTCGCCGGCACGAACACGCGGGTGCCGTTGGTGCACACCTGTCCGGAACTGAAGAAGTTGGCCATCATGGCGATGTCCGCCGCGAGATCCAGGTCGGCATCGTCGAAAATAACCAGCGGGGATTTCCCGCCCAGCTCCATCGTCACCTCTTTCAGGGACGAGGCCGCCGAATTGGCCATCACTTTTTTGCCGCTGGCAACGCCGCCGGTGAAGGAGACTTTGGCGATGCCCGGGTGCTCGGTCAGGAACTGACCGGTTTCTGCGCCCACGCCCGGCAGAACGTTAAACACGCCGTCCGGCAGACCCGCTTCGGTGTAGATTTCGGCAAGCTTCAGGGCGGTGAGGGGAGTCACTTCGCTCGGCTTGAAGATCATCGCGTTACCTGCGGCCAGCGCTGGCGCGGATTTCCACAGGGCGATCTGGATCGGGTAGTTCCACGCGCCAATGCCCGCGACCACGCCCAGCGGTTCACGACGGGTGTAGACAAATGAGGTATCGCGCAGGGGGATCTGGCTGCCTTCCAGCGCCGGGATCAGCCCTGCGTAGTACTCCAGCACGTCCGCGCCGGTGACGATATCAACGGTGCTGGTTTCTGAGTACGCTTTGCCGGTGTCGAGGGTTTCCAGCTTCGCCAGCTCGTCGTTACGCTCACGAAGAATGTCTACCGCACGGCGCAGAATGCGCGAGCGCTCCATGGCGGTCATTGCCGCCCAGATTTTTTGCCCGCGCTGCGCGCTTTCTACGGCGCGATCGACATCCTCGCGCCCGGCGGCCTGAACGGTCGCCAGGACTTCACCGTTGGCCGGGTTGATGGTCTCGAAGGTGCGACCGCTGGTGGCCGATGTATAACCACCATTGATATAAAGCTGCTGTTCTGCCATTCGGGACATAAATTCTCCTCGGTTAATCGGTCGGTAAATGCTGGCTAATAAAGTGGCTGGTGAGCGACTGGGCCAGGGTTTTATCCAGCGGTTTGCCACTCAGCGCGGCGCGCAGCCACAGCCCGTCAATCAGCGCCGCGAGCCCGTAACCCGCCTCCTGCGCCTGTTCGCGCGGCAGCTCGCGGCGGAACTCATACACCAGGTTCGACAGCAGACGGCGGCTGCTCACCTGTTGCAGACGGTAGAGCATTGGCTGATGCATGCTGCTCGCCCAGAAGGCCAGCCAGGCTTTCATTGCCGCGCCGCTGATCTGGGTTTCATCAAAATTGCCGCCGACAATCGCCTGCAGACGCTGCTCAGCGCTGCCGTGCGGTAAGGCATGCAAACGGTTCAATACCGCGTCGCGCAGCTGGCCGGTGATGTCGCGCATGGTCGCTTCCAGCAGGCCATTTTTGTCCTTGAAATAGTGACTGATGATCCCCGTGGAAACGCCCGCCCGACGGGCGATCTGCGCGATGGTCGCGTCATGCATTCCCACTTCATTTATTGCTTCCAGCGTGGCGTCGATCAGTTGCCTGCGCCGGATTGGCTGCATCCCCACTTTGGGCATTTTTGCCACTCCATTCATCAGCGTTGGTTAACCATTAAAGCGGTTTTTGATTGGACGTTCAATATAAAATGTGTCTTAATTGTTGCGGTTTTGGATTTCAATAGTTACAAAAACAGTGGGGATACTGGATGACAGATCTTTCGCAAGACAGAGAAAAGGACAAAATCAATCCGGTTGTTTTTTATACATCCGCAGGACTGATTTTGTTGTTTTCCCTGATGACGATCTTCTTTAGCGATTTTTCTGCCGAGTGGATTGGGCGCACCCTTAACTGGGTGTCGAAGACCTTCGGCTGGTACTACTTGCTGGCGGCGACGCTCTATATCG
This sequence comes from Enterobacter sp. WPR_3_1, assembly GCF_003635055.1. NCBI lineage: Bacteria > Pseudomonadati > Pseudomonadota > Gammaproteobacteria > Enterobacterales > Enterobacteriaceae > Enterobacter > Enterobacter sp. WPR_3_1. The sequence goes on along the minus strand of NZ_RBXU01000011.1, from coordinate 457,732 downwards.
TCTTCGTCGTCTGCATCGCCTGCTCGCGCTTTGGCTCGGTAAAGCTCGGGCCGGAACAGTCAAAACCCGAGTTCAGCCTGCTGAGCTGGGCCGCGATGCTGTTTGCCGCGGGCATTGGTATTGACCTGATGTTCTTCTCCGTGGCGGAACCGGTCACGCAATATATGCAGCCACCGGAAGGGGCGGGGCAGACGATGGAGGCCGCGCGACAGGCGATGGTCTGGACATTGTTCCACTACGGCTTAACCGGCTGGTCGATGTATGCCCTGATGGGTATGGCGCTCGGATACTTTAGCTATCGTTATAATTTACCCCTCACGATCCGCTCCGCGCTCTATCCGATTTTCGGTAAAAAAATTAACGGACCGATTGGACACACCGTGGATATTGCGGCGGTGATTGGCACCATCTTTGGGATCGCCACCACGCTCGGTATCGGCGTGGTGCAGCTCAACTACGGTCTGAGCGTGCTGTTTGATATCCCGGATTCCATGGCGGCCAAAGCGGCGCTGATCGCGCTGTCGGTGATTATCGCCACCATTTCAGTTACCTCCGGCGTGGACAAGGGCATTCGCGTGCTTTCTGAGCTGAACGTCGCGCTGGCGCTGGGGCTGATCCTGTTCGTGCTGTTTATGGGCGATACGTCATTCCTGCTCAATGCGTTAGTACTGAACGTGGGTGATTACGTGAACCGCTTTATGGGTATGACGCTGAACAGCTTCGCCTTTGACCGCCCGGTCGAGTGGATGAACAACTGGACGCTGTTCTTCTGGGCGTGGTGGGTCGCGTGGTCGCCGTTTGTTGGCCTGTTCCTGGCGCGTATTTCGCGTGGACGTACCATTCGTCAGTTTGTGATGGGCACGCTGATTATCCCGTTCACCTTTACGCTGCTGTGGCTGTCGGTGTTCGGCAACAGCGCGCTGCACGAGATCATTCACGGCAATGCGACGTTTGCGCAGGAAGCGATGGTGCATCCGGAGCGGGGGTTCTACAGCCTGCTGGCGCAGTATCCGGCGTTTACCTTTAGCGCCTCTGTTGCGACCATTACCGGCCTGCTGTTTTACGTCACCTCGGCGGATTCCGGCGCGCTGGTGCTGGGGAACTTTACCTCGAAGCTCAAGGACATTAACAGCGATGCTCCTAACTGGCTGCGCATCTTCTGGTCTGTCGCCATTGGCCTGCTGACCCTGGGCATGCTGATGACCAACGGTATTTCTGCCCTGCAGAACACCACGGTGATCATGGGTCTGCCGTTCAGTTTCGTGATCTTCTTCGTGATGGCCGGGCTGTATAAATCTCTCAAGGTGGAAGATTACCGCCGCGTCAGCGCCAGCCGCGATACCGCGCCACGCCCGATGGGTGCGCAGGACAGACTGAGCTGGAAAAAGCGGTTGTCACGTCTGATGAACTATCCGGGCACGCGCTACACCAAACAGATGATGGAAACGGTCTGCTTCCCGGCGATGGAAGAGGTGGCGCAGGAGCTGAAGCTGCGTGGTGCGTATGTTGAACTGAAAAACCTGCCGCCGGACGACGGTGAGACTCTGGGACACCTGGACTTGCTGGTGCATATGGGCGACGAACAAAACTTTGTCTACCAGATTTGGCCACAGCAGTATTCGGTGCCCGGGTTTACCTATCGCGCACGCAGTGGGAAATCAACGTATTACCGCCTTGAGACGTTCCTGCTGGAAGGGAGCCAGGGGAATGATCTGATGGATTACAGTAAGGAACAGGTGATTACGGACATACTTGATCAGTATGAGCGGCACCTGAACTTTATTCACCTCCATCGCGAGGCGCCGGGGAATAGCGTGATGTTCCCGGATGTTTGAGCGGGATAACTAAGTTAATAAAGCGGTATCCTGGAGCAGGGTACCGCTTTTTTTAATGGCGTGGCACATTCGTGCTGCGCAATATTAATGATTCTGAAAATGAATACCGGTTTTCCATATAAAGAAACTCACAGTGTCGACTAATTTTGAATCAGCTTCTGCGTAGGTGGCCGCATTGTGTCCTCCTTGACTGTAAGCTAATACCAGCACCGGAACATTCCACGGTTTGTTTATTGTCTGCAATCGGGCTGCGAATTTTGCTGTCTGCCAGGGGGAGACACGTTGGTCATGCAGGCCGACCGTTAACAACACCGGGGGATAGCGTTTACCTGGAACCAGATGCTGATAAGCGTCTATTTTTAACAAATTGAGCATGCCTGATTGTGTAAAAGGTGAACCCAACTCTTCAAAATTCATCTCGCCTATTGGAATTTTATCCAGTCGACTGGTATTAAGTATTCCGACGTCTATCGCCACAGCTGAAAATAGTTCTGGGCGAAGCGTCATTGCCATACCCATTATAATCCCCCCCGCGCTCTCACCACTGATCACCAATTTTGACGGTGAGGTGTAATTATTATCAACGAGATATTCAGCGCAACGAATAAAATCATTAATAGAATTTTCTTTCTTATTCGCTCTACCTCCTTCATGCCATGCTGGACCCAGTTCACCTCCTCCTCGAACATGCGCGATTGCGATGGCTCCGCCTTGTTCAAGCCAGAGCAAGCGGGAAATATCAAATTCAGGAAGAGTACTTACTCCATAAGCGCCGTAAGCTGTCAACCAGATGGGGGTGGCACCATTGTGTTCAATCCCTTTATGATGAATTAAAGTTAACGGAACGCGGACGTTATCTGCTGTGAGAACCCATATTTCTTCCGTCACATAGTCTGTAAAGGATTGTTTTACCGGTGATATTAAATTCGTATCTCTGATGCGATTATTGACCGGGTTATACTGGAAAATAGCAGGTTGCGTGAGCCAACTCTGTCGGGTGAAGAGGATATCCTTGCGGTTATTGCTGGCGAATATTGCACTCACATTTTCATCTGCTGGTGCTGGAATGAACTGGTGTTTATTCGGGTCTTCAAAAGGAATACGTACGAATTTATTGGTGCCAGAGTCATGGTATGCAATATAAAGTGAATCCCGACTGGTGGTTAGCTGGGTGAGCTCACCATTTGCCCAGCTCATCACATGCTCTCGTTTTGAAGTAGGAGTACTCAGATCGACTCTTGAGATATCATAACCTGATGATGAATTCATGTTAGCAAAATAAATCCACTTTCCAGAGCAAACAAAGGCAGAAACATTCTCATCAACATCAATGATTTTGGCCCAGTGTAATATTCCGTTGAGTGCGGGAGCGTTTTTTGCTGAAAAAAGATAGCCGCCATAACCGCTGATTGATTTCGAAAAATAAACGATGAGATATGCAGAGTCGGGGGATGCAAACAAATTAACGTTTTCACATTTCTTCTGTGTCAATTCCGGGAGAGTATGCCAGTCAAAAGTCATAACATCATTTTGGCTCCCTAAATGATGGTAGTAGACTTTTCCGCATGTTTGTCGCCCGGTATCATGAGTTGTATCGTTAAGACTGTAATAAAATGACTGGTTATCCGCTGCCCAGACAACATTAGGATAGCGAACCGCGGAAATTTCATCTTTTAATACGACACCATCCGCAACTCTGATGACATTTATTGCCGTAGTTTCAGTACCATTTTTCGATAATCCAAAAGCCACATAGTGACCGTCTGGAGATGGGCTAAAAAAATTAATCCCATATCCGACGGGAGGGGTAATAACCACTCGTTCAGGTTTTCCCTTTTGTTGCACAAAAAGCCGCAGATAAGGATGTTCAGTTGTCGATCGTAGGTAGAAACGACGATCGCCCGCATCATAGATATCAGATAGAGTTGGTTCTGTGTTAACCAGTATGCTTAGTCTTTTCGCCAGTGCATTTCGCCAGGGGAGGGTGTGTAATATTTTAACCGCCTGGTCTGAGTGATGGCTTAGCCAACGAGCTGTCTGTTGTCCGTCGGTTTCCATCCAGCGATAAGGATCTACGTTGTTGTCAACATCAGCGTTTCTCCCATGGGCATGAGTGAAAAAAACGCAGCCAAGCAAAATGACTATTATGAATAATGTCGGTTTTATACTCAGTCTTACGCGATTTTTCATTCAGAGTGCAGTCCATGCTGTTCTGTCTGTGGCATTAATCGAATCACACGCTCAACAGATGCGATGGTTGATTGTCTGTGAGCAATGATTATTCGGGTGATGTTTAGCTTTTTGATAGCCTGATTAACATACGTTTCACTCTCTTCGTCCAATGCACTGGTTGCTTCATCCATAAATAATATCCCGGGTTTACGATAAAGTGCGCGGGCAATAAAGATGCGTTGTTTCTGTCCTCCAGACAACCCCTCACCAAGTTCTCCAACTAATGTATCGTATCCCATGGGCATTTTTACAATAGCACCATGGATAAAGCTTGCGCGAGCGCACTCTTCCATCCATTCGTAATCGGCATTTTCATCGAAGCCACAAATATTTTCTCTAATAGAACCAGAAAATAACTTATCATCCTGCATTACGCACCCGATTATTTTGCGGTAATTGTTTAAACCAAGTTGTTGAATGTCATTACCATCGATCATTACTGAACCTGTCTGCGGTTCAAACAATCCACAAAGAACCCTCATAAGCGTTGTTTTACCTGCACCTGACGGGCCTGTAATTGCCACACTTTCTCCAGCTAAAACCTGGAAAGAAAGACCACGAAAGACAGCGGCCGAATGGTCATCATATCGGTAGCTTAATGCATTTATTTCTAGGGCTACAGGTTTCATCGTGTTTAATATTTCTCTATCGGGCTTTTTCTTTTCTTGAGTATTAAGTGCAATATCTGCCACACGTTCATTATGAAGGTGCATCATGCGCAACTTAGTCAGGAAATTAGTTAATGACCAAATTCTGTCGGCAAATTGTTCTCTGAATACACCGAAAGCGATGAACATCCCAATTGTTATATCGTTATCTATAATGAGTCTTGAACCCAGCCATAGCATTGCTATCTGCTCGCAAGCAGTGATAAGGGAGTTTACGCCACCAAAAAGCAAATCCATTTTGGTGATTTTTATTTCAGTGTTAATTGTGTCAATTTCCAGGTTCAGCCAGTGGATGCTTCTTCTTTCACTAAAACCTTGCATTTTAATGGTCGCTATACCGTACAACGTTTCCATGAAATAAGATCGGGTTCGGGCGTCTCTAACGAGAATTTCCTCCGATAATTCGCGGTAGGTACTGTACGTCATAAGACGGATGAGGACATATAGAGCAGTAAAACACATAACAACGCCTGTGAGCCAGCCGCCATAAAGTGCCATCATAATGACGACACCGATCAACATCGTTCCATCGATGAGTGCTCCAACGATACTACTGGTAAAGGTTTCCCGAAGAGTGTTCAACGATCCAAAGCGCGACTGAATGTCACCTAACTTGCGTCGCTCAAAATAACTCAAAGGTAGCCGCAGTAAATGTGAAAATAACCCGGATTGCCACTGAACATTGATGAGCGTAGTCATTAATAATGAAGACCATGAACGCAGTGCGCTCAATGCCAGGCGTAAGAAAGTAAAGAGTAACAGACCAATACAAATCAGTGTCAGTAAGCCCACATCTGCAGCGGGAATAGCATGATCCAGTGCAAGCTGAGTACCTATCGGGATAAGAAGATTTATGGATTCAATAATGAGCGAATAGAAAAATATTTTCGCTAGCGTACCCTTAAGACCATGTACCTTTGCTGCAAGGGCTTTGAGGCTGAAGTGGTGACTTTCTTGCTCTTCGGTAAATGTACTTCCAGGCCATACTTCGAGTGCTATGCCAGTGAAGTATTGAGACATTTCCTCGAGATTTATCGTTCTACGGCCTCTGGCAGGGTCGTGCAGGATCACTCGATTTTGTTTCACACCGACCAGAACTACAAAATGGTTAAAATCCCAATGTAAGATGCAGGGGATCTTAAGCGAGTTGAGTTCATGAAGTTCCAGGGATAAACAGCGAGATGCAAGTCCTAATTGTTCAGCAATTTCTTTCATTCCTGCCAGTGTTGTCCCACGTGCAGATAGGTTGAATTGTTGTCGCAAGGAGATGAGATTGCTATTTTTTCCATAGTGATTACAAATCATCGCAAGACATGCCAAACCGCATTCTGAGGATTCCGTTTGATGAACTAGTGGAACCCGAGAACGCAGATGAAGATCGAGTTGTCCGAGAAGCGTTTTAAAAGCACGTTTACTCATTTATCGGGCCCTCTATGCTATTTTTCATATCGTAGAAGGGGGAAAGCATCCACTGATAGATCTTCCTTTTTTCCAGAAATAAGGTGCTTTGAGCTTGCATTCCATTACCCAAGCTCAGACGTTTACCCGCGTACGCAATATTTTGTCTGTCAGGTTTGATAATAACTTTGTAGTAGGGTGCAGCTGAAGATGAGGCCACTTTAAGCGCCCCTTGATAGGTTTGCATTTCCTGTGGGGAGGCTGGGGAACGTGAGATGACAGAAATTGCTCCGCCAAACATACCGAATTTTTCAGCAGGAAAGGCTTCATAGCGGATGTTCACGCGGTCTCCAGCATTAAGATAGGGGACTGCGTCATTCGGTACCCAAATGACAAGAGAGAAATGATCGATATTGTATGGGATGATTTGTAGCAGACTGTCGCCCGGCTTGATCATCTGCCCGACGGTGACGCTAAGGGAATCTACCCTCCCGTTAGCCATGGCTCGGATAATAATAGCGCCTCCAGCATCAATACTCAGACGTTCTTTTTGCAATTCATAGCGCTGAAGTTCCATTTGATGAATCTGGTTATCAAATTCAGCGGCCTGCGTCTGAATCTGACTCTCCAGTGTTGTCACCTGCAACGCGTTTTGGTCACTCTGGGCAGACAGGTTAATCATGTTATTCTGTCGTTCGTAGTATAAGGCTATCTGATTAATCAGCTGATCCTGAGTAATAAGACCACGGGCCTGATAATGCCGGTAGTTCTCCATGTTAGTTTTCATTACATGGAGGCCTTCCTGGGCTTGGGTGATAATATCTGAGGAACGTTTGAGAGCAGCGCTATATTGTTCTTTTTGTTTTTTGAGCATCTCAAGAGTGTTTTTTTTATTTTCCTGGAGAAGAGACATGATTTGAGATATACGTGTCAGCTGGTTGTCAACATCCATACGCTGATTATCGCTGACAACACCGCTACGTGTGCTTTTACTAACATCGATCATGTAAATAGCATCACCTACTTTGAGCAGTTGACCTTCTTTGACAAATTGTTTAACTACCACCCCCTGAACACTGGCGTAAACGTTAGATGAACGAGGATAGGTGGTTATTTCTCCCACTACAGTTATTCTTCTCGTATAGGTGAACGTTAGGACGAAGGTTAGAAAAGCAATAACAAAAAAAACAGATAGCCCTGCAACCAACCAAACAGGGATCCCAGACAGTAATATGGCTCTTCCTTGCCATCTCAATTTTTTGTGATCAACCGCTTTTTGGCGATACACGCACTTTTTCCTTTTTTTAAAAGATTTCGTGATTTTGTGTGGTTCACCAGGTGACAATTTTAAGTCAATTGCACCTGGTTATTCTGCATATCCAGGGGTATCGTGTTTTTTCCTGCATATGTAATTTGCTTTGCTGCGCTTCGGTAATACTATTTCTTCGACGACTCAACCATCCCTACCGTTACGGCCATCGTGTCCACCGGGACCACCTTTACCGCCTTTGCCCCCTTTCCCTCCAGGGCCACCATTTCCACCATCACCCCCGTTCCCGCCTCGTCCCCCGTTACCGCCATTACCACCATTTCCAGAACCACAGGTTCCTCCATTACCTCCGCGGCCGCCATTACCGCCTGCGCCCCCGTTACCTCCACTTCCACCATCGCATTGCGAACCCCCAGAAATACCTTCACTCTCTGATTTCAGTAGTTCTCGCATTTTTACTCCTGATAAAATAATGCATCACGCACAACGACCCGCCATGACAAACTTACAGCGGGTCGTCGTTTTGGCTTTTAATGATGGCTATCGACGACCGCCATTATTGCCACCGCCGCAGCTTCCGCCGTTACCCCCATTACCGCCATTACCGCCGCGGCCACCATTACCGCCATTGCCGCCATTACAGGTACCACCATTACCACCACTATTGCCATTGCCGTTGCCACTGTGATTACCGTTCCCATTACCGGCACCAATACCGCCGGCCACAATACTCATTTCATTTTGATTTAATTCACGCATTAGACTTTCCTTAGTTATATGAAGTTAAAGTAAAACAGCCTTAACATAATGTTCCTGAAATAAAGAAAATGGAAATGACTTATTTCATCTTTCACGGTTTTTTTATCTTTGGGTTTTTGATCTACCTCTAAGTTTCGTTGCGTAATTCTGTTATGGAAAGCATGGTGGCGAGTTGTGGATTATGTTCTAAAATTAAATTGGTTTTATCTAACTATTAAAAGTAGTAGGAAGGGATAGATTCTCTTAACATTTGCACTCAAGGGGTGTATGTTTCCCACATCGAGATAGGTTGTGAGGTGCTATATTTTTTATACATGATCGTAGGCGTGATAAAGCTGCAAGGATATTTCTTTGTGGTTGGGTTTTATATTAATAATTGTTTTGTTTTCAGTAATGATATTTTATCAAAAGAGTAGGGTGTTGAATTTTTCGGATAAAAGTCAAAACTATTCCTGAACGACGAGTAACGTGCATACGCTTTCGTCCATAATTTGCCATACCAGGTTAAAACACAATCCCTCGTAATAACACCCTATGGGTTGGGCAAGTTTTAATACCAGCGTGTTCTCATTCAATGCACTGACCCGTGCGCATTCAAATCCCATATATTCCCTCACTACAGGGAAAAGCGCTTTAAACAGGCTCTCTTTGGCGCTGAATGCGAGCGTCAATGTAAGCGCGAAAGGCTTGCCCGACTGCAAAAGGCGTGTTTCTTCCTGTGCGTCGATGACACCTTCCTTTATTTCGTGAGCTTCGTTTTCGGAAAGAATGGCTTCCAGATCAATGCCGATTAGCGTATGCGGATAGCGCGCAACCACCGCCATCGCCTGTGTACTGCTGTGGGTAATGCTGCCAGTGATGCCTTCCGGCCAGAGGGGTTCCCCGCTGGGACCGATGCCGGGAACGGCGCGTTCGTTAAACGCTCTGAGTGCGTGGGCGGCGGCGATGCGACCGGCAAGGTGTTCGGTTTTTCGTTTTCGTCCGGCGTCGGTTAGCTGGGCCTGGTGAGGAAGCCAGAGGAGGTCGGCGTCGGTAAAGGTGGTGGGATCGAAGGTAATTTGGTGGACCGTGGTTCCGGCAAGACGAAATGTGGAGTGGGTGGTGCGCATGTTTTCTCGTCCTGACGTTGAGGAATAGAGCGGCCTGATGCCTTCACCCCGATCCTCTCCTGCCGGGAGAGGAAGACATTCAGCCCCTCTCCCGGCAGGAGAGGGGGAGACACAGCCTGTCTTAGAAGTGCGTGTTCACGCTCATAAACCAGGTTCGGCCCGGCTCATTATAGGTGTATGCACCCGCGCCGTACATATACGCACCGGTTGTGGCGTTGCCGGTGGTCTGGGCATTACCTGCGCGCCACTGGCGTTTATCAAAGACGTTATCCACGCCGCCGGTCAGGCTGACGTTTTTGGTCACGTCCCAGGTCGCACTCAGGCCAACGATGCTGTACGGGCTGACTTCGTCTTTCTCAGACCCGGTCACCGGCTGGCCTTTGTAGTTGTACTTCTTCGGCTGCTGCTTGCCGTACCAGGTGAAGGTCGACTGCAGCGACACATCCTGATGTACCTGCCAGCTCAGGGTTGAGTTCAGCGTGTACTCCGGGATGATCGACAGACGGTCGCCGGTCTCCTTGTTCTTACTTTGCAGCATATAGGTGATGTTGTTGGTCCAGTTGATCGTGTCGCTGACCGGCACGTTCAGGGAGCCTTCCAGACCTTCAACCACCGCTTTAGGTACGTTTTCCCACTGGTAAATATCGGTGGTCACTTTACTGGTGGAGGTCTGGCCGACTGGCGCATACCCCGCTTCAATCTTGTTGCGGTAGTCGTTACGGAACCAGGTCACACCCGCCAGCCAGCCGTCGTGTTTCCACTCCAGACCAATCTCTTTGTTGATGCTGGTTTCGGCTTTCAGGTCGTCATTACCCATCATGTAGCAACCCACGCCGTCGGAGCTGGCGTAGCAGCCCTGGCCTTTGCTGTACAACAGATAGTTCGGGTTGGTCTGGTACAGGCTCGGCGCTTTATAGGCGCGGGCGATACCCATCTTCAGTGTAAAGTCGTCACCCAGGCCTTGCGACAGGTTCAGGGACGGGCTCCAGTTGTTACCGACGATCGTATGGTGATCGAAGCGCAGCGCCGGGGTCAGCATGGTGCTGTCCGTCAGCTCCATGTTGTTTTCGGCGAACAGGGAGAAGATCTCCGCCGAGGTATACGGGCTACGATCGTTGCTGAGCCCCGGAATGGTCCCGCCCTGCTGGGTTTGCGAGAAGGAGGTCGAGTCCTTCATGCGCTGCTGGTTCCACTCGGTGCCCAGCGTCAGGTTCTGGTTGACGAGGAAATCAATCGGCAGGTTGATTTCGCTGTGCAGCATCACATCAGCCAGGTCGGTGTCGGTGAATTTATTGCTGTTGAACAATCCTTCCGTACCGCCTGCCAGGCCTTCGCCGAGACGCGAATTGCGGGTGTGCTCGTACTGCGCCCAGTTGCTGGTGGTGATGCCATTATCCCAGCCGCCGTTCCAGGTCACCGCAAAGTTCTGGCGATAGATACGGTTAGTCTCTTTACCGTAGTTTTTCTTCACCAGACCGCTGGAGCTGTTGTCGTTGTTGGTGTTCTGGGTATCACCCGCGTAGAGGTTGTTCTGGCGGCTGTAACCCGCTTCAAACTCCAGGGACTGCATGGGCGCGAAGTCCCAGCGGACCACGCCGTTAATGTCTTTGTTCTCGACCCCTTCACGGCCTGCAGGCAGGGTGTCGGCATAGGTACCGGTACGATCGGACTGGTGACCCTGGTTGATGTCCCACGCATCGGCCTGGGTTTTGTCGAGGTTACCAAACATGCGGAAGCTGAAGTCGCCGCCCAGCGGGCCGCTCAGGCTGAAGTTGGTGCGCTTAGTGGAACCCTCATCCTTATGTTCTGGAGCATTCAGATAGGTGTTCCAGGAGCCATGCCACTGGTTGTCGAATTTTTTGGTGATGATGTTCACCACGCCGCCTGCCGCACCGTTGCCGTAGCGAGCTGCGGCCGGGCCACGAATGACTTCAATGCGTTCAATCATCTCTGGGGGTACCCAGCCGGTGTCACCGCGGGTATCTCGCTCGCCGCGCCAGCCCAGACGGATGGAGTTGCGGCTGGTGACCGGCTTGCCGTCGATCAGGATCAGGGTGTTTTCCGGACCCATACCACGAATATCAATCTGACGGTTATTGCCGCGCTGTCCGCTGGTGGAGTTCCCGGTCAGGTTAACGCCAGGCATGGTGCGGATGATTTCGGCCACGTCACGTGCGGGCGGGTTTTTACGGATTTCATCGGCGGTGATGGTCGATACCCCTGGTGCCTGCAGGTTCTGCTCTGCGGCGGTGATCACCATGGTGTCTTCGTGCTGCGCGTTGGCGGTGTTGTCGTCTGCCAGCGCTGGCATCGCAACGCCGTAAATCCCTAAGTTGACCAGCAAGGCCAGGGAGTGAATCTTCTTATTCATTGTACGTCCTGCTTTTCGCGCCGCATCCCCGGGCTCCATTCCCGAAAGGGAGAGGAGGCGGCATGGTGTCACCCGCAGTTTGCGTAAGCAGCCCCGTCCTCGAGCGCACACAACGCGTGGCATGGTTGTTTTATGAGCGCGCTTCCCACAGCGCGGCCACTACGCTATTGCAAATGCAAATAGTTATCAATAATATTATCAATAAAATTTGTCCTGAAACAAAAAAGACTGATAAACATGAGGTTATACGGGTGACGGGGTTAAAAACGGGAAGTGAAGCCTGGTGGCAGTCGAAAAACGGACCCGAATGGACCCGCGAGAAGGGGCACTATCGCGTCACTTTCTGGTGGCGTGACCCGGCAGGAACGCAAAAAACCTCGCCGCTAAAACGCGTCTGGCTCTACATTACCGGCGTGACCGATCACCATCAAAATGCCCGTCCGCAATCCCTTGAGCGCATTCCTGATACTGACGTCTGGCAGTGGCAGGGCGCGTTCACCCCGCAATGGCGCGGCAGCTACTGTTTTATCCCCTCAGTGAACGAAGATGATTTTGCCGACGCGGTCTTCCACGGCGAGCAACCCGAACGTTTGGCGCTGCGTGAAGGCTGGCGAAAGTTGCTCCCCGCGGCAATGGCCGATCCGTTAAATCCGCAAAGCTGGCGCGGCGGACGCGGGCATCCCGTCTCGGCGCTCGAAATGCCCGAGGCCCCGGTTCAGCCCGGCTGGAACACGCCCGCAACGCCCGGCAACGCGCCCGTCTGCTTTGAATGGGAAAGCGTGCGTCTGAATAACCGCCGCCGGGTGTGGGTTTTCACCACCGGTGAAGACAGCCCGGCGCGGCCGCTTGCCGTACTGCTCGACGGCCAGTTCTGGGCCGAAAGCATGCCCGTGTGGTCTCCGCTAACCGCGCTGACAAACGCGGGCAAATTGCCGCCTGCCGTCTACGTCCTAATCGATGTGATCGACATGGCGCATCGCAATCACGAGTTGCCTTGCAACCCGGATTTCTGGCAGGCGGTGCAGGAGGAACTTCTCCCGCGGGTGAACAGCCGCACTCCGTTCAGCGACCGCGCCGACCGAACGGTAGTCGCGGGTCAAAGCTTTGGCGGCCTCTCTTCACTTTATGCCGGGCTTAACTGGCCCGAGCGCTTTGGCTGCGTATTAAGCCAGTCCGGCTCCTACTGGTGGCCGCACCGTGGCGGTCAGCAGGACGGATTGCTCATCGAACAACTTAAAGCGGGCGACCTCACCGCGCGCGGGCTGCGTATCGTTCTTGAAGCCGGGCGCAATGAGCCGCTCATCTTCCGCGCGAATCAGGCGATCTACGCCGAACTGCACCCGCAGCAACCGGTTATCTGGCGTCAGGTTGACGGCGGACACGACGCGCTTTGCTGGCGCGGTGGGCTGACGCAGGGGCTGATGACCCTCTGGCAGCCGCTTATTCACTAACGGAGTCTGTATGGAATTCAGCAACCCTTTCGATAATCCGCAGGGTCAGTTTGCGATTTTGCGTAACGACCAGGGACAGTACAGTCTGTGGCCGCAGCAGTGCCAGCTGCCGGCGGGCTGGCGCGTGGTCTGTGAAGCACAATCTCAGGAAGCCTGTCAGCAGTGGCTCGCCGACCACTGGCAAACCTTGCAACCGTCGTATTTTGCGGGAGAGAAAGCATGAACCGTCTTCCCCTTGTCGCCGCCCAGCCGGGTATCTGGATGGCGGAGCAGCTTTCCTCCCTGCCAAACGCCTGGAGCGTGGCGCACTACACCGAGCTGAAGGGCAATATTGACGCACCGCTGCTGGCAAAAGCCATTGTTGAAGGGATGAGGCAGGCCGACACCCTGCGCATGCGTTTTGTGCAAGAGAATGGCGAGGTGTGGCAGTGGGTGGATGACGCTATGTCACTGCCTGAACCGTCCGTGGTTAGCGCCGAATCCCATGACGCGGCGATGGCCCTGATGGCGGCGGATTTAAACCAGAACCTGCGCGTGGACAGCGGTCAGCCGCTGGCGTTCCATCAGTTGATTCAGGTAGGCGAAGGGCACTGGTACTGGTATCAGCGATATCATCATCTGGTGGTGGATGGCTTCAGTTTTCCGGCGATTACCCGCCAGATCGCCGCCATTTATCGCGCATGGCAAAACGGCGAGCCTACGCCCGCGTCGCCGTTTACCCCTTTCGCCGAGGTGGTGGAGGAGTGCCGGCGCTATCGCGATAGCGAAGCGTATCAGCGCGACGGGGCGTTCTGGGCGGAGCAGCGTAAGCAGCTTTCTTCCCCAGTCTCGCTGTCGTCGGCACCGCTGCCGGGCCGTGCGGTGACCACCGATATTCTGCGTCTGAAGGTGACGGCTGACCGCCGTGCCTTTACCCGGCTTGCTCAGGCGGCGGGGCCGGTTCAGCGTACCGATCTGGCGCTTGCGCTGGTGGCGCTGTGGATCGGGCGTCTGACCGGACGGCTGGACTACGCCGCCGGGTTTATCTTTATGCGCCGAATGGGATCGGCGGCCTTAACGGCAACCGGTCCGGTGCTGAACGTGCTGCCGCTGGCGGTGAACATTGCCCCGCACGAAAGCCTGCCTGCGCTGGCGCATCGTCTGGCAAATCAGCTGAAAAAAATGCGTCGCCATCAGCGTTATGACGCCGAGCAGATCGTGCGCGACAGCGGACGTGCCACGGGCGATGACGCGCTGTTTGGCCCGGTACTGAACGTCAAGGTGTTTGATTATCAGCTGGATATGGATGGCGTGGACGCCATCACCCATACGCTGGCCACTGGCCCGGTCAATGACCTTGAACTGGCGCTGTTCCCGGACGAGCAGGGCGGCCTGAGTATTGAAATCCTTGCCAATAAGCAGCGCTACGATGAAGCGACGCTAACGCGCCACGTTGCACGCCTGAACGCCATGCTGATGCAGTTTGCTGCCAACCCGGATTTGCGCTGCGGCGAAGCAGAAACCGTTTCAGAGCAGGAATACCAGCAGCTGGCGCGTATCAATGATACCGGGCTGGCGCTACCGTCAACCACGCTGGCTCAGCTGGTGGCAGACCAGGCGGGCAAAACGCCGGATGCCCCCGCGCTTGCTGATGCGCACATCGAACTGAATTACCGCCAGATGCGCGAGCAGGTGGTGGCTCTTGCGACATTACTGCGGGAACGCGGCGTTAAGCCTGGCGACAGCGTGGCGGTAGCCCTGCCGCGCTCGGTGTTTCTTACCCTGGCGCTGCACGGCATCGTGGAGGTGGGCGCCGCGTGGTTGCCGCTGGATACCGGTTACCCGGACGATCGTCTGCGCATGATGCTGGAGGACGCGAAACCGTCCCTGCTGATCGCCTCTGACGATCAGCTTTCACGCTTTAGCGATCTGCCGGTACCTGTATTTAGTTACAACACACTATTACCCCCTGCGGGCAGTGAACCGCTACGGCTGGCAAAGCCGGCGCACACGGCGTACATCATCTTTACCTCAGGCTCAACAGGGCGGCCAAAAGGCGTGATGGTAGGGCATACCGCCATCGTTAACCGCCTGATGTGGATGCAGGATCACTATCCGCTGGACGCGCATGACGTGGTGGCGCAGAAGACGCCGTGCAGTTTTGACGTCTCGGTCTGGGAGTTCTGGTGGCCCTTTATCGCCGGCGCGAAGCTGGTGATGGCCGAGCCGGATGCGCACCGCGATCCGCAGGCGATGCAGAACTTCTTCGCGCATTATGGCGTGACCACGACACACTTTGTGCCGTCGATGCTGGCGGCATTCGTTGCCTCGCTGACGCCGGAAAATGCCGACTGCTGTCAGACCCTGAAGCAGGTGTTCTGCAGCGGGGAAGCGCTGCCGACAGAACTGTGTCGGGAGTGGGAGCACCTTACTCATGTCCCGTTGCATAACCTTTATGGTCCAACGGAAGCGGCGGTGGACGTGAGCTGGTATCCGGCGTCGGGTCCGGAACTGGCGGCGGTGGCGGGCAACAGCGTGCCGATTGGCTTCCCGGTGTGGAATACGGGGCTGCGCATTCTGGATGCGATGATGCGTCCGGTGCCGTTCGGCGTGGCCGGTGACCTCTACCTTACCGGGACCCAGCTTGCGCAGGGGTATCTCGGTCGTCCGGACCTGACCGCCAGCCGCTTCATTGCCGATCCCTTTGCACCTGGCGAGCGGATGTACCGCACCGGTGACGTGGCGCGCTGGCTGGATAACGGCGCGGTGGAATATCTGGGCCGCAGTGACGATCAGCTGAAAATTCGTGGTCAGCGTATCGAACTTGGCGAAATCGATCGTGCGATGCTTTCGCTGCCTGACGTGGCGCAGGCCGTAGCGCACGCGTGCGTCTTTAATCAGGCGGCGGCAACCGGGGGCGATGCCCGACAGCTGGTAGGGTATGTCGTCTCCGGGTCCGGCTTGCCGCTGGACCGCGATGCGCTGCTGCACTCGCTTAAAGCTCAATTGCCGCCCCATATGGTGCCGGTGGTGCTGCTGCAAATCAGTGCGCTGCCGCTCTCTGCCAACGGAAAGCTTGACCGCAAGGCGCTTCCGTTGCCGGAATTGACCCGCAAGACGTCCGGGCGGGCGCCAGAAACAGACGCTGAAGTGGCCGTCGCGCAGGCATTTTCTGCCCTGCTCGGCTGTGAGGTGAACGACATCGAGGCCGATTTCTTCGCCCTCGGCGGTCATTCCCTGCTGGCGATGCGCCTGGCCGCGCAGCTCAGCCGGACGTTTGCCCGCAGGGTCACGCCGGGGCAGATTATGGTGGCCTCAACGGTCAGCATGCTCAGCGCGTTGCTGGATTCATCGATGAATGACGAACAGGCACAGCGTCTGGGCTACGAGACCCTTCTGCCGCTGCGTGAAAGCAACGGTCCGACGCTGTTCTGCTTCCATCCGGCATCCGGCTTTGCCTGGCAGTTTAGCGTGCTGGCGCGCTATCTCAGCCCGCGCTGGTCAATCACCGGCATTCAGTCGCCGCGTCCGGAAGGGCCGATGCAGCAGTGCGCTACGCTGGACGAGGTGATCGAACATCATCTGCAGACGCTGCGCGCGCAACAGCCGCAGGGGCCGTATTATCTGTTCGGCTACTCGCTTGGCGGCACGCTGGCGCAGGGCATTGCGGCCCGTCTGCGCGAGCAGGGGGACGCGGTGGCGTTTCTCGGCTTGCTGGATACCTGGCCGCCGGAAACCCAGAACTGGGCAGAGAAAGAGGCCAATGGTCTCGATCCGGACGTACTGGCAGAAATTGAACGCGAGCGTCAGGCGTTTATCGCCGCGCAGCAGGGGCAAGGCTCTGGCGAGCTCTTTAACGCCATCGAAGGGAATTACGCCGATGCCGTCCGCCTGCTGACAACGGCGCACAGTTCACGGTTCGACGGTAAAGCGACGTTGTTTGTTGCCGGGCGCACGCAAACGCTGGATCCGCAGCAGGCCTGGGCGCCGTGGGTGGGGGAACTGGAGGTTTACAGCCAGGATTGCGCCCACGTGGATATCATTTCACCGCAGGCGTTTGAGACGATAGGACCGGTGCTGAAGGCGATATTGGGGTAGCGGTTTCCCCTCACTCTCACCCTCTCTTCCAGGAGAGGGTGAGGGCATCAGACTGCACGCTTGCCCAACGGCACCACCAGCGGCGTACCGGCCACGGGATCGTCGATAATCATGCAGCGCATGCCGTAGATCTGCGCGATCAGATCCGGCGTCACAATCTCTTTTGGCGTACCCTGCGCCACAATTTCGCCGTCGCGCAACGCAATCAAATGTGTGGCATAGCGGCATGCCTGATTTAAATCATGCAGCACGGCCGCCAGCGTATAGCCCTGCGTGCGGTTCAGCTCGCTCAACAACTCCAGCAGATCGATCTGATGGCTGATATCCAGCCATGTGGTTGGCTCGTCCAGCAGCATGATGGCGGTTTCCTGCGCCAGCACCATCGCAATCCACGCCCGCTGGCGCTGCCCACCGGAGAGCGTATCCACGCTTTGCCGGGCCAGATCGGTAATGCCCGTCGCCTGCATCGCCCGCTTCACCGCCTCATCATCCTCTTTACGCCAGCGAGTAAACAGCGGCTGATGCGGATAGCGCCCACGCGAGACCAGTTCCTGCACCGTGATATCCCCAGGCGTGGTGGCGTTTTGCGCCAGCAGGCCAATACGGCGCGCCACCTCTT
The DNA here is from genome assembly GCF_003635055.1 of Enterobacter sp. WPR_3_1. NCBI lineage: Bacteria > Pseudomonadati > Pseudomonadota > Gammaproteobacteria > Enterobacterales > Enterobacteriaceae > Enterobacter > Enterobacter sp. WPR_3_1. The sequence goes on along the minus strand of NZ_RBXU01000011.1, from coordinate 439,943 downwards.
TGCTGGCAAAGCGCTGGATCTGCTCACCGTCGAGATACACGCAGCCCTCAACCGGCGTCATCAGGCGGCTGAGGGTGCGCAGCAGGGTCGATTTACCGCAGCCGTTCGGGCCGATAATCGCCGTAAAATGGCCATCCGGGATAGCCACCGTCAGGTCACGGGCAATGATTTTTTTGCCATAGCCGAGGGTTAAGTGTTCGCCGCGCAAGCGGGTTGTACTGTTTGTCATTTCTTGCGTGACTCCTGAACTAACAAGACGATGAGATAAATCCCGCCGAGACTGACGGTCACGACGCCTACCGGAAGTTGATAAGGCATAAATAACCGCTGGGCGCAGAGGTCAGCGGCCAGCAGTAACGCTGCGCCACACAGCGCCGCCTGGGTTAATCCCCAGCGCGCCGTGCCGCTGATGCGCCGGGCAATATGCGGTGCAACCAGCGCGATAAACGAGATCGGCCCGGCGATGGCGGTGGCGGCAGCGGTCAGTAACACCGCCACCAGCATCAGCATCAGGCGCGAGCGCTCAACGCCCACGCCCAGCGCGCAGGCGCTGTCATCGCCCATCTCCAGCAGGCGCATCCGGCGTACCAGCAACACCGCGCCAATAAACATTACGAGGATTAGCGGGGCAGCGGGCCAGGTTTTGCCCCACGTCAGGCCATTGAGTGAACCGGCATACCACAGCCCGGCAGAGAGCGCGGTGTCGAGCGAAGCCTGCAGCAAAAGCCAGGTGTTGAAAGCCATTAACATGGCGCGAATGCCGATACCGATAATGATCAGGCGGAAGGTGTCGATACCGTTGCGCCAGGCCAGCGCCCAGATAATGAGCGCGGTGACAATCCCGCCGGTCATCGCGGTGAACGTGATGGCCGTCAGGTGCTGACCAAACAGCACCATCGCCACCAGCACGCCGCTCCAGGCGCCGGTGTTCAGCCCCATTACGTCCGGGCTGCCAAGCGGGTTGCGCATCAACGACTGAAAAATGGCACCGCTGACGCCGAGCGCCGCGCCCACCAGAATCGCCATCGCCACGCGCGGCAGTCGCCACTCGGTGACCACCAGGGTGACATTGCGCGGCGCACTGCCAAGCAGCGCGTTAAAAACCTGCGCGAAATCGAGCGTGACCGCGCCGCTGCGCAGGCTCCAGACCGCCAGCATCAGAATGACGACGGCCAGCAACGACACGCTGGTGACTAAACGTCGGGACGGGGCCATCATGCGCCACCTCCGCGTTTACGTCGCACGAGGAAGATCAGCACCGGTGCACCGATAAACGCGCTTACCACCGAGACGCGCAGTTCACCAGGCACCAGCAGGCGACCCACAACATCCGCGAACAGCAGCAGGGCAGGGGTAGCAAGCAGCGTGACCGGCAGCGACCAGCGGTGATCGGCACCCACCAGCCAGCGTGCCATGTGGGGCATCATCAGGCCGATAAAAGCAATGGGGCCGACTACCGCAGTTGCGCTGCCGCACAGTACGGTGATCGCGACAAGACCCGTTAGCTGCGTACGCGCCACGCGGTTGCCGAGCGCGGTTGCGGTGTCGCTCCCGAGGCTCAGGCTGTTGAGCGCACGGCTTAAACACAGCGCGACGGCGGCGGCAATGACGACCGGGATCACCACCACTTTTAAGGTTGCCAGGGTGCGGATATCCAGCGAACCGGCCTGCCAGAAGCGCAGCTGGTCGTAAACATCCGGGTTAAGCAGGGCGATGCCGTTGGATAACCCTTCCAGCACGGCGGCGAGCGCCACGCCCGCCAGCGTCAGGCGTACCGGACTCAGCTGTCCGCCACCCTGGCTACCGGTAAACGCCACCACCAGCGATGCCGCCAGCGCGCCGCAGAAGGCCATCACCAGTTGTTCAGACGGAGAGGTAAAACCGAAGAGCGCCGCGCCAAGCACAATCGCAAAGCTGGCACCGCTGTTTACCCCAAGAATACCGGGGTCGGCCAGCGGGTTACGGGTGAGCGTTTGCATTAAGGCACCGGCAAGACCCAGCGCCCCTCCTGCCAGCAGTCCGGCAAGGGTACGGGGAAGGCGGGCATCAAGCACGATGGTGCAGTCGGCGCTCTGACAGCTGCCAGTGAACGCATCGACAATAACGGACGCGGGCAGCGGCTTCGCGCCGACCAGCAAACTGAGTGCAATCGCAAGGATTAACAGTAGCAATAACACAGGCACGGCAACGGCGCGCACCGCGGAAGAGGAAAACGACATAGCAACATCCATGATTTGATAATGATAGTGATTATCGTTATCTATCTTATTTGGCTATGTTAGCATGTGCGCCAATGGAATTGGTAGAAATACACTCAAGGCCTTGTCATGAATCAAAAATCCTGGCTGCTCAACCTCAGCCTGCTGAAGACGCACCCCGCATACCGCGCTGTCTTTATCGCCCGTTTTATCTCCATCCTCTCCCTCGGCCTGCTTGGCGTTGCCGTGCCGGTGCAGATCCAGTCCATGACCCACTCCAGCTGGCTGGTGGGGCTTTCGGTCACCTTAACCGGTGGGGCGATGTTTATCGGCCTGATGGTGGGCGGCGTGCTGGCGGACCGGTATGAGCGTAAAAAACTGATCCTGCTGGCACGCGGCACGTGCGGCGTAGGCTTTATCGGGCTGTGTCTGAACGCCATGCTGCCGGAGCCGTCACTGATTGCCATTTACGCCCTCGGTCTGTGGGACGGTTTTTTTGCGTCACTCGGCGTCACGGCGCTGCTGGCAGCCACGCCCGCGCTGGTCGGGCGCGAAAACCTGATGCAGGCGGGGGCAATCACCATGCTGACCGTGCGCCTCGGGTCGGTAATTTCACCGATGGTCGGTGGCCTGCTGCTGGCGACCGGCAACGTGGCATGGAACTATGGGCTGGCGGCGGCGGGCACCTTTATCACTACGCTCACGCTCCTGCGTTTGCCGCGTCTGCCGCCTCCGCCACAGCCGCGCGAACATCCGCTGACATCACTGATGGCCGCGATCCGTTTTCTGTTCAGCAATCCGTTGATAGGTGGCATTGCGCTGCTCGGCGGTCTGCTGACGATGGCCAGCGCCGTACGCGTGCTTTACCCGGCGCTGGCGGGCGTGTGGCAGATGAGCGCGTCGGAAATCGGCGTGCTGTACGCGGCTATTCCGCTCGGCGCGGCATGCGGCGCGTTGACCAGCGGTAACCTGGCGCAGAGTGCGCGTCCCGGGCTGATCATGCTGTTGGCTACCCTGGCGTCGTTTATTGCGATTGGTTTCTTCAGCCTGATGCCGGTATGGGCACTGGGCGTAATGTGCCTGGTGATTTTTGGCTGGCTAAGCGCCATCAGTTCATTGCTGCAGTACACCCTGATTCAGACCCAGACACCGGAAGGGATGCTGGGGCGTATCAACGGTCTGTGGACCGCACAGAACGTGACGGGCGATGCCATTGGCGCGGCTATCCTCGGCGGGCTGGGGGCGATAATGACCCCGGTGGCTTCAGCGAGCAGCAGCGGCTTTGTCCTGGCTATGCTGGGAGTGATATTGCTGGTGGTCCTGGTTGAGCTGCGTCGGTTCAGGCAGGAGGTTGTGTTGAACGACAGTGCGGCCTGACGCGTTCACACCGGCCCTCTCACCGAGAGGGCCGGGTTAGCCTCTTACCTGAACTGTGCGTCTAAACGCTGCAGTACCCGCATTGCACTGTAATAATCCAGGCGGAACGTCTCTGTTCCCAGTGCCCAGACGCGCTTGTTCTGCACGGCTGGAAGGTGCGCCAGCAGCGGATTGGCGTAAATCGCATCCACATCTTTCTGATCACCGGCAAACAGGAACAGCCCTTCGCCGTTCAGCCCGGTAGCCAGATTTTCCCCGCCTAACTGAATAATATCGTGACGTTGACCCTGGCTTTTTGAGGTGTGCAATCCGGCAGGCAGTTCAGCCAGCGTAAAGCCCAGCTGCTGTAATAACTGGCCCTGAGCGGATTCCGTCGTCCACAGGTTTGCCGAGTGTGCGGCGGCGGTGTAGACGATGGCGTTCACCGGCTGCGGCGGTAATGTCATCTGCTGTTTCACCTGGGCAAGCTGCTTATCAAACGCGGCGATGCGCTCGGCGGCCTGTTTTTCCTGACCCGTGATTGTGCCGAGCTGTTTTAGCAGCGCCTGCCAGCTTTTGTCGTCGTAGTTAATAACAAGCGTCGGCGCGATAGCTGAAAGCTGATCATACAACGCCAGCGCCGAATCCCCGCCGGTGGCGCTGATCAAAATCAGGTCCGGCATCTGGGCGGCCACCGCTTCGGCGCTCGGCTCGCCAATGTACAGACGCGCAAGCTGACGCTGTTTTGCAATATCGCCCCACTGGCGCAGGAATCCCTGCGCATCCGCCACGCGATTGTTGGGCGTGGTGGCGCCGCTGGCAATAACCGGCGCGTCAATCGCCAGCAGGGAGCCGGTCAGGGTCACGCTGGTGGAGACGATGCGCGTCGGTTTGTGCTCAAGCGTATGCACGCCGCGGCTGTCTGTCACTTGACGCGGCCAGTCGGCGGCAAGCGCTGAGGTAAGTCCTAAAACAAAAAGTCCGATGAAAAGCAGGGGATTACGGCAGACGGCAAGACATTTCACAACGTGGCATCCTGTTTCTGTTGAAGTTAATGCTTCTCATTTTCATGTCTGCGACGACGGGATGCAAGCGTTACCCGAAGAAGATGTTTGCTCTGCGGTTGACACCGAGGCGATGTGAGATTAGGTTAGCGAGCGTAAATATAAATGATAATCATTATTACTGCCTTTATCATTTTAGGAGGATGAAATGGATACGTCCCTGGCTGAGGAAGTTCAGCACACCGCCAGCACGCTGCAATCAGACAGCTTTTTCTTTATGTCGCCTTACCGCAGTTTTACCACGTCCGGCTGTTTTTCCCGCTTCTCTGAATCCGCCGTCGGGGGTGACGATCCGGCAGGACAGTTTCAGCAGAAATTAGCCCAGGCTTTCCGCAACGCAAAAGCCAGCGGCATTGCCCATCCTGTGATGGTGGGTGCCATTCCGTTTGATACCCGCAAGCCGTCGTCGCTGTTTATTCCGCAACGCTGGCAGACCTTTTCTCGCCCGGCGCGTCAGCAGTCCGCCCGCTATGTTGCTGGCTCACAGGTGCTGAAGGTGGAAAAACGCGCCGAGATCCCGCCGCAGCCGGTATTTGAAGAGATGGTCGCCCGCGTGGCTGCCCTCACCGCCACGCCGCAGGTGAATAAAGTGGTGCTGTCGCGCCTGATTGATATCGTCACCGACAAACCGATTGATAGCGGTGCGCTCATGGAGCGGCTAATAGCCCAGAACCCGGCCAGCTACAACTTCCACGTACCGCTGGAAGACGGTGGCGTGCTGCTCGGCGCAAGCCCGGAACTGCTGCTGCGTAAAGAAGGGGCGCATTTTAGCTCTCTGCCGCTGGCAGGCTCCGCGCGTCGTCAGCCGGATGACGTGCTGGATCGTGAGGCGGGCAACAAGCTGCTGGCGTCCGAAAAAGATCGTCACGAGCATGACCTGGTGACCCAGGCGATGAAAGCCATTCTCAAACCGCGCAGCCATCACCTCAGCATGCCGTCCTCCCCACAGTTGATCACCACCCCCACGCTCTGGCATCTGGCCACGCCGGTGGAAGGTGAGGCGCGTGAAAACGAAAACGCGCTGACGCTGGCCTGCCTGCTGCACCCGACGCCAGCCCTGAGCGGTTTCCCGCATCAGGCTGCTAAGGCGTTGATCGCCGGGCTGGAGCCGTTCGATCGCGAGCTGTTCGGCGGCATCGTCGGCTGGTGTGACAGTGAAGGCAATGGCGAATGGGTGGTCACCATCCGCTGCGCACGTCTGCAGCAGAATACCGTTCGTCTGTTTGCCGGCGCGGGCATTGTCCCGGCCTCTTCACCCGTGGGCGAGTGGCGTGAAACCGGCGTAAAACTCTCCACCATGCTCAATGTTTTCGGTTTGCATTAAGGAACACTCATGACCCTTCCCTTTACCCGTTGGCCCGAGGATTTTGCCCGGCGCTACCGTGAAAAAGGCTACTGGCAGGATCTGCCGCTGACCCACATCCTGACGGATCAGGAGAATAACGATGCGGTGGCGATCGTCGACGGTGACCGTCGCATAACGTACCGCGAGTTTAACCAGGCCGTGAATAACCTGGCATCGCGGCTGCAGGCGTTGGGGCTTCATCGCGGTGAAACGGCGCTGGTGCAGCTTGGCAACGTGTGCGAGTTTTACATGACCTTTTTCGCCCTGCTGCAGGTGGGCGTGGCGCCGGTCAATGCGCTCTTTAGCCATCAGCGCTCGGAGCTGAACGCCTACGCCGCGCAGATCAAACCTGCGCTGCTGATAGCCGATCGCGAGCACGCCCTGTTTGCAGGGGATGACTTCCTCAATACTTTTGTCGATGAGCACCGTTCGGTACGCGTCGTGCTGCTGCGCGGCGACAAAGGTGAACATGCGCTGGACGCGGCGATTGCGCATCCGGCAGAAAATTTCATTCCGAACCCGACTCCTGCCGACGAAGTGGCGTTCTTCCAGCTCTCGGGCGGGAGCACCGGCACGCCGAAGCTGATCCCGCGTACGCATAACGACTATGACTACAGCATCCGTCGCAGCAATGCGATCTGCGGGATTACCGCGGACACGCGTTATCTGAATGCGCTGCCAGCGGCCCATAACTACGCCATGAGCTCGCCCGGCTCGTTAGGCGTCTTTACGGCGGGGGGCTGCGTGGTGCTGGCAAACGATCCGAGCGCCACAATCTGCTTCCCGCTGATAGAAAAACATCAGATCACGGTTACCTCGCTGGTGCCCCCGGCGGTCAGCCTGTGGCTGCAGGCGATTGCCGACGGTGCAGGGAATGCTCCGCTCTCATCGCTGACGCTGCTGCAGGTCGGTGGGGCGCGCCTGTCCGCGTCGCTCGCGGCGCGTATTCCGGCAGAAATTGGCTGCCAGCTGCAGCAGGTGTTTGGTATGGCGGAAGGGCTGGTGAACTACACCGCGCTCGATGATACGCCGGAACGCATTATCAATACGCAGGGGCGCCCGATGTGCCCGGATGACGAAGTGTGGGTGGCGGACGAGCACGGTAATCCGCTCCCGCGCGGTGAAGTCGGGCGTCTGATGACCCGCGGGCCGTATACCTTCCGCGGCTATTTCAACAGTCCGGAGCACAACGCCAGCGCCTTTGATGCGGACGGCTTTTACTGCTCCGGGGATCTGATCGCCATTGACGAACAGGGCTACATCATCGTTCAGGGACGGGAGAAAGATCAGATCAACCGCGGCGGCGAAAAGATTGCCGCAGAAGAGATTGAAAACCTGCTGCTGCGCCACGACGCGGTGATCCACGCGGCCCTGGTGAGCATGGAGGACAGCCTGCTGGGTGAAAAGAGCTGCGCGTATCTGGTGGTGAAAGAGCCACTGCGTGCGGTGGAGGTGCGCCGCTTCCTGCGTGAGCAGGGCGTTGCAGAATTTAAACTGCCGGACCGCGTGGAGAGCGTTGATGCGCTTCCGTTAACGCCCGTCGGCAAAGTCGATAAGAAACAGTTGCGCCTGTGGCTAGCTGAACGCGCCCGGGGCTAAGGAACAGAGTATGGCCATTCCACAATTAACCGCTTATGCGCTGCCGACGGCCGCAGACCTGCCAGACAACAAAGTGAACTGGGCGTTTGAGCCAGAACGTGCCGCGCTGTTGATCCATGATATGCAGGAGTATTTCCTGAACTTCTGGGGCGAAAACAGCCCGATGATGGCCCAGGTGGTCGCGAATATCGCCAGACTTCGCGATTACTGCAAGCAACACAATATTCCGGTTTACTACACCGCGCAGCCGAAAGCGCAAAGCGATGAAGACCGCGCCCTGCTGAACGATATGTGGGGACCGGGGCTGACCCGCTCACCAGAGCAGCAGCGCATTGTATCTCAGCTGACGCCGGATGAAGCCGATACGGTACTGGTGAAGTGGCGCTACAGCGCGTTCCACCGCTCGCCGCTGGAGTTGATGCTGAAAGAGACGGGGCGCAACCAGCTGCTGATCACCGGGGTTTACGCCCATATTGGCTGCATGACGACCGCTACAGACGCCTTTATGCGGGATATCAAACCGTTCTTTATCGCCGATGCGCTGGCCGATTTTACCCGCGATGAGCACCTGATGTCCCTGAACTACGTCGCAGGGCGCGCCGGCCGGGTGGTCATGACGGACGACCTGCTGCCGTCTATTCCGGCCACGAAAGCGGCGCTGCGTGACATCATCCTGCCGCTGCTGGATGAATCAGATGAGCCGATGGATGACGAAAACCTGATCGACTACGGTCTGGACTCGGTGCGCATGATGGCGCTGGCCGCCCGCTGGCGCAAAGTGCACGGCGATATCGACTTTGTGATGCTGGCGAAAAATCCCACCCTCGACGCCTGGTGGGCGCTGCTCTCCCGCGAGGTGAAGTGATGGCGGGGTTCGATTTTACCGGCAAAACCGTCTGGGTAACGGGCGCGGGTAAGGGCATCGGTTACGCGACGGCGCGGGCGTTTGTTGAAGCGGGCGCGCAGGTCACCGGATTCGACCTGGCCTTCCCGGAGGAAGCGTATCCCTTTGCCACCGAAACGCTGGACATCGCGGATGCCGCACAGGTCCGCGAGGTGTGCGGGCGCGCGCTGGCAAGGCTTGAGCGTCTGGACGTGCTGGTGAACGCGGCGGGAATTCTGCGTATGGGCGCGACCGACCAGATTGCGCAGGAGGACTGGCAGCAGACCTTCGCGGTTAATGTCGGCGGGGCATTTAACCTGTTCCAGCAGACGATGGGCCAGTTCCGTCGCCAGCAAAGCGGGGCGATTGTCACCGTGGCGTCTGACGCGGCCCACACGCCGCGTATCGGCATGAGCGCCTACGGTGCGTCGAAAGCGGCGCTAAAAAGCCTGGCGCTGACCGTCGGGCTTGAGCTGGCGGGCAGTGGCGTGCGCTGTAATCTGGTGTCGCCCGGGTCAACGGATACCGATATGCAGCGCACCCTGTGGAAAAGCGACGATGCTGAGCAGCAGCGTATTCGCGGCTTTGGCGAGCAGTTCAAGCTCGGTATTCCGCTGGGCAAAATCGCCCGTCCGCAGGAGATTGCCAGCACGGTGCTGTTCCTCGCCTCCGATGCTGCCAGCCATATCACGTTGCAGGATATCGTGGTGGACGGCGGCTCCACGCTGGGGGCGTAGATGATCTGGAAACGTCACTTATCGCGTGAAGAAATGAACGCCACCAGTCTGAACTCCATGGTGGCGCATCTGGGCATCGTCTATACCCGCATCGGTGACGATACGCTTGAGGCCGAAATGCCCGTGGATGCGCGTACCCATCAACCGTTCGGTCTGCTGCACGGCGGGGCGTCGGCGGCGCTGGCGGAAACGCTGGGGTCGATGGCCGGGTTTCTGATGACCCGCGACGGACAAAGCGTGGTGGGAACGGAACTGAACGCAACGCACCATCGCGCGGTATCGCATGGGAAGGTGCGCGGAGTGTGTCAGCCGTTGCATCTTGGGCGAACCAGCCAGAGCTGGGAGATTGTGGTGTTCGACGAGCAGGGACGGCGGTGCTGTACCTGCCGGTTGAGTACCCAAATTTTGGGCTAGCGTTGCACGGTCAACATCCCTCTCCCCGTTGGGGAGAGGGATAAGGCTTACAGCATCGAAATCACCCGCTTCAACAAGCGTATTCTCGGCGCAATCGACGCTTTATCCAGCCACTCCGCCGGGCTGTGGAACCCGGCACCGATTGGCCCCAGCCCGTCCAGGGTCGGAATGCCCAGCGCGGCGGTGTGGTTGGCATCACTGCCACCACCGACCGCCTGCCAGGTAATGGCTATTCCTTCCGCCTGACCTGCCGCTTCAACCTGCTGCATCAGCGCCTGCGTGGCTTTACTCGCTGCCATCGCCGGTTTGTGGTTCACGCGCGTCAGCGAGGTCGTGACGCCCTCTAAAAAGCCTTTTTCACACAATGCCTCCAGCGCCTGCTTCACCCGGCTGTACTCATCGTTTTCCCAGAAACGCACGTCCAGCTCGGCAACGGCTTTATCGGCCACCACGTTTGCCGCGCTGCCGCCGTGGATCACGCCGACGTTGAGCGTGGTGCCACGTTCCTGGTCGGTCAGGGCATTAATGGCAATAATGCTGTTTGCCAGGGCGGTTATCGCCGAGCGGCCTTTCTCCGGTTCGTTACCCGCGTGTGCCGCCACGCCGCTGAACGTCAGGTGATAGCCTGCCATCCCTTTGCGAGCCTTCACCAGCGAACCGTCGGCGCGCGCGGCTTCGCATACCAGCACGCAGCGGGCGCGTTTTGCCAGTTCGCCAATCCATTCGTGTGAATAGACGGAGCCGGTCTCCTCGTCGGGATTCATGGCGATCGCAATGGCCAGACGATCGTGGTCGGCTGCGTCCAGCTCACGCATCGCCCACAAGATATTCAGCAGGCCGCTCTTCATATCCGATACGCCAGGGCCATAAAGACGGGTGGCGTCCTCGCTCAGCGGACGCTCGGCGACGGTGCCGGGGGCAAATACCGTATCAAGATGGCCGACCAGCAGAACGTCGAACTGTGCCGCCTGTGGCTTATTACTGACGAATACGCCCGGGCCGACCTTGTCGCCCAGATTGACCCGTTCGGTGTGCCAGCCTTCGCGCTGCCAGAGCGTTTCAATAATGCCAGCCACGGTTTCGACGCCTGCGACAGTACGGGTGCCGCAGTCCACGTTCACCAGGGTTTTCAGCTCTTCAATATAATGGTCAAGGTTCATAATAACGTCCTGTTCAGAGAATAATGCGCATCAACAGCATGGCTAAGAAGGCGTTGATGACCGAAATGGCAATCATCAGCGGAATACGTTTGGCACGGGTGCCGATCACACCCAGAATGCGGCCGAGATACTGCACCTGTGAGCCCATCAGATAGATAGCAGGTGCCAGAATCGCCAGGTGCTCGCCGGTAATAATCCCTTTATCAAACAGGCCGATCGCCACGCCGATACCGCCGCCCATCGACATCCAGCCGCCAATCAGCACGGCAGCCGCTTCACCCGGCAGGCCAAACAGGCCCATCAGCGGGGAGAAGATCATCCCCAGCCCTTTCAGTGCCCCGGTAATTTCCAGCGCCTTAATGATGATAAAAGCCATGACCACGTTGGGCAGGGTGCTGCCGGTGGCAATACTCCAGCCCTTGCGTGCGCCTTCGACAAACACATCGGTAATCACGGGATGAGATTGTGGGGCACTCATACGGTCTCTCCTTGTGTCGGTTGTTGCTCAGGGGCATCTTTGCCGATGACGGTCAGGATCAGGCGCAGCAGATTCGCGCCGACAATCTTCATGATGAACATCACGGCGATGCAGGCACCAATGGAGGTCGGCACCGCGGCCGTCCCGTCAACGGCGACCAGGGTAAAGAGGATGGCACCAGAGGAGAAAAAGTTGGTGATCATCGCCCCGGCGGAGAACTGGAACATGGCGAAAACGTCTTTCTCTTTTTCGCTAATCTGCCCTTCATCGGACAGGTTGCGGGTGAGGGATGCACCCACATCGGTGCTCTGCAGGCTGCCAATCAGCGCCAGCCCGGTGGTGCCCGGAATACCCAGCAGCGGGCGCAGCAGCGGCGTTAACAGCTTACGTGCTGCACGCAGCGCACCATAGTGCTCCAGCACGTTGATCATCCCGAGGGCAAACATCACGGCCGGAATTAAACCGAGCGCAAAGAGAAACCCGTCCATTGCGCCACTGCCGCCGGTACCGCGAAAGGCGCTGGTGGCGGTGGTCAGGGTGCCGTCTTCAAGACTGGCCTTGCTGACCACCTTGCCAAACGCACCGTTGAGGGTGGTGAAATCAAACACGCCGTACCACTCTTTTCCGCCCAGCAGGCCAGAGAAGAAAACGGCTGCGAATGCCAGCGCAACGTACGCGCCGGGCCCGACCTTGAGATCCTGAGGTACTGAACTGTTCATATCCTTTTCCTTGTATGCACGCGATTGCGCAGGGTCATTCTGGCGAGGTTTTGAGCAAAAAAAATGATACAAATCATTTCGTAAGGCGGTGTCAGGACGAAAAAGGCAAAAGTGTGACCCGTGGCGGCAGGGGTGTTTCAGCGGAAGGTGATCGGCTTAACAATGTGGTGTAAATGTCTGGTTTGACCACGCATTATTGCGTTTCAAAGTTGTTAAATTTTGAGCGTTGTTCTAGAAACAAAATGTAACATCTCACTGTTTCACAACAACGGACAACAACTATGAACAACTCAGGGAAATACCTTACGTGGGCAGGGCTCTCCGTTGTGGGAGCATTTGCCCTGGGCTATATCGCCCTCAACCGGGGGGAACAGATCAACGCGCTGTGGATCGTTGTCGCCTCGGTCTGTATTTATCTGATCGCGTACCGTTTTTATGGCCGCTATATCGCGAAGACGGTGTTAGGGGTCGACGGCACGCGCATGACGCCTGCGGTTCGTCATAACGACGGTCTGGACTATGTGCCTACCGACAAGAAAGTGCTGTTCGGTCACCATTTTGCGGCGATTGCCGGCGCGGGCCCGCTGGTGGGGCCAGTCCTGGCGGCGCAGATGGGTTACCTGCCGGGGATGATCTGGATCCTCGCGGGCGTCGTACTGGCCGGTGCGGTGCAGGACTTTATGGTGCTGTTCGTCTCCACCCGCCGCGACGGACGTTCGCTTGGTGAGCTGGTGAAAGAGGAGATGGGAGCCACGGCCGGGGTGATCGCCCTGATCGCGACCTTTATGATCATGGTGATCATCCTCGCGGTGCTGGCGATGATCGTGGTGAAAGCGCTGACCCACAGTCCGTGGGGAACCTATACCGTGGCCTTTACCATTCCGCTGGCGCTGTTTATGGGGATCTACATTCGCTACCTGCGTCCGGGACGCATTGGTGAAGTGTCGGTCATCGGCCTGGTCTTTCTGGTGTTTGCCATTATCTCCGGCGGCTGGGTGGCTGAGAGCCCGACGTGGGCGCCGTTCTTCGATTTCACCGGCGTACAGCTGACGTGGATGCTGGTAGGGTACGGATTTGTGGCGGCGGTGCTGCCGGTGTGGCTGCTGCTGGCCCCGCGCGATTACCTCTCCACCTTCCTGAAAATCGGCACGATTGTGGGGCTGGCAATCGGCATTTTGATTATGCGCCCGACGCTGACCATGCCTGCGCTGACCAAATTTATTGATGGCACCGGCCCGGTCTGGACCGGCAACCTGTTCCCGTTCCTGTTTATCACCATCGCCTGTGGCGCGGTATCTGGCTTCCACGCGCTAATTGCCTCCGGTACCACGCCGAAAATGCTCGCCAATGAGAATCAGGCCTGCCTGATTGGCTACGGCGGCATGCTGATGGAATCGTTCGTGGCGATAATGGCGCTGGTCTCGGCCTGTATTATCGACCCGGGCGTTTACTTCGCGATGAACAGCCCAATGGCGCTGCTGGCACCGGCCGGCACCGTTGACGTGGTGGCGTCTGCCGCGCAGGTGGTAAGCGGCTGGGGCTTTGCCATTACCCCTGACACGTTGACCCATATCGCCAGTGAAGTGGGCGAGCAGTCAATTATTTCCCGTGCGGGGGGCGCGCCAACGCTGGCGGTGGGCATGGCGTATATTCTGCACGGCGCGCTGGGCGGGCTGATGGACGTGTCGTTCTGGTATCACTTCGCCATTCTGTTTGAAGCGCTGTTTATTCTGACGGCGGTGGATGCAGGAACGCGTGCGGCACGCTTTATGCTGCAGGATCTGCTGGGGGTGATTTCACCGAACCTGAAACGTACCGATTCATTACCGGCGAACCTGCTGGCAACGGCGCTGTGCGTACTGGCGTGGGGATATTTCCTCCATCAGGGCGTCGTCGATCCGCTGGGGGGGATTAACACCCTGTGGCCGCTGTTTGGTATTGCCAACCAGATGCTGGCGGGCATGGCGCTGATGCTCTGTGCGGTAGTGTTGTTCAAGATGAAGCGTCAGCGTTATGCGTGGGTGGCGTTACTGCCGACCGCATGGCTGCTGATTTGTACCCTGACGGCAGGCTGGCAGAAAGCCTTCAGCCCGGACAACAAGGTGGGCTTCCTGGCTATCGCCAACAAGTTCCAGGCGATGATCGACAGCGGTAAGATCCCGGCGCAATATACGGAATCACAGCTGTCGCAGCTGGTGTTTAACAACCGTCTGGACGCCGGACTGACCATCTTCTTTATGGTGGTGGTTGTGGTGCTGGCGTTGTATTCTCTGAAGACTGCACTGGCGGCGCTGAAAGAAGACAAGCCGACGGCAAAAGAGACACCGTATGAGCCAATGCCTGAGAACCTGGAAGAGATTGTGACCCAGGCGAAAGGGGCGCATTAATCGCTCAACCTCACCCTCTCCCCGCCGGGGAGAGGGGATCAAAGACGAGACATCCACTATGTTCGACACCCTCTCCAAAGCAGGAAAATACCTGGGCCAGGCCGCCAAAATGATGATCGGCGTTCCGGATTACGACAACTATGTCGAGCATATGCGCGTCAACCACCCTGACCAGACGCCAATGACCTATGAAGCTTTCTTCCGCGACCGCCAGGACGCCCGTTACGGCGGCAAGGGCGGCGCGAAGTGCTGTTAACCCTCTTTCGGTAAACAAAGGCTGATCTGCTTTTGTTTACATTCAACATGCGATCAGGCGTTTAACCCGCCATCGACATCCAGTCCCGTGCCGGATATTTGTCCGGCGGCAGGACTGGCCAGGAAGGTGACCGCGGCGGCGATGTCTTCCGGCTGGCCGTAATGTCCCACCGCAATCATCTGGCGCTGAGATTCAGCCTGTTCTCCATCCTCCGGGTTCATATCGCTGTTTGTCGGGCCAGGATGCACAAGGTTCACGGTAATGCCGCGCGGGCCGAGATCGCGAGCCAGACCCCGGGTAAGGGAGTTGAGTGCAGATTTGGTCATCGAATAGACGGCAATACCGGGCATCGCCACACGGTTTGCCAGACAACTGCCGATGTTGATAATGCGCCCGCCGTCAGACATATGCACCAGCGCTTCCTGAATGGCGATCACCACGCCCCGGATATTGACGTTAATCAGGGCGTCAATATCCGCCAGCGTCATGGACTCCAGCGGACCGCCGCGTGCGATCCCGGCGTTGTTGACCAGAATATCCAGCCCGCCCAGGGAGCGCGCCGCATGGGTAACCGCATCCTGAATGGCCTGTGCGCTGGCGCTGTCGGCCTGAATCGCCTCGCTGTGGCGCCCAAGCGCCTTTATCTCTTCGGTGACCGCCTGGGCTTTGTCGGCGGATTTTTCATACGTAATAACCACATCGGCACCGGCGCGTGCCAGTGAAAGTGCGATGGCACGACCCAACCCACGGCTGGCGCCGGTAACCAGCGCCTTCTTACCTGTTAAATCGATCTGCATGATGACCTCGTTGCGAGAGTGATGAGAATCATCATTAGGTATAGTCGGTCGGAACGATTAACGGCTGAAGGATTCCACTTTCTCAAACGCGGCGCGCAGAACCTCAGGGGTGAGCGCGACCGGCAAATAGTGGATAGATTCCACCGGGCGCAGCGTATGGGCAATGACCTTGTCCAGCTCGTCGCGGTTGTTGATATCCACCTCCAGTTCGCGAAGCGTGGTGGGCAGGGTAAAGCGCTGATAGGCCGCCACCAGCTCGGCCAGCACGTCATCCTGGCCGAGCAGCGCACTTTGCACCAGGATGCCGTAGGCCACTTTGGTACCGTGCAGGTATTTTTCCGTTTGCGGCAAAACGGTTAAACCGTTGTGCACCGCATGCGCGGCCGCCACGCGGGTATAGCGCTCGCCCAGACCGCCCACCATTCCGCCCCCGGCAATAATGGCATCCACAACATCCCTGAACGCCTGCGTCGCTTCGCCACGCTGCTGGTCGGCCAGCGCCTCTTCGCTACGGGAAAGCAGCACGTCACGGATCGCCAGCGCGCCGTTGATCCCCAGGCGTACGGTCAAAGGCAGGTGTTCGGGTTGTGGGGCCAGGACCACCGCTTCATACCACTTCGCCAGTGTATCGCCGATGCCTGCCAGCAGGTACTCCGCTGGGGCTTTGAGGATAATGTGCGGTTCCACCAGCACCAGGAAGTTAGCATCGTCGAACACCTCAAACTGCAGCGCCTGACCGGCATCGTTATACCAGACGGAGAGCGGCGTCCAGGCGGCGCAGGTGGCGGCGATGGTGGGAATAGCCACCACCGGCACGCCGAGACGGCGCGCCACCGCTTTGGCGGTATCAAGCAGTGCGCCACCGCCGACACCAATCACCACGCTGGCGTTATTGCCAGACGCCGTCACCAGATCGGTGACGTCACGTTCACTGCAGTGCCCTTTAAAGCGCAGATGTTTTGCCCCCGGCGCGTGAAAGCTTTCCGGCAGGAAAGGGCGCGCGCCTTCAATGGCGCGTTCGCCATAAATCCACACCGCGCGGGAGAGCTGTTCCGGCGTAAAGAAATCATTCAGGTGCGCAAGGCTTCCCGGATGCGAGAAATAGTTCGCCGGGCCTGGTACGACGCGGATATCGGTGTTGCTCATGTGTTGTCCTTTTTTTAGCAAGCGCTAACCCGATGTTATGTCTGGACATCCAGATGGCTAATAATATTTCGCTTTATCTTATGCCTTTTCCGTCGTTGTCAGTCAACCGGAGCTGTGAAAAATTCGATAAATCACAATATGAAAGAAGGATTTAACGCGGATGGTTTCCAGTCGCCTTGAGATGCGCGGTATCAGCCTGGCCTTTTCCGGCTTTCAGGCGTTGTCGCGCGTGGATTTGACGTTAATGGGCGGCTCCGTGCATGCGCTGACCGGCGCAAACGGCGCGGGGAAATCGACGCTGATGGCGGTGCTGTGCGGCACTTACGATCGCTACGAAGGTGAGATCTGCATTAATAACCAGCCGGTGACGATCCGCGAGCCGCTTGATGCCAAACGGCTGGGTATCCACCTGGTGCAGCAGGAAGTGGACGTCGCGCTGATACCAGGGCTGAGCATTGCCGAAAACATCATGCTCGATCAGCTCGCACAGCCGGGGCATCGCTATCGCTGGCGCGCAATCCGCCAGCAGGCGAAACAGGCGCTGGCGCAGCTGGGTATCGCTCTGGATGTGCGACGCATCGTCGACACCTGCACGCTGGCAGAAAAGCAGCAGATTTTGCTGGCGCGGGCGCTCTCACACCACTGCCGTTTTCTGATTCTGGATGAACCGACCGCGCCGCTGGATAGCCATGAAAGCGAACGGCTTTTCGCCGTAGTGAGACGTATGCAAAAGCAGGGGATTGGCGTGGTGTTTATCTCTCACCGTATTCACGAACTGAACGCTATTTGCGACACCTTAACCGTGCTGCGCGACGGCAAGCTGATTGAATCCGGCCCGATGGCGAACCTCAGCGGTGACGCAATCGTTGAGAAGATGCTTGGCCATGAGCTTAACGATATCTATCCGCCGGCCCGTCCTGCGCACAGTGACGAGACGTTACTGCGCGTGGAAGGGCTGCACGATGACGCGCTGTTGAAAGATATCTCCCTGCACCTGCGAAAAGGCGAAATTCTGGGCATTGCCGGGCTGGCGGGAGCGGGCAAAACGGAACTCTGCAAGGCGCTGTTTGGGGCCAGCAAAAGCCGTGTTGCGCGCGGTGAGCTAAATCATCAGCCCTGGCAGCCGCGCGATCCGGCGGATTCGGTATTGCGCGGTCTGGCGCTGGTACCGGAGGAGCGGCGCAAAGAGGGCATTTTTATTGATGAACCGGTGAGCATGAACCTGGCGGTCACCGCGGATAACAGCTTCTCGCGCTGGAGCCTGTTCGGCCACCGTCAGGCGTGGCGCTGGGCGGAAGAGGTGATTGCCCGCGTCGGCGTGCGTGCGCGTGGGCCGGGGCAGGTGCTGCGTCGTCTGTCGGGGGGCAACCAGCAGAAGATTGCCATCGGCAAGTGGCTGCGCAACGACGCCAGCGTGTTGATTTTCGATGAGCCGACCAAAGGCGTCGATGTCAAAGCGAAAACCGATCTGTTCCAGTTAATTGACGGCCTGGCGCGCGAGGGCAAAGGGGTGATTTACGCCTCCGGTGAGTTCGCTGAACTGGTGGGGCTGTGCGATCGCATTTGCGTGCTGTGGGACGGACGTATCGTGGCGGAAATCGCCGGGGCCGAGGCCCACGAAGAGACACTACTTTATTATTCAACCGGAGGAACGGCGTCGTGAGCAAGGCCCTTTCAGTGACGGCGGCAGCGTCTGGTCGTCAGCAAATTTTTGATTTTCTCTACAAGTGGGGCATGTTGCTGACCGTGGTGGCGCTGGTGGCCATCTTTGGCCTGGCGTCGGACAACTTCCTCGATCC
This sequence comes from Enterobacter sp. WPR_3_1, assembly GCF_003635055.1. NCBI lineage: Bacteria > Pseudomonadati > Pseudomonadota > Gammaproteobacteria > Enterobacterales > Enterobacteriaceae > Enterobacter > Enterobacter sp. WPR_3_1. Next base: position 421,605 of record NZ_RBXU01000011.1, on the reverse strand, counting down.
GAACAACATTATCAATATCCTGCGCTCCATTGCCATCGTGACGGTAATTGCTATCGGGGTGTCAATTTCGCTGACCATCGGCGGGTTTGACCTGTCGGTTGGTTCAACGGCATCGCTGGCTAACGCGCTGGTGGTGTCACTGTTCGTCTGGTACGGCTTCGGCACTACCGAATCGATACTGATTACCCTGGCGCTCTGTACCCTGGTTGGCCTGTTTAACGCGTTTCTGATTGTCATCCTGCGGATCCCGGACATGCTTGCCACGCTTGCCAGCCTGTTTGTTATCCAGGGCGTGGCGATGACCTACAGCTACGGCGGGTCAATTACCGAAAACATGGTACTGCCGAGCGGCGACATGGCTGAAGGGGCCATTCCGGCGGCGTTCAGCCTGCTGGGACAGGTGCCGACTATCGTGATCATCATGCTGGTGGTGACGATCCTCGCACAGCTGGGGCTGTCACTGACCACCCATGGACGACGCATGTATGCCATCGGCGGTAATCCGGAGGCGGCACGTCTCTCCGGTATTCGCACCACGCGCTACAAGGTGGCGGCCTACGTGATTGCCTCTCTGCTCGCCGGATTAGGCGGCATTTTACTGGCCTCGCGGATTGGCTCGTCACAGGTGAATGCGGGCGGCGGCTATCTGATGGATGCGGTTGCGGCGGCGTGGATTGGCTTCTCGCTCGCGGGGTCCGGAAAACCGAACGCGCTGGGTACGCTCGTCGGGGCAGTCATTCTTGGCGTGCTGTCGAACGGTCTGGTGATGCTTTCCGTACCCTATTACGCGATGGACATTATAAAAGGGCTGGTGCTCGCCGTGGCGCTGGCGATTACCTACATACAAAAACGCTAACGATTGATCACAACACAACGGGAAAACAGAATGAAAAAAATCACCCTCTCTCTGGTGGCATTAGGGTTACTGACGTCGCTGCCAGGCCTTGCGGCAACCCCCGCACCGCTTCCGCCCGCCATTGCAAATCATGACGGCCCCATCCGCATTGCGGTGATCCGTAACCTCGGCTCTGACGACAACACCACGCAGTTTGTCGCCGGTGCCATTCAGGAAGGCAAAAAGCTCGGCTTTAAGGTCAGCACCTTTTTGAGCAATGGCGACGACGCCAAATTCCAGGACTTCGTTAATCAGGCGATCAGCCAGAAATATGACGGGATTATCCTCTCTCAGGGGCGCGACCCCTATGCGACCGCGCTGGTGAAAAAAGCCGTCGATGCCGGCATTAAAGTGTCGGTGTTTGATACCGCCGTTCAGGGCGACATTCCCGGGGTAACGGTGACCCAGCAGGATGATGCTTCCCTGACCCATCTCTCCTTCGGCCAGCTGGCGAAAGATTTCAACGGTAAAGCCAACATCGTGAAGCTGTGGGTTGCTGGTTTCCCGCCGATGGAACGTCGTCAGGCAGCCTATAAAGCGCTGCAGAAGCAGTATCCGGACATTAAAGAGCTGGAGTCTATCGGTGCCGTTTCGTCTGACGTGCAGGGAGATACCGCGAATAAAGTGGGCGCTATTCTGGCGAAATACCCGAAAGGCAAAATTGACGCCATTTGGGGAACCTGGGATGCCTTCAGCCAGGGAGCCTACAAAGCCCTGAAAGAGAACGGCCGCACCGAAATCAAACTCTACAGCATCGATATCTCAAACCAGGATCTTCAGCTGATGCGCGAGCCAGGCAGCCCGTGGAAAGTGAGCGTGGCGGTGGATCCGAAGCTGATTGGTGCAACCAACGTACGTCTGATTGCCAACAAGATTGCCGGTGAAACCACACCCGCCACGTATGATTTCAAAGCGGCGGCGATCCCGCAGGCGCTGCTGACCGCACAGCCAGGCGCGGTGAACGTGGCGTCGCTGGGGAAAATCATTCCAGGCTGGGGTCAGACCGAAGATTTTATCGCCCCGTGGTTTGCGACGCTTGAAGCGAAACATCAATGAGTGTGCTTCCCACGCCTGAATACAGCCGCAATATGCGGCTGATTGGCCATAGCGACCAGGGCGGTCGCCCGGACGGCGTGCAACTGATGGTGCATCGCGGTTTCGCGTACATCGGGCATATGGTCTCGCAGGGCTTTTCCATTGTGGACGTGCGCGACCCGAAACATCCCAAACCGGCAGGCTATATGCCCGCGCCGCCCGGCACCTGGAACGTTCATCTCCAGGCGCACGACGATCTCCTGCTGGTCATTAATGCGCGAGACTTGTTCGCGGATGCCCGTTTCGCTGACGAAAAGGTCTACTACACCCGTCAGGTAGGGGAAACCGTACGCGACGTGCAGGATAAGGGCTGGAGCGCCGGGTTGCGGGTGTTTGATATCTCCACCCCTGACAAACCGCGTGAGATCGGCTTTTTATCCCTGAGCGGCATCGGCATTCACCGTATCTGGTACGTCGGCGGGCGCTGGGCGTATGTTTCGGCGCTGATCGACGGCTTTACCGACTATATTTTCCTGACGATCGATCTGGCCGACCCGAAAAAGCCTGAGGTGGCCGGGCGCTGGTGGTTGCCGGGGATGAACCAGGCCGACGGTGAGCAACCCAATTGGCCGGAAGGTAAACGCTACGCGCTGCACCACGCGATTATTGCCGGGGATACCGCTTACGGGAGCTGGCGCGACGGGGGACTGACGCTGCTGGACGTGAAGGATCGCACGCAGCCGAAGCTGATTAGCCATCGCAACTGGAGCCCGCCGTTTGGAGGTGGCACGCACACCGCGCTGCCATTGCCGGATCGTGACCTGCTGGTGGTGCTGGATGAAGCGGTGCTGGATAACCAGGAGGACGGTGAGAAGTTCATCTGGCTGTTTGATATTCGCGAGCCGTCGAACCCGGTGAGTATTTCCACTTTCCCGCAGCCGCAGGAGCGGGATTATGTGGCCAAAGGGGCGCATTTTGGTCCACACAACCTGCACGAGAACCGGCCGGGAAGCTTTGTCAGCTCAACGCTGATTTTTGCGACCTGGCAGAATGCCGGCGTGCGCGCGTTTGATATTTCCAATCCTTACCGTCCGGTTGAAACCGGTGCGCTGGTGCCGGCGGCGCCTGAGAGGATGATGGATACGCGGCCGAATCGACCGCAGGTGATCCAGTCATGCGATGTGTTTGTCGATGCGCAGGGCATTATCTACAGCACGGATTATAACGGTGGATTGTCGGTGATTGAGTATCTGGGGTAACGGCGCGCTGGTGTCTTTCTGACGGCCCTCTTCATCGGGAGAGGGCCGAGGCGTTTAACTGTACTGACGCACCCGCGCCACCAGATCTTCGGCGGTGTCGATACGGTCGGCAATCACAATCAGCGCCTTGCCAAGCGTAATCGCGTGGCGCAGGCATTCGTGGCGCATTGCTTCATCCTGAATGGTCTCGATATCCGCCACGTGCGACAGACCGACACTGCGGCGAATCAGCTCCGTGCCGCAGAATCCGATCGCGTCTTTCCATACCTTTTTCAGGAATTCAGAGGCGTAGCCCGGGGCAGCAAGTGCCGCATCGCGCGTTTTCTCACTGGCCAGGATCTGGAAGCGCTCCGCGAAGGTGTTCCACAGCGTCTGAATGTCGGTCAGACGCTGTTCACGGGCCGCGGCAGCATCGCGAATACCCAGATGCCCCGGCAGGCCGCAGAAATTGAGCAGCAGGTTGCCGATGGCGGTGCCGACGTCAAAACCGATGGGGCCGAAATAGCCGAACTCTGCGTCGATGGCTTTCAGACTGCCGTCTGCCACGAAAATCGAGCCGCTGTGAATATCGCCATGCAGCAGGGCTTCAGCGTGTGAGAAGAAGCGGTGCTTCAGCGAGGCCACGGCAATTTTTAACTGAGCGTCATCGCGCAGGGCGGCAACGTCTTTTTCCAGTTCAGCAGGGTAGTTGTTACGTTCGTGGACCTGGTACGGATCGTTGAAGAACAGATCTTCGGTGATCTCGCACATCTCCGGATTAAGGAATTTCGCGACCTGCGCTTTCTTGTCATGCGGGTGCAGGTAAAAGTCGCTGGTATGGAACAGCGTGTGCGCGAGGTATTCACCCAGCTGACGCGCCGCCTGCGGGTAGTAGGTGTTTTTGATCAGCTCCCCGCGCCAGATGGCATGGCTGGAGAGATCTTCCATCACCATCACCGCCAGTTCGGGGTCGAAGTGGTGGATTTTCACCGTGTGCTGCGGGCTGTGCTGGTAGTGTTCGACCAGCGTTTGCGCCTCCAGGCGGGCGCGATCCAGGGTCAGTGGCCAGGATTCGCCGACGCAGCGCACATACGGCAGCGCCTGCTTAACAACGATGCGGCTCACGCCCTCGGTATCGAAAATTTTGAACACCAGATTGAGGTTACCGTCGCCCACTTCCTGCGCCTCCACCAGCGATGAGGGGTCATCAAGGCCGCCGAACTGCTTTGCATACTCCACGGCATCCTGGGCGGTAAAGGTACGGTATTGCGACATTGCCTGTTCCTCACTGGTTTTGCTAATAAAGACATTTAGACGTCTATACATCTGGATTTCATCCTGACACAATGTGCTACAACAACGCAACAGGGAATTAACGACATGCAGACATTACAGACGACCAGCCTGCGAGTGGCGGAGAATCAGTTAGTTATTCTCGATCAGCAGGCGCTTCCTCAGGAGAAACGCTGGCTTGACGCCTCGACGGTAGAGGCGCTGGTCGGCCATATTCACGCCCTGCGCGTACGCGGGGCACCGCTGATTGGTCTCTCTGCAAGCCTGCTGCTGGCCCTTCTGGCGGAAAACGGCAAAAGCCGTGATGAACTGGCTGTGGCCCTGGAGACCCTGCGGGCATCCCGCCCGACGGCGGTGAACCTGATGAACAACCTCGACCGCATGAAGCTGGCTCTCTGGCAGGAGGATTTTGTGCCTGCGCTGGTGGCGGAAGCGCTGCGTCTGATTGATGAAGACAAGCAGCTGTGCGAGGCCATCGCGAATGCCGGCAGTACGCTGGTGAAACCCGGCAGCCGTCTGTTGACCCACTGCAATACCGGCGGGCTGGCGACGGCAGGGGTTGGCACCGCGCTCGGCGTGATTGCCCGCGCGCATCAGGAAGGACGCGTCAGCACTGTCTGGGTGGATGAAACCCGCCCCCTGTTGCAGGGTGGAAGACTGACCGCATGGGAACTCGGCGAACTGGGCGTGCCGTACCAGCTGATCGCCGATTCCATGGCCGCCAGCCTGATGGCAAAAGGGCTGGTTGACGCAGTGTGGGTGGGCGCAGACCGTATTGCGGCCAACGGCGACGTGGCGAATAAAATTGGCACCTATTCTCTGGCGGTTCTGGCAACGTTCCACGGTATTCCGTTCTATGTCGCCGCCCCGCATACCACGCTTGACCCGGCGTGCCCGAACGGTGAGGCAATCCCCATTGAACAACGTGCGGCCAGCGAAGTGACGGGCGTGGCCGGGAGCTTTGGCGCGGTGCAGTGGGCTCCTGAAAACGCGCAGGTCTACAACCCGGCCTTTGACGTCACGCCAGCGGCATTGATAAGCGGTTGGGTGCTGGATACGGGCATCGTCACGCCGGAAGAGGTGGCAAAAGGGAAATTCGCCTGAGGACGACTATCCTTTAAGGGGTTCCCTTTAGGAGGACAGTCACGTGACGCTTGATCCTGATACAGACTTAAAACTGGAACGCGTGGTGGATGCCCCGCGCGATCTGCTGTGGCTCTGCTGGACGACACCCGAGCACATCAAAAACTTCTTCATTCCGGTTCCGCACAAAGTGACCGAGTGTGACCTTGACCTGCGCGTTGGCGGGCGGTTTAACACGGTTTTTGAGGTAGACGGGCAACGGATGGATAACCGGGGTGTGTTTCTCGAAATCGAGCCCGGCAGGAAGCTGGTCTTTACCGACGGTTATACGGAAGGCTGGAAGCCCGCCGAAAAGCCGTTTATGACGGCCATTCTACTGCTGGATGATGTGGGGGAGGGCAAAACGCGTTATACCGCCATTGCTCGCCACCCAACGGCGGAAATCCGCGAGCAGCATGAACAGATGGGCTTCCACGAAGGGTGGGGCATTGTGCTGGACCAGCTGGTGGCATATACGAAGGGATTGAAACACTGACGTTTTTTCGCCCCCTCTCCCTGGAGGGAGAGGGGAAAAATCATGCCAGACGCGGATACGCATCCGCAATCGCATCGCCGGTGAACTGCGCAATCCACCCCTCGGGGTTATCAAAAATACGAATGGCGGTAAAGTTCGGCTCTGAGCCCATATCAAACCAGTGCGGCGTTCCGGCAGGCACGGAAATCAGGTCGTTTTTCTCACACAATACCTGACACACCTCGTCGCCAATGTGCAGGCAAAACAGCCCCGCACCCTCAACAAAGAAACGCACTTCATCTTCCCCGTGAGTATGCTCGTTCAGGAACTTTGCGCGCAGCGCCTCTTTTTGCGGGTTGTCGGCACGCAGGCTGATGACATCCCAGCTCTGATAACCTTTCTCTGCCACTAGCGTGTCGATCGCATGCTGATAAGCCGCGATAACCGCATCGGGGGCAGGATCGCGGCCTAAGTCGCGGTCTGCGGCCCAGCGTTCAAAACGAACCCCTCTGGCGTTGAGCTGTTGGGCGATGTCGGCAGCGTCGGTGCTGTGCCAGCGAGGTTGACTGGGGTCTTTATCGGAATAAATGGTCAATGCGCTCATGCAGGGATCTGCTCCGGGTTAATCTCGTCGAACTGGTGTACCTGATGGTGATGGCTTGCACCGTCATCATCGCCGCGAATCAGCTGCAGGGTGCGAAAACCTGCCTGCTCAGCGGCGTCCAGCTCCTGATGTATATCCGACAGGAACAGGATCTGCGACGGAGGGATACCCGTTTGTGCCGCAATGTTCTGGTAAGACTGGACGTCGCGCTTGGCACCGATGTGGGTATCAAAATAGCCGCTGAACAGATGAGTAATATCACCTTCGTCGCTGTAGCCAAATAACAGTTTCTGCGCCGCGACGGAGCCTGAGGAATAAACATAGAGATCAATACCCTGCGCTTTCCATTTTTCCAGCGCAGGCAGTACGTCCGGATAGAGGTGGCCGGTAAAATCGCCGTTAACGTAGCCGTCGTGCCAGATGATCCCCTGCAGCGCCTTTAACGCGGTTGACTTGCGGTCTTCATCCATAAACGTAAAAAGTGTGTCGATAAGGTCGCTTACGCTGGCGTGCGGGTGGTTAATTTCATCACGCAGGTTGTCCAGAATCGATTTGACCGGCTCGGCGTACTGCTGCGCGGACACAAAGGCCGCCAGACGCTCACGCGCGTAGGGGAACAAAACATCATGGACAAAACGGATATCGCTGGTGGTCCCTTCAATATCCGTCACAATCGCGCGAATCATACTCTCTCCCAGTGTCGTAAACGCATTTCGCATTCAAATAAGAATTCCAGTCCTTCCAGATGACGGCGGGCCTCGGCCACATCGCGTCCCCAGCAGGTTAAGCCATGACCGCGCAGAAGAAAACCATAATTAAACGGGTGCGCCTGAGCGTATTCGGCAATGCGCACGGCGAGTGCGTCGATATCCTGGTCGTTATCAAACACCGGGATGGCGACCGTATCCAGATGCGTGCTCTGCCCGGAGAGGGATTTTTGCATCTCAAAGCCGGTGATCTTCAGCTCAGGCTCTTTGACCAGCCGCGACAAGACCGTGGCATTGACGGTATGGACGTGCAGAACCGCGTTGGCTTCGGGAAACAGACGATAGATGAGCGTGTGAAGCCCGGTTTCAGCCGACGGCGTGCGGCCAGAGGGTGCACGGTTGGTCGCAATCTCCACCTGCAGAAAATCGTCGGTGGTCAGGCTGCCTTTATCTTTACCGGATTCACTGAGCCAGCACAGATGTGCATCCTGACGCACGGACATGTTGCCGCCGGTCGCAGGAGCCCAGCCTTTGGCGCCGATCCAGCGGCAGGCGTCGACCAGGTGTGTGAGTTGCAGGTTGTCGGTCATCTTCCTTTTTCCCTCTCGGTCAGGAATATTCATATTGTTTAGACGTCTAAGCGTCTTGATTGCCAAAGACTAACATCGTGTTATAGTGTCAGCAACATAAGTATTACATGCAGGCACAACACAATGAGCAATAACGCATTGATTCCTCAGAGTAAACTTCCAAGTCTTGGTACCACCATCTTTACGCAAATGAGCGCACTGGCCCAGCAGCACAACGCCATTAATCTCTCGCAAGGGTTCCCTGATTTTGATGGCCCGCGTTATTTGCAGGAACGTCTGGCGTACCACGTTGCGCAGGGGGCGAACCAGTATGCACCGATGACGGGCGTGCAGGCACTGCGGGACGCCATAGCAGACAAAACGGCTGAGCTGTATGGCTATAAGCCAGACGCTACCAGCGACATCACGGTGACGGCAGGGGCGACCGAAGCGTTGTATGCCGCAATTACCGCGCTGGTGCGCACGGGTGATGAGGTGATCTGCTTTGACCCGAGTTATGACAGCTACGCGCCGGCGGTTGAACTCTCCGGCGGCGTGGTGAAACGTATCGCGCTACAGCCACCGCATTTCCGTCCGGACTGGCAGGCGTTTGCTGCCTTGCTGAGCGACAAAACCCGTCTGGTTATTATCAATACTCCGCACAACCCGTCGGCGACCGCATGGCAGAAAGCCGATTTCGCAAAACTTTGGCAGGCGATTGCCGGGCGTGAAATTTACGTGCTGAGCGATGAAGTGTATGAGCACATCTGTTTTGCGCAGGAAGGGCATGCCAGCGTGCTGGCCCATCCGCAGCTTCGCGAGCGTGCCGTGGCGGTATCGTCATTTGGTAAAACCTATCACATGACCGGCTGGAAGGTGGGGTACTGCGTGGCTCCCGCGGCCATCAGCGCTGAGCTGCGTAAAGTGCATCAGTACCTGACGTTTGCCGTAAACACGCCGGCCCAGCTGGCCCTGGCTGATATGCTGCGCGCCGAACCGGAGCACTACCGCGACCTGCCGGCATTCTACCGTCAGCGTCGGGATCTGTTTGTGAATGCGCTAAGCCAGAGCCGTCTGGAGATTTTACCCTGCGAAGGGACCTACTTTCTGCTGGCGGACTACAGCGCGATTTCGGATCGGGATGACGTGAGTTTTTGCCAGTGGCTGACAACAGAGGTGGGCGTTGCTGCCATTCCGCTGTCCGTATTTTGCGCCGACCCGTTCCCGCATAAGCTGATCCGGCTCTGTTTTGCGAAACAGGAATCGACGCTTCTCGCGGCGGCGGAGCGGCTGAATACACTCTGAGCGTGTCATCCCTCTCGCGTTAGAATAACGGCGGTCTGCCCATAATAAGTGAGAGGAATATCAGTCAAAATAACGCGAAAGCGCGTTATAAAATATAAGTCAGGATTATGTATTAACAAAGAGAACGGGCTGTGAGCGACACAGCCCGTCACTGTTATTTTTCTGTTACTTCGTTAATAAATTTCGCGAATGCCGTACTATTCAATGCCGAACGGTTATAAATCATAAAAATGTCAAGCGAGGGAAGGGTGAACGGTGCAGTGATTTTTTTGAGTCTTAGCACTTCACTGTATTTATCAAATAAGATTTCCGGTACGTAACCAATTAAATGAGAGGCGCTTATCATAGAAATAATAGTAAATACAGAGTCACAGCGAAAACCGATTGTCTTTTCCGCATGCACTTTTTCTGCCATCGATTGGTAGGTTTTAACGCCCGGCTCATCACTGAGGAATATCGTAAACTTCTCTTCCTGAAGCTCTTCCATGGTGGCCACCTCTTTCATCCGCGGATGATCCTGGCTGCAGACCAGCAGGACGGAATAAGATGCATATGGCACACAAATCATTGAACGGTTACTAACCGGGGCCATTGAGAAAATTAAGTCTGCCTTACGGTATGCCAGCAGATCCTCTGCGGAGTCAGCGGAGAGCAGCATATCATGCAGTTCAATCTCGTAATTGTGCTCACGCATCAATAATTTAAGCGGACCCAGCAGGTTTTCGGTGGTCAGGATTTGCGGGCTGTACACCACAAAATTCTTTTTTAGCGTTGAGCCATGCATGATGTTAATCGTCTGCTCAAGCTGGTTGAGGTTTTGCTCAAGATGATGGTGCAGGTTCACGCCTACCGTGGTGGGCGTAATCCCTTTCCCGGAACGAATGAACAGGGGATCGTTGAGCTGATTACGCAACCTTTGCAGCGACTGGCTGACCGCCGAGGGCGTAATATAGAGCGTTTCTGCTGCCTTGCTGATGCTTAAGTGCTGATAAATACACTCGAAAATTACCAGCAGATTAAGATCAAATTTTTTCAGATCGTAGAGATTAGCCATGTTTCATCCTGAGTGGACTGCGTTGCGTTAACACATCACTGATAACTATAGAAGGAAGTTAATCATTTACCATCCATGCAATTAACTTACTTAATTAGAGTTGTATGTTGACTTAATATATCACGATGGCAGATTTATAAAATAGAGCTTCAATGAATATTAAGATATTTTTATCTCTAAAACTGCGAGGCTGTTTGCATTAAAATAGTCTCAATTATATATAGACAAATAATTATCATTCATTTTTATTAATCCTCGCCGGCGCGTCTTCACTCCTGCGCGATAAACCGTGTTCGATGAAACCTATCACAGTCATAGATACGATTGGCGCTCATGTGCATTGCCCTCGCGCTGTGCGGGTGTTGTAATCAAGGCGCTGTTACGGCCTTGATATGAGGTATGTAGAGCGCAACGCAACGCCAGCAATTGCTGGCACTGAAAGTTCCTGTGGAAAGTTCAGGTATCAGGGCCGCCCACCAGGGCGGCCTTTTTACTTTTGGCTTTTCGTTAATTCAGTTCATCACGTTGTCTTGTTCGGGTTGTTAGGTATGGCTGATTGATTTGATAAAGCAAACGCATTAGCCCACCCGGCGAAAGTTGGTTACCTTACATCTCAACGAAAACACGGAGGAAGTACAGATGTCTTTGATTAATACCAAAATTAAACCTTTCAAAAACCAGGCGTTCAAAAACGGTGAATTCATCGAAGTGACCGAGAAAGATACCGAAGGCCGCTGGAGCGTCTTCTTCTTCTATCCGGCTGACTTCACCTTCGTTTGCCCGACCGAACTGGGTGACGTTGCAGACCATTACGACGAACTGCAGAAGCTGGGCGTAGACGTTTACTCTGTTTCTACCGACACCCACTTCACCCACAAAGCATGGCACAGCAGCTCTGAAACCATCGCGAAAATCAAATACGCGATGATCGGCGACCCGACTGGCGCCCTGACCCGTAACTTCGACAACATGCGTGAAGATGAAGGCCTGGCTGACCGTGCTACCTTCGTTGTTGACCCGCAGGGCATTATCCAGGCAATCGAAGTTACCGCTGAAGGTATCGGCCGTGATGCTTCTGACCTCCTGCGTAAAGTGAAAGCGGCGCAGTACGTTGCTTCTCACCCAGGTGAAGTTTGCCCGGCGAAATGGAAAGAAGGCGAAGCGACTCTGGCACCGTCTTTAGACCTGGTTGGCAAAATCTAAGTTTCCCGCCGTCTTTCGCGCAGAGCATCGCCTGCTCTGACGCGACAGGCTCCGGAAATGACAGTCGTAATGGGCGCGCCCGCGCCCATTTTATTCCAGCACCATGATGCAAGTTGCATTCAGGCCGCCCGAATAAGGCAGCTTGCATGATGACGTTTTTAGAGAGGGAAGAACAATGCTCGACACCAATATGAAAACCCAGCTCAAGGCCTACCTTGAGAAACTGACCAAACCTGTTGAGCTGATTGCCACGCTGGACGACAGCGCTAAATCGGCAGAGATCAAGGAACTGCTGGCAGAGATCGCCGAACTGTCACCGAACGTGACCTTCAAAGAAGATAACGGTCTGGCGGTGCGCAAGCCTTCCTTCCTGATCACCAATCCGGGTTCTGACCAGGGGCCGCGTTTTGCCGGTTCTCCACTGGGCCACGAATTTACCTCGCTGGTGCTGGCACTGCTGTGGACCGGAGGTCATCCGTCAAAAGAGGCGCAGGCGCTGCTCGAGCAGATCCGCGACATTGACGGCGATTTTGAGTTTGAAACCTATTACTCACTCTCCTGCCATAACTGCCCGGACGTGGTGCAGGCGCTGAACCTGATGTCGGTGCTGAACCCGCGCATTAAGCATACGGCGATTGACGGCGGTACGTTCCAGAACGAAATCACCGACCGTAACGTCATGGGCGTTCCGGCGGTCTTTATGAACGGTCAGGAGTTTGGCCAGGGCCGTATGACGCTGACCGAAATCGTTGCCAAAGTGGACACGGGTGCCGAAAAACGTGCGGCAGAAGCGCTGAACAAACGTGACGCGTATGATGTTCTGATTGTCGGCTCCGGCCCGGCGGGCGCGGCGGCGGCGGTTTACTCCGCCCGTAAAGGCATTCGTACCGGCCTGATGGGCGAACGCTTCGGTGGCCAGGTGCTCGACACCGTGGATATCGAAAACTACATCTCTGTGCCGAAGACCGAAGGCCAGAAACTGGCTGGCGCACTGAAGGCGCACGTCAGCGATTATGAAGTGGATGTGATCGACAGCCAGAGCGCCAGCAAGCTGGTTCCGGCCGCGGTTGAAGGGGGGTTACACCAGATTGAAACCGCCTCCGGCGCGGTGCTGAAAGCGCGCAGCATTATCATTGCCACCGGCGCCAAATGGCGCAACATGAACGTCCCGGGTGAAGATCAGTATCGCACCAAAGGCGTCACCTACTGCCCGCACTGCGACGGCCCGCTGTTTAAAGGTAAACGCGTGGCGGTGATCGGCGGCGGTAACTCCGGTGTGGAAGCGGCGATTGACCTGGCGGGTATCGTTGAACACGTCACCCTGCTGGAGTTCGCCCCAGAAATGAAAGCGGACCAGGTGCTGCAGGACAAAGTGCGTAGCCTGAAAAACGTCGATATCGTGCTGAATGCGCAGACCACGGAAGTGAAAGGTGACGGCAGCAAAGTGACCGGTCTGGAATACCGCGACCGCGTGAGCGGTGACGTGCATAGCGTGGCACTGGCGGGGATCTTCGTACAGATTGGTCTGTTGCCAAACACCACCTGGCTGGACGGCGCGATTGAGCGCAACCGCATGGGCGAAATTATTATCGATGCGAAATGCGAAACCAGCGTGAAAGGGGTGTTCGCGGCAGGGGACTGCACCACGGTTCCGTACAAACAGATCATCATTGCCACCGGTGAAGGGGCGAAAGCGTCTCTGAGCTCGTTCGATTATCTGATTCGCACCAAAACGGCATAAAAAGAAAGCAAGACTACACCTGCAACAGCAAGAGGCCACCGAAAGGTGGCCTCTTTTTTTTACCTGACGACCATCACCGGAATGTGGGTGTGGCGGATCACGCTCGACGCGTTAGAGCCCAGCAGGTGGGTGGTAATGGAAGGATTACGGGAACCGATCACCACGACGTCTGCTTTCAGTTCATTGGCCAGTTCATTAACGGCATCCCGCACGCTGCCGAACCTGACGTGAGTTTTGATCCGTGAAGGGTCGATGCTGAAATGCCCGACCATGGTTTGTAGACGATTTTCAGCTTCGTGCTGAAGATGCTCTTCGAAGCGACGTACATCGGCGGCAAAGCGGTGCAGACTCAGGCTGGCGGAACCCGGTAACACGTGTAAAAGATGGATGATCCCGTCCTGCTGCGCCAGGAACTCCGCGTGGCGTACGGCCTTGTCGCTCAGCTCCATCTCGAAAACATCAACCGGCATAATGATTGTCTGATACATACCCGTTTCTCCTTGTTTATAAACGCTGAATTCATTCAACCACAAAATATGAATGGTTTCTGTAAGCGCGGCGCCACTTTTTGATCTCGCCAGGAAAAATCTCAAAAGATCCGTCATCACGGGCAAGTCTTCTGGGGTAGCTACCCTTTATACACTGTCCTGGATCCTTTCGGAGGTTGCATGAAAGCACTCACGTATCACGGCCCACATCATGTTCGCGTCGAGAATGTCCCCGATCCCATCATTGAACAGCCAGACGATATTATTCTGCGGGTCACGGCTACGGCGATTTGCGGGTCCGATCTGCATCTCTATCGCGGCAAAATCCCGAAGGTGCAACACGGCGATATTTTTGGTCATGAATTTATGGGGGAAATCGTTGAGTGCGGCAGGGAGGTGAAGAATTTACAGAAGGGCGATCGCGTGGTTATCCCGTTTGTGATTGCCTGCGGTGACTGTTTCTTCTGCCGTCTGCAGCAATACGCGGCCTGCGAGACGACCAACGCCGGGCAGGGCGCCGCGCTGAACAAAAAGCAAATTCCCGCGCCAGCCGCGCTGTTTGGCTATAGCCATCTTTACGGCGGCGTGCCGGGAGGCCAGGCGGAATATGTTCGCGTACCGAAGGGGAACGTTGGGCCGTTCAAGGTGCCGCCGCTGTTGTCCGATGACAAAGCGCTGTTCCTGTCAGATATTTTACCCACCGCCTGGCAGGCGGCAAAAAATGCGCAGATCGAGAAAGGATCGAGCGTGGCCGTGTTCGGCGCCGGGCCGGTGGGGTTGCTGACCATTGCCTGCGCGCGGTTGCTCGGGGCGGAACAGATCTTCGTCATTGACCACCACCCGTATCGCCTGCGATTCGCTCAGGCGCGCTACGGCGCAATCCCTGTCAACTTTGATGATGATAGCGATGCCGCCGAAAAAATCATTGAGCAAACTGCCGGCCAGCGTGGTGTCGATGCGGTGATTGATGCCGTCGGGTTCGAAGCCAAAGGCAGCACCACGGAAACAATCCTCAGCAACCTTAAAATTGAAGGCAGCAGCGGCAAAGCGCTGCGTCAGTGTATCGCGGCTGTCCGGCGCGGCGGCGTTGTCAGCGTCCCTGGCGTTTACGCCGGGTTTATTCACGGCTTCCTGTTTGGCGATGCCTTCGATAAAGGGCTGAGTTTCAGGATGGGGCAGACACACGTCCACGCCTGGCTGGGCGAGTTGCTGCCGCTTATCGAAAAAGGGCTGCTTACGCCGGAGGAGATTGTGACCCACTATCTGCCGCTGGCGGATGCGGAACGCGCCTACAAGATTTTCGAAAAACGGGAGGAGGAGTGCCGCAAGGTCATTCTGGTGCCGGGGGCGGAAACGCCTGACGCGGCGGCACAGCAGGTGAAAGGCCTGGTCAATGCTTTCCCTGGTGGGGTGGTGTGAGATTATCGCTTACCGATGACGCTCAAGATAAAGCACCGCCATGACGATGATCGCCAGAATAATGAGAAAAATAAGTGTGATAACCACTATCTCACTCATGACCGTCCCCGCGGCACCCAAACAGATTAAGCGTGGGTTAAGGGGTTTTCGGGCGATATAGGATAATCGGGTGAATTTGCGGAAAGAGGATGCGGGTGCATCCTCTGTGCAACGCGGGAGCGTTTGTTCAGATGGGGTTAACGCAGGTAGTCGCCCGCGGCTTCTGGCTGGTAGAGCAGCTCCAGCACTTCCAGATGCGCCGCAGCACCGCCCGGCAACGCCCAGTTGATAGTGTCTCCCGTACGCAGACCAAGAAGCGCGGCACCCACAGGAGCAAGGACCGAAAGCTGTGCACTGCTGTCGGTCATCTGCGCCGGGTAGACCAGCGTTCGGGTCAGCTCTTCACCGGTGGCCAGGTTACGGAATTTAACCCGGCTGTTCATGGTGACCACGTCGTGCGGCATGGATTCAGGCGTGCACATCTGCGCCCGGTCAAGCTCTTCATTCAGGGCGTCAGCCACCGGAAGCGAAGCGAATTCTGCTTTTTCCAGCAGTCTGTCAATACGTTCTGCGTCAAGCTCATTGATGATAATGGTGGGTCTGGACATTTTTTACTCCATGTCGTTAATGCTGCGTGTAACGCAGAAACCAATCCAAAAGAAAACCCTCGCCGTCTGGCAGCGAGGGTTTAACTCTTCTGATGATACTGGCTGAGCGCACAACTTTGAAGTGATACAGGTCACATTCATGGGTCATATGAATTTTCGGTGAAAAACGTGCTCCCTTGCCAATTTGCATTATTCTTTTTAAGCGCCCCCTGCGGGCGACTATCCGCATTCAGTGTTTCTTCTCAGGAGATCTCATGAGCGATTACGACAAAATTACGTTGAAAGACGGCAGTTATTTATATTTTAAAGACTGGGGAAGCGGGCAACCCGTGGTGTTTAGCCACGGCTGGCCGCTGACGGCGGATGCCTTTGAAGACCAAATGTTATACCTGGGATCAAAAGGATTTCGCGTAATTGCACATGACCGCCGCGGACATGGCCGCTCAGCGCAGCCGTGGGATGGGCACAATATGGATCAGTACGCCGACGACCTGGCTGAGCTGACGGCGCGTCTGAATCTGAAAGACGCTGTTCACGTGGGGCATTCAACCGGCGGTGGCGAAGTGGCGCGCTATATTGGTCGCCATGGTACGGATCGCGTGGCGAAAGCGGTACTTATTGGTGCCGTGACACCGATTATGATCAAAACCGATTTCAACCCGAACGGTGTGCCGAAAGAGGTGTTTGATGGTATTCGGGAAGGCGTGATTAACGATCGCGCAGCTTTCTTCTATGCGCTGACCGAGGCGTTTTATGGCTATAACCGCCCGGGGGCGAAAGAGTCCAAAGCGGTGCGGGAGAGCTTCGTTGAGCAGGGGCTTCAGGGGTCGATCAAGGCGCTGTATGACTGCGTAAAAGCGTTCTCTGAAACCGATCTGCGTGAAGATCTGAAAAAGATGACTATCCCGACGCTGGTGATCCACGGCGACGACGACCAGATAGTCCCGATCGAGACCTGTGGTCGGGTGGCTGCAGAGATCCTGCCGAACGCTGAACTGAAGGTCTATGCCGGGGGTTCTCACGGCATATGCACCACGCATAAGCACCAGATCAATGACGATTTGCTGAAATTTATTCAGTCTTAATTCCTGGCGGATTGCGTTACGCTGAGTGTCCTGATCCAGGGTACTGAGCGAAACGCAATTCGTGTCTGCCCCACCATTAAGAGAGCACTATGTATTTCTATCAACCTTCTCTGGGACACGGCCTGCCGCATGACCCACTGAACGCGATTATTGGCCCACGCCCGATTGGCTGGATCTCCTCGTGCGACAACGCCGGTCAGCTGAATCTCGCGCCGTATAGCTTCTTTAACTGCTTTAACTATCGTCCGCCCATCATCGGTTTTTCCAGCAACGGCTGGAAAGACAGCGTGCGTAATATTACCGAAACCGGCGAGTTTGTCTGGAACCTGGCGACGCGCGATCTGGCTGAAGCGATGAATGCGACCTCGGCGATGCTTCCCCACGATGAAAATGAATTTACCTTTGCGGGATTAACGCCAGCGGCCAGCCAGCTGGTGAACGCCCCGCGGGTGGCAGAAAGCCCGGTTAACTTTGAGTGTCGCCTGTCGCAGTGTATTCAGCTTACCGGGGCCGACGGCACACCGGTTGATACCTGGCTGGTGCTCGGCGAAGTGGTGGGTATTCACATCGCCGAAACGTTGCTGGAAGAGGGGATTTATCAGACGGCGAAAGCGCAGCCCATCCTGCGTGCGGGTGGGCCGACGGCTTACTATGGCATCAGTGACGAGCACCGGTTTGACATGACCCGACCGATCGTCAATCAGTGACCGGCTTTATCAATGACGAATTGTTTTCCGCAGTTACCCGGGTGTGGCTGCGGAGCAAATGAGGTTGCAGAAAGCGGGTTATTAATGGTGTCTGCCTTCAGTGAGATCTGCATTTCGGTCAGGTAGGACGGGTTGCCATTACAGGTAAGTTTGAACGCTTTGACATTCTCCTTGCCCCAGCCCTTGGCCACGGCGCTGTCAAAATCGCTGCGGCTTACGGTTTTTCCATAGTTATCGGCGAGGAACTTGCCGACCGCGCTGTTTTTTATCTCCTGATTCATGCGCACCATTGTGCCGAAATACGCGTCAGGATCAAAACCAAAGCATACGCCGTGTTTGGCATATTCGTAGCGTTCCAGGCAGGAGTTACCGCCAGCACCTGGCATAACGCTGTTCAGCTTCGCAGCACCTGAAAGCGACAGTCCGGTTTCGGCGGCAGCGCATTTGCGGCTGGCCTTCACCTCCGGCATGTTCGGGATTGGACGGGTCGCGCAGCCAAAACGCATCCAGCGACGTTCATCCACACCCCGTGCGGCAACAGATTTTGGCAGCCCCGGCCATAATCCGTGCACGGTCAGAAAATCGGTTTTGTTATCACTCTCTTTTTGTAAACGGCACTCTTCGGGCTCGTTGCGGTTACGGTCGGCCATGCTCTGGCAGAACCCGGTTTGCCAGGAAAGAGCCAGAACGTAGCGATCGAAATCGCCATACTGCGTTGCCTTGAGTGGGTCGGCCTGTGCGGAGAATACACAGAGTGCCAGCGCGATTGCGCCAGACGGAATAACGATATCCTTCCTGAACATGTGATTTCCTGATCGAATGAGCATGAATAATTTCTGGAAATTATTAAAGCACAAAAAGCGCCCGCAGGCGCTTTCTGGATATCAGGAATTTAGCTTAAGCTGCGCCGGGTACCAGCACCTGCGTGGCAATAATCACGATAATCAGCCCCACAATCACGGGGACGGAGGTGCGTTTGATCACTTCGAAAGGCGAGATTTTTGCCATCCCGGCAACGGCTACGACTACTCCCGATACCGGCGAAATGGTGCGACCGAGGTTTGACGCCTGCAGCATGGGGATGGAGAGATAGGCCGGGTTAATGCCTGAGGAGTGAGCCAGTTTCGGGATCATCTCAACGAAGGCGTAGAACGGCGCGTTACCTGAACCGGTGGTCATGGCGGCCAGCATGGTCAGCACCACCAGAACCAGCATCAGGATAATACTGGCCGAGCCGAACGAGGTGGCGATGGAAATCAGGCTCTGAATAAAGCCGATGGTGCTCAGACCCTGGGCGAAGACGCCTGCTGCAACCAGCAGCATAACGACCCCTGCAAACGCATCCGCCATACCGCGATAGGCCACTTCCAGACCCGAGAAGACTTTCTGCGTGTTAAACCCACGCACAAACTCCAGCAGGGCGGCCAGCAGCATGCAGATCACCAGAATGGTGATGATGTGCAGCTGCGGGCCCCATTTACCGTCAAAAATAAGCACGCCAATAATAGGTGTGAACGGCAGAATGGCATAAAACGCCGGCGCGGTGGTGGTGATTTCACTCACGTCCAGCATCTCGTGGCTGATGTTCTCCTTCTTATCGAGATAACGCTGCCAGAAGAAGTGCGCGATGCCCATGCCGACAATGGCGACGATAGAAATGGGCAGCGTGGTTTTGAACGCAAAGTCGATAAGCGACATTTCAGCGGCTTTGGCTGCGAGCACGACATCACCGGAGGTGGGGGAAAGAATAATGGCGGCCGGCGAGGCGCAAATCGCGGCGGCCGCGCCGCGGCTGATACCGACGTTAACCATAATCGGGAACAGGGTGGCCATTAACAGTACGCCCAGACCGGTGGCGGACGACACGGCGAGGGACATCAGGCAGGCAAGGAAATAGGCCGCGACCATCAGCAGATACGGGGAGTTAATGTACTGCAGCGGTTTGGACGCCAGTTTAACCACCATATCATTCGCGCCGATATGGGTCATGTACGCCGCAAAACCGCACAGCATCATGATCATCATACCCAGGTCGCCACCGCGGCTCATGAGCAGGATTTTAATGTATTCAACAATGTCTGTGGCGGTGTAGCCCGTACTGTCTGCGCTGGCCGGTAACACCTGATGGCCCATGATGGCGCTGATAATGAGCAGGGTTAGCCCGCCGACAAATAACACCCCTGTGGCCGAGTAACCTTTAATGATGTAGCGCGCTACACCGACAATGACGACGACTCCGATAAGGAGCTCGATAAACGTAAGCATGGTTTCCCCTGTGTCCTTGCTGCCCGAGAGCACAAATAATCAATAAAAAAGAAGGATGAAATGTGCCGAATTAATGTTCTGTCCTTGCTGATTAAAATCAATAAACAGACTACTAAAGAAGATATTAACGGTATTTTTGCCATCGCCCCGGCATTTATCTCATGCGCATATTGACCGGTATAGATATCACTATATGTCAATTAAATGATAATGGGTTGTTAAATATTTTGTGGGTTTAAATTCGCCGCAGAAAGAAAAGGCAAAAACCCTTTGGGAATTGAGTTTTTAATGGCTGCCGGCAGCCCTCCGGAACGGGCCCTGGAGACCGTCATTGCTGGCGTTGGTGAGGTTGTCCAGCGTATTAAAGCCTAATAAAGGCTTACTTTTTATGTGATTATTATGGCGTGAAGGTATGTTCCTCTCAGAATATTCCCAGGAAGAAGCTGATTAATTAGGAATAACGCTGATGCTGTTAAGCTTTGATTAAACTATTTTATGGTAAACTTTGCCTCGAATACTAAGAATGGTAATTGCATTGTGATTGTACGTAATAAATTTTTCCTCATTTTGTTGTTTATTTTTGGGCAGTTAGCATTGTCGTCTGTTGCACACGCCGAGAGCAATGCAACCGATAAAGGCTGGTTCTCCACCTTCACTGATAATGTGTCGCAGACCTGGACTGCGCCAGAGCATTATGACCTGTATGTTCCGGCAATAACGTGGCATGCGCGTTTTGCCTATGACAAAGAAAAGACTGACAAATATAACGAGCGCCCGTGGGGGGCTGGTTTTGGTCAGTCGCGTTGGGACGAAAAAGGGAACTGGCATGGCATCTATCTGATGGCCTTTAAAGATTCCTTTAACAAGTGGGAACCAATCGGGGGTTATGGCTGGGAGAAAACCTGGCGTCCGTTAGCCGATGAAAACTTCCATGTGGGGCTGGGCTACACCGCCGGTGTGACCGCACGCGACAACTGGAACTACATTCCGATTCCGGTGCTGCTGCCTCTGGCCTCTATCGGCTATGGTCCGGCAACGTTCCAGATGACCTATATTCCGGGGACATACAACAACGGTAACGTTTACTTCGCCTGGATGCGTTTTCAGTTTTAACTGAAAAAACGTCACGTACTGGTGAAAAAGTGTGCAGCCGTTGATTCCGTTGAGATAAAAAACCGTCAGCAGAAATTAACGCGACTTTAGTCACTTTTTATCAAAGAACCGCTGGACAAAAGGTCCCACAATTGATGTACTGGTACCCGACACAGCATTTGTGTCGTTTTTTAATGTAAAGGTAATTTTGATGTCTAAGATTAAAGGTAACGTTAAGTGGTTTAATGAGTCCAAAGGATTCGGTTTCATTACTCCTGAAGATGGCAGCAAAGACGTGTTCGTACACTTCTCTGCAATCCAGTCTAATGGTTTCAAAACTCTGGCTGAAGGTCAGCGTGTAGAGTTCGAAATCACTAACGGTGCCAAAGGCCCTTCTGCTGCTAACGTAATCGCTCTGTAATTCAGACGCGTCAGCAAGAATTTCAAAACCCGCTCACTGAGCGGGTTTTTTTTCGCGTGGAATCAGCTAAGCAGATACATTTTGAGGAAGCTGGCAACGATCAGCACGCTCAACAACACCACACCTGCGCTCATCAGGTTCTGTTTCATTCTGTCACCCTCGTTCAGTATTGCGTTCAGAGTGACAGAGAAAAATTAAGCCAACATTAACGCAGCGTCTGTTAGTGCGTCGTGGCGGAAGAAAATAGCCAGAATGCGATCCCCGTCATCGCAAAGGAGCCGAGCATATTAATCGCAATGTTCATCAGCGCCCAGCCGACACGCCCTTCCTGAAACAGGAAAACCACTTCCGCCGAGAACGTTGAGAAGGTGGTTAAACCGCCGCAAAAGCCGGTGGTAATCAATAGCTTCCACACGGGATCGATATGCGTCATACGGTTAAACCAGGCCAGCCCCACGCCAATAATGAAAGCACCTATCAGGTTAGCCGCCAGCGTACCCATTGGAATAGCCTGATGCAGGGGATTAAAACGCATACTCAAAAACCACCGCGCAACGCTACCCGTACCCCCACCAATAAAAACGGCTAAAAGTAGTTGTAACACTGTAAATACCTGCTATTTGATGTGTAAGAGTGGCGAGTTTAACGCGGTTTTTGCTGAGGGGACAAATATGTATGTTGCGGTAGGACAGTTTGCGGTTACGCCTGACTGGCAAGAGAATGCAGATAAATGTGTCTCTCTGATGAGGCAGGCCCGCCTGAAAGAAGCTTCCTTGCTGGTGCTGCCGGAGGCGCTGCTGGCAAGAGATGACAACGACCCGGACCTGTCGGTGAAGTCTGCCCAGCCCCTGGACGGCGGATTTTTACAGCACCTGCTGGCGGTAAGTGCGGGCAATGGTTTGACCACCCTCTTTACGGTGCATGTCCCCTCGACGGCAGGACGAGCGGTAAATACGCTCGTGGCCATCCGTGACGGCGCGATCGTTGCGCGCTATGCCAAACTCCATCTTTATGATGCCTTCAGCATTCAGGAGTCACAGCGGGTGGATCCGGGAGACAGCATCCCACCGCTGCTTGATGTCGATGGCTTTAAGATTGGGTTGATGACCTGCTACGACCTGCGTTTTCCTGAGCTGGCACTTACGCTCGCGTTAAAGGGGGCTGACGTGCTGGTAGTGCCTGCCGCGTGGGTCAAGGGGCCGCTTAAAGAGCATCACTGGGCAACGCTCCTTGCAGCGCGTGCGCTGGATACAACCTGTTATGTTGTGGCCTCGGGGGAGTGCGGCAATAAGAACATTGGGCAGAGCAGGGTGGTGGATCCGCTGGGGGTTACGATAGCCGCTGCGGCGGAGGCCCCGGCTTTGCTGATGACAGAGTTACAGCGGGAGAGGATTACGCTTGCACGGCAGCAATTACCGGTTCTTCGCAACCGTCGGTTTGCGCCACCGCAATTATTGTGATGTTTTTTTCAACAATGCTTGATTCACCTTGTTACAGATTGCTATTGTGTGCACGCGTCAAATGACCGTTAATACAATCAGGTTTTTGGCGCTGAATGCAGCCTGGTTTATGTAAAGAAGGTATCTATGGGTGAGATTAGTATTACCAAACTGCTGGTGGTTGCCGCACTGGTCGTCCTGCTGTTTGGTACCAAGAAGTTACGCACGCTGGGTGGTGACCTGGGTGCCGCCATCAAAGGCTTTAAGAAAGCGATGAACGACGATGATGCGGCTGCGAAGAAAAGCGCCGAGGGTGACATCCCGGCAGAGAAGCTTTCTCACAAAGAGTAACGCCAATGCCTGAGGGCTTGCGAAAAAAAACCGGCTCAAGAGGCCGGTTTTTTTGCATTACTGTAAGTGAATATTACAGTCTTATTTCACTTCTTCGCCTTTTGCCTGCATATCGGCATGGTAAGAGGAGCGAACAAATGGGCCGCAGGCTGCGTGGGTAAAGCCCATCGCCAGCGCTTCGGCTTTCATCTCATCAAACTCATCCGGGCTCACGTAGCGCTGCACGGGCAGGTGGTGGCGGCTTGGCTGCAGATACTGTCCCAGCGTCAGCATGGTCACACCGTGGCGGCGCAGATCGCGCATCACTTCGATGATCTCAGCATTCGTTTCACCGAGACCAACCATCAGGCCTGACTTGGTGGGAATATGGGGATGCGCTTCTTTAAAACGCTCCAGCAGCTTCAGAGACCAGTTATAGTCCGCACCAGGACGTACCTGACGGTAGAGACGCGGCACGTTCTCCAGGTTGTGGTTAAACACGTCAGGTGGCGTCGCGGTCAGGATGTCCAGCGCGCGATCCATACGGCCGCGGAAGTCTGGAACCAGCGTCTCAATTTTGATGTTCGGGCTTTTCTCGCGAATAGCGGTAATGCAGTCAGCGAAGTGCTGAGCACCGCCATCACGCAGATCGTCACGGTCAACGGAGGTAATAACGACATAACGCAGCGCCATATCGGCGATGGTCTGTGCCAGTTTCTGAGGTTCGTTAGCGTCGGGCGCTACCGGGCGGCCATGAGCCACATCGCAGAACGGGCAGCGGCGGGTACAGATGGCACCCAGAATCATAAACGTCGCGGTACCGTGATTGAAACATTCAGCAAGGTTCGGGCAAGAGGCTTCTTCACAGACGGAGTGAAGGCCGTTCTTGCGCATCGCCGCTTTGATCCCCTGGATACGCGAAGAGTCAGCCGGAAGTTTGATTTTCATCCATTCCGGTTTTCTTAACAGCGCTTCGCGCTCTGTAGCCACGTTTTTAACCGGGATAAGGGCCATTTTATCGGCATCGCGGTATTTAACACCGCGTTCCATCACAATGGGTTTACTCATAGCGTGCGTGTTCCAGTTGCGAATATCGAAGGAAAGCGTTTCTATTCAAGGGAATGTTGTATTTATCAACTATTTTTGAACGAACGACAGGCAGTATATCATTGAAACGGTCGGTAAAGCAGCCTGCCAGGTCGCCAATTTGTAAAATAGTTGTTGTTTTGTGCGTTTTGCCCGGCAGGGGGCAGGGGCTTGTGCTGTATCAACCAGTCAGAAGGCCTGGCGGATGACGCGGATAACGTTTTCCAGTACCGGATCGCGCAAGCTGAGTTTGTTGTAATGCAGTGAAATCTCGATAGATTCCGCATTGAGCTGGGTGAGAGGAATGCTCTCCAGCGGCCAACATTTACGCAACAAGGTATACAGACGCGAAGGCATGATGCAGAGCATGTCGCTGCTGCCGATCAGGGAGGCAGTGGTGAACATATTGTAACTACTGAAGCTGATCTGGCGTTCCGGGAATATCTCATCGATTCGCTGACGCAGCGCATGGTTGGACTGTCCTTCGGTCATGAAAGACGAATGATCGTAGTTGCGCAGATTTTCAATGGTCAACGGCCCGCTCAGGGCGGGATGCTGCTGGCGGCACACCAGCACCAGGTTATCCGCATACAGGACATGTTGTCCGAGCGCTCGGGCGCTAAAGCTGCCGCTTTCTATAATCAGGTCGGTCTGAAACTGAGCAAGCTGAATATCAGGCTCGTTGAGCGGCACATTTCGCAGCAGGAGCTGGGGAACATGCTCTTTTATCGCCTGAAAAATAGCGGGCATCACCAGCACGCCGACAGACGGGGTGCAGCCGATAGTGATGGTTCTCTGTTTGTCATAGCTGCCGGTTAAATCCAGCGCACCCAGAATCGACTCCAGCCCCTGGCTGATGTACTCATGCAGATGGGTAGCGTAGGCCGTCGGCGTAACCCCCTGGCCCTTACGAATAAATAACGGGTCGGGAAATATAGCGCGCAGTTTTTGAATTGACTGGCTTATTGCTGAAGGCGTGAGATTAAGAATTTTCGCAGCATTAACGATACCCTTATGGACATATACTGCCTCAAAAATAGTCAACAAATTGAGATCAATATTACGTAAAGTCCGAAAAATTTGTGGCTTGTCCTCACCACCTGGGTCATTCAGTCGTTTGGCTGGTAAATTATTATACTCCACGCTTTCACTCCGTATACATTCACATTATGAATGATAGTTGAATTTATTTATTATGCTTGTAGAGATTCGTAAAGTGTTGGTTTTGTTTCACTTGTTTATCAAAAACAAACAGTTGTGTGATTATCACGCAAGTTACTTACGCCCTGTATGCAGTTCTGGTTGGAGGCTAAATAATATGTAGCGGTAATATTCGGGCGCTTCGAAAATATAGAATAAGCGGATTATTGTAAAGCGTAAAAGCGGTAAATAAACAGTGGCCCGTCAAATAATCGAGCCATGATGCATGATATATTAAGCAGTGATATATTCGTAAGATGGATTGTTAAGTAGGGCTAAAACGTTCTTCAAAAGCACGGGACGAATATTCTCTGGCGTTGCGCTTTCAACCCACTGGCGCATTTGCGTCATCTCCATTCCGGCGTAGCCGCAGGGGTTTATGCGCAGGAAGGGGGTAAGATCCATATTAATATTCAGTGCCAGCCCGTGGAAGGAGCAGCCCTTGCGGATACGCAGCCCCAGTGAGCAAATCTTACTTTCTCCTACATAGACGCCCGGCGCATCGGCACGCGGATGGGCTTCAATACCGTATTCCGCCAGCGTGTTAACCACGGTTTGTTCCAGCAGGGTAACCAGTTCGCGAACGCCGAGCTTTCTGCGCTTCAGGTTCAGCAGAACGTACATCACCTGCTGCCCGGGCCCATGGTACGTGACCTGCCCACCGCGATCGCTTTGGATTACCGGGATATCACCCGTCATCAATAAATGTTCCGCTTTTCCCGCCTGTCCCTGTGTAAATACCGGCAGGTGTTCGACCAGCCAGATCTCATCAGGGGTGGTGTCATCGCGTGAATCGGTGAAATCATGCATGGCCTGGGAGACAGGCTCGTAAGGTTGCAGCCCGAGATGACGGACAAGAATTTTATCCTGATACAAAAGGACGTCTCCGAAGACGAGGGACAAAAGGTGAGGGAGAGTATATCACAAGCGGGGAGGCGGGTTACCCGGCAAACCGGGTAACCGCAGAGGGACTACAGCACCATACGAACAATTTCGATATTGCCGAGCTCTTCGTACAGCGTCTCAACCTGCTCAATGTGGGTTGCGGTAATGGTAATGGATACCGAGTGGTAGTTGCCCTTGCTGCTTGGTTTTACTGACGGAGAGTAGTCACCCGGCGCATGGCGCTGTACCACTTCAACCACCTGATCAACCAGCTCAGGTTTCGCCAGACCCATTACTTTGTAGGTAAACGGGGTAGGGAATTCAAGCAGTTCGTTAAGTTTGGTTTTCATGTCAGCTCCGGCGTAACGTCAAAAAGAATAACTCCCACTACAGGTGGGAGTTATCAGGATATCTAGTATATGGGGATCAAAATCACACTTTCAAGTGTTCAATTTTTAGCCAAACCAGTGATGGAACATCAATTTAATGTAATCAATGATTTTGCCGAAGAAATTGCCTTCCGGGATTTCTTGCAGAACAACCAGCGGACGCTGATCGATGGTTTTACCATCCAGCTGGAAGTTGATGGTGCCCACCACCTGGTTTTTCTGCAGTGGCGCGTGCAGCTCAGTGGTATTCAGCACGTAGCTGGCTTTCAGATCTTTCATGCGACCACGAGGAATGGTCAGGTACAGATCTTTATCCACGCCAAGGGAAGCACGGTCGTTATCACCGAACCAGACTGGCTCAGAAGCAAACTCTTTACCGGCTTTCAACGGGTTCACGGTTTCGAAGAAACGGAAGCCCCAGGTCAGCAGTTTCTTGCTTTCCGTCTCACGACCTTTGAAGGTACGACCGCCCATCACGGCAGAGATCAGACGCATCTGGCCTTCGGTGGCAGAAGCAACCAGGTTGTAGCCAGCTTTATCGGTATGGCCAGTTTTGATACCGTCAACGTTCAGGCTGTTATCCCACAGCAGGCCGTTACGGTTGGTCTGACGGATACCGTTGAAGGTGAACTCTTTCTCTTTATAGATGGAGTATTCGTTCGGCACGTCACGGATCAGCGCCTGACCAATCAACGCCATATCACGTGCGGAGCTGTACTGACCATCTGCGTCCAGACCATGTACGGTCTGGAAATGGCTGTTCTTCAGACCCAGCGCGGTGACGTAGCTGTTCATCAGACCGACGAAGGCATCCTGGCTTCCCGCGGCGAAATCGGCCATTGCCACGCACGCATCGTTACCGGATTGCAGGTTAATACCACGGATCAGCTGAGAAACAGGAACCTGCATGCCCGGTTTCAGGAACATCAATGATGAACCTTTAAATACCGGGTTGCCGGTTGCCCACGCATCGTTACCGATGGTGACCAGATCCGTTTCTTTGAACTTCCCTGCTTTCATGGCCTGGCCGATAACGTAGCTGGTCATCATTTTGGTCAGGCTGGCCGGATCGCGGCGGGCGTCGGCATTCTGTTCAGCCAGCACTTTGCCAGAGTTGTAGTCGATCAGGATATACGATTCCGCGTCGATTTGCGGAACGCCAGGGATCATGGTCTTGATATTCAGGTCATCGGCGTGAGCTGCAGAGAGAGCAGTTGCGCAAAGGGCCGTGGTCAGCGCCATGCGCTGCACAAAACGAGCAGAAAAAGTGGTCTTCATGGTCAGAACAACGACATCCGTGATGGAATTAAAAAAAGTGCCTTACTATAGCAAATGCTATTCAGGCAGGCATCCGACTTTAAGCATGAGTTTGTGAATGTGTTTTACACAAATTGACACTTTGGATGCCGCCAGTTCATTATTTCGCAACAGCGATAAATGATTGTAGTTGGGCTTCATTTTGCAGGCGCTGCTGCAGAGACGCTGCCTGCGATTTGCTGGCAAACGGTCCCATCTGAATACGCCATACTGCGCCGTTTTGCGCAACGCGTCCCGGAACACCAAACTGCTGGCTCAGACGCTGTTGATACTGCTGCGCACGGGCCTGATCGCTTACCGCCCCAACCTGAACCACAAAGCCGCCACTGGCCGCCGCTGGAGCCGCAACCGGTGTGCTTTGCGCCGTCGCCGGAGCCGTTACGGGCGCAGGCTCTGTGGCAGGAGCGGCAACAGGAGCCGGTGCTGGCGTAGGTTCGCTGCCTTCCAGCACGCCGATGGCTAACGTTGTCGGCGCGCCCAGGAAGCCGCTACTCTTTACCGGCGCACCCGTCGTGTCTTCACTCTGCAGCGTATCATTGCTGATTGGGCGCACTTCTCCTGCTGGCTGAGAAGGCTCTGCCGGAGAAGAGACGCTTCCCATGCCGCCGTCCAGGTTCGGGCGGTCGGGAAGGGCATAAGTCTGTTTCGCCACCGTCGTACACGCGGTACCTGGCCCGGAGAGGGTGCCATCCTGCGCCACGATAATCGGGTCAATACGGACTTTGGTATTGTTCGAGGTGTTCAGGCGGTCTGCAGCCGCGCGTGACAGGGAGATCACCCGGTCGTTACCGTAGGGACCACGATCGTTAATGCGTACCACGATCATACGACCATTCGCCAGGTTGGTGATACGAGCGTAGCTCGGGACAGGCAGGGTCGGGTGAGCCGCCGTCAGTTGCATCGGATCGAACGCTTCGCCGGTCGCCGTCAGGTTGCTGCCTGGCTCGGCATCATAAATGGCGGCAAAGCCAGCCTGGCTAAAGCGGGAGGGATCCTGAACAATTTTGTAGCTTTTGCCATCGCGCTCGTAATCCTGATTCGCGCTGGCATTGAGCGGTTCATAAACGGGATCGGCACCGCTGATTTCAACGATCGGGCCATTACAAACCGCAGGCTGCGGCGGCGCGACGGTTGCCTGTTGCTGACCATCATCACTTGTGCAGGCCGCAAGTAAACTTGCCGCAATGCAGATCCCCAGCCACTGCTTACGCATTCCGATCCCCTTATTTTTATACGCTTTTTGACAACATTTTTCTGTGGGTATGGATCGACATCACGATACCAAACCCGGCCATCAACACGATCAGTGCCGAGCCTCCGTAGCTCACCAGCGGGAGCGGGACGCCAACAACCGGCAGAATACCACTCACCATACCAATATTTACGAAGACATAAACGAATAAAATCAGCATCAACCCGCCTGCCATCACGCGGCCAAAGGTGGTTTGCGCACGTGCGGCGATCCACAGCCCTCGCATGATCAACAGCACATACAGCGCCAGCAGAATCAGGATGCCAACCAGGCCCAGCTCTTCCGCCAGAACCGCAAAGATAAAGTCGGTGTGGCGTTCCGGTAAGAACTCCAGCTGGGACTGGGTGCCGTGCAGCCAGCCTTTACCGCGCAGGCCGCCGGAACCGATCGCAATCTTGGACTGAATAATATGATAGCCCGCACCCAGCGGATCGGTTTCCGGATCGAGCAGCATCATGACTCGTTGTCGCTGGTAATCATGCATCAGGAAGAACCAGAGAATCGGGATGAACGCTGCCACCAGCACGACTGCAATGCCAATCAGACGCCAGCTTAAACCCGACAGGAACAGGACAAACAGGCCGGAGAGGGCGATAAGAATCGAAGTGCCGAGGTCAGGCTGCGCCGCAACCAGTAGCGTCGGCAGGAAAATCAGCACCAGCGCAATGGCGGTATTTTTCAGTGAAGGCGGGCAGACGTCACGGTTAATAAAACGCGCCACCATCAAGGGAACCGCTATTTTGGCTATTTCAGAGGGCTGGAAGCGGACAACGCCCAGATCCAGCCAGCGCTGCGCGCCTTTAGAGATGGCCCCAAAGGCATCTACCGCAACCAGCAGCACAATACAGAATATGTACAGATACGGTGCCCAGCCTTCATAGACCCGCGGCGGGATCTGCGCCATGACCACCATAATGACCAGACCCATCGCGATCTGGCCGATTTTGCGCTCCATCATGCCGATGTCCTGGCCGCTGGCGCTCCAGATAACCAGGGCGCTGTAAACCAGCAGAGCCAGCAGGATCAGCAGCATGGCTGGGTCGATGTGGATTTTATCCCACAGCGATTTTTTATTTGGATTATCCGTCATGATTATTGGTCCTCCGCCGCAGCGGCGGCCGGGTTTTCAGCCGGCAGTTCGGTGTTGTTATCACCCAGCATAATGTGGTCGAGGATCTGGCGCATGATGGTCCCCACGGCCGGACCTGCGCCGCCGTTTTCCAGAATCATCGCCACCGCAACCTGCGGGTTATCATAAGGGGCAAAGGCCGTCATCAGCTTATGGTCACGCAGACGTTCAGCAATGCGGTGCGCGTTATAGGTTTCATTGGCTTTCAGACCGAAGACCTGCGCAGTACCGGATTTGGCGGCCACTTTATACGGTGTGCCGGCGAAATACTTATGTGCGGTCCCGTTCGGACGGTTCGCCACGCCGTACATACCGTCTTTGGCAATTTCCCAGTAACCGGAATGAATGTCACCCACCGGGGCTTCATGCGGCTGGATCCACGGCACTTTTTTGCCGTCTTCAACCGTACTTTGCAGCAGGTGCGGAACTTTCACTACGCCATCGTTGATGAGGATCATCATCGCTTTGTTCATCTGAATCGGGGTCGCCGTCCAGTAGCCCTGACCGATACCCACCGGAATGGTATCACCCTGATACCACGGCTTCTTAAAGCGCTTCAGCTTCCACTCACGGGTTGGCATGTTACCGGAACGTTCTTCTGAAAGGTCAACGCCGGTGTAATGTCCATAGCCGAATTTGCTCATCCACTCTGACAGGCGGTCAATGCCCATGTCATACGCAACCTGGTAGAAGAAGGTATCCGCAGACTCTTCCAGCGATTTGGTAACGTTGAGGTGACCATGGCCCCATTTTTTCCAGTCGCGATAGCGTTTTTCAGAGCCTGGTAATTGCCACCAGCCCGGGTCAAACAGACTGGTATTGCGGTTGATGACGCCCGCGCTCAGCGCAGAGACCGCTACGTACGGTTTTACCGTTGACGCTGGCGGGTAAACCCCTTGTGTGGCGCGGTTCACCAGCGGCGTATTCGGGTCATTGAGCAGACCGGAATAGTCTTTGCTGGAGATACCATCGACAAAGAGGTTCGGGTCGTAGCTTGGCATGGACACCATCGCCAGAATGCCGCCGGAACGCGGATCGGTGACGACAACGGCAGCACGGCTGCCCGCCAGTAAGGTTTCAATATACTGCTGCAGCTTGAGGTCGAGCGTCAGGTAGACGTCATGCCCCGCCTGCGGTGGCACTTCTTTGAGCTGGCGAATGACGCGGCCACGGTTGTTAACTTCAACCTCTTCATAGCCGGTCTGCCCGTGCAGGACATCTTCGTAGTAGCGTTCGATCCCCAGCTTACCGATATCGTGCGTAGCTGCGTAGTTCGCCAGTTTGCCGTCTTTATCGAGGCGTTCAACGTCTTTATCGTTGATCTTGGAAACGTAACCAATGACATGCGTCAGCGCGGAACCGTAAGGGTAGTAGCGACGCTTGTAACCTTTCACTTCCACGCCGGGAAAACGATACTGGTTCACGGCAAAGCGGGCCACCTGGACTTCCGTCAGGTTCGTTTTAACCGGGATTGAGGTGAAACGGTGGGAGCGGGCACGCTCTTTTTTGAACGCGGCGATATCATCGTCGGTCAGATCGACAACGCCTTTTAGCGCTTCAAGCGTATCCTGCACATTATCGACTTTTTCCGGCATCATTTCGATTTGATAAATGGTGCGGTTTAACGCCAGCGGAGTGCCGTTACGGTCGTAGATAATGCCGCGGCTGGGCGCGATGGGCACCAGCTTGATACGGTTTTCGTTTGAACGCGTCTGATAATCGGTAAAGCGGACAATTTGCAGATTATAGAGGTTGGCGATCAGCACGCCGGTAAGCAGCAAAATCCCCGTAAAGGCGACCAGCGCCCGGCGCACAAACAGCGCGGACTCAGCCGTATAGTCGCGAAAAGAATTCTGTAGTTTCATCCGCTGCTTAATCTACCCTGGTCAGTCACTACTCGCGGTGATATGGGTGGTTGGTAGTAATGCTCCACGCGCGATACAGGCTTTCTGCCACCAGTACCCGAACGAGCGGGTGGGGAAGCGTCAGCGCGGAGAGAGACCAACTTTGTTCTGCCGCCGCTTTGCAGGCAGGAGATAACCCTTCAGGCCCGCCAATCAACAGACTGACGTCACGACCATCCTGCTTCCAGCGCTCCAGTTCGTGCGCCAGCTGCGGCGTATCCCAGGGTTTACCTGGAATATCGAGGGTGACGATGCGGTTTTTGCCTGCGGCAGCCAGCATCAGCTCTCCCTCTTTATCGAGAATACGTTTGATATCGGCGTTCTTGCCGCGTTTCCCGGCGGGAATTTCCACCAGTTCGAACGGCATGTCTTTTGGAAAACGACGCAGATATTCAGTAAAACCGGTTTGTACCCAGTCCGGCATTTTGGTGCCGACGGCGACCAGTTGCAACTTCACGCATTAACCCCAGAGTTTTTCCAGCTCATACAGGCGACGGCTCTCTTCCTGCATGACATGGACAATCACATCGCCGAGATCGACAACCACCCAGTCAGCGGTCGCTTCACCTTCAACGCCAAGCGGTAACAGGCCTGCTGCACGCGATTCCTGAACAACGTGGTCGGCAATCGAAACAACATGACGCGTTGAAGTACCGGTGCAGATAATCATGCAGTCGGTGATGCTGGATTTACCCTTAACGTCGATAGCGATGATGTCCTGACCTTTCAGGTCATCAATTTTGTCGATAACAAAATCCTGGAGTGCTTTACCCTGCAAGTTTTCCCCCTAGGGTGAATGAGATTGTATAACTATGAATTCGTGGCCAGACAGTATACCTGAACTGACGCCAGTGTCGGGACAAATGTCTCCGGCCGGGCTTTTGAAGGCGGGTATCATCCCACCCTCCGCCTGAGATTGCATCGCCATTTTTGTAAAACAATTTCTGTAAAGCAATGATCGGCGGGAAAGTCTGGCAGCGGAGGATAACAGTATGGCTTACCCTGTCAAGGCAGGATAATCATTACGCCGCTTTTTCATGCGCCCCCGCTATGCGTCTGCGCTTTTCTGATACAACCCATGCGCGTGAATGTAGTCCAGCACAGCTGATGGCAGCAGATCGTCACAGGCTAATCCCTGCTGCAGACGCTCGCGAATGAGGGTCGCAGAAATATCGAACCACGGCGTCTCTGCCAGATAAATCTTCCCGGCAGGCTGGTTGTGCAACTCTTCAATATTGTCTGTGAGATGCGCCTCAAGCCACTGCTGATACTGTTCTTCTCGCATGGTCAGCGGATAGCCCGGACGGCGACAGACAAGCAGGTGGCTGTTTTCCAGAATCGTTTCATACTGGTGCCAGGTGGGAAAATTGAGCAGGGAGTCCTGACCAATAATAAAGGCCAGCGGCGTGTCCGGCCCTTGCTCGGCTCGCCACTCCTGCAGCGTTTGCGACGTCCAGGACGGTGTGTCGCGGCGCAGTTCTCGCTCATCAAGGCTAAAAAGCGGTTTATCCGCGATGGCCAGAGCGAGCATCTCTTTTCTCTGCTCGCTGCTCGCCTCAGGTTGCGGACGGTGTGGCGGCACATTATTGGGCATGATGATTACGCGCTGAAGGCCGATCAGATTCGCCAGAATTTCAACCGGCTTCAGATGTCCGTAATGGACCGGGTCGAAGGTGCCACCGTACAGGGCCTGTAAAGAATGCATACTATCCATCGATAAATACGTCTGCCAGCGCCTTATGGCAGAGCAGCAGAGAGAGACTTTCCAGCTCCGCCCAGACCGACTGACCATAATCTTGTTTCAACGTAAGCTCAGCGCGCATCAGAAGCTGCACGGCCTGACGCAGCTGCTCATGACTCAGGCGGTTGATGGCCTCGGTGGTCATCGCCCGACGGTTTTGCCACACCCGATGTTTATCAAACAGCGAACGTAATGGCGTATGTGCAGACTGACGCTTGAGCGTAATCAGCAGTAATAATTCACGCTGAAGAGTGCGCAGCAAAATAACCGGTTCGCTACCTTCCAGGCGCAGCTGTTGCAATATATGCAGGGCGCGTTTGCTTTTCGCTGCCAGCAGTGCATCCACCCAGTGGAAGGGCGTAAAGTGCGCGGCATCGTTAACGGCCTGTTCCACGCGTGGCAGTGTCAGCTTACCGTCTGGCCAGAGCAGGGAGAGCCTGTCCAGCGCCTGCGCCAGTGCCAGCAGGTTGCCTTCATAGCAGTAGCAGAGGAGCTGGTTTGCGGCGTCGTCCAGCTGAAGATTGTTTTGCTTCGCTCTTGTCGCGACCCATTTTGGCAGATGGGCTTGCTCAGGCGTCTGACAGGTCACCATAACCGCATTGGCCGCGAGCTGGGTAAACCAGGCCGCGTTTTCCTGCGCTTTGGTGAGCTTGTTGCCGCGCACAATAAACAGCAGATCGCTGTGCAGCAGACTGACCAGCGTTGCCAGCTGTTCATTGATGGCCGCGTTAGGGCCATTCTCCGGCAGCAGGATCTGTATGGTCTGGCGCGATGCAAAGAGGCTCATCGCCTGGCAAAGCGAGAAGAGGGCATTCCAGTCGGTGTTGTTATCCAGCTGGACGGTGTGGTGTTCATCAAAGCCCTGAGCGGCCGCCGCCTGTCGGACGGCATCCAGGCTTTCCTGAAGTAATAGCGGATCGTTTCCGAGAAGCAGATACGCCGCGCGCAGCCCTTCATTGAGCTGCGCGCGGAGTTGTTCAGGATACAGCCTGATCATCAGTTACCCATGGAGGCAGAAACAGGAGGCGTGTTGGCATCCGGTTTTTCGATGATGTCAGAACCCTGTTTCGTTGACGCGGCAACGCCCGGCAGCTTACGGATCAGCTGCTCTGCGGCCTTATCGTACATTTCGTTAATGATAATCTGCTGCTCGGCGTCTTTTGCCAGAGCCGTCTGCGGGTTATCGAAGAACGAACGGTACACTTTCGTGCTGATTGGGTAGATGTCTTTACCCGGGATCAGAACGGCGGCATTAACCGACAGGACCATCTGATACTCTGCGGTACGGCCGTCCTGGAAAATGGACGCCGTGTCTTTGGCTAAGGTTGAGCCCAGAACGCGCAGGGATGGAACATCCTGACGTAACGTCCCTTTCTCAATCAACTCAACATCGTTAAGACGCAGCTGGTTTCGAATTGCCCGGCTGAGTGGACCATTCGGATCCGATGAGTCGAAAATCATCGTTTTCATTTCAGCAGGCACTGCCGTGGTATTGCGCAGATGCCAGCCACAACCAGCGGTGACAAGCACCGCCAGAGATAAGAGTATTGTTGCCAGTTGTCGCACGTTTCCTCCCGCGCTTAGCCAACGACCAGATTCAGCAATTTACCCGGTACGTAGATCACTTTACGTACGGTAACGCCCTCAAGATATTTCGCAACCAGATGTTCCTGGCCTGCGCGTTCGCGAACCTGTTCTTCGGTAGCATCGACCGCCACGGTAATTTTACCGCGAACTTTGCCGTTAACCTGGACCACAACCAGCGTGGTGTTTTCCACCATCGCGGATTCGTCAGCCACTGGCCACGGTGCGTTGTCGATATCGCCTTCGCCTTTCAGCTCCTGCCAGAGGGTGAAGCTGACGTGCGGGGTGAACGGGTTCAACATGCGAACGACGGCCAGCAGCGCTTCACGCATTAAGGCACGATCCTGCTCGCCGTCCTGCGGGGCTTTTGCCAGCTTGTTCATCAGTTCCATAATAGCCGCAATTGCGGTATTGAAGGTCTGACGACGACCAATATCATCGGTCACTTTTGCAATCGTTTTATGAACATCACGACGCAGCGCCTGCTGATCTTCAGTCAGTGCCGCGACGTTCACTGCCGGAGCATCACCCTGAGAGGTGTGCTCGTAAACCAGTTTCCAGACACGCTTCAGGAAGCGGTTAGCCCCTTCAACGCCCGATTCCTGCCATTCCAGGGTCATGTCAGCCGGAGAGGCAAACATCATAAACAGACGCACGGTATCTGCGCCGTAACGCTCAACCATCACCTGAGGGTCGATGCCGTTGTTTTTAGACTTCGACATCTTGCTCATGCCGGTATAAACCAGTTCATGACCTTCGGCGTCTTTCGCCTTCACGATACGGCCTTTCTCGTCGCGCTCAACGATCGCGTCAACCGGAGACACCCAGTTACGCTCGCCGTTCGCCCCGACGTAGTAGAAGGCATCGGCCAGCACCATGCCCTGACACAGCAGCTGTTTTGCTGGTTCGTCAGAGTTGACCATGCCTGCGTCGCGCATCAGCTTGTGGAAGAAGCGGAAGTAGAGCAGGTGCATGATGGCGTGTTCAATACCACCGATGTAGATGTCCACAGGCAGCCAGTAGTTTGCTGCATCGGAATCCAGCATGCCTTCCTGATACTGCGGGCAGGTGTAACGCGCGTAGTACCATGACGATTCCATAAAGGTATCAAAGGTGTCAGTTTCACGCAGCGCTGGCTGGCCGTTAACGGTCGTTTTTGCCCACTCAGGATCGGCTTTGATTGGGCTGGTGATACCGTCCATGATCACATCTTCCGGCAGGATCACCGGGAGTTGATCTTCTGGCGTTGGCATCACGGTACCATCTTCCAGCGTCACCATTGGGATAGGTGCTCCCCAGTAGCGCTGGCGAGATACACCCCAGTCGCGCAGGCGGTAGTTGACTTTACGCTCACCGACGCCCAGCGACGCTAACTTGTCGGCAATCGCGTTGAAGCCATCTTCAAAGCTCAGACCGCTGAATTCACCCGAGTTGAACAGGGTGCCTTTTTCGGTCAGGGCTTGTGCAGAGAGGTCTGGCTCAGAACCGTCAGCCGCGAGGATGACAGGTTTAATGGTCAGGCCATATTTGGTGGCAAATTCGTAGTCACGCTGATCGTGGCCTGGAACGGCCATGACGGCACCCGTACCGTACTCCATCAGCACGAAGTTGGCTGCCCAGACAGGGATTGCTTCGCCCGTCAGTGGATGGATAGCCTTAAAGCCGGTATCAACGCCTTTCTTCTCCATCGTCGCCATGTCGGCTTCGGCCACTTTGGTGTTGCGGCACTCGTCGATGAAGGCCGCCAGTTCCGGGTTGTTTTCCGCGGCTTTCTGTGCCAGCGGGTGACCAGCGGCCACGGCCAGATAGGTCGCACCCATGAAGGTGTCCGGACGGGTAGTGTAGACGGTCAAGGTCCGATCGTCGTTCTCAACGTTGAAGGTGATCTCCACGCCTTCTGAACGGCCGATCCAGTTACGCTGCATAGTCTTGACGGTATCAGGCCAGTGATCCAGATTATCCAGATCGTTCAGCAGCTCGTCAGCGTAGGCGGTGATTTTGATAAACCACTGTGGGATCTCTTTACGCTCAACTTTGGTATCACAACGCCAGCAGCAGCCGTCGATAACCTGCTCGTTCGCCAGTACGGTCTGGTCGTTCGGGCACCAGTTAACGGCAGAGGTCTTCTTGTACACCAGGCCTTTTTTGTACAGCTCGGTGAAGAATTTCTGCTCCCAGCGGTAGTATTCCGGGGTGCAGGTCGCCAGCTCGCGGCTCCAGTCATAGCCAAAGCCCAGCATTTTGAGCTGGTTTTTCATGTACGCGATGTTGTCGTACGTCCACGGGGCAGGTGCCGTGTTGTTTTTGACCGCCGCGCCTTCTGCAGGCAGACCAAACGCATCCCAGCCGATTGGCTGCAGGACGTTTTTGCCGAGCATACGCTGATAGCGGGCAATCACATCACCAATGGTGTAGTTACGCACGTGGCCCATGTGTAGTCGACCAGAAGGATAGGGAAGCATCGACAGGCAGTAATACTTCTCTTTGCTCTCGTCTTCGGTTACTTCAAAGGTGCGCTTCTCGTCCCAGTGTTGCTGGACTTTTGATTCTATCTCTTCCGGGCGGTATTGCTCTTGCATGGCAGCCAGTGGTCCTGTTTTCAATACAGCTACAAATGTAGCCAATGGATGTGGTAATTCAGATCCGCATAGCATAGCCCAAACGCCCGCGCCAAAACAGCCTTTCGCACAAATGCGCGCGTGAGGAATTTGTCGGGTCTGTGGTTCACCTGGCAAAGCGGTGGCGAAATAAGGTCTATTATTAGAGTCAGTTACTTACCCGGGAGGCAAAATGATGAACAAGGTTGCTCAATTTTACCGAGAACTGGTGACAACACTGACGGAACGGCTGCGTAACGGCGAGCGTGATATCGATGCGCTGGTGGAACAGGCGCGGGCCCGCGTGACGCAAACGGGTGAGTTAACGCGAACCGAAGTGGAAGAGGTGACGCGCGCCGTACGCCGCGACCTGGAAGAGTTTGCGCGAAGCTACGAAGAGAGTCAGAACGAGGTTACCGACAGTGTCTTTATGCGGGTAATTAAAGAAAGCCTGTGGCAGGAGCTGGCGGATATCACCGATAAAACGCAGCTGGAGTGGCGTGAAGTCTTTCAGGATCTCAACCACCACGGGGTCTATCACAGCGGAGAAGTGGTCGGACTGGGGAATCTGGTGTGCGAGAAATGCCATCACCACATTGCAGTCTATACGCCGGATGTGTTGCCGCTGTGTCCAAAGTGTGGACACGATCAGTTCCAGCGTCGGCCGTTTGAGCCCTAATTAAAAGCCGCCCTCTGCCAGCAGGTCAGAGGGAGGGCATCAGGCCACAGAGCTGTCTACCATGCCCGGTGGCCATCGCTTACCGGGCCTGGCTGTAATAGTTGAGTCTTTCCGCCAGTAAATCCACGAACGCTTCCCGGTCGATATCCACCATTAGCGTGGTGTTGGGGTGATTGCCCGTCAGCGAATAGTAGTCCACCACCGTCATACCCTGAGTGTATTTCCCCTGGGTTTCCACGCCCACCCACCGTTCTACCGTGGTAAACATCTCCGGTTTGAGCAGCCAGGCAATGGTGCACGGATCGTGCAGCGGCGCGCCGTGAAAACCCCATTTCTCGGCTTTGTGATACGCCATAAAGAAGTCCAGCAACTCTGCGACGGTTGTCGCCACCGGGTTGCCAATGGCACGAAAGCGCGCAATGTCGTGCGCCATTATTTGTGCGCGATGGGTGACGTCCAGGCCGGCCATGACAATAGGCAGGCCAGACTGGAAGACAATCTCTGCGGCTTCCGGATCGACAAAAATGTTGAACTCCGCCGCTGGCGTCCAGTTCCCGAGTCGCATTGCGCCGCCCATGATCACGATTCGGGCGATTTTACTGTGCAATTCTGGATGGCTGTTCAGCAGCAGCGCAACGTTGGTTTGCGGGCCGGTGGCCACCAGCGTGACCGGTTCCGCGCTTTCACGCAGCACTTTCGCCATCAACTCTACGGCGGTGCAGGGTTGCGCTTCAAACCCCGGTTCGGGCAGTGCCGGGCCATCCAGCCCACTTTCACCGTGCACGTTGTCGGCAATGATCAGATCGCGCATGAGCGGTTTGACGGCACCACCGGCGACCGGTATATCGATGCGTTTGAGCAACGTCAGCATACGCAGGACGTTACGCAGCGTTTTCTCGGGTGTCTGGTTTCCGGCAGAGGACGTAACGGCTTTGACGTCCAGTTCAGGGGAGGCAAGTGCAAGGACGAGGGCGATCGCGTCATCATGACCCGGGTCGCAATCGAGAAGGATAGGTTGTGCCATAGCGTGCTCCATACGTAGCATTATTTTGTGACAAGGTTAACGCTGCAATGTGACGCCGACGAGAAGAAGAGAGTTAAAGCGTGAAGCGGTGCGCAATCCGCAGATTGCGCACCGGGGAGATTAGTGCAGGATTTTGGCGAGGAAGTCTTTTGCTCGCTCGGATTTAGGATTGGCGAAGAACTCTTCTTTCGGCGAGTCTTCAACAATCTTCCCTTCGTCCATGAAGATCACGCGGTTCGCCACTTTGCGGGCAAAGCCCATTTCGTGGGTCACCACCATCATCGTCATCCCTTCGTGCGCCAGCTCAACCATTACGTCCAGCACTTCGTTGATCATCTCGGGATCGAGAGCGGAAGTCGGTTCATCAAACAGCATGGCGACCGGATCCATACACAGGGCCCGGGCAATAGCCACACGCTGCTGCTGACCGCCAGAGAGCTGCGCCGGGAATTTATCAGCATGCGCAGAGAGCCCCACGCGTTCCAGCAGCTTCAGACCTTTATCGCGCGCGAGCTTTTTATCGCGTTTCAGCACTTTTACCTGCGCCAGCGTCAGGTTCTCAATAATGGAGAGGTGCGGAAACAGCTCAAAGTGCTGGAACACCATGCCGACGTGGGAACGCAGCTGAGCAAGGTTGGTTTTCCTGTCATTGACTTTGGTGCCGTTGACGAGGATCTCTCCTTGCTGCACCGGCTCCAGGCCGTTAACGGTTTTGATCAGCGTGGATTTACCAGAGCCGGATGGCCCACATACCACCACCACGTCACCTTTTTTCACTTCGGTTGAGCAGTCGGTCAGCACCTGAAAGTGCCCATACCATTTAGAAACATTTTTCAGGGAAATCATTATACAGTCCTTTTCTTCAGCCAGCTGACCAACAGCGACGCGCTTAAACTAATCACAAAATAGACGCCACCCGCGAAGAGCACCATTTCGACCTGCGTACCGTCACGTTCACCGATGGTAGACGCGGTACGGAAGAAGTCTGCCAGGCTCAGTACGTAGACCAGAGAGGTATCCTGGAACAGTACGATGCCCTGGGTCAGCAGGAGGGGAACCATGGCGCGAAACGCCTGCGGCAGAATAATGAGCTGCATGGATTGCCAGTGCGTCATCCCCAACGCCAGCGCGGCGCTGGACTGCCCACGTGAAATACTCTGAATACCCGCTCGGATAATCTCTGAATAGTAAGCAGCCTCAAACATTGAGAACGCGACCATCGCGGAGATCAGGCGGATATCGGTTTTCGGCGACAGCCCCAGCACGTTTTGCAGAAAGCCGGGAACAATCAGGTAAAACCACAGCAGTACCATCACCAGGGGGATGGAGCGGAAAACGTTAACGTAGGCCGTGGCAAACCAGGCGAACGGTTTAAAAGCCGACAGGCGCATGACCGCCAGCAGGGTGCCCCAGACGATACCCACCACAATAGCAATCACGGTGATTTTTAAGGTGATCAGCAGGCCATCCAGCAGGTAAGGCATGGATGGAACGATAGAACTCCAGTCAAATTCGTACATTATTTGCCCCCCAGATTGCCCGGCAGGCGGATTTTGCGTTCAACCAGGTTCATCACCAGCATGATGAAAGTGTTAATCAGAACATAGGCGAGTGTGATCGCTGTGAAGGATTCCCACGCGTGGGCGGAATAATCCAGCAGCTTGCCCGCCTGTGCGGCCATATCCACCAGACCGATGGTCGAGGCGATGGCCGAGTTTTTCACCAGGTTCATCATCTCAGACGTCATCGGTGGAACAATGACGCGGTAAGCGTTAGGCAGCAGTACATAGCGGTAAGTTTGTGGCAGCGTCAGGCCCATCGCCAGGCCAGCATTTTTTTGTCCGCGCGGCAGTGACTGAATGGCGGCACGCACCTGCTCGCAAACGCGCGCGGCGGTGAAGAGCCCCAGGCAGAGCATGGAGGAGACAAAGAACTGCACGTTCGGATCCAGTTCCGACTTAAACCACATGCCAATATTTTCCGGCAGCAGTTCCGGGACGACCAGATACCAAGTGAAAAATTGCACAATCAGCGGAACGTTACGGAACAGTTCCACATACAGGGTGCCGAGAGATGAGAGAAAACGGTTAGGCACGGTGCGCAAAATACCAAACAGTGAACCGACAAGAAACGCGATAATCCACGCCGTGATCGATAAGGCGACGGTAACCTGAAAACCGCTCCACAGCCAGCCAAGATAGGTGGTGTTGCCGAACGGGGCTTGTTGCAGGAATATGCCCCAGTTCCAGTCTATTGACATAATAAACTCCAGAAAAAAAAGGGTAGCAGCGCTACCCTCGAAGATTGGTGAGAAGCTCATTTTTCGCGCTGAGTGGGGAACGACCACTCAACGTATAGTCTGTCCATGCTTCCCGACAATCGAGAGGGCAGGAGATCCCGCCCCTGTTGTTCTAATTAGTTAAGAGCCTTGTCGTTTGGTGATTTGAACAGCGCTTTCATGTCGTCAGACAGTTCGAAGTTCATGTTAAGATTTTTGGGTGGAATCGGGTTCTTGAACCATTTATCGAACCATTTTTCCGCTTCACCGGAGGTCTGAACCTGAGCGATGGTGTCATCGATCAGCTTCTTGAACTGCGGATCGTCTTTACGCAGCATACAGCCGTACGCTTCTTTAGATTGCGCCGTGCCGACGATATCCCAGTTGTCTGGTTTCTTCGCTTTTGCACGTTCGCCTGCCAGCAGGGCATCATCCATCATAAACGCCACAGCACGGCCACTTTCCAGGGTACGGAAAGAGTCGCCATGATCTTTCGCGCTGATGATGCGCATATCCATTTTCTTCTCGTCGTTCAGCTTGTGCAGCAGCACTTCGGAAGTGGTACCGGAGGTAACAACGACGGCTTTGCCTTTCAGGTCCGCAAAGTCTTTGATCTCGCCGCCTTTCTTGGTCAGCAGGCGGGTGCCCACGACGAAGATGGTGTCAGAGAAGGCAGCCTGTTTCTGACGCTCAAGGTTGTTGGTGGTGGAACCGCACTCAAAATCGAACGTGCCGTTTTGCAGCAGTGGAATACGGTTTTGTGAAGTGATTGGAATCAGCTTCACCTGCAGGTCAGGTTTGTTCAGCTTTTTCTTCACAGCTTCAACGATAGCGTTGGAGTAATCCTGCGAATAGCCCACGACTTTTTGCGTGTTGTCGTAGTAAGAGAACGGGACAGAAGATTCACGGTGGCCGACCACGATCACGCCGTTTTTGGCAATCTTGTCGAGAGTGCTTCCGGCAGCCGGAGCATCTTCAGCGTGAACAACGCTTGCCGACATCCCCATAACCAGCATTGCTGTGGCCAGTTTACGTAATTGCATACCCAACTCCTTTCTTATCAGCGCCAGTGACGCATTGATACCCATTGTGATGTTGTTATATCTCGCGCTATGCGAGTGCAGTGTTATGCAAGCTTGTTAACATTTAGTCTGGCTTAATGTAAAGATTTTGCTGCGTTATTGTTTATTTTTGCGAAGCGCGCCG
Source organism: Enterobacter sp. WPR_3_1 (assembly GCF_003635055.1). Lineage (NCBI taxonomy): Bacteria > Pseudomonadati > Pseudomonadota > Gammaproteobacteria > Enterobacterales > Enterobacteriaceae > Enterobacter > Enterobacter sp. WPR_3_1. Next base: position 378,200 of record NZ_RBXU01000011.1, on the reverse strand, counting down.
CACCAATCAGAGGCAAATATCTCTCGTTGCACCGTTTCGGTGCTACCGGTGATCTACGCTGGTGCGACGAAGTTGCACGTTAAGCCAAACTGCGTTTACGTGGGGAAATAAAGCAAGAGACGTGCCAGAAATGCCCTCTCCCAACGGGAGAGGGGAAGGGAGGGGAAATTATCGACGACGCTGACGCAAGCTCATCAGCACCGCGCCAAATCCGAACAGCGCGGTCAGGATCCACAGCGGCCAGTTGCCGGTGCGGGCATAAGGCGTCAGGCCCGTCGCAGGCGTGACGTTGGTCGTCAGCACTTCACGGGTGAACTGCGGGATCATGGCCTGGATTTCGCCCTGCGGGCCAATCACGGCGGTAATGCCATTGTTGGTGCTACGCAGCAGCGGGCGCGCCAGCTCCAGGGAGCGCATCCGCGCCATCTGGAAATGCTGCCACGGGCCAATCGACTTACCAAACCAGGCATCGTTGGAGATAGTCAGCAGGAAGTCAGTGTCCGGACGGAAGTTATCGCGCACCTGCTCGCCGAGGATAATTTCGTAGCAGATGGCCGCCGTCAGGGCAAAACCGTGTGCATGCAGCTGGGGCTGAACGTACGGGCCACGGCTGAATGAGGACATCGGCAGGTCAAAGAACGGTGCTAACGGGCGCAGAATGGACTCCAGCGGTACAAATTCGCCAAACGGTACCAGGTGATTCTTGTTATACCGGTCAGTGGAGTTGTAGCTGTATTCGCTGTCTTTACCCAGCGTAATGATGGTGTTGTAGGTGTCATAGCGGTTCTGCTGATTCAGACGCGCATCGACAATCCCGGTAACCAGCGTACTGCCGCGAGCCAGCAGTAGATCGTTCATCATGTTCAGGAACGGCTGCTGGTTAATTTCCAGATCCGGAATCGCCGACTCTGGCCAGATGATCAGCTGCGATTTACCCATGACCGCCTCGGTGGCGTTAGCGTAGATCTTCAGCGTGTTCAGCAGCTCTTTCTCGTCCCATTTCATTGACTGAGGGATATTCCCCTGCACCATTGAAACCTGCGTGGTGCGCTCTGGCACCAGGCTGTACCACTGGATATAACGCAGTGGGAAAGGCAGGGCAAACAACACCAGCGCCACGACCAGCGTCTTCCAGCTATGTGTGACCAGCGCCAGGACCAGCAGTCCGCTCACCACCATCAACAGGAAGTTAATCGCTTCAACGCCCATTACCGGAGCAAGCCCCTTTAGCGGGCCATCAATCTGACTGTAACCGAACTGCAGCCACGGGAAGCCAGTCAGTACCCAGCCGCGAAGGAACTCGGTAATTTGCCAGACAACCGGCGCAGCAATGGCAACGCGCAGCCAGGTGGTTTTTGGCCACAGGCGAGAAAGGATACCCGCGAACAGACCGGTATAGAGCGAGAGATAAGCGGCCAGCAGCACCACGAGGAAGACGTTAACGGGTCCTGGCATACCGCCAAACTGGGCGATGCTGACATAGACCCAGTTGATGCCGGAGCCAAACAGCCCCAGTCCCCAGAAGTAGCCAATCGCTGCCGCCTGGACGGGACGACGATTCAGGGTTAAACCCTGAAGTCCCATCAGGGAGAGAATGGCTGCAGGCCAGATATCGTAAGGAGAAAAAGCCAGCGTTCCGCTGGCTCCGAGTAACAGCGCCAGCAGCAGACGTACACGCTGGCGTTCAAGTAATGGGGCAAATGCCATTTACATTAATCTTCCAGTTTTGGCACCGGTGAGTCGTCCGGCGTTCTGACATGAACCTGTATAATACGTCGGCTGTCGGCCATTGCCACTTTGAACTGGTAACCGTCGATGTCAACGGTCTCGCCGCGTGCCGGAAGGTGGCCAAAGGCCTGCATCACCAGCCCGCCAATAGTATCGACCTCTTCATCGCTGAAATGGGTACTAAAGGCGTCGTTAAAGTCCTCAATCGAGGCCAGCGCACGAACGGTCCAGGTGTGACGGCTAAGCTGACGGAAGTCGATATCCTCTTCTTCGTCATACTCATCTTCGATTTCGCCCACGATCAGCTCAAGGATATCTTCGATCGTGACGAGACCGGAAACGCCACCAAATTCATCAATAACAATCGCCATGTGGTAGCGCTGAGAGCGAAACTCTTTCAGCATCCGATCCACACGTTTACTTTCCGGCACAACCACGGCCTGGCGTAACACTTTTTCCATGCTGAAGGCTTCGGCATCGCTGCGCATAAACGGCAGCAGATCTTTCGCCATCAAAATCCCTTCAATGTGATCTTTGTCTTCGCTGATGACCGGGAAACGCGAGTGTGCGGATTCGATGATCACATCGAGGCACTCGTCCAGAGTCTGGTTACGTTTCAGGGTGATCATCTGCGAGCGGGGGATCATGATGTCGCGAACGCGCTGGTCGGCGATGTCCATTACCCCTTCGAGCATTTCGCGCGTATCTTCATCGATAAGGTCGTTTTGCCCGGAATCACGAATCAGCTCCAGCAGTTCGTCACGGTTTTTAGGTTCGCCGTGGAAAAGCTGGTTCAGAATGAGGGAGAAAAATCCCTTTTTGGTGTTTGTCGTGTCGCTACTGTGTGAATTGTCGTCGCTCATGGCGTTTGTTAAGGGTTCTCTTGTTAGTTCAACGTTTACCGCCGCGCTATTTCCCTACGCGGCGGCATGTTAGTCAGTCGGTCGACTGACTATTCTTTCTCGGCAATGTACGGATCCTCATAGCCCAGAGCAAGCATTATCTCTGTCTCGAGGGACTCCATCTCTTCCGCTTCGTCATCTTCAATATGGTCGTAGCCGAGCAGATGCAGGCTACCGTGTACCACCATATGCGCCCAGTGGGCTTCCAGCGGTTTTTGCTGCTCTTTAGCTTCCTGTTCCACGACCTGGCGGCAGATGATCAGATCGCCCAGCAGCGGCATCTCAATTCCCGGTGGGGCTTCGAAGGGGAAAGAGAGCACGTTGGTCGGCTTATCTTTCCCGCGGTAGGTCAGGTTAAGCTCATGGCTTTCGGCTTCATCCACCAGACGAATCGTGACTTCTGATTCTTCCTGAAACGGGGGGATAACCGCATCCAGCCATGTCTGAAACTGCGCCTCTTCTGGCAAACCGGAATTATCGTCACATGCCAGTTGTAAATCGAGGATCACCTGACTCATTTTTGTTCTTGCTCCTGCGCTTCGCGCTTACGTTCTGCGGCCAGTTCGGCCTTACGCTTCTGATCTGCTTCTTCCCATGCTTCATAAGCGTTAACGATGCGCGCCACAACCGGGTGACGGACCACGTCTTCGCTGTGGAAGAAGTTAAAGCTGATTTCGTCGACGTCGGCCAGCACTTCAATGGCATGGCGCAGACCCGACTTGGTGCTGCGCGGCAGGTCAATCTGCGTGACGTCACCGGTAATGACCGCTTTTGAGTTAAAGCCGATACGTGTCAGGAACATTTTCATCTGTTCGATGGTGGTGTTCTGGCTTTCATCGAGAATAATGAATGCATCATTCAGCGTACGGCCGCGCATATAGGCGAGCGGGGCAACTTCAATCACGTTACGCTCAATCAGCTTCTCCACTTTCTCAAAGCCGAGCATCTCGAACAGTGCGTCGTATAACGGACGAAGGTAAGGGTCAACCTTCTGGCTCAGATCGCCTGGCAGGAAGCCCAGTTTTTCACCCGCTTCCACCGCCGGACGGGTCAGCAGGATGCGACGAATCTCCTGGCGTTCGAGCGCATCAACCGCCGCGGCAACGGCCAGATAGGTTTTACCCGTACCCGCCGGACCCACGCCGAAGGTGATGTCATGGTCGAGAATGTTGGCGATGTACTGCGCCTGGTTTGGCGTACGCGGCTTAATGACGCCACGTTTGGTCTTAATATTGATGGCCTTGCCATAGTCCGGCACACTTTCTGCGCTTTGCTCAAGCACGCGCGCCTCTTTGATCGCGAGGTGGATCTGTTCTGGCTCGATATCCTGTATTTCACCGCGCATTGGGGCGGTATCCACATACAGGCTACGCAGAATATCCGCAGCGGCGTTGACGCAGAGAGGGCGTCCGGTGAGTTTGAAATGATTATCGCGACGATTGATTTCGATACCCAGACGTCGCTCCAGTTGTTTGATGTTGTCATCAAACGGCCCGCACAGGCTCAGCAGGCGAGCGTTGTCTGCTGGCTCAAGGCTAATTTCACGCGTATCTATGTTCAAACTGTTCCTCTTTGATTGTTTAACTGACCCGGTGCCACCTGGCGTAATAAAACGGTCATTACCGAAATTATTCACGCCATAGAATAAAGGCGCAAGCGTTGCGGAAGATATTGGGGGCGATGAGAGGAAATACAAGGCCTGCCGAAACGGCAGGCCGGATGGCGTTATGGCTGGTAAATACCGACGCCAGCGTCGCTTTCTTTGCGGGTGCGGGACATGACGGATTCCGGCGACTGTGCGATGCGCAGACCCATTTCGTCTTCGGTACGGACCACTTTCGCGCGCAGGGAGTTGGTCAGCACGTCGACAATCTCCACGTCCACAAATTTACCGACCATGTCTGGCGTGCCTTCAAAGTTCACGACGCGGTTATTTTCGGTGCGTCCTGACAGCTCCATAATGCTCTTACGGGAAGTGCCTTCCACCAGAATACGCTGGACGGTGCCGACCATACGACGGCTCCAGGCGTTGGCCTGCTGGTTGATACGCTCCTGCAGAATATACAGACGCTGCTTTTTCTCTTCTTCCGGCACATCGTCGACCATATCGGCCGCAGGAGTACCTGGACGCGCTGAGAAGATAAAGCTGTAGCTGACGTCAAAATTCACTTCGCCAATAAGCTTCATCGTGCGCTCAAAGTCATCCGTGGTTTCGCCCGGGAAGCCAACGATAAAGTCGGAGCTAATCTGGATGTCAGGACGGGCTTCACGCAGCTTGCGGATGATGGATTTGTACTCCAGTACCGTATGTGGACGTCCCATCAGGTTCAGCACGCGGTCGGAACCGCACTGAATCGGCAGATGCAGGAAGCTCACCAGCTCTGGCGTATCGCGATACACATCAATGATGTCATCGGTAAATTCCATCGGGTGGCTGGTGGTGAAGCGAAGGCGGTCGATGCCGTCGATCGCGGCCACCAGGCGCAGCAGTTCTGCAAAGCTGCCGGTGGTACCGTCGTAGTTCTCGCCGCGCCAGGCGTTGACGTTCTGGCCCAGCAGGTGAATTTCACGCACACCCTGTGCCGCCAGTTGCGCCACTTCAAACAGAATGTCGTCGGTCGGACGGCTCACTTCTTCGCCGCGGGTATACGGTACGACACAATAGGTGCAGTACTTGTTACAGCCTTCCATAATGGAGACGTAGGCTGTTGGACCATCCGCGCGTGGTTCTGGCAGACGGTCAAATTTTTCGATTTCTGGGAAGCTTACGTCAACCACCGGGCGGCGATTCTCGCGAACGGCGTTGATCATCTCCGGCAGACGGTGCAGCGTCTGCGGGCCAAAAATAATATCAACATAGTGAGCACGCTGGCGGATCAGTTTGCCTTCCTGCGAGGCCACACAGCCACCCACGCCAATGATCACATCGGGTCTTTTGCGTTTGATAAGCTTCCAGCGGCCCAGTTGATGGAACACCTTCTCCTGCGCCTTCTCACGGATCGAACAGGTATTGAGCAGCAACACGTCCGCTTCGTTCGCGTTGTCAGTCAGTTGATACCCGTGCGTGGCATCCAGCAGATCGGCCATCTTGGATGAATCGTATTCGTTCATCTGACAGCCCCAGGTTTTTATATGGAGTTTTTTTGTCATCGACTTGCTCATGCTCAGGAATGCAGGGCGCGTATTGTAATGCTTTGCTGCGGTTGTGACCAGTATGAAGGTTGTCAACCTCAAGACCGAAAAAATCCGGTAAACTTAAGGTATATACCATTAAGGATAATTGACCATGACTCTCCAACAAACCGAAATTGCCGTTGTCGGCGGCGGTATGGTCGGCGGCGCACTCGCGCTGGGGCTGGCGCAGCAGGGATTTGAGGTGACGGTTATCGAGCAGGCTGCCCCTGTTGCGTTTGACCCGACGGCAAAGCCGGATGTGCGAATTTCAGCTATCAGCGCCGCCTCTGTCGATCTGCTGCGCGGGCTGGGCGTCTGGGATGCCGTGCTCGGGATGCGCGCGCACCCTTACAGCCGTCTCGAAACCTGGGAGTGGGAGAATGCGCATGTCGCGTTTGATGCCGCTGAACTGAAGCTGCCCCGCCTGGGTTATATGGTGGAAAATACGGTCCTCCAGCTGGCGCTCTGGCAGGCCCTGGAGGCGCATCCGAAAGTGGCGCTGCGCGTCCCGGCGTCACTTAAAGCACTGCATCCCCACGAAGGCGGGTATTTGCTTGAGCTGGATAAGGGTGATGAGCTGGCTACGAGGCTGGTTGTCGGAGCGGATGGTGCCAACTCACAGGTCAGGCAAATGGCGGGAATTGGCATTCATGCCTGGCAGTACCAGCAGGCGTGCATGCTGATCACCGTGCAGTGTGAGAATGACGCGGGTGAGAGCACCTGGCAGCACTTTACCCCGAATGGCCCGCATGCCTTTTTACCGTTGTTTGATCGCTGGGCGTCGCTGGTGTGGTATGACAAACCGGCGCGCATTCGTCAGTTGCAGGGGCTGTCAATGGAGCAGCTGCAGCGAGAGATCCATCAGCACTTCCCACGCCGTCTGGGCAACGTCATGCCGGTTGCCGCCGGGGCGTTTCCGCTTACGCGTCGCCATGCATTGCAGTATGCCCGTGCAGGGCTGGCGCTGGTGGGGGATGCGGCACACACCATTCACCCGCTGGCGGGGCAGGGCGTGAACCTGGGATACCGTGACGTTGAGGCTTTACTGGATGTGCTGGGCAATGCGCGCGCTCACGCGGAGGCCTGGGCCAGCCATCCGGTACTGAAACGTTACCAGACGCGACGTATGGCGGATAACTTCATCATGCAGTCGGGGATGGATCTGTTTTACGCCGGGTTCAGTAACGATCTTGGTCCGGTGCGCATTCTGCGTAACATTGGTTTGATGGCGGCGGAGCGTGCCGGTGGGCTGAAGCGTCAGGCGCTGAAGTACGCATTAGGCCTTTAATCTGGGGCCTTTTCCTGCGGGAGAGGGCTTTCGGATGCGGTACATAATCCAACAAAAACAAAAAAGCCCGCAGAGCGGGCTTTTTTGTTACTAAGTGGCTGGGGTGCAGGGATTCGAACCCCGGAATGCTGGTATCAGAAACCAGAGCCTTACCGCTTGGCGACACCCCAATTGCGTTAAACAATGTGCTTAACGACTTTTTAAATTGGCTGGGGTACGAGGATTCGAACCTCGGAATGCCGGAATCAGAATCCGGTGCCTTACCGCTTGGCGATACCCCAACAATTTTTTCTCGTCTACCGAATCATTCGACAGATGATTAATTTGGTGGCTACGACGGGATTCGAACCTGTGACCCCATCATTATGAGTGATGTGCTCTAACCAACTGAGCTACGTAGCCAGTACTGCAATCTTCGATGGCTGGGGTACCTGGATTCGAACCAGGGAATGCCGGTATCAAAAACCGGTGCCTTACCGCTTGGCGATACCCCAATACCGCGGAGAACCGCAAAATCGAAGAAATATGGCTGGGGTACCTGGATTCGAACCAGGGAATGCCGGTATCAAAAACCGGTGCCTTACCGCTTGGCGATACCCCATCCGTGCAACGCTTACCTGGGAATGGTGCGGGAGGCGAGACTTGAACTCGCACACCTTGCGGCGCCAGAACCTAAATCTGGTGCGTCTACCAATTTCGCCACTCCCGCAAAAAAGATGGTGGCTACGACGGGATTCGAACCTGTGACCCCATCATTATGAGTGATGTGCTCTAACCAACTGAGCTACGTAGCCATCTTTTTTTCGCGTTACCTTATCGGCGTTGCGGGGCGCATTATGCGTATAGACCCTTGCAGCGTCAACACCTTTTTCAACGAAAATAGCCGGAATGTGACTGTTTGGTTAGGTTGCGAACAGCGTGACCGAATATTCGGCAATTATTGGTTATTTATCGTTTTTGGGGAGTGAAATAGGGGGCAAAAAAAATCAGGCCCCGCAGGGCCTGATTGGATGCTTTTCGATTACTTATAGGCAGACTGGTGTACGCCTACCGCACGTCCTGATGGATCGTTCATTGACTTAAAAGATTCATCCCATTCAATGGCTTTAGCCGAAGAACAGGCAACGGACGGGCCGCCCGGAACACACTCCGCCGCACTCGGCACCGGGAACAACTCTTCAAAGATTTCACGGTACAGATACGCTTCTTTGGAGCCTGGCGTGTTGTACGGGAAGCGGAAGCTCGCGGTTTCCAGTTGCTGATCGGAAACCTGTTTTGCCGCCACCTCTTTCAGGGTATCGATCCAGCTATATCCGACACCGTCAGAGAACTGCTCTTTCTGACGCCATGCCACGCTCGCCGGCAGGTAGGATTCGAAACATTCACGCAGGATATGTTTCTCCATTTTGCCGTTGCCGCACATTTTGTCCTGCGGGTTGATGCGCATTGCCACGTCGAGGAATTTCTTATCCAGGAAGGGAACACGGGCTTCCACACCCCAGGCAGACATCGCTTTGTTGGCGCGTGCGCAGTCAAACATATGCAGCGCCTGCAGTTTACGTACTGTCTCTTCGTGCAGCTCTTTTGCATTCGGCGCTTTGTGGAAATAGAGGTAGCCGCCAAACACTTCGTCAGATCCTTCACCGGAGAGCACCATCTTAATGCCCATCGCTTTGATCTTACGCGACATCAGGTACATCGGTGTGGAAGCGCGAATGGTGGTCACATCGTAGGTTTCGATGTGATAGATAACATCGCGGATCGCATCCAGGCCTTCCTGCACGGTGAAGTGGATCTCATGGTGCACGGTACCGAGATGGTTTGCCACTTCCTGCGCGGCTTTCAGATCCGGTGCGCCTTCCAGGCCCACAGCAAAGGAGTGCAGTTGCGGCCACCAGGCTTCTGAACGTTCCTGATCTTCAACACGACGCGCGGCGAATTTCTTGGTGATCGCGGAGATCACGGACGAGTCCAGCCCGCCGGAGAGCAGTACGCCGTAAGGCACATCTGACATCAGGTGGCTTTTAACAGAATCTTCCAGCGCCTGACGCAGTTCGGCTTTATCAGTCACGTTGTCTTTAACCGCATCATAGTCGAACCAGTCGCGCTGATAGTACTGACGGATCTCGCCGTCTTTACTCCACAGGTAACTTCCTGCCGGGAACTCTTTAATGGTGCGGCAAACCGGCACCAGGGCTTTCATTTCTGAGGCGACATAAAAGTTGCCGTGTTCATCGTGACCCATATACAGCGGGATAATACCAATATGGTCGCGGCCAATCAGATAGGCATCTTTTTCGCTGTCGTACAGGGCGAAGGCAAACATACCCTGCAGATCATCGAGGAATTCCGGGCCTTTCTCCTGATACAGCGCCAGGATCACTTCACAGTCAGAACCGGTCTGGAAGGCGTAACGGTCGCCGTACTCGGCGCGCAGCGCCTGATGGTTATAGATTTCACCGTTGACAGCCAGCGCGTGTGTTTTTTTCTCGTTATACAGCGGCTGCGCGCCGGCGTTGACGTCAACAATGGACAGACGTTCGTGTGCCAGGATGGCTTTATCGCTGGCGTAAACGCCGGACCAGTCCGGGCCGCGATGGCGCATCAGGCGGGACAATTCGAGTGCCTTTTTACGCAGTTCGCCTGCGTCAGTTTTAATATCCAGTACGCCAAAAATTGAACACATAACCTTCTCCGTTAACCCTGTTGCTTTGTAATGTTGCTTGCTTATGAAAATGCCGCAAAGGGGGAGGGCGCGCAAGGGTTTTACGGGATAAAACGGAAATAGTGCAATGCTGATTGCCGAATAGTGAAAAACGAGTACGTCATGAACGCTTTTATTGATGATTATGCAATAAATAGGCTGTTTTGTTAGATGTGAGGTTGTTTATCGGGCGTGAAAATAAAAAACCACGCGCTGAGGCGTGGTTTGGGATCAGATAATATCAATTTCTTCGACGGAGGGATAAATCCAGCTCGGCCGGAAGGGCATGGCGTCAATATCGTCGAGCGTGGAGACACCGGAAAGCACCAGAATGGTTTCCAGGCCCGCCTGGAATCCGGCCAGGATATCGGTGCGCAGGTTGTCGCCGACAATCACCGTTTCTTCAGAGTGGGCCTGCATCTTGTTCAGCGCGGCACGGATGATCCACGGGCTGGGCTTGCCCACGTAGAACGGTTTCCGGCCAGAGATCTTTTCGATACCGGCACACAGCGCGCCGCAGGCAGGGTAAAAACCACGGCCGTGGGTATCCGGGTTGGTGGCAATAAAACGCGCACCGTTGGCAACAAAGTAGGAGGCTTTGTGCATCATCTCCCAGTTATAGGAGCGCGTTTCGCCAACGATCACAAAGTCCGGGTTCACATCTGTGATGGTAAACCCTGCCTTATATAACTCGTGGATCAGCGCCCCTTCACCCACCACGTAGGCCTTTTTTCCTTCCTGGCGCTTGAGGAAATCAGCGGTGGCCATGGCAGAGGTATAAAACACGCTGTCCGGCACGTTGACGCCTGCTGTGGCAAAGCGGTTTGCCAGGTCCTGACCGGTCTGAGAAGGGTAGTTCGTGAGAAGAACCAGAGGCATTCCTTTGTCGATGATGCGGTGAAGAAATTCCGCAGCACCTGGTACAGCAACGTTGTCGTGCATCAGCACGCCGTCGATATCACAAATTACATTCTTAATGGTCATGGACATTCCGACATCAAAAAAAGAAGGCGTTACTATAAGACCCGATCAACTTTCCAGCAAATGTTGCAACAGAATACCGTTGAGCATGGCGCGTTTAACCAGCGCAAATGCGCCTATCGCTGAGCGATGGTCAAGCTTAGAACGAACGACGGGAAGGTTCTGGCGGAAGGCTTTCAGCGCCTGAGTGTTAATGCAGCCTTCAATGGCGGGCAGCAGGACCTTCTCGGCCTCCACAATCTCACCGGCGATCACCACTTTTTGCGGGTTAAACAGGTTGATGGCGATGGCGATGGTTTTACCCAGATGGCGTCCCACCTGCTCAATAACTTCACAGGCCAGCGCGTCGCCTTTGTTGGCGGCTTTGCAAATAGTCCCTATCTTGCAATCGTCCAGCGTGACGCGGCTCTGGTAACCCTGTTCAAGCAGATGGCGCACCCGCTGTTCAATCGCCGTGTTGGCGGCAATCGTCTCCAGACAGCCAAAGTTTCCGCAGTGGCAGCGTTCGCCAAGCGGCTCTACCTGAATATGACCAATCTCACCGACGTTACCGTTGCGGCCAATAAAAATGCGCCCGTTAGAGATGATGCCTGCCCCTGTCCCGCGGTGTACGCGCACCAGAATCGAATCTTCACAATCCTGGCTCGCACCAAAGTAGTGCTCTGCCAGGGCCAGAGAGCGGATGTCGTGCCCCACGAAACAGGTCACTTTAAAGCGTTTTTCCAGCGCATCTACCAGCCCCCAGTTCTCAACCTTTATATGGGGCATATAACGGATCACGCCGCTTTCGGGGTCTACCAGGCCTGGCAGGATCACCGAGATCGCAATCAGTTCACGGATTTTGCGCTGACAGCTCTCGATAAAGTGTTCAATGGTATTCAGCAGCGCGTGTTCCAGCGTCTCCTGAGTGCGCTCCGGAAGCGGGTAGTGTTCTTCCGCGATGGCTTTGCTGCTCAGATCATAGAGCGTAAGGGTGGTGTCATGACGACCAAGACGGACGCCGATCGCCTGAAAATTGCGGGTTTCGGTAATAATGGAGATGGCGCGGCGGCCTCCGGTGGAGGCCTGCTGATCGACTTCTTTGATCAGTCCGCGCTCAATGAGCTGACGGGTAATTTTTGTCACGCTGGCGGGAGCAAGCTGGCTTTGTTCGGCTATCTGAATGCGCGAGATTGGCCCGTGTTGGTCAATCAGACGATAAACCGCCGCGCTGTTAAGTTGTTTAACGAGATCGACATTACCGATTTGAGCTTGTCCGCCTGGTGTCATACTTTTACTTACTCAGTGACGACCTCGTTACCATTAACGATGGTCTTGATAATTTTATAATCGTGTGTGAATGCCGTCAGGTTTGCAACCATACCTGGTGCAATTCCGCCAAGCTGTTTATTTACGCCCATCGCGCGCGCAGGATAAAGGGTCGCCATACGCAGGACTTCATCAAGCGCAATCCCGCAATGTTCAACCAGGTTACGCACCCCTTCAATCATCGTCAGGGAGGAACCACTCAGCGTACCGTTTTCATCAACACACAGTCCATTGCGGTAGTATATTGTTTTACCGGCAAAAATGAACTGCTCAATATTTGCCCCTGCCGGTGCGGTGGCATCGGTTACCAGACAGAGTTTGTCACCTTTCAGGCGCTTGGCGTTGCGAATGTTGGTGTAATCAACGTGCAAGCCGTCAGCAATAATGCCGCAGTAAACGTCCTGCTCATCGAGAATCGCCCCGACCAGCCCAGGTTCACGACCGGTGATATACGGCATCGCGTTGTACAGGTGCGTCGCAAAGGTAATGCCGGCGCGGAATCCTGCTTTCGCTTCTTTTTGCGTTGCGTTTGAATGGCCCGCTGAAACGACAATCCCGGCGGCGGCCAGTTTGCTGATAACGTCAGGTCCCGCGATTTCAGGAGCCAGCGTCACTTTGGTGATCACATCGGCGTTGGCACACAGGTAGTCGACCAGCTCAGCGTCAGGTTTTCGCACGTAATCCGGGTTATGCGTCCCTTTTTTCACGATGTTCAGCCACGGTCCTTCAAGATGCAGACCCAGCGCCTGATTAGGGTGTTTTGCCAGGTAGTCGCGCATCACGCGGATACCCTGTTTCATGAGATCATCACTGCTGGTGATGAGGGTTGGCAGATAGCTGGTGCAGCCCGATTTCTCGTTGGCTTTCTGCATGATTTCCAGCGTGTCGACCGTCACCGCGTCCGCGGTATCATTAAATTGCACACCACCGCAGCCGTTCAGCTGTACGTCGATGAAACCGGGGGAGATTACTGCTCCATTGAGTGAGCGCTGTTCAATCCCCGGCGGCAGCTCTGCCAGTGGGCAAACACGTTCAATCAGGCCATTGGCGATAACAATCGCATGGTCATCCAGAATATCATGGCCGGTATAAATCCGACCGTGGGTTAAAGCGTACATAACGACCCCCGGTTAAAAAAAGCGGCCGCCTCTTGATGAAGAGGCGGTTATTCAATTACAGACCTTTGATGTTCTCAGCTTCTAACTCGTTGAAGTATTTAAGCGTTTTCACTTTCAGCTCCATCGTGGACGGTTCGTCGCACACGATGACTGATTTTGGATGCAGCTGCAGGCAGCTGATGGTCCACATGTGGTTAACGTTGCCTTCAACGGCAGCCTGGAGCGCCTGCGCTTTCACGCCGCCCAGAACCAGAATCATCACTTCTTCGGCATCCAGCAGGGTGCCTACGCCTACGGTCAGGGCGTATTTTGGAACCTGGTTAACATCACCGTCAAAGAAGCGGGAGTTTGCCACGCGCGTGTCATGGGTCAGGGTTTTAATACGCGTACGGGAAGCCAGAGAAGAGGCCGGTTCGTTGAACGCGATATGACCATCGTTGCCCACGCCACCCATGAACAGGTGGATTTTACCGTAGGAACGGATTTTTTCTTCATACTGACGGCATTCTGCGTCAATATCAGGCGCGTTTCCATTCAGCAGGTTAATGTTTTCAGCCGGAATATCAACGTGATCAAAGAAATTACGGTGCATAAAGCTATGGTAGCTTTCCGGATGATCCTTGGGTAAGCCGACATACTCATCCATGTTGAAGGTCACAACATGTTTGAAGCTAACCTGGCCTGCTTTATGCATCTCAACAAGGGCTTTATACGCGGTCAGCGGCGTGCCGCCGGTAGGAAGGCCGAGAACGAAAGGACGATCGGCGGTGGGTTTGAACGCGTTAATACGGTTAACGATATGACGGGCGGCCCATTTACCGACTTGTTCAGCAGTTGCCAGGGGAATCAGTCTCATTGTTCACCTCAAGAGTTAAAGTAGAAGAGTGGGCGGATGGCTATCGGAACCTGAACTAAGCGTAACCTGGAACCTTTCAGGCCGGATCAATCCGTCTTGATTTTTTGAATGATAAAATAAGTTTTCACTGTTAGCCAGAGAAAGGGAGGGTTATTAACGATATTTGGTGACAAAAATCACAAAAAATACGTGTTTAATTTGCGATACGAATTAATTTTTCACACACTCACAATGCCAGTGAATCATCAACTGTATTTATCGTTGTCGACACAATAAAAACATAGTTTATGCACGAGCCTTAATAAGGGTCTCGTAGGGGGAATAGGATGAATATTTTAGGTTTTTTCCAGCGCCTCGGTAGGGCTTTGCAGCTCCCTATCGCCGTGCTACCGGTTGCAGCACTGCTGCTGCGATTCGGGCAACCCGATCTGCTTAATGTGCCATTTATCGCGCAAGCGGGTGGCGCGATTTTTGACAATCTGGCGCTGATTTTCGCCATCGGTGTGGCATCCAGCTGGTCAAAAGACAGCGCGGGTGCAGCGGCGCTGGCCGGGGCTGTCGGTTACTTCATCCTGACGAAAGCGATGGTGACGATAAACCCAGAAATTAACATGGGCGTTCTGGCAGGTATCATTACCGGTCTGGTCGGCGGGGCTGTTTATAACCGTTGGGCGGGGATCAAACTGCCAGACTTCCTGAGCTTCTTCGGCGGAAAACGTTTTGTGCCGATTGCGACAGGCTTCTTCTGTCTGATTCTGGCCGCGATCTTTGGCTACATCTGGCCACCGGTGCAGCACGCTATCCATGCGGGCGGTGAGTGGATTGTTTCCGCTGGCGCAGTGGGTGCGGGTATCTTCGGTTTCATCAACCGTCTGTTGATCCCAACCGGCCTGCATCAGGTGCTGAACACCATTGCCTGGTTCCAGATTGGTGAGTTTACCAACGCCGCGGGCGCGGTATTCCACGGGGATATCAACCGCTTCTATGCAGGTGACGGCACCGCGGGCATGTTCATGTCGGGCTTCTTCCCTATCATGATGTTTGGTCTGCCGGGCGCGGCGTTGGCTATGTACCTGGCCGCACCGAAAGCGCGTCGTCCAATGGTTGGCGGGATGCTGCTGTCAGTTGCCATCACCGCGTTCCTGACCGGTGTTACTGAGCCGCTGGAATTCCTGTTCATGTTCCTGGCTCCGCTGCTGTACCTCATGCACGCTGTGCTGACGGGTATTAGCCTGTTTGTTGCAACGCTGCTGGGTATCCATGCGGGCTTCTCCTTCTCCGCCGGCGCGATCGACTACGTGTTGATGTACAACCTGCCAGCGGCGAGCAAGAACGTCTGGATGCTGGTCGCAATGGGTCTGGTGTTCTTCGTTATCTACTTCGTTCTGTTCACCGCAGTCATTCGTATGTTTAACCTGAAAACACCAGGCCGCGAAGATACGAAAGACGACATCGTTACTGGCGAAGCTAACAGCAATACCGAAGAAGGGCTGACCCAGCTGGCAACCAATTATATTGCCGCAGTAGGCGGTACGGATAACCTGAAAGCTATCGATGCATGTATTACCCGTCTGCGCCTGACGGTAGGGGATTCTGCGCGCGTTAACGATGCCATGTGTAAACGTCTTGGCGCATCCGGCGTGGTGAAACTGAACAAGCAGACCATCCAGGTTATCGTGGGTGCGAAAGCGGAATCGATTGGCGATGAAATGAAGAAAGTGGTTGCCCGTGGACCGATCGCGGCTTCTGCAGCGAACAGCGCGCCAGTGACGGAAGCCCCGGTGGCAAAACCGCAGGCCGTCCCTAACGCAACGACCATTGCCGCGCTGGTTTCACCGATTACCGGTGAAGTGGTTGCGATTGAGCAGGTGCCTGACGAAGCGTTTGCCAGCAAAGCTGTCGGTGACGGTGTGGCGGTGAAACCAACGGACAAAACCGTGGTGTCACCGGCTGCCGGGACCATCGTTAAAATCTTCAACACCAACCATGCGTTCTGCCTCGAAACTGAAAAGGGCGCGGAGATCGTTGTCCATATGGGTATCGATACCGTCGCGCTGAACGGTCAGGGCTTTACTCGCCTGGTGGAAGAGGGGGCCGACGTGGTGGCAGGTCAGCCGATTCTGGAAATGGATCTGGATTACCTGAACGCTAACGCGCGCTCCATGATTAGCCCGGTCGTTTGCAGCAATATCGACGACTTCAGCGGCCTGGTAATTCAGGCGAAAGGTCAGGTCGTTGCGGGCCAGACGCCACTGTATGAGATTAAAGGCAAGTAATCGCTCCTGAGTAGAGTCATGCCTTAAGCGGCGGGGGTTTTCCTCCGCCGCTTTTTTTTACAGCAATTGCCCCCATTATTTTCTTCAGAGACGTTTTAAGGGTTGTCACTACGTCCGGCTTATAAGATCATATGCCGTTATACGTTGTTTACGCTTTGAGGAATCCACGATGAGTGAGGCTGAAGCCCGCCCGAGTAACTTTATTCGTCAGATCATCGATGAAGATCTGGCCAGTGGTAAGCACACCACAGTTCATACCCGTTTCCCGCCGGAGCCAAACGGCTACCTGCATATTGGTCATGCAAAATCGATCTGCCTGAACTTTGGCATCGCGCAAGACTACCAGGGACAGTGCAACCTGCGTTTCGATGACACCAACCCAGTAAAAGAAGACATCGAATACGTTGAGTCTATTAAGAATGACGTGCAATGGCTGGGCTTCAACTGGTCTGGCGATATCTGCTACTCCTCTGACTATTTTGATCAGCTGTATGCCTATGCGGTCGAGCTTATCAATAAAGGTCTGGCGTATGTCGACGAGCTGTCTGCTGAAGAGATCCGCGAATACCGCGGCACGCTGACCGCGCCGGGTAAAAACAGCCCATTCCGCGATCGCAGCGTTGAAGAGAATCTGGCGCTGTTTGAAAAAATGCGTGCGGGTGGCTTCGAGGAAGGTAAAGCCTGCCTGCGTGCCAAAATCGACATGGCATCACCGTTCATCGTGATGCGCGATCCGGTTCTGTACCGTATCAAGTTCGCTGAACACCATCAGACCGGTAACAAGTGGTGCATCTACCCGATGTACGACTTCACCCACTGCATCAGCGATGCGCTGGAAGGCATTACGCACTCCCTGTGTACGCTGGAGTTCCAGGACAACCGCCGTCTGTACGACTGGGTTCTGGATAACATCACGATCCCGGTGCATCCGCGTCAGTACGAATTCTCTCGTCTGAATCTGGAATACACGGTGATGTCCAAGCGTAAGCTGAACCTGCTGGTGACCGACAAGCACGTTGAGGGCTGGGACGATCCGCGTATGCCAACCATCTCGGGTCTGCGTCGCCGTGGTTATACTGCCGCGTCTATTCGCGAGTTCTGTAAGCGCATCGGCGTGACCAAGCAGGATAACACCATTGAGATCGCCTCTCTGGAATCCTGCATCCGTGAAGATCTGAACGACAACGCGCCGCGCGCAATGGCCGTCATCGATCCGGTAAAACTGGTTATCGAAAACTACCCGCAGGGCGCGAGCGAAATGGTCTCCATGCCTAACCATCCGAACAAGCCGGAGATGGGCACCCGTGACGTGCCGTTCAGCGGTGAAATCTGGATCGATCGTGCTGACTTCCGCGAAGAAGCGAACAAGCAGTACAAGCGTCTGGTGCTGGGTAAAGAGGTGCGTCTGCGTAACGCATACGTGATCAAAGCTGAGCGTGTTGAGAAAGATGCGGAAGGGAATATCACCACCATCTTCTGCTCTTACGACGCTGAAACCCTGAGCAAAGATCCGGCAGATGGCCGCAAAGTGAAAGGCGTGATCCACTGGGTAAGTGCAACACATGCGCTGCCGGTTGAAATTCGGCTGTACGATCGTCTGTTCAGCGTGCCTAACCCAGGTGCAGCAGAAGACTTCCTGGCGACAATCAACCCGGAATCTCTGGTCATCAAGCAGGGGTATGCTGAGCCGTCTCTGAAAGCCGCTGAAGCGGGCAAAGCGTTCCAGTTCGAACGTGAAGGCTACTTCTGCCTCGACAGCCGTCACAGTACCTCGGAAAAACCGGTGTTTAACCGTACCGTTGGCCTGCGTGATACCTGGACTAAAGTCGGCGAATAATAACGCTGCTCTGGTCAATGAGAGACAAACGCCGCGTAATGCGGCGTTTTTTTATTGAATGATCATATCGTTAAGCGCGAGCAAAAATAATGTCTGCGCAATATTCAGGTCAATGTGGTGCTACTTATTTTTCTAAAAAAAGTTTGTATATTTCTGAAAATAGTGAAGGCCTGAAAATAACCAGTAATTTACACAATTACTGGCTTAAATTTAATGACTTGCCCCGCCAAATCTCGTCTCCCGCTAAATGTTACAAAGCACTACGAATTATGTGCACTTCGTCATAATCCTGACTTTTGCCCACGGAAAAGCATTGATAATTCGCGTCGCGAAAAATAACCTAAAGGCGGTAGTTAATTCGAGGGTATTTCTGACTACCCCTGACCTTTTGGTCTTTTATATTTTTCGCCGTTCAGGCGTTTTAATTCGTCAAAGAGGAATAATCTATGCGTACGTTCAGTGGCAAACGTAGTGCGCTGGCGCTGGCTATCGCCGGTGTGACAGCAATGTCAGGCCTGGTGATTGCGCCAGAGGCTAAGGCAGCAGGTTTCATCGAAGATTCTACCCTCACGGGCGGTATTTATTACTGGCAGCGTGAACGTGACCGTAAAGACGTTACCGAAGACAAATACAAAACCAACCTTTCTCACTCTACCTGGAACGCCAACCTCGACTTCCAGTCAGGCTATGCCGCCGATATGTTCGGCCTGGATATTGCCGCATTCACTGCAATCGAAATGGCGGAAAATGGCGACAGCGGACACCCGAACGAAATTGCCTTCTCGTCCAGCAATAAGGCCTATAAAGAAGACTGGTCCGGCGATAAAAGCGGTATCAGCCTGTATAAAGCCGCTGCAAAATTCAAATATGGTCCAGTCTGGGCGCGCGGCGGATATATTCAGCCAACTGGCCAAACCCTGTTAGCGCCACACTGGAGTTTTATGCCTGGTACTTACCAGGGCGCTGAAGCTGGCGCTAACTTTGACTACGGTGATGCGGGTGCGTTGAGTTTCTCCTATATGTGGACCAACGAATACAAAGCCCCGTGGCATATCGAAATGGATAAGTTTTACCAGAACGATAAAAAGACCAAAGTGGATTACCTCCACTCGCTGGGTGCGAAGTACGATTTTAAAAACGACCTCGTGTTAGAAGCCGCCTTTGGTCAGGCTGAAGGTTATATCGATCAGTATTTTGCCAAAGCCAGCTACAAGTTTGATATCGCAGGGAGTCCGTTGAGTACCAGTTACCAGTTCTATGGCACGCGAGACAAAGTCAGCGATGGTGGCGTCAACGATATTTATGACGGCACGGCCTGGCTGCAGGCGCTGACCTTTGGCTACAAAGTGGGGCAGGTGGATTTGCGTCTGGAAGGAACATGGGTGAAGGCGGAAGGGCAGCAGGGCTACTTCCTGCAGCGTATGACCCCGACTTACGCATCTTCCAACGGTCGTCTGGATATCTGGTGGGATAACCGCTCTGACTTCAACGCCGACGGCGAAAAAGCGGTCTTCTTCGGCGCAATGTATGACCTGAAAAACTGGAACCTGCCGGGCTGGGCGGTGGGCGCCTCCTATGCGTATGCCTGGGATGCCAAACCGGGCGACATGGCCACACCGGATGCATACTACGATCCGAACTACCGTCTGAAAGAGTCCTCTTACAGCCTGGATGCCATCTATACCGTGCAGGATGGACGTGCGAAAGGCACGATGTTCAAGCTGCACTTCACGCAGTATGACAACCACTCTGATATTCCAAGCTACGCGGGCGGTTACGGCAACATCTTCCAGGATGAACGTGACGTGAAATTCATGGTTATCGCACCATTCACTATCTTCTGATGAACGCTCCGGCGGGTTCCGTCCCGCCGGAATGGAGACTGCACATGATGAAAAAAATGGTAATCGTCGCGTTGCTGGCCTCGGGGCTGGTGGCTTGCGCCCAGGACCCGGCGCCGAAAGAAGATTCTCGCCTGAAGGAGGCTTACAGCGCCTGCATTAACACCGCTGAAGGCTCACCGGAGAAAATTGAAGCCTGCCAGAGCGTGCTGAATGTGCTGAAGAAAGAGAAGGCGCATGAGCAGTTTGCGACGCAGGAAAATGTTCGCGTGATGGACTATCAGGCCTGCATTCAGGCGCGTAAAACCGGTAACGATCAGGAAGTGGCGAAGCGTTGCGACCAGATCTGGAAGGAAATACGCAGTAACAACGGAAATTAATTAAGCGTGTTAAGGCCCGGTGGCGCTGTGCTTACCGGGCTTTTTTTCGCCGGGTGACAGGCAAAAAAAAGCCAACCTTGCGGCTGGCTCAGAGTATGAAAGTTCGACTTATTTGGCGTCGTGTGCGTGATCGTCTTCGCGGCAATCACCTTCAGCACAGTGACCATACAGATACAGGCTATGGTTGGTCAGGCGGATACCATGACGAGCAGCGATTTCACGCTGACGTGCTTCGATGGAATCATCGCTAAATTCAATGACCTTGCCACAATCCAGGCAGATCAGGTGATCGTGGTGCTGCTGCTGGGTCAGTTCGAATACAGATTTACCGCCTTCGAAATTATGACGGGTAACAATGCCCGCGTCATCAAACTGGTTCAGCACGCGATAGACGGTTGCCAGCCCAATCTCTTCACCCATGTCGATAAGACGCTTGTAAAGGTCTTCCGCACTGACATGGTGATTGTCTGGACCCTGAAGCACTTCAAGGATTTTTAACCGAGGAAGCGTAACTTTCAGGCCAGCCTTCTTTAATGCGGTATTGTTGTCAGTCATGCGGAATCTGTCCTGTTGCTAAACGATTCACTTCTGGAGGAAGTGACAGAAAATGCACCTGGAATAATGCGTCTCATTATAGAACTGCCATGGCTAAATGAAAACTGCAAGTCTCAGGCAAAGTATGCTTATAAAAACGTGGTATCACCGACAAACTTACTCAATGGCACCCCATTTTACCTGGGAGACATTGTACAGGTCTGGGCGAAAAAGTTAAAAGATTGTAGCGATTAATTTAATCGTTTGACCTGGTTCCTGGGCGCAACCGGGGTTGCGCCACAATAACAATCAGGCGTTAAGAATATCGTCCAGGTGCAGTTCTTCGCGGATCTGCTTCACCCACTTCTCAACGCGCTCTGCGGTCAGTTCTGGCTGACGGTCTTCGTCGATCGCCAGACCCACGAAGTGGTCGTCATCGGCCAGGCCTTTAGACGCTTCGAAGTGGTAACCTGCAGTCGGCCAGTGGCCTACGATAACTGCACCATTCGGTTCAATGATATCGCGGATAGTGCCCAGCGCGTCACAGAAGTACTCAGCGTAGTCTTCCTGATCGCCGCAGCCAAACAGGGCGACCAGCTTGCCGTTGAAGTCCACTTCTTCCAGCGTCGGGAAGAAATCATCCCAGTCACACTGGGCTTCACCGTAGTACCAGGTTGGGATACCCAGCAACAGGATGTCATAGCCTTCGAGATCTTCTTTGCTGCTCTTGGCGATGTCATGCACATCGGCAACGTCTTTACCGAGCTGTTTTTGAATGTTTTTTGCGATATTTTCGGTATTGCCGGTATCACTGCCGAAGAAAATGCCGATGATTGCCATGAGTAAAATAACCTCTTGAAACTTAATGGTATGGTGGCGCAATTTGTCCACGGATAAGGGCAATAATAGCAGAACTGGCAACCCCGCGGAAACAGCTATCGCGCAGGACTGCACTCTGTGCTACATGAAAAGGGTAAGAAAGGGGATTTTCAGACTTATGCCTGGCGGCGCAACGTCTCAAGCTGGGCGATCAACATCTCTTCAATGAGCTCGCTACGGCTGATATTACGCGCTTCAGCCAGTTCGTTAAGCGCATCGACGGCGTCGGCATTGAGCTTCAGTTCGACACGCTTAAGCCCACGATTTTTATCGCGTTTAAGCTGGTTGCGTTTATTAATACGCAGCTGTTCATCGCGCGAAAGCGGATTCGTTTTCGGTCGTCCCGGTCGACGCTCATTCGCGAACAGATCTAGTGTCGTACGGTCCGTTTGTTCTTTGGCCATGATTCTGAGACTTCGGGGGAAACAAGCCGCCCTGCTATTGCCCGGGCGATGAGCGCGCCATCATACATCACCAAAAACGGCACGCCAACGACTGGAAGCCCGCAACCTTCCAGTCGCTCTCTTTTTAATCAATTCGCAGTATCAGAGAGATAGCGTCGGATGGCGCGTAACACGGCGTCAGGTTTTTCCGCGTGAACCCAGTGTCCGGCACCGGCGATGACATGGGCACGGGCCTGCGGGAATTGCGCCAGCAACGTGTCGCGGTAGGCGTCGGTGACATAAGGGGAGTTACCGCCGCGAATAAAGAGGGTAGGGTGTTGCCAGGCGGGCACCGTATCCCAGCCGACGATGTTGTTGTACTGCGCCCAGAGTACCGGCACGTTGAAACGCCACTGGCCGTCGACAAACGACTTCAGAAGAAACTGAATAACGCCTTCTTCATTAAGATGTTCGCGCATGACGGCTGTGGCCTGTTGGCGGGTTGAAACCCCAGCCTCTGTCACCGCATTGATGGCAGCAAAAATGTCGTCATGACGGCGCACGTCGTAATCCACCGGGGCAACGTCGATCACGACCAGACCGTTGATTCTGTCCGGTGCCAGCGCCGTCAGGGCCATTACCGCCTTGCCGCCCATAGAATGCCCGATGAGCGTCACCTTCTGAAGATGGTTGGCATCAAGCGTATCGAGCAGATCCTGGGCCATTGCCGCGTAGGTCATCTCCTCTGAACGCCCGGAAAGACCGTGATTTCGCATATCGACCTGCAAAATATCGTGATCGGTAACCAGATCGCGCGCCAGCACCCCCAGGTTATCCAGGCTGCCAAAAAGCCCGTGAACCAGTACGATGGGAGAATTATTGTTCGGCGATTGTGCAGTTTGCGCTCGGGTATTCAATTTCATGGCAAAGTTCTTTTTTTACGTATGTCAGGTTAGGGTATCATGTTGACCATTCTGCCGCCCGGCTGCAAGGTTCCAGTTTAATCTGACTTTTGCCGCCAACCTGGTTTGACGCTATCCGCTGTTGGAATTTAACTTTATAATCCCAACGACTTGTATTCAGATAAGATATCGCACTGGATTAAGATGAAAACAATCGAAGTTGATGACGAAC
This sequence comes from Enterobacter sp. WPR_3_1, assembly GCF_003635055.1. NCBI lineage: Bacteria > Pseudomonadati > Pseudomonadota > Gammaproteobacteria > Enterobacterales > Enterobacteriaceae > Enterobacter > Enterobacter sp. WPR_3_1. Next base: position 354,877 of record NZ_RBXU01000011.1, on the reverse strand, counting down.
TCTATCAGTATATTGCCAGCCAGACGCGGCATATCGGGGAGAGTGCGTCCGACATTTTACGGCGCATGCTTAAAATTTCCGCCGCCTCACAGCCTGCTACCCCAGTCACTAAAGATGTCGTGTCTCAACAAAACGTTGTTGCACAAGCAAAACCTGCCGTCGCGCAAGTGAAAGACAAAGTACGTGCGATGCGCGAGTTGCTGCTCTCTGATGAGTACGCCGAGCAGAAAAAAGCGGTTAACCGCTTCATGCTGGTGCTGTCTACACTCTATTCACTGGATAACAAAGCGTTTGCTGAAGCGACCGAGTCGCTGCACGGTCGTACCCGCGTCTATTTCGCGGGCGACGAGCAAACGCTGCTGCAAAATGGCAACCAAACCAAACCTAAACATGTCCCGGGCACACCGTACTGGGTCATCACCAATACCAATACGGGCCGCAAGTGCAGCATGGTTGAACACATCATGCAGTCCATGCAGTTCCCGGCGGAATTGATTGAAAAGGTTTGCGGTACAATTTAACCCTTGCATCAGAAGGACCCGGTAATGGCAAATCACAGCCGTGCAGGCCAACCTGCACAACAAAGCGATTTGATTAACGTCGCTCAGCTGACCGCGCAGTATTACGTGCTGAAACCGGTCGTGGGCAACGCAGAACACGCAGTGAAGTTTGGTACATCTGGCCACCGCGGTAGCGCGGCGCGCCATAGCTTTAACGAACCGCACATTCTGGCTATTGCTCAGGCCATCGCGGAAGAGCGCGCTAAAAACGGCGTTACCGGTCCGTGCTATGTGGGAAAAGATACCCATGCTCTGTCTGAACCGGCGTTCATTTCCGTGCTGGAAGTGCTGACGGCGAATGGCGTTGACGTCATTGTTCAGGAAAATAACGGCTTCACGCCGACCCCTGCGGTCTCTAACGCGATCCTTGTCCACAACAAAAAAGGCGGCGCGCTGGCTGACGGGATTGTGATTACTCCATCACACAACCCGCCGGAAGACGGTGGGATCAAATACAACCCGCCTAACGGTGGACCGGCAGACACGAACGTCACGAAAGTGGTTGAAGATCGTGCCAATGCGCTGCTGGCGGATGGCCTGAAAGGGGTGAAACGCCTCTCTCTGGATGCGGCCATGGCATCCGGCCATGTGAAAGAGCAGGATCTGGTACAGCCATTTGTGGAAGGTCTGGCGGATATCGTCGATATGGCGGCCATCCAGAAAGCCGGTCTGAAGCTGGGCGTTGACCCTCTCGGCGGCTCCGGTATCGAATACTGGAAACGCATCGCAGAGCATTACAAGCTGAACCTGACCATCGTTAACGATCACGTTGATCAGACCTTCCGCTTTATGCACCTGGATAAAGACGGCGCAATCCGTATGGACTGCTCTTCCGAGTGCGCGATGGCGGGCCTGCTGGCGTTGCGTGATAAATTCGACCTGGCGTTTGCCAACGACCCGGATTATGACCGCCACGGTATTGTCACCCCGGCAGGGCTGATGAACCCGAACCATTATCTTGCGGTTGCCATCAACTACCTGTTCCAGCATCGTCCACAGTGGGGCAAAGAGGTGGCTGTAGGTAAAACGCTGGTCTCCTCGGCGATGATTGACCGCGTGGTTGAGGCGCTGGGCCGTAAGCTGGTGGAAGTACCGGTAGGCTTCAAATGGTTTGTTGACGGTCTGCACGACGGCAGCTTCGGTTTTGGCGGTGAAGAGAGCGCGGGCGCATCCTTCCTGCGTTTCGACGGCACGCCATGGTCTACCGATAAAGACGGGATCATCATGTGCCTGCTGGCAGCGGAAATCACCGCTGTCACCGGTAAAAATCCGCAGGAACACTATAACGAGCTGGCGGCACGCTTTGGCGCGCCAAGCTATAACCGTATTCAGGCTGGCGCGACCTCCGCGCAGAAAGCAGCGCTGTCTAAACTCTCTCCGGAGATGGTCAGTGCCAGCACGCTGGCCGGTGACCCTATCACGGCCCGTCTGACGGCGGCCCCGGGTAACGGTGCCTCTATCGGTGGTCTGAAAGTGATGACCGAAAACGGCTGGTTTGCCGCGCGTCCATCCGGTACGGAAGATGCATACAAAATCTATTGTGAGAGCTTCCTCGGCGACGAACACCGTAAGCTGATTGAGAAAGAAGCGGTAGAGATTGTCAGCGAAGTGCTGAAAAACGCGTAAATCGCGGTGGGCTGATGCCCTCACGATGCAGTCAAAACGGCAACCCTGGGGTTGCCGTTTTGCTTTTGCATTAACTGTGTTTATTTTTCAATTCAAACCGCGGTGATACCAGACCGTACAGCGTCCAGCCCATAAAGGTCACCATCGCACCATACAACATGGCTTCCTGGCCGGAAGAGTAGAGCGCATAGAAGCTGTAAATTGCCCCAATCAGCGCCACAATATTCGCCACCCTCGCTTTGCCTGCATCCACCTTCGCCACCTTCTGAATGATGACCAGCGCCGCCATCGACAGAATATACGGAATGATATTGGTCACTACCGCCAGGTTGACCAGCACGTTGAACTGGCTGTTCAGCGACGGGCTGATGGTCATCAAAGATAACCCACTCTGGAAGATGACAATCGCCAGCATGCCCTGAACCGGTGCCTCTGCTTTGCTGACCCGGGAGAAGATTTTCGGAAAATACCCTTCGTCAGCGGACGATTTAAAGACCTGAGCGATGGTGAACTGCCAGCCGAGGAGCGAGCCGCAGCAGGACATCACCATCAGCCCCATGATCACTTTCCCGACACCCGGCGTAAACATTTGCGCAAAGGCCAGACCGAACGGTGCCGTGGAACTGGCAAGATCCATGTTCGGTACAATCCCTGCAATCACGTTGGTTGAGACAATGTAAATGGCAGCAGCGCCCAGCGTACCGCCAAGCACGGCAATCGGTACGTTCTTCTCCGGGTTTTCCACCACTTCGGCGTTAGCACACGCAGATTCCAGCCCCAGGAAGGCCCACAGCGTCATGGCGATGGAAGAGCCCACTGCGGTGAAGAACGGAACATGGTGTGGGTTCCAGGAGTTGACGTACAGCGTGGGGCTAAACCAGAACCAGCCGATGATGCACAGCCCAACCACCGGGATAATGACCCCCCAGACGGTAATACTGCTGATCTGTCCGGTAATACGCGCGCCGCCAAAGTTAGCCACGGTGCAGATCCACAGCACGCCGATGGTCGCCAGCCCGATTTGCACCGGGGTCAGCGCCACACCGAACAGCTCCGTACCGTAACCCACGGCGGAAATGGCAATCGCCACGTTAGCGATCAGCAAAGAGACGCCGTAGGTGTAGTTGGCCATGAAGTTACCGGATTTGCCAAAGGCATATTCGGCGTAGCCGCCCATCCCGCCGGGCTTGCGGCTGAACATACCGCACTTGGCGAATGCCCAGGCCAGTGCCATTGACCCCACTGCGGTCACCATCCAGGAGATAATCGAAATGGTTCCTACTTCCGCAAGCTTGGTGGGCAGCATGATGATCCCGGACCCCATCATGTTTACCATGGTGAGAATGGTCAGCTGCACCACGCCCATTTTATTGGACTTGCTCATATTTTTTCTCCTTTCAGCAGCGATGGCTGAGCGGCAGCGTGTTTGATGACGTTACAACGAACCTGCTTACGACCGTCACACTCCTCAACGTAAACGCCCTGCAGTTCCGGCGCGAAGCCCGGTAAAAGGTTGATACCCTCTTCCAGCGCAGCAAAGTAGCGCAGCACGGAACCGCCCCAGACTTCACCCGGCACAACGCACAACACCCCCGGTGGATAAGGAAGGGCACCTTCGGCGGCAATGCGACCTTCCGCATCGCGCAGCGAGACCAGCTCGACCTCACCCCGCAGGTAGGCATAGTTCGCCTCTTGCGGGTTCATCATGACGCGCGGGAAGTGAGACTTGCGGAACATCTCTTTTTGCAGCTGCTTCACGTTGTGGCGGGCGTACAGCTCATGCATTTCCTGGCAAATCTGGCGCAGGGTGTAATCTGCATAGCGCTCCGGATACTGTTTACAGACAGAAGGCAGTACCTCTTTGAGGGGGGCATCCGTCTCGAGCAGTTTTTCGAAGCGCACCAGTTGCGCGACCAATTGCTGCAGTTTGCCCATATCCTCGGCAGGCGTGAGCAGGAACAGGATGGAGTTGAGATCGCATTTTTCCGGCACGATGCCGTTTTCACGCAGGAAGTTGGCGAGAATAGTGGCGGGGACGCCGAAATCCTCGTACTCACCGGTCCTGGCGTTAATACCCGGCGTGGTCAGCAGCAGTTTGCACGGGTCGATAAAATACTGATGTTCGGCATAGCCTTCGAAGGCGTGCCAGTGTTCACCTGGCACGAAGTGGAAGAAGCGCAGGTCCGTGGCAATCTCAGCGGTGTCCCAGCTTTCCCACGGACGGCCATCAACCAGTTCCGGCACGAATGGGCGAAGATACTGGCAGTTCTGCAGGATCAGCTTACGGGCTTCGATACCGGTCACCACGCAGTCCATCCACATGTTGCGGCCGCTCTGGCCCTCATGCATGCGGGCGTTGATATCCAGTGCAGCAAACAGCGGATAGAACGGGCTGGTGGACGCGTGCATCATGAAGGCGTTATTCAGCCGCTTATGCGGAACATAGCGCTGCTGGCCTTTGATGTGGCTGTCCTTCTTGTGGATTTGCGAGGTCTGCGAGAAACCGGCCTGCTGTTTATGGACTGACTGGGTGACCAGGATCCCCGGATCGTTTTCATTCAGCTCCAGCAGCAGCGGAGAGCAATCGGCCATCATCGGAATAAACTGCTCGTAACCCACCCAGGCAGAGTCAAACAGGATGTAGTCGCACAGATGGCCGATGTTATCCACGACCTGGCGAGCGTTATAGATGGTGCCATCGTAGGTACCCAGCTGGATCACCGCCAGGCGGAACGGACGCGCGTCGCGGGCACGGCCCGGCGCCACTTCGGATACCAGCTCACGCAGATAATTCTCCTCGAAGCAGTGGGCGTCGATGCCGCCAATAAAGCCGTACGGGTTACGTGCGGTTTCCAGATAGACCGGCGTTGCGCCCGCCTGAAGAAGTGCTCCGTGGTGGTTGGATTTATGGTTGTTGCGATCGAACAGGACCAGGTCGCCCGGAGTGAGAAGGGCGTTGAGCACCACTTTGTTGGACGATGAGGTTCCGTTCAGCACGAAGTAGGTTTTATCGGCATTAAAGACTTTCGCCGCATGCTGCTGCGCAATGCAGGGTGCCCCTTCGTGGATCAGCAGATCGCCCATCGCCACGTCGGCGTTGCACAGGTCTGAGCGGAAAAGGGTTTCGCCAAAGAAATCGACAAACTGATTGCCGGCAGGGTGACGGCGGAAGAATTGCCCGCCCTGGTGACCCGGACAGTCGAAGGCGCTGTTACCCTGTTTGACATAGTCGACCAGAGCCCGGAAAAACGGCGGACGCAGTTGGGTTTCATACTTCTGCGCGGCCGCTTCCAGTTGGCGTCCGTGAAAGTCGTTGCTGGTGTCTGATGCTTCGAATACGCCGTGGATCCGCGATAAATACTCTGCCGGGATAATTTCTTCTTTATGCGTCGCGACAAAAACAGGAATGCCAAATCCGGTTGCTTCTATTTCTTCTATACGACCAGTGAAAATATCGCTGACGGCCAGAACAATGGCGGCAACATCAATATAATCCGTGGCGTTGATATCCACCAGTTCACGGTGAGTGGTAAAGCAATCAGGGCAGGCGCGGCTGGCTGCAATTTTTAAACTTTTCATCTTTCTCTCTTTATTTTAGGTAATAACAGTCCCTCGATTTCTTGCAGAAAAGAAATCGATAATATGCCGGAAAACAGCAAAAGGAGGCCGCTGATTAAAAAAATCAGTAATGCGTTTTTTGCTGAATGGAATTCAGTCCGCCCGGTCGCGGATGAGCCTGAATTAAGATGAATGAGCGCACGGGTTCACAGGCAAGGGCCTGTAAAATAGGGTGTTTCAGGATAACCTGTAATCGGGTGCGCCAGAAGTCGAAGGACTACCGGGCATTAAAGATATGAAAGTCAAAACAGTTTCGGTGGGCAAACATCATGATATGAGTTGTCCGCCTTATATGGGGCATTAAACGATTATTGTTTTCCATGTTTCATTTCCTTTCAGTAATTGAAAGCATGGACATTTTATCCTGGAAAAAGCGATTAACTGTGAAACAGATCACCGTTAACCGATCAAATCAGAAATAAATATTCGCTTTTGATGAATATCGCAGATCAAAATGCTGATATGTTGATGTTGCGTTAACGGATTGTATTATGAATGTGCTGAATGGACATAAACATACCAAAAAATAACCCGGAGATTATTTTTTCGCGTATTTTATGGGAGGGCGGATTTTTATGTAAAAATAAACTGAATAGTTATTCAAAGCATGAACCGATAACCGATACCGGTTTCAGTTAATAAATGACGAGGACGCGCGGGGTCAACTTCCAGTTTTTGTCGAAGGTGTCCCATATATATGCGTAAATAGTGACTATGTTCCACGGCGTTTGGCCCCCACACCTGACTCAACAGCTGGCGCTGGGTGAGTACCTTACCGTGATTATTGAGCAAAACGGCGAGTAGCCGAAACTCGATGGGGGTGAGATGGATTTCCTCTTCACCGCGAACAATGCGCCGTGCTGCCAGATCAACCCGAATATCACCAAACGTGTATGTTGGGTCGGCAGGGGTGGTGGCGCTGTGACGACGCAGCGCGACACGAAGGCGAGCCTGCAGTTCGCCAATACCAAAAGGCTTAATCAGATAGTCATCCGCTCCGGCATCCAGCGCCGCGATTTTATCCGACTCTTCGGTACGGGCTGACAGCACCAGAATGGGCATCTGACTCCACTGTCGAACCTCACGAATAAAATCGATGCCGTCGCCATCCGGCAGGCCGAGATCGAGGATCACCAGATCAGGTTTGCGCGTGGCCGCTTCAATCAAACCCCGCTGGAGCGTGCCGGCGTCATGAACGCGCAGGCCATCGCCTTCCAGCGCAGCACGCAGAAACCGGCTAATGGCGATCTCATCTTCAACAATCAGAACGTTGATCACAAATCCTCTGGTAATTCATTAAGTTCTGGCGGGGCTTCCAGAGGAAGTTTAACACAAAAACGTGCGCCGCCTTCCGGGCGATTCTCCGCCGAAATGGTACCGCCATGAACGTCAATAATCGCCTGGCAAATCGCCAGACCCAGACCCACGCCGGGAATGGCCGACTCTTTATTACCGCGGGCAAATTTCTCGAAAATAGCGAACTCCTGTCCGGCAGGGATACCCGGCCCGGTATCCCAGACGTCAAGCCGTAGCGTGTGATCTTCCACCGTGGCATCCACCCCAATCCGGGCGTTTACTCCTGCGTATTTGCCGGCATTTTCCAGCAGATTGATCAGCACGCGTTCAAACAGCGGGCCATCAACGTGAATTAACGTCAGCGGTTCGGGCATGTTCAGCGCAATATGGCGCCCACCGAGGCCCGGCTCCAGCATTTTCAAAGCGCTACCCACCACCTCTTCGAGCGTGAGCCACTCTTTTTTGAGGTTAAATCCGCCCGACTGAATACGCGCCATATCAAGCAGATTATTTACCAGGCGTGTGGTGTTCAGCACATGCTGGCGGATCTCGCTGGCCTGCAACGCATGTTTCGAGCCTTCCGCTGCCAAATCCAGCGTCAAAATTTCTGACTGGCCAAACAGCACGGTGAGTGGGGTGCGAAGGTCGTGGGAGAGGGCGGCCAGCAATGAGTTACGAATGCTCTCGCGCTCGCTTGCCAGACGGGCCTGTTCTTCGCTGGCGGTAAGCGCCAGCCGTTCCAGCGCGCTTGCCACCAGCAGGGTAAATGTCTCCAGCAATCGCTGCTGTTCGGGGATCATCAGCTGGCGCAGATTCGACGGTTCAACGATCACCAGCCCCTGATTTTTATCGGCACTGCGCAGCGGCAGAATTTGATACGGTACGCCGGGCAGGGTGTCCGTCCCTGCACCCGCAGGGAGTCCTTTATCAAAGCTCCAGCGCGCAATGGCTTCATCCCAGGGCGTCATACCTGAGGCCGAGGTCAGCGGGCGCAGTTTCCCGTGTTCGTCCGGAAGTAAAATCAGGTTGCTGGCGTGAAAGGTCGAGCGGATAAACTGCTCGCTGGTCTGCACAATATCCAGCGGTGTACGGCCAACCGCCAGCGATTTAGACATCTCATAGAGATGCCGTGTGCGCTGTTCGCGGTAGCGGGCGATACGGGCCTGATAGCGTACGCCCGCCGTCAGATTACCGATCACCAGCCCAACGGTGAGCATCACGGCAAAGGTGAGAATGTACTGCACATCCGAAACGGCGAGCGTTCCGCGGGGCGCGATAAAGAACAGATCGAAGCTGATGACGTTGATGAACGTCGCCAGTACTGAGGGCCAGCGCCCGTAAAAGAGCGCCACCACGACCACGCCGAGCAGGTAGATCATCACCAGATTGGCCGCATCGAAGGCAATCAGCCAGTGGCTGGCAATCACGGTGATCAGCGCGCAGAGCACGACGGCGACAAGACAGCCGCGGATCTGAATTCGCCATTTATCATTAAAAGTGCGGCTGTCCGGTGCGCGGTTGGGCAAAGGGGTGGGTTTGTCATCCAGTGCGACAATCACCAGATCGAGGTCGGGGGCACGCCGGGCCAGTTTGTCAGCAAAGGATTCGCGGCTAAACCAGCGACGATGCTGACGACGGCCAATGACAATTTTCCCGAGGTTGTGCTCACGCGCGTAGCGCAGAATGGCTTTATCTTCCTGGGGATCGGAGAGGGTGGCGGTTTCTGCGCCCAGCTCCTGTGCCAGACGCAGCGAACTTAAGATCGCGCGGCGCTGGTTTTCAGGCAGCGCGTGAAGCTGCGGCGTCTCGACATAGACCGCATGCCAGACGCTGCCAAACTTGGCCGCCAGGCGCGCTGCGGTGCGGACGAGCTTTTCATTGCCGCTGCCGTGACCCACACACAGCAGAATGGCATCCCGCGTATGCCAGACGCGCTCCTGCCCTTGCAGGTCACGCCAGGCGCGCATCTGATCGTCCACGCGATCCGCCGTGCGACGCAGGGCCAGCTCGCGCAGGGCTATCAGGTTGCCTTTGCGAAAGAAATGTTCGATGGCGCGTTCGGCCTGACCTGCAATATAGACTTTTCCTTCATGCAGTCGCTGGCGCAGATCGTCTGGAGGCAGATCGACCAGCACCACTTCGTCCGCAGAGTCGAAAAAGGGATCGGGTACGGTTTCGCGAACCTGAATCCCGGTCACGCCGCTGACCACGTCGTTCAGGCTTTCGAGATGCTGAACATTTACCGTGGTGAAAACATCAATGCCTGCTTCAAGCAGCTCTTCAACGTCCTGCCAGCGTTTGGGGTGGCGCGAGCCTGAAGCATTACTGTGTGCCAGTTCGTCCATCAGGATAAGCGCGGGCCTGCGGGCGAGGGCGGCGTCGAGATCGAACTCCGTGACCAGACGCCCACGATGGCTGATACGGCGAGGCGGCTGTGTCGCCAGCCCCTTCAACAGTGCTGCCGTCTCTTTCCGGCCGTGGGTTTCCACCACGCCGATAAGAATATCGAGCCCCTGCGCCCGAAGCCGCTGGGCTTCTGTCAGCATGGCGAAGGTTTTCCCGACGCCAGCACAGGCGCCGAAGAAGATTTTCAGTTTGCCGCGATGGGCTTCAGCCGTCTGTTCAAGCAGCCTGTCCGGATCCGGGCGCATGGGCTCGTCGGTCATTTAGTTTTTCCTTAGCGCGTCCAGCGCCAGATTCAGCTCAACAATATTCACCACGGGCATGCCGATGAAGCTCACCAGCGGTTTTTGCGTATGCTCTGCGACCAGCTTGCTCACCTGTTCCACCGTCAGCTGACGGGCCGCCGCGACGCGGGGGATCTGCCATGCCACAGCCTTCGGCGTCAGGCTGTAGTCCAGCCCGCTCGCAGAGGTCGTCACCAGCTCCACAGGCACCTCCCGGCTGGCCTGTGGATTTGCGGCGCGCAGGGCGGCTACACGTTCGGCAATGGCTTTATCCAGCTCCGGGTTGCTGCCGGCCAGGTTACTGCCACCGGATGCCATCGGATTATACGGGCTTTCGGCAGTGGCGGAAGGGCGTCCCTGGAAGTAACGGGCGTCGGTAAAATTCTGTCCAATCAAACGCGAACCGCGGTTTTCACCGTTTTGCATGATCAGCGAGCCGTTGGCCTGATCCTTAAACCACCACTGGCCCAGCGCGGTGGTCACCAGCGGGTAAAGCCCGCCGGTAATAAGCGACAGCAGAATAAACAGAAGTATAGCGGGACGTAACATCGTCATTTGATTCACCTTTTAAACCAGCCCAAACAGCGTCAACAGCAGGTCGATAACCTTGATACCGATGAAGGGGACAATCAGCCCACCCAGCCCGTAAATCCACAGGTTGCGGCGCAGCATGGCGGCCGCGGTCAGCGGTTTATAGCTCACCCCTTTGAGCGCCAGCGGGATCAGGAAGACAATAATCAGGGCGTTAAAAATAACCGCACTGAGAATGGCTGATGCCGGCGAGTGCAGATGCATCACGTTCAGCGCATTAAGCTGCGGATAGGTGGCCGCAAACGCCGCGGGAATGATGGCAAAGTATTTTGCGACGTCGTTGGCGATACTGAACGTTGTCAGTGAACCGCGCGTCATCAGCATCTGCTTACCGATGTGCACAATTTCAATCAGCTTGGTCGGGTTCGAGTCGAGGTCGACCATGTTGCCCGCCTCTTTCGCCGCCTGGGTACCGGAGTTCATGGCCACCGCCACGTCGGCCTGCGCAAGGGCTGGGGCATCGTTGGTGCCATCACCCGTCATCGCCACCAGGCGGCCTTCCGCCTGATACTGACGAATTAACGCCAGCTTGGCTTCAGGCGTTGCCTCCGAGAGAAAATCATCCACGCCCGCTTCGGCAGCAATCGCGGCGGCGGTCAGACGGTTGTCCCCGGTGATCATCACCGTTTTGATCCCCATTTTCCGCAGCTGGGCAAAGCGCTCTTTGATCCCGCCTTTTACGATATCCTTTAGCGAAATCACCCCCAGCACATGTGCCCCTTCAGCCACCACCAGCGGCGTCGCGCCCTGACGTGCCACGCTCTCGACCAGGTTGTCCACTTCTGGTGGGAAATGACCATTGTTGGCTTCAATGTGGCGACGAATTGCGTCGACGGAGCCTTTACGGATCATGCGGTCCTGAATGTTGATGCCGCTCATTCGGGTTTGTGCCGTGAAGGGAACGAAAGTCGCATGGAGACTCTGAACGTCGCGCTGGCGCAGGTTAAAGCGCTGCTTGGCGAGGATCACGATACTGCGGCCTTCCGGCGTTTCATCGGCGAGGGAAGAGAGTTGCGCCGCATCCGCCAGCGTTTTTTCATCCACGCCGGGGGCAGGTAAGAACTCTGACGCCTGGCGGTTACCGAGGGTAATTGTCCCGGTTTTATCCAGCAGCAGAACGTCCACATCCCCTGCGGCTTCGACCGCACGTCCGCTGGTCGCGATGACGTTCGCGCCCAGCATACGGCTCATACCGGCCACGCCGATGGCCGACAGCAGCCCCCCGATGGTGGTCGGGATCAGGCAGACCAGCAGCGCCACCAGGACGGTGGTGGTGACCGCGGTACCGCCGTAAGCGGAGAATGGCCACAACGTGGCGGTTGCCAGCAGAAAGACAATTGTCAGCGCCACCAGCAGGATGGTCAGGGCAATTTCGTTTGGTGTTTTACGACGCTGCGCGCCTTCCACCATGGCAATCATACGGTCAAGGAAGGTTTCACCCGGGTTGACGCTACACTGGATCACCAGCCAGTCGGAGAGAATGCGTGTCCCGCCCGTTACGGAGGCGAAATCACCCCCGGATTCACGTATGACGGGAGCGGATTCCCCGGTGATGGCACTTTCATCTACCGACGCGCCGCCTTCGATGACTTCACCGTCGCAGGGGATAATGTCCCCGGCTTCGACCAGCACCACGTCACCTTTACGCAGTTCATCTGCCGGGACATGGTCCATCTGGGCACCGTATTTCGGTTCGCGTAATTTGCGCGCAAAAGCGGTCTTTTTCACCCCTTTGAGGCTATTGGCCTGCGCTTTGCTGCGGCCTTCCGCCAGCGCTTCCGCAAAGTTGGCAAACAGTACGGTGAACCACAGCCACAGGCTGATAGCGCCGGTGAACATCGCATTCCCCTGCAGATGACCCGTTCCCATGGCAATCGCCAGCGCGGTGGTGAGTAAACTCCCTATCCAGACGATAAACATCACCGGGTTGTGCCACTGCACGCGCGGGCTCAACTTTTTCACCGCATCCATGAGGGCCTGTCGAACTAACGACGGTTCGAACAGGGCCATTTGTTTACGACTCATGACAAATTCTCCGCAAAATCAGCGTAAAGAGAGGTATTCCGCGACCGGGCCTAACGCGAGGGCGGGGATAAAGGTCAGGGCGCCGACCAGCAGCACGGTACCGGCCAGCAGTCCGATAAACAGCGCGCCGTGGGTCGGCAACGTCCCGCTGGTGGTCGGTTGAATTTTTTTGCTCACCAGCGACCCGGCAATCGCCAGCACCGGCACAATGACCCCGAAACGGCCCACGAACATGCAGAACGCCAGCAGACAGTTCCAGAACGGTGAGTTAGCGCTTAAGCCTGCGAAGGCACTACCGTTATTGTTAGAAGCAGAAGAGACGGCATAAAGCACTTCGCTAAAGCCGTGGATGCCAGGGTTGAAGATGCCGCTGCGTCCGGCCTCCGTCATCAGTGCCAGTGCGGTACCAGCCAGCACGAGGGCGGGGGTGACCAGAATCGCCAGCGCGGTTAACTTCATCTCACGGACATCGATTTTTTTGCCCAGATATTCCGGGGTGCGACCAATCATCAGACCCGCAATGAACACCGCCAGCAGAACAAACAGCAGCATGCCGTAAAGACCCGAGCCTACGCCGCCGAACACCACTTCACCAATCTGCATCAGCCACATCGGGATCATGCCGCCCAGTGCCGTGAAGGAGTCGTGCATAGCATTGACCGCCCCGCAGGATGCCGCCGTCGTGACCACGGCATAAAGGCTGCTGGCGAGAATGCCAAAGCGGCTCTCTTTCCCTTCCATATTCATGGTGCCGTCAGCGCCCAGCGTCAGGAAATGCGGGTTACCTTGCCATTCGGCCCACATCACCAGCGCAACACAGACGACAAAGATGAGCGACATGGTCCAGAGCAGGGTGCGACCCTGACGACGATCGTTCACCACATCGCCAAAAGCAAAGCACAGCGCTGCGGGGATGAGGAAGATCGCCAGCATTTGCACAGCGTTGGTCAGTGCCGTTGGGTTTTCAAACGGATGCGATGAGTTGGCATTGAAGAAACCGCCACCATTCGTACCGAGCATCTTAATGGCTTCCTGTGAGGCCACAGGCCCCATCGGCAGAAGCTGTTTTGCCCCTTCAAGCGAGGTATAAGGGGCATAAGGCAGCAGGTTTTGCAGCGTACCTTGCTGAATAAAGAACAGCGCGATGAGCAGAGCAATCGGAAGTAAGACCCACAGAGTAATGCGCGTGAGATCAACCCAGGCATTGCCCAGCGTACCCATATTCTGACGTGCAAACGCACGCGTCAGCGCGAAGACAACCGCGATGCCGCTGGCTGCTGAGAGGAAATTTTGTACGGTTAATCCCACCATCTGGCTGAAGTAGCTCAGCGTGGTTTCGCCGGCGTAGGATTGCCAGTTGGTATTGGTGACAAAGCTGACGGCCGTATTCAGCGCAAGATGCCAGGACAGGCCCGGTAACTGTTGCGGGTTCAGCGGCAGGCTACCCTGCAACATCAGCATGACAAAGAGCGCGACCAGTCCAACGATATTCAGCAGCAGAATAGCGACCAGATACTGACGCCAGTTCATCTCCTGATCGCGTATTCCCAGTACGCGCCAGATCCCCTTTTCGATACTTCCCGTACCCGGTAAGGACACGTTGTTGATCAGCCGCGCGAGCCCCGTTCCCAGCGGTCTGGCAAGCACCAATAAGACCAGTAAAAAGCTGGCTATAAGTAAAAACGCCTGAGCAGCCATCAGAAGGCCTCCGCATTAATCAGGGCGTATACCAGATAACCCAATAACAGGAACACCAGCACGATGCCGGTAATCAGACCTGCACTCACAATCCACCTCCGAGTGACATTTGTATTTGTGTTAACGGTAGGATTTATGGCGCAAAGATTTCGCAAAAATCGGCAGGGTGGGTGTAAAAAAAGTATAAAAATGGAAAAGGCACAATTTAACTATTGGTAAGTAAATCGTTAACTTTTTTGTAACTTACTTACGGCGGAAATGTAAATATTCACTAAATGGATGAAAATAACTGGTCTGATGAGTAGTAAAATTACAAACAAAGCGGTATTATTTTAGCCAGATCACAGATTTCAAATTTTCCGGAGCATGTTTCCGGCCAACTATAGGGGAGAAAATATGGATCTTTATAAAGCGTATCCGGCTCATATCGTTTTCATGCGTCGCACTTTCGCCGTAGTGGCTGGCGTGCTGGCCCTGCCGGTGATGCTCTTCTGGAAAGACCGCGCACGTTTTTATAGCTATTTGCACCGCGTCTGGGCCAAAACCAGCGAGAAGCCGGTGTGGATGGATCAGGCCGAGAAAGCGACCTGCGATTTTTACTGATACGAAGACGACACACAGCAATAAAAAAAACCGCCTACAGCAATGTGGCGGTTTTTTTTATTCCTCAGGGTCCGCGGTCCGTTGGGCCGTTTTTGGGCTCTCGTCAGAGCGTGTGTCCACCGACTTATCACCGGTGGTGAACGGTGGAGCGGTTAGCAGCAGGGACCGCATGATGAAACGCTCTTTTTGCATTGCGTTCATTATCGCCAGCGTACTCGTGGTAAGACGTGATGAACCGACACTGTTTATTGCTTTTACCATGCTGGCGCAGGACACGTAGCGTTAAGGCCGCCCCGGGCGGCCTTTTTTATTTCATCGCGTCTACACTTCATGGCAAAGTAGATAAAAGCCAGCCGCATTTTCTCTTTAGTGGCATGGCCTTACGGACATAATGGATAATTGACAGGAGTTTTATGCCCACCCATCTGGTTTGGTTTCGCGCGGACCTGCGCGTACATGACAATCTCGCCCTTGCGGCTGCCTGCCGCTCCCCGGAAGCCCGCGTGCTGGCGGTGTTTATCGCCACCCCCGGGCAGTGGCAGCAGCATGCTATGGCACCACGCCAGGCGGCTTACCTCAGCTCACATCTGAATGGTTTGCAGTGTTCGCTTGCAGAAAAAGGGATCCCGCTCATTTATAAAGAGGTCAGTGACTTCTCCGCGCAATGCCAGGCTGTGAAGGCAATCTGTGAGCAGTACGATGTCACCCACCTCTTTTACAACTATCAGTACGAATTCAATGAACGTCAGCGGGATCGTCAGCTGGATAAAATCCTGCAGGGTGTAGAGTGTCAGGGTTTTGATGACAGCGTCATGCTGCCGCCGGGCAGTGTCATGACCGGCAACCACGAGATGTATAAAGTCTTTACGCCGTTTAAAAATGCCTTCATTAAAAGACTGAAGGAGGCACTGCCGGAATGCGTGGCTGCACCCACCGTGAGGGGAGAGGCCATAACGGAGATACCCCAGCGGGAGTTTGACTATCCGCAACAGGCGTTTGATGAGACTCTGTTCCCGGCTACCGAAAAAAACGCTATCGCGAAGCTGCGCCAGTTTTGTAAAGCGGGGGCTGGCGATTACGACGCGCGCAGAGATTTTCCCGCGACTGAGGGCACCAGCCGTTTATCGGCCTGTCTGGCGCTGGGCGTGCTCTCTCCGCGCCAGTGTCTGCATCGTCTTCTGGCGGAACAACCGCAGGCACTGGACGGGGGCCCCGGCTCCGTCTGGCTTAACGAACTTATCTGGCGCGAATTTTATCGCCATTTGATGACGTATCACCCTGATTTATGTAAGCATCGACCGTTTATACCCTGGACTGATAACGTAAAATGGCAACACAACGAGAGCCACTTACAGGCCTGGCAGAAAGGCGAAACGGGCTTCCCGATTGTTGATGCCGCGATGCGCCAGCTCAATGAAACCGGATGGATGCACAACCGGCTGCGAATGATTACCGCCAGCTTCCTGGTGAAGGATCTGCTTATCGACTGGCGTGTCGGGGAGCGGTATTTTATTTCTCAGCTGATCGATGGCGATCTGGCGGCGAATAACGGCGGCTGGCAGTGGGCGGCGTCCACCGGAACCGACGCCGCGCCCTATTTCCGTATTTTTAATCCTGCCACGCAGGGACAAAAATTTGATGCAGACGGCGAGTTTATCCGCCGCTGGTTGCCCGCGCTGAGCAGTGTCCCTGCAAAAGCGATCCACGACCCGTGGGCATGGGCGGATAAACAGGGTGTGAAGCTCGATTATCCCCGTCCGATTGTTGACCATAAACAGGCGCGTGTCGCCACGCTGGCGGCGTACGAGGCCGCCCGCAAAGCTTAAGAGAGTGATGATGAAAAACAGCGAACTGGAAAGCCTGATTAACGAAAAACTGAACAGCGCCTCCTTCAGCGATTACGGCCCGAACGGCCTCCAGGTTGAAGGACGCGAAACGGTGCAGAAAATTATCACTGGCGTGACGGCAAGCCAGGCGCTGCTGGACGAAGCCGTCCGTCAGGAAGCGGATGCCGTTATTGTCCATCACGGTTATTTCTGGAAAAACGAAGCACCGATCATTCGCGGTATGAAGCGAAACCGCCTGAAAACGCTGCTGGCAAATGATATCAACCTGTACGGTTACCATCTGCCGCTGGATGCGCACCCGGAGCTGGGCAATAACGTACAGCTCGCGCAGCTGTTGGGGATTACCGTCATGGGTGAAATTGAGCCGCTGGTGCCCTGGGGAGAGCTGGCCATGCCGGTGCCCGGCCTGGAGCTGGCTTCCTGGATTGAAGTGCGTCTGGGACGCCGTCCGCTCTGGTGCGGTGACACCGGTCCGGATACGGTGAAGCGGGTTGCCTGGTGTACTGGTGGTGGTCAGGGCTTTATTGATAGTGCGGCACGCTTTGGTGTCGACGCCTTCATCACTGGAGAAGTGTCCGAGCAGACCGTCCATTCGGCGCGTGAACAAGGTCTGCATTTTTACGCGGCAGGTCACCATGCCACCGAGCGTGGCGGAATTCGCGCCCTCAGTGAATGGCTGACCGAAAATACCGATCTGGATGTCACGTTTATTGATATCCCTAACCCGGCCTGATGAGAGGTATCTGAGTGCAGCGAGCGCGTTGTTATCTTCTGGGGGAAACGGCAGTGGTTCTGGAGCTGGAACCGCCAGTGACCCTTGCCACGCAAAAGCGTATCTGGCGGCTAACGCAGCGCCTGGCCGATGTGCCTGAAGTGGTTGAAGCGATTCCGGGTATGAATAACATCACCGTGGTGCTGCGTAATCCGCATACGCTGGCGCTGGATGCTATTGAACGTTTGCAGCGCTGGTGGGAAGAGAGCGAGGCGCTGGAGCCGGATTCCCGGACAATTGAGATCCCGGTGGTGTATGGCGGCGAGCATGGACCCGATCTTGGCGTGGTGGCGGAACACTGCGGATTAACGGAAAAGCAGGTGGTTGAATTGCACGCCTGCGTTGATTACGTGGTCTGGTTCTTAGGTTTCCAGCCGGGCTTCCCCTATCTGGGGGGGCTCTCACCGCAGTTGCATACGCCGCGTCGCGCCGAACCCCGCCTGAGCGTGCCGGCGGGCACGGTGGCTATCGGTGGTGAACAGACCGGCATTTATCCTCTGACGTCACCGGGGGGCTGGCAGCTTATCGGGCATACGTCCAGGCCGTTATTTGAACCAGGGCAGGAGGTTCCCATACTCCTTCGTCCCGGCGATACCCTGCGCTTTATCCCGCAGAAGGAGGGGGTATGTTAACGCTGATTCGCGCCGGGCTTTACACGTCCGTACAGGATGCCGGCCGCTTTGGCATGCGTCAGTCGGGCGTGAGCTACTGTGGGGCGCTGGACAGGCCTGCGCTGGAGATTGCTAACGTGCTGGTGGGCAACCCTGGCAGCACGGCGGCACTCGAAATTACGCTTGGCCAGTGTGTGATTGAATTCGGCGAGGAGACCTGGTTTGCCTTAACCGGGGCCGCTTGTGACGCCGAGCTGGATGGCAAAGCGGTCTGGACAGGCTGGCGGCTGCGGGCGAAAGCCGGGCAGCGTCTGACCCTCAAACGTCCTGTGCACGGCGTGCGAAGCTATCTTGCGGTTGCGGGAGGAATTGATGTGCCAGAGGTGCTGGGTTCATCCAGTACCGATCAGAAAGCCGGCATTGGCGGTCATGAAGGGCGCCTGCTGCGTGACGGCGATCGTCTGGCGGTTAAACCCTCAACGCGCCACTTCTCGACGGCCCAGGGGGTAAAACAGCTGTTATGGACCAACCAGATCCGTGCCTTACCGGGGCCGGAATATCAGGAGTTCGATGAAGTCGCTCAGGAGACGTTCTGGCGTTCGCCGTGGAAGATCAGCCCGCAAAGTAACCGTATGGGATACCGCCTGCAGGGGCAGCCATTGACCCGTACGACAGATCGGGAATTGCTCTCACACGGTTTATTGCCTGGCGTCATTCAGGTACCGGGTAACGGTCAGCCGATCGTGCTGATGAACGATGCGCAAACCACGGGGGGATACCCCCGTATTGCCTGCATCATTGAAGCGGATCGCTACCATCTGGCGCAAATTCCTCTCGGACAGCCGATTCATTTTGTGCAATGTTCGCTGGAGGAGGCGCTGAAGGCACGCCAGGATCAGCAGCGTTATCTGGAACAACTGGCATGGAGGCTCGATGGCAAAGATTGATTTAAACGCCGATCTGGGTGAGGGCGGAAGTGCTGATGCTGAACTGATGACGCTGGTCTCTTCGGTCAATATTGCCTGCGGGTTTCACGCGGGTGACGCGCAAACCATGCTGGTCAGCGTGCGTAATGCGATTAAGCACGGCGTGGCGATAGGGGCACATCCCAGTTTTCCTGACAGGGATAATTTTGGCCGCACGGCAATGGATCTCCCTCCTGAGACGGTGTATGCCCAGACGCTCTATCAAACGGGCGCGCTGGAGGCGATTGTGCGTTCCCAGCAGGGCGTGCTGCGCCATGTGAAACCCCACGGCATGCTCTACAATCAGGCGGCCAAAGATCCGGCCCTCGCGGATGCCATTGCCCGTGCGGTGCGGGACTGCAACCCGCAGCTCATCCTGGTGGGGCTGGCGGGGAGCGAGCTTATTCGTGCGGGACAGCGGCTGGGGTTAACCACCCGTCAGGAAGTTTTTGCTGACAGAGGGTACCAGCCGGACGGCAGCCTGGTTCCCCGTTCACTGCCCGGTGCGCTTATTACCGATGAATCACAGGCGCTGGCGCAAACGCTGGCGATGGTATGTGAGGGGTCGGTAAAGGCAATTGATGGTTCAACGGCCAGAGTCCAGGCGGATACGGTGTGTTTACACGGCGATGGTGAGCACGCGCTGCAGTTTGCACGCCGCTTACGGGCGGCCTTTGCGGAGCAGGGTATTCTCGTGAGTGCATGACATAACGATAAGGACAGAAAAATGCCTGAAGGCCCGGAGATCCGCCGTGCAGCGGATAGCCTCGAGGCGGCGATAAAAGGCAAACCGCTGACGGATGTCTGGTTTGCTTTTCCTCAACTGAAACCGTTTGAAGCCCAGCTGGTGGGGCAGACGGTGACGCACATTGAAACGCGCGGCAAAGCGCTGCTCACGCATTTCTCCCATAACCTGACGTTATATAGCCATAATCAGCTGTACGGCGTTTGGCGCGTGGTGAAGGCAAACGAGCAGCCGCAAACTACCCGCGTGCTGCGCGTCAGGCTACAGACGGCAGACAACGCGATTCTGCTCTACAGCGCATCTGATATCGAAATGTTAACGCCAGAGCAGCTGCTCACTCACCCGTTCCTGCAGCGCGTCGGGCCGGATGTGCTGGATATGAGCCTGACCCCGTGCGATGTGAAAGCCCGTCTGGTGTCACCTCGGTTTCGTAACCGACAGTTTTCCGGACTGTTGCTCGATCAGGCGTTTCTGGCTGGATTAGGAAATTACCTGCGGGTGGAGATCCTCTGGGAGGTGGGCCTGGCGGCGCAGCATAAGGCATCGCAACTCAGTGATGAACAGCTGGAGGCGTTATCCCACGCACTGCTGGATATCCCGCGCCTGTCGTACAACACGCGTGGCGTGGTGGATGACAACAAGCACCATGGGGCATTGTTCCGCTTTAAGGTGTTTCATCGTGAAGGGAAGGCGTGTGAACGATGCGGCGGGTTAATTGCGAAAACCACGCTGTCGTCGAGACCGTTTTACTGGTGTCCGCACTGCCAGAAGTAAAATGAAAACGGTAACCCAGGGGGTTACCGTTTTTAATGTCTTCACTCTCTCGGAGTAAGAGAGAGATGGGGTGAGGACATCAGGCCACACCCCGTTAACATCAGCGTTTGATGTCAGACTTAAAATCACGCTGCTCGTAGCCAGTATACAGCTGACGAGGACGGGCGATTTTCATGCCTTCGCTGTGCATTTCGTTCCAGTGCGCAATCCAGCCAACGGTACGTGCCATGGCGAAGATCACGGTGAACATGGAAGACGGAATGCCCATCGCTTTCAGAATAATGCCAGAGTAGAAATCGACGTTCGGGTAGAGTTTCTTCTCGATGAAGTACGGGTCGTTCAGCGCGATGTGCTCAAGCTCCATCGCCACTTCCAGCAGATCGTCTTTTGTACCCAGCTCTTTCAGCACTTCGTGGCATGTTTCACGCATAACGGTAGCGCGTGGGTCGTAGTTTTTGTACACACGGTGACCGAAGCCCATCAGACGGAAGGAGTCATTCTTGTCTTTCGCGCGACGCACGAATTCAGGAATGTGCTCAACGGAGCTGATCTCTTCCAGCATCTTCAGTGCCGCTTCGTTCGCGCCGCCGTGCGCCGGTCCCCACAGGGAGGCGATACCCGCAGCGATACAGGCGAACGGGTTCGCGCCTGAGGAGCCTGCGGTACGGACGGTGGAGGTGGAGGCGTTCTGTTCGTGGTCGGCGTGCAGGATCAGAATACGGTCCATCGCACGTTCCAGTACCGGGTTCACTTCGTACTCTTCACACGGCGTGGAGAACATCATGCGCAGGAAATTACCGGCGTAGGAGAGGTCGTTACGTGGATAAACAAACGGCTGGCCGATGGAGTATTTGTAACACATCGCTGCCATTGTCGGCATTTTGGACAGCAGGCGGAACGCCGCGATATCGCGGTGACGTGGATTATTCACGTCCAGCGAGTCGTGGTAGAACGCTGCCAGCGCACCGGTAATACCGCACATCACCGCCATTGGGTGAGAATCACGACGGAAAGCATGGAACAGACGGGTAATCTGCTCATGAATCATGGTGTGACGGGTCACGGTGGTTTTGAATTCATCGTATTGTGCCTGCGTCGGTTTTTCGCCGTTCAGCAGGATGTAGCACACTTCCAGATAGTTGGATTCGGTGGCTAACTGATCGATGGGGAAGCCGCGATGGAGCAGGATACCTTCGTCACCATCAATGAAGGTGATTTTGGATTCGCAAGATGCGGTAGAGGTAAATCCAGGGTCGAAGGTGAATACACCTTTAGAACCCAGCGTACGGATATCAATAACATCCTGACCGAGCGTGCCTTTTAGCACATCCAGTTCAACAGCAGTGTCACCATTTAGGGTGAGCGTTGCCTTTGTATCAGCCATTTACGGTCTCCTTAGCGCCTTATTGCTTAAGACTGCCAATTACCGGATTTGCATTCTGCTGATTTCTCACCGTTACCAGTTTGTTATTTGGCTTACCGCTCAGCTCACGAGGAGAAACCAGGGTACAGAGCTATGGCGCCTTGCAGGTAAAAACATGAAAAATCAGTGAAACAACAGCAAATCAGTGTCTTCGCAGTCCGAATTATTCAAACCTGTATATCACTAATAACTGTCCTGATAACTTCGGTCAATACCATCACACTGTTACATAACTATTTGTCAGGTGAAAGTGAGACCTCATAACTTTTGCGCATTATATGCCTTTTCTGATGACGTTTGTAACAATATTGTTTAACATTTGTCAAATCAGATGATTAAAAATTAAAAAG
Organism: Enterobacter sp. WPR_3_1; assembly: GCF_003635055.1. NCBI lineage: Bacteria > Pseudomonadati > Pseudomonadota > Gammaproteobacteria > Enterobacterales > Enterobacteriaceae > Enterobacter > Enterobacter sp. WPR_3_1. The sequence continues at coordinate 332,686 of NZ_RBXU01000011.1, read as the reverse complement.
ATGTTGTTATCGTGACCCTGATCACTGTTCCAGAGAAAACCCGACAAACTGTATGTAGGTTAATTGTAATGATTTTGTGAACGGCCTATACTGCCGCCAGGTCTCCGGAACACCCTGCAATCCCGAGCCACCCAGCGTTGTAACGTGTCGTTTTAGCATTTGGAAGCAATGTTTTGCATGACGCGCAGTTATAGAAAAGGAACGCTGTCTGACCCGCATCGCAGTCCGGAGGAAGGAAACAATAAGAACAGCATGTGGGCGTTATTCATGATAAGAAATGTGAAAAAACAAAGACCTGTCAATCTGGATCTCAAAACGATCCGGTTCCCTGTAACAGCAATAGCGTCCATTCTGCACCGCGTTTCTGGTGTGATTACGTTTGTGGCGGTCGGCATTCTGCTGTGGTTACTGGGTACCAGCCTCTCTTCTCCTGAAGGATTCCTCCAGGCCTCTGCCATCATGAACAGCTTCTTCGTGAAATTTATCATGTGGGGCATTCTGACTGCGCTGGCGTACCACGTTGTTGTGGGCATTCGTCATATGCTGATGGACTTTGGCTACCTGGAAGAGACTTTCGAAGCCGGTAAACGCTCCGCTAATATTTCATTTGTATTGACTGTCGTGCTTTCACTTCTCGCAGGAGTTCTCGTATGGTAAGCAACGCCTCCGCATTAGGACGCAACGGCGTACATGACTTCATTCTGGTCCGTGCTACCGCCATCGTTCTCACCCTTTATATCATCTATATGATTGGTTTCTTCGCGACCAGCGGCACGCTGACGTGGGAAATCTGGAGTGGGTTCTTCGGATCTGCCTTCACCAAAGTGTTCACCCTGCTGGCTCTGTTCTCCATCCTTATCCATGCCTGGATTGGTATGTGGCAGGTGTTGACCGATTACGTTAAACCACTGGCGATTCGCCTTCCTCTGCAGCTGGTCATTGTCGTTGCACTGGTGGTTTACGTTATTTATGGATTCGTTGTGGTGTGGGGTGTGTAATGAAACTGCCAGTCAGAGAATTTGATGCTGTTGTGATTGGTGCTGGTGGCGCAGGTATGCGTGCAGCACTGCAAATTTCCCAGAGCGGCCAGACCTGTGCGCTGCTCTCTAAAGTCTTCCCGACCCGTTCCCACACTGTCTCCGCGCAGGGCGGTATTACCGTTGCGCTGGGCAATTCCCATGAAGATAACTGGGAATGGCACATGTATGACACGGTCAAAGGTTCCGACTACATCGGCGACCAGGATGCTATCGAATATATGTGTAAGACTGGCCCGGAAGCGATTCTGGAGCTGGATCACATGGGGCTGCCGTTCTCCCGTCTGGAAAATGGCACCATTTATCAGCGTCCGTTTGGCGGCCAGTCGAAAAACTTCGGCGGCGAGCAGGCGGCACGTACTGCAGCTGCGGCTGACCGTACCGGTCACGCACTGCTGCACACGCTGTATCAACAGAACCTGAAAAACCACACGACTATTTTCTCCGAGTGGTATGCGCTGGATCTGGTGAAAAACGCCGATGGCGCCGTTGTAGGTTGTACCGCGCTGTGTATTGAAACCGGTGAAGTGGTCTACTTCAAAGCGCGTGCTACCGTGCTGGCGACCGGCGGTGCAGGCCGTATTTATCAATCTACCACCAACGCCCACATCAACACCGGTGACGGCGTAGGTATGGCTATCCGCGCCGGCGTACCGGTGCAGGATATGGAAATGTGGCAGTTCCACCCAACCGGCATCGCCGGTGCCGGCGTGCTGGTAACAGAAGGCTGCCGTGGTGAAGGGGGTTACCTGCTGAACAAACACGGCGAGCGCTTCATGGAGCGTTATGCCCCGAATGCGAAAGACCTGGCGGGTCGTGACGTGGTGGCGCGTTCCATCATGATCGAAATCCGTGAAGGCCGCGGCTGTGACGGCCCATGGGGTCCACACGCGAAGCTGAAACTCGACCATCTGGGTAAAGAGGTTCTGGAATCACGTCTGCCAGGCATTCTGGAGCTGTCTCGTACCTTCGCGCACGTCGATCCAGTGAAAGAGCCTATCCCGGTAATCCCAACCTGTCACTACATGATGGGCGGTATTCCGACCAAAGTGACCGGCCAGGCGCTGACCGTGAACGAGCAGGGTGAAGACGTTGTTATCCCGGGCCTGTTTGCCGTCGGTGAAATTGCCTGCGTATCCGTACACGGTGCAAACCGTCTGGGCGGGAACTCCCTGCTTGACCTGGTGGTATTTGGTCGTGCGGTAGGTCTGCATCTGCAAGAGTCTATTGCCGAGCAGGGTGCGCTGCGTGATGCCACCGACGATGAAATTGATGCCTCGCTTGAGCGTCTGAACCGCTGGAACGGCAACCGTAATGGTGAAGATCCGGTGGAAATCCGCAAAGCGCTGCAGGAATGTATGCAGCACAACTTCTCGGTATTCCGTGAAGGGGATGCGATGGCCAAAGGTCTTGAGCAGCTGAAAGCGATCCGCGAGCGTCTGAAAAATGCCCGTCTGGACGACACGTCCAGCGAGTTCAATACCCAGCGCGTTGAGTGTCTGGAGCTGGATAACCTGATGGAAACGGCGTTCGCTACCGCGATGTCGGCAAACTTCCGTACCGAGAGCCGTGGCGCGCATAGCCGCTTCGACTTCCCGGATCGTGACGATGAAAACTGGCTGTGCCATTCCCTGTATCTGCCAGAGTCGGAATCCATGACGCGTCGTAGCGTCAATATGGAACCGAAACTGCGTCCGGCGTTCCCGCCGAAGATTCGTACTTACTAATGCGGAGACAGGATAATGAAACTCGAATTCTCAGTTTATCGTTATAACCCGGATGTAGATGATGCTCCGCGTATGCAGGATTACACCCTGGAAGCGGAAGAAGGCCGTGACATGATGCTGCTGGATGCCTTAATCCAGCTGAAAGAAAAAGATCCGACACTGTCGTTCCGTCGCTCATGCCGTGAAGGCGTTTGTGGCTCTGACGGTGTGAACATGAACGGTAAAAATGGTCTGGCCTGCATCACGCCAATTTCAGCGTTGCAGCGCGCGGGTCAGAAAATTGTTATCCGTCCTTTGCCAGGTCTGCCAGTCGTTCGTGATTTGGTGGTAGACATGGGGCAATTCTATGCACAATATGAGAAGATTAAGCCTTACTTATTGAATAATGGGCAAAATCCACCGGCTCGTGAGCACTTACAGTCTCCTGAGCAGCGTGAAAAACTCGACGGTTTGTACGAGTGTATTCTCTGTGCATGTTGCTCGACCTCTTGCCCGTCGTTCTGGTGGAACCCGGACAAGTTTATCGGCCCGGCCGGTCTGCTGGCTGCCTATCGCTTCCTGATCGATAGCCGCGACACCGAAACCGACAGTCGTCTGGAAGGACTGAGTGATGCTTTCAGCGTATTCCGCTGCCATAGCATCATGAACTGCGTCAGTGTATGTCCTAAGGGACTGAACCCGACGCGCGCCATCGGCCATATTAAGTCGATGCTGCTGCAGCGCAGTGCATAAGTAACAGGAGGGGAGCGTTGTTCCCCTCACCCTGACCCTCTCCTGACAGGAGAGGGGATAAAATGTAGGAAACCTCTAAAAACTGCCCCGAGGTGCAGACAGTTTTTAAAGGTTCCTTCGCGAGCCCAAGACAACATAAGAGCTCGCAGGTGAACCCCGGCACGTACGTGTTGTACGTGGTAGTTTCTACGGCGAAAGTAAGCATAAAAATGCTTAAGGGATCACGATGCAGAACGGCGCAATGAAAGCCTGGCTGGACTCTTCTTACCTCTCTGGTTCAAACCAGAGCTGGATAGAACAGCTCTATGAAGACTTCTTAACCGATCCTGACTCAGTGGACGCAAACTGGCGTTCCATGTTCCAGCAGTTACCTGGCACTGGAGTCAAACCGGATCAATTCCATTCCAAAACACGTGATTATTTCCGTCGTCTGGCGAAGGATGCCTCACGTTACTCTTCTGCGATTTCCGACCCTGACACCAATGCGAAGCAGGTTAAAGTCCTGCAGCTTATCAACGCTTATCGCTTCCGTGGTCACCAGCATGCGAATCTCGATCCGCTGGGACTGTGGAAACAAGATCGTGTGGCGGATCTCGATCCGGCGTATCACGATCTGACCGAGGCCGATTTCCAGGAAAGCTTTAACGTAGGTTCCTTTGCCATCGGCAAAGACACGATGAAGTTGGGCGAGCTGATTGACGCGCTCAAGCAAACCTACTGCGGCTCCATCGGCGCGGAATATATGCACATCACCTCTACAGAAGAGAAACGCTGGATCCAGCAGCGCATCGAATCTGTGGCGGGCCACGCGAATTTCTCTGCTGAAGAGAAAAAACGCTTCCTCAGCGAACTGACCGCAGCAGAAGGCCTTGAGCGCTATCTGGGCGCGAAATTCCCGGGTGCGAAACGCTTCTCGCTGGAAGGCGGCGACGCGCTGGTACCTATGCTGAAAGAGCTGATTCGTCACGCGGGCAAAAGCGGTACCCGTGAAGTGGTGCTGGGTATGGCGCACCGCGGTCGTCTGAACGTACTGGTCAACGTGCTGGGTAAAAAACCGCAGGACCTGTTCGACGAATTCGCGGGCAAACATAAAGAACACCTCGGCACCGGTGACGTGAAGTACCACATGGGCTTCTCGTCTGATATCGAAACCGAAGGCGGTCTGGTTCACCTGGCGCTGGCGTTTAACCCGTCACACCTGGAAATCGTGAGCCCGGTGGTTATCGGTTCTGTGCGTGCGCGTCTGGATCGTCTGGACGAGCCGAGCAGCAACAAAGTCCTGCCAATCACCATTCACGGTGACGCGGCGGTCACAGGGCAGGGCGTGGTTCAGGAAACGCTGAACATGTCCAAGGCGCGTGGTTACGAAGTGGGCGGTACCGTTCGCATTGTTATCAACAACCAGGTGGGCTTCACGACCTCTAACCCACTGGATGCGCGTTCTACCCCGTACTGCACCGACATCGGTAAGATGGTTCAGGCGCCGATCTTCCACGTTAACGCGGATGACCCGGAAGCCGTGGCGTTCGTTACCCGTCTGGCGCTGGACTACCGTAACACCTTCAAACGCGATGTGTTCATCGACCTGTTCTGCTACCGCCGTCATGGCCACAACGAAGCTGACGAGCCAAGTGCAACGCAGCCGCTGATGTATCAGAAAATCAAAAAACACCCGACGCCACGCAAAATCTATGCTGACAAGCTGGAAGGCGACAACGTGACGACGCTGGAAGATGCGACCGAAATGGTCAACCTCTACCGCGACGCGCTGGATGCGGGTGAATGCGTAGTGAAAGAGCTGCGCCCGATGAACATGCACTCCTTTACCTGGTCGCCGTACCTCAACCACGAGTGGGATGAGAGCTACCCGAACAAGGTAGAGATGAAGCGCCTGCAGGAGCTGGCTAAACGTATCAGCACCGTACCAGACGCTATCGAGATGCAGTCTCGCGTAGCGAAAATTTATGCTGACCGTCAATCAATGGCAGCGGGCGAGAAGCTGTTCGACTGGGGCGGGGCGGAAACACTGGCTTACGCAACGCTGGTTGATGAAGGCATTCCTGTTCGTCTGTCCGGTGAAGATGCGGGCCGTGGCACCTTCTTCCACCGTCACGCGGTAGTTCACAACCAGACTAACGGTTCAACCTATACTCCGCTGCAGCATGTCCATAACGGTCAGGGTCAGTTCAAGGTATGGGACTCCGTCCTGTCTGAAGAAGCGGTACTGGCATTCGAATACGGCTACGCCACCGCGGAACCGCGCACCCTGACTATCTGGGAAGCGCAGTTCGGTGACTTCGCCAACGGCGCCCAGGTCGTTATCGACCAGTTCATCTCGTCCGGCGAGCAGAAATGGGGCCGTATGTGTGGCCTGGTGATGCTGCTGCCACACGGTTACGAAGGTCAGGGTCCGGAGCACTCCTCCGCCCGTCTGGAACGTTATCTGCAGCTCTGCGCTGAGCAGAACATGCAGGTGTGCGTGCCGTCCACTCCGGCTCAGGTCTACCACATGCTGCGTCGTCAGGCGCTGCGCGGTATGCGCCGTCCGCTGGTGGTCATGTCGCCAAAATCCCTGCTGCGCCACCCGCTGGCGGTGTCCAGCCTGGACGAACTGGCGAACGGCACCTTCCTGCCTGCCATCGGTGAGGTTGATGAACTGGATCCGCAGGCCGTTAAGCGTGTTGTGATGTGTTCTGGTAAGGTTTATTACGACCTGCTGGAACAGCGCCGTAAGAACGACCAGAAAGATGTCGCCATCGTACGTATCGAACAGCTTTATCCATTCCCGCACCAGGCGGTGCAGGAAGCGTTGAAACCGTATGCTCACGTGCATGATTTTGTCTGGTGCCAGGAAGAGCCGCTCAACCAGGGCGCCTGGTACTGCAGTCAGCATCATTTCCGTGAAGTCATTCCATTTGGGTCTGCCCTGCGTTATGCAGGTCGCCCGGCCTCCGCCTCTCCGGCGGTAGGGTATATGTCCGTTCACCAGAAGCAGCAACAAGATCTGGTCAATGACGCGCTGAACGTCGATTAATTAAAGGATACATAATGAGTAGCGTAGATATTCTTGTTCCCGACCTGCCTGAGTCCGTAGCAGATGCGACCGTCGCCACCTGGCACAAAAAACCGGGCGATAGCGTTAAGCGCGATGAAGTGCTGGTAGAAATCGAAACTGACAAAGTGGTACTGGAAGTACCGGCTTCAGCGGATGGCATTCTGGATGCAGTCCTGGAAGACGAAGGGACAACCGTAACCTCCCGTCAGATCCTGGGTCGCCTGCGTGAAGGCAACAGCGCGGGCAAAGAGTCCAGCGCGAAGTCTGACGAAAAAGCGTCTACCCCAGCCCAGCGTCAGCAGGCCTCTCTGGAAGAGCAGACTAACGACGCGCTCAGCCCGGCGATCCGTCGCCTGCTGGCCGAGCACAACCTGGATGCGGCTGCCATTAAAGGCACCGGTGTCGGTGGTCGTCTGACCCGTGAAGATATCGAGAAGCATCTGGCGAAAGCCCCTGCTCAGGCAGAAGCTAAAGCGCCAGCAGCGGCAGCGGCGCCGTCAGCACAGCCTGCGCTGGGTGCCCGTAGCGAAAAACGCGTGCCGATGACTCGCCTGCGTAAGCGTGTGGCTGAGCGTCTGCTGGAAGCGAAAAACTCCACCGCGATGCTGACCACCTTCAACGAAGTGAATATGAAGCCAATCATGGACCTGCGTAAGCAGTACGGTGACGCGTTTGAAAAACGTCACGGTATCCGTCTGGGCTTTATGTCCTTCTACGTGAAAGCGGTTGTTGAAGCGCTGAAACGCTACCCGGAAGTTAACGCCTCTATCGATGGCGATGACGTGGTTTACCACAACTACTTCGACGTCAGCATGGCAGTCTCTACGCCACGTGGTCTGGTTACCCCTGTTCTGCGTGATGTCGATACTCTGGGTATGGCTGACATCGAGAAAAAGATTAAAGAGCTGGCTGTAAAAGGTCGCGACGGCAAGCTGACCGTAGACGATCTGACCGGCGGTAACTTCACCATTACCAACGGCGGCGTTTTCGGTTCACTGATGTCTACCCCGATCATCAACCCGCCGCAGAGCGCGATCCTGGGTATGCATGCCATTAAAGATCGTCCAATGGCGGTAGACGGCAAAGTGGAGATCCTGCCAATGATGTATCTGGCTCTCTCTTACGATCACCGTCTGATCGACGGCCGCGAGTCCGTGGGCTTCCTGGTTGCCATTAAAGAGCTGCTGGAAGATCCAACGCGTCTGCTGCTGGACGTCTAGTTTTAGCAGTCTTGCCCGGCGGCGCGTTGTCTGCCGGGCCTACAAAAGCACTACCTAACGATTACCTGAAGGATGGATAGAACACATGAACTTACATGAATATCAGGCCAAACAGCTGTTTGCCCGGTATGGCTTACCGGCTCCGGTGGGTTATGCCTGTACTACCCCGCGTGAAGCAGAAGAAGCCGCATCTAAAATCGGTTCCGGCCCTTGGGTAGTTAAGTGTCAGGTTCACGCTGGTGGCCGTGGTAAAGCGGGCGGTGTGAAGGTTGTTAAGAGTAAAGAAGAGATTCGTGCGTTTGCTGAACATTGGCTCGGCAAGCGTCTGGTAACGTACCAGACAGATGCGAACGGTCAGCCTGTCAACCAGATCCTGGTTGAAGCTGCAACTGACATCGCGAAAGAACTGTACCTGGGTGCGGTTGTTGACCGTAGCTCCCGTCGTGTGGTGTTCATGGCGTCTACCGAAGGCGGCGTGGAAATCGAGAAAGTGGCAGAAGAGACGCCACACCTGATCCACAAAGTGGCGATCGATCCGCTGGCAGGCCCTATGCCTTACCAGGGTCGTGAGCTGGCGTTCAAACTGGGTCTGGAAGGCAAGCTGGTTCAGCAGTTCACCAAGATCTTCATGGGTCTGGCAACCATCTTCCTGGAGCGCGACCTGGCGCTGATCGAGATCAACCCGCTGGTCATCACCACTCAGGGCGACCTGATCTGCCTCGACGGCAAACTGGGCGCTGACGGCAACGCACTGTTCCGCCAGCCGGATCTGCGTGAAATGCGCGACCAGTCTCAGGAAGACCCGCGTGAAGCGCAGGCTGCACAGTGGGAACTGAACTACGTGGCGCTGGATGGCAACATCGGCTGCATGGTTAACGGCGCAGGTCTGGCGATGGGCACCATGGACATCGTTAAGCTGCACGGCGGTGAGCCTGCAAACTTCCTCGACGTGGGTGGTGGCGCAACCAAAGAGCGTGTAACCGAAGCGTTCAAAATCATCCTCTCTGACGACAACGTCAAAGCCGTGCTGGTTAACATCTTCGGCGGTATCGTGCGTTGCGACCTGATCGCAGACGGTATCATCGGTGCGGTAGAAGAAGTGGGTGTTAACGTCCCGGTTGTGGTGCGTCTGGAAGGTAACAACGCTGAACTCGGCGCGAAAAAACTGGCTGACAGCGGCCTGAATATTATTGCAGCGAAAAGTCTGACGGATGCAGCTCAGCAGGTTGTTGCCGCAGTGGAGGGGAAATAATGTCAGTTTTAATTAATAAAGATACCAAGGTTATCTGCCAGGGCTTCACCGGTAGCCAGGGGACTTTCCACTCCGAACAGGCGATTGCCTACGGCACGCAGATGGTTGGCGGCGTAACGCCAGGTAAAGGCGGCACCACGCACCTGGGCCTGCCGGTATTCAACACCGTGCGCGAAGCAGTTGAAGCGACGGGCGCGACCGCGACCGTTATCTACGTTCCGGCTCCGTTCTGCAAAGACTCGATTCTGGAAGCGATTGACGCGGGCATCAAGCTCATCATCACCATCACCGAAGGTATCCCGACGCTGGATATGCTGACCGTGAAAGTGAAGCTGGATGAAGCTGGCGTGCGCATGATCGGCCCGAACTGCCCGGGCGTTATCACCCCAGGCGAATGCAAAATCGGCATCATGCCGGGTCACATTCACAAACCGGGTAAAGTGGGTATCGTCTCCCGTTCCGGTACGCTGACCTATGAAGCGGTTAAGCAGACTACCGACTACGGTTTCGGCCAGTCCACCTGTGTGGGCATCGGTGGTGACCCCATCCCAGGTTCTAACTTCATTGATATCCTGAAAATGTTCCAGGAAGATCCGCAGACCGAAGCGATCGTGATGATCGGTGAAATCGGCGGTAGCGCAGAAGAAGAAGCGGCTGCGTATATCAAAGAACATGTGACCAAGCCGGTTGTCGGTTATATCGCAGGTGTGACAGCGCCGAAAGGTAAGCGTATGGGTCACGCAGGCGCGATTATCGCAGGCGGTAAAGGTACGGCTGATGAGAAATTCGCCGCGCTGGAAGCCGCAGGCGTGAAAACCGTTCGCAGCCTGGCGGATATCGGCGAAGCACTGAAATCCATCATTAAGTAAATCCTCTCTGCTCCCTGTAAAAGGGAGCGTTGAAGTAATAAGTGTCCGTTTCGACATGGTTGGCCGCTGTAAAGCGGCCTTTTTTAATGCCTGCGTTTTGCGACCAGCGTGAATTTGTAATCGTCGCTGTTAAACACGTTACGGCTGTATTCAAACACCCGCCCATCCTTCAGAAAGCCGCGTGACACCTTTTCCAGTATCGGTTTTGCCGGATCCAGCGCCAGCGCGTCGATCGCCTCCTGTGAGGGCACGATCGGAACCAGTTCCTGTTCACTGCGATCGATAACCATCTTCTTGATCTGTTCGATGTAGTGATATTTGGAATTTTCCATCACCTCCCAGGTGAGGTCGGCGAACATCGCCAGCGGCATCCACGTCTCTTCCAGATTCACCGGTTTTTGCTTAATAAAGCGCACCCGTTTGACATGCCACACTTTGTCATCCGGGCGAATGTTAAGCGTCTCAGCCAGTTTCACATCCGCTTTGATCACTTCGAATGTTTTTACGTCGCTGTGGGTATCGACGTTTCGGTCCGCCAGTTTTTCATAAAAGCCGGTAAGCTGATAAATGTCGTAATTGACGCGCTCCTCTTTCACATAGGAGCCGCTGCCCTGAATGCTCTCGATAATCTGCTCTTCAGTGAGGAGCTTCAGTGCCTGCCTCACCGTGACGCGACTGACGCTAAATGTCTCCTGCAGGCTGGATTCCGTCGGTAACGCATCACCGGGTTTTAACTCACTGGCGGTAATTTTCTCGCGAAGCGCATCCGCTATCTGCCGGTACATCGGTTTATTGCCCATGTCGTCTGCCTTCTAATACCTTTTCACGGAATTATGCCTCCAGCACAGAATTTGTAAATAATACAAATTAAATACAAATTGTCGGTGTTAGTGAAAATGATCACATAAAGGTATCAGTCCGTCTGTCACAATCGATTCTGAACAATTACCCTTGAGTGTGAGGATCCTGATGAACCTGACGACCCTGACCCATCCCGACGCTGTCTGCGTGCAGGCGCAGTACACCAGTCGTGATGAAGCAATACGCCAGCTCACGATGCGGCTGGTGACGCTCGGCAAAATTACCGACGGCAATGCGTTTTTAACCGAAGTCTTTCATCGGGAATCGCTAGGCCCTACCGCGCTTGGCGAAGGGCTGGCAGTCCCGCATGGTAAATCAGCGGTGGTGAAAGAGGCGGCTTTTGCCGTAGCCACCCTGTGTGAACCGCTGAGCTGGGAAGGCGTGGATGGCCCGGAAAATGTCGAGCTGATTTTCCTGCTTGCCATTCCACCGGCTGAAGCTGGCTCAACCCATATCCAGGTGCTGACTGAACTTACTTCTCGTCTGGCGGATGAAACTCTTCGGGCGCGCGTCATGGCGGCTACCACGGCAGCAGCGCTACTCGCCGCGCTGGACGATGTGCCACAGGAAGATAACGCTGTCGCGTTCGTGGATGCGCCAACCATCGTTTGTGTAACTGCATGCCCCGCCGGCATTGCGCATACCTATATGGCAGCTGAGTATCTGGAAAAAGCGGGGCGTAAGCTTGGCGTAAACGTGGTGGTGGAAAAGCAGGGGGCGAACGGTATCGAAGGGCGGTTGACCGCGCAGCAGTTACGCACTGCGCAGGCCTGTATCATTGCCGCAGAAGTGGCTCTCAAAGAGAGCGAGCGTTTTCAGGGCATCCCGACGCTGTCCGTGCCGGTCGCGGAACCGCTTCGCCATGCCGAAGCGCTTATTAAGCGTGCGTTGGCCTTACCCCCCGCGGACACGGATCGCCAGGTGCACACCGGCAATGATGTGAGCAAGAGCCTTAAAACGGAGCTTAAGCAGGCCCTGCTCAGCGGTATTTCCTTTGCCGTGCCGCTGATTGTGGCGGGAGGCACGGTGCTGGCCGTCGCGGTATTGCTGGCACAGATGTTGGGATTACAGCATCTGTTTGAGCAAGAGAACTCATGGCTGTGGATGTATCGCAAACTCGGCGGGGGGATGTTAGGCACGTTAATGGTGCCGGTACTGGCCGCGTATACCGCCTACTCGCTGGCAGATAAACCTGCTCTGGCGCCGGGTTTTGCGGCCGGTCTTGCCGCCAATATGATCGGTTCAGGTTTTTTAGGGGCGATTGCAGGTGGCCTGATTGCCGGCTATCTGATGCGCTGGGTGAAAAACCATATCCGTCTGAGTCAGCATTATAACGGCTTTTTAACCTATTACCTCTACCCGGTGATTGGCGTGCTGGGCGCGGGCAGCCTGATGCTGTTCGTGATCGGCGAGCCGGTCGCGTGGATCAACTCCTCCCTCACGGCATGGCTTAACGGGCTCTCCGGTGCCAATGCGCTGCTACTGGGCACTCTGCTCGGTTTTATGTGCTCGTTCGATTTAGGGGGACCGGTCAACAAAGCGGCCTATGCGTTCTGTCTGGGGGCGATGGCCAACGGCGTTTACGGGCCGTATGCCATTTTTGCTTCCGTCAAAATGGTCTCGGCTTTTACCGTCACGGCTTCAACCATGCTGGCACCGCATCTCTTTAAACCGTTTGAAATCGAAACCGGCAAGTCGACGTGGCTGCTGGGCCTTGCGGGCATCACCGAAGGGGCAATTCCGATGGCCATTGAAGATCCGCTGCGGGTGATTGGCTCGTTTGTTGTTGGCTCGATGGCAACAGGGGCGATTATCGGTGCAATGGGTATCGGGTTGTCTACGCCGGGGGCGGGCATCTTCTCTCTCTTTTTACTGCATGACGCGGGGATGGGTGGCGCGATCGCGGCGGCAGGCTGGTTTGGTGCTGCGCTGGCGGGAACGATGCTCTCTACGCTCATCTTACTGTTCTGGCGACGTCAGGGCGTAAAAAAAGGCAAATACCTGACGGAAGACGTCACGCCATAAATTCATTTACAGGAAACGAAGATGAAAGCTGTATCTCGCGTTCATATCACGCCACATATGCACTGGGACCGTGAGTGGTATTTCACCACCGAAGCGTCGCGGATCCTTTTGGTCAATAACATGGAGGAGATCCTGACCCGTCTGGAGCAGGACGAAGAGTATAAATACTACGTTCTTGATGGACAGACCGCGGTACTGGAGGATTACTTCGCCGTCGTGCCGGACAACCGGCCCCGGGTAAAAGCGCTGGTTGAGCGCGGAAAGCTGATTATCGGGCCGTGGTATACCCAGACCGACACCACGATAGTCAGCGGCGAATCGATCGTTCGCAACCTGATGTACGGGATACGCGACTGCATGGAATTCGGTGAGCCGATGAAAATAGGGTATCTGCCGGATTCGTTTGGCATGTCCGGGCAACTTCCGCATATCTATAACGGCTTTGGCATCACCCGCACGCTGTTCTGGCGCGGATGTTCTGAGCGTCACGGCACCGATAAAACAGAATTTTTATGGCAGAGCGCAGACGGCAGCGAAGTTACGGCGCAGGTACTACCGCTGGGCTACGCGATTGGTAAGTACTTACCGGAGGATGAAGCGGGGCTGCGTAAACGGCTCGATACCTGGCTTACATTGCTGGAGAACGCTTCCGTGACGAAAGAGATTCTGCTGCCTAACGGTCACGACCAGATGCCCCTCCAGCAGAACATTTTCGCGGTGATGGATACCCTTCGAAAGATGTACCCGCAGCGGAAATTTGTGATGAGCCGGTTCGAGGAGGTCTTTGAACATACTGAAGCGCACCGTGACGAACTGGCGACGCTGAAAGGGGAGTTTATCGACGGCAAATACATGCGTGTACACCGGACAATCGGCTCCACACGGATGGACATCAAAATTGCCCACGCCCGCATTGAAAACAAAATCGTGAATATCCTCGAACCGCTGGCGGCGCTCGCCTGGATGCTGGGCTTCGAGTATCACCACGGTTTGCTGGAGAAAATGTGGAAAGAGATCCTCAAGAATCATGCTCACGACAGTATTGGCTGCTGCTGCAGCGACAAAGTGCATCGTGAGATTATGGCCCGGTTTGCGCTCGCTGAAGACATGGCCGATAACCTCACGCGTTTCTCGATGCGCAAGATTGTCGACAATATGCCGCAAAGCGAGGCCGACAAGCTGGTGATGTTCAATCTGATGCCCTGGCCCCGTGAAGAGGTGATTAACACCACCCTTCGTCTGCGCGCGAGCCAGTTCCGGTTGCGGGATGATAAAGGCAATGAGATCCCCTGTTTTATTCGCCGCGCCCGGGAAATAGACCCGGGGCTGATTGACCGGCAAATCGTGCACTATGGTAATTACGATCCGTTTATGGAGTTTGATATCCAAATCTGTCAGATCCTGCCCGCGATGGGATACCGCACGCTTTACATCGAGCCCCAGGTTCCTGAAAAGAGGCTTCCCGCGAGGGCAAAAACGGATGCTCTGCTGGAAAACGCCTTCTGGCAAATTGATATAAATGACGATGGCACGCTGCGCCTGCGTGATAAAGAATCCGGACTTATTTATGACCGCGTACTGGAAATTGAAGAGGGGTCGGATGATGGCGATGAGTACGACTACTCGCCTTCCCGGGAAGAGTGGCGGCTCACTTCAGCGCACGGGCAGCATCATGTTGAGGTGATACAGGAAGCCTGGCAGAGCAGGGCAGTGATCCAGCATCGCATCGCCGTTCCGGCAAACCTGGCCGAGCGGTCGGCCCGCCTGCGCAATGGCGCTCTTGCGGTGGAATTTGAGGTTACTCTCATCCATAACAGCAGGCGTGTAGATGTTGTGGCGCGTCTGGATAATCAGGCTGACGATCACCGGGTCCGCGTGCTTATCCCGACGCCGTTTATGACGGAGCAGGTACTGTCAGATACGCAGTTTGGCTCAATAACGCGCCCGGTTCGCGATGACGCGATGGCTAACTGGCAAGAAGAGGGCTGGAAAGAGGCACCGGTTCCCGTCTGGAATTTACTTAACTACGCCGTGCTGCAGCAGGAACGAAACGGGCTTGCCCTGTTCACAGAAGGGTTACGCGAATTTGAAGTGGTGGGGGAGGCGGAAAAAGCGTTTGCTCTGACCCTTTTACGCGGTGTGGGCGTGCTGGGAAAGGAAGATTTGCTGTTGCGCCCGGGCCGACCGTCCGGCATAAAAATGGCCGTTCCGGACTCGCAGCTTCGGGGCAGTCTCGATTGCCGTTTTAGCCTTCTAAGTTTTAGCGGCTCTCCCGAGAACGCCGGCGTTGCTCAGCAGGCGAAAGCGTGGCTTACCCCCGTCCAGTGTTATAACAAAATCCCCTGGGATGCCATGAAACTTAACCGTGCGCCGTTCAGCACGCCGGACAGATACAGCCTGCTGACCCTTTCGCCGACAGGCTGTGTTATGAGCGCGATAAAAAAGGCGGAGGATCGGGACGCGCTTATCCTTCGTCTGTTCAATCCGTCGGAATCTGTGTCCTGTGATGCCTCTTTATCGTGGAATCAGGCCCTTAAAGGCTGTTGCGAGACGGATTTAAAAGAACAGGTGCTGGCAGGCAGGGGAGAAGAAAAGGGCATTACGGGCCTGTTCAGGCCTGGGCAATCGCGGACTTTTAGCCTGAAAACGGAAAGGTAGCGTCTGAAGTGAACAAAAGGCTGCGCGCAGGGCAGCCTTTTTTATTGAATAGTCACATTGAGGTGTTAATTTTAAGCGTGTTGCAGGTAAAATAAATGTAATTATCTGCGGCTGTCGTCGCACAATGGAAAAAAAACGCGCTGACGACTACCTTTATACGTTAACGCGAATGTAAAGATGCGTTGTTCTTCAGCGTTAAAATAAATCACGTCTGTTTATATTCTTTCTTGCTTTTGATAACTCCAAATATCTCGTCGTACACATAGCATTAACAAGGTTTTTACCATTCTCACCACATTTAAACATGGTTAACAGAAATGGTGCTTTTTGATTTAAATCAAAGTTTAATCCTTGGAAAAAGGTGTCGAAAGGCGGTAAATTGTCCCCGATCAAAATGGCTGAAAAGTGGTAATTTTGCTATAAATTGATCGCCGTCGAAAAACGTAAATGTGATTCAATAAAAACCTGTTTATTGTAAGGGTTTTGCAGCGTATTATATTTGCGGGATCAATTTGAGTTTTTTATTAACGTATTTGTAACCTATCGTCATTGCTTTTATCCTTTCTCAGGCTAAGCGCGACGACATGGATGCGAATAATTTGTATTGGGGCATGTGTGTGAATCCTTTTCTAACGGGGTTCACTCTCGGAGTCTTCATGCGATGAGCAAGGAGTCATGATGTTAGATATAGTCGAACTGTCGCGCTTACAGTTTGCCTTGACCGCGATGTACCACTTCCTGTTTGTGCCACTAACGCTCGGTATGGCGTTCCTGCTGGCCATCATGGAAACGGTCTACGTCCTCTCCGGCAAACAGATTTATAAAGATATGACCAAGTTCTGGGGCAAGTTGTTTGGTATCAACTTTGCACTGGGCGTGGCTACCGGTTTGACCATGGAGTTCCAGTTCGGGACTAACTGGTCTTACTATTCTCACTACGTTGGGGATATCTTCGGTGCGCCGCTGGCCATTGAAGGTCTGATGGCCTTCTTCCTCGAATCCACCTTTGTAGGTCTGTTCTTCTTCGGTTGGGACCGTCTGGGCAAAGTCCAGCATATGGCGGTGACCTGGCTGGTGGCACTCGGTTCGAACCTGTCCGCACTGTGGATCCTGGTCGCGAACGGCTGGATGCAGAACCCTATCGCGTCTGATTTCAACTTCGAAACCATGCGTATGGAGATGGTCAGCTTTGCCGAGCTGGTGCTGAACCCGGTCGCACAGGTTAAATTCGTTCACACCGTGGCGTCTGGCTATGTGTGCGGCGCGATGTTTGTACTGGGCATCAGCTCTTACTACATGCTGCGTGGTCGTGACTTCGCGTTTGCTAAGCGCTCCTTTGCTATCGCTGCAAGCTTCGGTATGGCTGCAATCCTCTCTGTTATCGTGCTGGGTGATGAATCCGGTTACGAAATGGGTGACGTGCAGAAAACCAAACTGGCCGCTATCGAAGCCGAATGGGAAACCCAACCCGCGCCTGCTGCCTTTACTCTGTTCGGTGTTCCCGACCAGGATGCACAGGAAAACCGCTTCGCCATTCAAATTCCTTACGCGCTCGGCATCATTGCCACCCGCTCCGTCGACAAGCAGGTGACGGGTCTGAAAGAGCTGATGGTGCAGCATGAAGGCCGTATCCGTAACGGTATGAAAGCTTACGCGCTGCTGGAGCAGCTGCGTGCGGGTTCTACCGACCAGGCCGTGCGTGACCAGTTCAACGATGTGAAGAAAGATCTGGGTTACGGTCTGCTGCTGAAACGCTATACCCCGAACGTCTCCGACGCGACGGAAGCGCAAATCCAGATGGCGACCAAAGACTCCATTCCACGCGTGGCGCCACTGTACTTCGCATTCCGTATCATGGTGGGCTGCGGCATCATCATGCTGCTGATCATTGCGGCGTCCTTCTGGTCCGTGATTCGTAACCGCATCGGTGAGAAAAAATGGCTGCTGCGTACCGCGCTGTATGGTATTCCACTGCCGTGGATTGCTATCGAATCCGGCTGGTTTGTTGCGGAATATGGCCGTCAGCCATGGGCGATCGGTGAGGTGCTGCCAACGGCGGTAGCGAACTCCTCTCTGACTGCAGGCGATCTGATCTTCTCCATGCTGCTGATTTGTGGTCTGTACACCCTGTTCCTGGTGGCTGAACTGTTCCTGATGTTCAAGTTCGCGCGCCTTGGCCCAAGCAGCCTGAAAACCGGTCGCTATCACTACGAGCAGTCCGGTGCGACTACTCAGCCGGCACGCTAAGACAGGAGTCATCAAATGATCGATTATGAAGTATTGCGTTTTATCTGGTGGCTGCTGGTCGGTATTCTGCTGATCGGTTTCGCAGTCACTGACGGTTTCGACATGGGGGTGGGGATGCTCACCCGTTTCCTCGGTCGTAATGACACCGAGCGTCGAATCATGATTAACTCCATCGCCCCGCACTGGGACGGTAACCAGGTGTGGCTGATCACCGCAGGCGGCGCGCTGTTCGCTGCCTGGCCGATGGTCTACGCGGCTGCGTTCTCCGGTTTCTATGTGGCGATGATTCTGGTGCTGGCTTCTTTATTCTTCCGTCCGGTTGGTTTCGACTACCGTTCCAAGATTGAAGACACCCGCTGGCGCAACATGTGGGACTGGGGCATCTTCATTGGTAGCTTCGTTCCACCGCTGGTGATTGGCGTGGCGTTCGGTAACCTGCTGCAGGGTGTACCGTTCCACATCGATGAATACATGCGTCTTTACTACACCGGTAACTTCTTCCAGCTGCTGAATCCGTTTGGTCTCCTGGCAGGCGTGGTGAGTGTGGCAATGATCATTACTCAGGGTGCGACCTATCTGCAGATGCGTACCGTAGGTGAACTGCATCTTCGCTCTCGTGCAACGGCGCAGGTTGCTGCGCTTATTACCCTGGTGTGCTTCGCACTGGCCGGCGTATGGGTGATGTACGGTATCGACGGTTATGTCATTACGTCTGCAATTAACCACACGGCACCGTCTAACCCGCTGACGAAAGAAGTGGCGCGTCAGGCTGGCGCTTGGCTGGTGAACTTCAACAATATGCCTGTTCTGTGGGCTATTCCGGCACTGGGTGTGTTGCTGCCGCTGCTGACGATACTGACGTCACGTCTGGAAAAAGGTGCCCTGGCATTTGTATTTTCCTCACTGACGCTGGCGTGCATTATTCTGACTGCAGGTATCGCGATGTTCCCATTTGTCATGCCGTCCAGCACGATGATGAATGCAAGCCTGACCATGTGGGATGCAACGTCCAGCCAGCTGACGCTTAACCTGATGACGTATGTTGCTTGCGTGTTCGTACCGATTATCCTGCTGTACACCGCCTGGTGTTACTGGAAAATGTTCGGTCGTATCACGAAAGAAGATATTGAAAGCAACACTCATTCTCTGTACTAAGTAAGGAGCTGAATATGTGGTATTTCGCATGGATTTTAGGGACGCTTCTTGCCTGTGCATTTGGTGTCATTACTGCCCTGGCGCTTGAGCACGTCGAAGCGTCTAAAGCAGGTGAAGACAAACACTAATGAACATTATCGCGACGCTTTACGCGGTAATGGATAAGCGCCCGTTAAGGGCGCTTTCTTTAGTGATGGCATTACTGCTGGCAGGTTGTATCTTCTGGGACCCTTCGCGCTTTGCAGCGAAGACCAGCGAGCTTGAGATCTGGCACGGCTTCCTCATTATGTGGGCGGTGTGCGCAGGTGTGATCCACGGCGTAGGCTTTCGTCCGAAAGCGCTGCACTGGCAGGGGATTTTCTGCCCACTTATCGCCGATCTGGTGCTTCTCGCTGGCTTGATTTTCTTCTTCTTCTGAATAAGAAATGTCCGTTAATGATATGGGCTTACCCTGGCCCATAAAAATTTACTCTCCGTTTACTTTCTCCCATTCCAAACCATCTTTCCCGCGCGTATAGTAGCGAAGTTTAAAAGCTCTAACTTTTGTTGCATTACTGGGATGTAAAGTGAATACAACGCTGTTTCGATGGCCGGTTCGTGTCTATTACGAAGATACCGATGCCGGGGGTGTGGTTTACCACGCCAGCTACGTTGCTTTTTATGAACGGGCACGCACAGAGATGCTGCGCCATCATCACTTTAGTCAACAGGAGCTGTTGGCTGAGCGAGTTGCCTTCGTGGTTCGCAAGATGACGCTTGAGTATTTTGCGCCTGCCAGACTCGACGATATGCTCGAAGTCCAAACTGAAATTACATCAATGCGCGGAACCTCAATGGTTTTCACGCAGCGGATAGTCAATGCAGAAAATACGGTACTGAACTCAGCTGAAGTCCTGATCGTCTGTGTTGATCCAACCATAATGAAGCCTCGTGCGCTTCCTAAGTCTATTGTCGCGGAGTTTAAGCAGTGACTGACATGAATATCCTTGATTTGTTCCTGAAGGCAAGCCTTCTGGTTAAACTTATCATGTTGATTTTGATTGGTTTTTCAATCGCATCCTGGGCCATCATCATCCAGAGAACGCGTATCCTCAATGCGGCTGGCCGTGAAGCAGAAGCGTTTGAAGATAAGTTCTGGTCGGGTATTGAGCTTTCTCGTCTGTATCAGGAAAGCCAGGGACGCCGTGATAACCTCGTAGGCTCCGAACAGATTTTCTATAGCGGATTCAAAGAGTTTGCTCGTTTGCATCGCGCAAACAGCCACGCGCCCGAAGCGGTCGTGGAAGGTGCCTCGCGTGCGATGCGTATCTCCATGAATCGCGAGCTGGAAAACCTTGAAACGCATATTCCTTTCCTGGGAACCGTTGGTTCCATCAGCCCGTATATCGGTCTGTTTGGTACGGTCTGGGGGATTATGCACGCCTTTATCGCCCTGGGGGCGGTGAAGCAGGCGACGTTGCAGATGGTTGCCCCGGGTATTGCAGAAGCACTGATTGCGACCGCTATCGGTCTGTTTGCGGCGATCCCGGCGGTTATGGCTTACAACCGTCTGAACCAGCGCGTGAATAAACTGGAACTGAACTACGACAACTTTATGGAAGAGTTCACCGCGATTCTGCACCGTCAGGCGTTTACCAGTACCGAGAGTAACAAGGGGTAAACCATGGCCAGATCGCGTGGACGAAATCGTCGCGAGCTCAAGTCCGAAATCAATATCGTTCCACTGCTGGACGTTCTGTTGGTACTGCTGCTGATCTTCATGGCGACAGCACCCATCATTACCCAGAGCGTGGAGGTTGATCTGCCGGATGCGACAGAATCACAGGCGGTAAGCACCAATGACGATCCTCCGGTCATCATTGAGGTTTCCGGTGTAGGGCAATACAGCGTAGTGGTAGAAAAAGATCGTATGGATCAACTGCCACCTGAGCAGGTTATTGCTGAAGCGCAGCGACGCCTGGAGTCAAATCCGAAAACGGTCTTCTTAATCGGTGGCGCGAAAGACGTACCATACGATGAAATTATTAAAGCGCTGAACTTGCTACATAGCGCGGGCGTTAAGTCAGTTGGCTTAATGACTCAGCCTATTTGATCATCTGCGTAGTTTTTGGGAACCGATAGTGTCAAAGGCAACCGAACAGAACGACAAGCTTAAGCGAGCGATAATCGTCTCCGCAGTGCTGCACGTTATTCTTTTTGCAGTGCTGATCTGGAGTTCGTTCGACGAGCACATTGATGCATCATCGGGCGGCGGTGGAGGCTCTTCCATTGACGCCGTCATGGTGGATCCCGGTGCGGTAGTGCAGAACTATAACCGCGAGCAACAGCAGAAGGCGAGTGCAAAACGGGCTGAAGAGCAGCGTGAAAAACAGGCGCAACAGCAAGCGGAAGAACTGCGTGAAAAGCAGGCCGCTGAGCAGGAGCGACTGAAGCAGCTTGAGAAAGAACGTTTGCAGGCGCAGGAAGCGGCGAAAGAGCAGGCGGAACAGCAGAAGCAAGCTGAAGAGGCCGCGAAGAAAGCTCAGGAACAGCAGAAGCAGGCGGAAGAGGCGGCAGCCAAAGCCGCGGCGGACGCGAAAGCACAAGCTGATGCTCAGGCAAAATTAGCGGCGGAAGCGGCGAAGAAAGCTGCAGCCGATGCTCAGAAGAAAGCTGAAGCCGAAGCGGCGAAGAAAGCCGCTGCTGATGCTCAGAAGAAAGCTGAAGCGGAAGCGGCAAAAAAAGCTGCTGCTGATGCTCAGAAAAAAGCTGAAGCGGAAGCCGCGAAGAAAGCCGCTCAGGAAGCAGAGAAGAAAGCTGCTGCCGATGCTGCGAAGAAAGCGGCTGCTGCTGAGAAGGCTGCAGCCGAAAAAGCGGCCGCTGCTGAAAAAGCCGCAGCAGAGAAGAAAGCCGCCGCCGATAAAGCGGCAGCTGACAAAAAAGCTGCAGCAGAAAAAGCCGCTGCCGATAAGAAAGCTGCTGCAGAGAAAGCCGCCGCCAAAAAAGCGGCCGCCGCTGAGAAAGCCGCGGATGCCGCTGGCGTTGACGATCTCCTGGGCGACCTGAGTTCTGGTAAGAATGCGCCGAAAGCGGGCGGTGGTGCGAAAGGCAGTGGTCAGCCCTCTAAAGACAGTGGTACTTCTGGTGCCAATGGTGGGGCGACGGGTGCTGATATCAGCGCTTATGCTAAGCAAATTCAGGTTGCGATTCAGAACCGCCTGTTTGATGCAAGCATCTATCAGGGCAAACAATGTGTACTGCATATCAACCTTGCGCCAGATGGTAGGTTGAAAAGCGTGACCTCTGAAGGGGGCGATCCTGCGCTTTGTCAGGCAGCATTGGCCGCTGCAAGGTCGGCGAACATTCCTAAACCGCCTAGTGAGGCTGTTTATGAACGGATAAAAGATGCCAAACTGGACTTTAAACTGTAATCGACTGTCCTTACGGAAGTATGAAAAACAGTCTATTGTCCTAACGAGTGTTTAGTAGTTTTGTCTATTTGGGTTTGTTAACATTCTGCTAAATTATCGTGGGTAAGGTTACCCGGATAAGGGAGATATGATGAAGCAGGCATTACGTGTAGCATTTGGTTTTTTAATGCTGTGGGCAGCAGTACTGCACGCAGAAGTACGTATCGAGATCACCCAGGGGGTGGATTCGGCACGCCCAATCGGTGTTGTTCCGTTCCAGTGGGCCGGTCCTGGCGCTGCGCCTGAAGATGCCGGTGGCATCGTTGCGGCTGACCTGCGTAACAGCGGTAAATTCAACCCATTAGATCGTTCTCGTCTGCCTCAGCAGCCGGGCAGCGCGCAGGAAGTACAGCCTGCCGCATGGTCTGCACTCGGTATCGATGCTGTCGTTGTTGGTCAGGTTACACCTAACCCGGACGGCTCTTACAACGTTGCATGGCAACTGGTTGATACCGGCGGTGCACCGGGTACCGTTCTGGCACAGAACTCTTACAAGGTCACTAAACAGTACCTGCGCTACGCGGCACACGCTGCCAGCGATGCGGTATTTGAAAAACTGACCGGCATTAAAGGTGCGTTCCGTACCCGTATTGCTTATGTGGTACAGACCAATGGCGGTCAGTTCCCGTATGAGCTGCGCGTATCTGACTACGATGGTTACAATCAGTTCCTGGTGAAACGTTCTTCTCAGCCGCTGATGTCTCCAGCCTGGTCTCCAGACGGTTCTAAACTGGCTTATGTTACCTTCGAAAGCGGTCGTTCAGCGCTGGTTATCCAGACGCTGGCTAACGGTGCTGTTCGTCAGGTTGCGTCGTTCCCTCGTCACAACGGTGCGCCTTCGTTCTCTCCGGACGGTACCAAACTGGCGTTTGCGCTCTCTAAAACCGGTAGCCTGAACCTGTACGTGATGGACATTGGCTCTGGTCAAATTCGCCAGGTGACCGATGGTCGTAGCAACAACACCGAACCGTCCTGGTTCCCGGACAGCCAGAACCTGGCATTTACGTCTGACCAGGCAGGTCGTCCACAAATCTATAAAGTGAACGTCAACGGCGGTGCTCCACAGCGTATTACCTGGGAAGGTTCGCAGAACCAAAACGCGGACGTGAGCAGCGACGGTAAATTTATGGTAATGGTCAGCTCCAACGGTGGGCAGCAGCACATTGCCAAACAAGATCTGGTAGCGGGTGGCGTTCAAGTTCTGTCGTCAACGTTCCTGGATGAAACGCCAAGTCTGGCACCTAACGGCACTATGGTAATCTACAGCTCTTCTCAGGGGATGGGATCTGTGCTGAATCTGGTTTCTACAGATGGGCGTTTCAAAGCGCGTATTCCGGCAACTGATGGACAGGTAAAATCACCTGCCTGGTCGCCGTATCTGTAAATAATAATTAATTGATTACTAAAGGAATCATAGAAATGCAACTGAACAAAGTGCTGAAGGGGCTGATGATCGCTCTGCCTGTAATGGCAATCGCAGCGTGTTCTTCTAACAAGAATGCAAGCAATGACCAGAGCGGCGAAGGCATGATGGGTGCCGGTACCGGTATGGACGCGAATGGCAATGGCAACATGTCTTCTGAAGAGCAAGCGCGTCTTCAGATGCAGCAGCTGCAGCAGAACAACATCGTTTACTTCGATCTGGATAAATACGACATCCGTTCTGACTTCGCTGCGATGCTGGATGCTCACGCTAACTTCCTGCGTAGCAACCCGTCTTACAAAGTCACCGTAGAAGGTCACGCGGACGAACGTGGTACTCCAGAGTACAACATCTCCCTGGGTGAACGTCGTGCTAACGCCGTTAAAATGTACCTGCAGGGTAAAGGCGTTTCTGCTGACCAGATCTCCATCGTTTCTTACGGTAAAGAAAAACCTGCAGTACTGGGTCACGACGAAGCGGCTTACTCCAAAAACCGTCGTGCCGTACTGGTTTACTAAGAGAATTGCATGAGCAGTAACTTCAGACATCATCTGTTGAGTCTGTCGTTACTGGTTGGAATAGCGGCCCCCTGGGCCGCTTTTGCTCAGGCACCAATCAGTAGTGTCGGCTCAGGCTCGGTAGAAGACCGGGTCACTCAACTCGAGCGTATTTCTAACGCTCACAGTCAGCTTTTAACCCAACTCCAGCAACAACTTTCCGACAACCAAAACGATATTGATTCTCTCCGTGGTCAGATTCAGGAAAGCCAGTATCAGCTTAACCAGGTTGTGGAACGTCAGAAGCAAATCTTGCTGCAGATGGATAGTCTCAGCAGCGGTGGCGCAGCTGCGCAGCCAGCAGCAGGCGATCAGAGCGGTGCGGCGACGTCGACCCCTGCTCCTGCGGCAGATGCTTCGGCCTCGACGGGAGCGCCTGTTCAGAGCGGTGACGCGAATACGGACTACAACGCGGCCATTGCCCTGGTACAGGATCAATCTCGTCAGGATGACGCTATCGTTGCGTTTCAGAACTTTGTGAAGAAATACCCTGATTCTACTTATCTGCCAAATGCAAATTATTGGCTGGGTCAGCTGAATTACAACAAGGGTAAAAAGGACGATGCGGCGTTTTATTTTGCCTCAGTGGTGAAAAATTACCCGAAATCGCCAAAAGCGCCTGATGCGATGTTTAAAGTCGGCGTCATCATGCAGGACAAAGGTGACACTGCGAAAGCGAAAGCGGTTTATCAGCAGGTGGTTGCTAAATTCCCTGGCACCGAAGGTGCGAAGCAGGCGCAAAAACGTCTGAATTCGATGGGATGATTATCGCATGACCAGAAATCGCGTTATTTCTGGTCGTGCAGCATGATTCGTAAGCAGTTAAGTGATCTTCATCGAAATTTTTGTTGCGCTGAATTCTTAAATCAGTAATATATGCCGCCGTTGCCACGGGATATCAAACAACGTGAAAACAGCGTAAAAGTGGGTCGTTAGCTCAGTTGGTAGAGCAGTTGACTTTTAATCAATTGGTCGCAGGTTCGAATCCTGCACGACCCACCACTTAAAGCAGTTCCGGTAGTACAGAGTGGGTGATTAGCTCAGTTGGTAGAGCATCTCCTTTACACGGAGGGGGTCGGCGGTTCGAGCCCGTCATCACCCACCACTCCGGGTCGTTAGCTCAGTTGGTAGAGCAGTTGACTTTTAATCAATTGGTCGCAGGTTCGAATCCTGCACGACCCACCAATTTTAATGTCTTACTCAGATGTTAAACGTGAAGGATAACGTTGCAACAGCAACGGCCCGTAGGGCGAGGCGAAGCCGAGTCATCCTGCACGACCCACCAGGTTATTGGTATGAGTAAAAATTCAGGCAACACCCAAGCGGGTCGTTAGCTCAGTTGGTAGAGCAGTTGACTTTTAATCAATTGGTCGCAGGTTCGAATCCTGCACGACCCACCAGCCTGAATAGATTTGCAGTACATCCCGCAAGGGGTCGTTAGCTCAGTTGGTAGAGCAGTTGACTTTTAATCAATTGGTCGCAGGTTCGAATCCTGCACGACCCACCAATGTAAAAAAGCGCCCTAAAGGCGCTTTTTTGCTATCTGTATTCCGCATATTTTGACCTTGCAGGTCGGCTCCGGCGAAGTCGCCATCCGATGCGTGCTACGCGCACCTATTTCCGGTGACTTTTTTTCGCAAATTCGCTATCTTGTTTAGTATACAAAACACATTTGCCGTCCGTTTTGCTATGTTATGCAAAAGAAAGGCAATAATGTTAAGCCAGTAAAACGAGAAGCCATAATGAGCGTGATGTTTGATCCAGAAGCCGCAATCTATCCCTTCCCGCCAAAGCCTGTCCCGCTGAGTCAGGATGAGAAGCAGTTTTACCGTGAGAAGATCAAACGACTTCTCAAAGAGCGAGATGCAGTGATGGTTGCACATTACTACACCGACCCGGAAATCCAGCAACTGGCGGAAGAGACCGGGGGCTGCATCTCTGACTCTCTGGAGATGGCACGCTTTGGTGCCAGACATCCTGCTTCCACGTTACTGGTCGCAGGCGTTCGCTTTATGGGTGAAACCGCAAAGATTCTCAGCCCTGAAAAAACCATTCTGATGCCAACGCTACATGCGGAGTGTTCACTCGACCTCGGCTGTCCGATTGATGCGTTCTCGGCCTTCTGCGATGCCCATCCGGACCGTACCGTGGTGGTCTATGCCAATACCTCTGCCGCAGTGAAAGCGCGGGCAGACTGGGTCGTGACATCAAGCATCGCCGTTGAACTGATTGAGCATCTGGACAGTCTGGGCGAGAAAATCATCTGGGCGCCTGACCGCCATCTCGGCAATTACGTGCAGAAGCAGACCGGCGCTGACGTGCTTTGCTGGCAGGGTGCCTGTATTGTTCATGACGAATTTAAGACGCAGGCGCTCTCGCGCATGAAGGCGCTTTACCCGCACGCAGCGATCCTTGTTCACCCGGAATCACCGCAGTCCATTGTCGACATGGCGGATGCCGTGGGATCCACAAGCCAGCTTATCAATGCCGCCAGGACGCTGCCGCACAAGCAGCTCATCGTGGCAACCGACCGCGGTATCTTCTATAAGATGCAGCAGGCCGTGCCTGAGAAAGAGCTGCTTGAAGCACCAACGGCGGGCGAGGGGGCGACGTGTCGTAGCTGCGCGCACTGCCCGTGGATGGCGATGAACGGCCTGAAAGCTATTGCTGAGGGGCTGGAGAAAGGCGGAGCAACGCATGAAATCCATGTGGATGCTGCTCTGCGTGAAGGTGCGTTAATTCCGCTTAACCGCATGCTGGATTTTGCGGCTACACTACGTACTTAATTCAATACGCCCTGGGGAAAAGATGGATTTTTTTAGCACACAGAACATTCTGGTTCATATACCGATTGGTGCAGGTGGCTATGACCTGTCATGGATTGAGGCCGTGGGTACGCTGGCTGGGTTATTGTGTATCTGGCTGGCAAGCCTGGAGAAGATCAGCAACTACGCGTTCGGGTTAATTAACGTTACGCTCTTTGCGATTATCTTCTTCCAGATCCAGCTGTACGCCAGTCTGCTTTTGCAGTTGTTCTTCTTTGCGGCGAACATTTACGGTTGGTACGCGTGGTCGCGGCAGAACAGCCAGCAGGAGGCAGAGCTGCAAATCCGCTGGCTGCCCTTACCGAAAGCCATCGCCTGGTTTGTCGCCTGCGTTGTCGCCATTGGTTTAATGACCGTCTATATCAACCCGGTGTTTGCATTCCTGACCCGTGTCGCGGTGTCGGTCATGTCTGGCCTCGGGCTGAATGTCGCTATGCCATCACTCCAGCCGGATGCTTTCCCGTTCTGGGACTCCTGCATGATGGTGCTGTCGATTGCTGCGATGATCCTGATGACCCGTAAATACGTTGAGAACTGGCTGCTCTGGGTCGTCATTAACGTCATTAGCGTGGTTATTTTTGCACTTCAGGGCGTCTACGCGATGTCGCTGGAGTATCTGCTGCTGACCTTCATTGCCCTGAATGGGAGCCGGATGTGGATTAACAGCGCGCGTGAGCGAGGCTCTCGCGCGCTTTCGAACTAATGATGGTGATGATGTGAATGGCCGGACTGCGCCTCGTTCAGGTGGCAGTCCGGGCCGTTACAGGGCTGGTACTCCATCTGGATGGTGGCGTGACCAATCTCATAGTGATGTTCGAGAAAGTGCTGGATGCGCTCAAGCAGGCCATCATGGTCATGGGTAGGGATCACCTGGACGTGCAATGTCATGACGGGTTTCTCACCCACCAGCCAGACGTGAACATGATGCACATTGCGCACTTCGGGCACGGAACGACGCAGGTTGCGTTTAAGCTCGGCAATGTCCACGGATGCCGGCGCCCCTTCAAGCAGTTCATTCACGCTCTCCTTCAGCAGCCGCCAGGCACTGCGCAATACCAGACACGATACCAGCACGGAAAGAATCGGGTCGACGGGCGTCCAGCCGGTATAAAGGATCACCAGCGCGGCCACAATAGCACCGACGGAACCCAGTAAATCGCCCATAACATGCAGAGCCGCAGCGCGCACGTTGAGGTTCTTTTCCCCGCTGCCGCGATGCAAAATCCAGAACGCCAGAAGATTCGCCAGCAGACCTGCTACGGCGATAACCATCATTGTCGCTCCGGCGACCGGCTGTGGGTGACGAAAGCGCTGTATGGCTTCCCAGACGATAAGAAGGGTGATAACCACCAGAGCAATAGCGTTAACAAACGCCGCCAGAGTGGTCAGTCGCAGCCAGCCAAAGGTATGACGCGCGTTAGGCGGACGACGGGCAAACTGCACGGCCAACAGGGCAAAGAGCAGGGCGGCGGCATCGGTAAGCATATGTCCGGCATCCGCCAGAAGCGCCAGGGAGCCGGATACCAGGCCACCAATGACCTCGATAACCATAAACGTTGCCGTGACGCCGAAGGCCAGCATAAGGCGTTTAGCGTTGTCATCGCCAGGAGACGGGGTGTGTGAATGCGTGTGCGCCATATCAGCTTTCCTTTTTGTTATTGTTTTTAGTGTAGCGTTTTTAATGGCTTACTCCAAAAAGAAAGGAGAGCCAGAGCTCTCCTTTTACGTTTACATCCGTCAGGGACTATTGGGTTGTGCCATCCGTTTTGGTATTGGCATCGTCGCCCACTTTGTCATTCGAATTCGGACACTTACCGTCTTTGCACATGGTGTTCTTATGCATCTCATCGGTACTCATCGTGTCATGATTCATGGTGCCAGAGTCGCTACTGTCCGGATGCAACATCGTGCCTCCGGTATTGGTGTTCCCGGTATTGATCTGGCTGTTATCGACATTATTCGGGGCGATATTCTGTTTTGCATCAGGGGCGACCTGACCCGCCGCCGCCGCGGCATTCGCGTCACCGTTGTTATCTGTTGAGCCCGTCTCAGCGGCAAGGACGCTGCCGCTTGCCAGGGTGAGGGAGGCTGTGAGGAAGAGGGTTGCCAGTTTCGTCATTTTCATCTTGGTGCTCCTGTTCTTGTCGTTACGCTGGATAACATTTTCCAACAGTGCATCTTTTTCAGAGGCGAAAGATTCCGTCATACGGACTTACGTCAGTATGGAATCGCGTTTAATCAAACAAAAGTGGTTGTTACAGTTAAAAAGCTTAGGTTAGATCTCGTTTTTCGCTATTTTGTGGCGATTTTTAGGTGAATTCCAGGAATTATCTGCGTGAAGTGTAAAACCGTGTTTACACTTTCTGGTCGGCAAGTTAGATTGAAAGGATTGCTTTCATTACTAAAGATATGGCAGAGCTGGAAAGAAAATGAATTATCAGAACGACGATTTACGTATTAAAGAGATCAATGAGTTATTACCTCCTGTAGCACTCCTTGAGAAATTCCCCGCCACTGAAAATGCCGCAAACACGGTGTCTCATGCTCGTAAAGCGATCCATAAGATCCTGAAAGGTAATGACGATCGTCTTCTGGTGGTGATTGGCCCTTGCTCAATTCACGATCCTGCTGCGGCCAAAGAGTACGCAGCAAGGTTGCTTCAGCTTCGCGAAGAACTGCAAGGCGAGCTGGAAATTGTCATGCGTGTTTACTTCGAAAAGCCGCGTACGACCGTTGGCTGGAAAGGGCTGATTAACGACCCGCATATGGATAACAGTTTCCAGATCAACGACGGTCTGCGTATTGCGCGCAAACTGCTGCTGGAGATCAACGACAGCGGTTTGCCGGCTGCCGGTGAGTTCCTCGACATGATTACGCCGCAATATCTGGCGGACCTGATGAGCTGGGGCGCAATCGGTGCGCGTACTACAGAATCTCAGGTTCACCGCGAACTGGCGTCAGGTCTCTCGTGTCCGGTTGGTTTTAAAAACGGTACCGATGGCACCATTAAGGTGGCAATTGACGCCATCAATGCCGCCGGGGCACCGCACTGCTTCCTGTCCGTCACCAAATGGGGTCACTCCGCCATTGTGAATACCAGCGGTAACGGTGACTGTCATATTATTCTGCGTGGCGGTAAAGAGCCGAACTACAGCGCAAAACATGTCGCAGACGTGAAGGTCGGGCTGGAAAAAGCGGGTCTGCCACAACAGGTGATGATCGACTTCAGCCATGCCAACTCCAGCAAGCAGTTTAAAAAGCAGATGGAAGTCGGCGCCGATGTTTGTCAGCAGATTGCCGGCGGTGAGAACGCGATTATTGGCGTGATGATCGAAAGCCATCTGGTGGAAGGTAACCAGAATCTGGAAGGCAGCGAGCCGCTGGTTTACGGTAAGAGCGTCACGGACGCCTGCATCGGCTGGGACGATACGGATGCCCTTCTGCGTCAGCTGGCGAATGCGGTAAAAGCGCGTCGCGGCTGAGTTTCAGGAGCCAAATAAAAAAGCGTGGATTGCTCCACGCTTTTTTTATGTCCAGCGAAAATTATTTCGCTTTACCCTGGTTCGCTACAGCCGCGGCTTTTGCAGCGATCTCATCAGCGTTGCCCAGATAGTAATGTTTGATTGGTTTGAAGTTTTCGTCGAACTCATACACCAGTGGAACGCCAGTTGGGATGTTCAGTTCGAGGATCTCGTCTTCACCCATGTTGTCCAGGTATTTCACCAGCGCACGCAGGGAGTTACCGTGAGCTGCGATGATCACGCGCTCGCCGCTTTTCAGGCGTGGCAGAATGGTTTCGTTCCAGTAAGGCACAACGCGGTCGATGGTCAGCGCCAGGCTCTCGGTCGTTGGCAGCTCAGCATCCGTCAGTTTCGCGTAACGCGGGTCGTGGCCCGGGTAGCGTTCGTCATCTTTGGTCAGCTCTGGTGGGGTTACCGCGAAGCCGCGACGCCACTGTTTAACCTGCTCGTCACCGTATTTTTCAGCGGTTTCCGCTTTGTTCAGACCCTGCAGCGCACCGTAGTGACGCTCGTTCAGTTTCCAGGATTTCTCAACCGGCAGCCAGGCCTGATCCAGTTCGTCCAGAACGTTCCACAGAGTATGGATGGCACGTTTCAGCACAGAGGTGTAAGCAAAATCAAAGCTGAAGCCTTCAGCCTTCAGCAGTTTACCTGCTGCTTTTGCTTCGCTTACGCCTTTTTCTGACAGATCAACGTCGTACCAACCGGTAAAGCGGTTTTCGTTGTTCCACTGGCTTTCGCCATGACGCACCAGGACCAGCTTAGTTACAGCCATATCGTACTCCTCATAAGCTTTATTGAATGATAACAATTCTCATTATATTGCCGTGACAGTGCCAGCAGCAACGCTTAACCCTAACCATAGCGAAAATAGTCTCTGAGTGTAAGATGCTTGTGAATCCAGGGTTATGATTTTGTCTGCGATCGGCGCTATTTTCAGCAAGACGGAGAGAAAAAGCCCTCCGCAAGGAGGGCTGGGAATTATGAATGCGGGATGAAATGATATTCTGTCACGCTAACGTACTCTTCACCCGGGCGCAGCACACAGTCCGGCTGTGGCCATTCTGGATGGTTCGGACTGTCCGGCAGGAACTCGCTTTCCAGCGCCAGACCTTGCCAGTCGCTGTACTCTTCATGTTCGCGTGCCGTGGTACCGCCAAGGTAGTTGCCTGAATAGAATTGCAGGGCAGGGGCCGTGGTGTAGACCGTCATCTGCAGTTTCTCATCTGCAGACCAGACCTGCGCGGCAGGCTGAGTCACATCACCTTTCGCCTGCAGCAGGAACGCGTGGTCATAGCCTTTCACCTTGCGCTGATCGTCATCGCTCAGGAAATCCTGTGCGATGGTTTTTCCGCTGCGGAAATCAAAGCTGGTACCGCTGACGGCCTTGAGCCCCTGATACGGGATCCCCATTTCATCCACCGGCAGATAGGTATCGGCCAGGATCTGGAGCGTGTGATTACGCACGTCGCACTGGTTGCCGTCCAGGTTGAAATAAGCGTGGTTGGTCAGATTGACCGGGCACGGCTTATCAACTTTCGCGCGATATTCAATGGCGATACGGTTATCGTCAGCCAGCGTGAAATGCGCGAACGCGGTGAGGTTACCGGGGAATCCCTGGTCACCGTCACGCGAGTCTAGTGAGAACAGCACTTCGCGGTCGTTTTGCTGAACGATTTTCCAGCGGCGCTTATCGAACCCTTCAGGTCCACCGTGCAACTGGTTTTCGCCCTGACTGGAAAGCAACGAGTAACGCTCGCCATCAAGTTCGAAAGCGCTTTTCGCGATGCGGTTAGCATAACGGCCGACAGACGCGCCAAGATAGGCGGACTGATTGACATACTGCTCAGGCGACGCGCAGCCAAGCAGGGTTTCACGTACGCTGCCATCAGGCATTGGTACACGAGCGGATAGCAAAGTGGCACCCCAGTCCATTAACGTAACCACCATTCCTGCGCTGTTGCGCAGGGTTAACAGGCGATACGGCAGGCCATCCGGGGCAAGGGTTGGCGTTTCGTTTAGCACTGTCCTGCTCCTTGTGATGCTTTACACACGTAGAAAGTTTCTTTAATACCTGTTTTCGCTTCGTACTGTTTTTCCACCGCCTGCTGGACGGCAGGGACGAGCTCTTCCGGCATCAGGGCAACAATGCAGCCACCGAAGCCGCCGCCGGTCATGCGCACACCGCCTTTATCGCCAATCGTGGCTTTGACGATTTCCACCAGGGTATCGATTTGCGGAACGGTGATTTCAAAATCATCGCGCATGGAGGCGTGAGATTCTGCCATCAGTTCACCCATACGTTTCAGGTCGCCTTTCGCCAGCGCGGACGCCGCTTCAACGGTACGGGCATTTTCCGTCAGCACATGGCGAACGCGTTTCGCCACTACCGGATCCAGTTCGTGCGCCACTTTATTGAACTCGTTGAGCGAAACGTCACGCAGCGCAGGTTGCTGGAAGAAACGTGCGCCGGTTTCACACTGCTCGCGGCGGGTGTTGTACTCGCTGCCCACCAGCGTGCGTTTAAAGTTGCTGTTAATAATTACCACAGCTGCGCCTTTTGGCAAGGGAACGGCTTTGGTGCCCAGAGAGCGGCAGTCGATAAGCAAGGCATGCTCTTTTTTACCCAGCGCAGAGATCAGCTGGTCCATGATGCCGCAGTTACAGCCCACAAACTGGTTTTCCGCTTCCTGACCATTCAGGGCAATTTGTGCCCCGTCCAGCGGCAGATGATAAAGCTGCTGGAAGACGGTACCCACGGCGACTTCCAGCGACGCGGACGAGCTTAACCCGGCGCCCTGAGGCACGTTTCCGCTGATGACCAGATCAGCACCGCCCACGTTTTTATTACGTTTCTGAAGGTGTTTTACCACGCCGCGCACGTAGTTAGACCATTGCTGGCTGTCGTGGGTAACGATGGGTGCATCGAGGGAAAACTCATCCGTCTCATTGTTGTAATCCGCTGCAATAACGCGGACTTTGCGATCATCGCGCTTAGCGCAGCTAATGACCGTCTGGTAATCAATGGCGCACGGCAGAACGAAACCATCGTTATAGTCGGTATGTTCACCAATCAGGTTCACGCGGCCAGGCGCCTGAATGACATGGGTGGCAGGGTAGCCAAATTTCTCAGCAAACAGGGATTGTGTTTTATCTTTCAGACTCATTTTTTAGACTCCTGATTCGCGATAATGGACGTCACTCACAGCACGCAGGCGTTCTGCAGCCTGTTCTGCCGTCAGGTCACGCTGGGTTTCTGCCAGCATTTCATAGCCCACCATGAATTTACGTACCGTCGCAGAGCGCAGCAGCGGCGGATAGAAATGGGCATGCAACTGCCAGTGTTGATTCTCTTCACCGTTAAACGGAGCGCCATGCCAGCCCATTGAGTACGGGAAGGAGCACTGGAACAGGTTGTCATAACGGCTGGTCAGTTTCTTCAGTGCCAGGGCGAGGTCATCGCGCTGTGCGTCGCTCAGATCGGTGATGCGCAGAACCTGTGCTTTTGGCAGAAGCAGCGTCTCAAATGGCCATGCTGCCCAGTAAGGTACGACGGCCAGCCAATGCTCGGTTTCCACCACCGTTCGGCTGCCATCGGCCAGTTCACGACGGGTGTAATCCACCAGCATCGGCGATCCGTTTTCCGCGAAATAGGCTTTTTGCAGACGGTCTTCACGCTCGGCTTCGTTTGGCAGGAAACTGTTGGCCCAGATCTGACCGTGCGGGTGCGGGTTAGAGCAGCCCATTGCCGCGCCTTTGTTTTCGAACACTTGTACCCACGGGTAGGTCTGGCCCAGTTCAGCAGTTTGCGTCTGCCAGGTGCTGACGACCTCTTTCAGCGCGTCAACACTCAGCTCCGGCAGCGTTTTGCTGTGGTCGGGCGAGAAACAGATAACACGGCTGGTGCCGCGTGCACTTTCACAGCGCATCAGCGGGTCCTGGCTATCCGGCGCGTCGGGCGTGTCGGTCATCAGGGCGGCAAAATCGTTGGTGAAAACGAAGGTGCCTTTGTAGTCCGGGTTTTTATCGCCCGTCACACGCGTGTTGCCCGGACACAGGAAGCAGTCCGGGTCGTGCTGCGGAAGCGTCTGTTTTGCAGGCGTCTCTTGCGCCCCCTGCCAGGGGCGCTTGGCGCGATGCGGAGAAACCAAAATCCATTGCCCGCTTAGCGGGTTAAAACGACGATGCGGATGATCGACGGGATTGAACGAAGTCATGACGGATCCTTAGTCCGGATAACCTTGTGGATGGCGAGACTGCCAGTGCCAGGTATCCTGTGCCATTTCATCAAGCGTGCGGGTGACACGCCAGTTAAGCTCTTTATCGGCTTTGGAGGCATCGGCCCAGTAAGCCGGGAGGTCGCCTTCACGGCGCGGTGCGAAGTGATAATTCACAGGCTTACCGCAGGCCTTACTGAAGGCATTCACGACGTCCAGCACGCTGCTGCCGATCCCGGCGCCGAGGTTGTAAATATGCACGCCTGGCTTATCGGCCAGCTGCTGCATTGCCGCCACGTGGCCGTCGGCCAGATCCATGACGTGGATATAATCACGCACACCGGTACCGTCTTCGGTTGGATAATCATTACCGAAAATAGCCAGAGACTCACGGCGGCCAACGGCCACCTGGGCGATGTACGGCATCAGGTTATTCGGGATGCCCTGTGGATCTTCACCCATATCGCCTGACGGATGGGCGCCAACCGGGTTGAAGTAGCGCAACAAGGCGATGCTCCATTCAGGCTGTGCTTTTTGCAGATCGGTGAGGATCTGCTCCACCATCAGTTTGCTTTTGCCATACGGGCTTTGCGGCGTACCGGTCGGGAAGCTTTCAACGTAAGGGATTTTTGGCTGATCGCCGTAGACGGTTGCGGAAGAGCTGAAGATAAAGTTTTTGACGTTCGCTGCGCGCATGGCGGAGATCAAACGCAGGGTACCGTTGACGTTGTTGTCGTAATACTCCAGCGGTTTCGCGACGGATTCACCCACCGCTTTCAGACCGGCGAAATGGATCACCGTCTCAATGGCATGGTCGTGAAGGATCTCGGTCATCAACGCTTCATTGCGGATGTCGCCTTCCACGAAGGTCGGTTGTTTACCGCCAAGACGTTCAATCACAGGCAGCACGCTGCGCTTACTATTGCACAGGTTGTCGAGGATGATGACATCATGACCGTTTTGCAGCAGCTGCACGCAGGTATGACTACCAATGTAACCGCTACCACCTGTTACCAGAACTCGCATATTTCGCTCCATTGGGCTTATGGTATGTAATAACCATAGCATAACAGAGACGCGAAAAGTGTGACATGGGATAAAATAGTGGAATCGTTTACACTGCTTTTAAAATCCGTTTTTGGGCGGCAATGCGACATTGTAGATCAAAGGGATAGGGAAGTCTTTGTGCAGGTTATCCGAAAAAACGGAGGGCAGAGCCCTCCGGGGTTAATCGATTTTACTCAGCAGGTACTGATAGCGTTCACCGTCGGGCACAAACTCGAGGCGGTGCGTAATGCAGGACGGGGCATCTTCGGCATGATGGGAAACGAACAGCAGCTGCGTTTCGCCTTCGCTAATCAGGACATCCACAAAACGGCGGATCAGCTGGCGGTTTAATGGGTCCAGCCCCTGTAGCGGTTCGTCGAGGATCAGAAGGGTCGGATGTTTTACCAGCGCGCGAACGATCAGTGCCAGACGCTGCTGTCCCCACGAAAGGCTATGAAACGGCGCGTCAGCGACCCGGTTATCCATCCCCAGAATATCCAGCCACTGCTGGGCCAGCTTATGCTGTTTGTCCGAGACCGCCTGATAAATGCCGATGGAATCAAAATACCCGGACAGGATCACATTGCGCACCGTGGTGCTGACCCGGTAATCCAGATGCAGGCTGCTGCTGACATAGCCGATATGCTTTTTGATATCCCAGATCGTTTCACCGCTTCCGCGGCGGCGGCCAAACAGGGTGAGATCGTTACTGTAGCCCTGAGGGTGATCGCCGGTGATCAGGCTCAGCAGCGTTGATTTTCCCGCGCCGTTGGGGCCGACAATTTGCCAGTGTTCACCCGGGTTGACCGTCCAGCTGAGATGATTAAGGATCGGCCGATCGTCATACGCTACCACGCCATCACGCAGCACGATGCGCGGCTGGTGGGGATCTAACGCGTGGCGGGCAGAAGGTGCGTCCGGTTCCGGCAGCGTGATGCCGTCCAGGTTTTCACTGTGCGCCAGTTGGGCAATTAACGCCTGCTTAAGTAACGCCGATTTTTCGCCGGTTTCAGTCAGGTTGCAGTCAGCGAGCACGCCGGCGTTCTGAATAAACTCAGGAATTTCATCAAAACGGTTAAGCACCAGTACCAGCGTATAGCCCTGCTGGTTAAGCGAGCCGAGCAGGGTGGCCAGCTGTGCGCGGGACTGCACGTCGAGACCGTCGAACGGTTCATCCAGAATCAACAGTTCCGGCTCGCTCATCAGCGCCTGACACAGCAGCGTTTTCCGGGTCTCACCGGTCGAGAGGTATTTAAAGCGCCGGTTCAGCAGGGAGGTGATGCCAAACTGTTCTGCCAGATACGCACAACGGGCAGGATTGTTGACCTCATCCTGAATAATGTCTGCCGTCGTGCGGCCCGTATCTTCTTCGCCCGGGCTGAGTAAATCGGTGTTATTGCGCTGCCATTCATCGCTCACCAGCTTTTGTAGTTGCTCGAATGACAGGCGCGTCAGGCGCGTAAAGTTACACTGGTATTCCCCTTTAAGGTGCGCGAGCTCTCCGCTCAGCGCACGGGCCAGCGCTGATTTCCCGCTTCCGTTTGTACCGACAAACGCCCAGCTTTCACCGGCGCGTATTGTTAAATCAGAAATCGTCAGCGTTCGGGTGTCGCTAAGACGAAACGTGCCTTGCGAAATATGCAATGATGACATGACTTATCCCATTTTTTGCAGCAACAGATGTCAGGGATACTCACTGTCGACACGCTTGTCAATGTGCTCAGCACAATGTGGCGATAATCACCCGGTCGGCGTTGAAATATGCGGTCACCACAGCACCTTCTTCTAATTCTGCGGCGTCGCTGAGGGGAAGGGTTGCGCAGAGTTCTTGCCCGTCCGGCAGGGTCATCAGTACTTCACACTGCTCTTCACCGCGTTCAACGTGGCGGATGGCACCGCGTAGCTGGTTATCAGCGGCTTTTGCTTTTTCGGCATCGGCAGTGATATTCACCCACGGCGCTTTCAGTAACACCAGCACCTCTTTACCTTCATTCAGCGCCAGTCGGTCTGCGCTTTGTGCGGTAATCGCGGCTTTCAGACGGGTTGTTCCATCGGCAAGCAGGATCTCAATATGACGCTGCACCTGGGCGTTATCGCCCGCCATCACCGTGCCAAACCACTGGTTACGGGCGCTGGTTTGCAGCGAAAAACGGGAAATGGCAGCCAGCAGGCTGTCCAGCGGGAGATTATCGTCGTCACTTAACACATCAAATGCTTTTTGCTGGATCTGCGCCAGCAGATCATACAGCTGAACCAGGCGCTGGCCGTAACGTGTCAGGATCGCACCCCCACCGCCTTTGCCGCCTGTGGCCCGGTCAACCAGCGTTTGCTCGCTCAGGGTGTTCATGTCGTTGATGGCATCCCAGGCGCTTTTATAGCTAATGCCAGCGTTCTTAGCCCCCTGGCTTATTGAACCGGTTTGTTCTATTTGTTTAAGCAGGGCGATACGTCGCGGATCGGCGAAAAGCTTCTGCTGTAGTCGTAGAGTGAGGAGAATTTCGGCCTGCATAACACTGTCCTGGCAAAAAGTGCATTGTGACCCAAATGGCGAAGGTCGCAAAGGGCACCGCACAAAAGGGGATGTTTTTCTCACTTTTCAGGGTAGAATAAGCCATTCACAATATCTGGAGAAAACCATGTTGGAATTGTTGAAAAGTCTGGTATTCGCCGTGATCATGGTACCAGTAGTGATGGCCGTTATCCTCGGTGCCATCTACGGCCTGGGTGAAGTGTTCAACGTATTTTCGAACATTGGTCACAGAGACCAGGCTAAAAAGCAGCATTAATTTCCCCCCGAAACGCCCGGCTTGCCCGGGCGTTTTGCTCTCAAGTATTTCCCTTTCTCGCCGATATTATTTAAAGCATCAGCTTGCTGTACCCCTTGAGCGGTACGATTTAACGCTGGGATCTCTCCGGAGTTACCGTTATATTAGTGTGTATATAACGATACTCACAGGAGCTACAAATGGCACGTACATGGGTACGCCTTTTCGCAGGGGCAACGCTGACACTTTCGCTGAGCGGACACGCGCTGGCTAACGAGGGTAAAATTACCGTCTTTGCGGCGGCGTCGTTGACCAACGCGATGCAGGATATTGCGACAGCGTATAAAAAAGAGAAGAACGTCGAGGTGGTCTCCTCTTTTGCTTCTTCATCGACGCTGGCACGTCAGATTGAAGCGGGAGCGCCGGCCGATCTGTTCATCTCTGCAGACCAGAAGTGGATGGATTACGCGGCTGAAAAGAAATCGATTGATGCGACAACCCGCGAAACATTGCTGGGGAATAGCCTTGTCGTGGTGGCGCCGAAAGCCAGTCAGCAAGGCGAAATCAGTATCAACAAAGAGACCCCCTGGACCCGGCTGCTGAACGGAGGACGCCTGGCCGTTGGCGATCCGGAGCATGTACCAGCGGGGATCTACGCCAAAGAAGCATTGCAAAAACTGGGTGCCTGGGAGACGTTATCGCCCACACTGGCTCCGGCTGAAGATGTGCGCGGTGCTCTGGCGCTGGTTGAACGTAATGAAGCGCCGCTGGGGATAGTCTACGGGTCGGACGCCGTCGCCAGTAAAGGGGTGAAAGTGGTTGGTACGTTCCCGGAAGACTCCCACAAGAAAGTGGAATATCCTGTTGCGATTGTTGATGGACATAAAAATGCGACCGTGACGGCCTTCAGCGAATACCTGAAAGGACCCGAAGCGTCCGCAATCTTTAAACGTTACGGATTTACGACTCACTAATGATATTGACCGATCCTGAATGGCAGGCTGTCCTGCTGAGCCTGAAAGTCTCTTCCCTGGCGGTTGCGCTGAGTTTGCCCTTTGGGATCTTCTTTGCCTGGTTACTGGTTCGCTGTAAGTTTCCCGGCAAAGCCCTGCTGGATAGCGTTCTTCATCTTCCCCTCGTGTTGCCACCGGTGGTGGTTGGTTACCTGCTGCTGGTGTCGATGGGGCGGCGCGGTTTTATTGGCGAATGGTTATATGACTGGTTTGGGCTGACGTTTGCGTTTAGCTGGCGAGGGGCGGTACTGGCGGCGGCGGTGATGTCATTCCCGCTGATGGTCAGGGCCATTCGCCTGGCGCTGGAAGGGGTTGATATCAAACTGGAACAGGCTGCCCGCACGCTGGGAGCCGGGCGCTGGCGCGTATTTTTCACCATCACGCTCCCGCTTACGCTGCCGGGCATTATTGTCGGCACGGTACTGGCGTTCGCCCGCTCGCTGGGTGAGTTTGGTGCCACGATTACCTTTGTGTCGAATATCCCCGGTGAGACGCGGACGATCCCGTCAGCAATGTACACCCTGATCCAGACGCCGGGTGGAGAAGGTGCCGCGGCGCGGCTGTGCATTATCTCAATTGTGCTGGCGCTGGTCTCGCTGCTGGTTTCGGAATGGCTGGCGCGACTCAGTCGCGAGCGGATGGGGAAATAGTCATGCTCGAACTTCAGTTCACCCAGACGCTGGGAAACCATACCCTGACCCTTAACGAGACGCTGCCTGCGAGTGGCATTACCGCCATCTTTGGCGTATCAGGTGCAGGGAAAACCTCATTGATTAATGCCATCAGCGGACTGACGCGGCCGCAGTCCGGACGGATTGTGCTCAACGATCGTGTCTTAAACGACGTTGAGAACAAAATTTACCTGGCACCGGATAAGCGGCGAATTGGTTATGTTTTTCAGGATGCGCGATTATTTCCGCATTACAGCGTGCGCGGTAATCTTCGCTACGGCATGGCCAAAAGCATGGCCGCGCAAT
Source organism: Enterobacter sp. WPR_3_1 (assembly GCF_003635055.1). Classification (NCBI taxonomy): domain Bacteria; kingdom Pseudomonadati; phylum Pseudomonadota; class Gammaproteobacteria; order Enterobacterales; family Enterobacteriaceae; genus Enterobacter; species Enterobacter sp. WPR_3_1. The sequence continues at coordinate 292,054 of NZ_RBXU01000011.1, read as the reverse complement.
TTGATAAGCTGGTGGCGCTGCTGGGCATTGAGTCACTGCTGGACCGGCTCCCTTCATCGCTTTCTGGTGGTGAAAAACAGCGCGTGGCGATAGGCCGCGCGTTGCTCACCGCGCCAGAACTGCTGTTGCTCGACGAACCGCTGGCCTCGCTGGATATTCCGCGAAAACGTGAACTGCTGCCCTATCTTCAGCGACTGGCGCGTGAAATCAATATCCCGATGCTCTACGTCAGCCACTCGCTGGATGAGATCCTGCATCTGGCCGATAAAGTGCTGGTGCTGGAAGAGGGCAGTGTTAAGGCATTCGGTAATCTGGAAGAGGTGTGGGGCAGCAGCGTGATGCACCCGTGGTTACCGAAGGAGCAGCAGAGCAGCATCCTTAAGGTGAGCGTGCTGGAACACCATCCGCACTATGCGATGACCGCACTGGCGCTGGGCGACCAGCATCTGTGGGTCAACAAAATCGACAAACCGCTGCAGTCTGCGTTGCGTATACGCATTCAGGCTTCAGATGTCTCTCTGGTGCTGCAAGCGCCGCTGCAGACCAGTATTCGCAATATCCTGCGCGCGAAAGTGGCGGAGTGTTTTGATGATAACGGACAGGTTGAGGTAAAGCTCGAAGTGGGCAGCAAGACGCTCTGGGCGCGCATCAGTCCGTGGGCCAGAGATGAGTTAGGGATCAAGCCTGGCCTGTGGCTTTACGCGCAAATCAAGAGCGTCTCCATCACCACCTGATTACAGCAGGTGGGTATAAATATACTGCGCGATGCTGTCGGTGGTGTTATCACCAATCACGACGTTAGCACGCGCTTTTACCGCATCGTCGGCGTTGCCCATTGCCACGCCTGTACCGGCGGCCTCCAGCATGCTGATGTCGTTGTAGTTATCGCCAAAGGCAATCACATCCTGCATTGATCCGCCCTGAGACTCCACGAACTGCGTCAGACGCTTGCCTTTGCTGTTGCCTTTGCGGGCGATATCGACCTGGTCGTGCCAGGACCACTCGCACTCCAGACCCAGCGTTTGTTCAACGTGCGTCGCGAAGGCATTCAGTTTGGTGGTATCTTCATCCGTCAGCGCAAATTTCCAGATAGCATCGACATCCTGAGCCGCCTGGCGCAGGGAGGAAACCTGGGTAAAGACCGGACGCTGCGCTTCAGGCAGAGACAATGCCCAGTTGCTGGTGCGGATCACGTGGCCTGTCGGACGTTCATACACCATTGCGTTATCCACGTACATCAGGCCGTGAATGGCATGCTCATCAAGCAGATCAATCAATTGCAGCGCCTGAGGCACGGGCAGCGGATCGGATTCTAAAACCTTTTTTGCCTGATAATCATACAAATAAGTGCCATTACAACAAATTGCAGGTGTATCTAACGCCAGTGCCTGATAAAAAGGATGAATGGCAACGTGATGTCGACCCGTTACGATAAGGAGTTGATATCCCACTTCCTGCGCGCGTTTGAGTGCTTCAAGGGAAGAGGGGAGAAGGGTTTTCTGCGGAGTAAGTAAGGTACCGTCTAAATCCAGAGCAATTACACGCGAGGTCATTTGTTTTTCCGGGTTAATATTGAATTTACGTTCTGAAGGGATGGTACACCGAGAGGCAAAGGCTTCAAAATTCCCGATGACAATTCAGCATTCACCGTCAAAAGTTAACTACTTTCATGCGCAGTGAGGAGTGAATATTCATGAAACAAACCGTTTATACCGCCAGTCCTGAAAGCCAGCAGATCCACGTCTGGCGTTTAAATACCGAGGGTACCCTCACGCTGGTTCAGGTTGTTGATGTGCCAGGTCAGGTGCAGCCGATGGTTATCAGCCCGGATAAACGTTTCTTGTACGTGGGTGTGCGCCCGGAGTTTCGCGTGCTGGCCTACCGCATCTCGCCGGACGACGGCGCGCTAACTTACACTGCGGAAGCACCTTTACCGGGCAGCCCAACGCATATCTCCACCGATCGCAAAGGCAACTTCATCTTCAGCGGCTCTTACAATGCGGGCTGTGTCAGCGTAACGCGCCTGGAAGCGGGCCTACCGGTTGAAACCGTGGATGTGGTTGACGGGCTGGAAGGTTGCCACTCGGCGAATATTTCTCCGGATAACCGTACGCTGTGGGTCCCTGCGCTGAAACAGGATCGTATCTGCCTGTTTACCCTGAGCGATGACGGTCACCTGGTGGCGCAGAATCCTGCAGAAGTGACCACCGTTGAGGGCGCGGGCCCGCGCCATCTGGTGTTCCACCCGAACCAGCAGTACGCCTATGTGGTGAACGAGCTGAACAGTTCTGTGGACGTATGGGAATTGAAAGATCCTAACGGCAAGATTGAGTGCGTGCAGACGCTGGATATGATGCCGTCTGACTTCTCTGACACCCGCTGGGCGGCTGATATTCACATCACACCGGATGGGCGTCATCTGTATGCCTGCGACCGTACCTCCAGCCTGATTACGGTATTCAGCGTTTCTGAAGACGGTAGCGTGCTGGCGATTGAAGGTTTCCAGCCTACCGAAACCCAGCCACGCGGGTTTAATATCGATCACAGCGGTAAATACCTGATTGCGGCGGGGCAAAAATCCCACCACATCGCGCTGTACGAAATCAAAGGTGCGCAGGGGCTGCTGGAAGAGAAAGGGCGTTACGCCGTCGGCCAGGGGCCAATGTGGGTGGTGGTAAACGCACACTAAAAGGCTTAAAACAAAAAACCTCGCAAATGCGAGGTTTTTTTATGCCCGGTGGGCGCCGGGCGAGTACAGCAAAAGACATCAACGCATTCTTTTATTGCTTAGGCTCAGCAACCACTTTGCTACCCAGACCGCGGTTGTTGTATTCCCACATGCGGTTGAAGTTAGCGTCATTCAGGTTGCGCTGCACGTTACCTTTATCATCCACGCTACCGGTATTGCCGGAGAAAGGACGTTTGGAGATAGCGGCATCGGCCCATGGCTTAGCCATGTTGAAACCTTCGTTGATCACGCTGTCACGAATAACAACCTGACCGTTGGTGGCAGAGTCCACATCCAGCGAGCGGCCCAGCTGCGCGACGCCGTCACCGGACGCGTTAAAGCGGCTGTTAACCGCCAGGAAGCCGTAGAACAGGTTAGATTGCGTGGCAGGGGCAAACACATAACCTTCCTGCTGAGTGCGTGAATTCACCACGCGGAAATCGGTGTTCTCAAACACCACCGCGCCGCGACCGGAGACCAGATCCACGTCACCTTCAACGTAGCTGTTAGTGACCAGCGTACGGGTCAGACGGTTATTCTGCAGCGTGTTCTGAACACCGCTGTTCGTCACGAAGAAGGTGTTCTGACGGCCGAGAATATTCACGTTGTTGATCTGCACTTTATCGCCATCGCTACGCAGTGCAACGGCCTGGTGGTTACCGGCATCCACGCTATCGCCCAGGGTATTCTGAATGGTCAGGTTCTGCAGCTGCAGGCCATTATTCTGAGACCAGACGACCGCAGAACACATCACGCCGATGGTAGCTGCACGCTTGCTCTGGCAGTTGTCAAACATGTACCACGCCGGTTTGCCTGGCATGTATTTACCCGCCGGGTTGACCAGGCGACGCCAGGTGTTGCTGTCGATTTCAGAATCAATCGCCAGACCAATTTTCACGTCGACCGCTTTCTCGCCTGTCCCGTAGAGGGTGATGCTGCCCGGTGCTGCCGGAACGTAAACGGTGCCTTCATATTCCCCAGGCAGGATCGCGATGTACTGGCGAGAGGCGCTGTGTTTGGTGATAGCCGCGTCAACCGCAGCCTGAATCGTCGTGTGCGTCACGCCCTGCGTGCCTGCCGGACCGACAACGAAGTCAGGTTGTTTCGGCAGGTTAATAGAAGACGGTGTCCACGGCGCAGCGTTAGGGTCCATCGCCGAGAAGTAGTGTGCACGGTCAAAGTTCTTCGCTTCATCAGCGGACAAAATCGGGCGAGAGGCGGTACCCGGTGCAACCTGCTCAGAAGGCTGCTGGTCCGGTGGGGTAGAACTGCATGCGGATAATGTCACGCCAAAGGCGAGCGCTAACGCCAGACGGGAAATCCTGGAAATGTTCAAGGTAAAGCTCCTGGGTATGCAAGTCTTAACGGGATAGACGAAATAGCCTGCTTTTTTATACTAAGTTGAGCGAAACGGGAAGATAAAAAGGGTAAAAGATGCATTTTTTACCCGCGGGAGGCGGGAAAGTCATCACAAATAAATAACATTTTCCGCCAGAGCGGTTGACAGCAGGGGGCAGATGAAAATAAATGTCTATACAACCCATGACAAGTGGAATGCCCATGCAGCAGCTTCATCCCGACGATGTAATATGGCGCAATGCGCGACTGGCGACAATGATCCCGGACGACAGCACGCCTTATGGCCTGAAAGCGCAGCACGCCCTGGTGGTGCGCGGCCAGACGATTCTGGCCGTTATTCCCGAATCCGACATCCCTTCCGGCCACCGTCACTGTGTCGATCTGCACGGTCGTCTGGTCACCCCCGGGCTGATTGACTGCCATACCCACCTGGTGTTCGGTGGCGATCGTGCGGCAGAGTGGGAGCAGCGTCTGAACGGCGTCTCTTATCAAACCATCAGCGCGCAGGGCGGCGGGATTAACGCGACCGTGACGGCGACGCGGAGCAGTTCGCCCGAGACCCTGCTAAGGCTGGCGCAACAGCGTCTGCAGCGGCTGATCGATGAAGGGGTGACCACGGTTGAAATCAAGTCGGGATATGGTCTCAACGCCGAAGCGGAAGAGAAGATGCTGCAGGTCGCCCGCCAGCTGGGCCAGAACAATCCGGTAGAGATCAGCCCAACGCTTCTGGCTGCGCATGCGGTTCCGGCGGAATACCGCCATGACGCGAACGCGTATCTCACCACGGTGTGCGAGCAGATGATGCCCACGCTGTGGCAAAAAGGCTTATTCGAAGCCGTGGATGTGTTTTGCGAAAATGTCGGCTTCACGCCAGCGCAAACCGAGCGGCTTTTCCGCGCTGCCACGGCCCTGGGGATTCCGGTCAAAGGACACGTGGAACAGCTTTCAAATCTTGGCGGCGCGGCGCTGGTCAGCCGCTTTAAGGGGCTTTCCGCCGATCATATTGAATATCTCGACGATGACGGTGTTCAGGCGATGGCGCACAACGGCACGGTTGCGGTATTACTGCCGGGGGCATTCTATTTTCTTCAGGAGCGCCAGCGTCCGCCGGTTGAACAGCTCAGAAAAGAGGGCGTTCCCATGGCTGTCGCCACCGACTATAACCCCGGCACCAGCCCGTTCGCGAGTATTCATCTCGCGATGAATATGGCCTGCGTGCAGTTTGGCCTGACGCCTGAAGAGGCCTGGGCTGGCGTGACGCGACATGCTGCCCAGGCGCTGGGACGCGGGGCCACGCACGGGCAGCTGCAGGCTGGATTCGTGGCTGACTTTGTCGTCTGGGATGCACATCACCCGGTCGAAATGGTCTACGAGCCGGGACGCAATCCGTTGTATCAACGTATTTTCCGTGGGGAGAGCGTATGAGACTCTGGCGGCCGGTTGCCGAGACCGTCTGGCAGGGGCGCGACGACAGCGCCGAGGCCAGCAATGCAAAACGTATTTTTCAGACCCTGCGACAGATGCCGGTATTTACCCCTCAGTCATCCGGCATCGCTTTGATAGGGTTTGAATGTGATGAAGGGGTAAAACGCAATCAGGGCAGGCCCGGCGCCGTACAGGCCCCGGAGGTGCTTCGCAAAGCGCTGGCGAACATGGCAAGTCATCATGGACATGACCGGCTGGTGGATATGGGGTCGGTATATGTCGAGGGCGATAACCTGGAAGCGGCTCAGCGGGCGTTAAGCGATGCCGTGCAGGCCTGCCAGCAGTCCGGCATGCGTACGCTGGTTTTTGGCGGGGGACACGAGACCGCCTGGGCGCATGGCCGCGGGGTTCTGGATGCTTTCCCGAACGCGCGCGTGGTGGTGATAAATCTGGATGCACACCTTGACCTGCGCAAGGCGGACCGCGCGACCTCCGGCACGCCGTTTCGTCAGCTGGCACACTACTGTGCGGAACAGGCGCGCGATTTTCAGTATGCCTGCCTGGGCGTCAGCCGGGCGGCGAACACGCAGGCGCTGTGGGATGAAGCTGAGCGACTAAACGTCACGCTGGTGGAAGACCTTCATTTCAGGCGAGATGCATTATCGGCTCTGGACAAGGTCCTGGCCCAGGCCGACCGCGTTTACCTCACCATTGACCTCGATGTTTTGCCTGCTGGCGAAATGCCAGCCGTCTCAGCGCCCGCGGCGTTAGGGGTACCCGCGCTGGATCTTCTGCCGGTGATTGAACACATCTGCCGCAGTGGAAAACTGCAGGCTGCCGATCTGGTAGAATTTAACCCGCAGTACGATCGGGACGGACAGGGGGCAAAGCTTGCCGCCCGTCTGGCCTGGCAAATTGCTCACTGGTGGGCATAACAACGTTTAAGGAGTCAGGATGTTTTCACGCTCACCGCTGTCGCAGTCCAGCCCTCCCGCGCCTTTCTACGAAAAGGTGAAGCAGGCTATCAGCGAAAAAATCGCAACCGGCGTCTGGCGGCCGCACGATCGCATTCCGTCCGAGGCCGAACTGGTCGCACAGTTTGGTTTTAGCCGAATGACCATCAACCGGGCGCTGCGCGAGCTGACCGATGAGGGCCTTCTGGTGCGTCTGCAAGGCGTTGGGACCTTCGTCGCGGAGCCGAAAGGGCAATCGGCGCTGTTTGAGATCAGAAGTATTGCCGATGAGATAGCCTCGCGTAACCATCAGCACCACTGTGAAGTGCTGGTGCTCGAAGAGACACAGGCCAGCGCCGAGCAGGCCGTGGAGCTGAATGTCAAAGAGGGAAGCCGCATCTTTCATTCCGTGATGGTGCATTATGAAAACGACATCCCGGTGCAGATTGAAGATCGCTGCGTGAACGCCGATCGGGTGCCCGAGTACCTGGATCAGGATTACACCCAGACCACACCGCATGCCTATCTTTCGCTCATCGCGCCGCTGACGGAAGGGGAACATATTGTGGAAGCGGTTCGCGCTACGCCGCAGGAGTGCGAACTGTTGCGGATCAAAGAGGACGATCCTTGCCTGCTCATTCGTCGCCGTACCTGGTCTTCGTCGCATATTGTGTCGCATGCCAGACTGCTGTTCCCGGGAAATCGATACCGGCTGCAGGGCCATTTCATGTCGTAAGGGTCATACGTTTTAAAAGCGTGATAGCTAACGCAATATAACAAAATTGTATCTTTTTTGTTAAATCTGACCTTGTGTGTGCTTGTCTATACAAGTATATCTGAATACATCATCTGTCCCGTATGAGGAGCACACAATGTCGTCAGGTAAATACCGCCAGCAGGATGTCCGCGCCGCGCGCGGCACCACACTTACCGCCAAAAGCTGGCTCACCGAAGCCCCGCTGCGCATGTTGATGAATAACCTCGATCCTGAGGTCGCGGAAAACCCCCACGAGCTGGTGGTGTATGGCGGCATAGGCCGCGCCGCGCGCAACTGGGAGTGCTATGACGCGATTGTTGAATCCCTGACTCATCTGGAACATGACGAAACCCTGCTGGTGCAATCCGGCAAACCGGTCGGCGTGTTCAAAACCCACAAGAATGCACCGCGCGTGCTGATCGCCAACTCTAACCTTGTCCCGCACTGGGCGACCTGGGAACACTTTAACGAGCTGGACGCCAAAGGGCTGGCGATGTATGGCCAGATGACGGCGGGAAGCTGGATCTACATCGGCAGTCAGGGGATTGTGCAGGGCACCTACGAAACCTTCGTGGAAGCCGGTCGTCAGCACTATAACGGTTCGCTGAAAGGTCGCTGGGTACTGACCGCCGGTCTGGGGGGAATGGGGGGCGCACAGCCGCTGGCCGCGACCCTTGCCGGTGCCTGCTCCCTGAACATTGAATGTCAGCAGAGCCGCATTGATTTCCGACTGCGTACCCGTTACGTCGATGAACAGGCTGAAAACCTGGATGACGCGCTGGCACGCATCAAAAAATACACGTCAGAAGGCAAAGCGATGTCGATTGCGCTCTGCGGCAACGCGGCTGACATTCTCCCTGAACTGGTGGCCCGTGGCGTACGCCCGGATCTCGTCACCGACCAGACCAGCGCACACGACCCCCTTCACGGCTATCTGCCATCGGGCTGGACGTGGGAAGCGTACCAGCAAAAAGCCGAAAGTGACCCGGAAGGCACGGTGCTCGCCGCTAAACGTTCCATGGCGGAGCACGTGAACGCCATGCTGGCCTTTAGCCAGATGGGCATTCCGACATTTGATTACGGCAACAATATTCGCCAGATGGCGAAAGAGATGGGCGTGAGTAACGCCTTCGACTTCCCGGGGTTTGTGCCTGCCTATATTCGTCCGCTGTTCTGTCGCGGTATTGGCCCGTTCCGCTGGGTGGCCCTGTCCGGCGATCCGGAAGATATCTACAAAACCGACGCCAAAGTGAAGGAGATCGTCGCCGACGACGAACATCTGCACCACTGGCTGGATATGGCTCGCGAGCGCATTAACTTCCAGGGCTTGCCGGCGCGGATCTGCTGGGTCGGGCTGGAGTGGCGACAAAAACTGGGTCTGGCCTTTAACGAAATGGTGCGCAGCGGTGAAGTCTCCGCGCCGATTGTTATCGGACGCGACCATCTCGACTCGGGCTCTGTTGCCAGCCCGAACCGTGAAACCGAAGCCATGCGCGACGGCTCCGATGCCGTCTCCGACTGGCCACTGTTGAATGCCTTACTGAATACCGCCAGCGGGGCGACCTGGGTGTCGCTGCATCACGGTGGTGGCGTAGGAATGGGCTTCTCCCAGCACTCGGGAATGGTCATCGTGTGTGATGGTACGGATGAAGCGGCAGCGCGTATCGCTCGCGTGCTGCATAACGACCCGGCAACCGGCGTAATGCGCCACGCGGATGCCGGTTACGAGATTGCGATTGAATGTGCCAAAGAGCAGGGCCTGAACCTGCCGATGATCCCTGCCACACAAGGAAAGCATTAATGAACGCCTTAACCCTCACTCCCGGCTCACTGACGCTCAAACAGCTGCGTAACGTCTGGCGTCAACCGGTCACGCTCTCACTTGATGAAAGCGCCCACGCCGCGATTAACGACAGCGTTGCCTGCGTTGAAGCCATTATTGCCGAAGGACGTACCGCCTACGGCATCAACACCGGATTTGGTCTGCTGGCGCAGACGCGTATCGCCACGCACGATCTGGAAAATTTACAGCGCTCGCTGGTGCTTTCGCATGCGGCGGGTGTCGGTCAACCGCTGGATGATGACATTGTCCGCCTGATGATGGTGCTCAAAATCAACAGTCTGGCACGTGGGTTCTCCGGAATTCGCCTCAGCGTGATCGAGGCGCTGATGGCGCTGGTGGATGCGGAGGTCTATCCGTGGATCCCGGCAAAAGGTTCCGTCGGTGCATCCGGCGATCTTGCGCCGCTGGCCCATATGTCGCTGCTGCTGCTCGGTGAAGGTCAGGCTCGCTGGAAGGGCGAGTGGCTCCCTGCGAAAGAGGCGCTGAAAAAAGCCGGGTTAACCCCGATAACGCTAGCGGCGAAAGAAGGGCTGGCGCTGCTTAACGGGACCCAGGCCTCGACGGCGTTTGCGTTGCGTGGTCTGTTTGAAGCCGAGGATCTTTTCGCCTCCGCGGTCGTGTGCGGTGCGCTGACCACCGAGGCGGTGCTTGGCTCACGTCGTCCGTTTGACGCCCGTATCCACGAGGTGCGCGGCCAGCGCGGGCAGATTGACGCCGCGGCGATGTACCGTCACCTGCTGACCGAGACCAGCGATATTGCAGACTCTCACCATAACTGTGACAAGGTACAGGATCCCTATTCGCTTCGCTGTCAGCCCCAGGTGATGGGAGCCTGTCTGACGCAGCTCCGCCACGCGGCAGAAGTGCTGCTGGTGGAGGCGAATGCGGTGTCTGATAACCCGCTGGTGTTCGCTCAGGAAAACGAAGTGGTCTCCGGGGGGAATTTCCACGCCGAGCCTGTGGCGATGGTGGCGGATAATATCGCGCTGGCGATTGCGGAAGTAGGGGCCTTATCCGAACGTCGCATCGCGCTGATGATGGATAAACATATGTCCCAGCTGCCGCCGTTCCTGGTCCGCAACGGCGGGGTTAACTCCGGTTTTATGATTGCCCAGGTGACGGCCGCGGCGCTGGCGAGCGAGAATAAGGCCCTGTCGCATCCGCACAGCGTGGACAGTCTGCCAACGTCAGCGAACCAGGAAGATCATGTTTCTATGGCCCCGGCCGCCGGACGTCGTCTGTGGGAGATGGCCGCCAACACCCGCGGCGTGCTGGCGGTGGAATGGCTGGCCGCATGTCAGGGCGTTGATCTGCGTGAAGGTCTGACATCCAGCCCGCTGCTGGAACAGGCGCGTCATCTGCTGCGTGAACAGGTCGCGCATTACGATGATGACCGTTTCTTTGCGCCGGATATTGATAAAGCGATCGCGCTGCTGGAGAAGGGAAGCCTGGTGGGCTTACTGCCTTCGGTGCTCTAAGATTTGCCCGGTGGCCCGGACACGTTCAGGCCACCGGTTTTTTTTACGAATACATCGCCGTGATCGATGCGCTGCCCAGCGAATGAAAATGGACGTTAAAGCCGACCATTGCGCCACTCGCGCCCTCATCCACCTCAATCTTGTCCACATCCAGCGCGTGAACCGTGAAGATATAGCGGTGCGTTTCCCCTTTTGGCGGCGCGGCGCCACCGTAACCCGCTTTGCCAAAATCGGTTCGGGTCTGGATAGCGCCTTCAGGCAGCGCCACCAGGTCAGAGCCGGAACCTTGCGGCAGAACGCGCGTATCCGCAGGCAGGTTCGCCACTATCCAGTGCCACCACCCTGAGCCTGTAGGGGCATCCGGGTCATAGCAGGTGACAACAAAGCTTTTGGTTCCCGCCGGAACATCGTCCCACGCCAGATGCGGAGAGATATTATCCCCCTGATAACCCATGCCGCTAAAAACGTGGCGTTCAGGCAGTTTTTCCCCGTCGCGCAGATCTTTACTGATGATTTTCATACGATTTACCTCGGTACCCGATTATGCAAAAAGTGTAATGCATAAACAGAATACCGACGTTAACGCTCAGGGTTAAATCGCAAAATGTGCGGGAATGTTAACGGCGTCAACTACCGCAGCCGTTAACTGACGTAGCTGAGCCGGCGAGATAACATAAGGCGGCATCAGATAGATAAGCTTGCCGAAAGGACGCACCCACACTCCCCGTTCCACGAAGAAACGCTGCAGCGCCGCCATGTTAACCGGATGGGTGGTCTCAATCACGCCGATGGCACCCAGCACGCGCACATCCGCCACGAATTCAGCCGCTGACGCTGCGCTCAGCTCCTGGCGAAGCTGCGCTTCAATCGTCGCGACCTGCGTTTGCCACTCGCCGCTCTCGAGAATGGCCAGGCTTTCGCTCGCCACCGCGCAGGCCAGTGGGTTGCCCATAAACGTTGGGCCGTGCATAAAGCAGCCCGCGTCGCCGTCGCTGATGGTGTCGGCAACGTGGCGCGTTGTCAGCGTGGCGGACAACGTCATGGTGCCGCCGGTCAGCGCTTTACCCAGACACAGAATATCCGGTGCGATCCCCGCATGCTCGCAGGCGAACAGCTTGCCGGTGCGGCCAAAGCCGGTGGCGATCTCATCGGCAATCAGCAGAATGCCCTCGCGATCGCACATCTTACGAATGCGCGTCAGCCATGCCGGGTGGTACATCCGCATCCCGCCTGCACCCTGCACAACCGGCTCAAGAATAACGGCGGCAATCTCATGGCGGTGGGCAGCCATCAGCCGCGCAAAACCGACCATGTCCATTTCATCCCACTCCCCGTCAAAACGGCTTTGCGGTGCCGGGGCAAAGAGGTTCTCTGGCAGATAGCCCTTCCACAGGCTGTGCATGGAGTTATCCGGATCGCACACCGACATCGCGCCGAACGTGTCGCCGTGATAGCCGTTGCGGAAGGTGAGGAACCGCTGGCGGGTCTCACCTCTGGCGTGCCAGTACTGCAGCGCCATTTTCATCGCTACTTCCACGGCAACAGAGCCGGAATCTGCAAGGAAAACGCACTCCAGCGGGGCCGGGGTCATCGCGACCAGACGCCGGCACAGGTCAACCGCAGGCTGATGGGTGATACCGCCAAACATCACGTGCGACATCTGGTCAATCTGCGCTTTCATCGCCGCATTCAGACGCGGGTGGTTATACCCGTGAATAGCCGCCCACCAGGATGACATGCCGTCCACAAGCGACTCACCGCTGCTCAGGGTCAGTTCGCACCCGTGAGCCGAGGCGACCGGGTAAACGGGGAGGGGGCGGGTAGTGGAAGTGTAAGGGTGCCAGATATGCTGCTTGTCGAAGGCGAGATCGTCCTGGGTCATAATCGACTTGTAAACCATTTTGAAAAGTTTTAGGTTTACGAGTATAAACCGATCTGAAAATTAACAAAACCCTTTGGAGAAGCCCCATGGCTCACCACGCACGCTGGACGATGTCGCAAGTTACTGAATTATTCAATAAACCTTTCCTTGAGCTGATGTTTGAAGCCCAACAGGTGCATCGTCAGCACTTCGATCCACGCCATGTGCAGGTCAGTACGCTGCTGTCGATCAAGACCGGCGCATGCCCAGAAGATTGCAAATACTGCCCGCAGAGTGCGCGCTATAAAACCGGGCTTGAATCTGAACGACTGATGGAAGTGGAGCAGGTGCTCGACTCCGCCCGTAAGGCGAAAAATGCAGGCTCAACCCGATTCTGTATGGGCGCGGCATGGAAAAACCCGCACGATCGCGACATGCCGTATCTGGAGCAGATGGTGAAAGGGGTGAAAGAGATGGGGCTGGAAGCCTGCATGACCCTTGGCACGCTGAACGAAGAGCAGGCGCAACGCCTTTCCGCAGCGGGGCTGGATTACTACAACCACAACCTCGACACCTCCCCTGAATTTTACGGCAATATCATCACCACGCGGACCTATCAGGAGCGTCTCGATACGCTGGATAAAGTGCGTGACGCCGGCATCAAAGTCTGTTCAGGCGGGATTGTGGGACTGGGCGAAACGGTGAAAGACCGTGCGGGTCTTCTGCTGCAGCTGGCGAACCTGCCCACGCCGCCGGAAAGCGTGCCGATCAACATGCTGGTGAAAGTTAAAGGTACGCCACTGGCGGATAACGAAGACGTGGATGCATTTGATTTTATCCGCACCATTGCGGTGGCGCGAATCATGATGCCAACCTCCTACGTGCGCCTCTCGGCGGGTCGTGAACAGATGAGCGAACAGACGCAGGCGATGTGCTTTATGGCCGGGGCCAACTCCATCTTCTACGGCTGCAAACTGCTGACCACCCCGAACCCGGAAGAGGACAAAGACGTCCAGTTGTTCCGCAAGCTGGGGCTGAACCCGCATCAGACCGACGTCCTGACGGGGGATAACGAGCAACAGCAGCAGCTGGAGCAGCAGATTTTCAACGCCGATACTGACCAGTTCTACAACGCGGCAACCGTATGACCTGGCAGGCACGTATCCATTCCGCGCTCGAAGAACGGCGGGCGGCAGATGCCTTTCGCGTTCGCAACGTGGTAGAAAACGGCGCAGGCCGTTTTCTCACCCGCGAGGGCCGGCAGTTTTGCAATTTCTCCAGCAATGATTATCTCGGGCTGAACCAGCACCCGGCAATCGTCCGCGCCTGGCAGCAGGGGGCGGAGCGGTTTGGCGTCGGCAGCGGCGGTTCGGGGCATGTCAGCGGCTACACCACGGCGCATCAGGCGCTGGAGGAGGCCCTTGCCGACTGGCTGGGGTATCCGCGTGCGTTGCTGTTCATTTCAGGTTTTGCCGCTAACCAGGCGGTCATCACCGCGCTAATAGGCAAGGACGACCGCATTGTTGCCGACCGCTTAAGTCACGCCTCGCTGCTGGAAGCGGCAAGTTTAAGCCCTGCGCAGCTCCGCCGCTTTGCCCATAACGATGCGGCTCAGCTTGCTGGCCTGCTCGATAAGCCCTGCACCGGACAGCAGCTGGTGGTCACAGAAGGGGTGTTCAGCATGGACGGCGACAGCGCACCGCTGCGTCCGCTGCATGAGACGGCGCAGCGACAAAACGCCTGGCTGCTGGTTGATGATGCGCATGGTATTGGCGTGATGGGTGAGGAAGGGCGCGGTAGCGTCTATCAGCAAAACGTGAAGCCGGAACTGCTGGTGGTGACTTTCGGGAAAGGTTTTGGCGTGAGCGGGGCGGCCGTGTTGTGCAGCGAGTCTGTCGCCGACTATCTGCTGCAGTTCGCCCGTCATCTCATTTACAGCACCAGTATGCCGCCCGCACAGGCCGTGGCGCTGTCTGCATCACTGGCGGTGATCCGCAGCGCTGAAGGTGCGGAACGACGGGCGCGTCTGGCGGAACATATCCGTCGTTTTCGCCAGGGGTTACGCCATCTCCCGTTCCAGAGCACCGATTCGCAGAGCGCAATCCAGCCGGTGATGGTGGGGGAAAACGGTCTGGCTCTCACGCTGGCGCAGACGCTTCGCGAGCGGGGGATATGGGTGACGGCTATTCGTCCACCAACCGTACCGCCAGGCACTGCCCGGCTGCGTCTGACGCTCACGGCGGCGCACGAAGCAGAGGATATCGAGGCACTTCTGGAGGCGCTGCATGACACCCGTGAATAAACAGGCGATCGCGGCGGCATTTGGCCGGGCCGCGCGCAGCTATTCGCAGCACGATGAACTCCAGCGTCAGAGCGCGCAGGGTCTGCTTGCTTTACTCAACGAGACCCGGTTCCCTCTGGTGCTGGACGCCGGGTGTGGGCCGGGTGCCAATAGCCGACACTGGCGTGCGGCCGGCAGCGAGGTGACGGCTATCGATCTGTCGCCCGATATGCTCGAGGAGGCCCGTCAGCAGCAGGCCGCGCACCACTATCTGGTTGCCGATATTGAGTCCATTCCGCTGCCGGATGCGCGGTTTGATCTGGTCTGGAGCCATCTGGCGGTACAGTGGTGCAGTAGTCTCCCGCAGGCATTAAACGAGCTTTATCGCGTGGCGCGCCCGGGTGGATGCGTGGCCTTCACCACGCTGCTGGAAAGCTCTTTACCGGAGCTCAATCAGGCGTGGAAAGCGGTGGATGAACAACCTCACGCTAACCGTTTTTTGTCGCACGAGCAGGTCATCCACGCGCTGGCGGGATGGCGCTATCGCTGTGCTGAGCAGACCATTACGCTGAATTTCGACGATGCCTTCAGCGCCATGCGCTCCCTGAAGGGCATTGGCGCGACCCATCTGCATGCGGGGCGTGAAAAGAAGCCTCTTACCCGCGGCCAGTTGCAGCGTCTGGAGCTGGCGTGGCCGCAGCAGCGGGGGCAGTTCCCGCTCTCATATCAACTTTTTCATGGGATTATTGAACGTGACTGAACGTTATTTTGTCACCGGAACAGATACCGAAGTGGGCAAGACGGTTGCCAGCTCAGCGCTGCTGCAGGCGGCGCGCATGCAGGGAAAAACCACCGCCGGATATAAACCTGTCGCCTCCGGCAGCGAGATGACGGCGTACGGGTTACGCAATACCGACGCGCTGGCGCTTCAGCGTAACAGCACGCTTGAACTTGCCTATTCAGCGGTGAATCCTTACACCTTTGCCGAACCCACCTCGCCGCATATTATCAGCGCCGATGAAGGTCGCCCGATTGATTTTGCCGTGCTTTCTGCCGGGTTACGCGCCCTTGAACGCCAGGCTGACTGGGTGCTGGTGGAGGGTGCCGGTGGCTGGTTTACGCCACTTTCGGCGGACCAGACCTTTGCTGACTGGGTGCAAATCGAGCAACTGCCGGTAATCCTGGTGGTAGGGGTCAAACTCGGCTGTATCAACCATGCGATGCTGACTGCCCAGGCCGTTCAGCAGGCCGGGCTGCGCCTGGCCGGCTGGATAGCCAACGACGTGGTTGCGCCGGGCAGGCGACATCAGGAGTATCTGGCAACGCTGAAGCGGGTGCTTCCTGCGCCGTTTCTTGGGGAGATCCCGTGGCTGGCTGACACTGCCGGGTGCGCTGAAACCGGGCATTACCTCGATCTCAGCGTCTTGCCTCCAGCGACATCCAGTGGGCGATAAGCTCGTCGTCCAGCTCGTTAACGTGGCCCTGGGCCACGTTACGCCCGCGATACAGCATGCAAAAGCGCTCCGCGACCCGGCGGATAAACGACAGTTGCTGCTCAGCTAACAACACCGTCATTCCCAGTTCCCGGTTTAACCGCACCAGCAGCTGGCTCAGCTTCTGGGCGAAGCTGTGGCCCGCGCCATGCATCGGTTCATCCAGAATCAGCATCCGCGGACGGATGACCAGCGCATTGGCCAGCGCCAGCTGATACTGGTCGTCTGGCGAAAGCGTGTTGGCCCGGGTTTGTCGCAGCGCATAGAGTTCCGGAAAGAGGTCGTAAACGTCACTTTTCGCTTCAGGGTCAGGTTTCCCTGTCGCCCGCATGGCGATATGCAGATTTTCATCAATGGTTAGCTGGGAGAAAATCCGCCTGTCCTGCGGGACATAGCCTATTCCCGGGCCAGCGAAGGGTTCTGGCGTCTGGCTAAGCAAATCTCGCGGCGGTGCACCGGCTTCGTGCCAGATGATGGTGCCGCTGTCGACAGGCACTTTCCCGGCGATGCAATTCATCAGGGTCGTTTTGCCCATCCCCGGCAGGCCAACAACGCCTGTACACATGCCTTTGGGAAAATCTAAATCCACGTTCCATAGCGTATGTTGGCTTCCGTAAAACTGGTTAACTGCACGCAGACTCAACATCTTTCTCTCCTTAAAAATCTGTGTGGATGAGGCTCATTGTGGGATGTGCAAAACTCCTGCCAGAAACCCTAAATTGATTAAAAAAGAGACTTTTTTAGGAATTTGTCCTGGATAAGCGGTGTGTGATTACCCCCTTTGCACATCTGCGGTGCCGGACGTGATGAGTTGTGGTGCAGGGTTAAAATGGTGGAAATGTGAGCAAGATCGCATCGGTTGGTTATGAATGACACAACTGTTTATCAGCAAAAAATAGCTATAAAAAATTTTTGCTGCCGTTTCGTGGGAAAAGTCGGGAATTTGCTGAGCGGCGGTCTGCACGGGCTGGAAGCAGTTATCCACTATTCCTGTGGATAACCATGTGCATTAGAGTTAGAAAACACGCGATAAGCGAGAGAAGACGCGGGTTACGACCAAATTGGTGCGAAACGCGGCTTAAGAAAATATCGCTTAATATTTAATTGGTTAGATAAAAGCAATTGCCGTAATGAAAGTGTCACCTGTTGCCATAAAACTATCATTACCTGGCTTGACAAATGTTAAAAAAGAAAAAGTTCTGGGGATAACCCGTCCTGACTGGTGTTTTATGTTGTCACGGTCCAAATTTTGACCGCTATCGCGCTAATCACCCTGCCGGTACTCTAAATATCCTGACATGCTACTGGTTTTTCATCCAGTGTTTTTTATTGGCATTCCTGGCAGCAACGAGTAAAATTACTCACCTGCCGCTTATAACGTCATCAGGTTGTCGCCCATGAGTAAACCGTTCAAATTGAATTCTGCATTCCGTCCTTCCGGCGATCAGCCTGAGGCGATCCGACGTCTCGAAGAGGGGCTGGAAGATGGGCTGGCGCACCAGACGCTGCTGGGGGTAACCGGTTCGGGCAAAACGTTTACCATTGCCAACGTTATCGCCGATCTGCAGCGCCCCACGATGGTGCTGGCCCCAAACAAAACCCTGGCCGCTCAGCTTTACGGTGAGATGAAAGAGTTCTTCCCGGATAACGCCGTGGAATATTTTGTCTCCTACTACGATTACTACCAACCTGAAGCGTATGTCCCGAGCTCTGACACCTTCATTGAGAAAGATGCCTCGGTGAACGAACACATTGAGCAGATGCGTCTGTCGGCGACGAAGGCGCTCCTTGAGCGTCGCGATGTGGTGGTGGTGGCGTCAGTGTCGGCTATCTACGGTCTGGGCGATCCGGATCTCTATCTCAAGATGATGCTGCACCTGACCCAGGGGATGATCATCGATCAGCGCGCTATTTTACGCCGTCTGACAGAGTTGCAGTACACCCGTAACGATCAGGCGTTCCAGCGCGGTACCTTCCGCGTGCGCGGCGAGGTGATTGATATCTTCCCGGCAGAGTCGGACGATGTCGCCCTGCGCGTTGAGCTGTTTGACGAAGAAGTTGAACGCCTGTCGCTGTTTGACCCGCTGACCGGCCACGTCGAGTCGGTCGTTCAGCGCTATACCATCTACCCGAAAACGCACTACGTGACGCCACGCGAGCGTATCGTGCAGGCGATGGAAGAGATCAAAGTTGAGCTGGCAGACCGCCGTAAGGTGCTTCTGGCGAATAATAAGCTGCTGGAAGAGCAACGCCTGAGCCAGCGCACCCAGTTTGACCTGGAGATGATGAACGAGCTGGGCTACTGCTCCGGTATCGAAAACTACTCACGTTTCCTCTCCGGGCGTGGTCCGGGCGAGCCACCGCCGACGCTGTTTGATTATCTGCCGGCAGACGGTCTGCTGGTGATCGACGAATCTCACGTGACTATCCCGCAAATTGGCGGGATGTATCGCGGTGACCGGGCGCGTAAAGAGACGCTGGTGGAGTATGGTTTCCGTCTGCCATCGGCGCTGGATAACCGTCCCATGAAGTTTGAAGAATTTGAGGCGCTGGCACCGCAAACCATCTACGTCTCGGCTACGCCGGGCAACTACGAGCTCGAAAAATCGGGCGATGAGGTGGTTGACCAGGTGGTGCGTCCGACCGGGCTGCTGGATCCGATTATCGAGGTGCGTCCAGTCGCCACTCAGGTTGACGATCTGCTGTCAGAAATCCGTATCCGCGCGGCCATCAATGAGCGCGTGCTGGTAACGACGTTGACCAAGCGTATGGCGGAAGATCTCACCGAGTATCTTGAGGAGCACGGTGAGCGGGTGCGTTATCTGCACTCGGATATCGATACCGTCGAGCGTATGGAGATCATCCGCGACCTGCGTCTGGGCGAGTTTGACGTGCTGGTGGGTATCAACCTGCTGCGAGAAGGCCTGGATATGCCAGAAGTCTCGCTGGTGGCGATTCTGGATGCCGACAAAGAGGGTTTCCTGCGTTCTGAACGCTCTCTGATCCAGACCATTGGCCGTGCCGCGCGTAACGTTAACGGTAAAGCGATCCTTTACGGCGATAAAATTACCCCGTCAATGGCGAAAGCAATTGGCGAAACGGAGCGTCGTCGTGAGAAACAGCAGCGTTACAACGAAGAGCACGGCATTACGCCGCAGGGCCTGAACAAGAAAGTGGTGGATATTCTGGCGCTGGGTCAGAACATTGCGAAGACCAAAGCGAAAGGGCGCGGGAAAGCGCGTTCAGTGGTTGAGCCGGATACCGTCGAGCTGACGCCAAAAGCGCTGCAGCAGAAAATCCACGAACTGGAAGGACAGATGATGCGGCATGCGCAGAACCTCGAATTCGAAGAGGCCGCGCAAATCCGCGACCAGCTGCATCAGCTGCGCGATCTGTTTATCGCCGCCTCCTAGGTAAAAGCAAAATGACAGCCGCAGGCTGTCATTTTTTTAGTGGTTGCTCTCTCCCGTGGGAGAGTGGTCGGGTGAAGGCATAATCTCTATCCCAGGTCCTGAATCGCTTTCTCCAGCGCTTCACGCAGCAGGTGACGGTCGTGGCGATATTTGATATCGCTTGCTTCCAGCGGCTCCTGCACCACCACGCGATCGCCAATCCCTGATACATCAACTTTCGGGCCGACCACTACGCCATCGATGATTTTCTTCCCGACGTACTGCTCCATCAGATTCAGTTTGTCCGCCAGCGACAGGCTGGCCGCCGCCGGGCTCAGCTCACGGCCTAAATTGCCGATGTAAACCATGGGGGCGGGCGTTCTGCGCAGGGCCTGTGCCAGCTCTTTGACCAGTAAAATGGGCATCAGGCTGGTGTAAAAACTGCCCGGCCCAATCAAAATCAAATCCGCTTCGCCGATGGCCTCAATGGCTTCACGCGTGGCGGGCACGCTTGGGTAGGTCATCAGCTCTTTTGGCGGCACGGTAAGCTGGTCGATGTTCACTTCGCCATAAACCTCGTGCCCTTCCGCATCGATTGCCATTAAATCGACCGGTTGTTCGGACATTGGGATCAGGAACGCGTCAACCTTGAGCAGGTTTCGGATCAAATTGATGGCTTCCAGCGGGCGCACTGACAGGTGATCCAACGCTTTAAGCATCAAATTTCCAAGGTTATGCCCGGAAAGTTCGCCGTTACCGCCAAAACGGTACTCAAACATCGCCGAAGCGACGCTCGGCTCGGTAATTAACTGGTTCAGACAATTACGCATATCGCCCCAGGCGATACCCCCTTCCGCGCGTCGAATACGCCCGGTGGAGCCGCCATTATCCGTGGTTGTCACTATCCCTGTCAGCCTTGAGCCAAGTGAAGACAGAGAAGACATCACTCGCCCCAGACCATGGCCTCCGCCAAGAGCGACAACACGGTCAAGATCCGCAAAAGTGCGATTGCGCATACACATTCCTTATCACGTTCGATCTGCGTAACACTACCCTAACTACCCCTAAAAGACGATGCCTCACCCGGTGCAAAATGACGTATATCAATGTGAATATGCTGTTTTTAGGTATTCTGTAGCGAAAATACACGATTATGTCGTTATGTATATAGTTATATAGCGTTAAGTGATAATGGCGAAGGGAAGATTTCCGCGCTACTATCGCCATAACCACGTTTTCAAATTTGAAAACATACACTCGAGCCCTGGCGCCTGTGTCGAAAGATATGGCGTCCTGGCCGTGGCGAATATGCCACCAGGGTACAGAAAGAAATGACTGTGCCTCCCGTCTCTGGAAAGGTGTACATGGCTTCACAACTTACTGATGCATTCGCGCGTAAGTTTTTTTACTTACGTCTGTCGATTACCGATGTGTGCAACTTCCGTTGCACCTACTGTCTGCCCGATGGCTACAAACCGGGCAGCGTCACCAATAACGGCTTTCTCTCCGTGGACGAAGTGCGCCGCGTCACGCGCGCATTCTCTGAGCTCGGCACGGAAAAGGTCCGCCTGACCGGAGGGGAACCCTCTCTGCGTCGTGATTTCCCCGATATCATTGCTGCGGTGCGTGAGAACGATCGTATCCGTCAGATTGCGGTCACCACCAACGGGTACCGTATGGCTCGCGACGTTGCGGCCTGGCGCGACGCGGGCTTAACCGCCATCAACGTCAGCGTGGACAGCCTTGATGCCCGCCAGTTTCATGCCATTACCGGCCAGGATAAATTCCGTCAGGTGATGGATGGAATTGACGCGGCGTTCAGTGCCGGGTTCCAGAAGGTCAAAGTCAATACGGTGCTGATGCGTGACGTCAACCATCACCAGCTTGATACCTTCCTGGCGTGGATCAAATCCCGCCCCATCCAGTTGCGTTTTATCGAGCTGATGGAAACCGGCGAGGGCAGTGAGCTGTTCCGTCGGCATCACATCTCCGGGATGGTGTTGCGTGATGAGCTGCTGAAACGCGGCTGGATCCACCAGATCCGTCAGCGCAGCGACGGCCCGGCGCAGGTCTTTTGTCACCCGGATTACGAAGGGGAAATCGGGCTTATCATGCCGTATGAGAAAGACTTCTGTGCCAGCTGTAACCGTCTTCGCGTCTCCTCCGTTGGTAAGCTGCATCTGTGCCTGTTCGGGGATGGCGGTGTCGACCTTCGCGATCTGCTGGCGGACGACGCCCAACAGGCCGCGCTTGAAGCGCGGATTTCTGAAGCTCTGACGCACAAAAAACAGACCCACTTCCTGCATCAGGGCAACACCGGCATTACTCAGAACCTGTCCTACATTGGCGGGTAATCAGGCTTAAGAAGGAACCAGAAGATGAGTCAGGTTAGCGCGGAATTTATCCCGACACGCATTGCTATTCTTACCGTTTCCGACCGCCGCGGTGAAGAGGATGACACCTCCGGCCACTGGCTGCGCGATGCGGCACATGATGCCGGGCACAGTATTGTTGATAAGGCGATCGTGAAAGAGAACCGTTATGCCATTCGTGCCCGGGTCTCTCAGTGGATTGCCAGCGATGAGGTGCAGGTGGTGTTGATCACCGGTGGCACCGGCTTTACCACAGGCGACCAGGCTCCCGAGGCGCTCGTCCCGCTGTTTGACCGGGAAGTGGAAGGCTTTGGTGAAGTGTTCCGCATGCTCTCGTTTGAAGAGATTGGCACCTCCACGCTGCAGTCGCGTGCGGTGGCCGGTGTGGCGAACGGCACGTTGATTTTTGCCATGCCCGGCTCGACAAAAGCGTGTCGCACCGCGTGGGAAAATATTATTGCGCCGCAGCTGGATGCCCGTACTCGTCCGTGTAATTTCCATCCCCATTTAAAGAAATAAGTTATGTCGCAACTGACCCACATTAACGCCGCTGGCGAAGCACATATGGTGGATGTCTCCGCCAAAGCCGAAACGGTGCGTGAAGCGCGTGCTGAAGCCTTCGTGACCATGTTGCCAGAGACCCTGGCGATGATTATTGACGGCAGCCATCACAAAGGCGACGTCTTTGCCACCGCCCGCATCGCCGGGATCCAGGCTGCGAAACGCACCTGGGACTTAATTCCGCTCTGCCACCCGCTGATGCTGAGCAAGGTGGAAGTCAACCTGCAGGCGCAGCCGGAGCACAACCGCGTGCGCATCGAGTCGCTCTGCCGCTTAACCGGGAAAACCGGGGTTGAGATGGAAGCCCTGACGGCGGCCTCTGTCGCCGCGTTAACTATCTATGACATGTGCAAAGCGGTGCAGAAAGATATGGTGATTGGCCCGGTTCGTTTACTGGCGAAAAGCGGTGGTAAATCCGGTGATTTTAAGGTGGACAGCCATGATTAAGGTGCTCTTTTTTGCTCAGGTCCGCGAGCTGGTGGGCACCGACAGCCTGACGCTTGATGCCCCGTTTGACACCGTTGCCGACCTGCGTGCGCATCTTGCCGCGCAAAGCGACCGCTGGGCGCTGGCGCTGGATGAAGGTAAGCTGCTGGCCGCGGTTAACCAGACGCTGGTGGAGCTGACCCATCCGCTGACGGCCGGGGATGAAGTGGCCTTCTTCCCGCCGGTGACAGGGGGCTAAGATGGCTGAAACCCGAATTCTGGTAGGTCATGATCGTTTCAGCGTTGGTACAGAATATGACTGGCTGGCAGAGCGTGACGAAGACGGTGCGGTTGTCACCTTCACCGGTAAAGTGCGTAACCATAATCTCGGCGACAGCGTAAAGGCGCTGACGCTGGAACACTACCCGGGCATGACGGAGAAATCCCTCGCGGAGATCGTTGAACAGGCGCGTGGCCGCTGGCCGCTCGGGCGAGTGACGGTTATCCACCGTATTGGTGAAATGTGGCCTGGCGAGGAAATCGTTTTTGTCGGCGTGACCAGTGCCCATCGTAGTAGCGCGTTTGCCGCAGGGGAGTTCATTATGGATTACCTCAAAACCAAAGCGCCATTCTGGAAACGTGAAGCGACGCCAGAAGGCGACAGGTGGGTTGAGTCGCGTGACAGCGACAAAGAAGCCGCCAGTCGTTGGTAGTCGGTTTGCGTGGATGTGTTAGTCTTAACGTGTGTGTCTACTTAATCAGGAGTGAATCATGGACCGATTTCCGCGTTCCGATTCAATAGTACAGCAGACCCGTACCGGGCTGCAGACGTATATGGCTCAAGTTTATGGCTGGATGACGGTCGGTTTACTGCTGACCGCCTTTATCGCATGGTATGCAGCCAACACGCCTGAGCTGATGATGTTTATCTTCTCAAGCAAAATCACCTTCTTTGGGCTGATCATCGCGCAACTGGCGCTGGTCTTTGTTCTCTCCGGCCTGGTGCAGAAGCTGAGCGCCGGAATGGCGACCACGCTGTTTATGCTCTATTCGGCACTGACGGGGCTGACGCTCTCCAGCATCTTCATCGTGTATACCTATTCCTCCATCGCCAGCACGTTTGTGGTCGCTGGCGGGATGTTTGGTGCGATGAGCCTCTACGGCTACACCACGAAGCGTGACCTGAGCGGTTTCGGCAGCATGCTGTTTATGGGGCTGATTGGGATTGTGCTGGCGTCGCTGGTAAACCTGTGGCTGAAGAGTGAAGCGCTGATGTGGGCGGTGACCTATATCGGGGTGGTGATCTTCGTCGGTTTGACGGCCTACGACACTCAGAAGCTGAAAAATATTGGCGAACAGATTGACGTACGCGACAGCTCAAACCTGCGCAAATACGCGATTCTGGGCGCCCTGACGCTGTATCTGGACTTCATCAACCTGTTCCTGATGTTGCTGCGTATTTTAGGCAACCGTCGTTAAGGGTATTTCCCTTACCCGACCTGCGTTGCGCAGGTCGGGTAAGTTCCCCCGCCAGACCTCACTTCGCTAACGCTTTCTCATTCTTCGCCCGCAGTTTCTTCGCCCGACTCTCCAGCACCAGATAACATACCGTTGCCAGCGCCAGCGGCAGGAAGTAATAGAGCATACGGTAGGCCAGCAGGGCGGCAATAATCGTACCCTGTGAAACATGCTCTCCGGCGAGCAGGGCGATAAATACCGCCTCCAGCACCCCAATCCCCGCCGGAATATGCACGATCACACCGGCAATGCTGCTGACCAGCAGCACACCCAGCACAAAGAAGTAATTCACATCTTCACCAATGAGCATCCAGATAATCGCCCCCATCGCCATCCAGTTGGCGCTGGACACGGCCATCTGCAGGACCGCGAATTTCCACGAAGGCAGTACCAGTTTTTGTCCCTTGATGGTCATGTGTCGGCGTTTGGCAAAGGCGCAGGCCCAAAGATAGAGCGCAATGATGAGCAGTAATGCAAAGCCTAAAATCCGCAGCGTGGTTTCATCGATGTACCAGTGCGCAGGCAATTGCACCACGCCGATGGTGAAAATCACCCCGCCGAGCAGAATGTAACCCAGCCAGTTGGTGGTGATGCTGAGGGAAAAAATGCGCGTAATGGTCCCGCCCGGCAGGCCGAGGCGCGAGTAAAGGCGATAGCGCATGCCGATCCCGCCCACCCAGGTACTCAATGTCAGGTTAAAGGCGTAGCAGATAAACGACACCAGCATGACCTGGCGCTTCGCGAGCTTATGGCCGCAGTAGGCGCGGCCCAGCAGGTCATAGCAGCCGTACATGAGGTAGCTTACAATCACCAGCCCCACCGCGCCCAGCAGCACCAGCCGGTTGTAGTTGCGGATAACTTTCCACACCTCTTCCCAGTCAACTTTCTGGGCGTAAACCACCAGCAGAACCGCGACGGCGATGAAAAACAGCCAGGTGAGGATCTTTTTAGCCAGCCGCCAGCGTGGATGTGATTTCGACATCAGGTTTTCCCTCCATCTTCCGCTTCAACGCGGTCCTGGGTTTCCATTTCGGGCTGGACAGGCGGATCCACCAGCGCAAGTTTTGGCGTGTGCGCCGGCAGCCAGCCCACCATCGCCGGGAAATGACGCAGAAAGTGGAACACCACCACGCTAATGCCCAGATTCCACCAGGTGCGTTTGGGCACCATGGATTCGTCCACGCGCACGCAGTCGTTCACGATCAACGCCTGCAGGTTATCCCTGAGAGTCTGGTTGAACTGGCGATCGTGGATGATCAGGTTAGCTTCAAGATTCAGTGACAAACTCAGCGGGTCGAGATTGCTGGAGCCCACGGTGGCCCAGTGATCGTCCATCAGGGCTACTTTGCCGTGCAGCGGCCGGCGGCGATATTCGTAAATTTGTACGCCACCTTTCACCAGATAGTTGTACAGCAACCGGGCACCGATTTTGACAATCTGCATGTCCGGCTCGCCCTGAACGATGAGCTTCACGCGCACGCCGCGTCGGGCCGCATTGCGCATGGCATGCAGCAGGCGATAGCCCGGGAAAAAGTAAGCGTTGGCGATAATCACTTCGCGCTTCGCATTCGCCAGCATCTTCAGGTAATGCCGCTCAATGTCGTCCCGGTGCTCACCATTATCCCGCCAGACAAACAGCGCCTGCGCTTCACCGGGGTGACGGTTCTCTTCCGGACGATGATGGCGGCGCTGCCACCAGCGGCGGGCAGCCTCTTTACCGGGCAGGTTTTCCAGCTCAAAGAGCAGGATATCCTGCACCACCGGTCCTTCAATGCGAATCGCGTAATCCTGCTTGGCTTCCGGGCCGTAATCGGACATATGTTCAGCGGAGTAGTTAATGCCGCCAACAAACGCTACCGTCTCATCCACCACCACAATTTTGCGGTGCATCCGGCGGAAAAGATTGGTACGCATGCCGAAAAGGCGAGGGCCAGGATCGTAGTAGCGGAACACGACGCCTGCTGAGGTGAGCTCATTGACGAACGCATCACTGAGGTCCGGTGAGCCATAGCCATCCAGCAGCACTTCGATTTTGACGCCACGCAGGGCAGCACGCAGCAGCACGCTGTGCAACTGCTTACCGACGTCGTCTTCGAACCAGATAAACGTTTCAAGGATCACTTTCTGCTTTGCGTGGTCAATCGCGTCAAACACCGCGGGGTAATATTCATCCCCGTTGACCAGCAGCGTGATCCGGTTGCCTTCCTGCCATGAACATTTCATAAGTGGATCTCCGCGCTGAGCGGCGCATGGTCGGAAAGATGTCGCCAGTTAAGTAACGCCAGTGCCGTCGGGCTGCTGGCGTGGGCGTTTTTTACGTAGATTCTGTCGAGTCGCAAAAACGGGAACCGTACCGGAAAGGTGCGTGCAGGCCTGCCGTTTGCACGGGTGAAAATCTCCTCAAGTCCCGCATCAACCTTCAACGGATGGTTAGCCCGCTGCCGCCAGTCGTTGAAATCACCGGCCACGACCACGGGTTCACCTTCGGGCAGGGCATTGGTCCATTCAGCCAGCATTTTTAGCTGTGCCTGGCGATGGGCTTCGCGCAGGCCCAGATGAACACAGCCCACGTGCACCGGGAACGCCAGGTCCGGCGGGGCGATACGGCAGTAAAGCAGCCCGCGTTTTTCACTTTCACCCACAGAGACGTCGCGGTTCTCGTAATGTTCAATGGGAAAACGTGACAGCACCGCATTACCGTGATGCCCTTCCGGGTACACCGCGTTGCGCCCGTAGGCGTAATCACTCCACATGGTGTCGGCCAGGAATTCGTAGTGCGGGGTGTCTGGCCAGTTTTCAAAGTGAAGCGGATGCACTTCGTGCGCGCCCATGACTTCCTGAAGGCAGACAATGTCCGCGCTGACGGTGCGTACCGCGTCGCGCAGCTCCGGTAAAATGAAGCGGCGGTTAAATGCTGTGAAGCCTTTATGAATGTTTATCGTCAGCACTTTAAGCGAGAAATGCTGCATTTTTTTGGTCATACGTTCCTTCCAGGGTGACTATCCCGATGAAAATAAAGTGTAGTAGGCGTCACAAAAAGATGCGGTGTTACGGAATTTTCCGTAAAGTGCGGTAGTCTGATTAAGCAGAGAAAAATCCTTCAGGAGAGAAGCCATGAAGTGGCAACAACGCGTTCGTGTCGCAACTGGCCTGAGTTGCTGGCAGATAATGTTGCATTTACTGGTCGTGGCCGTACTGGTGATGGGCTGGATGAGCGGCACGCTGGTGCGGGTCGGCTTAGGGCTATGTGTCCTCTATGGCGTCACCGTACTGTCGATGCTGTTTTTACAGCGCCACCACGAAGCACGCTGGCGTGAGGTGGGTGATGTGCTCGAAGAGCTCACCACCACCTGGTACTTTGGTGCGGCGATGATTGTGCTTTGGTTGCTGTCGCGTGTGCTGCAAAACAACCTGCTGCTGGCCCTGGCCGGTCTGGCAATCCTCGCAGGGCCTGCCGTGGTCTCGTTACTGACCAAAGAGAAAAAGCTACGCGATGTTTCGTCTAAACATCACGTACGCCACTGAACCCGTCGTGGCCGCTATGATCAGTAGCGGCCACAAACTTCCCCAGACAATGTCCAGACTCGCATCCTTCAGATAGATCTGCTTGGTGATATCCGTGAAGTGCCGAATTGGGTTTATCCACGTCAAATCCTGTAACCATACCGGCATGTTCTCGACGGGTGAGACGTAGCCCGAAAGCAAAATCGCCGGCATCATAAAGACGAACACGCCAATAAATGCCTGCTGCTGGGTAGAGCAGAGCGCGGAAATCAGCAGTCCAAACCCGACCAGCGACAGCCCGTAAATCACCATGGTGAAGTAGAACAGCGCCAGCGAACCGGCGAACGGGATCTGGTAGGCCCATATTCCCACGCCCAGCACGATGGTGGCCTGGAAGGTCGCGACAATCAGCGCCGGAACCGCTTTGCCGACGAAAATTTGCCATGTTGCGAGCGGGGAAACCAGCAGCTGATCGAGCGTCCCCTGTTCGCGCTCACGGGCGACGGAGAGCGACGTTACGATCATCACTCCGATGGTGGTGATCATGGCAATCAGCGATGGCACCACGAACCATTTGTAATCCAGATTCGGGTTATACCAGTTGCGCACCACCAGCTCGCTGTTGTTAGGTTTCGGTTTCCCGTCCATCAACTCCTGTTGGTAATCTTTCACCACCTGCTGAAGATAGTTGGCTGCAATCTGGGCGCTGTTGGAGTTGCGCCCGTCGAGGATTAACTGCATTGGTGCCGTCTGGAAGGTATCCAGGTTGCGGGAAAAATCGGCCGGAAAACGCACCAGCAATAACGCTTTTTGCGTATCGATGGTGGGCTGGATCTCCTGCGGGCTTTTCAGCAGCAGGATGTGGGTAAAAGCCTTCGCCCGGGCGAAACGCTGCGTCAATTCGACGGAATGTTTGCCATTATCTTCGTTGTAGATAGCAATGGTGGCGTTAGTCACCTCCAGCGTGGCGGCAAACGGGAAGAGCAACACCTGAAGCAACACCGGTAATACCAGAATGGCGCGCGTCTGCGGCTCGCGCAGCAGCGACTGCAGCTCTTTGCGTATCAATGTCCATAAACGGTGAAACATGTTCGCTCCTTAATCCAGACGCCGTTTGGTCTTTATCCACGTCAGCCCAATAAACATAGTTGCCGATGCCAGCAAAAACAGCGTGTTGATGATCAACACCACCGGAATATTCCCCGCCAGGAACAGGCTTTGCAGCGTACTCACGAAGTAGCGCGCCGGAATAATGTAGGTCACGGCACGGATCACGGCGGGCATGCTGTCTATCTGGAAAATAAACCCGGACAGCATAATCGACGGTAAAAAGGCGGCGTTCAGGGCCACCTGCGCGGCGTTGAACTGGTTACGGGTGATGGTGGAGATAAGCAGCCCCATCCCGAGGGTGCTCAGTAAAAACAGACTGGTGATAAAGAAGAGCACCTCCAGCGATCCGCGGTACGGCACGCCGAGGATAAACACCGAGACCAGCATGCAGAGCAGCATCGCCAGCATGCCGAGGAAGTAGTAGGGAATAAGCTTACAGAGCAGCAGTTCAACCCGTGTGACCTCGGTAGACAGCAGCGCCTCCATGGTGCCGCGTTCCCACTCGCGGGCAATCACCAGCGAGGTCAAAATGGCGCCAATAACCGTCATGATGATGGTCACTGCACCCGGGATAATAAAATGCTGGCTAATGGCCGCAGGGTTAAACCAGTAGCGCGTCTGCACGTCGATCAGCGGTTCGAAGGTTTCCCCGCGATCTTCGGCACGCTGCATTTGCCACAGCTGCCAGATGCCCTCCACATAGCCTTGTACAAAGTTCGCGGTGTTTGGCTCGCTGCCGTCGGTGATCACCTGCACCGGCGCACTGGCATCGGTGCGCGCCATGTTGGCGGCAAAATCCACCGGGATCACCACCAGCCCGCGTATCTTCCCGGCCTGCATCATCTGGATTAGCGCCTGCCGGTTGTCGCTGATGGTGGCGTCGATGTAAGGGGAGCCGGTCATGGTGTGGGTGAAATCAAGCGCCTCTTCGCTCTGCTGCTCCAGCAAAATCCCGACCCGCAGTTTGCTGGAGTCGAGGTTGATCCCGTAGCCAAAGATAAAGAGCAGCAGCAGGGGGATCACCACAGCGATCAGCCAGCTGCTGGGGTCACGCACGATCTGGCGCGTCTCTTTGATACACAACGCACGCACCCTGCGCCACGAAATGGCGTTATTGCGCATGGGCATTCTCCTTATCCCAGTCGTGGATGAGGGTAATAAACGCCTGTTCCATGGTCGGGTCCGGCACCTCGTCATCGGCGGCCTGTTCTTTCAGGTCGTCCGGCGTACCGTGGGCAATCAGCTTGCCGCGATACACCAGCCCGATGCGGTCGCAGTATTCCGCCTCATCCATAAAGTGGGTGGTTACCATGACCGTGACCCCTTTCTCCACCATGCTGTTAATATGCAGCCAGAACTCGCGGCGGGTGAGGGGGTCAACGCCGGAGGTCGGCTCATCGAGAAACAGGATATCGGGCTCATGCATTAATGAGCAGGCCAGCGCCAGCCGCTGCTTGAAACCGAGCGGCAGTTCGTCGGTGGCATGGGAAGCAATGCCCGTCAGGCCAAAGGCCTCGCTCATGCGGTGGATTTTCTCGTTCTGCGCGCGGCCCCGCAGG
This sequence comes from Enterobacter sp. WPR_3_1, assembly GCF_003635055.1. NCBI lineage: Bacteria > Pseudomonadati > Pseudomonadota > Gammaproteobacteria > Enterobacterales > Enterobacteriaceae > Enterobacter > Enterobacter sp. WPR_3_1. Next base: position 261,434 of record NZ_RBXU01000011.1, on the reverse strand, counting down.
CCGTACACGCCGGAGAAAAAGCGCAGGTTCTGCTCGACCGTCAGGTTGCCATACAGCGAGAATTTTTGCGCCATATAGCCCAGATGCTGACGCGCCTTGCCGGAGCTGACCTTCAGGTCCATGTCGAGCACCAGCGCTTTCCCCGAGGTCGGTACCAGCAGGCCGCACATCATCTTAAAAGTGGTCGATTTCCCGGCGCCGTTTGGCCCGAGCAGGCCAAAAATCTCACCGCGTTTCACCGCGAAATTGACGTTATCGGTGGCGGCGAAATCCCCAAACTTTTTGGTGAGGGATTTGGCTTCAATCACCGTTTCACCCGGCGTGCCTTCAACCGTGTGCAGGATCGCGGCGAGGGGGGATTCTGATGTCCCTGCGCCGCCGAGCAGATCGATAAACGCATCTTCAAAGCGTGGCGCGGTCTCCTCCATCTCAATTTCAGGCATACCCGGTGCACGGCGTATATCGTCCGCGGTCGCCTCTTTCGTGAGGATCACGCGCACAGAACGGCCCTGAATCATTCCGTCGCTGACCTGAGGCAGCTTTAGCACCCGCTGCAGCAGCTGACGGTTGGAGGCCTGGGCGCTGTGCAGCAGGAAGCTGCGTCCAGCCATGCTCTGCGTCAGCGTGGTCGGCTCTCCCTGATAAAGCAGTTCACCTTCGTTCATCAGCAGAACGTCACGGCACTGTTCCGCTTCATCAAGGTACGAGGTGCTCCAGAGGATCAGCATCCCATCGCCGGCTAACTCATGCACCATCTGCCACAGCTCGCGGCGCGAAATCGGGTCGACGCCCACGCCAGGTTCATCGAGCAAGAGAACCTTCGGCTCGCCCACCAGCGTACAGGCCAGCCCCAGCTTCTGTTTCATCCCGCCGGAGAGCTTGCCCGCCAGCCGGTCGGTGAAGGGGCCAAGCGAGGTAAATTCCAGCAAACGGGCAAAGGTCTTCTGACGGGCTTCGCCAGTGACGCTGCGCAGGTCAGCATACAGATTGAGGTTTTCCATCACCGTCAGGTCTTCATACAGACCAAACTTCTGCGGCATATAGCCCAGCATGGCATGGAGCGCGCCATCGTCTTTAATCGGGTCGAGTCCGAGCACGCTGGCGGTTCCTTCATCGGGCTTTAACAAACCCGCCAGCATCCGCATCAGTGTCGTTTTGCCTGCGCCGTCCGGGCCAACCAGCCCGGTCACATAGCCTTTCTGAATGGTACAGTTCAGCGGGGCGACGGCAGGTTTTTCCATTCCCGCGAAGCGTTTGACCAGATTGTTGAGCTGAATAACCGCGTCATTCATGTCGTTCCCCGTCGCTGACTTTTACGGTGACAGGCATGCCCTGACGCAGCGCGTCGTCGGCATCGGTCACGATGATGCGCAGGCGATAAACCAGGTCGGTACGCAGATCCGGCGTTTCAACCGTTTTGGGTGTGAATTCAGCCGTCGGTGACACAAAGCCAACTTTGCCATGATACGGTTTATCCGGCCGACCGTCGGTGTAGAGCAGCAGCTCGCGTCCCGGCTGCATCTGGCCGAGATTAGGTTCATCAATGTAGGCGCGCACCCATACCGGACGCGTCAGAGAAAGCGTCAGGACGGTGCTCCCCGCGCTTAACATGCTGCCCGGCTCCACGGCGCGGGTCATCAGCGTGCCGTCAGACGGGGCAATGAGCGTGGTGTCGTGCAGATCCAGTTCCGCCTGCGCCAGCTGCGCCTGCGCCTGTTCCAGGCTGGCTTTTGCCTGCGCGATGTCCTGCGGGCGATTACCGGTGTGGTACTGGCTTAATTTATCCTGGGCGGATTTCAGCGTCGCCTGGGCCTGGTCGCGGGAGGAGCGGGCGTTTTCCAGGTCGTTGGCAGAAATGGTGCGGCTTTTCCACAGCCCCTGCTGACGGGCATAGAAGTTTTGTGCGTAGTCATAGGCGGCCTGCGCCTGTTTGACCGCGGCGGCGGCCTGAGCAATCTCTTCGTCACGGTAGCCGGCCAGCATCAGATCATATTGCGCCTGCGCCACGGAAACGCCTGCTTTCGCCTGCATCAGCGCGTTCTCGTACGGGGCCTTGTCGAGCATCCCCAGCATCTGACCGGTTTTGATGGTATCGCCTTCATCAACGGTGAGGGAGGCCAGGCGCCCCCCGACGCGGAAACTCATATTCACGGTGCGAATATCGACGTTACCGTACAGCGTCAGGCCTCTGTCCTGGTGACTTTGATACCACAGCCAGCCGCCGATACCTGCGGCAAGCAGAACAACGACCACCAGAATGATGGCGACAGGTTTTTTCATGACTTCAGGCTCCTTTGCGTTAAGCCTTGCAGGATCAGATCGAGATGACAGGTGATGACCTGGCTAATCTGCGCGGCTTTATCCTCATCAAATTGTGTCCAGCCGGTGCGTAACAGGATCGTTTCGCGCCCAAGACGGAAGGCGAGAATTTCACCCAGCAGGGCGTGGGTATGCAAAATAGTCTCGGTATCGTCGGCGTCTCGTCCGGTATAGGCCGCGATCAGCCGGGTCAGGTGCGTATGCATCGGGGCAATCACCTGATCGTGCACTCGCTGGTAAGCCGCCGTAGGGGAGAGCTGCTCACGGGAGATGAACTTACTCAGGCTCAGCGTCTCGTCGTGGGTCAGCAGGCGAATCATATTGTCGCAGGCGCTGATAATCAGCTGCCTGATGGCGGCGCGATCCGGTGACGGCTGGCTCAATAGCCCGCTGGCCTCTTCAACGTGTGGCCGAAAATGGTTACCGATAAAGTCGGCGATCCACTGGGCACAGGCGAGGTACAAATCCTCTTTTGAGCCAAAATAGTAGGTAATGGCCGCAATGTTTTGCCCGGCCTGCGCCGCGATGTCCCGCGTGGTGGCATGCAGACCATATTCGCCAAACTGCGCCAGCGCGGCGGCAATAAGCTGATTTTTGGCCTGTTCACCTTTCGATGTCGTTGGGGTCGTATTCATGGCGGTTTTAAAAATTAATCAATCGATTGATTAACATTATGCCCGGTTGCCCTTTTTGTCCAGTAACCACACGGCGGGAAATCTTTCGTCAACGCAGCGCCGCGGGATATTTTATGCGCCACGTCACAAAACCTGCTACACTCCGCTGCTTCACGACATTGTGGTTTTTGTCCTTCCCTATTCGTTATATCTCCCTGAAAACTACACCTGTGATGGTCGGGGCGGTTCGGAGTTTTTATGTCTTTTGATTCCCTTGGCCTGAACCCTGAAATTTTGCGCGCTATCGCAGAGCAGGGCTACGTCGAGCCAACCCCAATCCAGCAGCAGGCTATTCCGGCCGTTCTGCAGGGCCGCGACCTGATGGCCAGCGCCCAGACCGGTACCGGTAAGACCGCGGGTTTTACCCTGCCGCTGTTAGAGCTGCTGGTAAAAAATCAGCCGCACGCCAAAGGACGTCGTCCGGTGCGTGCCCTGATCCTCACCCCAACGCGTGAGCTGGCGGCCCAGATTGGTGAGAACGTGCGTGAGTACAGCCGCTATCTCAACATTCGCTCGCTGGTGGTTTTCGGTGGAGTAAGCATTAACCCGCAGATGATGAAGCTGCGTGGTGGCGTGGACGTGCTGGTGGCAACGCCGGGTCGTCTGTTGGATCTTGAGCACCAGAATGCCCTGAAGCTTGATAGCATCGAAATCCTGGTGCTGGACGAAGCTGACCGCATGCTGGATATGGGCTTTATCCATGACATTCGTCGCGTGCTGGCTAAGCTGCCACCGCGTCGTCAGAACCTGCTGTTCTCTGCCACCTTCTCTGATGAGATCAAGGCGCTGGCGGAAAAACTGCTGCATAACCCGCTGGAAGTGGAAGTGGCGCGCCGCAACACCGCCTCTGAGCAAATTACCCAGCACGTGCACTTCGTTGATAAAAAGCGTAAGCGGGAACTGCTCTCCCATATGATTGGTCAGGGCAACTGGCAGCAGGTGCTGGTCTTTACCCGTACCAAGCACGGTGCTAACCATCTGGCGGAGCAGCTGAATAAAGACGGTATCCGCAGCGCGGCGATCCACGGCAACAAAAGCCAGGGGGCACGTACCCGCGCGCTGGCTGAATTTAAATCCGGTGACATTCGCGTCCTGGTTGCCACCGACATTGCTGCCCGCGGTCTGGACATTGAAGAGCTGCCGCACGTCGTCAACTACGAGTTGCCAAACGTACCGGAAGACTATGTTCACCGTATCGGTCGTACCGGTCGAGCGGCGGCAACCGGTGAAGCGCTCTCGCTGGTGTGTGTGGATGAACACAAACTGCTGCGTGATATCGAACGTCTGCTGAGAAAAGAGATCCCGCGTATCGAAACCCCGGGCTATGACGTAGACCCGTCCATCAAGGCGGAGCCTATTCAGAATGGCCGTCAGGGCGGCGGCGGTGGTCGTGGTCAGGGTGGCGGGGGGCGCAGTCAGCAGCCGCGTCGTTCTGAAGGCGGTGCACCGAAAGCCGCGGGCAAACCTCCGCGTCGTAATACAGAGGCTAAGCCAGGCGGTGAAAGCCCATGGCGTAGCGGCGAGGGGAAACCGGCAGGGGAAGGGCAGCGCCGACGCCGCCCGCGTAAACCTGCTAACCCGCAGTAGTCTGGAAGCCCGGTCGTAAAGCCGGGCTTTTCTTTTGCGGCAGCGGAAAGAAAGTGCCACAATAGTGGCTGTTTATACAGTATTTCAGGTCCTCCGATGGCTTTAACCGCGGCGCTCAAAGCGCAAATTGGCGCCTGGTATAAGGCGCTACAACAGCAGATCCCCGATTTTATCCCCCGAGCGCCTCAGCGGCAGATGATTGCTGATGTGGCAAAAACGCTCTCCGGGGACGACGGACGACATCTGGCGATTGAAGCCCCGACGGGTGTCGGGAAAACCCTTTCGTATTTAATCCCGGGCATTGCCATCGCGCGGGAAGAGCAAAAAACGCTGGTGGTCAGCACCGCTAACGTGGCCCTGCAGGATCAAATCTTCAGCAAAGACCTGCCGCTGCTGCGCAAAATCATCCCTGAACTGCGATTTACAGCCGCCTTTGGCCGCGGGCGTTATGTGTGTCCGCGCAATCTCGCGGCTCTCGCCAGCAGTGAGCCCTCTCAGCAGGATCTGCTGGCCTTCCTGGATGATGAACTGACGCCGAACAACAAAGCGGAACAGGAGCAGTGCGCGAAGCTAAAAACCGAGCTCGACAGCTATAAGTGGGACGGCCTTCGCGATCACACCAGCCATGCCATCAGCGATGATTTGTGGCGCAGGCTCAGCACCGATAAAGCCAGTTGCCTTAACCGCAACTGCCACTACTACCGCGAGTGCCCGTTCTTTGTCGCACGGCGGGAGATTCAGGAAGCGGAGGTGGTTGTCGCTAACCACGCGCTGGTCATGGCCGCGCTGGAGAGTGAGGCCGTCCTGCCGGAGCCTAAAAACCTGCTGCTGGTGCTCGATGAAGGCCACCATTTGCCGGATGTGGCGCGGGATGCGCTGGAGATGAGCGCCGAAATCACCGCGCCGTGGTTCCGCCTGCAGCTGGATCTGTTCTGCAAGCTGGTGGCGACCTGCATGGAGCAGTTCCGCCCGAAAACCACGCCGCCGCTGGCGGTGCCCGAGCGGCTGAGCGAACATTGCGAAGCGGTCTACAGCCTTATTGCTTCCCTGAATAACATTCTCAATCTTTATCTCCCGGCGACCCAGGAAGCAGAGCATCGCTTTGCGATGGGAGAGCTGCCCGACGAGGTGATGGAGATCTGCCAGCAGCTGGCGAAGCACCTTGAAAAGCTGCGCGGGCTGGCGGAGATGTTCTTAAACGATCTCAGTGAGAAAACCGGTACCCACGACGTGGTGCGTTTGCACCGCATTCTGCTGCAGATGAACCGTGCGTTGGGCATGTTCGAAGCCCAGAGCAAGCTCTGGCGTCTGGCCTCGATGGCGCAGGCGTCCGGTGCGCCGGTCACCAAATGGGCAACCCGTGACGTGAAAGACGGACAGGCGCACCTGTTTTTCCACTGCGTGGGGATTCGTGTTGCCGATCAGCTGGAAAAGCTTATCTGGCGCAGCGTGCCGCACGTGGTAGTGACTTCCGCGACGTTGCGTTCCCTGAACAGTTTCTCCCGTTTACAAGAGATGAGCGGGCTGAAAGAGAAAGCTGGCGATCGTTTTGTGGCGCTGGATTCGCCGTTTAACCACTGTGAACAGGGCAAGCTGGTCATTCCGCGCATGAAGTATGAGCCGCTTATCGACAACGAAGAACAGCACATTGCTGAAATGGCAGCGTATTTCCGCGAGCAGCTGGAGAGTGAAAAATATCCCGGCATGCTGGTCCTGTTTGCCAGTGGAAGGGCGATGCAGCGTTTTCTGGAGCACGTTACCGACCTGCGATTACTGTTGCTGGTGCAGGGCGATCAGCCCCGCTACCGGCTGGTAGAGCTGCACCGCAAACGCATTGATAACGGGGAACGTAGCGTGCTGATCGGGCTGCAGTCATTCGCGGAGGGGCTGGATCTGAAGGGGGATTACCTGACGCAGGTGCATATCCATAAAATCGCCTTCCCGCCCATCGACAGCCCGGTCGTCATCACCGAAGGTGAATGGCTCAAAAGCCTCAATCGCTATCCGTTCGAGGTCCAAAGCTTACCCGCGGCGTCGTTTAATCTGATTCAGCAGGTGGGGCGTCTCATCCGTAGCCACAGCTGCTGGGGAGAGGTGGTGATTTATGACAAACGTCTGCTCACCAAAAACTACGGCCAGCGGTTACTCAACGCTCTGCCTGTTTTTCCGATTGAACAGCCGGACGTGCCCGACGTTAAAAAACGTCCGGCAAAACCTGCCGCCGGACGGCGTAAAAGCATCCGTACGAAGGGGCGCGGGCCTACTGGTAAGTAAAGGTTACCTGGACCACGCTATTAAACGTGCCGGCGGTGACGGGCAATGCGCTGGCATAATAGCGGGCAGCCAGAGGAAACGTTGCCGTGTGGTCCGCTGAGTTAACCGGAACGTTAAAGGCTGCCTGTGGGGCAATGAGTATATTGTCCTGGCGGTCTGCCAGTTCCAGAGCCAACCCTTTCGCACTGCCGATATTGGCGAATTTTGTCGGGTGCGTACTGTCGGCCTGACCATAGAAAAAGGCGGTCGCCAGCGCAAGTGTGGGAGGGCAATGTGAGACCGAGAGCGTAAAGTCTTTCCACGCGCCGGTATCGCCCACATTTTTAAAATCCCCTGATACCGCCTGGCCTAAATCCACCGTCAGGTTGCGGCTGGCGCTGTCAATAATGCAGGTGTTGGCGTAAATATTGCCAGTCATCTGGATCTGAATATCGTCCGCCTGTGCCCGGGCAATCAAGCCGAGAATCAGGATCGCAAGTGTCTTTTTCATGTTGGTCACTTATAAGCCAGAGTGATAGTCGCCACGGTATTGGCCGGCCCCGGTGTCACCACGTTGCTGACCTGTTCGTAACGAACCTCGAACGGTATTCGCAGGGTTTCGCTGGCGATGGCCTGGCTTCGGGTGCTGACATAGGTGTCAAAGGTGGCGAGATGGTCATCAAAGAGCATTCTCACGCCCACGCCGGTTGCCATGCCGTTCTGCTGAGTCAATTTGATCACCCCTTCGAATGCCGTTTCGTAGCCGTTTGCGCTGGTCACCTTTAGCTCAGGCTGGACGGTGCTGTCGCAATTAATCGTGACGTCAAAGTTTTGTGCAGGGCTGGATAGCAACCCAATACTGATAAAATCACTGACGGGAAAATCGCCCAGGTTCACGGTGAGATTTTTAGGCAGGACAGAGCAGGTAACCGTTTCGAGATTCACATTGCCCGCATAGGAAATCGTATTAGGATCGCTGATGCCTTCATGCTGATAAACCCCGACACCAAATTTAGACTCCGCCTGAGAAAGCGAACCTGATTTGACCGTATTGCTCGTTTTCACCAGTTCCAGCGTGACATTAAAGTTAAAGGACTCAGAAATGTCGTTGGAGACATAGCCCAGCGGCGTGCCGCTTGAATTACAGTAAATTCCCCCGGCACCGGTAATTCGCTGGCCTTTGTCATTCATCAGCGCTACGCCAATTCCTTCCAGCCCTGATTCATACACCCCAGAAAGACCGGGGATCTCCAGACCTGCGCCGTAATAGCACGCAACAATCGGAAGCCCGAAGTCAGAAGGGTTATAGCAGTTGCCCGCCACGTGAACGGTCTGCTCGGTGCCCGGAATGGTGGCACCTACCGGCAACGTGCTCGAGACGGATACGGAGGTCACATTAATCTGTTTTGGCAGATCGGATGAGGTACAGAGCGCGTTAGCATGAGGCATAAATAACGCGGCGGTTCCCAGGACCAGGAAGAAAAAGCACTGTTTAATCATTTGCATAATGGTTTGCCTAACGGTGAATCAGTGGCACTGCGCAGCAGCGTTAAGGATGTTGGTTTTCTCTGTCTCATCCGTAAGGGCGTAGTCGGCCTCGCAGTGCTCGCTCGCATCCTGTCCCCAGGTGACGGCGAGATGCCCTTGCTTTGGCAGGCCGGAGAGATAGGTCTGGCCGTCATTGCCGACAATAAATTCGCTGTCCTTATCCTCCGTTGTTACCGTCGCACCGAAGGGCAGCGGTTTACCGTTGTGCGTCAGCGTCATCAGCACGCGGCTGCCCACGCGGGTATTAAAGCTGGCGCGCACCACGGCCCCGCGTGTCGGGGTAACAACGTACGCTGCGTGCGTCACGTCGGCCTCGTCGGGCAGGGTTTCGGTATCCAGCGCAATGGTATTGTGGCGATAAGGGGTAACAAACGGCACGACGGTATAGCCGCGGAAGTCGGTCTCAACGCCCGTCTGATTGGCGATATGGGTACCGTGTGTTCCCGGTGCTTTCACCAGCGCAATGGTCTCTCCGAGCGGCTGGCTCAGGGTTATCCCGTTGGCGTGCACGATCGCGCCACCCTGCAGCCCGACGTTTACGGTTTGCTGATATTTATCCTGGCTTACCCCGCCGCTCACTTCGCCATAGGTCGCTTTATAATCGGCGTTCATGCTGGTGGAGTTTCCGCTACCGGTGCTGCTCAGCCCCTCCTGAATATTCCAGTTGAGGTTGTCTCCGTTCAGCGCGGTACCGTTAAGGCCGATGTTCTGCGTCGTACCGTCTTTGGTGTTGTTGAGGTTGTAGGTGGCCCAGGTGTTATGCATCCAGCGATCCAGTGGAACGGAGACGTTTAGCGAGAACTGGTTGTCGTTCATCACATCGTCACCGTTCGCATCGCTGTCCTGGGTGTTTTTGTTCATGCTGTAGCTCAGGCTGTAGCTGACGCCGTGCCAGCTGTTGTTGTAGCTGACGCTCATGGAGGTCATATCCTGGCTCTGGCTCCAGTAGGTCTCTTTGACCAGGCTCAGGGTGACAGAGCCCCAGCCCGCGGGCAGCGTCTGGTCGACGGTGGCTTCCGTTCGGGCACGTCGCTGCTGCGGCGCAGACCCGTTGTCTGAACGGGTGTAAGACTCCATCGTGTCTTCCAGGGTGTAAAACCCTTTGCTGTTGTAGCGATAGCCCGCCAGGGAGAAGTGAGTGCCCGAAGCGACAAAATCTTTGCTGTAGCGAACGCGCCAGGATCGGCCTTTGCTGGTCTGCTGTTTTTTCAGCAGCGCTTTGGCGCGGGTGACATCAAGGGAGAAAGCACCCAAATCGCCCAGGTTTTTCCCGACGCCCAGCGCCCGGGACTGATAATGGCGACTCTGCTGCGCACCACCGTAGGCGGTGAAACCCAATGGCATGCCGTAGATGGCGCTGCCCTGGGCAAACGGAGTTTGTTCGACGTCCTTGTCGTAAGACCGGTAACGCCCGGCGGTCACGCTGTAGCGGAGATTCTTTTCACGCTGCAGTACCGGGACCGAGGCGTAGGGCACGACAAAGTGACTTTCGCTGCCGTCGGTCTCTTTCACGGTGACCTGCAGATCGCCGCTGCTGCCGGTGGGATAGAGATCGTTAATTTCAAACGCACCGGGTGCGACCGTGTTCTGATAAATGACGTAACCGTTCTGACGAACCATCACCAGCGCATTACTGTGGGCAGTGCCGCGAATAATCGGCGCATAGCCTTTTTCACTGTCCGGGAGCATGTCGGTATCGGATTTCAGCTCAACCCCGGTAGAGGGCACGCTGTCGAAAACGTCCGACGGGGAGGTGCTTTGCCCGACGGTCATATCGCTTTTCATCGCCACGATATCGCGTTGAGCATAGGTGTAGACGGAGGAGAACCTGTGCTCTTCCTCGTTGCCCGTTGTGCTGCGATTCCACGTGGAATAATTGCGTATGCGCCAGGCGCCCACATTGAGGCCCGGGCGCAGGTTAACGTACTGGCTGCTGTTATCCTGCTCTCCCTGTACACGGGCATGGCTCTGGCTGGCGGTGGCGCTGTAGTTCAGCAGACCTGCGGTGATCCCTTCGTCGAACGTTTTCGGGTCGATATACCCGCGTGGGACCTGGCCCAGCGCCGTTTGTGGAATACTGAGCAACAGTTGCTGATGACGAACCTGAAACGTTGCGGATGCCGCGGGAATGGCGTTTATATCGGCGCACTGGCCTTTCGCCATCAGCGCGGGATACTGCCGGGTTTTGATCCCAAGATTTTTTAGCTCATCCAGGCTAAAGCAGGGTTGAAGAGAATGATTGCCCTGAGCGTCTTTTATTAATTTGAACGTGACATCACGGGTATCAATTTTATTATTGTTGATGAAAATATTGACCTGATATTTCCCGGGGGCTTGTCCCGGTCCTTTTTCATAAACAGACAGGTCGGTTTTCCCCTGTTGAGGATTATCAATATCCAGTAATGCCGGGTTGAAATAATCATCAGCCATAACCTGCTGCGCAAAGATCGCCAGTGCCAGGCCACATAAAATGACCAGCATTGAAGAAAGGCGATGGATGAACGGCTTTTTATGGCTGTACATGATGATATTAATAGCCTGAGTGGGTGTTAATGAACGGATGCCGACCAGGTCTGACTGATGCTGCCGTAATCAGTAATAACGGAGTAGGTGACGGTCGACCCGCTGGCATTATCGGGTAAGGCAAAGTGCGTTTCCGTTTTGGGGACTGCCCAGGTGGCTTTATCCACTTTATGGCCGTTAAGCATCACCGTCTGGAAATTCATATAGAAAGGCGTCGGGTTATTCACAACCAGGTCGTGACCTTCACGATGCCACTGAAGCTTGTCCGCCACAGCCTCGGGTTTGCCAGTTATTGCTGACGGGCGATACAACAATTTAATGCGTGTATTAATGGCAATCTGCAGGGTATTTACCCCTTCGACGTGCTTTGACGAGGGAATAGCTTTGATATTAAGCCAGTAGAGAGACTCACGATCCTCGGGCAAATTTCCGCCGGTACGCACGACACGCAGGACGTTATCCTCTTTTGCATCGAGACGAAACAGCGGTGGGGTGATCAGGAAGGGGGCTTTAGCCGGGTTTTTACCGCCAGAATCAACCCAGGACTGTACCAGATAATCCGTGGCATCTGGGTTTGAAAGACCCAGAGACGACTCCTTTTTGTCGCCCTGATAGACCAGGCGTGTGCCATTAATAACGACACCGGCATGGGAAGTGGCGGCTACCAGTAAAAGAGCACTCAGTAAATAACCGTGGCGCATAAAGGTATCTCAATAAAAGAAGAGATATTAACTCCCAGAACAGAGCTAATATCTCAGAATGGATAATATCAGTTATAAATAACGGTGAAGGTCGACACGGCGTTTGCCAGGCCTGCGGTGATTGCGGCCTGGGTCTGAATATAACGGGCTCCAAACTCCAGGTTATTGACCGCCGTACCGGAGGCTAACGGATATTGCTGAGAGGGCGTATACAGACTCACCGGTTGCTCAGACGCGTCCACCAGCTGAATAGCGACACCTGTTGCAGCATCTACATCCGGCGTTAATGCAAGCGTAGTGTTGTTATCCGGATCCGGCGTGCCGCCGAAGTTAATGGCGGCGGAAGTCACGGTCTCCGGGCAATTCTTTAATTGAATATCAAACTTGGTTAATGTGCTGGTAGATCCAGCCCCGGTAAATACCGTTTTAGACACTTTGCCTAACTGAACATTTAATGGATTACTTAACCCGTTCACTACCTGACAAGCAGAATCAATAATTTCACCGGTGAAGTTAATCTGACCTTCACCGTTTGTTGCCGCAAATGCGGATGCAGAACATCCTGCCGTTGCGGCGATAAATAAACCTATAGCAACCTTGTTCATAACAAATCCTGGTATGTTTCTGGTGAGAACGTTGCCTGGACGTTTTCACCGTTGACCTTAAATGATTTTCCGTTGGTTATTTAATCAGAAACGGGTGGGGTAAGAATCTTCAACGGCAATCACAAATAATTGAAATAGTGCTTGAGTTTCTTTTTTCGTCATAAAAACAGAAGGATGATCCGGTTCAAAAACACTAACGGCCAGACGTTCTTCAGGGCTATATTGTTAACAAGATGAAGCTGTCAGGAGAGATGTCGTGGATTATCGCAAAATTATCAAAGAGGTAGGACGAGGGAAAAATCATGCCCGCGATCTGGACCATGAAACCGCTCGTGCGCTCTATACGCATATGCTCAACGGTGACGTACCCGACCTTGAAATGGGCGGTATCCTGATAGCGCTGCGTATCAAAGGAGAAGGCGAAGCGGAGATGCGTGGCTTCTACGAAGCAATGCAGGCGCAGACCCTGCGCTTAAACGCGCCAGTGGCAAAACCGATGCCGATTGTGATCCCGAGCTATAACGGGGCACGCAAGCAGGCCAACCTGACGCCGCTGCTCGCTATTTTATTGCACAAGCTGGGCTTCCCAGTGGTGGTGCATGGTGTAAGCGAAGATCCAACCCGCGTGCTGACCGAAACGATTTTCGGCATGCTGGGTATCGAACCCACACGGCATGCCGGCCAGGCACAGGCGAAGCTTGATGGCCATCAGCCGGTTTATATCCCTGTCGGAGCCCTTTGCCCCCCGCTGGAGAAGCAGCTGGATATGCGCTGGCGCATGGGCGTGCGTAACAGCGCGCATACGCTGGCGAAACTGGCTACGCCGTTTGGCGAAGACGCGGCTCTGCGTCTTTCCAGCGTCTCTCACCCGGAGTACGTGACGCGCGTGGGGAAATTCTTTGAAGACATAGGCGGCAGGGCCTTGTTGATGCACGGCACGGAAGGCGAGGTTTATGCTAACCCGCAGCGCTGCCCACAGATGATGCTGATTGATTCCGCTGGCACGCGCGCCATTCTCGAGCGAGGGGAAGAGCGTTCCGACGCGATCCTGCCTGACGCAAAAGATCCGCATACCACCGCCCACTGGATTGAGCAGTGCCTGGCCGGAAAGGTTCCGGTGCCGCACGCGATCAAGCTGCAGATGGCCTGTTGCCTGCTGGCGACCGGTGAAGTTGAATCCGTAGAGGCAGGGATGGAACGCGTCGGGAAGACGTTTTAAGCCCAAAAAAAAGCCCGTCCAGTGGCGGACGGGCAAGCAAGGGTAACAACAACAGGGTCAATGAGGGTTGGAGCAGCTCACCAGAGGGTATGGCGAGGGTGGAGCATTCAGTCAATTACTTATAGATAACCGCAGTACCGCTCAGTTTGTTATTGGTGTTCGCGGAGGTGATGGTGTATCCGCTTGCACCGGCAGCAGCAGCTTTCTCAGCCAGTTTCGCTTCCAGACCGTCCAGAGTGGTCGCGCCTTCAGCACTTACCACACCGAGTTTGTTCATGCTCTGCGCCTGAGATGGAGACACAGGTTCTGCAGCAAAAGCGCCGAAAGACAGAGCGGACAGGGCAACAGCAGCAACAGCATATTTGATGGTTTTCATAATTAATCTCTCGCAGGTGATTCTGTTAAGGGGACGATGTTCCGTCGATGTGATAAGTATCACGTTTTTTTATGCGAGAGAAAATCGAAGAGAATTGACGTGGTTGCTCAAAAAAATTGAATGACAAATAACTTATTGAATATTAATAAATTCAGAGGACGACTTTACACTTCTTGTAGCTGCGCTTTACAGAAGCGACGAGAAGGGCACATTTTGCTACGCGGTTCGCAAAAAACCGTGAGCGTAAAGGTAACCGCTTGCGCCGTTAACTTCGGTAAAGGAAAGTCAACGTAGCTGGCTGTCTTTCGATCCTCTGCGATTATATCCTGAGTGCGCGCTATTTTTCGAATCTTTCTCCTGCTGGCAGGCGATGCATAACCGCACGCCCGGTATGGCTTTGCGCCGCGCTTCCGGGATCACTTCTCCGCACTCTTCACATTCATAGAGGCTTTCACCGCACGGAATTTCACCGCGAGCGCGCGCAACCGCATCTTCAATTGTACTGTTGATTTGTTCGTTAACGGCGTCATCATTTGCCCAACCGGAAGCCATGGTTTACTCCTGGGTTCTGTTAAACCTTGTTTTTACTATGGGGTGAAAAAACGTGCAGTCAAGGCAGAGAGGAACTGCATCTGTCAGGCAGATGCAGTTTGTTTATAGAAAGAGACGTTATTTATAAATGGTCGCCGTGCCATACATATGGTTATCCCCGCCCGCGGCGTTAACCACGAAACCTTTAGCCCCTTCCTGGCGGGCTTTTTCGGCGAGTTTATTCTGGAGATCGTCAAGGTTACTTGCGCGGCTTACCGAGACGGTGCCCGCAGGCTTAAGCTGGCTGGTATCTGTATTGTCGGTCAATGACTGTACCGCCATGGCAGAGAATGACGCGGTAGCCAGTGCACCCGCGAGAACAACAAGGGTCAGGTATTTTTTCATAATCACATCCTCATGAGGAAACAACAGGTGATTCCCTTTAAGTTTAGAAGCCTGGCGAGTGTGATTTAGCGCAAAAATTTGATGATGATCTGCTTATTTTTTGAACGATAAAAATTGACGTTTTACTGACAGATCATAGACATAAAGGTGTTTGATTTATGACGGGTTTTTGAGCGTCGCAGAGAAATATTTACCGTTGAGCCTGCAAAGGGTATCTTACGCCGCTGTTTAAAGGAGAAAGCCATGACTTCCCAAAAGCCGGGATTGCACCCACGAAATCGCCATCGTAACCGCTATGACATGAATGCGTTGTGTCAGAGCTGTCCTTCGCTGCAGGACTACATTGTGCAGACACCTGCCGGTGAACCTTCGGTCAACTTTGCCGATCCGCAGGCGGTTAAAATGCTCAATAAAGCCCTGCTGGCACACTATTACGGTGTGGCGCACTGGGATATTCCGGAAGGCTTTCTCTGCCCACCCGTGCCGGGGCGGGCCGATTATCTCCACCATCTTGCCGATCTTCTCGCTGACGATCGCAACGGTGTCATCCCTGAGCAAGCATCCGTGCTTGATATCGGTACCGGGGCGAACCTGATTTATCCGTTGATTGGCGTTCATGAATATCACTGGCGCTTTACCGGCAGTGAAATCGGTAATGAGGCGTTTTCCAGCGCACAGGCGATTATCAACGCCAACCCTGGGTTAAGCCGGTCTGTCCGCTTGCGTCGGCAGAAAGATGCCGCATCGATCTTCAACAGGATTATCCACAAGAACGAAAGCTACGATGCCACCCTGTGTAACCCACCGTTCCATGACTCCGCGGCCACCGCCCGTGCGGGCAGCGAGCGCAAACGCCGCAATCTTGGTCAGGCGGAAGATGCCGCGCTGAACTTTGGGGGGCAGCAACAGGAACTGTGGTGCGAGGGGGGAGAAGTGGCATTCATCCTGCGAATGATTGAGGAAAGTAAAGTATTTGGCCGTCAGGTTAAATGGTTCACGACGCTGGTATCCCGTGGGGATAACCTGCCCCCCCTCTACCGTGCACTGACCGATGTGGGTGCCGTTAACGTGGTGAAAAAAGAGATGGCGCAAGGCCAGAAGCAGAGCCGCTTTATCGCCTGGTCATTTATGGACGCTAACAAGCGCAGTAAATAACCCACAGGCAGGCCGGGTAAGGCGACGCCGTTACCCGGTCCCCACGCTATAAGGTGGGCTCCTGTGGCGGTGTGGGGGACACCGGTGAGGGCAATACCTGATAGGTCTGCACCGGCATCCGCACCGCGGCCAGGTCAAAGTGTTTTTTCACCATACTGTCGAGCGCAAAGCGCACCGTCCACTGCTTCAGTGGCTGCGTGGTGAACGACACGCGCAGGGTAAATGCCGTGTTCGTCAGGCCGACAATACCGGCAAACGACGGCTCTCCAATCACCAGCCCGCGAATATCCTCCATCGCCATCATCTCTTCCACGGCGTCCCGTAGCGCCTGTTTCGCTTTATCTGCATCTTCATGACGGTCAACGTCGTAGTTGGCCACTACCGAGCCAATGCCTCGGACAAAGTTAGCGAAGGTGGTTATCGATGACCAGGGAATTATGTGGTACGCCCCGGTGTCCTGGCGCACGCCGACGGAGCGAATGGACATGCGCTCTACCGTGCCGGTTAACGGCCCAATCGTGACCAGATCCCCGGTGTTCATCCCGTTCTCAAACTGGATAAAGACGCCAGTGATTATATCCTTCACCAGGGTTTGCGAACCAAAGGAGATAGCCAACCCCAGCGCGCCGGCACCTGCCAGCAGTGGCGCGATGTTCACGCCGATTTCCGAGAGCACAATCATGATGGTAATGGTGCTGATAATAACCGCCAGCGCATTGCGAAACAGCGTCAGCAGGGTGCGGGCACGGGCGCTGGGCAGGGGGCGGCCGTGAATGTCGGAGACCAGACGGTTCTCGATAAGGCTCGCCAGCAACGTCCAGCCAACCGCAGAGAAGAAGAGGATCAGCGCGATGCGAATTAAAATATCGACGGTCTTTTCACCCGCGCCGTTGTGCAGCCAGTTCCAGAAGTCAAACAATCCCCATGCGTTAAGCAACAGCATAATCGCCACGCAGACGGTGAGAATGCGCGCCACTTTCAGTGATACCGAGATCCAGCCGTTGACCCTTTTTTGCAGTTCCGGATAACTGCGCTGCACCTGTGGCGAGAGGGTGAAGGTTTTCGATAGCCAGCGCGACAGCAGGCCAGAGACAAATGCCGCAATGCCAATGATGGCCAGGCTCTTGAACGTCGCCCCCATCATAAATTTCAGGCTGTTGCCCGGGTCGAACAGCGAGAAGAAGCACAACACGATAAAGTAGGCGCTCGCCAGCCAGTGCCACACCAGCGCGAAGGCGCGGATAAAGAGACTGAAAAACGACAGGGAACGATCGGCCAGATGCAGCAAGCTTTGGGTAATGGTCTTTTTGTTATGGAAGATAAGGTACAACGCCCAGACGGTAATGCAGATCATAATCAGTACATTCGCCAGGGCGCCAAACTGCACGTTGACCTGGTTGGAGATGATCGGCACGGCAACCAGCAGACCGTAACCAATCAATCCACTGAGCACGCTGAGGCGCAGCGCCCAGTATCTGGCGCTCTCATCCCGAATCGAGAAGGGACGAAGATCCGGTACGTGCGGGCAAAATATCAAACGCAGCAGCGCCTTAAAGAACTCGATCAGCGCAAAGGCGTTAAGGAAGAGCGCCTGCTGGAAAGCGATGGTTTTATTGCCGGCGTTAAGCCTGTCGGCCAGGACCTGGCCCATAAACAGCGTCAGCGCCAGCAGCAGTAAATCGATGATAAACGCCGACGCTATCATCAGCGGCAGGTGTAACCAGCTGCTTTTCTGCTGGTTCTTCTTGCGCCCCCATTGCCCCATCTTACGGTAGAGCGGCCATGCGCACAGGCGTACCAGCCAGTAAAACAGAAATACAGCGCCCGCCAGCATCAAAAACTGCGTGGCGGCTGTCGTAAACGTATGGGGATTAAACGGTTTATGGGGCGAACCAATCAGGTTGCGATAGAGCTGGGCAAAGCGCGAGGAGAGCTCGCTTCCATAGTGACGGCTCACGTCGGTGACATTTTCCAGCACCGTTTTTTGTTCTTCCACTTGCGGAGGGGTAATTGTCGGCACCGGTTCCTGCGGCGGCGTGGCGGCGACTTTTCGCAACTGTCCGATTAACTCCTGCCGGGAGGTATCGTTTTCAAGCACATCGGCAAGGGCACTGTAGGCGGCTTTTTTCTGTTCAACATCCGGCTCTGGGGGCGGTGTCGTTTGCTGTGTGGCGGTCGTGCCGGTGGTGACGCCGGGGATGGAAACGGCGAACGATGGCGCACAAAACAGGCTAAGAAACAGCAAGATCCACGGCACGGCATCCTCCGGTGAAAATAATGAACAAAAAGATAAGTATAGAGGGCGAGGCGCGCGGGAGGATTTTTGGGAACAATCTGGCGTAAAAAAGCCGGGCATGCCCGGCTCAGAATGGCGTAGCTGAAGCGCTATCAGGAGACGTGCTGCAGGAACTCCTGCAGGCGCTGGCTCGGTGGATTGGCGATCAGCGCTTGTGGGTTACCGTCTTCAGCGATACGGCCCTTATCAATAAAGATCAGGCGGGAAGCCACTTTCTCAGCAAAGCCGATTTCGTGGGTCACGATAACCATCGTCATCCCTTCTTCAGCCAGATCCTGCATGACTTTCAGCACTTCGTGACGCAGTTCCGGGTCAAGCGCCGAGGTTGGCTCATCAAACAGCATCATCTTCGGTTTTACCGCCAGTGCGCGGGCGATAGCCACACGCTGCTGCTGTCCACCGGACAACTCAGATGGGTAGTGATGAGCACGTTCCGCGAGGCCGACTTTAGCCAGCAGATCTTTAGCCAGCGTTTCCGCCGCCGCTTTGCTGGCACCACGTACGCGCAGTGGACCAAACATAACGTTTTCCAGCGCCGTCAGGTGCGGGAACAGGTAGAACTGCTGGAACACCATGCCGGCTTCCTGACGAATCAGACGGTCGTCGACTTTCGGGTCATTCACCTTCAGGCCATCGACAATCAGATCGCCGCTGGTGATCTCTTCCAGCTTGTTGATGCAGCGCAGCAGAGTCGATTTACCGGAACCGGATGGCCCGATAATGACCACCACTTCACCCTGTTTGATGTTCAGATCGATATTGTGCAGCACCTGGGTTGGGCCAAAGTGCTTGGAAACGTTTTTAAATTCAATCACAGGATTTTCATCCTTCTTTCAAGACGACGCAGAACGAAACTCAGAACCAGAGTGATGATCAGGTAGACAACGGCTACCGCACTCCAGATTTCCAGCGCACGGAAGTTGCCCGCAATGATCTCCTGGCCCTGACGGGTCAGCTCAGCAACGCCGATAACGATGAACAGCGACGTATCCTTAATACTGATGATCCACTGGTTCCCCAGCGGTGGCAGCATGCGGCGCAGGGCCAACGGCAGAATGACGTGGCGGATCGTTTCGCGACGAGAAAGGCCTAACGCCAGACCCGCTTCACTGAAACCTTTATGAATCGACAGGACCGCACCACGGGTAATTTCCGCGATATAGGCACCTGAGTTGATCATAATGGTCACGACAGCGGCGCTGAACGGGTCAATGCGCAGGTCGGTGAAAGCCATTGGCAGGGCGAAGTAGATGAACATGACCTGAACGACAATTGGGGTGCCGCGGATCACTTCGATGAAAACCAGTGCGATGTGGTTTGCAATCCAGCCGCCATAGGTGCGGGCGAAACCGGCGACAAGACCGATAATCAACCCACCAACCAGACCGAGGACCGAAATCCACAGGGTCATTTTAGCGCCTTCAAGCAAGATAGGAATGGCAGGCCAGATGGCGCTCCAGTCAAACTGCATGATAGTTTCCTGTTACTGTTACCGTGTTTCTAAAATAGCAGGGGCGAAAGGTCGCCCCCGAGTGAACGTCATTTTTAAGAATTATTATTTAGGCTCGGTACCGAACCATTTTTTATAGATTTCGTTGTAGGTGCCGTTCTCTTTCAGGGTTTTCAGCGCGCCGTTAACTTTCGTACGCAGGTCGTCGCTGCCTTTCGGGAACGCAATACCGTACTGCTGGGCTTCCAGAGAATCACCGACGGCTTTGAACTTGCCGTTGCCCGCCGTTTTGATGAAGTACAGGATGTTAGGGGTATCGTGCAGCACTGCGTCAGCACGGTTGGTACCCAGCTCCATGTAGGCGTTATCGATGTTCGGGAACTGACGCAGGTCTTTGGTTTTGATGTTTGCTTTCGCGTAATCAACAGAACCGGTACCGCCTTTCACCGCGACGACTTTACCGTCGAGGTCTTTCACGCTTTTTACATCGTTATTATCGGCTTTCACCATCACCAGCAGGCCGCTTTTGTAGTAGCCGTCAGAGAAGTCGATCGCTTTTTTACGTTCTTCAGTAATGGTGATACCGGCCAGGGCCAGATCAACGTTTTTCGTTTGCAGTGCCGGGATGATGCCGCTGAAGTCCATTGGCTTCAGGGTGTAATCCAGTTTGAGTTCTTTTGCGATAGCAGCCCACAGATCAACATCAAAGCCAACGTACTTATCACCCTGTTTGAATTCAAACGGAACGAACGCCGTGTCGGTCGCCACAACCAGTTTGTCGGCAGCCTGGGAAGAGACCGCAAAAGCCAGGGTAAGTGCAGCCAGTGAAACTTTTAATACAGACTTCATAGCATTTCCTTTTATATCCACGGGGCGATCCCCTGCGAGAACGAGTGGCACAATGAAAAAATCGTGCCAACTTTACAAGTTGTTGTTTTACAAAGGGGATGATGTCATGCATTGCACAGAAAACGGGGCAATGAACTTTTATTGCACCAAAGTGGAGCACCGTTTTGGTGCGCGTCATTTGGCTCAACAGACGAAGCGTTATTTAGCGTAAATTCTGACGAAAAAACAATCTTCCGTTAACGGTTGTGTGAGGTGATTATTACAATTTTTTCACTTTTGCAGCGTCTCAGGCCAAAAACGTGCACCATAGATGTGCAAAACCCTCACCGGAGGGCGAGGGTTGTATAGGAAATTCTTATGAATTATTCGATGTTGGACTCAATGAACCACAGGAACTGGTCCAGGTCGCGGGAAGCGGCGGTGAAGATATCGGCTGTATCTTCGTCTTTCGCTTCGCCGATAGCTTTACGCACATCATTAGCCACTATCGCATAGCGGTCTGCCAGCTCTTTCAGGTGATCCTGAACGGTATGGATATCCAGCGGATAACTTTTCAGTGGCGTCTTACTGTTAATCACCTGCGTGGTACCCAGTGCCACACCGCCTAACTGTACGGCACGTTCGGCCATGGTATCGAGGTGGGTAACCAGTGCTGTGCGGAAGCCATCCAGCATTTCATGAACGGCAATAAAGTTTGCACCGCGCATATTCCAGTGGGCCTGTTTGGTGATCAGCGAAAGATCGATGAACTGGATCACCTGGCGATTCAGCAACTCAATGGTCGCTTTTTTGTCGCTATCCGATACATCGTTACGGGTATAAAGCAGATTAGACGCTTTCGTTTTCACCAGTTTAGCGGTACTCATAATCTCATATCCTCTTGATGTTTGTGTCCCAGGTAATTTCGGGATTAAGTATAGCACCGGATTTTTTCCCTGCGGGGAGGCTCTGCCTATCAGTTTAATAGCGAGAAGGACGTTGTGTTTACAATGGTATGAAATTAAAGGGATTATTTAAAATTGATGCAGATCAATCCTAATTCAGGAAAACGTTATCGACAGCGGGGGAAATATTTCACGAAGAGTGCAAAGTATGTAAAAAAATATTTTAAACGGGAAACTGGCCTTTATTCTGCATGGCTATAAAGCCACGCAGAATATAGGGCGCTAATTGAGGTCAATTTTCTCAACTTTAGGTTCCGGGCGCATCGTTAGCGTTGAGCCCATTGAGGCGGCGATAATCGAACACAGGGCCAGCGTCTGGGTGAAGGTCAGGGTTTCCCCGAGGAAGACCATCCCTGACAGGGCGGCGAGCGCGGGCTCCATGCTCATTAGCGTGCCGAAAATGCGCGTCGGCAGGCGCGTAAGGGCTATCATCTCTAAAGAGTAGGGGAGTGCTGTGGAAAGAATGGCGACCGCCAGCCCGATGGGCATGACTGACCATTGCCAGATGGACTCGGTGGCCTGAGCCATACCCACCGGCACAAAGATGATAGCGGCAATCAATGAACCGATTGCCACCGTCGCCGGGCCATGCTCTTCCCCGGCGCGCTGTCCGGTCACTATATAGATAGCCCAGCAGGCACCCGCCCCCAGAGCCAGCGCCGCGCCCGTGAGATCGATCTCTGAGACGCTCTGGCCCAGCGGCAGCAGGAACCACAGGCCAAGAACGGCTAAAATTACCCAGATAAAGTCAACGGGACGACGGGACGAGAAAAGCGCTACCGCCAGCGGGCCAGTAAACTCCAGTGCCACGGCAATCCCCAACGGAATTGTCTGGATGGAGAGATAGAACATGTAGTTCATCGCTCCCAGGGACAGCCCGTAAAAAAGCAGCGGTAAGCGTTGTTCTTTTTTAAAGCGTAAACGCCAGGGTTTGAAAATCACCACCAGGATCGCGGTTCCGAGGGCAATACGCAGGGCCGTGACCCCAGGCGCGCCGACCAGCGGAAAGAGGGATTTAGCCAGCGAGGCACCGCTTTGAATGGACAACATGGCGATGAGTATGACGACAACCGGCAACCAGACCGACGACGAGCGGGATAACCCAGGCATCCTTTCTCCTGTCAACTTATGTCAAATGAAGTAAAGGTTGCAGTGTAAAGGAAATAAGCTGCAACGGTTGAGAGACCGTTGAAAAAAAAACGTGTAAATTCCGTAAAATGGTTAAGCGCTGGTGGATTTATCGCCTGTCAGATTAGGAATAATCTGGATGAATGTAACGGCGCAGGCGCGCAGTATGAGCGTTTTATAGCGAAAATTGTATGTGATTTGAATGAGATAGCTGACGCTGGAAACGTTCTGTTACAGGAAAGGTTCAGTTAGACATCACGAATCACAAAGAGTTTCGCAAATTTTTTTGATATATTTAAAACTTACGGACTTACTTGAAGCACATTTGAGGTGGTTATGAAAAAAATTGCATGTCTTTCAGCACTGGCCGCTGTACTGGCTGTTTCCGCAGGTACCGCTGTAGCTGCTACTTCTACTGTAACTGGTGGTTACGCTCAGAGCGATATGCAGGGCGTGATGAACAAAGCTAACGGTTTCAACCTGAAGTATCGTTACGAGCAGGATAACAACCCACTGGGCGTGATCGGTTCTTTCACCTACACCGAGAAAGATCGTTCTGAAAACGGCGCATACAACAAAGGCCAGTACTACGGCATCACCGCTGGTCCAGCTTACCGTCTGAACGACTGGGCAAGCATCTACGGTGTTGTAGGTGTTGGCTACGGTAAATTCCAGCAGACCGAAAACCAGGGTCTGAACCGCACTGCAAGCAACAGCGACTACGGCTTCTCCTATGGCGCGGGTCTGCAGTTCAACCCAATCCAGGACGTCGCTCTGGACTTCTCTTATGAGCAGAGCCGTATCCGCAACGTTGACGTTGGCACCTGGATCGCGGGCGTAGGTTACCGCTTCTAATCACTTCGGTGAGCCAGTAAAAAATCCGCCCAATGTGGCGGATTTTTTTTTACGTTAATCCCTCGCCTTGCAGGAGAGGGTAGCAGATTGCCCGGATTATTTACTCTTAATATCGAAGATATCGGTTCCCAGATGGTTATAGTCAACTTTCTGTAACTTGAAGTTGGTAATGTAAACTGGGGGAGCCTTCTTGTTAGAGACAAACGGGTACGCATTTTTTATCTGCTGTGCCGAAATCCCCGTCCACTGCGAGAAGAAGGTCAGGAAATCATTGGCCGAACGCCGCGCTTTAATAATGCGATGCGTTTTATCATCACTCGACACAACCATAAACGGTACCTGGAAGTTCTGCTGGAACTTATCGTCGTGCGCCAGATACTGCACCTCTTTACCGCGCTCTTTAAACGCCAGCCCGTGATCCGAGAAGTAGACCATCGAGAAACTGTCACCCGTATTGCGTAACTGCTCGTACAGTTTGCTCAGCAGGTCGTCGGTTTGCGTCATGGTGTAGAGATAGCATGAGGTCTCTTTGGATTGCACAAACTCTGCGTATTTACCGCCGGTCCGATCGCAGGCCTGCGGGTGAGACCCCATCAGGTGCAGAACAATCAGCTGCGGCTGGGTACGCGGAGAGGCAAAGACCTGCGCCGTCATTTTCAGCAACGCTTCATCTTTCGTGTTCTTGTCCGCTTCAAAATCACCGTTCTTCAGGAACTGCACTTCGTCGGCGCGTCTGGCGATACTGGCAATGGCCGTATCGTATTCGCCAATTTGTCCCTGATTGGAGAACCACCAGGTCTGGAAACCTGCGCGGTTCGCCAGGGTAACAAAGTTATCCTGAAACTGGGGTTTGTCATCGACCACCCGGTTCAGCGTCAGGCCGAGAGATTTCTGCGTTGAGCCGCTGGCCGCAACATAATCGGTAAACAGGGTGCCTTTGACCGAACTGGCGAACGGTGTGTTGTCCCAGTGTCCGCCAAATGCTCCCATGGCGTCGCGACGTGCACTTTCACCAATCACCACCACATAGGTGTGATATTTGGGCTTCACGGCCAGCACGTTCCAGGTGTCTTTCATATTTGAAAGCTCAGCCATACGTGCCTGTTCGTCGAGCACCTCTTTATTGTTAACGACGACGTCTTTCACAAATCGGAACACCGGATAGCCGGTATCCTTCAGCTTGAATACCCCACCCCAGGCCAGGTTTTGTACTGGTGCGACAAAGAATGCCAACACGCTGAACGCCAGGCACAGGTGCTCAATTTTTCCCCACGTTTTTTTCTCTTCCGCTTTACGGCGAACGGCTATCACGCCAAGGGCAAAGATAAAGAGGCCGACCACGTAGCTGTACCAGGGGAAGATCGTCAGGATCTCTGTCGACTCTTCCATATTGGTCGAGTGCAGCGCCAGCAGGGTATTAAAGTTCGGCGAGCCGTAAGCCTGACCAAACGGGAAATAGAGTGCAGCGACCAGAGAACAGATTCCGACTAACGTTTTTTGCGCGCGCGGAGCCGTTCGCCACAGCACATGCAATATGCAGGTAAAGGCCACGGCATAGAGCAGGCTAAAGGGATAGCCCAGCGCAAAGTTAATCAGTAATGACTGCAAAAAGTAAAATCCCGTCCACGGGCTTAAGGCCCGGCTACGGGTAACAACGGTGTCTATCAGGGTTAAATTCATAGGTCACTATCATGGATAAAAACGCCATGTGCTCACCCTGGCGTCAAGGGTCATAACCTGCCTGACAGTGCGTGGAGAGGGAATGAGGGTCCGCTTCAGCGAGCCGCAAATTGTGCAGGGCTGCAAGAAGATAGTGCGAGCGCTAAATAATAGCAACAGTTGCTAAGCAGATGTTTTGCGAAGGGGATTGCAAATCCGTAAAAAAGATCGGGAATAGGGCGGCTGAAAGCCAGTGTACAGAGGGTTTGTGACGGAAAAATGAAGCGGCGTACCGCAACGCCGCTTAGTGGGAAGGTTTGTCGTCCTGATGCGGGGGTTTGTTGTTAAACATATCGCACAGCATGTTCAACAGCATCAGGCGTACTTTAAAGGGAGAGTGGGTAAACACGTTCATACACCTCTTGAATTCGTTCATGAGACCTCCTGATTTTTGATCCCTTCGATCCGTGAAGGGTGACTGCATTACATACAGATATAGCACAGGCTATATTGTATAGCTATGGCTATTTCGTTAATTTTTTGTGCTTGTAGAGGGATGGTTTACAATGTGCGCTCTCGATACCGGGCGCTGGAAGCGTCACCCCACTGAGGAAGTACAATGAACCGTCGCGCAGGTAAGCCAACAATCAGAAAAACGACGCAACTGGTGAATGTTGAAGAACATGTCGAAGGTTTTCGCCAGGTACGTGAAGCGCACCGTCGTGAGTTGATTGATGACTATGTTGAACTGATTTCCGATTTGATTCGCGAGGTCGGGGAGGCGCGCCAGGTGGATATGGCTGCACGGCTGGGCGTTTCCCAACCGACAGTGGCAAAAATGTTAAAACGTCTGGCCTCCGTGGGCCTGATTGAAATGATCCCCTGGCGCGGCGTCTTTCTGACGCCGGAAGGGGAGAAACTCGCCCAGGAGAGTCGCGAGCGCCACCAGCTCGTCGAAAACTTCTTACTGGTGCTGGGCGTAAGCCCGGAAATTGCCCGCCGGGACGCGGAAGGAATGGAACACCACGTCAGCGAAGAGACGCTGGTTAAGTTTCGCGAATTTACCCTTAAATATGGTCCCTCCGCTGAATGAACATCCCCGGACTGCAGGCCCTGGCACGCGATCGTTTCTTCCATCTCTTATTCATCATTGGCGCAGTACTGAGCATCTTTGTGCCGTTTGCGCCACACACCTGGCCTGCGGTGATTGACTGGCGCACCATCATTACCCTCAGTGGACTGATGATGCTCACCAAAGGGGTAGAGTTGAGCGGCTATTTTGACGTCCTGGGACGTAAAATGGTGCGTCGCTTTGCCACTGAACGCCGCCTGGCGCTGTTTATGGTGTTCTCTGCTGCGGTGCTGTCGACGTTTCTGACCAACGACGTGGCGCTGTTTATCATCGTGCCACTCACGCTCACGTTGCGTAAGCTCTGCGAGATCCCGGTTAGCCGGCTGATCATTTTCGAGGCACTGGCCGTTAACGCCGGTTCGCTTCTGACCCCTATCGGCAACCCACAAAATATTCTCCTTTGGGGGCGCTCCGGGCTGTCGTTTGCCGCTTTTACCTGGCAGATGGCTCCGCTGGCGCTGGTGATGATGGTGTCGCTGCTGGCGGTCTGCTGGTTCGCGTTCCCGGTCAAAAAACTGCAGTACCACAGCGGTACCACGGGCCCGCAGTGGCAGCCGCGTCTGGTGTGGAGTTGTCTGGCGCTGTACATCGTTTTCCTGTTCGCGCTGGAACTGAAGTATGAACTGGCGGGCGTGCTGCTCGTCGCCGCCGGTTTTTTATTCCTGGCGCGGCGCGTGCTGGTCAGCGTGGACTGGACGTTACTGCTGGTCTTTATGGTGATGTTTATTGATGTGCATCTGCTTATCCAGCTTCCGGTACTGCAACACGTTCTGCACAGCGTCAGTGGCCTGTCGCAGCCGGGATTGTGGCTCACGGCGATTGGTCTGTCACAGTTCATCAGCAACGTGCCTTCCACCATTTTACTCCTCAACTACGTTCCCCCTGATACGCTGCTGGCGTGGGCGGTGAATATCGGCGGGTTTGGGCTGCTGCCCGGTTCGCTTGCTAACCTGATTGCCCTGCGTATGGCTAACGATCGTCGTATCTGGTGGCGTTTCCATGTCTGGTCGATCCCGATGCTGATTTGGGCCGCGGCGATCGGTTTCGGAATTTTCCTTCTCATATAGTGCGCAATTTGTCAGTTTTTCCTGGCAAACGTATAGCAACGTCCTAGCTTTAGTGAACGGCATAGTGTGATGCCGCTCACTGACAGGACTGTTGCTGACCTATGGCTGAAGATCAAAACCTGCCTGCTGACGAGCAGGAAAACAACACTAAACAGCGTAAGCGCCCGGGCAAAAAACCGTTAATCATCCTTGGCATTGTCGTGGTGGTGATGGTTATCGTGGCGCTGGTCTGGTGGTTTTTAACCCGTAACGAAGAGACCACTGACGACGCCTTTACCGACGGTGATGTGGTGACGATTGCCCCGAAAACGGCAGGCTATGTCACCGAGCTGCGTGTGCGCGATAACCAGCGGGTGAAAAAGGGCGACCTGCTGGTGGTTATCGATCCGCGTGATACCACTGCCCAGCGCGATCAGGCGCAGGCCCAGCTTGGGCTGGCGATCGCCCAGCTGCATCAGGCTCAGGCGCAGCTGGCGCTGTCAAAAGTCCAGTATCCCGCTCAGCGTGATGAAGCCAAAGCGCAGGTGATTAAAGCGCAGGCCGATCTGGCCAATGCGCAGGCGGAGTATCGCCGCCAGCGAGGCGTTGACCCGCGAGCGACCACCCAGCAAAGTATTGATACCGCCAATGCCCAGCTGCGCAGTGCCCAGGCGGGCCTGGCAAGTGCGCAGGCGCAGCTTGAAGTGGCGGAGCAGGTACAGCTGCAGATCCGCCAGCAGGAAACCAATGTGGAAGCGCGTCAGCGCCAGGTCGATCAGGCCAAAGCGCAGCTGGAAACCGCGACGCTGAACCTCTCTTACACCGAAGTCCGCGCCCCGTTTGACGGTTTTGTCACTAAACGCAACGTCCAGCCCGGCACCCTGGTGCAGGCGGGTACCGCGCTGTTTTCACTGGTCTCTCCGAATGTGTGGGTGGTGGCGAACTTTAAAGAGTCGCAGCTCGAACGCATGAAGCCGGGCGATAAGGTCGAGGTGTCCGTAGATGCTTGGCCGGATATGGCGCTCGAAGGCCATGTCGACAGTATTCAACAGGGCAGCGGCTCGCGCTTCTCCGCCTTCCCGTCGGAAAACGCTACCGGTAACTTTGTCAAAATCGTTCAGCGCGTGCCGGTGAAGATCGTGATTGATAAAGGGCTGGATCCCAACAAACCGTTGCCGCTTGGGCTGTCGGTGGCACCGAAGGTGACTGTGGAATGACGGATCACAGCCACGACAACTGGCGACCCGCCAGTAATCCGTGGGCGGTGGCGATTGTGGTCACGCTGGCGGTGTTTATGGAAATCCTCGACACCACTATCGTTAACGTGGCACTCCCGCATGTGGCCGGGTCGCTCTCGTCCAGCTACGACGAATCCACCTGGGTATTGACCAGCTACCTGGTGGCAAACGGCATAGTGCTGCCGATATCGGCTTTCCTGAGCCGGGTTTTTGGCCGCAAGCAGTTCTTCCTCATCTGCATCGTGATGTTCACCGTCTGTTCGTTCCTGTGCGGGATCGCCACCGAGCTGTGGCAAATCATTCTCTTTCGCGTAATGCAGGGCTTTTTCGGCGGGGGGCTGCAGCCCACGCAGCAGTCGGTGCTGCTCGACTACTTTAAACCCGAGGACCGGGGTAAAGCGTTTGGCCTGTCGTCAATCGCCATCATCGTTGCGCCGGTACTTGGCCCGACGCTGGGCGGCTGGATCACCGATAACTACTCCTGGCGCTGGGTTTTCTTCATCAACATTCCGGTGGGGATTGTAACGGTGCTGGCGATCTACCAGCTGCTGGAAGACCCGCCATGGGAAAGCAAATCGAAAGAGAAGCTGTCTATCGACTGGACGGGGATTGGCCTGATCGCGCTGGGGCTGGGCTGCCTGCAGGTGATGCTCGACCGGGGAGAAGATGAGGACTGGTTTTATTCGAACTTTATTCGCACCTTCGCCGTGCTGACGCTCATCGGCATTATTGGAGCGATTTACTGGCTGGTGTATGCCAAAAAACCGGTGGTAGATCTGCACTGCATGAAAGATCGCAACTTCGCCATCTCCAGCCTGCTGATGGCGGGCATGGCGATGATTCTGTACGGCAGTTCGGTGGTGATTCCGCAGCTTGCACAGCAGGATCTGGGCTACACCGCCACCTGGTCGGGGCTGGTGCTTTCGCCGGGCGCCGTGTTGATCGTATTGACTATCCCGCTGGTGCTGAAGCTGATGCCGGTGGTGCAGACGCGCTGGATTATCGCTTTCGGTTTTACCTGCCTGGCGGTGTCGTTCTTCTGGTCACGTACGCTGACTCCGGATATCGATTTCGAAACGCTGGTGCTGTTCCGCAGCGCCCAGTCGATAGGGCTTGGGTTCCTGTTTGTTCCTCTCACCACCATTGCTTTTATTTCGATACCGAGGCGGCTGAACGCCGATGCGGCGGCACTGTTTACCATGTTCCGCAACGTGGCGGGCTCAATTGGCATCTCGCTTTCTACGGCGGCCATTACCGAACGTTCTCAGGCGCACAGCGCGCATCTGGCCTATCACGCGTCACCGTTTAATGAACAGTTCCAGCTGGCGATACGCGAAAGCGCACAGGCGATCCAGAACTTCACCACTCAGGTCGGGGACCCTACCGGTATCGCCACCGGGCGCATGTATCAGACCATGATCGAGCAGTCGCGCTTCCTGGCGTATATCGACGTGTTCACCATTCTGAGCGTGGTAGCCATGTTACTGATTCCGTTTTGTTTGTTGCTCTCGCCGGTTAAGAGCGAGGGGAGTGCAGGAGCACATTGATGATACACAGACGTTTAACCCCCCTGATGATCATGCTGCTGGCAGGCTGTGCCGTGGGGCCGGATTACCAGCCGCCGGCGTCGCAGACCCCGACACACTGGAACGACCCGGGTGACAGCGGCGTGAAGTCAAAAACGGCCTCGACGGCAACCAACCCACGCTGGTGGAAAACCTTCGGTTCGCCGCAGCTGGACAGCCTGATAGAGCGCGCGATCGCGGGAAATTTATCCCTGCAGCAGACGGTATTGCGTATTGCCGGGGCGCGCGAACAGATTAACCAGGCGGGTGGGGCGTTTTACCCTTCCGTAAACGGTAATCTGCAGGCCACGCGCCAGCAGCTTGGGCTGGAGGGAGAGCTGAAATCCCACGGCGTGTACGACCAGCTTGATAACGTGGATCCTGAACTCAGGGGCGCGCTAGGGCCGCTGACGCAGCCGATCAATCTTTACCAGGGGAGCTTCGATGCGCAGTGGGAAATCGACCTGTGGGGCAAGGTGCGCCGACAGGTAGAGGCTGCCGAAGCGCAGCAGAAAGCGGCGATAGAGCAGCGTAACGACGCGCTGGTGTCGCTGGAGGCGGAAGTGGCGCGCGCATGGCTGCAGCTGCGGGGTGCGCAGAGCATCATTGCCACGCTGAACACCCAGATTAAGAGCGCGCAACAAACCCTGGAACTCACCGAAAGCCGCCAGCGGGGCGGGCTGTCACCGCAGATGGACGTTGAAAATGCGCGTGCCCAGTTGGGGAACCTCGAAGCGCAGCTTCCTCAGTATCAGGCCCAGGCACGGCAGGCAATGAATGGCCTCGCGATTTTACTCGGCAAGCCGCCGGGGGCGCTGGATGCGGAGCTGCAGTCGGCGCAGCCGATGCCCGCCCTGCCGGATATTGTACAAACGGGTATCCCATCCACGCTGGCCCGTCGTCGTCCTGACGTACGCGAGGCGGAAGCCAATCTCCACGCCGCCACGGCGCAAATTGGCGTTTCCGTGGCGCAGTTGTTCCCGAGCTTTACCCTCTCCGGGCAGTTCGGTCTGCGAAACAGCGAAACCAACTGGCTGACGGACTGGAGCAGCCACTTCTACAGCTTCGGCCCGCAGGTCTCGATACCGATTTTCCAGGGCGGAAGACTGGTGTCGAGCGTGAAGGTGGCGCGTGCGCAGCAGGGCGAGGCAGTGCTCGACTACCGCCAGACGGTGCTCACCGCGCTCGGGGACGTAGAGAATGCGCTAGTGAGCTATCGCACCGATCAGCAGCGTGAAGCCGGCCTTGCTAAAACCATCGATGCGTTGCAAAACGCGTTTGATTTGGCAAGCGACAGCTACCGGCAGGGGATCGCCAGCTTTATTGACGTGCTGGATGCCCAGCGGCAGCTGGCGCAGGCGCAGCAGCAACGCGCGCAGGCGCAGGTACAAAGCGCTCTCGATCTGGTGGCGCTCTACAAAGCGCTGGGCGGCGGCTGGGAGCCGTATCAGCAGGTGCAATTACCGGATTACAAGGTCTTTGGTGAGGCTCCGCGCGGATAAGATTCAGAGGATTGGGCAAGAAACGGACAGGAACACCACATTCGCGATGGCTATGGGGCGGGTATAACTATCGGGTACCCATCGAACGACATGCGAGGATTATCTTATGCGTTATCAAAAACTGGGCAATACCGGTCTGTTTGTGTCTGAACTGTGCCTTGGCACCATGACCTTCGGCGGAGAAGGCGGCATGTGGGGCAAGATTGGTCAGCTGCAGCAAAGTGAAGCCGAGCAGCTGGTGGGCCGTGCACTGGATGCCGGAATTAATTTCATCGATACCGCGGATGTGTATTCGGAAGGGCGCTCGGAGGAGATCACCGGCCAGGCGCTGAAGAACCTGAAAATTCCGCGCGAAAATGTGGTGGTTGCCACCAAAGTGTTTGGCGAAACGGGCACGGCCGGGGTGAACTCCCGCGGCAGTTCGCGCTATCACATCATCAGTAGCGTCAAAGAGAGCCTGCGCCGTCTGCAGCTCGATCATATCGATCTGTATCAGCTCCACGGTTTTGACCCGGCAACCCCGGTCGAAGAGATGCTCTACGCGCTGGATAACCTGGTGCAGCATGGGCACGTGCGTTATATCGGCGTCTCTAACTGGGCGGCGTGGCAGATTGCCAAAGCGCTGGGCATTTCCGAACGCCTTGGACTGGCGCGTTTTGCTTCGCTGCAGGCGTATTACACCATCGCCGGGCGCGATCTTGAGCGTGAACTGATACCGATGATGCAGAGTGAAGGCGTCGGGTTGATGGTCTGGAGCCCACTGGCAGGCGGTCTGCTTAGCGGAAAATATGGCCGTGACGGGCAGAGTGAATCCGGCGGTCGCCGCCTGGAATTTGACTTCCCGCCGGTGAATAAAGAGCGTGCTTTCGATTGCGTGGATGTGATGCGCACCCTGGCCGAGCGCAAGGGTGTCTCTGTGGCGCAAATTGCGCTGGCGTGGTTGCTGCATCAGAAGGCCGTAACCAGCGTCATTATTGGTGCCAAACGTGTCGACCAGCTGGACGACAACATTGCCGCCACCGGGATCCGTTTAAGCGAAGACGAGCTTAAACAGCTTGATGCCGTCAGCGCGCTGCCGCGCGAATACCCGGGCTGGATGCTGGAGCGGCAGGGTGAATATCGCCGTCATCAGCTCGCACAACAATAACCGTCCTTCCCCCCGGTCTCGCTTCGCTGACCGGGTTTTTTTCCCGCCTTGCTCACAAAAAACGATCCTCCTCTTTGATTGATTTTTCGTCTTCGCCTATATGACTAGTCATGAAATTTTAAATGACTAGTCATATAGGGAGCGATCATGAATCAATTTCTGCCAGCCAATTTTTTATGGGGCAATTCCGTATCCAGTATGCAGACGGAAGGGGCCTGGAATGAGGGAGGAAAGGGAATGTCGGTTTATGACATTCGCGAAGCCGGGGAGAACGTTTCTGACTGGAAAGTCGCGACCGATTCCTACCACCGCTATCGGGAAGATTTCGACCTGATGCAGGATCTGGGCATGAACTGCTACCGCTTTCAGATCGCCTGGAGCCGCGTATGTCCACAGGGCGACGGTGACTTCAACGACGAAGGTATCGCCTTTTATGACCGCTTTATTGACGATTTAATTGCCCGCGGCATTGAGCCGATGATCTGCCTCTACCACTTCGATATGCCGCTGGCGCTGGCGCAGGAGTACAACGGTTTTAACGATCGCCGTGTGATGGACGCGTTTATCCGCTACGGCAAAAAGATGATCGACTGTTACGGCGACCGGGTGAAGTACTGGCTGACGTTTAACGAGCAGAACATCTTCCACATGCCGGAAGCCTTCCGGATCTCGGGCTATATGAAAGGCGAGAAAACCCTGCGCGAGCTGTATGAACTGCAGCACCACACCATGGTCGCGCATATGACCCTGACCGAATACCTGCACCAGACCCGTCCGGGGCAGCTGATGGGCGGCATGCTGGCGCACCAGCTGGTCTATCCGGCGACCTGTAAACCGCGTGATATCTTCTGCGCCCAGCAGTATGACGAATTCCTCAACCAGAACCTGCTGCGCGTCTTTGCCGGCCAGGGTTACAGCCCGGCGGTGATGGCGGTCGTGGAACAGCAAGGTTTTGCGGATATCTACCGCGCTGAGGATCTTGCGCTGCTGGCGCGTACCAAAAACGACTATATGGCTTTCAGCTACTACGCCAGTAAAACCCTCAACAGTGATGCGATCCCCGAAGGAACGCCGGTCAACGATTACCTTCTGCACGGTGATAAAAATAACCCGTACCTGAAAGCGACCGAATGGAACTGGCAGATTGATCCGCTGGGCTTTCGCACCATCATCACCCGCTATTACAACGACTGGCGTATGCCGGTATTCCCGATTGAAAACGGTATTGGGGTGATCGAGTCCTGGGACGGTGTGAATCCGATTGAAGATACCTACCGTATTGACTACCACCGGGCGCATATCGAGGCGATGAAACAAGCCATGTTTGAGGATGGCGCAGAGGTGATCGGTTACCTCGGCTGGGGCTTAATCGACATTCTGAGTTCACAGGGAGACATGCGTAAGCGTTACGGCGTGGTCTATGTGAACCGTGAAAACCACGACCTGAAAGACTTGAAGCGCGTACCGAAGAAGAGCTACGCATGGTTGAAACAGGTTATCCATACCAACGGACGCGAGATGTAAGCCGTACGCTGCCGGGCCGTTTTTGTGACTGATTGAAGGGAAATATCCGCTATGTCTGAAACAAAAATAACACCGCATATGCAGTCTTTTGTCGACAGATTTGTTGAGTTCTCGGCGCGCCTGGCAAACCAGGTGCACCTGCGCTCCCTGCGCGATGCCTTCGCCACGGTCATGCCCATTTTCATCCTTGCCGGGCTGGCGGTGCTGGTGAATAACGTGGTATTTCCATGGATTTTTGAAGGCGACACGCTGGCGCATTTTAAGGTGTGGGGCGAGGCGATTATTAACGGTACGCTGAATATCGCCGCGCTGTTGCTGGCACCGATGATTGCCTGGTCGCTGGCACGCAACAAAGACTTCGACAACCCGGTCTCGGCAGTGGTTATCGCCATCAGCAGTTTTATCATTATGATGCCGATGCGCTTACAGCTCACGCCCGTCGGCAGCGACGCCACGGTGAACGTCACGCAGGTGCTGACGTTCTCCAATATCGGCTCAACCGGCATTTTTGCCGGGGTGCTGATTGGTCTGCTCTCAACGGAACTGTTTATCGCCATTTCTCGTCTGAAAGCGCTGCACATTTCTTTAGGTGAAAATGTACCGCCGGCGGTCAGCAAATCGTTTACCGCGCTGATCCCGACGATCCTGACGCTTTCCCTGTTTGCCATACTGGCCGCGCTTCTGGCGAACGTGTTGCACACGGATCTCATCCATCTGATCACCACTTTTATTCAGCAGCCGCTGCGCCTGATCAATACCAGCCTGCCGGGCACGATTTTTATCTATAGCTTTGGTAACTTCCTGTTCACGCTTGGGATCCATCAGTCGGTGGTTAACAGCGTGGTGCTGGAGCCGTTTCTGCTGATCAACACCAACGAGAATATGCTGGCCTTTGCCAACGGTCAGCCTGTCCCACATATCATCAATAATATCTTTGTACCGACCTTTGGTATGGTGGGGGGGACCGGCAGCACGATTTCCCTGTTGATTGCCATTTTCGTCTTCTCACGGCAAAAATCGGCGAAACAGGTGGCCCGTTTGTCGCTGGCGCCGGGCCTGTTTAACATCAACGAGCCGGTCATTTTTGGCCTGCCGATTGTGTTCAACCTGCCGCTGATGATCCCCTTTGTGCTGTTACCTGCCATAGGTATCTGGTTTGCGTGGTTCTGTACGACCCTGGGGTTAATGTCGCGCTGTGTGGTTATGATCCCGTGGACAACTCCGCCCATTCTGAGCGCCTGGCTGGCAACGGCAGGGGACTGGCGCGCCGTGGTCGTGCAGTTGGCAATCATTGTATTTGGTGTATTCTTCTACCTGCCTTTCCTCAAAATTGCCGAGAGAGTGGCATTAAAAAACAGCGGGACAGAAAACTAACAGAAAGGAAGGACGATGGCGGCGAAGTACATCACCATAGCGCGGGAAATTAAGAAACGCATTATTAGCCAGCAATACGCCGCCAACGAACCGCTCCCGGACCAGTTTGCCCTGGCGGCGGAGTTCAGCACCAGCCGGATGACCATACAGCAGGCCATACGCCAGTTAATTGTGGAAGGGCTGATCTATACCCGTCAGGGGCAGGGGACGTTTATCCGCAAAAATTTCCTGCAACTCTCGCAGTGGGATCTTTCCGGCAGCGACTACTTCGGCGCAACAAAAACCTGGGAGCATCTGGGCACCGTTTCCAGCGTCGTGGTCCATTTCGAGCTGCGCTTTCCGAACGAGAAGGAGCAGGCCTCGCTGATGATTAACGCCGATGCGCCTGTCTATGACTTTGTTCGGCTGCGTCTGCTTAACGGTGAGCCGATGTCGCTGGACTCCACCGTTATGCCGCTTAATCTGGTGCCCGGTCTGAATAAAAGCCATCTTGAAGGCTCCGTGTTCCGCTACGTGCAGGAGACGCTGGGGCTGAAAATTATGGGGTCGTACCGGGTGGTGCGGGCGCTAAAACCGAACGCGCTGGATATGCAACACCTTATCTGCGAGCAGACCGATCCGGTGCTGGAGGTGGAGCAGGTTATCTATCTGGAGGATGGCACACCGCTTGAGTATGCCCACTGTCACTACCGTTACGACCACGGCGGGATAGTTATCGTCAATAACGGATAAAAAAAAGCGGGCATCAGAGCCCGCTTTTTTATTCTCAGACCCGGTCAGCAAAGCGCCACCGGGCAGAGGGTCAGTTCAGACGCACTGGCATACCAGAACGGTTCTGAACGGCCTGGTCAACAATCGCTGTCTCTACATCCGGCTGAGAGGTCACGGACTGCACCGCGCTGTTCAGCGTAACCGGAACGATTTCGTTGTTGTTGATCTGGTCTTCGCTGGTGGACAGCGGGTTGTGTACTTCAATGTAACGGCTGCCATCCGGCTCAGACGTCGCTTTAACCGGTTCGTTGATGAACTGGACGCGGGTACCGACCGGCACGTTTTCGAACAGGAATTTGATGTCTTCGTTACGCAGACGTACGCAGCCGTGGCTTACGCGCAGGCCGATACCGAAGTTGGCGTTGGTCCCGTGAATCGCGTACAGACGGCCAATGTACAGCGCGTACAGACCCATTGGGTTATCAGGGCCTGCCGGTACAACGGCTGGCAGGGGTTCACCCGCAGCGATGTACTCTGCGTGCATTTTGGCGGTTGGCGTCCAGGTTGGGCCTGCTTTCTTACGCTCAACTTTGGTCGTCCAGTTCATTGGGGTGTCTTTACCCAGCTGGCCGATACCGATTGGCAGCACGATAACCGTGTTGGTGCCTTTCGGGTAGTAATACAGACGCATTTCCGCGCTGTTGATGACGATACCTTCATGGACGGTATCCGGCAGGATCAGCTGCTGAGGAATGTTCAGCACGGTACCGGCTTTAGGCAGATACGGGTCAACACCCGGATTCGCTTCCAGCATGTTAGACAGGCCCAACTGGTACTGCGCCGCGAAATATTCCAGTGGCTGAGCGTTACCTTCAGGCACCGTGACCACCTGGTTTTGACCAACCAGACGGCTACCGTCTGTCGGCAGCGGATAAGTCACCGCAGAAGCGGTTTTGCAAAAACCTACTACGGCTAACGCCGCCGCAAAAAGCGTTGTTAATTTCATGTTCATGTTGTGCGAGGTATCTAAGCCATTCCGGCGATGAGTTGATAAGTCTGAATCTTGATGGGAGCGCATTATATGTGCATTCCCGCTAACAGGGAATTCAGATGTGTACGAAATCACATTTTTTTCGATTTTGTTAAAGTTTAGCGGATTGCCGCAACGCGGGATCTCAATTCGGAATTGTGGCATAATGCCGTGTTTATCACACTTTTCGCAGGAATCTCCCCGTGTTAGTTACCAGCAACGTCACTATGCAGTTTGGCAGTAAGCCGCTGTTCGAAAACATTTCCGTCAAATTTGGCGGCGGCAACCGTTACGGCCTGATTGGCGCCAACGGTAGCGGTAAATCTACTTTTATGAAAATCCTCGGCGGTGATTTAGAGCCGACGCTGGGCAACGTTTCGCTCGATCCAAACGAGCGCATCGGTAAGCTGCGTCAGGATCAGTTCGCCTTTGAAGAGTTCACCGTCCTTGATACCGTTATCATGGGACACGCGGAGCTGTGGGAAGTGAAGCAGGAGCGCGATCGCATCTACGCTCTGGCGGAGATGAGCGAAGAAGATGGCTACAAAGTGGCCGATCTCGAAGTGCTGTACGGCGAAATGGATGGCTACTCTGCGGAAGCGCGTGCGGGCGAGCTGCTGCTGGGTGTGGGTATTCCGGTAGAACAACATTACGGCCCGATGAGTGAAGTCGCGCCAGGCTGGAAACTGCGTGTTCTGCTGGCGCAGGCGCTGTTCTCCAATCCGGATATCCTGCTGCTCGACGAACCAACGAACAACCTGGACATCGACACCATCCGCTGGCTGGAGCAGACGCTGAACGATCGCGACAGCACCATGATCATCATCTCGCACGACCGTCACTTCCTGAACATGGTGTGTACACACATGGCGGACCTGGACTACGGCGAGCTGCGCGTTTATCCGGGCAACTACGATGAGTACATGACGGCAGCCACGCAGGCGCGTGAACGTCTGCTGGCGGATAACGCCAAGAAGAAAGCCCAGATTGCTGATCTGCAGTCTTTCGTCAGCCGCTTCAGCGCGAACGCCTCTAAATCTCGCCAGGCGACCTCTCGTGCGCGTCAGATTGATAAGATCAAGCTTGATGAAGTGAAAGCGTCCAGCCGTCAGAACCCATTCATCCGCTTCGAGCAGGACAAGAAACTGTTCCGTAATGCGCTGGAAGTGGAAGCCCTGGCTAAAGGTTTTGAAAACGGTCCGCTGTTTAAAAACTTTAACCTGCTGCTGGAAGTGGGCGAGAAGATCGCCATTCTGGGTGCCAACGGCGTGGGTAAATCCACCCTGCTGAAAACCCTGGTCGGCGAACTGCAGCCGGATAACGGTACCGTGAAGTGGTCTGAAAACGCGCAGATTGGTTACTACGCACAGGACCATGAATACGAGTTCGAAAACGACCTGACCGTCTTCGACTGGATGAGCCAGTGGAAGCAGGAAGGCGATGACGAGCAGGCGGTGCGCAGCATTCTGGGTCGTCTGTTGTTCAGCCAGGACGACATCAAGAAGCCTGCTAAAGTGCTTTCCGGTGGTGAAAAAGGGCGCATGCTGTTCGGTAAGCTGATGATGGAAAAACCCAATATCCTGGTGATGGATGAACCGACTAACCACCTGGATATGGAATCTATCGAATCGCTGAACATGGCGCTGGAGATGTATCAGGGGACCCTGATCTTCGTCTCTCACGACCGTGAATTCGTCAGCTCGCTGGCGACCCGCGTGATCGAAATTACGCCTGAGCGCGTGGTGGACTTCACCGGTAACTACGAAGATTACCTGCGCAGTAAAGGTATCGAGAGTTAAAAAAAGCCCGGTGGCGCTACGCCTACCGGGCCTGTGTTTGATGCCCTCTCCCTGTGGGAGCGGGCATCAGGCCGTACTAGACCACCCATTCACTCCCTTCAATACCATTCACCAGCAGCGTGCGTTTTTCCCCGGCCGGTAACGATATCTTCAGCGCTTTCCACGCCGGACGATAATCTCCCCGCGCACTGACCTTCAGGTTGATGGTGGCACCGTCGCATGCCATGTCCCATTCCACCCACAGCGCATTGCCGTTCTGATAGCCCCAGCTTTCACCATCGTCTTCAAACAGCAGGCCCGCGGTTGAACCGACGCCTTTCACCGGGAACAGTTTCAGCTCACGGGTAGTGTCTTTTTCCGCGCTGACATGCGTAATGCGTTCGCTGAGCGGCAGACCCGCACCGGCACGTACCAGCAGCGGCAATTTCTCCAGCGGCGCATCACGTACGATCCACTGCCCGCCAGCGAACCACTCGTGGGTGTAAAAATCGTACCAGCCCGTTTCATTTTCCGGCAGCCAGACGCGTCGCTCGCGCTGCCCGGCCTCCACCACGCTGGCCACCAGCAGGTCGCGACCCAGCAGGAAATCATCGTTCTCCTCAAACGTCTGCGCATCGTGTTCGTGGTCGAGGAAGGTCGGGCGTAGCATCGGTTCGTCGTCGGCATGCGCCTGCCAGAGCAGGGTATAAAGGTACGGCAGCAGACGATAACGTAATTCAATGGCACCACGAATAGCCGGCGTCACGCCCGGATACATCCACGGCTCGTTAACGGTGTGGTCATCATTCCATGAGTGAATAGTAAAGCGCGGATGCATCACGCCGTTTTGCACCCAGCGTACGAACAGTTCCGCGTCGGGTTTGTCGCCAGAAAAACCACCGACATCATGCCCCACATTAAACAGCCCGGACAGGCTCATTCCCAGACCCATGCGGGTGTTATAGCGCAGGGTATCCCAGCTGGTACGGTTATCGCCGCTCCAGGTCTGGACGTAACGCTGCATGCCCGCGCAGCCGGAGCGGGAAATGAGATACGGACGTTTTTCCGGGGCAAAACGCTGCTGCGCTTCCAGTGAGGCACGCATCATCAGCAGCGGCATCACCGGGCGAATGTGCTTGATCGCGATTTCCTTGCCAAAGCCGTGGCAGCGGGCTTCGCCATCCCACACTTCATATTCGTTGTTGTCGTTCCAGGTGGCGTCGATCCCCATCTCAAGCAGCTGCGTGGTTACCCCTTCCTGCCACCATTTCACCGTCTGTGGGTTGGTAAAATCGAGGTGAGAACCTTCGTCATCCCAGAAGCTGGAGCGTTCTGGCGCGTCGGTTTCCGAATCGCGGATGAACAACCCGTTTTCCGCAACTTCGTTATAGCGCGGGTGATCCTGCAGCAGGCATGGCTTGATGTTGGCCGCCAGCTTTAACCCCGCGTCGTGGAAAGCCTGGGTCATCACCTTCGGCTGCGGCACCTTGTCGTGGTTCCAGTTAAAGACGTAGCGCTTGCCGTTGATCGAGGTATAGCCCGAAGAGAGCTGGAACGAGTCGCAGGGAATAGCATGTTCTTCGCACAGACGAATAAAGTTCATCAGCTGATTCTGCGCATCCGGCGCGTCGGTGTAATGCATGGTCGAACCGCTGTAACCCAGGCTCCATTTCGGCCCGAAGAGCGTTTTCCCGGTCAGTCGCACGAAAGCTTTGGTCACGTCCAGCGCCCGTTTGCCCGTGAACAGGTAGTAATCGATGTCGCCCGCTTCCGCCTGCCAGCGACGATAGGCGGTGTGATAGTTGTCAATCTCGTTGCCCAGATCTAGCCAGCAGCTGCTCAGGTTGTCGTAGAAGAGACCGTAACTCACGTCATCGCGACGGGTGAGGGTGAACGGAATATGTTTGTACAGAGGATCGGTGCTGGCCGCGTTGTAGCCCATTGCATCAAGGTTGCGCATCTCGTAGCGTTTACCGTTACGCTGCAGATCGCCGGCTTTCTCACCCAGACCGTAGAAGCGTTCATCCTTGCGGCGGCTCA
The DNA here is from genome assembly GCF_003635055.1 of Enterobacter sp. WPR_3_1. NCBI lineage: Bacteria > Pseudomonadati > Pseudomonadota > Gammaproteobacteria > Enterobacterales > Enterobacteriaceae > Enterobacter > Enterobacter sp. WPR_3_1. The sequence continues at coordinate 220,270 of NZ_RBXU01000011.1, read as the reverse complement.
GGTAGTGCGCCGCACCGTCGCCATGGGCATTCAGCAGATAGGCACTGGTTGGACGGTCGTTGACCAGCGGCTGCCACTCACCCGCCTCATTGCGGTAGTGCCACTCCAGCCACAGCGGCTGATGCACGGTCACACGCAGCTGTTCGGTGGCAACCGTCAGCACGTTGTCCTGCTGCGTCAGCGTCCAGGCGGGGCAGGTGAAACCACTCAGGTCGTCGCGGCGGCGACCTTCCCACGGCACATCTTGCTGCGGGGCGATGCTCCAGGTGCGATCCAGCGTCAGCTCACCTTTGCGTTTAATCAGCACGCGGAACAGATTTTCTTCCAGCACATACAGGCACAGACGATGCTGGTTATCGACCAGCAGTTCCAGATGATTTGCCGACTGCTTATCAACGGTCCAGTTTTTCAGGGTTTTCATACGCAATACATCCACTATCAGGCGCGCTTGGCGCGACGTTCAGCAATAAATGCCACCAGGAAAACAGCGCCAATCAGGTCAAAGAACCCCATGGCAATAAAGAGCGGGTTAAAGCCGATTTTGTCGGCGGTCACCCCAATTAACAGGGAGAACAGGAAGCTGGCGATCCAGGCCGCCGAGCCGCGCATGCCGTTAACGGTCGCCATCTGACCTTTATCAAATGACTCCACGACCAGCGCGCTGAGCATGCAGGAGATGATCTGATGCCCGAAACCGCCGATGGAAATCAGCACGATGGTGATATACGGGTCGCGGGTAATGGCCACGACCGCCAGGGAGATCATCAGGAATGCCCCGGTGACGGAGCTGGCCACCACCGAGTTCACACGGCTGCAGCCGAACAGTCGGGCATACAGACGGGTAAGGTAGCCGCTTGCCACGCTGCCAAGGTCCGCGGCAAGGAACGGCAGCCAGGCAAACATCGCAATCTGCTTCAAATCCATGCCGTGCTCTTTGGCGAGATACAGCGGAACCCAGAAGCTCAGCACGGCCCAGGCCGGTTCGGCCATAAACGCCGGAAGGGCGATACCGTAGAAGCGCTTATTTTTGGAGACATTTTTCAGCGCGGTGAGGAAGGGCAGTTTTACCGCAGGCGGTTCGTTATCCTGCTTGATAAATGCCAGTTCGTCCTTGCTCAGGTTCGGATGCTGTTCCGGGTTGTGGTAAAAAGCCCACCAGAGGATCACCCACAGCAGCGCCAGCACGCCGGTAAACATAAACGCGCCCTGCCAGCCAAACGAGGCGTGCGCGAAATAGATGATGGGCGGTGCCAGCATCGCGCCAATGGAGAACCCTACGCCCGCCCAACCGGCCGCGACAGGACGTTCCGATTTCGGAAACCATTCGCCAATGGTTTTCGCATTCGCCGGCGTGGCGGCCGCTTCAGAAGCACCCATAAAGAAGCGCAAGATAGCCAGGTGCAGCCAGCTGCCCGCCCCGGCGTGGAAAATACACATCAGCGCCCAGATCCCGGCGCAAACCATAAAGCCAATTTTCAGACCAATCACGTCGATCAACCAGCCGCACAGAGGCTGGAAAATGGTGTAGGCAATCTGAAATGCCCCGACGATCCAGGAGTATTGCTCGGTGGTGATCCCAAGGCTCTCTTTCAACTCAGGGGCGAGAATACCCAGCGAGTTTCGGGTGATGTAGTTAACGGTGACGCCCAGTAAGAACAGTACCAGCACATACCAGCGCAGGTTCTTAATGACGCGACGGGTTTTGCTTGTCGCAACGGTGTTATTGATGTCCTGACTCATTTTACTCTCCACAAGACGGACGGTAAGGGGACGGAGGTTCAGGTGTCACACAGATTTTTATGGCTTTGATTTCTATCCGTTTTAATTTAGAAGTTGCTATACAACTAGTATGGAAGTGGTGTGACAAATTCACCTTAAGGGAGAAAATGAGCAGGCAATAGTGGATTTTGTGCAAAATTTCTCATCAATGACATAAATCATCTGGCATGATGCTTTTTATGCCCGTTACTGCCTGATGAGTACGCCATGAAAATTTTTTCATTTCGCAAATGGAGCCAGATCACAAAATGGACAAAAGGCTAAAAATCACCGAAATTGCCGCCCGCACGCAGCTCTCCATCAGCACCGTGTCGCGGGTGCTGGCAGGAAAAGCGAACACCAGTGAAAAAGCGCGCGCCAGGGTGCTGGCCTGCGCGCGGGAGCTGGGGGTGATGGACGGTCTGGCGGCGGGGCGTCTGCTGCTCAACAGCCTGGTGGTTTTTGCGCCACAGCGCGCCTTTGACGAGCGGTCCGACATCTTTTACTACCGTGTGATCCAGAGCGTGAGTAAAGGCCTTGCTTCCCACGATGTCCGTCTGCGTTATTGCGCGCTGGAAGAGAATGACAGCGACGCACAGCTTTTTCTGGCACGGATGAACGAGCCGGAGACACAGGCCGCTATTCTTCTCGGTATCGACGATCCGCATATCCACGATCTGGCGGTGGATGTGGGTAAACCCTGCATGCTGATTAACTGCCGCGACCGGCATATGCGCCTGCCTGCAGTGGCACCGGACCACCGCTCGATAGGTGAGCGGGCCGCGGACTATCTGTTTGAAATGGGACACCGTGAGGTGATGAATGTCCTCTGCCTGCGGCGTTACACCATGGAACTGCGTCTGGCCGGGATCCGCGATGCGTGGCAATCTCACAACCTGAAATTCAACGATAAACGCGATCTGCTGGTGGCTCCGAGCTTCAGCGCGCGCGAAACGGAAGAGCTGGTCACCTCCTGGCTCCGTCAAATGCAGGGTAAGGATCTGCCCACCGCATTTTTGGTCGGCGGCGATTTTATGGCGGCGGGCACCATCAGTGCGCTGCAAAAACAGGGCTTGCGCGTGCCGCAGGATATCTCGGTGATGAGCATTGACGGGTTTAATCTGGCGGCCATTCAGGATGTTCCGCTCACGGCGGTGCACGTACCGCGCGATGAACTGGGAACCGAAGCGGTGCATATGCTTCAGCAACGGCTGATGCGCCCGGATGCACCGGTGGGAACGTTATTGCTTAACGGCACGCTGGCCGTGCGGGGATCTGTCCGGCGGATACGTCAGGGGAAACGACGCACCGCCGTGGAGCGGGAAGGGTTATACGACAGTTAAGCCATACCCAGTGCACGCTTGCCGTGAATATTCAGATCGTTCACGGTAAAGCGGTCCTGCCAGTTTTTTTCATAATCTTCGCGCGGGAAATCGCCCGGCGATGCACCGGTTTCCAGCGCTGCTTTCACTTTTTTCGCATAGGCGAGGTTTTTCTCGCACATCGGGGCGGCAGGGATATACATTACGTTGCCCCAGCCTTGCTGATTTTCCACCGGTGCTACGGAGTGGATGACGTCACAGTGCCACCACACGGAATCGCCTGCTTCCAGTGCAGGAATGCTGCTCAGCGCTTCGATTAACAGCGGATGCCATTTCTCGGAGACCGGCAGGACACGTCCCGGCGCGACGCCGCAGAGTTCATCTTCCGGGACATCATCCAGCAGCGGACGCAGCAGAATGTAAGCCATCGCTTCCGGAATAGGCACCACATGCAGTAGCCCCTGACCCGGGATCATATCTGACAGCGCCGTCCAGCCCTGGAAGGTGCGGAATACAGAACATTTTGTGGTGTTATCCACGGTGTACTCTTCCACTTCGGTACGGTGTGCGGCGTTCCACGGATCGTATTTATCCACGTTGCCGTCAAAAACGCGGGCAAAGACCTGCTGATAGGCCGGCAGCAGCCAGCGCTCCAGCGCGCCGGAATCGGTATGCGCGCCCAGCCCTTTAGAGGTGGTACCCGGTGGGCGACGACGAATACGGTCCGGATAAATGACGCTGACGTCCGGATCGAACCACTGCTTGCCATTACTCTCGAAGGTCCATAAACGGTTCAGGAACGACTGTACCTGCGCCATCTCTTCACTCTGGCGGGCCTGCATTTGCGCCTGCGACCAGTAGATAGGGTAAATTTCCGGACGTGAGGCGGTTAAGGTACCAAAGAAGTTATCGCCCGGACCTTTATAGACCTCATCAAACCGGTTGAGATCGAGGTAGTCGAGCATCGATTGATCCCACGCCAGCGCCTGCTCACGAGGGAAGTGACCTTTAATCACCGCGCAGCCACGGCGTTTGACCGCGTCACGCTGTGCCTGGGTGATCGTCCCGTTTTTCACATCCGCAAACGGGATAACCGGCCAGACGGTTTCACCTTTGTTCTTCAGGGCATTAATTTCCGCCACGCGGGTCGCGATTTTATCGCTGAGCGTGTCGAATACCGCCTGAACGTCTCCGATCTGCGCACGTAGTTCACGCTTCAACTGACGAATCGCTGCTTTATGGTCCGCAGGCAAACTTTCACTGGTAAACGTCATAACTGCCTCGCATCTTTCATTCGAAAGTAAAAATATCTACAAGTGATACTTTAAGTTAAAAATTAGTTAATGCAAGTTTAAATGTTTGACGTGTGCCACAGGATGGAAAAAGAGTGAGGTGCCGGAGCAGTGCTCCGGCAAGAGAGAGATTACGCGTCGAACGGGGAGTGGTCGTCAAGCACGGCCTGAATCACATTCAGTGCGCCCTGATGGTTGTTGTCATCCGTGCTGTAGCGGCAGATCGTTTTGATGCTCTGCGCCGCGTTGCCCATGGCAAAATTGTATTTCACCAGCTTCAGCATTTCCGCATCGTTGCCGCTGTCCCCGATTGCCACGCACGCCTGCGGCGAGATTTTCCAGCGCTTCAGCAGACGGCTAATACCGTTGGCTTTGTGCAGGCCCGGGATAATCAAATCGACAAACCCAAAACCGCTGGTGACGGGTTTCATAATCCCGTCGAGGGAGACGTGCAGTTTGTCGACAAGATTCGGGATATCGCTGTCCGGCAGATTCAGGGAGAATTTGAACAGCACGTCATCAATTTCGCGGTAATCACGGATGCGTTTTAAGCGGTGGTAGTGCTTTGACATGAGCGCCACAAACGCGTCCGGCGCCCGATCGCTGACGTAGGCGCTCTCCAGCCCACAGGCCACAAAGTTGAGCGCGTTGTCTTTCAGCAACTCGCCAATGACGATTTGCGACTCATGGCGGGTCAGTTCACCGTGAAAAATCTGCTCACCGTGATCGAACACCAGCGCGCCATTTTCCGCCACGAAGGAGATCTGATCTTTCAGTTCCGGGAAGAAGGAGATGAGCTGGTAATACTGGTTGCCGCTGGCGACGACAAATTCAATATTACGGGCTTTAAGCTGCTCAAACTGTACCTGAAAGCGGTCGCGGTCGTACTGCTTGGCATCATCAAGGAAAGTTCCGTCCATATCGGTGACGATAACTTTTACGGTCATACTGTGCTCCTGAGTCACTGCGTTTGAAACATTCTAATAACAAGGTGACGGAGAGCACAAATTTAATTTCATTCGAAAGTCAAAGCAAAGCGGCAACCGAAATTGCCGCTCAAAGACAGGTTCCCTCTCCTTGATGGGAGAGGGCATAAGTCTGAAGAGAGTTAAAGCGTGTGCTCGGTACGCGCAATAATATCGTCCTGCGCATCCGGCGACAGGGCGGTAAAGAACGCGGAGTACCCTGCGACGCGCACCACCAGGTCACGATACTGGTCCGGGTGCTTCTTCGCTTCCAGCAGCGTTTCACGCGAAACGATGTTGTACTGAATATGCCAGCCCTTGTGTACTTCAAAGAAGGTACGCAGAAGCACCATCAGTTTCTGACGGTCACTGTCATTTTCCAGCGTCGACGGATTGAGCTTCTGGTTTAACAGTACCCCGCCGAGGATCGCTTCGGTTGGCAGTTTGCCGACAGAGCCAATTACCGCCGTCGGGCCGAGGTGGTCAGTACCGGAGGCCGGGCTGGCTCCTTCTGCCAGCGGAGTATGCGCCTTACGTCCATCCGGGGTTGCCATCGTTGCCGCGCCAAACGGCACGTTCGCGGAGATAGATGACGTGCCGGCATAGTAGTTACCGCCAATCGGACCACGGCCATAGCGCGGGTTATGGTACTGCTTCAGCTCGGCGATATAAGTTTCGTAGGCACGGGTCAGCAGCATATCCACGCTGTCGTCATCGTTACCGTATTTTGGCGCGCCGTTGATCAGCCGCTGACGCAGCTGCTCGTGGGTCAGCCCGTCGAAATCATCGGCCAGAGCGGCGGCCAGCTGTTGCTGACCTATCGTACCCTGTTCGAAGACCAGTTTTTTCACTGCGGCCAGGCTGTTGCCCAGGTTAGCAATACCCACTTGCAGGCCTGACACCCAGTCATACTTCGCGCCGCCTTGTTTGATGCTTTTCGCGCGTTCTATACAGTCATCCACCAGCGCTGAGCAGAGAATATCGGGGACGTTCTCTTCCAGCATCGTGTCCACCACATACTCAATCTCGATAGATTTGCGGGTGTAGTAGCGGATTTGGGTATCCCACGCTGCCATCACCTCTTCGAAGTTATCGAAGTTACCGGCAGAGAGTGCTTTCTCCTGTGGCAGGAATACCTTACCGCTGGTGGCATCGCGGCCGCCTTCCAGCGCTGCCAGCATCACGCGGGCGAAGTTGATAAAGCTCATGCCGGTGCAGCGATAACCCCATTTGCCACCCACTGCGGTTTCGATGCAGCCAATCGCGGCATAGTCATAGGCATCCTCTTTTTCGACGCCGAGCTTGATAAATTCCGGAATGACAATCTCATCGTTGTTGAACGCGGGCATACCAAAGCCGCAGCGGATCACCTGCACGCAGGCGTCGAGGAAGTCATTGCTCATGCCCGCATGATAACGCACGCTCAGGTTTGGCTGCGTGGAGCGCAGGCGACCGCAGGATTCCAGAATCGCGTAGCTGAGCGGGTTGACCGCGTCCATAGGCTCACCGTTGATCAGCGTCTGTCCACCGATGGTGACGTTCTGATACAGCGGGCTACCCGCTGAAGCTTTGGAGTGCGAACCGGAGCGGATTTTGTTCACTTCCAGCAGCTTCAGCCAGCAGCTGTGCAGCAGCTCGATGGCATGTTCGCGGTCGAGGCTCTGGTTCAGCTCCACGTCGCGGCGGTAGTACGGATAGAGGTACTGGTCCATGCGGGCAAACGAGACGGAGTGGCCGTTGGACTCAATCTGCAGAATCAGCTGAATGAAGTAGCACAGCTGCAGCGCCTGCCAGAAGGTTGTTGGCGGCTGATGGGCGATTACATCACAGTTTTCTGCCATCGCAAGCAGCTCGTCGCGACGGCTTTCACGGGATTCGGTTGCCGCCATTTCACGCGCCAGCGCGGCGAAACGTTCGATGTGCAGGCTGACCGCTTCCAGCACAATATCGATCGCTTTCAGGAACTGTTCCCCGTGAAGGTCGTCGAGCACCGTCAGGTTGATACGCGAACGACGCTCGGCCACTTTGTCGCGCAGACCATCGAGGCCTTTCTCCAGCAGCAGCGGGAAGTTAACCGCCAGGTGTGCGTCGCCGGAGGTCATGTTACCTTCCGCTTTGATAATGCCGGTTTCCAGCAGCCCTTTTTGCTCGTCGGTGAACATGCCGTAGCAGCGGTCCTGCACCGTCTGGCCGCGCCACCATGGGCAGATCTCATGCAATACGCGCTTGTTTTCTTCGCTCACCGCAAAGCCTGCGCCCGGACGGTCCGCCAGATCGTCAATCTCTTTTTCAATCCACGAGACGGTGTATTCCGGGAAAATTGGCGCGGCGCGGACTTCACTGGCCTGGTTACCGATGATCAGCTCATCGTGTTTTATCCAGATGGTGCGCTGCGCGAGGTGATGCGCCAGCGCCAGCGCGCGACGCACCGGGATCGGCTTGTCCATATGCTGCTGGTACATCTCGGTGTAATGCAGGGCGCGCTCGGTACAGACCGGCGGCTTCACGATATGCACGAGGGCCGTTTTGTGTGCTTTTATGCGCTCGCTAAGGGTGTTGAGATTCAGGGTCGTCATAAGTTTATCCTCGTAAGGTCGCGGTTAACCCTTTCTGGCAGGCGTACTGCTGTGCGAAGTCCAGAAGCGCAGGATCATCCAGCGGTTTATCAGGGGCAGAGTAGGGTTGGCCGAGCAGGGTATATTTGTTCATGCCCAGCGTGTGGTACGGCAGAAAATGGATCTCGCGGACGTTGAGTTCGTCTGCGGCAAAATTGGTGATGGCGGTAATCGACGCTTCATCGGCGTTGAAGCCCTGAATCAGCGGTACGCGGATGGTGACCTGTTTACCGGCGGCGGCCAGGCGTTTCAGGTTATCAAGGATCCGTTTGGCGGAACCGTCGGTCCACTGTTTGAACGTCCTGCCATCAACGTGTTTCAGGTCAGCCAGGAACAGATCGACATACGGTAATGACGGTGCAATATAATGCCATGGCACGTGGAGACAGGTTTCCACGGCGGTATGTATGCCTTGCTCATGGCTGGCTTTAAACAGGGCATGAGCCAGATCGGGATTCATAAACGGTTCACCGCCGGACAGGGTTATCCCGCCGCCGCTGCGGTCATAGAACGGCTTGTCGCGCAGTACGGTGGACATAATCTCTTCGACCTGCTTTTCTTCACCACAGACGGTGAGCGCTTGTGTCGGGCAGCAGTCGGTGAGGGCGACGAGAGTCTCTTCGTTAAGCTTTTCACGGTGGATAACCAGCCCATTCAGCGCACGATCGATAATGCCCGGCGCCGCTTTCTGGCACAGGTCGCAGCCTTCCAGGCACAGCCGTGCGTCAAAGAGCACATCCCGGTGGCGGGAGCGGCTTTCCGGATTCTGGCACCAGCGACAGCCCAGCGAGCAGCCTTTCAGGAACACCACGGTACGAATACCGGGGCCATCGTGGGTAGAGTAACGCTGAATATTGAAGATCATGTTTTCGCCTCTCATCTTACATATGAAGATTAAATTACTTTCGAATGAAAGTTATCTTGATGCAGGTCAACTCCTGAGCAGGTTTTGTCGTGATAGGGTAAATGCAGGCTAAATTTGAGGGTTACATCATGGAACTTTATCTCGATACTTCCGACGTCGCGGCAGTGAAACGGCTGGCGCGTATCTTCCCGCTGGCGGGCGTGACCACGAACCCCAGTATCGTGGCGGCAGGGAAAACGCCGCTCGAGGCGCTGCTACCGGCGCTGCAGGATGCGCTCGGCGGGAAAGGTCGCCTGTTCGCGCAGGTCATGGCGACCACCGCTGAAGGGATGGTGGAAGAGGCGCGTAAACTGCGCACCATTATCAACGATCTGGTGGTTAAAGTGCCGGTAACGGCGGAAGGTCTGGCGGCGATCAAAATGCTGAAAGCGGAAGGGATCCCGACGCTGGGTACGGCGGTGTACGGTGCAGCACAAGGGATGCTGTCCGCGCTGGCGGGCGCTGAGTATGTTGCCCCTTACGTTAACCGCGTGGACGCGCAGGGCGGGGACGGGATCCAGACGGTGGTTGAACTGCAGCAGCTTCTGACGCTGCATGCTCCGCAATCAAAAGTGCTGGCCGCGAGCTTCAAAACGCCGCGTCAGGCGCTGGACTGCCTGCTGGCAGGTTGTGAATCCATCACCCTGCCGCTGGATGTTGCTCAGCAGTTTATTACTTCGCCTGCGGTGGATGCGGCAATAGTAAAGTTTGAGCAGGACTGGCAAGGGGCGTTTGGCAGAACGACGCTCTGATACGGTTGCCGGGTTATGCTAACGCTTGCCCGGCAACCATTTAGCGTCCGCATACCTCACAGCCGGGGTTGCTCATCAGTTTCATCTCGCGGAACTGGCAGGTCATCGCGTCATACATCACGATTTTCCCCGCGGCAGGCGTCCCGTAATGCGCCAGCACTTTGATCGCTTCCATGGCCTGCAACGAACCTATGACACCGACTAACGGAGCCATGACGCCCGCCTCCACGCAGGTGAGGGCGTTCTCGCCAAACAGACGGCTCAGGCAGCGATAGCACGGTTCGCCCCCGGCGTAGGTAAAGACGCTGATTTGGCCTTCCATGCGAATGGCGGCACCGGAGACCAGCGGCGTTTTGTGGGCAAAACATCCTGCATTCAACTGATTGCGAATGGTGACGTTATCGGTGCAGTCCAGCACCAGATCGTGTCGTGCTATCTGTGCCGACAGCGCCTCATCATCCAGCAGGGCGTCAATCAGGGTGAACTTCACGTTAGGATTGATGCGCGCCAGCGCCGCACGGGCAGATTCCACTTTTGGCTGGCCGAGGGTCGCGTCGCTGTGCAGCGTCTGGCGCTGAAGGTTCGACACCGACACGGTATCGAAATCCAGCAGCGTCATATTGCCCACCCCCGCCGCGGCCAGGTACTGGGCCGCAGCGCAGCCCAGCCCCCCCAGCCCCACGACCAGCACCCGTGCTGCCTTAAGCGCTTCCTGGCCGTCGAAATCAAAACCGCGCAGAACAATCTGGCGGTTATAGCGCATCATCTCCTGGTCGCTGAGTTCAGCCGTCATGTTAGCCTCCGAAGAGGTGGTTAAAGCTTTCCACCTCAACCCATTCACCCGGCTCCACGCTGCCGCGTTCACGCTCGAGAACGATAAAGCAGTTGCCCTGGCTGAACGAGCTGAAGATGTGCGAGCCCTGGTGTCCGGTGGTGCTCACTTCCAGCTCGCCTTCAGCGTTGCGCGTCAGAATACCGCGCTGGAAATCAAGACGGCCCGGTGATTTCTTCAGGCGCGTCGCCGCACGTACGCGCTGGCGAACCGGCAGCGGGTGGGCCTGGTTACCAGACAGTTTTGCCAGCAGCGGAATGACCAGCTGGTAGAAGGTCAGGGCGGCGGAAACCGGGTTACCCGGCAGGCCGCAGAACCAGCTGTGTTTCAGCTGACCAAACGCGAACGGTTTGCCCGGCTTGATGGCCAGTTTCCAGAAGCCGATCTCCCCCAGCTCTTCAAGAATGGTTTTGGTGTAATCCGCTTCACCTACGGAAACGCCGCCGGAGCTAATTACCACGTCCGCAGACTGGTCCGCTTCAATAAACGCGGCGCGCAGTTTCTCCGGATCATCCGCAATGATGCCAAGGTTAATGACCTCACACCCCAGCTGTTCAAGCATCAGGTGTACCGCGAGGCGGTTAGTGTCGTAAATCTGGCCGTCCTGCAGTGGCTGGCCCGGAAGCTGGAGTTCATCGCCGGTGGAAAAGACCGCCACGCGTACCTTACGGATAACGTCAATTTCTGCGATGCCGAGCGAGGCCAGCACCGGCAGTTCGCCCACCGTCAGTTTCTGCCCGGCGGCAAATACCGTTGCGCCACGCGTGATGTCTTCACCGGTACGACGGATATTCTGTCCCGCTTTAACACTCGCGGTGAAGCGGATGCCCGCTTCCGTTTGTTCGGTCTCTTCCTGCATCACCACCGCTTCGCAGCCTGGCGGTACGGGGGCACCGGTCATGATGCGTACGCAGGTACCCGCAGGCCACTCACCGTTAAACGGCTGACCGGCAAATGCTTTACCCGCCACGGGCAGCGCCGTATCCGTCCGGATATCCGCCAGGCGTACCGCGTAGCCGTCCATTGCGGAGTTATCGAACCCAGGCACGTTAAGCGGAGAGACGATATCGCGCGCGGCAATACGACCAAAACAGCGCACCAATGGCAGCGTCTCGTGGTCGTGCAGGGGGGAAATTCGGTCAAGCATCTGCGTGAGTGCCGCCTCAAGCGGCATCAGTCCGGCGGTAAAATCCATGGTGGGCTCCTGCGGAGTAACGACGAAAGCGTCCATTATGGCAGAAAAGTGCCACTAACTGTATGACCCGATGGGTGTACGCTTTACATCACAGTTGCGTCTTTCTATATTCAAAAATCATCTGAAGTTTCAGCGACGATAATGATATTTATAGAAAAAGCCGCAAATCAGGCTAACGGGTGATGGGAATGGTTAATGCGGTAATCGCAATTCATGGTGGCGCCGGGGCAATCACCCGTGCCCTGCTCAGTCCCGAGCAGGAAAAACGTTATATTGATGCGCTGTATGCCATTGTGGAAACGGGCCAGCGGATGCTGGAGGCGGGCGAGAGCGCGCTGGATGTGGTTACCGAAGCGGTACGTCTGCTGGAAGAGTGCCCGTTGTTTAACGCGGGCATTGGTTCGGTCTTTACCCGCGATGAAACGCACGAGCTGGATGCCTGCGTCATGGACGGTGTCACCCTTAAAGCGGGCGCCGTCGCGGGGGTGAGCCATCTGCGTAATCCGGTGCTGGCCGCGCGTCTGGTGATGGAGGCGAGCCCGCATGTTCTTCTGACCGGGGCCGGGGCGGAGACGTTTGCCGCGGAACATGGCATGACGCCAGTTTCTCCCGATCTGTTTTCAACGCCGGAGCGTTATCAACAGCTGCTTGAGGCGCGCTCGGCAAACGTGGCGCAGCTTGACCATACCGCGCCGCTCGATGAGCGCAGCAAAATGGGCACGGTAGGGGCGGTGGCTCTTGATAAAGCCGGGAATCTGGCTGCGGCCACGTCGACCGGCGGAATGACCAACAAACTGCCGGGCCGGGTAGGTGACACTCCATTACCGGGGGCAGGGTGCTATGCCAATAACGCCACGGCGGCAGTGTCGTGCACCGGAACCGGTGAAGTGTTTATTCGCGCCCTCGCGGCGTATGACATCACCGCGCTGATGGATTACGGCGGGTTAAGCCTGGCCGAAGCCTGTGAGCGCGTGGTGATGGAGAAACTGCCCGCGCTGGGGGGGATCGGTGGGTTAATTGCGGTGGATCGTGAGGGCAACGTGGCATTGCCGTTTAACAGCGAAGGTATGTACCGCGCGTGGGGTTATGCCGGTGATGAACCCAGTACGGGGATCTATCGTGAATAAGGGGGCAAAGCGTGCCGCACAGTGAAGAGCTGGACAACCGTGAAGTGCTGTCTGTCCATCAACTGAATATTGCGTTTCAGGAAGAGCGGCAGTTCATCCCCGCAGTACAGAATTTATCGTTCTCGCTCAACCGCGGCGAAACGCTGGCGATTGTGGGCGAGTCCGGTTCAGGGAAATCGGTCACCGCACTGGCGCTGATGCGTCTGCTGGAACAGACCGGCGGACAGGTCAGCTGCGAAAAAATGCTGCTGCGCCGGCGTAACCACCAGGTCATTGATTTAAATGAGCTGAGCGCCTCGCAGATGCAGAGCGTGCGCGGGGCCGATATTGCGATGATCTTCCAGGAGCCGATGACCTCGCTGAACCCGGTCTTTCCGGTCGGGGAACAGATTGCCGAGTCCATCCGCCTGCATCAGGGGTTGAGCGGTGATGAGGCACTTCGTGAAGCGAAACGCATGCTTGACCTGGTACGCATACCGGAAGCGCAGGCCATTCTGGGACGCTACCCGCATCAGCTTTCCGGCGGTATGCGTCAACGCGTCATGATTGCGATGGCGCTCTCCTGCCGTCCCGCGGTGCTGATTGCCGACGAACCCACGACGGCACTGGATGTGACTATTCAGGCGCAAATTCTGCAGCTTATCAAAGTGCTGCAGCAGGAGATGGAGATGGGGGTGATTTTCATCACCCACGATATGGGCGTGGTCGCCGATATTGCCGATCGCGTGCTGGTCATGCACAAGGGCAACGCCGTGGAAACCGGCACGGTTGAGCAGATTTTCCATGCGCCGGTTCATCCTTACACCAAAGCGCTGCTGGCGGCGGTTCCGCGGTTGGGGGCGATGAACGGCAGCGATTTACCGCGCCGGTTCCCGTTGATTTCTCTCGAAGCGGCAGGCCAGCAGGAAGATGAAATCGAGCAGGATACCGTGGTACCCGGAAAGCCGATTCTGGAAGTGCGCGATCTGGTGACCCGTTTTCCCCTGCGCAGCGGAATGTTTAACCGCGTGAAGCGCGAGGTGCATGCGGTTGAAAACGTCAGTTTTGATTTATGGCCAGGCGAAACGCTGGCGCTGGTGGGAGAGTCAGGCTGCGGAAAATCCACCACCGGGCGGGCGCTGCTCAGGCTGGTAGAGTCCCAGGAGGGCAGCATAACCTTTAACGGGGAACGCATTGATACCCTTCCGGACAGCAAACTGCAGGCGGTGAGGCGAGATATCCAGTTTATTTTCCAGGATCCGTATGCCTCCCTCGACCCGCGCCACACGGTGGGGTATTCACTTATGGAGCCGCTGCGGGTGCATAACCTGCTCGACGGTGAAGCCGCGCAGCGTCGGGTGGCCTGGCTGCTTGAGCGCGTGGGGCTGAAGCCGGAACATGCCTGGCGTTATCCGCACGAGTTTTCGGGCGGTCAGCGGCAGCGTATTTGCATTGCCCGCGCGCTGGCACTTAACCCGAAAGTGGTGATTGCAGATGAATCCGTCTCGGCGCTGGATGTCTCTATCCGGGCGCAAATCATTAATTTACTGCTCGACCTGCAGCGGGATATGGGGATTGCCTTCCTCTTTATCTCACACGACATGGCGGTGGTTGAGCGTATCAGCCACCGTGTCGCGGTGATGTTTATGGGGCAAATTGTGGAGATAGGACCGCGCAGGGCGGTATTTGAAAATCCACAGCACCCTTACACACGCAAGCTTATCGCCGCAGTGCCGGTTGCCGACCCTGAGCATCGCCACGGCCAGCGTGTGCTGCTGCAGGACGAAATGCCGAGCAATATTCGTAAACGGGGCGAGGCGGTGGAGCACGTGGCGCTGCGCGAGGTTGGCCCGGGGCATTTTGTGGCCCCCCCGCGTCAGGACAATGCATTCTCGCGGTTATAACTTAAAACAGGCAGGAGAACACAATGTTTAAATTTGTAGCGCGCAGATGGTTACTCGCCGCGAGCGTGACGGCAGCCCTGGCCGCCGCGCCGGCGTTCGCTGCCAAAGATGTGGTGGTCGCCGTCGGTTCCAATTTCACCACGCTGGATCCGTATGATGCCAACGACACGCTCTCCCAGGCGGTGGCGAAATCGTTCTATCAAGGGCTGTTTGGCCTGGATAGCGAGATGAAACTTAAAAATGTGCTGGCGGAAGGGTATACCGTTTCCAGCGACGGGCTGGTGTATACCCTTAAGCTCAGAACCGGTGTGAAGTTCCAGGACGGTACAGATTTCAACGCGGAGGCGGTGAAGATAAACCTCGATCGCGCCAGCAACCCGGAAAATAGCCTCAAGCGCTACAACCTGTATAAAAACATCGCCAGCACCGAGGTGGTCGACCCGACGACGGTGAAGATCACTCTGAAAGAGCCGTTCTCGGCGTTTATCAATATTCTGGCGCACCCTGCCACGGCGATGATTTCGCCTGCCGCGCTGAAAAAATACGGCAAAGAGATCGGGTTCCATCCGGTGGGGACCGGCCCCTACGAGCTGCTTACCTGGAACCAGACCGACTTTGTGAAGGTTAAGAAGTTTGCGGGTTACTGGCAGCCGGGTCTGCCGAAGCTGGACACCATTACCTGGCGTCCGGTGGTGGACAACAACACCCGCGCGGCGATGCTGCAGACCGGCGAGGCGCAGTTCGCGTTCCCGATCCCCTATGAGCAAGCCGCCATTCTGCAGAAAAACAGCAAGCTGGAGCTGGTCGCCAGCCCGTCCATTATGCAGCGCTATATCAGCATGAACGTGACGCAAAAGCCGTTTGATAACCCAAAAGTGCGTGAGGCCATCAACTACGCCATTAACCGCCAGGCGCTGGTAAAAGTCGCCTTTGCTGGCTATGCCACGCCGGCTACCGGCGTGCTGCCTCCGGCGATCGCCTATTCGCAAAACTATCAACCGTGGCCTTACGATCCGGCCAAAGCGCGTGAGCTGTTAAAAGAGGCGGGTTTCCCGAACGGCTTTAGCACCACGCTCTGGTCGTCGCATAATCACAGTACCGCTCAGAAGGTGCTGCAATTTACCCAGCAGCAGCTGGCGCAGGTAGGTATCAAGGCGCAGGTCACCGCGATGGATGCCGGTCAGCGTGCGGCTGAAGTGGAAGGGAAAGGGCAGAAAGAGAGCGGCGTACGGATGTTCTACACCGGCTGGTCGGCCTCTACCGGTGAAGCGGACTGGGCGCTGTCGCCGCTGTTTGCCTCACAGAACTGGCCGCCGACCCTGTTCAACACGGCCTTCTACAGCAACCCGAAGGTGGATAAAGACCTGGCGGATGCCCTGAAAACGACCAAACCGGAAGAGAAAGCACGCCTGTATAAAGAGGCGCAGGATATCATCTGGAAAGAGTCGCCGTGGGTACCGCTGGTGGTGGAAAAACTGGTTTCCGCGCATAACAAAGCGCTGACCGGGTTCTACATCATGCCGGATACGGGCTTTAGCTTTGATGAAGCAGATTTAAAATAATACTCATGCCCGCAGGCCACCGCCTGTGGGATGAGAGGGAAAGGCATGCTGAATTATGTTTGTAAACGCCTGTTGGGGCTTATCCCGACGCTGCTGATTGTGGCGGTGCTGGTGTTTTTGTTTGTTCATATGCTGCCGGGCGATCCGGCACGTCTGGTTGCAGGGTCAGATGCGGATGCAACGGTTATCGCGCTGGTGCGAAAACAACTGGGCCTCGACCAGCCTTTGTATATGCAGTTTCTCCACTATATTGGCAACGTTCTGCAGGGTGACTTTGGCACTTCTATGGTGTCACGTCGTCCGGTGTCGGAAGAGATTGCCAGCCGCTTTATGCCCACGTTCTGGTTAACCATTGCCAGCATGAGCTGGGCGGTGCTGTTTGGTCTTGGCGCAGGAATTGTCGCTGCCGTCTGGCGCAACCGCTGGCCGGATAAGCTCGGTATGGCTCTGGCCGTCACGGGCATTTCCTTCCCGGCATTTGCACTGGGGATGCTGCTGATGCAGATATTCTCCGTGGAGCTGGGCTGGCTGCCGACGGTCGGGGCCGACACCTGGAAACACTACATTCTGCCCTCGATGACGCTGGGCGCGGCTGTTGCTGCCGTAATGGCCCGCTTTACCCGCGCCTCGTTCGTTGACGTGCTGAGCGAAGATTATATTCGCACCGCCCGGGCGAAAGGGGTCAGCGAGAAATGGGTCATCCTCAAACACGGCTTTCGTAACGCGATGATCCCGGTGGTGACGATGATGGGGCTCCAGTTTGGTTTTCTGCTGGGCGGCTCGATTGTGGTAGAGAAGGTCTTTAACTGGCCGGGGCTGGGACGTCTTTTGGTGGATTCAGTCGAAATGCGTGATTACCCGGTTATTCAGGCCGAAGTCCTGCTTTTCTCACTGGAATTTATTCTTATCAACTTAGTGGTGGATGTGCTTTACGCCGCCATTAACCCGGCCATCAGGTATAAGTAAAATGCGATTGTTGAACTGGCGTCGTCAGGCCATGTTAAACGCTATGCCGGGGCTAAAGCCGGACCATATCCGCACGCCCTGGTTTGAATTCTGGCGGCGTTTTCGCCGTCAGCCGGTCGCCATGACGGCGGGGCTGTTTGTCCTGCTGCTGATTGTGGTGGCGGTCATTGCGCCGTGGGTAGCACCGTTTGATGCGGAAAACTATTTTGATTACGACCGTCTCAATGATGGACCGTCGATGCTGCACTGGTTCGGCGTGGACTCGCTTGGGCGCGACATCTTCAGCCGCGTGCTGGTGGGGGCGCAGATCTCTCTCGCCGCCGGGGTTTTTGCGGTACTGATTGGCGCGGCAATCGGCACCGTGCTGGGTCTGGTCGCCGGATATTACGAAGGCTGGTGGGACCGCATTATCATGCGTATCTGCGACGTGTTGTTTGCCTTCCCGGGCATTCTGCTGGCGATTGCGGTGGTGGCGATAATGGGCAGCGGTATGGCTAACGTCATTATTGCGGTTGCGGTCTTCTCAATACCGGCGTTTGCGCGTCTGGTGCGAGGCAACACGCTGGTGCTCAAACAGCAAACCTTTATTGAGTCTGCGCGCAGCATGGGGGCCAGCGATGCCACTATCCTGTTCAGCCATATTCTGCCGGGGACGGTGTCGTCTATCGTGGTCTATTTTACCATGCGTATCGGCGTGTCGATTATCTCGGCGGCCAGCCTGTCGTTTCTGGGGCTGGGTGCGCAACCGCCTACGCCGGAGTGGGGCGCGATGCTGAATGAAGCAAGAGCGGACATGGTCATTGCACCGCACGTGGCCATCTTCCCGAGCCTGGCCATTTTCCTGACCGTGCTGGCGTTTAACCTGTTGGGCGATGGGTTACGCGACGCGCTGGATCCGAGGATTAAGGGGTAGGATGGAAACCCTCTCCCGGCGGGAGAGGGTGAAGGGAAGGGTAAAACGCCGTTAAACCCGGGTTCCCCACAAATCATACTCGTCGGCGTTTTCAACTTTCACGCGGACAATATCGCCCGGCTTGACGCTGGTTTCGCCGTTCAGGTAGACCGCGCCGTCGATTTCAGGGGCGTCAGCCATGCTGCGGCCAATTGCGCCTTCTTCGTCCACTTCATCGATGATGACCAGAATTTCGCGGCCCACTTTTTCCTGCAGACGTTCAGCAGAGATCTGCTGTTGCAGCTGCATGAAGCGGTTCCAGCGCTCTTCTTTCACCTCTTCCGGAACCTGATCCGCCAGTTCGTTGGCGGTCGCGCCTTCGACCGGGCTGTATTTGAAGCAGCCTACGCGGTCCAGACGTGCTTCTTTCAGGAAGTCGAGCAGCATCTGGAAATCTTCTTCGGTTTCGCCCGGGAAGCCCACGATGAAGGTGGAACGCAGGGTCAGGTCCGGGCAGATTTCACGCCACTGTTTGATGCGTGCCAGCTGGCGATCGACGGAGCCAGGACGCTTCATCAGCTTCAGAATACGCGGGCTGGCGTGCTGCAGCGGGATATCCAGATACGGAAGAATTTTCCCTTCTGCCATCAGCGGGATGACATCGTCAACGTGCGGATACGGGTAGACGTAATGCAGACGTGTCCAGATACCCAGTTTGGCAAGCTGTTCGCACAGGCCGACCATGCTGGTTTTCACCGGCTCGCCGTTGTGGAAACCAGAGCGATGCTTCACGTCGACGCCATAGGCCGAGGTATCCTGAGAAATGACCAGCAGCTCTTTAACGCCTGCGTCTGCCAGACGTTTGGCTTCTGCCAGCACTTCACCAATCGGACGGCTGACCAAATCGCCACGCATGGACGGGATAATGCAGAAGGTGCAGCGATGGTTGCAGCCTTCGGAAATTTTCAGGTACGCATAGTGACGCGGGGTCAGCTTCACGCCCTGTTCTGGCACCAGGCTCAGGAACGGATTGTGCTTAGGTTTAGGGACATAGTGATGAACATGCTCCAGTACCTGCTCGTAGCTATGCGGGCCGGTGATCTCCAGCACTTTCGGGTGCACTTCGCGGATCTGGTCCACTTTCGCGCCCAGACAGCCGGTCACAATCACTTTGCCGTTTTCCGTCAGGGCTTCGCCGATGGCTTCCAGTGACTCCTGAACCGCGCTGTCGATAAACCCGCAGGTGTTAACGATCACCATGTCGGCGTTGTCGTAGCTTGGCACCACGTCATAGCCCTCGGTGCGCAGTTCGGTCAGGATGCGTTCAGAATCCACCAGGTTTTTTGGGCAGCCCAGGGAGACGAAGCCGATTTTAGGCTGGTGCGTAACATTGCTCATAGGTTAAAAATTCATCAATTATGGAGTTATCAGGGCGGGATTTTACAGCGTTCCGCGGGGGATTTATACACTCTTTGCGAGGCGGATGACCGGCAAGAAGGTTGTAACATTGTAAATAATGTTAATCAGTTAAGAATTATTGATCTCAGGCATTAAACTGTACAAAAAATAACCTTATTCTGAATGTGCACAATGGCTGACAGAGGAGGAAAGAGCATGTCCGTTGACAGACTGAAACGCGATCTGCTTAACAAGCTGATCAATGCCCGAATCGACCTTGCCGCGTACCTGCAGTTGAGGAAGGCAAAAGGGTATATGTCAGTCAGCGAAAGCGAACATCTGCGTGATAATCTCTTTGAACTTTGCAACTTCATGCGTGAAAAAGCACCCGTCCTGAAAGCGGAATACGCCGAAAGCGAACTCGTTGCGTTGCGCCGCGCCGCCGAGGTGCTCTCCATTGCAGGGGTATGTTTGATGAACGGACGCCACGACTGCCCGAATTTTATCGCTGTTAACGCGGAGAAGCTTGAAAACTGCCTGACCACGCTCTCTCTATGCATCATGTGTCTGAACAAGCACGAGACGCTTGAACAACACTGACACCGGGGGAGGCAACTCCCCCTTCTGATTAAGCTTTTGTAAAAGTGATAACGTGCCCGGACCCAGTGGCTAACCTTTATGCCATAAACCGATAAAGGAGCGCGTTATGCATCGATCTTCGCTGATTTTCCTGCCTGCGTTATTTTTCCCGATTTCTCTCCTCGCCGCCCCTGACGCGGTAAAAGTCGACGTTGTGCAAAACCGGCTCGATCATCCCTGGTCGATGGCGTTCCTGCCGGACAATAAAGGGCTGCTGGTGACCCTTAAGGGAGGCCAGTTAAAGCACTGGCAGGCCGGAAAAGGGCTTTCCGATCCGATCGTCGGCGTACCCAAGGTCTGGGCAAACGGCCAGGGCGGGTTGCTGGACGTGGCACTCGCCCCGGATTTTGAAAAATCACGCCGCGTCTGGCTGAGCTATGCCGAGGCGGGGAATGACGGCAAAGCGGGAACGGCGGTTGGCTATGGCCGCTTAAGCGATGATCTCTCCCGAATTGAAGGTTTCCAGGTGGTCTTCCGTCAGATGCCGAAACTGTCCACCGGTAACCATTTCGGTGGTCGACTGGTCTTCGACGGTAAAGGCCATCTGTTTATTGGTCTGGGCGAGAACAACCAGCGTCCGACGGCGCAGGATCTGGATAAACTGCAGGGCAAAGTTGTGCGCCTGACGGAGGACGGCAAAGTGCCTGCCGATAACCCGTTTGTGAACACTCCCGGCGCACGGCCCGAAATCTGGTCTTACGGCATTCGTAATCCGCAGGGGATGGCGATGAACCCCTGGAGCGACACGCTATGGCTTAACGAGCACGGTCCGCGCGGCGGGGATGAAATCAATATCCCGGAGAAAGGCAAAAATTACGGCTGGCCGCTGGCGACGCACGGTATTAACTACAGCGGCCTGAAGATCCCGGAAGCCCAGGGCGAGCACGTCGAGGGAACGGAAAAGCCGCTCTTTGTCTGGAAAGTGTCCCCCGCCGTGAGCGGGATGGCGTTTTACAACAGTGACGTATTCCCGCAGTGGAAAAACACGCTGTTTGTCGGGGCGCTGAAGGAGAAAGACGTTATCGTGCTGAGCGTGGAGGGCAACACGGTTACCGAGAAGGGGCGAATTTTAGGTGACAGAGACCAGCGCATTCGCGATGTGCGGGTGGGGCCGGATGGGTATCTGTATGTCCTGACCGATGAGACGGACGGGCAACTGTTGAAAGTCAGCCCGTCCGGATCGTAATCAGGTCACCGGGATCATCACCACGTGACGGTATGCCGGGCGCTCGCTCAGTTGCTTCAGCCAGCGCTCAAGATGCGGGCGCGGCGTCCAGGTAACGTCAATGTTGGTCAGGTTCCAGATGAAGGGCGCAACGGCAATATCGCCTACGCCGAAGCGTTCGCCTGAGAACCACGGATGCTTCGCCAGTTCGTCGTCCATCATCGCAAACAGGTTTTCACAGGTGTCCTGGGCTGCATGAATGGCAGGATAGTCGCGGTCAGCTTCGGGGGTTCTGACAAGCCCCATCAGGATCACACGGTGTGCGGGGGAGAGCGTCTGGTTTGCCCAGTCCATCCACTTTTCACCCTGAGCGCGTTGGGCCGGATTGTCCACCCACAGGCGGCTCTGACCATACTGTGCCGCGAGGTAACGCACGATGGTGTTGGACTCCCACAGCGTCACGTCGGTCTCTTCGTCGCGCAGCAAGGGCACCAGACCGTTTGGGTTCATGGCCAGATAGTCGGCATCTTTATTTACCCCAAACTGCAAACCTGCCATCACCTGCTTAAACGGTAAATCCAGCTCCTCCAGCGTCCAGAGGACTTTCTTAACGTTGGTTGAATTGTTCCTGCCCCACAGCGTAATCATAGAAACTCCCGAAATAGTCAAACAACCTGAGATGTGAATCAACGCCAGCGATTTGCCATGGTGGGATAAACCTAACAATTACGCAACAGAAGACAAAAAAATCGCCTGAATCAAAGCGTATCTGAATGTTATTGCATAAACTTTAATAACTTTACCTTGGTTAGGTTTCTTTAACCGTTTTAGTGCGCTATTACTCATCGCTTCTTGCGACACGGTGATGTGACGTAATTTTTGAATGGACACTCGGGTGGCATTTATGACGCGAAAAATGACTTCTCTGCGCAGCCTGGCGGCAGGCTCTGCGCTCCTTTTCCTGTTTGTACCAACTCTCTACGCAGCGGAACAGGCTGCGCCCGAAGCGCCGCCTGTGGATGCGCGCGCCTGGATCCTGATGGATTATTCCAGTGGTAAAGTGCTGGCGGAAGGCAATGCGGATGAGAAACTTGACCCGGCAAGCCTGACGAAAATCATGACCAGCTATGTGGTGGGTCAGGCGCTGAAAGCGGGCAAAATCAAGCTTGACGATATGGTCACCATCGGGAAGGACGCCTGGGCGACCGGCAACCCGGCGCTGCGTGGGTCATCGGTGATGTTCCTCAAACCCGGCGATCAGGTGTCAGTGTCTGATTTGAATAAAGGGGTCATTATCCAGTCCGGTAACGATGCCTGTATTGCGCTGGCCGATTACGTTGCGGGCAGCCAGGACTCTTTTATTGGCCTGATGAATGGCTACGCGCAAAAACTGGGCCTGACCAATACCACCTTTAAAACCGTGCACGGTCTTGATGCGCCGGGTCAGTTCAGTACCGCGCGCGACATGGCGCTGTTAGGCAAAGCGTTGATCCACGACGTGCCGGATGAATATGCCATCCACAAAGAGAAAGAGTTTACCTTCAATAAAATCCGCCAGCCGAACCGTAACCGTCTGCTGTGGAGCAGCAACGTCAACGTCGACGGTATGAAGACCGGCACCACGGCCGGCGCGGGTTATAACCTGGTCGCTTCCGCAACTCAGGGTGATATGCGCCTGATCTCGGTCGTGCTGGGCACCAAAACCGACCGCATTCGTTTTAATGAATCAGAAAAATTGCTGACCTGGGGTTTCCGCTTCTATGAAACCGTCACGCCCATTAAACCGGATGCCACGTTCATCAGCCAGCGCGTCTGGTTTGGTGACAAGAGTGAAGTGAACCTGGGGGCGGGTGAAGGCGGGTCGGTGACCATTCCCCGTGGTCAGCTGAAAAACCTGAAAGCCAGCTACACCCTGACCGACAGCCAGCTCACCGCGCCGCTGAAAAAAGGCCAGGTGGTCGGGACGATTGATTTCCAGCTTAATGGCAAATCGATTGAACAGCGTCCGCTGATTGTGATGGAAGCGGTAGAAGAGGGCGGTTTCTTTAGCCGGATGTGGGACTTCGTCATGATGAAATTCCACGGATGGTTTGGCAGCTGGTTCAGTTAAGCCTCCATTGTCGGGTGGCATCGCGCCACCCGGTATGACCTCTGCACCTGACTCAGTACATCAACTTCACCTGCTGCGCTTTCGCGTAGGCCACGGTCTCTTCATCCGGACGGCAATCGCTGACGATGGCGTCAAAGCGCGACAGCTCACCCATTCTTGCCGGACGAACCTTGCCAAACTTGCTGTGATCGACCACCAGCACATGGTACTGCGCGGCGCTTAATGCCCAGTGCTTGACCGGCAACTCTTCCAGGTTAAAGCAGGTTGCTCCCTGACGGACAGTGACTCCTGCTGCGGAATAAAACGCGATATCCGGACATACGTTGCTGAGCGTATCCTGCAGATTCAGCGGCTTAAAGATGGCGTTGCTGGCGTGAAACTCACCGCCACAGAGGATCACCCGGCACTCGGGTTTCTCCTGCAGTGCCAGAAAGGTATTCAGCGAGTAACACACCGCCGTAAACGGGATGCTGCTGTCGATCGCTTCGATTATCCACGGCGTGGTGGTGCCGCAGTCAAAAAAAAGCGTCTGATGCGGCTGCACCAGCGAGGCCGCAAGCCGGGCGGCTTTGCGTTTCTCTTCCACCAGGCGCGTCTTTTGGTCGCTGATCAGATAATGGCTGGCGCTACGCGGCTCAAGCACAATGTACCCGCCCAGCAGCACGACAGGCGCGCTCTCGCTGTTCAGATCCCGGCGAATGGTCATCTCAGAGACCCCGAGGAGACTGGCGGCTTCCTTAAGATGAAGCTTATCACTGCGCTTCAGCGCCTGTATCAGCTGAGCAATGCGGTCATCGCGACGTGTTTCCATAGTTCCTCGGGATAAAAAAGTGAACCCCCGCAGGGCGGGGGTTCAAGTGTAACCTGTCAGGCTGGGGTTAGTCACGTATCCAGCCTTTGCGGATCGGGATAGCAAAAAGGGTGCGATACAGATAAGACAGGCCGCGGTAGAGCGCTTCACCGAAGAGATTCCACAGGATCGCTGCGCTGACGCAGCCGATGAGACCGACCAGCACCCCCCCCACCATATCCATCGGCCAGTGGACGCCGAGATAAACGCGAGACCAGGCGATAGCCCCGGCCACCACCATCAGCACCGCACCCGACCACAGACGATGCCAGAACAGGAAGGCCAGCGCGAAAGTAAAGATAACCGTCCCGTGATCGCTTGGGAACGAGTCATCCGGGGCATGGTGCAGGAAGGTATACCCCGCGTGGTCGACGAAGGGGCGGTCGTGCGGGAACGTCAGGCCCAGAATGTAGCTGACCAGCACGCTGATCCCGAGGGCCATCGCCATCTTAATTACCAGCTGGCGCTGCGCCTTCACCTGGCTTCTCGGCCCCCACAGCCAGAGGATCGCCGCCAGCACCGGCACGATACTGATCAGATCTTTTGCCAGGAAGGTGGCGAAATCAATCATCCACTCTGGCGAGGCCGGAGTGGCGTTGATGAGATAAAACAGCTGGTAATTCAAATTCTCTAACATAGCGTTGTCACTCTTTAGCAAACCAGGTGGAGACCAGACCGTAGACCACCAACTGGGAAAACCAGACCCACCACCCAGCCCACAGGTTGTGAGAGAAAAAATGCGCCCCGCGCATGACCTGGCCGTAACCCATCGCCAGACCTAAAGCGGCGCCCAGCACGACGAAGCACCAGGCAAGACGCGGACGCTCGCGCCAGAAGGCAAAGAACAGTCCCATCACCATAAAGCCGCTGGAGGCATGACCGCCGGGGAAACAGCGCCCCGGACCGCTGTCAGCGGGAGCGGCACTGAACAGCGGATAAGAAACGGCCTTACCGCCATACTCCACCAGATCCCACGGGCAGCTGTGATGGCTTATGCTTTTCAGTACGCCAACCACCAGCGCGCCAAGCCCCATCAGCAGCGCGGCCGTGACCAGTCTCGCATTGCGCCTGAACGCGCCATAAATGAGCGCAACAGCACCTGCGGCGATGGCGATGTACTTCGCCAGTCGATGGTTCAGCAGGTCCAGCAGGTGGTCTTGCTGCAGTGGAAAACGGTGAGCAGCCGCGTCATACCATAAACCGGTGATCCATCTGTCGAGCGTTTCATCGCGGGATAGCCAGGTAAACAGCACGGCAAGGGCTATCAGTATTAAAAGCTGATAACCATAAAAGCGGGGTGGTAGACGGTAAAGTCGTTTTGTCTTATTTGTCTGTAAGTTAGACAATTCTGAACGGCTGGAAGTGGGTGCCATAATCCGGAGTCGTTGACGAGAAATGGGGCTATCATAAATCTGTCAACTTAAGGAAACCTTAAACAAAGACGATATGTGCTTTATTTCTGTTTCTTCTGGATAAATCACTATCTCGGGCCAGGGCATTTCATTACACTCGTCGCGATTTTGTCACGATAAAGAGATTGCATGTTAAACCGTTCTTCTTCTGGTTCACGTCTGGGTCGTCAGGCGTTGCTTTTCCCCTTATGTCTGGTGCTCTACGAATTCTCTACTTACATCGGCAACGATATGATCCAGCCCGGCATGCTGGCCGTTGTCGAACAGTACAACGCAGGGATCGAATGGGTACCGACCTCCATGACCGCTTATCTGGCTGGCGGCATGTTTTTGCAGTGGCTGTTAGGGCCGCTGTCGGATCGTATTGGCCGTCGTCCGGTGATGCTGACGGGCGTGGTGTGGTTTATCGTGACCTGCCTCGCCACGCTGCTGGCGCAAAATATTGAGCAATTTACCCTGCTGCGCTTCCTGCAGGGGGTGAGCCTCTGCTTTATCGGTGCCGTCGGGTATGCCGCCATCCAGGAGTCGTTTG
The DNA here is from genome assembly GCF_003635055.1 of Enterobacter sp. WPR_3_1. Lineage (NCBI taxonomy): Bacteria > Pseudomonadati > Pseudomonadota > Gammaproteobacteria > Enterobacterales > Enterobacteriaceae > Enterobacter > Enterobacter sp. WPR_3_1. The sequence continues at coordinate 194,099 of NZ_RBXU01000011.1, read as the reverse complement.
AGGAAGCGGTGTGTATCAAGATTACCGCGCTGATGGCGAACGTGGCGCTGATCGCGCCCCTGCTGGGGCCGCTGGTGGGCGCTGCCTGGGTACACGTTGCGCCGTGGGAAGGGATGTTCGTGCTGTTTTCCGTGCTGGCCGCCGTCGCTTTCTTTGGCCTGCACCGCGCGATGCCGGAAACCGCTACCCGTCTGGGTGAGAAACTGTCGCTAAAAGAGCTGGGCCGGGATTACAAAGAAGTGCTGAAGAACGGCCGCTTTGTGGCGGGCGCGCTGGCGACGGGGTTTGTTAGCCTGCCTCTGCTGGCGTGGATTGCCCAGTCGCCGGTCATTATCATCAGCGGCGAGCAGCTCAGCAGCTATGAGTATGGCCTGCTGCAGGTGCCGATTTTTGGCGCGCTGATTATCGGTAACCTGGTGCTGGCGCGTCTCACATCCCGTCGTACGGTGCGTGCCTTGATCATTATGGGCGGCTGGCCCATCGCTGCCGGGCTGGTTCTGGCGGCGGTCGCGACAGTGGTGTCGTCCCATGCGTATTTGTGGATGACCGCAGGATTAAGCGTTTACGCGTTCGGTATCGGTGTGGCGAATGCCGGACTGGTGCGCCTGACCCTGTTTGCCAGCGAGATGAGCAAAGGCACGGTGTCAGCGGCGATGGGCATGTTGCAAATGCTGATTTTCACCGTCGGTATCGAGGTGAGCAAACACGCCTACGCATTTGGCGGCAACGGTCTGTTCAGCCTGTTTAATCTGGCTAACGGCGTGCTGTGGGTTGGGCTTATCGTGGTGTTCCTGAAGGATAAACGCGTCGGGAATGCTTTACAGCCGTAAGCTGTTTTCCCTCTCCCGGCGGGAGAGGGCCATGGTGGCGTCAATGAAACGGCGCTTCGCCGTTCAACACCTTATCAATTATATCCAGCACGCCTTCGTCGTTATTGTGCGGGGCTTCAAAGCGCGCCACCGCCTTAATATGCGGCCTGGCGTTTGCCATCGCAAAGCTGAACCCTGACTGGCGCAACATTTCTACGTCATTCCCGCTATCGCCAAAAGCCACCACTTCGCTGTCGTCGATGCCCCAGCGCTTTTGCAGTATTCGCAGACCGTTGGCTTTATGCACCCCGGGGATGATGAGGTCGATACTGCCGTGGCCGGTCGTGACGGGCACCATAATGTCATTCAGCTTTTCGTGCAGCATCGCCTGAATACGCGGGATGTCGTCGTCAGAGACGTTAAGCCCAAATTTGAAGAAAATATCGTTCAGGTTGCTGAAATCACTCACCATTTCGAGACGGTGGTAGTACTTTGCCGCGATATCCTTAAAGCCGTCGTCATAGTGCTTCAGCGTATAGGCGCTGCTTTTTCCGCAGGCGATAATCTCAATGCCCGGCACATCGTTTAACACGGCGGCAACGGTGTCGAAGTGCGTCTTCGACAGTTCACCGTTAAAGACATCTTCCCCGGCGCTAACCACCCAGCCGCCATTTTCCGCGACAAACGCAATTTCATGGGCAATCTCCGGGAAAAAGGAAATCAGCTGGTAGTACTGGTTGCCGCTGGCAACCGCAAAGCGAATGCCTTGCGCTTTCATTCGTGCATATTGCGCCAGAAAACGCGGGCGGTTATAGGTTTTGGCATCGCTCAGAAACGTGCCGTCCATGTCGACGGCGATCAGTTTAACGCTCATATCCCTTCTCCAGTGTCGTTTGTTCCGTTTCCGGCTTCGCGACCGCGCGCGCTACCAGCGCTGCGATGATCACTAACCCTAACACCACCAGCATGGCGCTGCGCAGCCCGTAGTGCTCGCCGAGGAAGCCGAGCAACGGTGGCCCCACCAGGAAGGCGAGGTAGCCCGTGGTGGCCACCACGCTGACGCGGGTCGGTGCATCCGGGCCAGTGTCGCTGGCGGCTGAAATGGTGAGCGGGAAGCCAAGCGAAGCCCCCAGCCCCCAGAGGATCACCGACACGCCGGCAATCCAGTCCACGTCCACAAAGATGATCATCGCAATCCCCAGCCCGCCCAGCAGGGCGCTGGCACGCACCACCGCCACGCGGCTGTAGCGGTCAATAAACCAGCCACCGGTAAAGCGCCCGACGGTCATCCCGAGGGTGAAACCAGCGTAGATCAGGGAGCCGGAGGTTGGACTAAAACCGTGGCCGTCAACCATCAGCAGCGGCAGCCAGTCGTTAGCGGACCCTTCCGCAAAGGCCATCGCCAGCACCACCACGCCGATCAGCATCAGCTGAATGTCGCGGTAAAACGGTAGCCCTTTTTCCGCGGTGGCGTGTTCGTCAGAGCTGTTCTTGCCGGTGCCGTCAGGGATCGCCCGGATACCGGTCAGAATGGGGATAATACATACCAGTGCGGCCAGCAGAATATGCAGGTTCGCGGCGACACCCGAGGCCGTCAGCGCCATCCCCACACCCGCACCGGCCAGCGTGCCAAGGCTGTAAAAGCCATGCATCATCGGCAGTACGGTTTTATTCATCTCACGTTCAACCGATGCCCCTTCAACGTTAATGGCCACTTCAGCGGCACCGAAGCTGCCGCCAAACACCGTCAGCCCAAGGGCAAACAGCACCGGCGAGGCAAGCCACAGCGCCACGCTCAGCACCAGCATCCCGAACACGGCACAGCACATGGTGGTGCGGATGACCGCCCGTGTACCGAAGCGTTTGACAAGCCACGCGGAGCACAGAATACCGCTCATGGAGCCTATCGACAGGCCAAACAGCACGATGCCCATCTCGGCCGTTGAGACGGATAAAATATCGCGAATGGCAGGGGTTCGCGTAGCCCATGAGGCCATCAGCAGACCGGGAATAAAGAAGAACATAAACAGCGCCCACATGCGCAGCTGCAGGGTTCTACGGGGGGAGGTCAGAGTCATTGAAGTCAGCACCGGAAGTACAACAATAGCGACAACACTAGCAAGTTTGTGTACATTTGTACACAAACCACGTGGGGAATTTATGAGCAGAGCACCGAACGATCCTCAACGCCGGGAGAAGATCCTGCAGGCGACCCTGGACACCATTGCAGAGCACGGTATTCATGCCGTGACGCACCGGAAAATTGCCACCTGCGCGGGCGTGCCGCTGGGGTCGATGACCTACTATTTTGACGGTATGGAGTCGCTGCTGGAAGAGGCCTTTACGTGGTTTACCCGGCAGATGTCGCAGCAGTATCGGGATTTCTTCGCCGGCGTGACCGGGCCAGAAATGGCGTGCGAATCCATCACCACGCTGATCCACAGTTCGCAGGTCACGACGCCGCAGAATATGGCGCTGATGTACCAGCTCTATGCCTTTATGCACCGCAGTGCGGCGCTCAAAACGGTAATGCAGGACTGGATGAAGATGAGCCAGACCACGCTTGAGCAGTGGTTCGACCCGGTGACCACCCGCGCGCTGGATGCCTTTATCGAAGGGATGACGCTGCACTTTGTGACCGACAGAGCCCCGCTCACCCGGGAGGAGACCCGGGCGATGGTCGGCAGGATAGCGGGCGAGAGTGGACGTTAGATTGTGGTGGCGCCGGCCGTCATGTTCACCGTTGTTCCCGTGATGGCACCGGCTGCATCTGACGCCAGAAACGCGATGGTATCTGCCACCTGTTTCAGTGTGGGCAGGCGATTCAGCATCGTGCTCTGTGCCGCGCCCTCCAGAAACTGCTCCACGGTGATGCCCATCGCCTGCGCCTTGATGGCGAACAGGTCACCCACACCGGAACCGGCCTGAACCGCGTCGGCTATCGCATGCGAACGCACGCACAGGACACGAATATTCTTTGCCCCCAGCTCCGCCGCGAGCGCACGGGTTAACGCTTCCGTTCCCGCGCAGCCAACGATATGCCCGAGATGTCCCGGCATCGCCATATTTGCAGCCGGCGCAACGACGGTGATAAGCGTTCCGGCACGCTCACCGCCCATACGGGGTGCGACAGCTTTGGCGATGTTGAAATAGGCGGCCAGAAAAGGGTCGAACCCCTGTCTGAATTCACTGAGCGTTAATGCGTCGAGGCGTTTACCCTGGTCGTGCATAAAGCCCGTGGCATTCACGACGATATCAATGCCGGTAACGTCCGGGAGCGTCGCGTCGGCATCGAGAGCATCGAAAACAAACAGCCGGGCTGACCCGCCAGCGGCGTGAATGCGGTTAGCGACGTGCTCCAGCCTGGCCTGATCGCGTGCCGCGAGGTAGACCGTAGCCCCTTCACGGGCGAGCGCGTACGCAGCGGCGCTGCCAATAGCGCCGCTGCCACCAAAGATAACGGCGGTTTTATTTTTGAGACTCATACCTGCATCCCCTCACCAGCCCGGTCCATCAAATTATGGGTCGGGTGACGGCGGATGCAACTCCGCCACGGGGCAGGGTATGTGGCTCACAAGACTTACGGCATCACTATCAGCGAATTAGCTGCCGGAGATTTTTTTTCCGCTGGCGTCCACCACCGCTTCGCCATCTTCTTTCGTAAACGCTCCTTTCTGTGCATCAGGCAGGATATCGAGTACGACTTCGGAAGGGCGGCACAGGCGAGTGCCCAGCGGCGTCACCACGATCGGACGGTTAATCAGGATCGGATGCTGCAGCATAGAATCGATAAGCTGGTCGTCGGTAAACCGGTCCCCGGCGAGGCCCAGCTGTTCATAAGGTTCGACATTTTTGCGCAGCAAATCCCGCACGGAAATCCCCATCTCAGCAATCAGTCTGGTCAGTTCATCACGTGACGGTGGGTTCTCAAGGTACAGAATAATTTCGGGTTCAGTGCCGCTGTTGCGGATCATCTCCAGCGTGTTGCGCGAGGTGCCGCAGGCTGGATTGTGGTAAATGGTGATATGGCTCATATCCGTTACTCATTACAGTGTGAAGGAGAGACGTAACGCCAGCGCGGCGAGCGTCACAAACAGAACCGGCAACGTCATGATGATGCCTGTCCGGAAATAATAGCCCCAGGTGATCGTCATGTTTTTCTGCGCCAGGACATGGAGCCAGAGCAGGGTGGCCAGGCTGCCGATAGGCGTGATCTTCGGACCCAGGTCGCAGCCAATCACGTTGGCATAAATCATCGCGTCCTTAATCACACCCGATGCCGTGCTGCCATCGACAGAGAGTGCCCCAATCAGGACGGTCGGCATATTGTTCATTATGGATGACAGGAACGCCGTGATGAACCCGGTACCGAGCGTGGTGGCCCACAGGCCATGCCCGGCGAGGAGATTAAGAACCCCTGACAGATACTCCGTCAGCCCGGCATTGCGCAGGCCATACACCACCAGGTACATCCCCAGCGAGAAGATAACGATCTGCCACGGCGCGCCACGAAGCACTTTTCCCGTATTAATGGCATGCCCGCGCTTTGCAACGGCAAATAAAATCAACGCGCCTGCTGTCGCGATCGCACTGACCGGAATGCCGAGCGGTTCAAGTACAAAGAACCCGACAAGGAGCAGTAACAGAACAATCCAGCCCGTTCTGAAGGTTGGAAGATCGTTAATCGCGCGGGAAGGCTCGCGGAGTTTTGACAGGTCGTATGCTGGCGGAATGTCCTTTCGAAAGAACAGGTGCAGCATCACCAGCGTGGCCGCAATCGCGGCGAGATCCACGGGGATCATCACCGAGGCGTATTCGCTGAACCCCAGCGAGAAGAAGTCTGCCGATACGATATTGACCAGGTTCGAAACGATCAGCGGCAGGCTGGCAGTGTCGGCGATAAATCCAGCCGCCATGACAAACGCCAGCGTGGCCTGCTTGCTGAACCCGAGGGCGAGCAGCATGGCGATAACGATGGGCGTGAGGATAAGCGCCGCGCCGTCGTTGGCAAAAAGCGCCGCAACGGCCGCGCCCAGCAGAACGATATACGTAAACAGCAACCGGCCCTTGCCATTACCCCAGCGGGCCACATGCAGCGCCGCCCACTCGAAAAATCCGGACTCATCAAGCAGCAGGCTGATGATGATGACGGCGATAAACGTGGCCGTCGCGTTCCAGACAATATTCCACACCACCGGAATATCGTTAATGTGGATCACGCCGCTAGCCAGCGCCAGTACAGCGCCCATCGTGGCGCTCCAGCCTATACTTAACCCTCTGGGCTGCCAGATGACCAGCACCAGTGTAAACAGAAAAATTGCCCCAGCCAGAAACATCGTGAACTCCGTTATATCTGTTTTTATGAATATGTTTTAACACGCGCCCGGAAGACGGTTTTTCAGCTTTGTGCGGGTCTCTTCCCGCAAACAGTTCCAGCTGTTGTCAATCACGGTGGCAGCCCATGCCGGCATAGTGGGGGACAAACGGTAATAAACCCATTTCCCCTCCCGGCGATCGCTCACCAGCCCGGATTCACGCAGCAGCGCCATATGGCGCGATACCTTGGGCTGTGATGCAGCCGTGGCGGAACAGAGATCGCAGACGCACAGTTCCCCGGCTTCGCGCAGAAGCATGACGATGGACAGGCGGGTCTCGTCGGAGAGGGCTTTGAAAAGTTGGACCGGATGTAGCATCGGCTTTCCTGCGGTTGGTTATATATATGGTTAAGCATATATGTTTGGGTGGAAAGAGGGAAGGCGGAATGTTGAAGAGGGGAATTTCAGGCAACAAAAAACCCATCAACCTTGAACCAAAACGGCGGGGTTGATGGGCTCCACAAATTGGGGACATCAAAGAAAAGCAGTGGCAATAGTTATGACTGCCCCCTGATAAAAAAGTTCTGCGCGTAACGAAAATTTTTTCGTCGTGCGCAGAACTTAAGAGTTATCCGAGTCCAGGCCAGATGATGATGATCAGCGTACCTGCCAGCGTAAGCAGTACGTTAGCGATAGCGTAGGTGCCCGCATAGCCCAGCGCAGGAATATTGCTGCGTGCGGTATCACTGATAATTTCCATTGCCGGGGCGCAGGTACGGGCCCCCATCATTGCCCCGAAGAGCAGGGCGCGGTTCATGCGAAGCACATAAGCGCCGAACAGGAAGCAAATCACGACCGGTACCAGGCTGACGATAAGTCCGGAAACCAACATCTGCCAGCCAACAGCACCCAGGCTGTGGCCAATGCCGCTACCGGCGCTTAAGCCGACACCCGCCATAAAGACCATCAGACCAAACTCTTTCACCATATTGAGCGCACCCTGCGGAATGTAGCCGAAGGTCGGGTGGTTCGCTCGCAGGAAGCCCAGCATGATGCCGGCGAACAGCAGCCCGGCAGCGTTACCGATGCCAAAGCTAAAGTTACTGAACTGGAAGGTGATCATCCCGATCATCAGGCCAACGATAAAGAAGGCGCAGAAGGCCAGCAGGTCGGTGACCTGGCTGTGAATAGAGATAAAGCCGATGCGGTCCGCAACGGTTTTAACGCGTCGCGCATCGCCGCTGACCTGCAGAACGTCGCCTTTGTTCAGCACGACGTTGTCGTCAATTGGCATCTCAATCTGGCTGCGGATCACGCGGTTGAGGAAGCAACCATGATCGGTCAGCTTCAGCTGTGCCAGACGACGGCCGACGGCGTTATGGTTTTTCACCACAATCTCTTCGGTGACGATACGCATGTCGAGCAGATCGCGGTCAAACACCTCTTTACCGTTGCGGAAGCTCGGGTCGAGGCGGGCGTGGGCATCCGGGTAACCGACCAGGGCAATGTCATCGCCCATCTGCAGCACGGCGTCGCCGTCCGGGTTTGCCAGAATGCCGTTACGGCGAATACGTTCGATATAGCAGCCTGTCTGGCGGTAAATCCCCAGCTCGCGGAGGTTTTTCCCGTCCGCCCATGCAACCAGCTCGGGCCCAACGCGGTAGGCGCGAATCACGGGCAGATAGACTTTACGCTTGCTGTCGGTGTCCAGACCGCGTTCGCGGGCAATTTGCTGAGCGCTGGTCTGCAAATCCTGGTGCTGCAGTTTTGGCAGGTAGCGGGCGCCCACAATCAGGCTCACCAGACCAATCAGATAGGTCAGGGCATAGCCCAGGCTCAGGTGGTCGAGCGCGGTAGAGAGTTGCACACCGGCCATGCCGGAGTGGCGCAGAGTATCGCCTGCACCCACCAGCACCGGCGTGGAGGTCATCGAGCCGGCGAGCATACCGGCCGTCAGCCCGATATCCCAGCCAAACAGTTTACCCAGCCCTAAGGCGATCAGCAGCGCGCTGCCGACCATGACCAGCGCCAGCATCAGATAATTTTTGCCGTCGCGGAAGAAAATTGAAAAAAAGTTGGGCCCGGCTTCCACACCAACACAAAAAATAAACAGCATAAAGCCTAAGTTGAGCGCGTCCGTGTTAATGCTGAAATGCTGCTGGCCTAATAATAGTGAGACGACTAAAACGCCAATGGAATTACCAAGTTGAACCGAACCAAGGCGCAATTTACCCAGGCAAAGGCCCAGCGCCAGTACCACAAATAATAACAGGATGTAATTCCCATTTAACAAGTCTGCGACGTTTATATTCACGGAGGCTAACTTCTTGTTTACCAGTAAGTTGTTGAATGAAAGGACTTTTTGGGCTACTGTTTTCTGGGTCAGGGAAAGGCTTTAACGCTCCCTGTTTCCAGCTTTATTCCCTAAAACATTAGCTGGCGGTTAGTTTAATCGTATTAGCTACTGACAGCCACCTATTATCGCTTCACCCTGTGTGTACTTTGGCAAGGATTGCCGCATTGCTTTATCTGACTGGGCGTCTACCCGACGAAAGTGTATTTGATAGAGATAAGTCAGGAGGATAGTTTGAACATTAAACGAAACTGGGCGGGGGTGATCAGCTGCTTTTTGCTGTTCATTGTCGTTTGCATGTCCCTCGCTTTTAATGTGAAGGGGGCGTTCAGGGCGTCGGGTCATCCGGAGCTGGGGCTGCTCTTTTTCACCCTGCCAGGGGCTGCTGCCAGTTTTCTCTCCCGCCGGGGGGAAGTGGTGAAACCGTTACTGGGCGCAATACTTGCAGCGCCGCTGTGTCTGCTGCTGATGCGGTCACTGTATATTTCAACGCGAAGTTTCTGGCAGGAGCTGGCGTGGTTGCTGAGTGGCGTCTTCTGGTGCGCACTGGGAGCGCTATGCTTTTTGTTTGTCCACAGCATGTTGGCCCGGCGCAGACAGCACAAATAAAAACGCCCTCAGGGTGAGGGCGTCTTAGCATTACTGAGCGGCAAACAGGCCCAGATGTTCTTTAGCGTATGCTTCAAAGTCTGTGCAACCGCCGATGTGTTTCTGATCGAGGAAAATCTGCGGTACGGTTTCAACCGGTTTACCCACGGTTTTTTCCAGATCGGCTTTGCTGATCCCTTCCGCGTGGATATCAACATAACGGAAGTTAAAATCATCACGCTCTTCGGTCAGTTTCTCAGCCAGCTCTTTCGCGCGCACACAGTAAGGGCACCCTGGACGACCAAAAATTACTGCAAACATTTCTCTCTCCTCGAAAACAAGCCTGACGGCGAATGGGTCTATAGTGCCCGATAACCTGCCGTCATTAAAGAAGGTTTCGCCTGTCGTTATAATACCTCTCAGCTATGTTTCGCCAATTACATCGCGCGCATCATTGCCTATACTGGCTGCGATATGATTCACGCAAGACAAAGAGAGACAAGATGACGCCAACCATAGACCTGCTACGTTCCCATCGTTCAATTCGCCACTTCACCGACGAGCCGATAACGCCGGCGCAGCGTGAAGCCATTATTGACAGTGCAAGGGCGACATCCAGCTCCAGCTTCCTGCAGTGCAGCTCCATTATTCGTATTACCGACCCGGCAATGCGTGAACAACTGGTGACCCTCACTGGTGGACAAAAGCATGTGGCACAGGCAGCCGAGTTCTGGGTGTTCTGCGCCGATTTTAACCGCCACCTGCAGATCTGCCCGCAAGCCGAGCTTGGCCTTGCCGAACAGCTGCTGCTGGGTGTGGTGGACACCGCGCTGATGGCGCAAAACGCCTTCACGGCGGCGGAATCGCTGGGGCTGGGCGGCGTATACATCGGCGGGCTGCGTAACAATATCGAAAGCGTTACCGAACTGCTGAAGCTGCCAAAACATGTTCTGCCCCTGTTTGGCCTGTGCCTTGGCTGGCCTGCGGATAACCCGGACCTCAAGCCGCGCCTGCCTGCGGCGATGCTGGTGCATGAAAACCACTACCAGCCTGTCGATCAGGATGTGCTGGCGCAATACGATGAAGAGCTGGCGCACTACTACATGACGCGCGACAGCAATAACCGTCGCGATACCTGGAGTGACCACATTCGTCGCACCATCATTAAAGAGAATCGCCCGTTTATTCTCGACTATCTGCACAAACAGGGCTGGGCGACACGATAGCCCATTCATCCTGCGCCTGCCTGCGTGTATGATACGCAGGCTTTTTCCATGTCTTTAGAGAGGTGCAGGGTGAAAATTGCCATTTTGTCCCGGGATGGAACGCTCTATTCATGTAAACGCCTGCGAGAAGCGGCGGCAAAACGGGGGCATCAGGTTGAGATCCTCGATCCGATGTCCTGCTATATGAACATTGATCCTGCTGCCTCATCGATTCATTACAAAGGCCGTAAGCTCCCGCATTTTGATGCGGTTATCCCCCGCATCGGCTCCCAGATAACCTATTACGGCACGGCCGCGTTGCGCCAGTTTGAGATGCTGGGCAGCTATCCGCTCAATGAATCCGTTGCGATATCTCGCGCCCGCGATAAGCTCCGTTCGCTGCAACTGCTTGCCCGGCAGGGAATCGATCTTCCGGTTACCGGCATTGCGCATTCACCGGACGACACCAGCGATTTAATCGATATGGTGGGTGGCGCACCGTTAGTGATCAAGCTGGTGGAAGGCACTCAGGGCATTGGTGTGGTGCTGGCCGAAACGCGGCAGGCGGCGGAAAGCGTGATTGACGCCTTTCGTGGGCTGAATGCCCATATTCTGGTGCAGGAGTACATTGAAGAAGCCAAAGGGCGCGACATTCGCTGTTTTGTTGTCGGTAACGAGGTGGTTGCGGCCATCGAACGCCAGGCAAAAGAGGGCGACTTCCGCTCTAATCTGCACCGTGGCGGCGTGGCGAGAGTCGCGGATATCAGCGATCGCGAGCGTGAGATTGCCGTGAAGGCGGCGCAAACGCTGGGGCTGGATGTGGCGGGTGTTGATTTACTGCGGGCGACGCGCGGGCCGCTGGTGATGGAGGTGAATGCCTCACCGGGACTGGAAGGGGTGGAAAAAACCACCGGGGTCGATATTGCGGGTAAAATGATCTCATGGGTCGAGCGCCACGCAACGCCGGGCTACTGTCTGAAAACGGGCGGTTAAATGGATTACAGCGCACTTTTTGCGTACTCTATGCGAAGTTTTTATTAAAGAGGCTGCACAGCGATGGATTTACAGGTCGTTCCAACACTGGATACGTTACGTCAATGGCTCGATGATGCCGGTATCACTTTCTTTGAATGTGATTCCTGCCAGGCGCTGCATTTGCCTCATATGCAAAATTTCGATGGTATTTTCGATGCCAAAATCGATCTCATTAACGACGTGATCCTCTTCTCTGCGCTGGCCGAAGTGAAACCGTCTGCGCTGCTGGCCCTGGCCTCTGACCTGTCGGCCATCAACGCCAGTTCTTTGACGGTGAAAGCATTTCTCGATATACAGGATGATAATCTGCCAAAACTGGTCGTTTGCCAGTCTTTATTCTCCGGTGCCGGCCTCTCTTTCAAGCAGTTCTCCTGGTTTATGCGCTTGAGTGAAGAGCAAATTTCGATGGTAATGATGGAAGCGAATGCGCACCATCTGCTGTATAGCGCGGAAGATGATGCAGAGAATAATGATGCATCTCCCAATTTTCTTCACTAAGCCTGTCTGACTTTTGCGCAGTCGCTGCCATAGCGGCTGCATAACGCCATTTTTTCTGCTGCTTTTAACCTTTCTTTAAAGAATTTTTCACCTCCCCAAACGCCATTTCGGCTTATCACGTAGACATAACCTGTATAAAAAATTGATAAAAGGCGTTTTTTCGTCTGGGCTATAGCCGGAGACACGGGCTACAGTTATTCTTGCGATGCTTAAAAAAGCGAGCGGATCCTGCCGGGTAAAGAGGTTTCTTTTTATTTCGTGCAGAGCGACAAACTATGCATGATTATTGCATATCTTCAGATTGCACAGTTTTAGTTCGTTTGTTAACGAGCTTTCAGAAGGAATAACGATATGATCGCCTTGAATAAAAAATGGTTATCGGGTCTGGTTGCGGGTGCTCTGATGGCCGTCTCTGCCGGCACGCTCGCTGCGGAACAAAAAACGCTGCACGTTTATAACTGGTCTGACTATATCGCGCCGGATACCGTCGCTAATTTCGAAAAAGAGACCGGCATTAAAGTGGTCTATGACGTTTTCGATTCCAACGAAGTGCTGGAAGGGAAACTGATGGCGGGCAGTACCGGTTTTGATCTGGTGGTACCTTCCGCAAGCTTCCTTGAGCGTCAGCTGACGGCAGGTGTTTTCCAGCCGCTCGATAAGAGCAAATTACCGAACTGGAAAAACCTCGATCCGGAAGTGCTTAAGCTGGTCGCCAAGCATGACCCGGACAACAAATATGCGATGCCGTATCTGTGGGCGACCACCGGTATTGGCTATAACGTCGATAAAGTCAAAGCGGTGCTGGGTAAAGATGTCAAACTCGACAGCTGGGACGTGGTGCTGAAGCCGGAAAACCTTGAGAAGCTTAAAAGCTGCGGCGTCTCTTTCCTGGATGCGCCAGAAGAGATTTTCGCCACCGTACTGAACTACCTGGGCAAAGATCCTAACAGCAGCAAGGCCGATGATTACACCGGCCCGGCAACCGATTTGCTGCTGAAGCTGCGTCCGAACATTCGTTACTTCCACTCCTCGCAGTACATCAACGATCTGGCAAACGGTGATATCTGCGTGGCGATTGGCTGGGCAGGGGACGTATGGCAGGCGGCTAACCGCGCCAAAGAAGCCAAAAACGGCGTAAATGTTTCCTACTTCATTCCGAAAGAGGGCGCGCTGGCGTTCTTCGATGTCTTCGCCATGCCGGCTGACGCGAAAAACAAAGACGAAGCTTACCAGTTCCTTAACTACCTGATGCGTCCGGAAGTCATCGCGCATATCAGCGATCACGTCTATTACGCTAACGGCAATAAGGCCTCTGTGCCGCTGGTCAGCGAAGAGATCCGCAATAACCCGGCTATCTATCCGCCGGCGGATGTGTTTGCCAAGCTGTTCACCCTGAAAGTTCAGGATCCAAAAATTGACCGCGTACGTACCCGTGCGTGGACCAAAGTGAAAAGCGGTAAATAACGGCGTCCGGTACGGTTGCCCGGTGGCGAAAACGCTCACCGGGCCTGCTAAACCCGTCGGTCGGGCTGGCGTGAGCGCCGCCCGACGATGCGCACCCTGATGGTGCGTTTGCACCAGTTTTGATTTCTGCCGGAGAGCACCCCGTGAATGACGCGATCCCCCGCCCGCAGGCGAAAGTCCGTAAAGCGCTGACCCCGCTTCTTGAAATTCGTAACCTCACCAAATCTTTCGATGGTCAGCATGCCGTGGACGACGTCAGCCTGACTATCTACAAAGGTGAAATTTTTGCCCTTCTGGGCGCATCTGGCTGCGGTAAATCGACCCTGCTGCGTATGCTGGCCGGTTTTGAACAGCCTACCGCCGGGCAAATCATGCTGGATGGTGTCGATCTTTCCCGCGTGCCGCCGTATCAGCGCCCGATAAACATGATGTTCCAGTCTTACGCGCTCTTCCCCCATATGACGGTGGAGCAGAATATCGCCTTTGGTCTTAAGCAGGACAAACTGCCGAAAGCCGAAATCACCGCCCGCGTGGCAGAGATGCTCAGCCTGGTGCACATGCAGGAGTTCGCGAAGCGTAAACCGCATCAGCTCTCTGGTGGCCAGCGTCAACGCGTGGCGCTGGCCAGAAGCCTGGCGAAACGGCCAAAGCTGCTGCTCCTCGATGAACCGATGGGGGCCCTGGATAAAAAACTGCGTGACCGTATGCAGCTGGAAGTGGTGGATATCCTTGAGCGCGTGGGGGTGACCTGCGTGATGGTTACCCACGACCAGGAAGAGGCGATGACCATGGCCGGGCGTATTGCGATCATGAACCGCGGTAAGTTCGTACAGATTGGCGAGCCGGAAGAGATTTATGAGCATCCGACCACCCGCTACAGCGCGGAGTTCATCGGGTCGGTCAACGTCTTTGAAGGGCTGCTGAAATCGCGCGAGGATGACGGTCTGGTGATCGAGTCGCCGGGGCTGCAGCATCCGCTTAAGGTCGATCCGGATAGCTCGGTGGTGGATAACGTGCCGGTGTATGTCGCGCTCCGCCCGGAGAAGATCATGCTGTGCGAAGATCCGCCTGCCGATGGCTTTAACTTCGCCGTCGGGGAAGTGGTGCACATTGCTTACCTGGGCGACCTCTCCATCTACCATGTGCGTCTGAAAAGCGGGCAGATGCTCAGCGCCCAGCTGCAGAACGAACATCGTTATCGCAAGGGACAGCCGACCTGGGGCGATGAAGTTCGCCTGTGCTGGGATGCGGACAGTTGTGTAGTGCTGACGGTATAAGGAGCGGACAATGAGTACCTTAGAACCTCCAGCCCGCGTTGAAAAACCGGGTGGCTTTGCGCACTGGCTGGCGCGCATGCAGATGAACCACGGACGCAAGCTGGTGATTGCCATGCCTTACGTGTGGCTGATCCTGCTGTTCCTGCTGCCGTTCCTGATTGTTTTTAAGATAAGCCTGGCGGAAATGGCGCGGGCGATCCCGCCCTATACCAACCTGCTGGACTGGGCTGACGGACAGCTGACGCTGACCCTTAACCTCGGCAATTTCCTGCAGTTGGCGGAAGATCCGCTCTATTTCGAAGCTTATCTGCAGTCGTTGCAGGTGGCGGCGATCTCGACGATCTGCTGTCTGCTTCTGGGTTACCCGCTGGCATGGGCCGTGGCGCACAGTAAATCCTCGACGCGCAACATTCTGCTGTTGCTGGTGATCCTGCCGTCATGGACCTCGTTCCTGATCCGCGTCTACGCGTGGATGGGGATCCTGAAAAACAACGGTGTGCTGAATAACTTCCTGATGTGGCTTGGGGTTATCGATCAGCCCCTGACGATCCTGCATACCAATCTCGCGGTCTATATCGGGATTGTTTACGCCTATCTGCCGTTTATGGTGCTGCCAATTTATACGGCGCTGACGCGTATCGATTATTCGCTGGTGGAAGCATCGCTTGACCTTGGTGCCCGTCCGCTTAAAACCTTCTTCAGCGTTATCGTTCCGTTGACCCGGGGCGGCATTATTGCCGGGTCGATGCTGGTCTTTATCCCGGCGGTAGGGGAGTTTGTTATCCCGGAACTGCTCGGTGGCCCGGACAGCATCATGATCGGGCGTGTGCTGTGGCAGGAGTTCTTTAATAACCGCGACTGGCCTGTGGCGTCTGCGGTGGCGATCGTGATGTTGCTCCTGCTGATCGTACCGATCATGTGGTTTCACAAACATCAGCAGAAACAGATGGGAGACCACGGATGAACAACTTACCGGTAGTGCGCTCCCCATGGCGAATTGCCATCCTGGTGATTGGCTTTACTTTCCTGTATGCACCCATGTTGATGCTGGTGATCTACTCGTTCAACAGCTCCAAACTGGTAACGGTATGGGCCGGCTGGTCGACGCGCTGGTACGGCGAATTGTTCCATGATGACGCGATGATGAGCGCGGTGGGGCTGAGCCTGACCATCGCCGCGCTGGCGGCCACGATGGCCTCCGTGCTGGGGACCATTGCCGCGCTGGTCATGGTGCGCTTCGGGCGTTTTCGGGGGTCGAACGGCTTTGCCTTTATGATTACCGCGCCACTGGTTATGCCAGACGTTATCACCGGTCTGGCGCTGCTGCTGCTGTTCGTCGCCCTGGCGCATGCCATTGGCTGGCCGGCAGATCGCGGCATGCTCACCATCTGGCTGGCGCACGTCACCTTCTGTACCGCGTACGTGGCGGTGGTTATCTCTTCGCGTTTGCGCGAGCTGGACCGCTCCATTGAAGAGGCGGCGATGGATCTCGGAGCGACGCCGCTGAAGGTCTTCTTCATCATCACGCTGCCGATGATTATGCCGGCGGTGATTTCCGGCTGGCTGCTGGCGTTTACGCTGTCGCTCGACGATCTGGTTATCGCCAGCTTTGTCTCAGGACCGGGCGCGACGACGCTGCCTATGCTGGTCTTCTCCAGCGTACGCATGGGGGTCAATCCGGAGATTAACGCCCTGGCCTCGATCATCCTCGGGGTGGTCGGAATTGTCGGATTTATCGCCTGGTATTTGATGGCGCGCGCGGAAAAACAACGTGTGCGTGATATCCAGCGTGCAAGACGCGGCTGAAGGATTTAAAATTTCCAGTGATGTGCCGCGCATGACGCGGCACTGTTTTTCAGGGAAGTAAAACATTGGGATTATTAAAAAAATCACGTCTTACGCACGCTCGTCCAAACGTTCCTGCACTGGTGCAGGTGGCGGCGCTCGCTATTATTATGATCCGCTGTCTTGATGTGCTGATGATCCTTAACACCCTGGGTGTGCGCGGTATGGCTGAATTCATTCACCGCAGCGTACAGACGTGGAACCTGACGCTGGTCTTTTTGAGCAGCCTGGTACTGGTGTTTATCGAGATTTACTGCGCATTTTCGCTGGTCAGAGGACGCAACTGGGCGCGCTGGGTCTATTTGCTGACGCAAATTACGGCGGCGAGCTATCTGTGGGCCGCCTCGCTGGGGTATGGCTATCCGGAACTGTTCAGCATTGCGGGTGGATCAAAACGCGAGATTTTGCACGCGCTGTTTTTGCAAAAACTCCCGGATATGCTGGTGCTGTTTTTCCTGTTCGTGCCTGCTTCCAGTCGGCGGTTCTTCCAGCTGCAATAATGTGTATAATCGCAGCCCTCGTGATTCTTAAGGTTTTGATATGCAGTGCGCACTCTATGACGCCGGTCGCTGCCGCTCCTGTCAGTGGATAGAACAGCCGGTTTCTCAGCAACTCACCGCCAAAATGGCCGACCTGCAACACCTGCTGGCAGACCATGCCGTGGGCGAATGGTGCGCACCCGTCAGCGGGCCGGAGCAGGGCTTTCGTAATAAAGCCAAAATGGTGGTGAGCGGCAGCGTTGAAAAACCGCTGCTGGGCATGTTGCATCGCGATGGTACGCCTGAAGATTTAACCGACTGTCCGCTTTATCCCGCCTCGTTCGCCCCGGTCTTTGCTGCGATCAAACCGTTTATTGCCCGTGCCGGGTTAACGCCCTATAACGTTGCCCGCAAGCGCGGCGAGCTCAAATACCTTCTTCTTACCGAAAGCCAGGTAGACGGCAGCATGATGCTGCGCTTTGTTCTGCGCTCAGAAGCCAAGGTGGAGCAGCTTCGCGCGGCGTTGCCATGGCTTCAGCAACAGCTTCCGCAGTTAACCGTTATCACCGCGAATATTCAGCCGGTGCATATGGCTATCATGGAAGGGGAGCGGGAGATCTTCTTCACCGAACAGCATGCGCTGGCAGAAACGTTCAACGATGTACCGCTGTGGATCCGTCCGCAAAGCTTCTTCCAGACCAACCCGACCGTCGCGAGTGCGCTTTATGCCACCGCCCGTGACTGGGTGCGGGCGTTAAATATCCATCATATGTGGGATCTGTTCTGCGGGGTGGGCGGCTTCGGTCTGCACTGCGCCACGCCAGACATGCAGCTTACCGGGATTGAGATCTCCGCCGAAGCGATTGCCTGTGCCAGACAGTCTGCCGCAGAGCTTGGGTTGACCCGGCTGCACTTCCAGGCGCTGGACTCCACGCAGTTCGCGACAGGGCAGGATAATGTGCCTGAACTGGTGCTGGTGAACCCGCCGCGCCGGGGCATCGGGAAAGCGCTGTGCGACTATCTGAGCCAGATGGCACCGGACTACATCGTCTACTCCAGCTGCAACGCGCAGACGATGGCAAAAGATATCGCGACGCTGCCGGGCTACCGCATTGAACGCGTCCAGCTGTTCGATATGTTCCCGCATACCGCGCATTATGAAGTCCTGACGCTACTCGTTAAATCTTAAACAAAATGTGAACTCTGTCCGCCTGCGAAATCAGGTAAGCTTATCTCATCAGAATTGAAGAAGGCTTACCCATGAAGCAGATCCTGCTGGTGGAAGATGACCACGATATCGCGGCGCTTCTGCGCCTCAACTTAGAAGATGAAGGCTACGCCATCACCCACGAGCCCGACGGGGGCAATGCCTTACAGCGCCTCGAGAAGCAGCCGTGGGACGCGGTGATCCTCGATTTAATGCTCCCCAACGTCGACGGTCTGGAGATTTGCCGTCGCATCCGCCAGATGACCCGCTACCTGCCGGTGATCATCATCAGCGCCCGCAGCAGTGAAACCGACCGTATTACCGGGCTGGAAACCGGGGCGGACGATTATCTGGCCAAGCCGTTTTCGGTACAGGAGCTGATCGCGCGTATCAAGGCGCTGTTCCGACGCCAGCAGGCGATGGGGCAGGCGCAAAGTGCCGGGAATATTCAGGCTCACGGCCTGACGCTCGACCCGCTGGCGCGCAGCGTGCTTTTGCACGGCCAGGTGGTGGATCTCACCCCGCGCGAGTTTGAACTGCTGTACTTCTTTGCCCGTCATCCCGGTGAAGTTTTCTCGCGTCTGGCGCTGCTGGAACAGGTCTGGGGCTATCAGCACGAAGGTTACGAACACACCGTCAACACCCACATTAACCGCCTGCGCATCAAGATTGAGAAGGACGCCGCCGAGCCGGAGATCATTCGCACCGTCTGGGGCAAAGGCTACAAATTTGCGGAGCCAAACGATGCGCCGCTTTAGCCTGAGCCAGCGCCTGACGCTGCTGTTTATTCTGCTGCTGACGCTCTGTGCGACCATCGCCTGCGCGGTGCAACTTTACAGCACCACGCAGTACGGTAATGCAATGGTGCAGCGGCTGTCCGGTGGTCTGGCGCAGCAGATTGTCCAGCGGGAACCGATTCTGGATGCGCAGGGCAGGGTTGACCGCCACGCGCTGAAACCGCTCTTTGACCGGCTGATGACCTTCAATCCGAGCGTCGAACTGTACGTTGTCTCGCCTGATGGCGAACTGCTGGCTGACGCCGCGCCACCGGGGCATATCCAGCGGCAAAAAATCGACCTCGGGCCGGTGCAGACTTTCCTCAGTGATGCCGCACGGCCGGTACTGGGCGATGACCCGCGAAGCCAGAACAAAAAGGTTTTCAGCGCAACGCCGTTGCGTCAGGACGGAGAACTGAAAGGCTATCTGTACATTATTCTGCAGGGCGAAGAGTCAAATGCGCTGGCGGAGATGGCCTGGCATCAGGCGCTCTGGAGCACCGTCCTGTGGTCATTGATGTGGGTTGCGCTGTTTGGTTTGCTGGCGGGGTTACTGGTCTGGTACTGGGTAACGCGTCCGGTCAAACGTCTTACGCAGGAAGTGGCCGGGCTGGAGCAGGACAGCATTAGCGCCATTAAGCAGCTGGCGGCGCAGCCTACTGAAACCACGGTAAAGGATGAAGTGGCCACGCTGCGCAATACGTTTATCGAGCTGGCCCGTAAAATCACCCTGCAGTGGGATCAGCTGGCCGACAGCGATCGCCAGCGCCGGGAGTTTATCGCCAATATTTCGCACGATTTACGCACGCCGCTCACCTCCTTGCTGGGCTATCTCGAAACGCTGTCGCTGAAATCTGCGACGCTGACGCCGCAGGAGCACCAGCAGTATCTCGCCACGGCGCTGCGCCAGGGGCAGAAAGTGCGTCATCTTTCGCAGCAGCTGTTTGAACTGGCGCGCCTTGAGCACGGCGGCATCAAACCGCAGCGCGAGCGTTTTGCCATGGGTGAGCTGATTTCAGACGTGGCGCAGAAATTTGAACTCACGGCCCGCACGCGGGAGGTGAACCTGCGCATTGATGTACCGGGCCCGTTGCCGCTGGTGAATGCCGATGTCTCGATGATTGAGCGGGTGGTGACTAACCTGCTGGATAACGCGATGCGGCATACGCCGACCGGTGGAGAGGTCCGTCTGGCGGTCTGGCAGGAGAACGCGCAGCTACAGGTTGAGGTGGCTGATAATGGAACCGGCGTTGATGCTTCTCTTCGCAACGATCTGTTTGAGCGTCCTTCGGCGTTAAATCCGCAGGCATCACGGGAAAACCGTGGCGGGTTGGGGCTGTTGATTGTGAAACGCATGCTGGAACTGCACGGCGGGGGGATCAGGCTGATGGAGTCCACGAACGGGGCTCGTTTTCGCTTCTTTGTTCCACTGTGAAATTGCCGGGTTTGCCCGGCCTACAGACCACCCCCGTAGGCCAGGCTACCCGACAAAAAGCTGTTATTGCGGGAACCACCGATCGCTGATTTTCTTGTACGTGCCGTCAGCTTTAATTGCTTTCAGCGCGCCATTCAGTTTTTCCAGCAGGGCTTTGTTATCCGGACGCACCGCAATGCCCAGGCCCGTACCGAAGTACTGTGGATCGGTCACTTTTTCGGTCGCGGTGCCCAGCTGTGGGTTGGTTTTCAGCCACTCGTTCACCACCGCAGTGTCACCGAAGACACCATCAATACGGCCATTTTTCAGGTCGATAATGGCATTCTGGTAGCTGTCATAGGCCACGGTTTTCACTTCAGGATGTTTGTCCTGCAGGTATTTCTGGTGCGTGGTGCCGTTTTCCATCCCAATGCGTTTGCCTTTCAGCTGGTCAAAGGATGTGTAAGCTCCTTTCTTCGCAATGACCACCGCCGAGTTGGCGTAGTACGGGTCGGTGAAGGTGACCTGCTTGCTACGCTCTGGCGTGATGTCCATCCCGGAGATCACCGCGTCGTATTTTTTGAATTTCAGCGACGGGATCAGGCTGTCAAACGCATGGTTAGTGAACGTGCAGTCGGCCTGCATCTGTTTGCACAGGGCTTTGGCGAGGTCGATATCAAAACCGACAATCTGGTTGCTGGCATCCAGCGACTCAAACGGCGGATAGGTGGCCGAAACGCCGAAGTTGATTTTATCTGCAGCTGATGCGCCAGCGGCGAAAGTGGCCAGTAAAGCGGCCAGAACTAACTTTTTCATTGTAATGCTCCCGTCTGTCAGTCTGTCTTATGCGCCGTGTCTGCGGCATGGAAATACAATGCCATTTAATGAATTTATATTCAATAAAAATGATTAAATATTATTTAACCCATAAAAAAAGACGGGCAGTCGTTAGACTTGCCCGTCTTCGTCAATAAAATTTATGCAAATCTGTGATTAATTACGGCGCTCAAACGCCAGCGCTTTACGTTCGATAAGGCGCATCATCAGCGTCAGCAAACCGTTCACCACCAGATAGACCACGCCCGCGGCACCAAACACCATGACGTCATAGGTGCGTCCATAGAGCAGCTGCCCGTGGCCCATGACTTCCATCAGCGTGATGGTGTAGGCCAGAGACGTACTCTTGAAAACCAGCACCACTTCGTTGGAGTAGGAGGAGAGCGCACGTTTAAACGCGTACGGCAGCAAAATAGCCAGCGTGTCTTTCTTGCTCATGCCCAGCGCACCACAGGACTGCCATTGCCCTTCCGGGATGGCACGAATAGCCCCGTAGAACAGCTGCGTGGTATAGGCCGCGCTGTTCAGCGAAAGGGCAATCAGGGCGCACAGCCATGGCTCAGAAAGCAGGTGCCAGATAACCGGATACTCCTGCAGCGACGGGAACTGACCCGGGCCGTAGTAAATCAGGAAGATCTGCACCAGCAGCGGTGTACCGGTGAACAAGGTTATGTAGGCTCGCACAATCCATACCAGCACCGGCGTTTTTAGCGTCAGGACGATGGTAAAGATCAACGCCAGGATCAGCGCCACGATGATCGATGCGACGGTCAGCGTCAGGCTGGTGTGCAGCCCTTTCATCAGCTCCGGAAAATATTCAAGCATCAGCCTGGTCTCCGTTCAAAGCGCGTCGCACGCAGATCAATGCGCTTGAGGATGTACTGACTCACCAGCGTGATCACCAGGTAGATAGCCGCCGCCACGATGTACCAGGTAAACGGCTCCTGGGTACGGGTCGCGATACTTTTGGTTTGCAGCATTAAATCGTTCACGCTGATCAGGCTTACCAGCGCGGTATCTTTCAGCAGCACCAGCCACTGGTTACCCAGCCCGGGCAGCGCATGACGCCACATCTGCGGCATCACCAGACGGAAGAAAATCGCCGATTTCGACAAGCCTAACGCCTGGCCAGACTCCCACTGTCCCTGCGGAACCGCTTTCAGCGCACCGCGCAGGGTTTGCGAAGCATACGCGGAATAGAGCAGAGAGAGGGCAATCACGCCGCACAGGAACGGGCTGACGTCAAAGTTCTCAATCTGCATCTGCACCGGGATCTGCACCACACCCAGATTGAGGGTGAAGCCGTCCGACAGCGTTAACAGCAGCTGCGAGGAGCCAAAATAGATAAACAGGACCACCAGAATTTCAGGCAGCCCGCGCAGCACGGTGACCAGCGCTGAGCCGGCCCATGCGACAGGGAACCATTTTGCTGATTCCCATACCGCAAAGATCATCGCCAGCACAAGGCCGATAATCAATGCGCAAACGGCAAGGCCGACGGTCATCCCGGCGGCGCTTGCTAAAGGAAAAATTTCATTCATCAGGAATTACTTCTGGAACCATTTTTTGTAGATGGTTTCGTAGGTGCCGTCTTTCTTCACTTTTTCCAGCGCAGCGTTGAATTTCTGCTGCAGCTCAGTGTTGCCCTGACGAACGGCAATACCCAGACCCGTGCCGAAGTAATCCTTGTCGGTCACTTTATCGCCCACTGGTGCCAGTTTATCGTTGGCTTTCAGCCATTCGGTCACCACGGCGGTGTCGCCGAACACGCCATCAATACGGCCGTTCTGCAGATCCAGCTTCGCATTCTGGTAGCTGTCATACGGAACGGTGGTGATTTCCGGGTGTTTATCCATGATGAATTTCTGGTGCGTGGTGCCGTTCTGCACGCCAACTTTCTTGCCTTTCAGCTGATCAACCGACGTGAATTTGCCTTTCTGACCAATAAACAGGGCAGAGTTGTCGTAGTAAGGGGTGGTGAACAGAACCTGTTTTTCGCGCTCAGGGGTGATATCCATTCCGGCCATAACGGCGTCGATACGGCGGAACTTCAGGCTTGGGATCAGGCTGTCGAACGCCTGGTTGCTGAAGGTACAGGTTGCGTCGATCTCTTTACACAGGGCGTTTGCCAGATCCACGTCAAAGCCGACAATTTTATTGTTCGCATCAATGGATTCAAACGGAGGATAAGACGCTTCAGTCGCGAAACGAATCGTCTGGGCTGCGGTAGCGGAAAGGGTGACGCTGGCGAGCAGCGCGGCAAGTAATACTTTTTTCATTATCATTTCCCCTGACACAATCAATGAGATAAATAGTTTTTGAACGCATCGGTTTGCGGGTTTGAGAAGCAGCTCGCATCACCTTGCTCAACGATATACCCGTTTTCCATGTAGACCACGCGGCTGGCCGTTTTGCGCGCCACTTCCACTTCATGGGTTACGATGACCTGAGTAATATGGGTTTCCGCCAGCTCGCGAATGATGCTCACGATCTGGGCAGTAATTTCGGGATCCAGCGCCGCGGTCGGTTCATCAAACAGCAGTACCGCAGGCTCCATCATCAGCGCACGGGCAATCGCCACACGTTGCTGCTGACCACCGGAGAGGTGCAGCGGATAGCGGTCGCTGTAAGGCTTAAGGCGCAGACGCTCCAGCAGCTTATCCGCACGCGCGATCGCCTGATCTTTACTTAAGCCCAGCACGCGGCACGGGGCTTCGATCAGGTTTTGCAGTACGGTCAGATGCGGCCAGAGATTGTATTGCTGGAAGACCATGCCAACGTTTTGACGCAGTTCACGAATCGCTTTATCAGACGGTGTTTTCGCGAAATCAAAATGGTTACCGGCGATAGCCAGCGTACCCGAACGGGGCATTTCAAGCAGATTAAGGACACGCAGAAGGGAGCTTTTACCTGCACCGCTTGGGCCAAGCAAAACCAGCGTTTCGCCTTCCGGGCAGTCCAGCGTGATGTCAAACAGCGCCTGGTGTGCGCCGTAGAAGCAGTTAATGCCGTTTAGTTTAATACTCATCGGGGCAGTCTTTACTCATCCAGGCAATCTATAGCAATTGAGGCCGCAGATAGTACCGTTGACAGAATAGTTATGCAATATTTCTGCGTTAAAAGTTAAATATAACCCGCAATACCCTCTAAACATAGCACAAAATAGCGAACGGCAATGTCGGCGAGTATAAATGTCGGCATTCCGCATGAAATGCCGCACATTTTACGGGGTTAACGCTTTTTAAACGGGAGGCTTAGCGGTTTTCAATTGACTGGCGGAGCGTGCCTGCCGGGGCGTGAACGTTGCCACCGACGTACCTTACGTCGTCCACCGCCCAGCACTGACCTTCACGGATCATCAGCACTTCATCCTGCCAGGTCTGGGTTCCCTGGGTCAGTTTGACGCGCAGGGGAATGTTTCGCGCATCGGTGTTTGGGATCGTTGAAGCACTGGTGACCTCGGCGCTGTCAGGCAGCGTGGCGCGGCTGGAGAACGGATCGGATTTAAGCAGCGCGTTATGCTGCGGATCGCGGGTGGCGTCGCTCAGCAGTTTCGCCAGGCCGTCACTCAGATACGGACGCAGGGCGGTAATATCATTGCTGCGGTGCTGTATGCGGTAATCATAGAACTGTTGTGCCACGGTATCCGGGCCGCCCTCAATGCATGGGCCGCTGCGGGTACCAATATCCTTAAAGGCTGGCGTGACCGTGGTGGTGCAGGCGCTGAGCACCAGCGCGCAGGGCACGAAAAGTGTTAAAGCTGAATAGCGCATGTTGATTTCCTTATTTATTAACTATCCTTTCAATCATAGCGTAACGAACCGATAATGCTGTACCTAAGGCATTGAACGCTAAAGAAGGAGAGAAAGTATGCAGTTTTCAACAACGCCTACCCTGGAAGGGCAACCTATTACCGAGTACTGCGGCGTGGTCACCGGCGAAGCCATACTGGGCGCGAACATTTTCCGGGACTTCTTTGCCGGCATTCGCGATATCGTGGGGGGACGTTCTGGCGCGTATGAGAAAGAGCTGCGCAAAGCCCGCGAAATTGCGTTTAAAGAGCTTGGCGAGCAGGCCAAGGCGCTGGGTGCAGATGCCGTGGTAGGCATCGATATTGACTACGAAACGGTCGGTAAAGATGCCAGCATGCTGATGGTGAGCGTAAGCGGTACGGCGGTGAAAACCCGTCGATGAAGCGCTCGCTTGCCACACTCCTGCTGGCGCTGTTGCTGGCAGGGTGCGCCACGGAAAAAGGCATTATTGATAAAGGTGCCTATGAGCTGGATACCCGCCATCAGGCCCAGGCGGCTTACCCGCGTATAAAGGTGCTGGTGATCCACTACACCGCCGATGACTTTGACAGCTCGCTGGCGACGTTAACCGACAAGAATGTCAGCTCTCACTACCTGATCCCCGCCAAACCGCCTGCCCCTGAGGGCAAACCGCGTATCTGGCAGCTGGTACCGGAGAGCGAACTGGCATGGCATGCCGGCATCAGCTTCTGGCGCGGCACCAACCGTATTAATGACACCTCCGTGGGGATTGAGCTGGAAAACCGGGGCTGGCAAAAAACGGTGGGAGTAAAACATTTCACCCCGTTCGAGCCGGCGCAAATTGCTGCTCTGATCCCGCTCGCCAAAGACATTATCGCCCGCTACGACATTAAGCCGCAGAACGTCGTCGCGCACTCTGATATTGCCCCCCAGCGTAAAGACGATCCCGGCCCGCTGTTCCCCTGGCGCGAACTGGCGCAGCAGGGAATTGGTGCCTGGCCCGATCCGGACCGCGTCAACTTTTATCTCAATGGGCAGCCACGCTTTCAGGAAGTGGACAGCGCACTGCTGCTCGATCTGTTAGCGCGGTATGGCTATGAAGTGCCGGAGGCTGCCACAGCCCAGCAGCAGAAAAGAGTGATTACCGCGTTTCAAATGCACTTCCGTCCACAGCTGTGGAATGGTGTGGCTGACCGTGAAACGCTGGCCATCGCTGAAGCGCTTCTGGAAAAGTACGGACAGGGGTGATCCTGCGGGATACCCCCTCGTAAGTATTTTTCGCGTAATTTAAGTAAGATTAATCTTAAGTACAAACTCAATTCATTTTTAGTTAATTGACTTAAAATTATCCGGATTTAAGATGGACACATAGCTTGCTAAGTAAAGCAGCAAATTAACGTAAACAATTTCTACTTTTATTTTCTCCTTGAGTGTTTCATCAGGAAAATATTCCTGGGTTGAGGCCTTACGTCTTAATCCTGAGTTTTATATTTCACATCTTAAATTGGGTATAATAATGTTAAGCATCTACGGTAAAAAATTACGTCCGCAAAACGAAGTCAACGCAATTATTTCTGCAACGTCAGGATTTGAAGAGAAGACGTTAAAAAAGTGGCAGAAAATATCTACCAGTGATTCACAGTATATTCATATTATCGTCAGTGGCGACGTTGAGTTCCGCCGCGAATCTGATGAACTGTGCATGTTCACCGTTCAGGGGCCGTGTATATTTGGGCTTTGTTCTATGTTTTACAGCGCCACGCACATGTATGGCCTCATTCGGTCAAATACCGTCGTGCGCTCGATAAAAAAAGAGGCCTTCGCCCAGCTAATGACTGAAAACAATCTGTGGCCGGAACTGACGAAAGTGCTCTCCTGGTATATTTGTATGCTGAGCAAGCGTGACGATGTGCTGGTTGCCCGCAGCGCCTATTCGGTAGTGCGCGAATTTTTATACGAGATTAATGAACTGATTGTTCAGCATCAGCGTGATATCAATATATATGACTATATTCAGGAATACACCAACCTGGCACGCAGTACCATTATTAAAATTCTCTCCGACCTGAAAAAAGGTCAGTATATTGTGGTGGAAAAGGGGCGACTCCTTAACCTGACATCCTTGCCTGAAAAATATTAATTACTCCAGCCGGTCTCCTTTATGACGTAAAGGGGACCGGGAAATATCCTGCGTTTCGTCAACCGGCGGCGCGGGAATTTTGCCTTGCGAATAATCCTGCTCTTGTTCTTTTAACGCCTGCTTAAACAATTCTGTTAATGAGGAACTGTCGCTGCCAGCCCGTGCAGAAGCGTCAGTGTGCGCCCCGGTTCCGGGTAACGTATCCCGCGCGGTATCGTGCTGAGCCGCTCCTTCAGGCGCCTGCTGCCAGTCGGTATCATCGCCGTTAATCGGCAGATCCTGCAGGGCAGGCATATCCTCATGCACCGGCGCAGGTTTAGGGTGCGGATGCGGGAAGGGTTTGCTCACATACACATAATGCATATCTGAAAGCTGTGTTTCCGGTCTGGCGCTGCTCGCGTTGATGGGGGCGGGGGCAGGGTGGCGCAGATCCCAATACACATGCGCGTACAACCCGGCCATCAGCATGGCGCACAGACCCAGGAGTCCTAAAACGGTGTGGGCAAAAACGTGTCTCAGTCCGGGAAGACGATATGAAAACCAGACCGCTTCCCCGGTGGTGTAACTGCGCTGAGCCGCAAGGCTGATAGTAGACATCAGGAATGCTTCTCCTGCATTTTCGCATCCGGTATCGCATGCGAAGCCTGGATCAATACGCTCGGCGTGGTGTTGGTTTCCCGCATTAACTGCATCAATGTCTCTTCGCCGGGAATACCGTCCACATGCAGATGCATTTTTTGCTGGAACGCGCGGGTGCGTTTCATCATCTCCGCAGTCCAGCGCTGAGCGTGAGTTTCAGGTTGAGAAAGGGCCTGGCTCAGCTGCTGATCAAGCCAGGTCATCTCTTTGCCGTCACTGGTTGCGCTGATGGCGTCTTTACCTTCCGGCGTCAGGCGGTGCAGTTGCGTATAGTTTCCGGTTGCATGCCGGTTAAACCAGTTGCGACTGACCTGCCAGGTCCGGTTATTCATCAGCAGGTCCATCGAGGTTTCTCCGACGCGGGCGACCACCGCATAGTTAAGATGATTGCCGGTTTTGAGCTCGCTCACCCACGGATAACCTTCGCCTGCCAGCGCATCCGGAGAGGCATTTCCCTGCTTACACATCAGGTTTACCTTCACCGCGTTTTGACACAGCGCATCGTCCGCCGAGGCGTCATACCCCCACATCAGATAAAGCTGATGCATCGCGTCCGGCTGATTGACTATTTCCTTGTCGATAACCGGCACGACGGGGGCCTGAACGGGGGCGGCCGGGTGTTTCCAGCTTATCGGGACCGGCAGAGAAACCGGGAGGCGAGCAGTCATTGAGGCGGTGAAATACCAGCCGCAAGCCGCGAACAGCACAGAGGCAAACAGTGAAACCGTTGCCAGACGCTTACCCTGTTTTTTCGCGGGCAGCACCTCTGCGGCCGCCAGGCGTAAATGTCGCGGACTGACCTGGCTTGCGCGTTCGGTCCAGGCCGCGAGCATCGACAGGTGCGCCAGCGCATTCAGTTCACTGATTTTCCCTTTTGTCATTGCGTGCATCTTACGCACGCGCGCCGGGGATAACGGCGAGCTTTCGCCCCCGTGCTCTTCGCACTGCGCCTGCACGTAGCTGAGATATTCACGGCAGGTCAGGGGGCGCAAGGTGTGGTGGGTATGCACATATTCACGCAGATCAGATTGCTGTAGCAGCGCCGCCTGATTTTCCGCGCCCGTCAGCACCACCGATAAATGAAACCCCAGCTCCTGCGCACGGGTGAGCAACATCCCCAGCACCGGCCGGCAGGTCTCTTTCATGGCTTCAGTATGGGAAATGACCAGCACGGTGGCCTGCGTTTTCCCGGCTTGCCACTGCTGAAGCACGGTATCGACCGCCTGAATACGGCTGGCGATTGCTTTCGTGTCCGGGCTGAGCTTGTACAGCAGGCTACTGGCGCTCAGTTTTGGAAACGCGTTGATGGCAAGAACGCGGTTGTCGCTGTTTTTCAGCGCATCGCTGAACTGGCCCAACAGCGAGGTATCATCGCTAAAGAGCCCGCATATTCCCGCCTGTTGGGTTTTCTCTTTCAGCAGGTTAAAGACGTCCTGATGATAAGGCACCAGAAAATCCCCGGATAAGCGGGTGACCTTCCTGAAGGGCGGGGTTTTAAAAGTAAAGTGGCTCTGATACATAACGACTTACCGTCTCTGATTAGGAATAGCAACAGGTCGTGAAATTACGGTAAGGAGACGGGGCGATCAATTTTTCAACTGGGTAAAAATATCCGGCAGAAATGTCCTAACACCTCGATTTTAGACGGTCAATAATTTTCTTTATTAAAGTTGGTGGCGAAGTCGATGGTCGTATTCACCGCATCTCATTACTCTCTTCACATGTTTTGTCGCAGCGTGATGCTGCTTATTTTCGCTTTGTTAAAGGCCAGATGAAAAATGAGGTTCTCATTTCTGTCACGGTGGATAACCCCTTGCATGATGTTGGCGCTGTTAATTTTTAGCGGCCAGCAAGGGTATTTCACATTTAAAGATTATAAAAAGGTTACGAATAGGTTGGCTAACTCTGATGCGCAGCCGCTGAAAAACCGCCGCGAAGAGAAAACATTCACGCTTTTCACGGCGGCAACACGTCAGGACACTGGGCCGGCTGCGCTAAAAGCCCCGCTGGCGGCGGAAATAGAAGGCATTGTGCGCAGTGATGACCCCTGGCTTTCCTTCGCTGTTATTAAAACGCCCGCGGGCCAGAAGAGCTACCGCGAAGGGGAGCCGCTGACCGGTTTTAACGATGCCTTTATTCAGGAAATTAACAAAGACAGTGTCGTCGTGAATTATGAAGGCATCACGCAGACGCTGGCCTTAAAGAAACCGGATTATTTCAAGGGCGGCGTTGATAGCGGCCCGGTAACCAAATCGACAAAAGATGCAGGCGCAGACACGCTGCATCTGAATGATTATCTGGTATTAAAACCGGTTGTCGAAAAAGGCCAACTGGAAGGCTATGCCATTAATCCCCGGAATGCCTCTTCCTTTTATAGCCATTCAGGACTGAAAAAAGGGGATGTGGCAGTCGAAGTGAATGCTGTCGATATGACCGATGAAGTCAAGGCAAAAAATATTATTGCTGAATGGTCAAAAATGAAAGAAGCGGAGGTTGTCGTCAGACGTCACGCTCACCTTGAAAATATTCGGGTCAATGTTCTTAACAATTAATAAGTGTACAGACATGAAGAAATTTCCATGGGCGTGCGTGGCGCTGACCGCATTGTCGTTATATTCGGGTTCGCTGCTCGCAGCCAACTTTAGCGCGAGTTTTAAAAATACCGATATCCGCGAGTTTATCGATACGGTAGGCCGCAACCTTAACAAAACCATTCTCGTCGACCCGTCGGTTCAGGGCTCCGTATCCGTCAGAACCTACAACGTGCTGACGGAGGATGAGTATTATCAGTTCTTCCTGAGCGTGCTGGATCTCTACGGTCTCTCGGTGATCCCGATGGATAACGGCATGGTTAAAGTGGTGCGCTCAAGCGTGGCCCGCACCGCCGGTGCGCCGCTGGCAGATAGCACAAACCCGGGCAAAGGCGATGAGATTATTACCCGTGTCGTGCGCATGGAAAACGTGCCGGTGCGTGAACTCGCGCCGCTGTTGCGTCAACTGAACGATGCTACCGGCATCGGCAACGTGGTGCACTTCGAGCCTTCCAACGTGCTGTTGTTAACCGGTAAAGCGTCCGTGGTGAACCGGCTGGTGGATCTGGTCCAGCGCGTGGATAAAGACGGTGTTCAGCGTCGCGAAATCGTCCCCCTGCGCTTTGCTTCCGCCAAAGCGCTCTCCGACATGTTGAATAATCTCAACAATGAAGAGCAGAAAGGGCAGAACGCGCCGCAGTTGGCCACCAAAGTGGTGGCGGATGACGAAACCAACAGCCTGGTGATCAGCGGTTCGGAAGATGCGCGCACGCGTACCCGCAGCCTGATCCATGAGTTAGATCGCGAGCAGAACAACGAGGGGAATACCCGCGTCTTCTATCTCAAGTACGCCAGCGCCACCAAAGTGGTTCCGGTGCTCACCGGTATTGGCGAACAGCTGAAAGACAAAGCCGGCACCGCGAAGGCGAAAACGGCCACCGCGGCAACCGATCTGAATATTACCGCCGACGAGTCAACCAACTCGCTGGTGATCACCGCGCAGCCTAACGTGATGAACTCCCTGGAGAAGGTGATCGACAAGCTCGACATCCGCCGTCCGCAGGTGCTGGTGGAAGCCATCATTGCTGAAGTGCAGGACGGCAACGGTCTGGATCTCGGCGTGCAGTGGACCGGCAAGCACGGTGGTGTCCAGTTCGGCTCCACCGGCCTGCCCATTAGTCAGATAAAAAATGGCACCATCAAGGGCGCCAGCTTTACTGGCCTGGCGACCGGCTTCTTTAACGGTGATTTCGGTGCGCTGATGACCGCGCTCTCAACCGACGGCAAAAACGACATTCTTTCCACGCCAAGCGTGGTCACGCTGGATAACAAAGAGGCGTCATTCAATGTCGGTCAGGACGTGCCGGTGCTTTCCGGTTCGCAGACCACCAGTGGCGATAATGTCTTTAACTCCGTAGAGCGCAAGACGGTGGGGACCAAACTGAAAATTGTGCCGCAAATCAACGACGGCGACATGATCCACCTGAAGATTGAGCAGGAAGTCTCAAGCGTCGACAACAGCGCAACGGAAGACGCCAGCCTTGGCCCAACCTTTAATACCCGAACCATCAATAACGAAGTGATGGTGCACAGCGGGCAAACGGTGGTGCTCGGTGGCCTGATGGAGAATGTCACTAAGCAGTCGGTGTCCAAAGTGCCGCTGCTGGGGGATATTCCGCTGGTCGGGCAGCTTTTCCGCTACACCTCGCAGGACGCGTCCAAACGCAACCTGATGGTCTTTATTCATACCACCGTGCTGCGTGACGACGACAACTACAGCGCGGCGTCGAAAGAGAAATATGACCAGATCCGCGCCCGCCAGCAGCAGCGCGTTGAGGAGAAAAAGCTCGGGATCATTGAACCGGCGGATAACGCCGTGTTACCCGCGTTCCCTGCTGCGAGTGCTGCAACGGTGAAAACCAGCGCGTCCCGCAATCCGTTTAAAGAGTAAGGCGGAGGTATCACGTGGACGAACTGAGCAAAACCCTGTGTAGCAGCGGCTACGCAAAAGATAACGGCGTTTTATTTTATCACGATGCGGTCTATATCCGTGATGACACCCCGGCACTCGCGCTGCTGGAAGTGCGTCGGGTGCTGGGACGCGCGTTTGTCCCGGTCACCCTGACGGCGGAAGCCTTCGATGAAATGCTGGCCAGGATCTGGCAGCAGAGCAGCGGGGTGTCCCAGCAACTGGTGGACGATATGGACGCCGATATCGATCTGATGGCGTTAACCGAGGAGATCCCGGATAACGAAGATCTGCTCGATAACGATGAAAACTCGCCGGTGATCCGCCTGATCAACGCCATTCTCGGCGAGGCGGTAAAAGAGGGCGCGTCGGATATTCATATTGAAACCTTCGAGCGTACGCTGAGCATTCGCTTTCGCGTCGACGGCGTGCTGCGTCCGGTGTTGCAGCCCGCGCGTAAGCTCGCGCCGCTGCTGGTTTCGCGTATCAAGGTGATGTCCCGGCTGGATATCGCGGAGAAACGTCTGCCGCAGGATGGCCGTATTTCCCTGCGCATTGGCCGTAAGGCGGTCGACGTGCGCGTATCGACCATTCCGTCCCAGTATGGTGAACGCGTGGTCATGCGTCTGCTCGATAAAAGCAATCTCAAGCCTGATATCAACAAGCTTGGGCTGATTGATGAAGAACGGGAGAAGTTACAAGGGCTGATTGACCGCCCGCACGGCATTATCCTGGTCACCGGGCCAACGGGTTCCGGTAAAAGTACCACCCTGTACGCGATTCTTTCGGCGCTGAACGGCCATGAGCGCAACATCCTGACCGTAGAAGATCCTATTGAATACGAGCTGGAAGGGGTGGGGCAGACGCAGGTTAACCCGCGCGTGGACATGACCTTTGCCCGCGGGCTGCGCGCGATTCTGCGCCAGGACCCGGACGTGGTGATGATCGGCGAAATCCGTGACGCCGAGACGGCACAAATTGCGGTGCAGGCGTCGCTCACCGGTCACCTGGTCATGTCTACGCTGCACACCAACAGCGCCGCCGGGGCGATAACCCGCCTGCGGGATATGGGGCTGGAGTCATTTTTAATCGGTTCATCGTTACTGGGGGTCATTGCCCAGCGTCTGGTGCGTCGGCTGTGTCCGCACTGCCGTACCACCAGTCCGCTGGATGACAATGAAAAGGCGCTGTTCAGCTTTATGGACCAGCCGCCACACGCGATCTATCGCGCGGTGGGGTGCGAACACTGCCGCCAGAGCGGCTATCAGGGGCGCGCCGGTATTCATGAATTTCTGGTGGTCGACAGCACCCTGCGCCGCGCCATTCATGAAGATAAAGACGAAATGGCCATCGAAACCGAGCTCTTTAAGCAGGCCTACAGCCTGCGTGAGAACGGGCTGCTGAAGGTGATCGGCGGCGTCACTTCGCTGGAAGAGGTGATGCGCGTCACCGCCGAGCGCGGAGGAGATGCGTAATGGCCTTCTACGCCTGGACGGCGAGGGATACCGCGGGCAAAACCCGGCGTGGCACGTTGCAGGCTGAGGGGCAAAAGCAGGTTCGCCAGATGTTGCGCGAGCAAAAGCTGATGCCCGTCAGTATCAACGAAACCCGTGAGGTTGCGGCTGCCGGTAATGCGAACGCCGGGGCAAAACTCTCCACGCCGGTGCTGTCGATGTTTACCCGTCAGCTGTCGACGCTTGTCAACGCTGCGCTGCCGCTGGAGAGCGCGCTGAAGGCAATCGCGAAACAGACGGAGGACAAAAAGCTCGCGGCGATGGTGGTGGACATCCGCGAGAAGGTAGTGGAAGGGCATACGCTGTTTGACGCTTTCAGCCAGTTTCCGCGCAGCTTCGACAAGCTCTACTGCACGCTGGTAATGGCCGGTGAAAAGACCGGCCATCTGGGCGACGTGCTGGAAAAGCTGGCCGAGTACAACGAGCAGCGTCAGAAGATGAAAAGCAAACTGACGCAGGCGATGGTCTACCCGATCACCCTGACCGTGGTGGCCATCGCGGTGATCGGCATTCTGCTGGTGGCGGTTGTGCCCCAGGTGATTGAGCAGTTCACCCATATGAAACAGCAGCTGCCGATCACCACCCGCACGCTGATCGCGGTGAGTGATTTCCTGCAGGTTTACGGCCTCTATATCGTCGGCAGCCTGGCTGGCGGGATGATGGGTTTTAAGGCCTGGCTTCGAAACGCTAAAAATCGTTTTCGCTGGCACGGCTGGCTGGTGAACGGTTCGCCCGTCAAAAAGCTGGTCTGCGCCATCAACAGCGCCCGCTATATCCGTACCCTGAGCATTTTGCAGGCCAGTAGCGTGCCGCTGCTGGAGGGGATGTATATCGCGATGGACGGGATCGAAAACCGGTATGCCCGGCAGGTGCTGGAGCAGGCGGCGGATACCGTGCGCCAGGGGGCATCGCTTTATGCGGCTCTGGAGCAGGCGAAATTATTCCCGCCGACCATGTTGTATATGATTGCCTCCGGGGAAGAGAGTGGGGAATTAGGCCATTTAATGGACCGCGCGGCGGAAAACCAGGAATCGGCATTACAGCATCGTATTACGTTAACGCTGTCGGTATTTGAACCGGCACTGGTGGTATCTATGGCGACGATTGTTTTATTCATCGTCCTGTCAATATTACAACCGCTTCTGCAACTTAATAATATGGTAGGTTAAATCATGGCTATAAAACGTAAACACCTGGCTCGCCAGGCGGGCTTCACCTTGCTCGAATTAATGGTGGTTATTGTTATTCTCGGCGTACTCGCGAGTATGGTGGTACCCAATTTAATGGGCAATAAAGAAAAAGCGGATACCCAAAAAGCGACCAGCGATATCGTCGCGCTCGAAGGCTCGCTGGATATGTATAAGCTGGATAATCACCGCTATCCCACCACCGAACAGGGCTTGCAGGCGCTGGTCACGAAGCCAGAGATTGCGCCCATTCCCAACGGCTACCGTGCGGACGGTTATATCCGCCGCCTGCCGCAGGACCCGTGGGGCGGGGATTATATTCTGGTCAGCCCGGGTGAACACGGTGCCGTAGACGTTTTCTCCGCCGGTCCGGATGGCGAAGCCAATACCGCCGATGATATTACAAACTGGTCTCTGGATAAGAAAGAGAAATAATGAAACGTCAACGCGGCTTTACGTTGCTGGAAATTATTCTGGCGCTGGTGATATTTGCCAGTTGCGCCATGATGGTGGTTTCAACAATACCCTCACGCAGCGGTGCGGATATATTTGGTCAGCAATTAAAAGCCCTCGTTGATTATGGTTCAGACCGGGCAGTGATGGACGGAAATATCGTGGGGTTGGTTATGACCGCGGATAAATATCGGCTGGTGACGCTCGAGGATAAAAACGGTGAACGTCACTGGGTGTCGTTATCCGCGGGGCGGATAACGACCCGGGGTGATTTCCCGCCGGAGATGCACGTCTCGCTCACGCCGCAGCGTCTCGCCGCCACGGTGACATCCGAACCGCAGGTGTTATTTCTGCCGGACGGTGAAATCAGCCGCTTTACGCTGGCGCTGCAAAGCCGCGACAACGCGCACCATTTCCGCGTGGTGTCGCAAGGCGCGGCCCCTGTAACGGTAGAAAACGATGGCTAACGGCAAGAGAAAGCAAAAGGGGATGACGCTGCTGGAGGTGATGGTCGCGCTGGCCATCTTCTCCACCGCCGCACTGGCGCTGATGAACTCGGTCTCCCTGAACGTGCGTTTCACCCACGGGCTGGCCGATACATTGCAGGCCAGCTGGGTCGCCGAAAATCAACTGGCGGAGGCGCAGCTCAACAGACGTGATTTTCCTGACGCTGAAGCGCAGGGGGCAGAGGTCATGGGCGGGCGCAGCTGGGCCTGGCGAAAGCAGCGCGTAAAAACCGCGGCTAACGGCTGGGCGAATGCCATCCGCGTCTATGCCGAAGGCGATGAAAGCCAGCCGGTTATTTCACTGCAGGTCATCGCGCCGGGAGAGGAACCGTGAAGAAAATCCGACGCCAGCGGGGATTTACCCTGCTGGAGATCATGATTGCGCTGACCATTTTTGCGGTGATCAGCACCCTGGCCTGGCAAATCCTCGACGGGGCGATGCGCACCAGTTCGGCGACGGAGGCCAGCGCGGCAAAGCTCAATCAGCTTCAGCGTGCCTGGAGCCTGATGGAGCGCGATTTCTATCAGCTTCAGGCGCGTGCGCCGCGCAACGAGCCGGATACATTTCGTCAGGGGGATGACGGCCTTGAGATGACCACGCTGAACGGCGTGAGCGGAACCGTACAGCTGGAGCGCGTGCGCTGGCGGCTGGAAGAGGGGCGACTGTACCGGGATGTCTGGCCGGTGATTGACAGCCCGGCGGATGCCAGACCCGATGCGGTGCCGATTGTCGGCGAGGTGAAATCCCTGCAGTGGCGTTTTTACCGTCAGGGCTGGCAAAAAAGCTGGAACGACCCGGCACATCTGCCGGATGGCGTCGAGCTGACGCTGACGATGGAAAACGGGGAAACCTGGCGCTGGGTGTTTACGACGCCGGGCGATATCCCCGAGGCCGCCGCGCCAGCGCCCGCAGACGCACCTGCCGCGCCACCTGCAGCGGAAGCGACATCATGAAGGCTTTACGTAAACAGAAAGGCGTCGCGCTGCTGGTGGTACTGATCCTGCTGGTCATGATGTCGGCGCTGGCTGCCAGAATCAGCCAGCAGTTCTGCCGCAATCTGCAGAAAACCCATTACCAGGTGAGTCAGCAGCAGCTGCGCTGGGCCATGCAGGCTCAGGAGAAGGTGGTCAAAGATCGTCTGCAGAGCGACGCCAGCGGTGAGAGTAAAGCCCTTAGCCTGCAGGGTGACTGGCACCAGCCGCTGGAGACCCGGGGTGACGATTACACGGTGGTCAGTCAGGTGGAAGACGCCCAGGACTGCTTCAACGTGAATAACCTGCTGGCGGCCGATGACATCGCGCAGGGGCAAAATGCGCCCGCGGTGCCGGAAAAACCGCGGAAAGAGCAGATTGTTGAGCAACTCCTGACCGGGAGTGGCCTCAGCCAGTCCACGGCGCACGAGGTTTACTCGCAGCTGGTGGACTATCTGGATGGCGATACCACCACGGCCAGCGAGGGGGCGGAGAGCGATGCCTGGGCGGGCGTGGTGCCCCCCCGGCAGCCCGCAAACCAGATGATGCGCACGATCGCTGAGATCACGCTGCTGCCGGCATTTCCGGCAACGGCATACCGGAAGGTGAGCACGCTGCTGTGTGCCTTACCGGATACCGCCAGCAAGGTGGATGTGAACACCCTGAAACCGGAACAGGCCGCCTTACTGGCCGCCATGTTCCCCGGAAAAATAACGCAAGACGATGCCGTTCGCCTGATTGAATCGCGACCTGAAACCGGCTGGGAAAATATGGAAACCTTCAGCAACGCGCTGGAGCAGGCCTTTCCGCAGGTGAAAGACGACCTTCCGCAGGTGGCCGGACAACTCTCCACCCAAAGCCGGTACTTCCGCGTTAACTATACCGGCAACACCGATGCGCTAACGCTTCGCGTGGTAAGCCAGCTTCAGGTCAATAACGAAGCGGGTGAGATCGTGACGTGGCAACGTCGTTACCGAATGATTGAATAAGAAAAGCAGATGGCTATGAAACAGGTACTTTTTGTTCGTCCCGACAGCCGTGAGGGCGGGAAAATAATGTGGTGTGCTTCCGGCAGCCAGCAGGTTGACGTTGTGGAGCGCCTTGACGCGCTGGCAGACCATCCTCTCTCGGCCCGGGTCTGTTTACTGTTGCCCGCGGGCAACATGATCTTCCGCCATTTTACGTTGCCGAAAAAAGTTGCCTCTCAGACGGCGGCGTTCTCGTGGATGGCGGAAGAGACGCTCATTGGCGAGGTGGACAACCTTCACTGGACGGTGCTTCACAAAAAGGGGGCCGACGTTGACGCGGTGGCGATTGATACCGATCTTCTGCGCGGGTGGTTAGCCCGTTGCCAGGAGGCCGGTTTGAAGGTGATTCAGGTGCTGCCGGATGCCTGGCTGCTGCCGGTGACGGCAGGAGGAAGCACGCTGCTTGCCCTGGATGACCGCTACTGGCTGCGCCTGTCGCCCCATGTCGCCAGCGAAATGGAGGCCAGCCTGCTGCCGCTGCTGATGCAAAAAAACCCAGACGGTGACGTGTGCTGTTACGGCGAACCGCCAGCCGGTGTCGGGGTGGATCTTCTGCACCCGTGGCAGCATCCGCTGGTGTTGATCCAGCCCCAGTGGCAATCCTGTCGGGTCACCCTCCTGCACGGTGAATTCAGCCCGAAGGCAGGGAAAGGCAGCGCGTCTAAAGGAATAAAAATCGCGATGGCGGCGGCGGGCCTGCTGTCTCTCGGGCTGTTGCTGGGTCCGCGGATCGCGATGGCCTGGATGCTGGTACAGCAGGAAAATCGGGTTCAGCAGGAGATCGTTCAGGTTTATCAGCACCATTTTCCCAGCATGCGCCAGCAGACCAATATCAAATACCACTTTGGTCAAAACATGAAAAAGCAGCACAAAGGGATATTCCTGCAGCTGGATGATCTTGAGCAAGCCAGGCAGGCCGTACCCGCACTTGAGATCTCCCTGCTTGAGTACGATGCGCAACAAAATGCGCTGACCCTGAGCGTCAGTGCGCAAAGCCAGGCCGCGCTGCAGTCGTTTGTGGAGAAAACAGGGGAGCATTTTGATTTCACCCTACAGCCTGTTTCTACCACTGCACCTTATACCGCCATGATCGCAGGGAAATATAAATGAAAGAGCGAATCACGAAGCTTACGTCGCGTTATCAACAATACAGCATCCGGGAGAAATATATTTTAAAAACCGGTGCCGTTGCCCTCCTGGCCGCGGCTGTTTATTACGCGGGCATGATGCCACTGGATAATATGATTCAAAATAGCAAATCAACGCTGACCCGACAAAAAGAGACGCTGAACTGGATGCGCAGAGAAATAGATAAACACCACCTTCCGGTGATGATCATTAAAACGGATAACCCGCGCACGGTGGTGGAGAACAGCGCTCATGAAATTAACCTTTCCCTGACGGAGGTGCGTCAGGACGGGCAAACCTTATCGTTCGTGGTGAACCGCGTAAACGTGTATGAATTAAAAAACTGGCTGCGGGAAATCAACCAGACCTCCGGCGTCAGGCTGCAAAAAATGAACCTTACGCCGGTCGATCACCTCAGTGACGTGAAAGCCGAAGTGCAGCTCACCTGGCGCAAAACCGCATGAACACCGTTGCGCTGATGCGGGAAATCTACCCGGTGGGGTTCCCGGTGATGAGTGCGATCCTGGGCAGCATGGTGGGCAGTTTTCTGGGGGTTGTCGCCGAGCGCGTGCCGGGCATGGTGATGGAGGAGGAAGGCGCGGGCAACTTGCTGTTTCCGGCCTCTCACTGCCCGGTGTGCCAGCATGATCTCGCGGCCTGGGAGAATATCCCGTTGGTCAGCTGGCTAGTATTGCGCGGGCGCTGCAGGCAGTGCGGCACGGCCATCCCGCTGCGCTTATTGATGCTCGAACTCGTCACCGCGCTCTTTTTTGGCCTCACCGCCTTGTGCATTCCGGGCGAACCGGCGTTGTTCTCACTGTGGTTGCTGGCCGCGTTTCTGCTGCCGCTGGCGATGATTGACTGGCAGCATCAGCTGCTCCCTGACTGTCTGACCCAGCCGTTGCTGTGGGCAGGACTGTTGTTACACCTCGTTGACCACACGCTGCCGCTTAAGGATGCGCTGGTGGGGGCGGTGGCTGGCTACCTTTCGCTCTGGTCTCTCTACTGGGCATTTCGTCTGCTTACCGGACGAGAAGGATTAGGCTATGGCGATTTTAAACTTCTGGCGGCGTTAGGCGCCTGGTGCGGCTGGCAGGCACTGCCCACCCTGGAATTGATTGCCGCGTTAAGCGGTATTGTCGGATATTTCGCGACAACACATGCGAATAAAAATAACCGCATTATTTCTTTCGGGCCTTATTTAGCTTTTGCCGGCATGACGGTTTTTGTTTATCAGGTTGCCTGTTCCACATTCTGAATACACCGGTCAAGTTTTTTTAGTGATTTTTTCGATTGGGGAATGAAAGGAATACAGTATTTATTCAGCGTATCGTTAAAGACATAAGCTTCACAGAATTCGAGCTTGTATCTTTTAATGGAGGAATACAGCGCGCCACAGAAATAGCGGTTAACGATTATTGCTTAAGTTGAAATTCAAAGTCTGTAAAAAACTATTCCATGTTTTAAAGGAAGACATGGGTCATTAACGTTTACAAATAAATTTATCAGGAAATAAAAATGAAATTTATGAAGCCTAAATATCTGGCGCTTTTCGTTGCAGCGGCGTCCAGCTCTGCCTTCGCGGCGGCGCCAGGTACGCCAACCCTCAGCAGTGGCAATGATAAGTTTGCGATTGTTGAAGTTGACCAGGCAGCGCAAGACTATAACAGCCTTGTGAAAGTCCATGATGGCGCGGATGTGAAAGTTGAGTGGAACGTCTGGAGCGGCGATGCGCCAACCTCGGCAAAAGTGCTTCTGGATGGTCAGGCCGTGTGGAGTGGCGCCGCAAGCGCCTCCGGGTCAGCCACCTTCAAAGTGAAAAAGGGCGGACGCTATCAGGAGCAGGTTGAACTCTGTAACGCCAGCGGGTGTTCTAAAAGTGCCAGCAAACTGATCATCGTGGCGGACACGGACGGGAGCCATCTGCTGCCGCTGAACACCACCCTGAAGGAAAATAACAAAACTTTCTCTAAACATACGGACAAAGTGGTGGGTGCCTATTTCCCTGAGTGGGGCGTCTATGGGCGTGAGTTCCCGGTGGATAAAATCCCTGCGGCGAACCTGAACCACATTTTGTACGGTTTCATTCCGATCTGTGGCGGTGATGGCATCAACGACGGATTAAAAACGGTTGAGAACGGCAACAGCTTCGCCGCGCTGCAGCGCGCCTGTGCGGGCCGTCAGGATTACACCGTGGCCATTCACGATCCGTGGGC
The DNA here is from genome assembly GCF_003635055.1 of Enterobacter sp. WPR_3_1. Classification (NCBI taxonomy): domain Bacteria; kingdom Pseudomonadati; phylum Pseudomonadota; class Gammaproteobacteria; order Enterobacterales; family Enterobacteriaceae; genus Enterobacter; species Enterobacter sp. WPR_3_1. The sequence goes on along the minus strand of NZ_RBXU01000011.1, from coordinate 152,941 downwards.
GGCATTGCAAAAACCGCAGGCCGGCGTGACCAACTGGGACGACCCCTACAAAGGTAACTTTGGTCAGTTGATGGCGCTGAAAAAAGCCCATCCGGATCTGAAAGTGCTGCCTTCCATTGGCGGCTGGACGATGTCCGATCCGTTCTTCCAGATGCATGATTCAGCGATCCGCGCGCGCTTCGTCTCTTCCGTGAAAGAGTTCCTGAAAACCTGGAAATTCTTCGACGGGGTCGATATTGACTGGGAATTCCCGGGTGGTGGTGGTGTGTCGGAAAATCTTGGCAACCCTGCTCAGGACAAAGCCACCTATACCGCGGTGATGCACGATCTGCGCGCGATGCTGAACGAGCTGTCAGCAGAAACGGGCCGTACGTACGAGCTGACCACCGCCATTGGTTCCGGTAAAGACAAAATTGAAGACGTGGATTACACCACGGCGCAGCAGTACCTCGACCACATCTTCCTGATGAGCTACGACTTCTACGGCGGCTGGAGCAACACTGATCTCGGCCACCAGGCGGCGTTGCACGGCGCGGAGTGGAAACCGGACACCAACTACACCACTGAAAACGGCGTGAACGCGCTGCTGGAGCAGGGCGTGCAGCCGGGCAAGATTGTTGTGGGGGCGGGCATGTACGGTCGCGGCTGGACCGGCGTTCATGGCTACACCGGCGACAATCCGTTCACCGGTACGGCAACGGGCGCGGTCAAAGGCACCTGGGAACCGGGCGTGGTTGACTACCGTCAGATTGCGAACGAGTACAAAGGCAAGCCAGGCTGGGAATACAAATACGATGCCGCGGCAGAAGCGCCGTATCTGTTCAATAAAGCCACCGGCGACCTGATTACCTATGAAGACGCGCGTTCTACCACGGCAAAAGGTAAGTATGTGCTGGCGAAAAACCTGGGCGGTCTGTTCTCCTGGTCCATCGACTCGGACAATGGCGACATCCTTAATGCGATGAACGAAAGCCTGTTGGGCGGCGGTTCAACGCCGGTTGATCCCGTTGTCACCAACCATGCGCCGATCGCTGCGGCTGCCGATCAGACCGTGACCGGGCCTGTTACCGTCACCCTTGATGGCTCTGCGTCTGGCGATCCGGACGGCGACGCCATTACCTATAAGTGGACCCAGATTTCCGGTCCAGCCGTGACCCTTACCAACAGCACGAAAGCCAAAGCCTCCTTCGGCGCGGCGGCAGTGACTCAGAACCAGACGCTCTCCTTCCGCCTGACGGTGAAAGATGCGAAAGGCCTGACGAACGCCATTGATGTTCAGGTCGTGAACAAAGCACCTAAAGCGAACCAGGCACCGGTGGTCAACCCGATGGAAAGCATCACGCTGCAGGCGGGTGAAACCTATGCCCTGCATGCGCAGGCAGCCGATCCGGATGGTGACGCGCTGACCTATGCCTGGAGCGTGCCGGCGGACATGAACGCAACCGGAACTGACACCGCGAACGTGAATATCACCGCACCGGCTGTCGCATCCGATTCCACCTACACCCTGAGCGTGGTGGTCAGCGACGGTAAAACCAGCGTTCAATCGAACGTGCAGGTTATTGTCACGCCAAAAGCAGCCGATGAGGTCACGCCGCCATCTGACGAGGTGACACCACCAGCCGATGAGGTCACGCCGCCGTCTGACGAGGTGACACCACCAGCCGATGAGGTCACGCCACCTTCTGATGAAGGCTCTGCCACCGGCAGCTGTGATGCACCTGTTGATGCCAGTGCCAGCCAGTACCCGGCCTGGAGTGCGAGCAAAATCTACAACAGTGGTGACACCGTGAGCGCCGACAACCTGGTGTGGAAAGCGAAGTACTGGACACAGGGCAATAAACCTGGCTTTGACGCGGATGCGTGGGAGCTGGTCAGCCAGGTGAAGATGAACTGGCGTTCAGATGTGGTTTACAACGGTGGCGATACGACCACCTACCAGGGGTATGTCTACCGTGCGAAATGGTGGACCCGTGGTGATAAACCAGGTAACAGCGATGTATGGGTGAAAGAAGGCGCGTCAGCAGACTGCAAATAACCATCTTAGCCTGAGGTTGCGGGTTTGATATCGCCTGCAATCGTTGACCACACCCCGTTTCGGGTGTGGTCAACCCCTTCCGGAATAAGACAGCGTGCGCAAGGAGAAGGATCGTCAGTAAATAAACAGGTAATGAGATGAAACGCTTTTTATTGTTATTGCTTATTTTAAGTCAGAGTGCGGCAGCAAATTGCTGGGATAAAGCGGCGCATTATTATCATGTCGATCCGTATTTATTATATGCCATTGCGCAGGTGGAATCCGGTATGAATCCGAATGCCGTGGGGTGGAATCAGGATGGCTCGCGGGATGTGGGATTAATGCAGATTAACAGCACGCATTTCAGCGAACTGCAGCGCCAGGGCATTGACGAGAACCGGCTTGTGACCGAGCCCTGCACCTCCATTATGGTGGGCGCGTCAATACTGTCGACGATGATCAACGTATATGGCTATAACTGGGAAGCCGTCGGGGCTTATAACGCGGGAGTGAAAAAAGAGAATTATTCAAAGCGCATGAATTATGCCCGCAAGGTCTGGGCGAAATATCAGGAGATAAAACCTCGTTCCTCTTATTAATTCTGCTTTTTGTTTTTTGAAGCGTACCCATAGGTGCGCTTCAGAAAATGAAAAATTACCGCACTCTTTGGTTTATTTATTAAGGGAATAATACATAAACCGTGATTGCATTAACCCTTGTTGCTATATATAGGATGAGTTGAAATGACCAAAAGGACCTTACTGAGCGTGCTCGTTGCGGGTGCATGCATTGCGCCTTTCATGGCACAGGCTGCGACGCTGCAGGCAACCACCAGCGAGCCGTTCACCCTGAAAGCCAGCGATCTGGCGAAGAAAGAACAGGAACTGACTAACTTTCCACTGATGGCGTCGGTTAAAGACACCATTCGTACGCTGGATAATGCCCAGGTTGAGCTGATTGAGCCAGGCCGTGCAGCGAACCCGGATAACGTCAAACGCGTTGAAGGCATTGTGAAGGCCAGCGACTGGGAATACCTTTTCCCGATGCGAGCGCAGTCCTACACCTACAGTAACTTCCTGAAAGCGGTGGGCAAATTCCCGGCGCTGTGTAAGACCTACAACGACGGCCGTGACAGCGACGCTATCTGCCGTAAAGAGCTGGCCACCATGTTTGCCCACTTCGCACAGGAAACCGGCGGCCACGAAAGCTGGCGTCCGGAAGCCGAATGGCGTCAGGCGCTGGTTCACGTTCGCGAAATGGGCTGGACCGAAGGGCAGAAAGGCGGTTACAACGGCGAATGTAATCCTGATATCTGGCAGGGACAAACCTGGCCGTGCGGCAAAGACAAAGACGGCGATTTCGTGAGTTACTTTGGCCGTGGGGCTAAACAGCTGTCTTATAACTACAACTACGGTCCGTTCTCTGAAGCGATGTTCGGCACTGTCCGCACGCTGCTCGACAAGCCGGAGCTGGTGGCTGACACCTGGCTGAACCTGGCAAGCGCCATCTTCTTCTTCGCCTATCCGCAGCCGCCGAAACCGAGCATGCTGCAGGTTATCGACGGCACCTGGCAGCCAAACGATCATGACAAAGCCAACGGCCTGGTTCCGGGCTTCGGCGTGACCACCCAGATCATTAACGGTGGCGTAGAGTGTGGCGGCCCGACTGAGATTGCCCAGTCTGAAAACCGTATCAAGTACTACAAAGAGTTTGCGAAGTACCTGAAAGTGCCTGTCCCGGCAAATGAAGTGCTCGGCTGTGCCAACATGAGGCAGTTCGATGAAGGCGGCTCCGGTGCGCTGAAGATTTACTGGGAGCAGGACTGGGGATGGAGTGCCGATACGCCAGACGGTAAAACGTATTCCTGCCAGCTGGTCGGTTATCAGACGCCATTCAGCGCCTTTAAAGAGGGTGACTACACGAACTGCGTGAAGAAATTCTATAACGTCAACATTATCAATGATGACGGTTCCGCCGTGACGCCGGACGAGCATCCGGTCACTCCGGCACCGACGCCATCGGAAGATGAAACCCCGGCACCGGCACCGGTTCCGGACGAAACGCCGGCAGAACCGACCGTGGTAAACCACGCCCCGGTCGCGCAGATTGCGGGCCCAATCGGTGCGGTGGAAGCGGGCGCGCAGGTATCCCTGAGCGCAGAAGGATCCACTGACCAGGACGGCAATACGCTGACCTACACCTGGCGTTCACAGGATGGCCAGACGGTCACCGGTGAAGATAAGGCGGTGGTGACCTTTACCGCGCCAGAGTCTGCGACGGCTCAACAGTATGAAGTCAGCCTGACCGTGAGCGATGGCGAGCTGAGCAGCACCACTTCCTATCTGCTGAACGTTAAAGCGAAAGCCACGACGCCGTCTGAAAACGACGGTACCTCAGGTGCTTACGCCGCGTGGAGCGCCAACAGCAAGTACAAGGCAGGCGATATCGTGAATAACCACGGTAAACTGTTCCAGTGCAAACCGTTCCCGTACAGCGGCTGGTGTAACAATGCCCCGGCGTACTACGAGCCAGGCGCGGGTCTGGCGTGGTCAGACGCCTGGACGGCGCTGTAAAACAAAACGGCAACCTTCGGGTTGCCGTTTTCGTCTCTGTTCTCTGAGATGAGCGCACTCAATTAGCGATGCAATTTACCGTGGTCACGCAACCAGGCGGCAGTACGCACAATCCCTTCATCCAGGGAGACAATCGGCTTATACCCCAGTTCGTTCTCTGCGCGGGTGATATCCAGCGTAAAATCAAAGTTGAGCTTTGACACACCGTAGTGCGTCAACGCAGGCTCTTTCGCCGATTTACTCCCAAGACGCTCCATACTGCGGGCAATCATATCCAGCATCGGGTAGGGCACGGAACGAATACGGCAGTCGATTTGCAACTCGTCAATCAACCTTTGCACGATGCTGCGCAGCGTGCAGGGCTCACCGTTGGTGATATTGTACGCGCGACCGGAAATCAGGGTATCGCAGTCCGGCTGGCTTGCCAGCCACATGGCGTGGACCGCATTTTCGTAGTACGTCATATCCACCATCGCATCGCCACCGCGGGGCAGCAGCACGCTGCCGTAGTGGTGCATCATCTGCGCCAGACGCGGGATAAACACTTTGTCATGCGGGCCGAACAGGCTCTGAGGACGCAATACGGTAAAACGGGTGTGCGGGTTCGACTGCGCCAGCAGATCGATCACCTCTTCGCTGGCCGCTTTACTGCGGGCAAACTCACAGGCAAAGCGCGCCGGGCGAAAATCTTCCTGCACGTCGCGGTGATGGTGATAGTCGAAATAGAGAGACGGGGAGGAAATATGAATAAAGTTACGCACGCCCCAGGCCACGGCCCATTCACCCAGACGACGGGTGGCACGCACATTGGCAAGGTCAAAAGCTTCCTGGGTACCCCACGGGGAGGTAAAACTGGAGCAGTGCCACAGCGTATCGATACCGGCCAGCATCACCTTGGCCTGAGAGGAGACCAGCTCCGTCAGGTCGGCATGGACAAACTCTGCGCCCATTTTTTGCAGCAGTTTACCCATCGCTTCGTTGCGACCGGTGGCCCTGACGCTGATGCCTTTGTTGCGCAGAAACTCGACCGCATTTCGGCCTAAGCCGCTGGTCGCCCCGGTAACCAGTACCTTCATATCAATCCACTGTGTTGAAAAAGAATTTCGTGCGCATTCTTTCGTGAATTACGGCGGGTTGCAATGGGAAAGGTGAAAGAATAAGAGTTTTATTGAGTTATTTTCGTCTTTTGTTCTGCCAGCTGCGCGATACGTTTCGCCATTCCGCGAAAGATAAACAGGTGAGCGGGGATCATTAACAACCAGTAGAAAAGCCCCGGCATCCCGTGCGGGTGCCACCAGGCACGAACGTCCAGTTCTCGATGGTCGCCTTTGTCTTTTAGCGTAAAGCACAACCGTCCCAGACCGGGCGCTTTCATGCCAAACAGCAGTGCCAGCTGTTTTTCGGGCTCGACGATGATCACCTTCCAGCTGTCAACCGTATCGCCTACCGCAAGATACGGGTGCGCAGGACGGCCTTTCGCCAGCCTGTGTCCTACCAGCAGATCCAGTGCGCCACGGGTTTGCCAGAGGATATTGCCGAAGAAATAGCGTTCTTTGCCGCCAATCTGATTCACCACCTCCCACAGGTCCGCCAGAGTTGCCGGGGTGTTCACCGTGCAGCCAGCCTGTTTAGGAAAGTAACCGTACTCAGGCCGCCAGCGGGCAAACGCCTGGGCGTCGTAGCCCCAGTCGCTGGAGTTCATCAGCTGTTCCTCTTCCTTGAGCGTATTGCGTACCGCATCATCGAAACGGATCAGCGTCTGGGGGATCAGCGCACGCAACGCGCGATCGTCGGCCAGCAGATCGTGTTTGAGCCCCTGGATCAGCGCTTTTGCGGTCGTCGGCGGCACGGACGTAATGACGTTTAAAAACCACACCGAGATCCAGCGGGTAGGGAAGGGAATGGGGATCAGCCAGCGTCGGCGGCCGCTGACACGCATAAAATGTTCGAACTGTTGCTGGTAGCTCAGCACTTCCGGGCCGGCAGCCTCAAGCACACGGTGTTGCTCAGCCGGATGGTCCAGCAGGGCCACCAGATAATGGCGTAAATTTTCCAGCGCAATCGGCGTGGTGCGCGATCGCACCCAGCGCGGCGGGGTAAGCACCGGCAGGTTGTACACCATGTCGCGCATCACTTCGAACGCGGCGGAGCCGGCCCCGACGATGATCCCCGCCCGCAGTTCGGTGACGGGAATATTTGCGCCGCGCAGGGTTTCAGCCGTGAGCTGACGGGCGCGAAGATGATCGGACTGCTCGTTAGCAGGCGCCTGCAGCGAGCTTAAAAAAATCACCTGCTTCACCGGTGTGCGCAACAGCGCGTCGCGAACGTTCATCGCCACCTGACGCTCGTGGGCGATAAAATCGCCCCCTTCGCCCATGCTGTGAACAAGGTAGTAAAGCGTGTCGACCCCTTCCAGTAACGCCGGCAGCGTCGTGGGCCAGTTGAGATCGACGTTGTGACAGGTCACCCCGGGCAGGTGCAGTTTTTGCAGACGCTCCGTGTTGCGTGCCACGGCCAGCACCTGGTGCCCCTGCTGACTTAACGCAGTGGTGAGATGCTGACCGATATACCCACTGGCACCGAGTACCAGAATACGTTGCGGCACGCTCTGCTCCTTAGCGCTGTAAAAACGCCTGCCAGTGTTTCACCACGTCTGCCAGCTGCTGACGATTAACGTCTAAGTGCATAACCAGGCGTACCACCGGCGAGGCGTTGATCAACACGCCACGGGCTTTCATAAACTCACCCAGCGCGGCAGCGTGCTCTTCGCCCACGCGAATGAACAGCATGTTGGTATCGTGGCGCATGACGTCTGCACCAATCTCGCGTAGCTGTGCGGCCATCCACGCGGCGTTTTCATGATCGTCTTTCAGGCGGGCCACGTTGTTTTTCAGGGCGTACAGTCCGGCTGCTGCCAGAATACCGGCCTGGCGCATCCCGCCGCCGGTCATCTTACGCCAGCGGACCGCGCGTTTAATGTAGTCCGCATTGCCCACCAGCAGCGAGCCAACGGGCGTCCCCAGCCCTTTAGACAGGCAAATAGTGAACGAATCGCAATACTGCGCGATGTCTTTCAGCTCGCAGCCATACTCCACCACGGCGTTAAAGATGCGCGCGCCGTCCACGTGCAGCCCGAGTTTGCGCTCGCGGGTGAATTCCCACGCTGCTTTCAGGTACTCGCGCGGCAGCACTTTGCCGTTGTGGGTGTTTTCCAGACTGAGCAGCCTGGTGCGGGCGAAATGCACATCATCGACTTTGATTTTCGCCGCGACCTTGTCGAGGGGCAGGGTGCCGTCCGGGGCGGCATCTATCGGCTGAGGCTGAATGCTGCCCAGTACCGCCGCACCGCCTGCTTCGTACAGGTAATTGTGCGCGCCCTGACCGGCAATATACTCTTCACCGCGTTCGCAGTGGCTGAGCAACGCCACCAGGTTGGCCTGGGTGCCGGATGGCAGAAACAGGGCGGCCTCTTTACCGCTTAGCTCGGCGGCATAACGCTGCAGCGCATTCACCGTCGGATCGTCACCGTAGACGTCGTCCCCGACCGGGGCGGCCATCATCTCTTCGAGCATGGCGCGACCCGGACGGGTAACGGTATCACTGCGTAAATCAATCATTTCACATCCCTTTAATTTAAGAGGTTATGTGAAATGTTTTACCTGAGCCAGTTGGTTTTTGCCAGTTCGATTACCTCATCACCGCGTCCGCTGATGATGGCGCGCAGCATATAGAGGCTGAATCCTTTGGCCTGCTCGAGTTTAATCTGCGGTGGGATCGCCAGCTCTTCTTTCGCCACCACCACATCCACCAGTACCGGACCGTCGATGGAGAAGGCGCGCTGCAGGGCTTCATCGACTTCTGAGGCTTTCTCTACGCGAATACCCGTGATGCCGCAGGCTTCAGCGATGCGCGCGAAGTTGGTGTCGTGTAGCTCGGTGCCGTCCGTCAGATAGCCACCTGCCTTCATCTCCATCGCCACAAAGCCCAGCACGCTGTTGTTAAAGACCACGATTTTCAGCGGGAGCTTCATCTGCACAACCGACAGGAAATCGCCCATCAGCATGCTGAACCCGCCGTCGCCGCACATCGCCACCACCTGACGCTCTGGTGCGGTGGCCTTGGCCCCCAGCGCCTGCGGCATGGCGTTGGCCATCGAACCGTGGTTGAACGACCCCAGCAGACGGCGTTTGCCGTTCATCTTCAGATAGCGTGCCGCCCAGACGGTCGGGGTGCCCACGTCGCAGGTAAAAATGGCGTCGTCGTCCGCGAAATGGCTAATTTGCTGCGCCAGATACTGGGGATGAATGGCTTTGTCGCTCGGTTTGGCAAGATCGTCCAGTCCTTTGCGTGCATCGCGGTAATCACTGAGGGCTTTGTCGAGGAACTTCCGGTCGGTTTTTTCTTCCACCAGCGGCAGCAGGGCGGCGAGGGTGGATTTGATGTCCCCTACCAGCGCCATATCGACTTTACTGTGGGCACCAATACTGCCCGGGTTAATATCAATCTGAATGATTTTGGCATCCGTCGGGTAAAACGCGCGGTACGGGAATTGGGTGCCGAGCAGGATCAGCGTGTCGGCATTCATCATGGTGTGGAAACCGCTGGAAAAACCGATCAGTCCGGTCATGCCCACGTCATACGGATTGTCATATTCGACGTGCTCTTTGCCGCGCAGGGCGTGAACAATCGGGGATTTTAACTTGCCGGCAAATTCCACCAGCTCTTTGTGCGCGCCCGCACAGCCACTGCCGCACATCAGGGCGATATTGCTGGAGTAACGCAGCAGCTGCGCGAGCTTTTTGAGCTCTTCTTCAGCCGGCGTGATGACAGGCTGTGGGGCGTGATACCAGTGCGAACTGGCACCTTCAGGCGCGGCCTTCAGCGCCACGTCACCGGGAATAACGACCACCGAAACACCGCGGTTAAGCACGGCTTTGCGCATTGCAATGGCCAGAACCTGAGGGATTTGTTCTGGTGAGGAAACTAATTCGCAATAGTGGCTGCATTCACGGAACAGCTCCTGAGGATGCGTCTCCTGAAAATAGCCACTGCCGATTTCGGAAGAAGGGATGTGGGCGGCAATCGCCAGGACCGGTACGTGATTACGGTGGCAGTCAAACAGGCCGTTGATCAAGTGAAGGTTGCCCGGTCCGCACGATCCGGCGCAGACGGCCAGTTCACCCGTCACCTGCGCTTCCGCACCAGCCGCGAAGGCGGCAACCTCTTCATGACGGGTTGGCATCCATTCAATGGTCTTCATCTTATTGAGGCTATCGCTCAGCCCGTTCAGGGAGTCGCCGGTTACGCCCCAGATGCGCTTTACGCCTGCCTGCTCGAGGGTTTTTGCTATGTATGCAGCCACGGTTTGTTTCATGGGTGTCCATCTCCTTTAAGTGATATCGCTTACAAGCTTAGAAGAAAGTCACTGTATTGCCGCGCTTTCCCCCTTATTAAAAGGTGCTTTTCACCCGCAATGATTCGGCATAATCTGGTCATCACACAGATGAAAACAGGAATCATTTCAAATGGTTAAATCATTGTTAATTGCTGTTAATGAAAAGCTATCGTGCGACGATGCCGGCAAACTCTTGTTACGACTTGCCGTCGGTGGGCTGATGCTTTTTCACGGTTTACACAAGTTATTGGGTGGCGTGGGGTTCATCAGCGGCATGCTGGTGGAAAAAGGATTACCGGGGTTTATCGCCTACGGCGTGCTCATTGGCGAAGTGGTGGCGCCTGTCCTGATTATCGTGGGGCTTTTTACGCGCCCGGCGGCGCTGGTGCTGGCGTTTACCATGATTGTGGCGTGGCTGATGGTCGGGACGGGGGAAACCTTTGCGCTGGACGCGGTAGGTGCCTGGGCGATTGAGAGCCTGGTGTACTTCTTTATCGGTGCGCTGGCGATAGCATGCTTAGGCGCTGGGCGTTTTGCGTTGGGGAAAGCGCCGGTCTGGCGGTAGGCGTACTAACCGGGGGTAAACGCGAGCGCTTACCCCCGTCATTCGCGCGTTGGCTGATTACGCCAGCACAAGATCGCCCTGTGGATGACACGAGCACGCCAGCACGTATCCGTCGGCGATTTCTGCCTCGGTCAGTGTCATGGTGCTCGTCACGGTGTACTCACCGGAGACCACTTTGGTCTTGCAGCAGCCACATACACCAGCACGACATGCTGCCACCACCGGCACGTTGTTGCTTTCCAGCGCGTCCAGTAGCGTGGTGCCGACCCGGCCAAAGAAGGTCTGAGCAGGCTGCAGTCTGGTGAACGTAATTCCGCTGGTTGCCGCTTCCGCCACCGGGGTGAAGAACTGCTCTTTGAAGAAGCGGGTCACGCCCAGCGCTTTCACGTCCTGCTCAACGATATCCATATACGGCGCCGGCCCACAGGTCATCACGGTACGATCCGCGAGATCCGGGACGCTTTGCAGCAGTTCGCGGCTCAGACGTCCGGCGACAAAACCGTGGGTTGCGTTATGTTCCGCCACCAGCGTCACCGGATAGTTACGCCACTCTTCGGCAAAGATCACATCTTCCGGCGAGCGCACGCTGAAGATCACCTGAACATCTGCCTGCGGACGGTTTTTCGCCAGCCAGCGACGCATTGACATGATCGGCGTGACGCCGCACCCGGCGGCCAGCAGCAGGAATTTATCTTCCGCTTTATCGTCACAGGTGAAATCCCCGTGTGCGTCCGACAGCCAGAGGTAATCCCCGCGCTTCACGTCCCGGGTCAGCCACTGCGAGCCTGCGCCATCATCGATACGGCGGATAGTGAGCGTGATGTACTCGCTCACGCCCGGCGTTGAGGAGATCGTGTAGGCGCGCAGCGTGTCCGCTGAGTTGCGGACACTGACCAGCGCATACTGACCTGCACGGTACGGATAGTAGTCATGGCACAGCAGGGACAGCGTCCACACATCCGGCGTCTCCTGATGGATGTGATGAACCTGCATCCGCCACGGACATTGTGAGGTTGGCATGGTCATGAATAACTCCTTACGCGCTCAGCAGCTGCTGCATATCTTCTTCTACGGTGGTCACGGAACGCAGACCAAACTTCTCGTTCAGCACGGCCAGCAGATCCGGTGTCAGGAAGCCGGGTGCGGTGGGGCCGGTCACAATGTTGGTCACACCGAGAGAGAGCAGGGTCAGCAGGATGACAATCGCTTTCTGTTCAAACCAGGAGAGCACCAGCGACAGCGGCAGATCGTTGACGCCGCAGCCCAGTTTTTCCGCCAGCGTGACGGCCAGAATGATGGCAGAGTAGGCATCGTTACACTGACCCGCATCGACCAGACGTGGCAAACCTTCAATGTTGCCGAAGTCCAGCTTGTTGAAACGGTATTTACCGCACGCCAGCGTCAGGATCAGGCAATCTTCCGGTACGCTGGTGGCGAAATCGGTGAAGTAGTTACGCTCACCGCGCGCGCCGTCACAGCCGCCAATCAGGAAGATATGGCGCAGTTTTTCACGGCTCACGAGGTCAATCAGTGAATCCGCGGCACCGAGCAGGGTTTCACGACCAAAGCCGACGGTGATCAGATGTTCGATTTCGCTGTACGGGAAGCCACCCATCTGCTGCGCCTGGGCGATGACCGGGCCGAAATCATCCCCTTCCAGGTGGCTCACACCCGGCCAGCCAACGATGCTGCGGGTCCAGATGCGGTCGTCATACGCGCCAACGGTGGGGTCGATGATGCAGTTAGAGGTCATCACGATGGGGCCCGGGAAACGGGCGAACTCAACCTGCTGGTTCTGCCAGCCGCTGCCGTAGTTCCCGACCAGGTGTTTAAATTTACGCAGTTCCGGGTAGCCGTGTGCGGGCAGCATTTCGCCGTGGGTATAGACGTTAACGCCCGTGCCTTCGGTCTGCTTCAGCAGGTTATGGAGGTCTTTCAGGTCATGGCCGGAGATCAGGATGCACTTGCCTTCGGTCGCTTTAACGTTAACCTGCGTCGGCGTCGGGTGGCCGTAGGTGCGGGTTTCACCGGCATCCAGAATACGCATCACGTTGAAGTTCATCTGGCCGATTTCCATTGAACATTCGAGCAGCGGATTCATCTCAGCAGGCCAGGTACCCAGCCACGCCATGATTTTGTGGTACTGAGCATAGATAGCGTTATCGTACTGGCCCAGAACGTGCGCGTGTTCCATATAGGCTGCGGCCCCTTTCAGGCCGTACAGGCAGAGCAGACGCAGGCCGAGAATGTTCTCGCCAATCGCCGCTTTATCTTTGTTGGGGGTGAATTCTGCTGCCTGACGCTGCAGCTCGCCCAGGTCGTCGCTCACCAGCTGCAGGTCTGCCATTGGGTTTTCTACCCGTGCGTTGGCATCGGCGCTCAGGCACTGCGCTTTGAGCGCTTCACGCAACGCAATCGCTTCGCGGGCATAGCCGACGATGCGCGGGGAATCAAAGTTAACGTTAGTCAGCGTGGAGAAAAAGGCGCGGGGGGCGAAACTGTCTACATAGTGGTCAATAATGCCATATTCGCGGGCCTTGAATGCCCATGCGGAAAGGCCTTGCAGGGCGGCAATCAGCAGATCCTGCAGGTCTGATGTTTCTGCGGTTTTGCCGCACATACCTTGCGCATAAGAGCAGCCATTGCCTGCCGGGGTACGGATGGTTTGTTCACATTGCACACAAAACATAATCACACCTGTTAAAGTTATATTTGATATACATGTTTGAGATTATGCCTGTGACTGAACGGTGAAAAGGGCTTTCTTCTACAAAATAGAGGGAGATTGATTTAGCGCAATTTTGGCGGCAGAAAGCCTACCGTCAGAGGAGTATCAGGCGGAGAAAAACGCCATCAGAACGGGAACCAGCAGGCTCAAAATAAAGCCATGCACAATGGCGGCAGGCACCATCTCCAGCCCACCTGAACGCTGCAGAACCGGCAGGGTAAAGTCCATCGACGTGGCGCCACACAGCCCCAGTGCGGTCGAGCGACTGCGGCGCACCAGGCCCGGGATCAGCATAATGGCAATTAATTCTCGCGCCAGGTCGTTAAAGAAGGCGGCGCTCCCGATGACCGGACCGAACGATTCGGTCAGCAGAATACCGGAAAGGGAATACCAGCCAAATCCGGAGGCCATTGCCAGACCGGTTTTTAACGGCAGGCCGAGAATAAAAGCGTTAATCACGCCCGCCACCAGTGAGCTAATGACGACGATAACCGCGACGATCATTCCACGGCGATTAAGGACAATCTGTTTCAACGTCATGCCATTATTTCGCAGCTGAATACCGATAAGGAACAGCAGGAAAATGAGGGTATATTCACTGGCTTCCGTCGCGTGCTGTAAAAAATTCCATCCGCTCAGCCCAAAAACAAAACCCAGCACCACGACGCCGCATAATTTTAAAGATTCCAGCGCCATTGCAATTCGTGACGGCAGTTTTTCCTGATGGTGGTGATTTTTCCACGGAATAGTGCGCTCAAGCCAGAAAAGTGCGGCAATATTGCACAGCAAAATAACGGCGCAGGTGACGACAGAATAATGCAGGATCGCCAGCAGATTGGTGGCCAGATTATCCAGAAACGCCAGGCTTATCCCCATAAAGAAAAGAATGACGTAGACAATCCAGCTCAGAAAACGGTTGATAAGCCGTAACGCGGATTCGCGATGCAGCGGGATAAGGTAGCCCACAATCAGAGGCAGCAGAATGATGAGGAGTCCTGAAAACATGAACAACGGGTCCTTGTGAATATCTGTTAAGCGCCAGAGACACTACCCAATAAACGTTGTCAGGTAAAGGAGCAACAAAAAAGCCGGGTGGCAGCAACGCCTGACCCGGCCTGAGTGTTGTCATGCAGGTCGGGTAAGCGTAAGTGCTACCCGACTGCACACGCAATTAATCGCGTTTTTCCAGCAGGGTGCGATACAGCACGCCGCCCAGAATACCGCCGATGATTGGCATTACCCAGAACAGCCACAGCTGCTCAAGCGCCCAGCCGCCCTGGAAAATAGCGACGGCAGTACTGCGCGCCGGGTTTACGGAGGTGTTGGTGACCGGAATAGAGATCAGATGGATAAGCGTCAGCGCCAGACCAATGGCAATAGGCGCGAAGCCCGCCGGGGCGTATTTGTCGGTTGCGCCGTGGATCACCAGCAGGAAGCCTGCGGTCAGCACAATTTCAATCACGATGGCAGAGAGCATGGAGTAACCGCCAGGGGAGTGTTCGCCGAAACCGTTTGAGGCGAAGCCGCTTGCGGCGGCGTCAAAGCCGGCTTTACCGCTGGCAATAACGTACAGAACCGCTGCAGCAATAATTCCGCCAACAACCTGGGCCACAATATAACCAATGACTTCTTTAGCAGGGAAACGACCGCCCGCCCATAAACCTAATGTCACCGCCGGGTTAAAATGACCACCGGAAATATGACCCACGGCAAACGCCATGGTTAATACGGTTAAACCGAATGCCAGCGCAACGCCGACAAAACCAATACCTAATTCCGGAAATGCTGCTGCCAGAACGGCGCTACCGCAGCCACCAAACACCAGCCAGAATGTACCAAAGCATTCTGCTGCTAATTTTCTAAACATAACCACCTCAATAATAAACTTCACACGCGTTCCTGCGTGCGGGATATCGTCAAAAAAGGGATGACGACTCAAAGAGCCATTATTTTAAAAACAAAAACATCCCTTCGCCACTAAAATTAATTCGGTTAATTTGATTTATGGCAACGTGATGTCATTCCTTGTTCAAATCGACGGTAAATAGAGCATAGACCAATTCTCTACAGCACGAAGGTTGTGCTGTCGTGTCAAAGTTCCTGCCGCTATACTGCTGATAACTTAAAGGAAAAAGTGATCATCTCGCGGGGGATTTATGCTTCTCGAACGTGTGGAAATTGTTGGGTTCCGCGGTATTAACCGCCTGTCGCTGCAGCTTGAGCAGAACAACGTCCTGATCGGTGAGAACGCGTGGGGTAAGTCCAGCCTGCTGGATGCGCTGACGCTGCTGCTTTCGCCCGAAGACGATCTGTATCACTTTGCCCATGATGATTTCTGGTTTCCTCCCGGCGATGTGAACGGCCGCGAAAAACACCTGCACATTATTCTGACGTTCCGCGAATCCGAGCCGGGGCGTCATCGTGTGCGTCGTTTCCGGCCGTTATCACCCTGCTGGGTCCCGTGCGACGACGGTTTCCACCGGATTTTCTACCGGCTGGAAGGTGAGATGGCAGAAAATGAGGGCGTATTAACCCTGCGTGATTTCCTCGATGAGAAAGCCAACCCTATTCCGCTGGATGACATCGACGACCTGGCTCGCCACCTGATTCGCCTGATGCCGGTGTTGCGCCTGCGTGATGCGCGCTTTATGCGGCGGATCCGCAACGGCACCGTACCGAATATGCCGGAAGTGGAAGTGACCGCCCGCGAGCTGGATTTCCTGGCGCGAGAGCTGGTGGCGCGTCCGCAAAATCTGACCGATGGTCAAATCCGCCAGGGGTTGTCGGCAATGGTACAACTGCTGGAACACTATTTTTCCGAGCAGGGGACGTCGGAGTCGCGTCATCGTCTGATGCGCCGCCGCTCTCACGATGAGCAACGTAGCTGGCGTTACCTCGATATCATTAACCGGATGATTGACAGGCCCGGTGGTCGTACCCATCGGGTGATTTTGCTGGGGCTGTTTTCGACGCTACTGCAGGCCAAGGGCACCGTTCGTCTCGACCGTGACGCCCGCCCGCTGCTGCTGGTGGAAGACCCGGAAACGCGCCTGCACCCGATCATGCTCTCGGTGGCGTGGCACCTGTTGAATCTGCTGCCGCTGCAGCGCGTGACCACCACCAATTCCGGCGAGTTATTGTCGCTGACCCCGGTCGAGCACGTCTGCCGTCTGGTTCGTGAGTCTTCCCGCGTCACCGCCTATCGCCTCGGGCCGGGCGGGATGAACGCGGAAGAGGGACGCCGTATCTCGTTCCACATCCGCTTTAATCGTGCGTCGTCGCTGTTTGCCCGCTGCTGGCTGCTGGTTGAGGGAGAAACGGAAACCTGGGTTATCAACGAACTGGCGCGTCAGTGTGGCCACCATTTTGATGCCGAAGGTATCAAGGTCATCGAATTTGCCCAGTCGGGGATCAAGCCGCTGATCAAATTCGCCCGGCGGATGGGCATTGAATGGCATGTGCTGGTGGATGGTGACGAAGCGGGAAAAAAATATGCCGCGACCGTGCGTGGCCTGCTGAATAATGAGCGCGAAGAAGAGCGCGACCACCTAACCATGCTGCCGGCCATGGACATGGAGCACTTTATGTACCGTCAGGGGTTCGACGACGTGTTCCACCGGATTGCGATGGTGCCGGTGGATGTGCCAATGAACATGCGGCGCGTGATTGCCAAAGCCATCCACCGCTCTTCAAAACCTGATTTAGCGATTGAGGTGGCGACGGAAGCGGGGAGACGTGGCGTGGAGTCCGTGCCGACGCTGCTGCGCAAGATGTTCTCCCGCGTGCTGTGGCTGGCACGCGGGAAAGCGGATTAAGCGCGGGTCGCCTGCGTGACGTGTTGCGTCAGGCTGTCCAGTAACGCATAGCGGCGGCGGTACTCAGCGCGCTTTTTGCTCGCAATCTCGTCCATCGGCTTACGGGGCATGGCGAGCGGCAGCATGAAGTGGCCGTTATCCTGTTTTTGCCCGCCGAGGGAGAGCCAGAAGCTGTCATAATCGGCCAGCAATTTTCCCTCTTTTTTCTTGCGGTAACGCCAGCTGCGGTAGATATGCGTGGCGTTACTCACCGCGACAATATGCTCAACCGGGAAAGCTGCGCCAAGCGTCATTGCCGTTTCAACCAGCAGGCGTTTCGGGAACAGGCCGTGACACGCTTTGGTCGCCCCCTGGATCAGTTCATGTGGAACATGTGCTTTTGCCCCCTGCAGGCCGCCGATGAACAGCGTTGTTTTTCCTTCAAACAGGCACAGCGTGAAGGTCATTTCCGCCAGCACGGTATTCTGATGGTTACAAAAGACGAGGGTAGCTTCACCTTCTTTATCCATGAAGGCGTCGGCGCACAGGCGCACAGTAAACTGCTGTTCGTCTTTTCCGGTCAGGGTCAGCAGGGTTGCCCCCTGCGGTGAAAGGTAACCCTTGACCAGCGTTGCCGGAAGCTGGCGCGTCATGGTCTGGTAGTGCCAGGTCAGCGATTCCAGCGCCTGTCGGCGATCCATGTCCACCGTTAACCACGGGCGGTGCAGGCGGCACGGCAGCCCCGGCTGTACCTGCAACATTTGCATCAGGCGCGGCTGCTTTGCCAGCTCTGACAGCAGACGCGTGGTGCTGAACGGTGTCATCAGCGAACGGAGCATGAATTTACGTCGATAAGCGGGGTTTTGCCATGCCAGCCCCGGAGTGATCTTCCCGAAGGCCAGATTATTGAAGAGCTGCCAGCCGGATTTAGGCTGGTGCTGATGAGAAATAAGTGTATCGACGATGGAAGACATGTTAGATCCTGCTTCTGAAGGAAGGGTTCTATTTCAGCAGGCGAAATTTCAATAACTCATCAACAAATTGAGGCGATTTCGGTGCGCGGGGGTTTCGTTGAGGAGTCGTTTAGATAGAATCAACGTTTATAATTGCCAGAACATTTATTTGGAATATTTATGAACCTCAAGGGAAAACGCAGAACGTGGTTTCTGCTGCTGGCGGTAATTGTTATCGGGGGTGGGTTCTGGCTATGGCAGATCCTGAATGCCCCTGTACCACAGTATCAAACACTGATTGTCCGTCCGGGCGAGCTGCAGCAAAACGTGCTGGCGACGGGAAAACTGGATGCCCTGCGCAAGGTTGACGTGGGTGCACAGGTAAGCGGTCAGTTGAAAACGCTGTCGGTTGAGATTGGCGACAAGGTGAAAAAAGGCCAGCTGCTGGGCGTTATCGATCCTGAGCAGGCGCAAAACCAGATCCGTGAGGTGGAAGCCACGCTCATGGAACTGCGTGCCCAGCGTGCACAGGCGCAGGCTGAGCGTAACCTGGCCCAGGTGACGTTAACGCGTCAGCAGGCGCTGGCCAAAACGCAGGCCATCTCGAAACAAGATTTAGACACGGCTGCCACCGAGCTGGCGGTTAAGCAGGCGCAGATCGGGACTATCGATGCGCAGATCAAGCGCAACCAGGCCTCGCTGGATACGGCCAAAACCAACCTCGACTATACGCAGATTGTGGCGCCCATGGCCGGGGAAGTGACTCAAATTACCACGCTGCAGGGGCAAACGGTGATTGCGGCGCAGCAGGCGCCCAACATTCTGACCCTGGCGGACATGAGCACCATGCTGGTGAAAGCCCAGGTCTCAGAGGCGGATGTTATTCATCTGAAGCCGGGGCAGAAAGCCTGGTTCACCGTCCTCGGCGATCCTCAGACGCGCTATGAAGGCGCGCTAAAAGACATTCTGCCGACGCCGGAAAAAGTGAACGATGCCATCTTCTACTATGCGCGCTTCGAGGTACCTAACCCGCAGGGCGTGTTGCGTCTGGATATGACCGCACAGGTGCACATTCAGCTTACCGGCGTGAAAAATGTGCTCACCATTCCTCTCTCTGCGCTGGGTGAATCCACCGGCGAGAGTCGCTATAAAGTGAAAGTGCTGCGCAACGGCGAAACGCGTGAGCGAGAAGTGGTCATTGGTGCGCGTAATGACACCGACGTGGTGGTGGTCAAAGGGCTGGAAGAGGGTGAGGAGGTTGTCACCAGCGAAAGCCTGCCCGGAGCCGCTAAATGACGGCGTTGCTTGAGCTGAATGACATTCGTCGCAGCTATCCGTCGGGCGATGGCCCGGTTGAGGTGCTGAAGGGGATCACCCTGCGCGTCGAAGCAGGCGAGATGGTGGCGATTGTCGGTGCGTCCGGCTCCGGTAAATCGACGCTGATGAATATTCTCGGCTGTCTGGACAGACCCACCAGCGGCACCTATCGGGTGGCCGGAATGGATGTTTCCACGCTGGACGGTGACGCGCTGGCAAAACTGCGGCGGGAACATTTCGGTTTTATCTTCCAGCGTTACCATTTGCTCTCTCACCTGACGGCGGCGCAGAACGTCGAAGTGCCGGCGGTCTATGCCGGCGTCGAGCGGAAAAAACGCCTTGAGCGCGCCCAGATGCTGCTGACGCGTCTGGGGCTGGCGGAGCGGGTGGAGTACCAGCCTTCGCAGCTCTCCGGCGGCCAGCAGCAGCGTGTCAGTATCGCACGCGCGCTGATGAACGGCGGTCAGGTGATCCTCGCAGATGAACCGACCGGGGCGCTCGACAGCCATTCGGGTGAAGAGGTGATGGCGATCCTTCACAAGCTTCGCGATCAGGGGCATACGGTCATCATCGTTACCCACGATCCGCAGGTGGCTGCGCAGGCCGAGCGCATCATTGAGATCCGCGACGGAGAGCTGGTCAGCAACCCGCCGGCGCGACACGCCCGGGCGGCGGCGCCGAAAGAAGTCCTGCCGGCGTCAACTGGCTGGGGACAATTTTCCAGCGGGTTTCGTGAGGCGCTGACCATGGCCTGGCTGGCGATGGCTGCCAATAAAATGCGCACCCTGTTGACCATGCTGGGCATCATCATTGGTATCGCCTCGGTGGTGTCGATTGTGGTCGTGGGCGACGCGGCCAAACAGCTGGTGCTGGCGGATATTCGGGCCATCGGGACCAACACCATTGATGTCTATCCCGGCAAAGATTTTGGCGATGACGAGCCGCAGTATCAGCAGGCGCTGAAGTATGACGATCTGGCGGCTATCCAGAAGCAGCCGTGGGTGAATTCGGCCACGCCGGCGGTCTCACAAAACCTCCGTCTGCGGGTAGGCAATGTTGACGTTGCTGCCAGCGCCAACGGCGTCAGCGGCGATTACTTTAACGTCTATGGCATGACCTTCAGCGAAGGTGCCACCTTCAATGCCGAGCAGTTAGCGGGCCGGGCGCAGGTGGTGGTGCTTGACGCCAACTCGCGCCGGCAGCTCTTCCCCAATAAAACCAACGTGGTGGGCGAGGTTATCCTGGTCGGAAACATGCCTGCGACGGTGATTGGCGTGGCGGAAGAGAAACAGTCGATGTTTGGCAGCAGCAAGATCCTGCGCGTCTGGCTGCCCTATACCACCATCTCCGGGCGTATTATGGGGCAGTCCTGGCTGAACTCCATCACCGTTCGCGTGAAGGAGGGCTACGACAGCGCGCAGGCCGAGCAACAGCTGGAACGGCTGCTGACGTTGCGTCACGGGAAGAAAGATTTCTTCACCTGGAATATGGACGGTCTCTTGAAAACGGCGGAAAAGACCACACGTACTCTTCAGCTGTTCCTGACGCTGGTGGCGGTGATCTCGCTGGTGGTTGGCGGTATCGGGGTGATGAATATCATGCTGGTATCGGTCACGGAACGTACCCGGGAGATTGGCATCCGCATGGCAGTCGGTGCCAGAGCCAGCGATGTGCTGCAGCAATTTTTGATTGAAGCGGTGCTGGTGTGTCTGGTGGGCGGCGCGATGGGCATTGCGCTGTCGATGATGATCGCGTTTGCTCTGCAACTTTTTTTACCCGGCTGGGAGATTGGTTTCTCGCCGGTGGCCATTCTTACCGCATTTTTGTGTTCGACTTTTACCGGCATTTTGTTTGGCTGGCTGCCTGCCCGCAATGCGGCGCGTCTGGATCCTGTGGATGCGTTGGCTCGCGAATAGGCTGAAAATAAAAATGCCAGCCGATCGGGCTGGCATTTTGACGGCGGGATGTACACAATAAAACAGAGAGCTATGCGACCGTTTCTGCTTCAATGGGTACGATCAGGCTTGCATGATTGCCTTTTGGTCCCTGGTGTACATCGAACCGGACGGACTGCCCGGCTTTGAGCGTTCTGTAACCATCCATCTG
The DNA here is from genome assembly GCF_003635055.1 of Enterobacter sp. WPR_3_1. NCBI lineage: Bacteria > Pseudomonadati > Pseudomonadota > Gammaproteobacteria > Enterobacterales > Enterobacteriaceae > Enterobacter > Enterobacter sp. WPR_3_1. The sequence goes on along the minus strand of NZ_RBXU01000011.1, from coordinate 131,493 downwards.
AATGGTGGAGTAGTGAGCGAAGATATCCTCGCCGCCGCCTTCGGGGCAGATGAAGCCAAACCCTTTGGCGTTGTTGAACCACTTAACAGTACCCATTTCCATGCTTCGACATCCTTCGTAAATCTTATAAGTTAAGATGGAATGAACCGGTGGTGGAGTGGGGGCTGTTCAAAACCTCGCCATCTCACGCTTGTACAATTTAGAGAAACGAAAGAAGTCGTCAAGCGTTTGGCGCTTGAGATGGGACAATAATCAACCAAAGTTTGAAGCAGTTAACGCTATTGCAACAGTTTGTGACAGACATCGCGGATGACAGTAATAGATGATTGTTATCTAACATCTGAGGTAGATTCAAAGTGGTTATGCAAAATGGGTAAGACCAACGACTGGCTGGATTTTGACCAGCTGGCGGAAGATAAAGTGCGTGACGCGCTAAAACCGCCATCTATGTATAAAGTTATGTTAATGAACGATGATTACACGCCGATGGAATTTGTTATTGACGTGCTACAAAAGTTCTTTTCTTATGATGTAGAACGTGCAACGCAACTGATGCTTACCGTTCATTATCGTGGCAAAGCTATCTGCGGCATCTTTACCGCCGAAGTGGCGGAGACCAAAGTCGCGATGGTGAACGATTATGCGAGGGAGAACGAGCATCCGTTGCTGTGTACGCTGGAAAAGGCCTGATAAGGCATAAAATTTGGGGGAGGTGCCTATGCTCAATCAAGAACTGGAACTCAGTTTAAATATGGCTTTCGCCAGAGCGCGTGAGCACCGACATGAGTTTATGACCGTCGAGCATTTACTGCTCGCACTGCTTAGCAACCCATCTGCCCGCGAAGCGCTGGAAGCCTGCTCCGTGGATCTGGTGGCGCTACGTCAGGAACTCGAAGCCTTCATCGAACAAACCACACCGGTGCTGCCAGCCAGTGAAGAAGAGCGCGACACACAGCCGACGCTCAGCTTCCAGCGCGTGTTGCAGCGTGCGGTATTCCACGTCCAGTCTTCCGGACGTAGCGAAGTGACGGGCGCAAATGTGCTGGTCGCCATCTTCAGCGAGCAGGAGTCACAGGCTGCCTACCTGCTGCGCAAACACGAAGTCAGCCGACTCGACGTGGTTAACTTTATCTCTCACGGAACGCGTAAAGACGAGCCGAACCAGGCATCGGATTCCAGCAATCAGGTCAATAACAATGAAGAGCAAGCAGGCGGGGAGGATCGTATGGAAAACTTCACCACCAATCTCAACCAGCTTGCTCGCGTTGGCGGTATCGATCCGCTGATTGGTCGCGATAAAGAGCTGGAGCGCGCGATCCAGGTATTGTGCCGTCGCCGCAAGAACAACCCGCTGCTGGTGGGTGAATCTGGCGTCGGTAAAACCGCGATTGCCGAGGGTCTCGCCTGGCGTATTGTGCAGGGTGACGTACCGGAAGTGATTGCCGATTGCACCATCTACTCGCTGGATATTGGCTCGCTGCTGGCGGGCACTAAATACCGCGGCGATTTTGAAAAACGCTTTAAGGCGCTTTTGAAACAGCTCGAGCAGGACACCAACAGCATTCTGTTTATCGATGAGATCCACACCATCATCGGTGCCGGTGCGGCCTCGGGTGGCCAGGTGGATGCCGCTAACCTGATCAAACCGCTGCTCTCCAGCGGTAAGATCCGCGTGATTGGTTCTACAACCTATCAGGAGTTCAGCAACATCTTTGAGAAAGATCGTGCCCTGGCGCGTCGCTTCCAGAAAATCGATGTGACTGAACCCTCTGTTGAAGAAACCGTGCAGATCATCAACGGTCTGAAACCGAAGTACGAAGCGCACCACGATGTGCGTTATACCGCCAAAGCGGTGCGTGCGGCGGTGGAGCTGGCGGTGAAATACATCAACGATCGTCATCTGCCGGATAAGGCCATTGACGTGATTGATGAGGCAGGGGCGCGTGCGCGTCTAATGCCAGCCAGCAAGCGTAAGAAAACCGTTAACGTGGCGGATATCGAGACCGTGGTGGCCCGTATCGCGCGTATCCCTGAGAAGAGCGTTTCTCAGAGCGACCGCGACACGCTGCGCACCCTTGGCAATCGCCTGAAAATGCTGGTCTTTGGGCAGGATAAAGCCATTGAGGCGTTAACCGAAGCCATCAAGATGGCCCGTGCTGGACTGGGGCATGAACATAAGCCTGTCGGTTCCTTCCTGTTCGCCGGTCCGACCGGTGTGGGGAAAACCGAGGTAACGGTTCAGCTTTCCAAAGCGCTGGGCATTGAGCTGCTGCGTTTTGATATGTCCGAGTACATGGAGCGTCACACCGTCAGCCGTTTGATTGGTGCGCCTCCGGGCTATGTGGGCTTTGACCAGGGCGGTCTGTTAACTGACGCGGTGATGAAGCATCCGCACGCGGTACTGCTGCTCGATGAAATCGAGAAAGCGCACCCGGACGTGTTCAACATCCTGCTGCAGGTGATGGACAACGGGACGCTGACCGATAACAATGGGCGCAAGGCGGACTTCCGCAACGTAGTGCTGGTGATGACCACCAACGCCGGTGTACGTGAAACGGAGCGCAAATCTATCGGCCTTATCCATCAGGATAACAGCACCGATGCGATGGAAGAGATCAAGAAGATCTTTACGCCGGAGTTCCGTAACCGTCTGGACAACATCATCTGGTTCGATCACCTCTCTACCGAGGTTATCCATCAGGTAGTGGATAAGTTCATCGTCGAACTGCAGGTTCAGCTGGATCAGAAAGGCGTGTCGCTGGAAGTGAGCCAGGAGGCCCGCAACTGGCTGGCTGAGAAAGGCTACGACCGTGCGATGGGTGCCCGTCCAATGGCGCGTGTGATTCAGGACAACCTGAAGAAACCGCTGGCGAACGAGCTGCTGTTTGGCTTGCTGGTAGACGGCGGTCAGGTGACGGTCGCGCTGGACCAGGAGAAGAATGAGCTGACGTATGATTTCCAGAGTGCGCAGAAGCACAAGCCGGAAGCGGCTCACTAATTTCCAGCATTAGTCTTAAAAACCGGGCAACTGCCCGGTTTTTTTATGCCTGCTCGCACCGAAACTTTGCGAGGCGCTTTCCACATTTTCATCTCACTCATTGCTGTATAAATTCACAGTCCTAGAATGGCGACGCACCTGCAAAATCAGGTGTCAGGATTGGCGTCCTGAAAGTGTGTGAGCAGCACCATTGCTGCAGGCTTCGTTCGCCCTAAGGAAAAGGGTATAATTCTGCATCTGGCGGGCGAATCGGAAGCTTCTTTTGAAGCGCCAGTAGCACACACACTGGTACGCCAATTCCTTTTCGTCCGCCGCCAGCGAATCTGGCGTTTCCTGCGGTGGTAACTCAACGTGTGTGAAGGTATTACCCAATGAATACAGAAAACTCTTTCTCCCAGCTCTACAGCGAACTCTCCCTCAACCCCGATCTCCCGACCCTGGCCGGGCGCTGCATGCTGCTCACCGAAATTCTGCTGGACTGCAACGCCCACCCGCAAACGCAGCCCGTGTGCCGCTGTTTAGGCGCGTATCTGGAAGAAGTCAAAAGCGGACTCACAGAATCAATGCGTGATTTTCAGATAGTGGAATTTGAGGAGGACGCTGAACCACCGCGACAAAAAGCGTGGCTACTGGAAGATACCGAAACAAAGTGCGACTACTGCCGGGCAGTAAACCACGTGCTGCTGGTGTCCCATTTTGATCGGGATATGCTGCCGCACCTGACGGGATTGCTGCATGAGATGGCGCATTCCATGGCCGGGGATTTAATCACGCCGGCGCAGCCCCGCATGACAATACATCTTCCTGCCCGGCATTAAGCCGTTAAATAAAAAAGGCCGGGGTTAACCCGACCTTTATATATTCATCTGCCATTACAGGCGAAAACAATTAGCGACTACGGAAGACAATGCGGCCTTTGCTCAGGTCGTACGGGGTCAGTTCAACAGTCACTTTGTCGCCCGTTAAAATGCGGATATAGTTTTTGCGCATTTTACCGGAGATGTGCGCAGTTACCACGTGACCGTTTTCCAGCTCTACGCGAAACATGGTGTTAGGCAACGTATCAAGTACGGTACCCTGCATTTCAATATTGTCTTCTTTGGCCATCTAATCCTCTGGGGTATCACTACCAAGTTTTGAACCGGCAAGATAATGCCGAAATTCATCAATTAAGTAAAGAATTGCGCGTTTAAAACGCAGCAAAATAGTTTCGGCGCATTGCCCAAGCGTCACGGTACAACCGAACGGAAAGCGCATTCGTAAAGGGGATACAACAGGATAAACGTCAGGACGTTATCTGAAGCGGAGGACCCAAACGGCGGCGAGGCAACAGGCAGAACCTACTCTGCGGCATAATTATAACACCCTCACAAAAAATATGCGGAAAACATTTAGGCATTGGGCATAAAGAGCGTTCTTGGTACCCAGAAGTCTCGCGGCAGCTTCTCCTGACGGCAAACGTCCAGATGTTCTATGTAGTGACGGCGGGGGATTTCAACCGCACCGAGGGAGGCCGTATGCTCATTGAGGACCTGGCAATCCATCAGTTTTCCACCGCGCTGGGCAAACTCTTGGCAGAAGATCAGCAGCGCGGTTTTCGAGGCATTCACGGCACGGGAGAACATCGATTCGCCGCAAAACAGCGTCCCCTGCGCAACGCCATACATCCCGCCGACGAGTTCACCGTCTTGCCAGACTTCAATGGAGTGCGCGAAACCCAGCTCATGCAGCTGGTGATAGGCAGTAATGATATCGCGGGTGATCCAGGTTCCTTCATGACGGTCTTCGGCACAGCCTTCAATGACCTGACCGAAGGCATGATTCAGGGTGACGCGGTAGGGTGATTTCGCATGGAAACGCTTCATGCTGCGGCTCAGGTGAAACTGGGCCGGCCACAGCACGGCACGAGGATCGGGCGACCACCATAAAATCGGGTCGCCGGGTGAAAACCACGGGAAAATGCCGCGCTGGTAAGCCATTAAAAGCCGCGCAGGACTAAGGTCGCCGCCAAGGGCCAGCAGCCCGTTAGGTTCACGCAGCGCTCCCTCCGGCGAAGGGAACGCAATGTTATGACGAGAAAGCTGGACCAGGCGCATGACAGCAGAACTCCAATACGCGAGTTAGGATCGGTACAAATATAGTCTACAGACGCTGTTTAAACTGGTAGTAGCGACCCTGTTTCGCCAACAGTTCTGTGTGACTACCTTGCTCAATAATATGTCCGTTGTCCATCACAATTATCTGATCAAAACTCGCCAGCCCGCGCAGGCGGTGGGTGACCATCAGCACGGTTTTTCCGGTCATAACATGGGCCAGTAAATCAAGGATTTGGCTCTCGGTTGTTGCGTCCAGCCCTTCGGTGGGCTCATCAAGCAGCATCAGCGGTGCATCATGCAGCAACGCGCGTGCAATCGCCAGACGGCGCAACTCGCCGCCGGAGAGCTGACGACCGCCTTCCCCGAGCCAGCCGTTCAGCCCGTCGTTCTCAAGCAGTTTTTGCAGCCCAACCTGCTCCAGCATGGCGCGCAGATCATCGTCGGAGGCCTGAGGTGCCGCGAGCAGCAGGTTATCACGCAGCGTCGCGCTGAAGAGGTGCACGCGCTGCGGAACCACGCTCACGGTCTTGCGCAGCGTCTGTTCGCTGAAGTCGGTCAGCGGCGTATCGTTAAACCGAATCTGACCGTGCTGCGGATCCCAGGCGCGGGTCAGCAGTTGAAGAAGGGTGGATTTACCGCAACCGGTACGACCGAGGAGCGCAATCCGCTGGCCTGCTTTAACAGACAGCGTGATCCCATCCAGCGCGTTCTGCGCCTGTTTTTCATAGGCAAAGGTGACGTTATCCAGGGTCAGCGCAACCTGCGCCGGCACGGCGGTCTGAGCGCCGCTGAATGTAACCTCCGGCTCCTGCTCGGCAATCTGGGTGATGCGCAGGGCAGAAGCGATGACCTGTCCGAGATGCTGGAAGGCGCCCGTCACCGGGGCCAGCGCTTCAAACGCGGCCAGGGCGCAGAAAACGAAGAGGGCAATCAGAGGGCCGGGCTGGGTATTCCCACCTACGCCACCTGAAGCCATCCACAGCATGGCGATGACCGCCACGCCGCCGATTAACATCATCAACGCCTGGGAGAATGCCGTCAGCTCCGACTGGCGGCGCTGGGCTTCATGCCAGTTCAGCTCAGTGCTTTCCATTTGACTGCGATAACGCGTGCTGGCACCAAAAATGGTCAGTTCCGCCTGTCCCTGCAGCCAGGATGTCAGCTGCTGTCGGTAGTCGCCGCGCAGTCGCGTCAGGTTCTCGCCGGTGGATTTACCTGCACGATAAAACAGCGGTGGCAGGATAATCAGCGTCAGCAGCATAATGCCACCCAGCGTGAGCGCAACGGGAACGTCCAGAACCGACAACCCCAGCGTGACCACCACAATCACCACAAACGCCCCCACGATGGGTGAGATCACGCGCAGGTAAAGGTGATCCAGCGTGTCGACATCGGCTACGACACGGTTGAGTAACTCACCCTGACGAAAACGTGCCAGCCCGGCAGGGGAGAGGGGTAGCAGTTTGCTGAAGGTGTAAATGCGCAGGTGCTGTAGCACGCGGAAAGTGGCGTCGTGGCTGACAAGACGCTCAAAATAACGTCCGGCAGTACGCGTGATTGCGGTGCCGCGAACGCCTGCCGCCGGAAGCATATAGTTAAAGCTGTATAAACCCGCGAACCCCGCGACGGCCGAAGCGGACAAGAACCAGCCGGAGAGCGTAAGCAGACCGATGCTGGCAAGCAGGGTAATAATCGCCAGCACAATGCCCAGCAGCAGCATCCATTTATGGCGTTTATAGAGCGCAAGATAGGGAAGCAGAGCACGCATCAGATATCCTCCTGACGGTTTGCCAGCAGGGTGGCAAACGGGCCCTGCGCGGCAACGAGAGAGGCGTAATCGCCTTGCTCAACAATATGACCATTTTCCATGACCCAAATCTGATCCCAGTCAGCAATACCTTCCAGCTGATGGGTGACCATCAGGGTGGTCTGCTGTCGCGAGGCCGCATTCAGGGCATCCATGACGCGTTGCTCACTGTGTGCGTCAAGGCTCGCTGCTGGCTCGTCGAGCAGCATGAGCTGGCATGGGTTAAGCAGCGCACGGGCAACCGCCACACGCTGGGCCTGACCGACTGACAGGCCGGCAGACTGGTCACCGACAACGGTATCGACACCCTGCGGAAGCTGCGGCAGAAACTCGCTGACCCAGGCGCGGTCGAGCACGGATTGCAGTTCATCGTCACGCGCATCCGGGCGAGCCAGCAGCACATTGTCTCGCAGCGTGGCGGCAGGAAGCTGAGGGTTTTGTCCCACCCAGCTAAGCTGTTTACGCCAGGCAAGCGGATCGAGATCGCGCAGTTCAGTTTGGTTGATCCGCAGCGATCCGGTGTAGGCCATAAAACCCGATAGCGCATTGAGCAGAGAGCTTTTCCCTGAACCGCTAATGCCTACGAGCACCACACGTTTTCCGGCCGGAAGGGTAAAGTTAAGCGGGCCTGCCAGCACGTTGCCTTCAGGCGACAGAATGGAGAAATCACGCGCTTCAAGGGTAACCGGCTCTTTGGCGTTCAGGGTCACGTCACCGCGTTCCGGATGCGCCAGTGGCGTTTCCATAAACGTCTTCAGGCTGTCAGCCGCGCCCACGGCCTGCGCTTTTGCATGATAGAAGGTGCCCAGATCGCGAAGCGGCTGGAAAAATTCGGGGGCCAGTATCAGCGCAAGGAAACCGGCTGAAAGGGTCACCGCCGTGCCGTAGTGGCCAAAGTCCAGCGCGCCGAGATACGAGAAGCCAAAGTAGACTGCCACGAGCGCAATCGACAGCGAGGTAAAGAATTCGAGTACGCCGGAGGAGAGGAACGCCAGACGTAACACTTCCATGGTGCGCTGACGGAAATCCTGCGATGCGAGGCGGATATTTTCAGTTTCCGCTTCACCGCGGCCAAAAATGCGCAACGTTTCCATGCCGCGCAGACGGTCAAGGAAATGGCCGCTTAAGCGACCCAGAGCCAGAAAGTTACGTCGGTTAGCGTCCGCGGCACCCATGCCCACCAGCGCCATAAACAGCGGGATCAGCGGGGCTGTGCCCAGCAGGATCAGCGCTGCCATCCAGTTGACCGGGAAAATGGCGATGACAATCAGCAACGGAACGAAGACGGCTAGCGCCATCTGTGGCAGATAGCGCGCATAGTAGTCATGCATATCGTCAATCTGCTCAAGGATCAGCGTCGCCCAGCTTCCCGCGGGTTTACCCTGGATCCACGCCGGACCGGCCTCCTGAAGGCGGTCAAGCACCTTGCGGCGGATCTCATAGCGGATATGCTGTCCGGCGTGAAAACCCACGCGCTCACGCAGCCAGACCACCCAGGCACGAAGAACAAAAATCAGGATCAGGACGATAAAGGGCAACAGGAGCGCTTCGCGCGGAATGTTCTCCATGATCATGTGATTAAGAATGCGGGCCAGCAGCCATGCCTGGGCAACAATCAACAGACCACTGACAAACCCCAGAAAACGGGAGATGGTTAGCCAGCGGCGGGAAAGAACGCTTTGCTGTTTCAGCCAGCGTGTTAACTCTTGTTGACGGGTTTTTTCCATTGCGTACTTAGCAGGTGACGTTATTAGAAGTTGGGCAGCGCAATGTTACAACGGAGAGACAATAAAGGCGACTTATCGCCGCCTTTATTTACGTTTGTTACTGACTTGTAAAGATTATTTACCTTGTTCCGCCAGGCCGTCGAGGTAGCGTTCAGCGTCCAGCGCGGCCATACAGCCGGTGCCAGCAGAGGTGATCGCCTGACGGTAGATATGGTCCATCACATCGCCAGCAGCGAATACGCCAGGTATGCTGGTCTGGGTCGCGTTGCCGTGAATACCGGACTGCACTTTGATGTAGCCGTTTTCCAGCTCCAGTTGCCCCTCGAAAATCGCGGTGTTCGGGCTGTGACCGATCGCCACAAACAGACCCGCCACTTCCAGCGTTTCGACGTTATCGGTGTTCTGGGTATCACGAATACGCAGACCGGCAACGCCCATCTGATCGCCCGTGACTTCTTCCAGGGTACGGTTGGTGTGCAGCACGATATTGCCACTCGCCACTTTATCCATCAGACGTTTGATCAGGATCTTCTCTGCGCGGAAGGTGTCACGACGGTGGATCAGGTGCACTTCAGAGGCGATGTTCGCCAGATAAAGGGCTTCTTCCACGGCAGTGTTGCCGCCACCGATAACCGCCACTTTCTGGTTGCGATAGAAGAAACCATCGCAGGTTGCGCAGGCGGAGACGCCACGGCCTTTGAATGCTTCTTCAGACGGCAGACCGAGGTAACGGGCAGAAGCGCCGGTCGCGATGATCAGCGCATCACAGGTGTACTCGCCGCTGTCGCCCGTCAGACGGAACGGACGGTTCTGCAGGTCAACCTTGTTGATATGATCGAACAGAATTTCGGTTTCGAATTTCGTCGCATGCTCGTGCATACGCTCCATCAGCAGCGGCCCGGTCAGGTCGTTCGGGTCGCCTGGCCAGTTTTCCACTTCCGTGGTGGTGGTCAGCTGACCGCCTTTTTCCATGCCGGTAATCAGAACCGGTTGCAGGTTAGCGCGTGCAGCATAGACCGCCGCGGTATATCCCGCAGGTCCAGAACCAAGAATTAGCAGCTTACTGTGTTTGGCCGTGCCCATGAGATCCCCATTGTTGTTGGCAGACATTTGGCTGGATTGTAGGGAATTTGTTGCCGTAAAAAAAGAGCGCAGCAATTTTGATATCGATATGTGCAATAGCCAGCGACGATGAATTAAGCGCTATAACATCACGCTTTGCGCCGAAATTCGCTCGTTTGTACGGCAATAAAATGAGGATTAATACCCTGCCGTAATGAATATCCGGCATGTTGTACTAAAAATCGATGTTTTGCTTTGACAATCCCCTGCGCTTTTGCGAAAACATTCAAGGAAGAAAAAAAACCGCGTTAACCGCATGCCGCATAGGCATGCACGTAAATGCCATTTTTACCGGGTCAGTGAAATCTACGCATGGCGTGGACAGACGCCATACGTGATATCGGTGACTGCCTTCGGGCAACGGTCTTCTTACCAACAGAACCCGAATCCGCATCGCGTCTAATACATAGCCAGGCGATGTGATGACTAACGGGTACAGGCTCTGAACAGTGATGTGCACAGGGTCCAGGCAGGAGTAGGGAAGGAATACAGAGAGACAATAATAATGGTAGATAGCAAGAAGCGCCCTGGCAAAGATCTCGACCGTATCGATCGTAACATTCTTAATGAATTGCAAAAGGATGGGCGTATTTCCAACGTCGAGCTTTCAAAACGTGTGGGACTTTCCCCGACGCCGTGCCTTGAGCGTGTGCGCCGACTGGAAAGACAGGGTTTCATTCAGGGCTATACGGCTCTGTTGAACCCGCATTATCTGGATGCCTCACTTCTGGTATTTGTTGAGATTACTCTGAATCGTGGTGCGCCGGATGTGTTTGAGCAATTTAACGCCGCTGTACAAAAACTTGAAGAAATTCAAGAGTGTCATCTGGTATCCGGTGATTTCGACTACCTGTTGAAAACCCGTGTGCCTGATATGTCCGCCTACCGTAAGCTGCTGGGTGAAACCCTGCTGCGTCTGCCGGGCGTGAATGACACCCGTACCTATGTGGTGATGGAAGAAGTCAAACAGAGCAATCGTCTGGTTATTAAGACGCGCTAACACGGAACAGGTGCAAAATCAGTGTAGTTTGATTACACTCCTGTTAATCCATACAGCAACAGTGCCGGGGATACCCGGCGCTGTTGTCCGTTTTAGCAAACAGGCAGGATATGCCTGATACCTGGAGAGCCTTTCTTGAGCCAGGAATACACTGAAGACAAAGAAGTCACATTATCGAAGCTAAGCAGCGGACGTCGTCTCCTCGAGGCTTTGCTGATTGTTATTGCCCTTTTTGCCGTCTGGCTGATGGCAGCCCTACTCAGTTTCAACCCCTCAGATCCCAGCTGGTCACAAACCGCCTGGCATGAGCCTATCCATAACTTAGGCGGTGTTCCCGGCGCCTGGCTTGCAGATACGCTCTTCTTCATTTTCGGGGTGATGGCCTACACCCTTCCCGTCATTATCATTGGCGGATGCTGGTTTGCCTGGCGCCATCGTCAAAACGATGACTATATCGACTATTTCGCGGTGTCGCTGCGCCTGATTGGCGCACTGGCGCTGATCCTCACCTCGTGTGGGCTGGCGGCTATCAACGCCGATGATATCTGGTATTTCGCCTCTGGCGGGGTGATCGGCAGCCTGTTGAGTTCTGCGCTACAGCCCATGCTTCACAGCAGCGGTGGCACGCTTGCGTTGCTCTGCATCTGGGCGGCAGGACTGACGCTGTTCACCGGCTGGTCGTGGGTGAGCATCGCTGAGAAGATCGGCAGCTTTATCCTCACCCTCCTGACCTTCGCCAGCAACCGTACCCGTCGCGACGATACGTGGGTTGACGAAGATGAATATGAAGATGAGTACGAAGAGGAAGACGATGCTCCCGTTCAGCGTCGCGAATCTCGTCGTGCCCGCATTATGCGCGGCGCGCTGGCGCGTCGTCAGCGTGTTGCCGAGAAATTTGCCAACCCGCTAGGCCGTAAAACCGATGCGGCGCTCTTCTCCGGCAAACGCATGGATGAAGACGATCAGGTTGAATATCGTGCAGCCGGTGCGGCTGTCGATCCAAACGATGTGCTCTTCTCCGGCAACCGTGCCACGCCGGGGGCGTTTGATGAATACGACCCGCTGTTAAATGGCCACTCCGTGACCGAGCCGGTCGCTGCAGCGGCCGCCGCCACTACGGCTTCACAGGCGTATGCCGCTCCAGCCGATGCGGTGATGCCTTCAGCACCGGTTCCACCACCCGAATCCGCCATTCAGCAACCTCAGGTGGAGTGGCAAACCGCCCCTGGCGTTCATACGCCTGAGCCGGTTATTGCGCCAGAGCCAGAGAGCTATATTCCTGTCCAGCAGGAAGCCTGGCAGCAGCCTTATCAGCCGGAGCCGGCATATGAGCCTCAGGGATATCCGCAGTACGCGCAGCCTGCCGCACAGCCTCATCAGGAGTACGTGCCGGAGCCGGTTGAACCTGAACAGCCATACGTAGCGCCTCAGCCAGAGCCTGACGTGGTGGAAGAGGCGAAACCGTCTCGTCCGCCATTGTACTATTTTGAAGAGGTCGAAGAGCGTCGTGCCCGCGAGCGTGAACAGCTGGCGGCCTGGTATCAGCCTGTGCCTGAACCGGTGCAGGAGCCTGTAACCAAAGCACCTTCTGTTTCGGTTCCTCCGGTTGATCCAACGCCTGCCGTTGCACCTGTTGCTGAAAGCGTGAAGCAGGCTACAGCGGCAGCCGCCGCGGCTGCCCCGGTCTTTAGCCTCGCCACAGGCGGTGCGCCACGTCCACAGGTGAAAGAGGGCATTGGCCCGCAGTTACCTCGCCCAAACCGTGTTCGCGTGCCAACGCGGCGTGAGCTGGCCTCCTACGGTATTAAGCTGCCTTCTCAGCGTATGGCTGAGGAGAAAGCGCGCGAGAATGAGTATGAAGATGACGTTGATGAAATGCATCAGGATGAACTGGCGCGCCAGTTCGCCGCGCAGCAGCATCAGCGCTATGGCGAAGAATACCAGCATGAAGTGCATCATCCGCAAGACGAAGATGACGCGGCTGAGGCGGAATTAGCGCGCCAGTTCGCGGCCACGCAGCAGCAGCGTTATGCCGGTGAGCAGCCTGCTGGAGCGAATCCGTTCTCGCTGTCGGATTTTGAATTCTCCCCAATAAAAGATCTGGTTGATGATGGCCCGAGCGAGCCGCTGTTCACGCCGAGCGTGATGCCGGACGCTGAACCGACGCGTCCGCAGACTGCGCCAGCGCCGCAAGCGTATGCACAGCCGCAACAACCGGCACCGCAAGCGTATGCACAACCGCAGCAACCGGCGCCGCAGGCGTATGCACAGCCGCAACAACCGGCACCGCAGGCGCATGCACAGCCGCAGCAACCGGCGCCGCAGGCTTACGCGCAACCGCAGCAGCCACCACAGCCGCCGCAGTTCCAGCAGCCTCAGGCACAGCCGCAGGAGAGTCTCATTCACCCGCTGCTGATGCGTAACGGCGACAGCCGTCCGTTGCAGCGTCCAAGCACGCCTCTGCCGTCGCTGGATCTGTTAACCCCACCGCCGGCTGAAGTCGAGCCGGTCGATACCTTTGCTCTTGAGCAGATGGCACGTCTGGTGGAAGCGCGTCTGGCGGACTTCCGTATCAAGGCTGATGTCGTCAACTACTCCCCAGGGCCGGTGATCACTCGCTTCGAACTTAATCTGGCACCAGGCGTAAAAGCCGCGCGTATTTCTAACCTTTCCCGTGACCTGGCGCGTTCTCTGTCGACCGTGGCGGTGCGTGTTGTAGAGGTTATTCCGGGTAAACCTTATGTTGGTCTTGAACTGCCGAATAAGAAACGTCAGACCGTTTACCTGCGCGAAGTCCTGGATAACGCGAAGTTCCGCGATAACCCGTCACCGCTGAGCGTGGTTCTGGGTAAAGATATTGCGGGCGAGCCGGTGGTGGCCGATCTGGCAAAAATGCCTCACCTGCTGGTGGCAGGTACCACCGGCTCCGGTAAATCCGTCGGTGTGAACGCCATGATCCTCAGCATGCTCTATAAAGCGCAGCCGGAAGATGTTCGTTTCATCATGATCGACCCGAAAATGCTGGAACTGTCGGTCTATGAAGGTATCCCGCATCTGCTGACAGAAGTGGTTACCGACATGAAAGACGCGGCCAATGCTCTGCGCTGGAGCGTTAATGAGATGGAGCGTCGCTACAAGCTGATGTCTGCGCTGGGCGTGCGTAACCTTGCCGGTTATAACGAGAAAATCGCCGAGGCGGCACGGATGGGCCGTCCGATTCCGGACCCTTACTGGAAACCGGGCGACAGCATGGATGCCCAACATCCGGTGCTGGAAAAACTGCCTTACATCGTCGTGCTGGTGGATGAGTTCGCTGACCTGATGATGACCGTCGGTAAAAAAGTGGAAGAGCTGATTGCACGTCTGGCGCAGAAAGCGCGTGCGGCCGGCATCCACCTGGTTCTGGCGACGCAGCGTCCGTCTGTGGACGTTATTACGGGTCTGATCAAAGCGAACATTCCAACCCGTATCGCGTTTACCGTATCGAGCAAAATTGACTCGCGTACTATTCTCGACCAGGGTGGCGCGGAGTCGCTGCTGGGTATGGGGGACATGCTTTACTCTGGCCCGAACTCCACCTCTCCGGTGCGTGTTCACGGCGCATTTGTTCGCGACCAGGAAGTTCACGCCGTGGTGCAGGACTGGAAAGCGCGCGGTCGTCCGCAATATGTTGATGGCATTACCTCCGACAGCGAAAGCGAAGGCGGCGGTGGTGGCCTGGACGGCGGCGAGGAGCTGGATCCGTTATTCGACCAGGCGGTTAACTTCGTCACCGAAAAACGTAAAGCCTCTATCTCGGGTGTGCAGCGTCAGTTCCGCATCGGCTACAACCGCGCAGCGCGCATCATCGAGCAGATGGAAGCGCAGGGCATTGTGAGCGAGCAGGGGCACAACGGTAACCGTGAGGTGCTGGCACCGCCGCCGTTTGATTAACCTTCAGTGATTGCAAAGAAGGGTAAATCAGCCAAAATTAAGCATTTTCTTCTGTCGCCTGCCTTCGGGCAGGTACACAATAGAGGGCAGAACCCCATATCGGGATGACGTATTTTAAGGAATAACAATGAAAAAAATCGCAATCGCCTGTGCATTACTCACCAGTTTTGTCGCCAGCAGCGTCTGGGCTGATGCGGCAAGCGACCTTAAAAGCCGACTGGATAAAGTGAGCAGTTTCCACGCCAGCTTCACGCAAAAAGTGACTGACGGCAGTGGCAATGCGGTGCAGGAAGGTCAGGGGGATTTGTGGGTAAAACGCCCGAATCTGTTTAACTGGCATATGACTCAGCCGGATGAGAGCATCCTGGTTTCTGACGGTAAGACCCTGTGGTTCTACAACCCGTTTGTCGAGCAGGCTACCGCGACCTGGCTGAAAGACGCGACCAGCAATACGCCTTTCATGCTGATTGCGCGTAACCAGTCCAGCGACTGGCAGCAGTACAATATCAAACAGAATGGTGATGAGTTTGTTCTGACGCCGAAAGGCAGCAATGGCAACCTGAAACAGTTCACCATCAACGTGAGCACCAACGGAACCATCAATCAGTTTGGTGCGGTTGAGCAGGACGACCAGCGTAGCAGCTACCAGCTCAAGACCCAGCAAAACGGCGCGGTTGACGCGTCTAAATTCACCTTTACCCCGCCGCAGGGCGTAACGGTGGACGATCAGCGCAACAAGTAAGAGGCATGAGTGAGCAATCTGTCGCTCGATTTTTCTGAGAATGCGTTTCAACCTCTGGCCGCTCGTATGCGGCCAGAAAATTTAGCGCAGTACATCGGCCAGCAACACCTGCTGGCTGCGGGGAAACCCTTGCCGCGTGCTATTGAGGCCGGGCATCTGCACTCCATGATCCTCTGGGGCCCACCCGGTACAGGCAAAACCACGCTCGCGGAAGTTATCGCCCGCTATGCTAACGCGGATGTCGAGCGCATCTCGGCGGTCACGTCCGGCGTGAAGGAGATCCGCGAGGCGATTGAACGTGCGCGGCAAAACCGCAATGCCGGGCGACGTACCATTCTCTTTGTCGACGAAGTTCACCGTTTCAATAAAAGCCAGCAGGATGCTTTCCTGCCGCACATTGAAGACGGCACCATTTTCTTCATCGGTGCCACCACCGAAAACCCGTCGTTTGAGCTCAATTCCGCACTGCTTTCCCGTGCACGTGTTTACCTGCTCAAATCCCTGACCGTGGAGGATATTGAACAGGTTCTCACGCAGGCGATGAACGATAACGCGCGCGGCTACGGCGGGCAGGATATCGTTCTGCCTGACGACACGCGCCGGGCGATCGCTGAACTGGTTAACGGCGACGCCCGCCGGGCACTCAATACGCTGGAAATGATGGCCGATATGGCCGAAGTGGATGCGTCCGGCAAACGGGTACTGAAACCGGCGTTGCTCACCGAAATCGCCGGGGAGCGCAGCGCGCGTTTCGACAATAAAGGCGATCGGTTTTACGATCTAATTTCGGCACTGCATAAGTCCGTGCGCGGCAGCGCGCCCGATGCGGCGCTTTACTGGTATGCCCGCATTATCACCGCCGGTGGCGATCCGCTGTATGTGGCCCGTCGCTGCCTGGCGATTGCCTCTGAAGATGTCGGGAATGCCGACCCGCGCGCCATGCAGGTGGCTATTTCGGCCTGGGACTGTTTTACCCGCGTCGGGCCTGCTGAAGGCGAGCGTGCTATCGCTCAGGCGATTGTTTATCTGGCCTGCGCACCGAAAAGTAACGCTGTCTATACCGCCTTTAAAGCGGCCATGTCCGACGCTCGTGAACGCCCGGATTATGACGTGCCGGTACATCTGCGCAATGCGCCGACCAAACTGATGAAAGAGATGGGGTATGGGCAGGAGTACCGCTACGCCCACGACGAACCCAATGCCTACGCCGCCGGGGAGGAATATTTCCCGCAGGAGATGGCACAAACCCGCTATTATCACCCCACAAACAGAGGTCTTGAAGGCAAGATTGGCGAAAAGCTCGCCTGGCTCGCCGGACAGGATCAAAATAGCCCTATAAAACGCTACCGTTAGTGCGATCGTTGCGGTAATGTTGGCAATGTATCCCTGTGGCCGCAGGCTGTGGTCACATTTTCCTATTTTAATTCGATAAGCACAGGATAAGCATGCTCGATCCCAATCTGCTGCGTAATGAGCCAGACGCAGTCGCTGAAAAACTGGCACGCCGGGGCTTTAAGCTGGATGTAGATAAGCTGCGCGCTCTTGAAGAGCGTCGTAAAGTTCTGCAGGTACAAACTGAAAATCTGCAGGCAGAGCGTAATTCTCGATCGAAATCCATCGGCCAGGCGAAAGCGCGCGGGGAAGACATTGAGCCATTACGCCTGGAAGTGAACAAACTGGGTGAAGAGCTGGATCAGGCGAAAGCGGAGCTGGACGTGCTTCAGGCCGAGATCCGTGATATCGCGCTGGCGATCCCGAACATTCCTGACGATAGCGTACCTGTCGGTAAAGATGAAAACGACAACGTTGAAGTGAAACGCTGGGGCACGCCTCGCGAGTTCGACTTCGAGGTTCGCGATCATGTGACCCTGGGCGAAATGCATGCCGGCCTGGACTTTGCGGCCGCAGTTAAGCTGACCGGTTCTCGCTTCGTTGTGATGAAAGGCCAGATTGCTCATCTGCATCGCGCTCTGGCGCAGTTTATGCTGGATCTGCACACCGAGCAGCACGGCTACAGCGAAACCTACGTCCCGTATCTGGTTAACCACGATACGCTGTACGGTACTGGCCAGCTGCCAAAATTTGCCGGCGATCTGTTCCACACCCGTCCGCTGGACGAGGAAGCTGACAGCAGCAACTACGCGCTGATCCCAACTGCGGAAGTGCCGCTGACTAACCTCGTGCGTGATGAGATCATCGACGAAGACGACCTGCCAATCAAACTGACAGCACACTCTCCGTGCTTCCGTTCTGAAGCGGGTTCTTACGGTCGCGACACCCGTGGTCTGATCCGTATGCACCAGTTCGACAAAGTAGAGATGGTGCAGATTGTCCGCCCGGAAGAGTCGATGGACGCGCTGGAAGAGATGACCGGCCACGCTGAGAAAGTGCTGGAGCTGCTGGGTCTGCCGTACCGTCGTATGGCGCTGTGCACCGGTGATATGGGCTTTGGTGCCTGCAAAACCTTCGACCTGGAAGTCTGGGTTCCTGCGCAGAATACCTACCGTGAAATCTCCTCCTGCTCTAACGTCTGGGATTTCCAGGCGCGTCGTATGCAGGCACGTTGCCGCAGCAAGTCTGACAAGAAAACCCGTCTGGTGCATACCCTGAACGGTTCTGGTCTGGCTGTCGGTCGTACACTGGTTGCCGTGCTGGAAAACTATCAGCAGGCGGACGGTCGTATTGAGATCCCTGAAGTGCTGCGTCCGTACATGAAAGGCCAGCAGTACATCGGTTAATGATTTGACGTGAAACAAAAAAGCGCCTCAGGGCGCTTTTTTATACCTTAGAATTGATACGACGCAATAACCCCTCCCTCCAAAGTAGTAATACTCCTCCGAATGAAAGTCAGCATAAAAAACCAATAACGAAGTTATTCGTTATATATAAAACTATATAGCGGCTTATGCCGCCTCTCTTTTCTTTGTGAGCAACCAAAGTGAGTCTCTATGAAAATCAAAGCGCCTGAAGCGTTAATGGCTGCCGAGGTCACTCGCCGTGGGTTGATGAAAACCACGGCAATTGGTGGTCTGGCCGTTGCCAGCAGCGCCTTTACGCTCCCTTTTTCTCGTCTGGTGTCGGCGGCGGATGCACTGTCCCCGACCACCCCGGAAAAAGTGGTGTGGAGTGCCTGTACCGTAAACTGCGGTAGCCGTTGTCCACTGCGTATGCATGTGGTGGATGGTGAGATTAAATATGTCGAAACCGATAATACCGGGGACGATAACTACGAGGGATTACATCAGGTCCGCGCCTGCCTGCGCGGCCGTTCAATGCGTCGTCGCGTTTATAACCCGGACCGCCTGAAGTACCCGATGAAACGCGTTGGCAAGCGTGGAGAAGGGAAGTTCGAGCGCATTAGCTGGGATGAAGCCTACGACATTATCGCGACGAACATGCAGCGTCTGATCAAAGACTACGGCAACGAATCCATCTATCTGAACTATGGCACCGGGACGCTCGGCGGCACGCTGACCCGCTCCTGGCCACCGGGGAAAACGCTGGTGGCCCGTCTGATGAACTGCTGCGGCGGTTATCTGAACCATTATGGCGACTACTCTTCGGCGCAGATTGCCGCCGGTCTGAACTACACCTACGGTGGCTGGGCTGACGGTAACAGCCCGTCTGATATCGAAAACAGTAAGCTGGTGGTGCTGTTCGGCAACAACCCGGGTGAAACGCGCATGAGCGGTGGCGGGGTAACGTACTACCTCGAACAGGCGCGAGCCAAATCGAATGCCCGCATGATTATTATCGACCCGCGCTATACCGACACCGGTGCAGGGCGTGAAGATGAGTGGATCCCGATTCGTCCAGGCACCGATGCTGCGCTGGTCTCCGCGCTGGCGTGGGTGATGATCACTGAAAATCTGGTCGATCAGCCGTTCCTCGATAAATACTGCGTCGGTTATGACGAGAAAACATTGCCAGCCAGCGCGCCGGCTAATGGCCACTATAAGGCCTATATTCTCGGTCAGGGCAGCGACGGTATTGCCAAAACGCCGGAATGGGCGTCCACCATCACGGGAATTCCGGTAGACCGTATTGTTCAACTGGCACGCGAGATTGGCTCGGCTAAACCGGCCTATATTAGTCAGGGCTGGGGTCCACAGCGTCATGCGAACGGTGAAATTGCCACCCGTGCCATTTCGATGCTCGCCATTCTGACGGGTAACGTGGGCATTCATGGCGGTAACACGGGGGCGCGTGAAGGCTCCTATGAAGTGCCGTTTGAACGTATGCCGACGCTGGAAAACCCGGTTCAGACCAGTATCTCCATGTTTATGTGGACTGATGCCATTGAACGCGGCCCGGAAATGACTGCGCTGCGTGACGGCGTGCGGGGTAAGGACAAACTGGATGTCCCGATCAAGATGATCTGGAACTACGCCGGCAACTGTCTCATCAACCAGCACTCTGAAATTAACCGCACCCATGAAATCCTGCAGGATGACAAGAAGTGCGAGATGATTGTGGTAATCGACTGCCACATGACTTCTTCGGCAAAATATGCCGATATTATTCTCCCGGACTGCACGGCCTCTGAGCAGATGGATTTCGCGCTGGATGCCTCCTGCGGCAACATGTCCTACGTCATCTTTACCGATCAGGCTATTAAACCTCGCTTTGAGTGCAAAACCATCTATGAGATGACCTCTGAGCTGGCGAAACGTCTTGGCGTTGAGCAGCAATTTACTGAGGGGCGCACGCAGGAAGGGTGGATGCGCCATCTGCATGAACTCTCCCGCAAAGCGATCCCTGACCTCCCGGATTTCGATACCTTCCGTGAGCAGGGGATGTACAAACAGCGTGATCCGGAAGGCCATCACGTGGCGTACAAAGCTTTCCGTGACGATCCGCAGGCCAATCCGCTGACCACGCCATCGGGCAAAATTGAAATTTATTCAGAAGAGCTGGCAAAAATTGCCTCTACCTGGGAGTTGCCGGAAGGGGATGTTATCGATCCGCTGCCGATCTACACGCCGGGCTTTGAAAACTACAACGATCCGCTGACCGCGAAATTCCCGCTGCAGTTGACCGGCTTCCACTACAAAGCGCGTGTTCACTCCACCTATGGCAACGTCGACGTACTAAAAGCTGCCTGCCGTCAGGAGATGTGGATTAACCCGATGGATGCCAAAGCCCGTGGGATCAGCAATGGCGACCGCGTGCGCATCTTTAACGGTCGCGGTGAGGTACACATTGAAGCCAAGGTGACTCCGCGCATGATGCCTGGCGTTGTCGCGCTGGGGGAAGGGGCCTGGTATAGCCCGGATGCGAATCGCATCGACCAGGCAGGCAGTATTAACGTACTGACCACGCAGCGTCCGTCGCCACTGGCGAAGGGCAACCCGTCCCACACGAACCTTGTTCAGGTTGAAAAGGTGTAAGGAGTAACCGATGACAACCCAGTATGGATTTTTTATTGATTCCAGCCGCTGCACCGGGTGCAAAACCTGCGAGCTCGCCTGCAAGGATTACAAAGATTTAACCCCGGACGTCAGCTTCCGCCGTATTTACGAATACGCGGGCGGTGACTGGCAGGAAGACAGCGGTGTTTGGCACCAGAACGTGTTTGCCTACTACCTGTCGATTGCCTGCAACCACTGCGAAGACCCGGCCTGCACCAAGGTCTGCCCGAGCGGGGCGATGCACAAGCGTGACGACGGGTTCGTGGTGGTGGATGAAGATGTCTGCATCGGCTGTCGCTACTGCCACATGGCCTGTCCGTACGGTGCCCCGCAGTACAACGCCGCCAAAGGCCATATGACCAAGTGCGACGGCTGCCACACCCGCGTGGCGGACGGCAAAAAGCCGATCTGCGTGGAGTCCTGCCCGCTGCGTGCGCTGGATTTCGGTCCCATTGACGAACTGCGTAAAAAACATGGCCAGCTGGCGGCCGTCGCGCCGCTGCCGTCCGCGCACTTCACGAAGCCAAGCATCGTGATTAAACCTAACGCCAACAGCCGCCCGACAGGGGATACCACCGGCTACCTGGCAAACCCGAAGGAGGTGTGAGATGGGAAGTGGATGGCATGAATGGCCGCTGATGATCTTCACGGTCTTTGGGCAGTGTGTGGCGGGCGGTTTTATTGTCCTCGCGCTGGCGCTGCTGAAAGGGAATCTCACTGCTGAGCAACAACAACGTTTAGTGTTGAGTATGTTTGGCCTGTGGGTGCTGATGGGAATTGGCTTTATTGCCTCTACGCTGCACCTCGGCTCACCAATGCGCGCGTTCAACTCCCTGAACCGGGTGGGCGCGTCGTCACTCAGTAATGAAATCGCCAGCGGGGCGATCTTCTTTGCTGTGGGTGGGCTGGGTTGGCTGCTGGCAGCACTGAAGAAATTGCCGGCAGGGCTGCGCAGCGTGTGGCTGATTGTCACGATGGTGCTGGGCGTGGTGTTTGTGTGGATGATGGTGCGGGTCTATAACACCATCGACACCGTGCCGACCTGGTACAGCATCTGGACGCCGATGAGCTTCTTCCTGACGCTGTTTATTGGTGGGCCGCTTCTTGGCTTCATGCTGCTGCGCGTCGCGGGTGTTGACGGTTGGGCGATGCGTTTGCTGCCTGTCGTTTCACTGCTGGCGCTGGTGGTGAGCGCAGTCGTCACCCTGATGCAGGGCGCGGAGCTGGCAACCATTCACAGCTCTGTTCAGCAGGCATCTGCCCTGGTGCCGGCATACGGCTCGCTGATGGCCTGGCGCGTGGTCCTGCTGGTGGCGGCACTGGTGTGCTGGATTGTGCCTCAGCTTAAGGGGTATCAACCCGCGCTGCCGCTCCTGTCACTGGCTTTTGTGCTGGTCCTCGCAGGTGAACTGATCGGCCGCGGTGTGTTCTACGGTTTGCATATGACCGTAGGTATGGCCGTCGCCAGTTAGCGTTGCCGTGGGTGAGATAAAGCCGGGACGGAGCGCCCGGCTTTTTTTATTTTAATCATGAAATTTTTCGACTGACGTTTTGTTTTTACTTCGGGCATTAATAAATAAAAACAGATACATAATTAATATCTATAGCAGGCGTTGCATTAGCAGGATAAGTTTTTTAAATCGACAGGGAACATATCGTGCGTGGCGGTGAAATCAGTGGATTGACTTTGTTTTTGCCAGTGGCATGATGCGCACGAAATCTGAACTTCCTCACGGTTTTTAATCCATGACCATCTATACCCGGCCAGTGCTTTTATTGCTCTGTGGCCTGCTTCTGCTGACCCTGGCGATCGCAGTGTTAAATACGCTCGTCCCGCTGTGGCTCGCCCATGAAAACTTACCGACCTGGCAGGTGGGTATGGTCAGCTCGTCCTTTTTTACCGGTAACCTGCTGGGTACGCTGGTTACAGGAAGCCTGATTAAACGCTTTGGTTTTAACCGCAGCTATTATCTGGCCTCGCTGCTCTTCGCTGTCGGATGTGCCGGGCTGGGCCTGATGGTCGGCTTCTGGAGCTGGATGGTATGGCGCTTTATCGCCGGAGTGGGTTGCGCGATGATTTGGGTGGTGGTTGAAAGCGCGCTGATGTGCAGCGGCACGTCACGTAACCGCGGACGCCTGCTGGCAGCCTATATGATGGTTTATTACATCGGTACCGTGCTTGGTCAACTGATGGTGAGCAAACTGCCAACCGACCTGATGAGCGTTCTGCCGTGGGTGACGGGAATGGTGCTGGCAGCAATCCTGCCGCTGCTCTTTACGCGCATTGTGAACCAGAACAGCGAACACCAGGAAGCAACCCACGTCTGGCCAATGCTGAGACTGCGTCAGGCGCGTCTTGGCGTTAACGGCTGTATTATCTCCGGAATTGTGCTTGGTTCACTGTATGGCCTGATGCCGCTTTATCTGAACCATCAGGGCGTCAGCGATTCCGGGATTGGGTTCTGGATGGCGGTGATGGTGAGTGCGGGGATTGTCGGTCAGTGGCCGATTGGACGCCTGGCCGATCGCTTTGGTCGCCTGTTGGTGCTGCGTGTTCAGGTTTTCGTGGTGATCATGGGTTGTCTCGCCATGCTCAGCAATGCGGCGATGGCGCCTGCGCTGTTTATTCTGGGTGCCGCAGGTTTTACGCTCTATCCGGTCGCGATGGCCTGGGCCTGTGAGAAAGTTGAACACCACCAGTTAGTGGCAATGAACCAGGCGTTGTTACTGAGCTATACCATTGGCAGCCTGCTGGGACCGACCTTTACCGCGATGCTGATGCAGAATTACTCCGACAATTTGCTGTTTATTATGATCGCCAGCGTATCGTTTATTTATCTCTTAATGCTGTTGCGCAAAGTGGGAGAACACCCGACGCCTGTGGCGCATGCCTGATTAATAAAAAGCCAGTCGATGACTGGCTTTTTTGTCCCCATCACATATAAGACTTTTACGTATTGTTTGTTTATTGCACCAGGCGATAATTCAGGTGAGTTATATCACTAAAAGGCAACAATCATGTCTACTCGTCGTTTTACCACTACCGCTCTGGCAGTAGTGTTGTCTTTAACGTTTGCTGCAGCTCCGGTCATGGCTAACCCGGGTAACGGGAATGGCAGTGGTCACGGGAACAGTGGCGGACAAGGTAATGGCGGCAGTCACGGCAATTCCGGTAGTCATGGCAACGGAAATTCCGGTACCCACGGTAATAAACAAAATAACGGTCAGGAAAATCCAGGTAAATCGAATAAAAGCGTCAGTGACGATGTCGACGCCCGTGTGAGCTTCGATCATGCCCGTCACCTGGCACTCAATTACGGCTTAACAGGTTATGAGTCACTGCCTCCGGGTATTGCGAAAAACCTCGCACGCGGTAAACCGCTCCCTCCGGGCATTGCGAAGAAAACCGTGCCGGCTTCTATGCTGGGCCAGCTTCCTTCCTATCCTGGCTATGAATGGCGTGTCGTCGGTGACGATCTGGTCTTAATTGCGCTGAGTACTGCGGTTGTGACCACCATTATTAATGGCGTCTTCAGATAATATAAAAAAGGCCCGGTTCTCACCGGGCCTTTTCTTAATACATTACCTTGTGGCCGTACTGTTCAAGAATACCTTTCACGCGTTCCATCGTCTCTTTCTTCGGCGGCTTAACACCATCGAGTTTATATTCTTCGCCCATGGCGACCCACTTGTGTTTACCCAGTTCGTGGTAGGGCAGAAGCTCAATTTTCTCAACGTTGCCCATATCGCGGGTAAATTCTCCCAGCCGATGCGCGGAATCGTCATCATCTGACCAGCCAGGTACAACAACATAGCGGATCCAGGTTTTGATGCCTTTCCCGGAGATGTATTTGGCGAACTCCAGCGTACGGTGGTTGGAAACACCCACCAGATTCTGGTGGATCTCATCGTTCATCTGTTTGAGATCGAGCATCACCAGGTCGGTGACGTCGAGCAGTTCATCAATGACCGGATCGTAGCGGCGGACAAAACCGTTTGTATCGAGACAGGTATGAATGCCTTCTTTGCGACAGGCGCGGAACCAGTCGCGCACGAATTCGGCCTGCAGAATGGCTTCACCGCCGGAAGCGGTTACGCCGCCGCCGGATGCGTTCATAAAGTGACGATAGGTCACCACCTCTTTCATCAGTTCTTCGACGGTCACTTCTTTGCCGCCGTGCGTATCCCAGGTGTCACGGTTATGGCAGTACAGGCAGCGCATCAGGCAGCCCTGGAAAAAGGTGATAAAGCGGATACCCGGGCCATCGACAGTACCACAGGATTCAAAGGAGTGAATGCGACCAATAATTGACATTGCGGTGATATCTCCAGCATCGGCCCGTCCGGGGCCTGTGTATGCACAGCTCAAAACCGGCTGTGTTTAAGTCTGTTTTGGCTGTTATCCATAGAGTATAGATAGCGGACAAAAGAGACTGTGATGGAGAGAGTGTTAAAAAGGCCCCACGTATGTGGAGCCTTTATTGTACGCCTTTTAACGCGTGATTTCAGTCAATTCCACTTACATGGACTGAGTGAAAGTACGGGTGATAACGTCCTGCTGTTGTTCTTTCGTCAGGGAGTTAAAACGTACTGCGTAGCCGGATACACGGATGGTCAGCTGAGGATATTTCTCAGGGTGTTCCATCGCATCAAGCAGCATTTCACGGTTCATTACGTTCACGTTCAGGTGCTGACCACCTTCAATGGACGCTTCGTGGTGGAAGTAACCATCCATCAGACCCGCGAGGTTAGTTTTACGTACTTCGTCGTCTTTACCCAGCGCATTTGGCACGATAGAGAAGGTGTAAGAGATACCATCTTTCGCGTAAGCAAACGGCAGTTTAGCGACGGAGGTCAGAGAGGCAACAGCACCTTTCTGGTCACGACCGTGCATTGGGTTAGCACCAGGACCGAATGGCGCACCCGCGCGACGACCGTCCGGAGTGTTACCGGTTTTCTTACCATACACAACGTTAGACGTGATGGTCAGAACAGACTGAGTCGGGATAGCGTTACGGTAAGTGGTCAGTTTCTGAATTTTCTTCATGAAACGTTCAACCAGGTCAACCGCCATGTCATCAACGCGAGAGTCGTTGTTACCAAACTGCGGATATTCGCCTTCGATTTCGAAGTCAACAGCCAGACCGTCTTCGTCACGAATTGGTTTAACTTTCGCATATTTGATTGCAGACAGGGAGTCAGCCGCAACGGACAGACCTGCGATACCACACGCCATGGTGCGGATAACGTCACGGTCATGCAGCGCCATCAGAGAGGCTTCGTAGCTGTACTTGTCGTGCATGTAGTGGATAACGTTCAGGGCAGTGACGTACTGTTTAGCCAGCCAGTCCATGAAGTGATCCATACGCTCCATAACTTCATCGAAGTTCAGAACGTCGCCTTTGATTGGTTCAGACTTAGGACCAACCTGCATTTTCAGTTTTTCATCAACGCCGCCGTTGATTGCGTACAGCATGGTTTTTGCCAGGTTTGCACGCGCACCGAAGAACTGCATTTGTTTACCAACAACCATTGGGCTTACGCAGCATGCGATAGCATAGTCATCGTTGTTGAAGTCCGGACGCATCAGGTCATCGTTCTCGTACTGCAGAGAAGAGGTGTCGATGGACACTTTAGCGGCGAATTTCTTGAAGTTCAGAGGCAGTTTTTCAGACCACAGAACGGTGATGTTCGGCTCCGGAGAAGGACCCATGGTGTACAGGGTGTTCAGGAAGCGGAAGCTGTTTTTGGTAACCAGAGTACGGCCATCAACACCCATACCACCGATAGATTCCGTTGCCCAGATTGGGTCACCAGAGAACAGCTCATCGTATTCAGGGGTACGCAGGAAGCGAACCATACGCAGTTTCATGACCAGGTGGTCAATCATTTCCTGAGCGTCTTGCTCGGTGATTTTGCCCGCTTTCATATCACGTTCGATGTAAGCATCCAGGAAGGTGGATACACGACCGAAGGACATTGCTGCACCGTTCTGAGACTTAACAGCGGCCAGGTAGCCGAAGTAGGTCCACTGGATAGCTTCCTGAGCGTTGGTTGCAGGACCAGAGATATCGCAGCCATATTTAGCCGCCATTTCTTTGATCTGACCCAGCGCGCGATGCTGTTCAGCGATTTCTTCACGCAGACGGATAGTCGCTTCCAGGTTTACACCGTTTTCCAGATCAGACTGCAGGGAAACAAACTGCGCGTATTTGTCTTTCATCAGGAAGTCGATACCGTACAGCGCAACGCGACGGTAGTCACCGATGATACGGCCACGGCCATAGGCATCTGGCAGACCAGTCAGAACGCCAGATTTACGGCAGTTCAGAATGTCTTTGGTGTAAACATCGAATACACCCTGGTTGTGGGTTTTGCGGTATTCGGTGAAGATTTTTTTCAGCATTGGGTCCAGCTCGCGGTTATACGCTTTGCAGGAACCTTCAACCATTTTGATACCACCGAACGGGATGATCGCACGTTTCAGTGGTGCTTCAGTCTGCAGACCAACGATTTTCTCAAGGGCTTTGTTAATGTAGCCAGCATCGTGAGAAGTGATGGTAGAAGCAACGGAGGTGTCAAAATCAACTGGCGCGTGAGTGCGGTTTTCCAGTTTTACGCCTTCCATTACGCTGTCCCACAGCTTGGTGGTCGCGTCAGTTGCACCAGCCAGGAAGGATTCGTCACCTTCATACGGGGTATAGTTTTTCTGAATGAAGTCACGTACGTTTACTTCATTCTGCCAGTCACCTTTCGCAAAACCTTCCCAGGCTGTGGCTAACTTTTCATTAAGCTCGGACATGTAACACCTACCTTCTTAAGTGGATTTTTTATTTACTGCCTGAGATAACCATCAATGATGGTCGTCGCCACGCAGGTAAATGACCCAGTATGTCAACCCAACTAACAGACCCCCACCGATAATGTTCCCGATAGTGACAGGGATCAGGTTATCAGTAATGAAATTCATAATAGTCAGGTGAGAGAAACTTTCCGGGGTTGAACCAACAGCAGTCCAGAACTCCGGGCTTGCAAAGTTGCGGATTACAATTCCCATTGGGATCATAAACATGTTCGCAATACTGTGCTCGAAGCCGCTGGCAACAAACATCGCAACCGGCAGAACCATAATCATGGCTTTATCCATCAGGCTACGACCCGAGTAGCTCATCCAGACAGCCAGGCAGACCATCAGGTTAGCGAGGATGCCGAGAGCAACGGCTTCGATAAATGTGTGGTGCATTTTGTGGTCTGCGGTCTGCAGGACGTTGAGTCCCCAGCCACCGTTGGCGGTCATATACTCGCCAGAGAGCCACATCAACAGAACAAAGAGCAGACAGCCAATCAGGTTGCCAACATAGACATTAAGCCAGTTGCGCGCCAGTTGACCCCAGGTAATTCTTCCGCTGGCTTTTGCCACGACAATCAGCACTGTAGAAGTGAAGAGGTCGGCGCCGCAGATGACGCAAAGAATCAGTCCCAGTGAGAAGCAAATACCGCCAATCAGTTTCGCCATGCCGAAAGGCATCGCGGCAGTACCGGTGGTGGCAGTGATGTAGAAGACAAACGCGATAGAGATGAACACACCAGCCGTGATCGCCAGATAGAACGTCTTCATCGGGTGTTTCGTTGCTTTATAGACACCCGCTTCTTCGGCAACTTTGGCCATAGCAGCTGGGAGTAAAAGATCAAAAGGGTTGTCAGCTTTCACACTAACTCTCTCTTTATTAAGTCGGCGACGAGATACTAACAAAGCATTATAGAAGAGAAATTGATATAGATCATATCTCGCCTGGCTTATAGGCCCGCAATGTGTATGGATTTACAGCAAAAGCGGAGTAAGTATTTGATTATCCGTATAAAAATAAATTTTAAAAGTTATGAAAAGAGTTGAATTATTTCTTTCGGCCACCTCTGCAACAGTTAATTAATATGGAGTAATTACCATAAAAAGTAACAGTAAAGCCCAGGTAAATATTATTATATTTACCCATATTTAACTTTATTATTACAATCAACAGTCATTGCCGAAAAAAATAAAAAACGGGGCAATGAAATTGCCCCGTAATATAGCCCAGACGATTGAATACGCCTACAGCTGATAATGTTATATGCGCTTATTTTGACCAGTAAGCGGATTTCGCCTTCTGCAATTTTTCATACGCTTTCAGCAGAGACTGATGTGCCGGGAAGGCTTTCAGATCGCTATCCACAGCCTGAAGACCGTAGAACGGCGCTTCACCGCTCAGTGCTGCGCTGGCGGCTTCAACGGCGTCAGCACCGTACATGCGAACAAACGCATTCAGGTATTGCAGCGGCTGACGATCGTCTTCCTGCGCGAGAAGCAGCAGGGTTTGCAGGCAGCGATAGTAGTTAGTGCGCTCGGCAGAGAAGACAGACTGGTTAAACTCCATAGTCCACTCGGTCCAGGCCAGAGCCTGATCCAGATCGCCGCCAGCCAGTGCCAGCATTGCTTTCAGCTCACCAATACGCAGGGTATACCAGCCGTTATCTTTACCGGTCGCCAGACCCAGCAGCTCGCGTACGCGGGTGAAGTCATCATGGCCTTCTTCGTCCAGTTGCGCGATCAGGTTCAGGTAATCTTCTTTTTCCCATTCGCTGCCCGGCAAGGCCAGCAGGATTTCACGCAGGTGCGCGCCCATGCTGTTGTTCGCCAGCCACAGATCTTCTGCCGGATAGATGTCGGACATGCCCGGCACCAGAATGCGGCAGGCGTACACGCCAAGGTGTTCGTAGTCAGCGATGTAGACTTCTTTATCTTCCGCCTTAAAGATAGCCATCAGCGTGGCGAACTCTTCTTCGGTGGTACCTGCAAAGCTCCAGTCGACGAACGGATAGTCCGCGTCCTGCTTAAACAGATCCCAGGAGATCAAACCGCTGGAGTCGATGAAGTGGGTTTCAAGGTTGGTGTGCTCGGCCACTTCTTCGTCGTCAAAGGTCGGTGGCGTAAACACGTCCAGATCTTTCAGGCCACGGCCCTGCAGTAACTCGGTGACGGTACGCTCCAGCGCCACGCCAAAGTCAGGGTGCGCGCCGAAAGAGGCGAAGCAGGTTCCGTTTTCAGGGTTAAACAGCACCACACAGATAACCGGGTATTTACCGCCCAGTGAGCCGTCATAGGCAAAGATTGGGAAACCTTCCGCTTCCAGCCTGGCGATGGATTCCACCACGCCCGGGTAGCGCGCCAGCACGTCAGCCGGAATTTCAGGCAGGCTGATGGATTCGGCAATGATGCGGTTTTTAATGTGGCGTTCGAAGACTTCAGACAGCCCCTGTACGCGCGCTTCATTACGGGTATTACCGGCAGACATACCGTTGGACACATACAAGTTGCCAACGATGTTCATCGGGATATAGACGGTCTGCTCATCAGACTGACGCGTGAACGGCAGGGCGCAGATACCACGATCCTCATTGCCGGACTGCAGATCGATCAGCATGCTGGCGGTCAGTTCGTTTTCCGGATCGTAGAACGCACGCAGACGCGCGTCGAGAATGCCTTCCGGCAGCGCGTCGTCTTCAGGCAGCGGGAACCATTTTTCGTTCGGATAGTGCACAAACGGGCCGTTGGCGATGGTTTCACCCAGCCAGAAATCGGCGAAGAAATAGTTGGTCGACAGACGTTCAAAATACTCACCCAGCGCAGAGGCCAGTGCCGCTTTTTTTGTCGCGCCTTTACCGTTGGTAAAGCACAGGGCACACT
This sequence comes from Enterobacter sp. WPR_3_1, assembly GCF_003635055.1. Classification (NCBI taxonomy): domain Bacteria; kingdom Pseudomonadati; phylum Pseudomonadota; class Gammaproteobacteria; order Enterobacterales; family Enterobacteriaceae; genus Enterobacter; species Enterobacter sp. WPR_3_1. The sequence continues at coordinate 100,933 of NZ_RBXU01000011.1, read as the reverse complement.
CTTTATCGCGAATATGCACGGACCAGACATGAGGCACCGGGTTGAGCCAGGAGGCTTCTTCGATATTAAAGCCCAGGTCGGTCAGTTTCTGCTGGAAGCGAGCGATGGAATCTTCCAGAGCGGCGTCTTTGCCGGGGATAAACGTTTGAGTCATGGCGTTCACTTTTATCGTACGTAAAGCGCGCAATGATACGGGTTTTGCGTGACAGGTGCTATCTTCGGCGAAAATAAAAGACTCGACTATGCTTACAGACAGTAACTTACTGTTAAGGCATAGAAAAATGAAAGCATTTGATCTCCAGCGGATGGCGTTTGATAAAGTTCCTCCCGAATTTTTGGGCGAAGTGGCCCTGCGCAGCCTGTATACCTTTGTATTGGTCTTCCTGTTTCTCAAAATCACCGGGCGGCGTGGTGTCCGGCAGATGTCCCTCTTTGAGGTGCTGATTATTCTGACGCTGGGTTCAGCGGCGGGGGATGTCGCCTTTTACGACGATGTGCCGATGGTGCCGGTCTTTATCGTTTTTGTCTCACTGGCGCTACTTTACCGGCTTGTCATGTGGCTGATGTCGAAAAGTGAAAAGCTGGAAGATCTTCTCGAAGGGAAGCCGGTGGTTATCGTCGAGAACGGGCGGCTGGCCTGGGAAAATGTACAGAGTGCCAACATGACCGAGTTCGAGTTTTTTATGGAACTGCGTCTGAATAGCGTTGAACAACTCGGGCAGGTGCGGCTGGCAATCATGGAAACGAACGGGCAAATCAGCGTCTATTACTATGCTGACGACGAGGTGAAGCCGGGGCTCTGTATTCTGCCGGATATGCTTATTGAGCGTTTCACGACCGTGCCTGAGTCAGGCGAATATGCCTGTATAAGATGTAGCCATGTTGTGGCGATGCAGCCGGGCGATCATCAATTATGTCCCCGCTGTACAAATCCGGAATGGACGAAGGTTAGCCGGGCCAAACGCCTTACCTGACAGCCATATTGTCGGTTTTGCCGCAGTGAGATGGCAGATTGTATTGTGTGACGCGGTACACATTTCACCGGTCATAAGTTTTAGACATTGCGGCGCGTGTCACTGAATGATAAAACCGATATCCACAGTTATAACTTATTGCTTTTAGCGTGGTGAGGGGAAATGGCTCAAGTCTTTAATTTCAGTTCAGGTCCGGCGATGTTGCCGGCAGACGTGCTTAAACAGGCTCAACAGGAACTTTGTGACTGGAACGGTCTGGGTACGTCGGTGATGGAAATCAGCCACCGTGGTAAAGAGTTTATTCAGGTGGCGGAAGAGGCAGAAAAGGATTTTCGCGATCTGCTGAACATTCCCTCAAACTACAAAGTTTTGTTCTGCCACGGCGGTGGCCGCGGTCAGTTTGCTGGCGTCCCGCTGAATATCCTCGGCGACAAAACCACGGCAGACTACGTTGATGCGGGTTACTGGGCGGCAAGTGCGGTTAAAGAAGCCAAAAAGTACTGCTCGCCAAATGTTATCGACGCCAAAATTACCGTTGATGGCCTGCGTGCCGTGAAGCCGATGAGCGAATGGCAGCTCTCTGATAACGCTGCGTATCTGCACTATTGCCCAAATGAAACCATCGACGGGATTGCCATCGACGAGACCCCGAACTTCGGTAAAGACGTGGTGGTTGCAGCCGATTTCTCCTCTACCATTTTGTCCGCGCCAATTGACGTCAGCCGCTACGGTGTTATCTATGCGGGTGCGCAGAAAAATATCGGCCCGGCGGGTTTGACGATCGTCATCGTGCGCGAAGATTTGCTGGGTAAAGCCCATCAGTCTTGCCCGTCTATTCTGGATTATACGGTCCTCAACGATAACGACTCCATGTTCAACACCCCCCCTACGTTTGCCTGGTACCTCTCTGGCCTGGTCTTTAAATGGCTCAAGCAAAACGGCGGCGTGGCGCAGATGGACAAAATCAATCAGCAGAAAGCCGACCTGCTGTATGGCGTGATCGATAAGAGCGATTTCTACCGTAACGATGTCTCGAAAGCTAATCGTTCTCGTATGAATGTGCCGTTCCAGCTGGCGGACAGCAACCTGGATAAAGTCTTCCTTGAAGAGTCCTTCGCTGCAGGCCTGCATGCGCTGAAAGGCCACCGTGTTGTAGGCGGTATGCGTGCCTCTATCTATAACGCGATGCCGCTGGAAGGGGTTAAAACCCTGACCGATTTCATGATCGACTTCGAACGTCGCCACGGTTAATTACGCTGTTTTTCACCCCCGTAGCCCTGCTGCGGGGTTTTTATTATGTTGAGTTGAGAGTTAAGTTTCATGGAATCCCTGACGTTACAACCTATCGCGCGGGTAGATGGCACCATTAATCTGCCTGGTTCAAAAAGTGTCTCGAACCGCGCTCTGCTGCTGGCAGCTCTGGCAAACGGCACCACCGTCCTCACAAACCTGCTGGACAGCGATGACGTGCGCCATATGCTCAATGCGCTGAAAGCGTTGGGAGTTCATTACACGCTGTCTGACGACCGCACCCGCTGTGAAGTGACCGGCAACGGCGGCGCGTTACGCTCGGCTGAAGAGCGTGAACTGTTTCTGGGTAATGCGGGGACGGCGATGCGCCCGCTGGCGGCGGCCCTGTGCCTGGGCAGCAACAATATTGTGCTGACCGGTGAGCCACGCATGAAAGAGCGTCCCATTGGTCATCTGGTGGATGCCCTTCGTCAGGGCGGCGCGCAAATTGAGTATCTGGAGCAGGAAAATTACCCGCCTCTGCGTCTGCGCGGTGGTTTCAATGGCGGCAACGTCGACGTGGATGGCAGCGTCTCCAGCCAGTTCCTGACGGCTCTGCTGATGACTGCGCCGCTGGCACCACAGGATACGGTCATCACCATCAAAGGCGACCTGGTCTCTAAACCGTACATTGATATTACGCTGCACCTGATGAAAACCTTCGGTGTTGAGGTGGAAAACCGCGCTTATCAGCAATTCGTGGTTCGCGGTGCGCAGCAGTACCAGTCTCCGGGTCATTACCTTGTGGAAGGTGATGCTTCGTCTGCCTCCTATTTCCTGGCGGCAGGGGCAATTAAGGGCGGTACGGTGAAAGTGACCGGCATTGGCCGTAACAGCGTTCAGGGCGATATCCGTTTTGCTGACGTGCTGGAAAAAATGGGCGCCACGATTACCTGGGGTGATGATTTCATCTCCTGCACCCATGGCGAGCTGAACGCTATCGATATGGACATGAACCATATCCCGGATGCGGCGATGACCATTGCCACGGCGGCGCTCTTCGCAAAAGGCACCACGACGCTGCGTAACATTTACAACTGGCGCGTAAAAGAGACTGACCGTCTGTTCGCGATGGCGACCGAACTGCGTAAAGTGGGCGCCGAAGTGGAGGAGGGCGAAGACTACATCCGCGTCACCCCTCCGGCAAAACTGCAGTTTGCGGAAATCGGCACCTATAACGATCACCGCATGGCAATGTGCTTCTCGCTGGTGGCGCTCTCCGATACGCCGGTGACCATTCTCGACCCGAAATGTACGGCGAAAACCTTCCCGGACTACTTCGAGCAATTGGCGCGTATCAGTACCCCTGCCTGATTTGCCTTCGCGCCAGCCTCTGTACTGGCGCGCTTACAGCGTTCCCACTCATTGACGTGATGATCTACACTTCTGGAGATGTGCGCCTGCCGCCTGCAAGCAACGCGAACGATGTAGAAGTATCATTGCGCAATAATTCTTCATCTAAATACCTGTAATTCGCGTTTTTGCACACAACGTTAACGATTGTGGGCATTGGCGCGTATAATGCGCGGCGTTTACGTTAACGGTATGCCTGTTTAAGGAGATAAAGATGACGGCAATTGCCCCGGTCATAACCATTGATGGCCCAAGCGGTGCAGGAAAGGGCACCTTGTGCAAGGCAATGGCGGAAGCATTGCAATGGCATCTGCTGGACTCTGGTGCTATTTACCGCGTGTTAGCGCTTGCGGCGCTGCATCACCATGTTGATGTGGCCTCCGAAGACGCGCTGGTTCCGCTGGCTACCCATCTTGATGTTCGCTTTATCTCAACCAACGGAAATCTGGAAGTGATTCTCGAAGGTGAAGATGTCAGCGGTGAAATTCGGACTCAGGACGTGGCGAATGCCGCGTCACAGGTTGCCGCTTTCCCGCGCGTGCGTGAAGCACTGCTGCGCCGTCAACGCGCCTTCCGTGAACTGCCTGGCCTGATCGCTGACGGGCGTGACATGGGAACCGTTGTCTTCCCTGATGCGCCAGTGAAAATTTTCCTCGACGCCTCCTCGGAAGAACGGGCTCAACGCCGCATGCTTCAGTTGCAGGAAAAGGGGTTTAGTGTTAACTTTGATCGCCTTTTGTCCGAGATAAAAGAGCGCGATGACCGCGATCGTAACCGCGCCGTCGCCCCACTTGTTCCTGCAGAAGATGCATTAGTTCTGGATTCAACCAGTTTAACTATTGAGCAAGTGATTGAAAAAGCGCTACAATATGCGCGCCAAAAACTGGCACTCGCGTAATTGCGACCGATTTAGCAGTACCCCCGCTGCAATGGATTGACGGCGGGTATGTGAAACAACCCCATCCGGCACGGAGCCAGGTGGACGTTATATTAACCTGAAGATTAAACATGACTGAATCTTTTGCTCAACTATTTGAAGAATCCTTAAAAACAATCGAAACCCGTCCGGGTTCCATCGTTCGTGGTGTTGTTGTTGCTATCGACAAAGACGTAGTACTGGTTGACGCCGGTCTGAAATCTGAGTCCGCCATTCCGGCAGAGCAGTTCAAAAACGCCCAGGGCGAGCTGGAAATCCAGGTTGGTGACGAAGTTGACGTTGCTCTGGATGCAGTAGAAGACGGCTTCGGCGAAACCCTGCTTTCCCGTGAAAAAGCTAAACGTCACGAAGCTTGGATCACGCTGGAAAAAGCTTACGAAGAAGCTGAAACTGTGGTCGGTGTTATCAACGGCAAAGTTAAAGGTGGCTTCACTGTTGAGCTGAATGGTATTCGTGCGTTCCTGCCAGGTTCTCTGGTAGACGTTCGTCCAGTCCGTGACACCCTGCACCTCGAAGGCAAAGAGCTTGAGTTCAAAGTAATCAAGCTGGACCAGAAGCGTAACAACGTTGTTGTATCCCGTCGTGCCGTTATCGAATCCGAAAACAGCGCAGAACGCGATCAGCTGCTGGAAAACCTGCAGGAAGGCATGGAAGTCAAAGGTATCGTTAAGAACCTCACTGACTACGGCGCATTCGTTGACCTGGGCGGCGTTGATGGCCTGCTGCACATCACCGACATGGCGTGGAAACGCGTTAAGCACCCAAGCGAAATCGTGAACGTGGGCGACGAAATCACTGTTAAAGTGCTGAAGTTCGACCGCGAGCGTACTCGTGTATCCCTCGGCCTGAAACAGCTGGGCGAAGATCCATGGGTAGCTATCGCTAAGCGTTACCCAGAAGGTACTAAACTGACTGGTCGCGTTACCAACCTGACTGACTACGGCTGCTTCGTTGAAATCGAAGAAGGCGTTGAAGGCCTGGTGCACGTTTCCGAAATGGACTGGACCAACAAAAACATCCACCCATCCAAAGTTGTTAACGTTGGTGATGTAGTGGAAGTTATGGTTCTGGATATCGACGAAGAACGTCGTCGTATCTCCCTGGGCCTGAAACAGTGCAAAAACAACCCATGGCAGCAGTTCGCGGAAACCCACAACAAGGGTGACCGTGTTGAAGGTAAAATCAAGTCTATCACTGACTTCGGTATCTTCATCGGCCTGGACGGCGGCATCGATGGCCTGGTTCACCTGTCTGACATCTCCTGGAACGTTGCAGGCGAAGAAGCAGTTCGTGAATACAAAAAAGGCGACGAAATCGCTGCAGTTGTTCTGCAGGTTGACGCAGAGCGTGAACGTATCTCCCTGGGCGTTAAACAGCTCGCAGAAGATCCGTTCAACAACTGGGTTGCACTGAACAAGAAAGGCGCAATCGTAAACGGTAAAGTCACTGCAGTTGACGCTAAAGGCGCAACCGTAGAACTGGCTGACGGCGTTGAAGGTTACCTGCGCGCTTCTGAAGCTTCACGTGACCGCGTTGAAGATGCCACTCTGGTTCTGAACGTTGGTGACGACGTTGAAGCTAAGTTCACCGGTGTTGACCGTAAGAACCGTGCAATCAGCCTGTCTGTTCGTGCTAAAGACGAAGCTGATGAGAAAGATGCAATCGCCACTGTTAACAAACAGGAAGATGCAAACTTCTCTAACAACGCAATGGCTGAAGCTTTCAAAGCAGCTAAAGGCGAGTAATATCAGGTTGTCCGCATCATTTTGAGCTGTAACGCATTTACAGCGAGAAGGATGAGGAGCAAACTTGACAGATTAGAGGATTCGTCCTGTAATCAATAACAAAGGGCGGCTACGGCCGCCCTTGTTTAATGAGCTGTTCAGCTAATTGGTTTGAAAGGAACCGGAGGAATCATGACCAAGTCAGAATTGATTGAAAGACTTGCCAGTCAGCAACCGCATATCCCTGCGAAAGCAGTGGAGGATGCCGTAAAAGAGATGCTGGAGCATATGGCCTCCACTCTTGCCCAGGGCGAGCGCATTGAAATCCGCGGTTTCGGTAGTTTTTCTCTGCACTATCGTGCTCCACGTACCGGGCGTAACCCGAAAACTGGCGATAAAGTCGAACTGGAAGGTAAGTACGTTCCACACTTTAAGCCGGGTAAAGAACTGCGCGATCGCGCCAACATTTACGGCAACTGAGTTTAGCCATCAGCGCTAAACTGGGTTCGAAAGAAAGCACCTGCGGGTGCTTTTTTTGTGCCTGTCGCTTTTATTCTGAAGATGCCGCGCAATTTTCCTTTTGTTTTCTGCAAACGGATAAAAATGTTTCAGCGCCCGCTGTAAACCGCGTTTCTTCTGGCTGACGACTCACCCTGCCTGCTTCCATACTGTCACCCTCAAACAGGGAGGTAGTAATGGGCATTCCCGCGATAAGTCTTTACGCCATTCTGGCGATCATGCCATTACTCTGGTTACCCGTCCTGCCTGAACGTCATACCGTGTGGGTAATGATCGCCGGTGGGATAGCGCTGGCCGCCCAGCGACACAACGTCCTGAAGTATATGGGGATCATGGTGTTATTTTGTGTCTGGGGTCTTCTTGCTGCGCAGGAAAGCGTCTGGCCGATGCAACATTTAACGACGGGAGCAGTGCAGGCAGAGATAGAAATCACGGCCACCGATGGTGCAACAATGCATCAGGGCAACATTCTGCGTGTCGATGGTCAACGCTGGTGGGCATCCACGGGCGTGACGCTGTATGGCAATTACCTGCCGCAAAAGGTGTGTGCCGGTCAGCGCTGGGCTATGACGCTCAGGCTCCGGCCTGTGCATGGCGAGCTAAACGACGGGGGATATGATCCCCAGCGAAGCGCCTTTGCCCGACACCAGACGCTCAGCGGACGTTTTACGCAGGCGAAAATCGTCGATGAAAACTGCAGCTTGCGTGCTCAGTACCTGATGTCACTGCAACACCGGCTTTCTGCTTTTCACTGGGGCGCGGTTATGCTTGGGCTGGGGATGGGAGAACGTCTGGAGGTGCCCCGGGAAATTAAAGATCTGATGCGCGACACCGGCACGCTGCACCTGATGGCAATTTCGGGTCTGCATATTGCGCTGGCCGCATCCATCGTCTGGTTACTTGCGCGTGGGCTTCAGTTCTTGATGCCGGGCCACTGGATCCACTGGCAGATTCCTCTCCTGGCCGGGTTGTTCTTTGCCGCTTTCTACGCCTGGCTTACCGGGCTGCAACCGCCCGCATTGCGAACGGTTATCGCACTTGCCGTGCTGGCGGCATTGCGCATTGGCGCCCGTCAGTGGTCTCCCTGGCAGGTGTGGTGTTGCTGTATCGCGGCAATCCTGATAAGCGATCCCTTAGCCGTGCTTTCTAAAAGTCTGGCCCTTTCAGCTTTTGCCGTCGCCGCGCTGATTTTCTGGTTTCAGTGGCTGCCTCTTCCTCGCGGGCACCGGGTTCGCTGGTTACAGCCTTTGCTGAATCTGCTCTATCTGCAAACTGGCATGTTGCTTCTGCTCATGCCATTACAGGTGCTGATTTTTCATGGGTTCAGCCTCTCTTCCCTGGTGGCTAATCTCTTTGCCGTCCCCCTGGTTACTTTTGTCTGCGTACCGCTGATCCTGTCCGGAATGTTGCTTCATCTGTTGCCGCTGACGGCGCTGGAAAGTGCCCTCTGGTTTGCAGCCGATAAATCCCTGGGGGGGTTGTTCTGGATGCTGATGCGCCTGCCGGATGGCTGGCAGAATGTAGATGAACGGTGGCAATACCTGACGTTATTGCCCTGGCTTGTCATTATCGGCTGGCGCTTTCATGCCTGGAAATCCGTTCCTGCAGTGTGTCTGGCAGGGAGTGTCTTACTGGCATTTCCGCTCTGGCGAACGGTGCGGAGTGAAGGCTGGACACTGCATATGCTGGATGTGGGGCAGGGGCTGGCAATGGTCATTGAACGCCATGGTAAAGCCCTTCTTTATGATACCGGGCTCGCCTGGCCGGGTGGTGATAGCGCCCGGCAGTTAATCATTCCGTGGCTACGCTGGCACCATTTGCAACCAGAAGGCGTCATTCTCAGTCATGAGCATCTCGACCATGCGGGCGGCCTGGCGACGCTGCAAAAAACATGGCCCACGTTATGGATAAGAAGCCCGTTAGATCGGGCGGAGCATCGGCCTTGTTTTCGCGGGCAGAGATGGATATGGGAGGGGTTAACCTTCACCGTCCACTGGCCACCTGAGGGCTATTCCGAAAGGGGGAACAATCGCTCCTGTGTGGTAAAAATCGACGATGGTGAGCAGAGTGCGTTGCTTACGGGGGATATTGAAGCGCAAGCGGAACAGACTATGCTTAGCCATTACTGGCGTCATCTGACGTCCACTGTGATACAGGTACCCCATCATGGCAGCAATACGTCTTCATCATTGCCACTGGTGCAGCGGGTAGAGGGGAGGATCGCGCTCGATTCTGCGGCTCGCTATAACGCATGGCATTTTCCGTCGGCAAAAGTTATCAGACGTTATCGAAAAGAGGGCTATATCTGGCACGATACCCCCCATTCTGGACAAATATCGGTGACATTCTCGCAACATCGATGGCAAATACAGCGCGTACGTGATGAATATTTACCGCGTTGGTATCATCAGTGGTTTGGCGCGCCCGGAGATAACGGGTAGAATATGCGGCTATTTCAACAGATGCTGGTTTTTTGAATGCATAACGACAAAGATCTCTCCACGTGGCAAACCTTCCGCCGACTCTGGCCGATGATTGCACCTTTTAAAGCAGGCTTGATCGTGGCGGGTGTAGCGTTAGTCCTCAACGCAGCCAGCGATACGTTTATGTTATCGCTTCTCAAACCGTTACTGGATGATGGTTTTGGTAAAACAGATCGCTCAGTGCTGATATGGATGCCACTGGTGGTTATTGGACTGATGATCTTACGCGGTATCACCAGCTACATTTCGAGCTACTGTATCTCCTGGGTTTCCGGGAAAGTCGTTATGACCATGCGCCGTCGGCTGTTTGGTCACATGATGGGCATGCCAGTAGCGTTCTTTGATAAGCAGTCTACCGGTACCTTGCTGTCACGTATTACCTACGACTCCGAGCAGGTAGCATCATCGTCGTCCAACGCGCTGATTACCGTGGTGCGTGAAGGTGCATCGATTATCGGTCTGTTCATCATGATGTTCTATTACAGCTGGCAGCTGTCACTGATCCTTATCGTGCTGGCACCGGTTGTCTCTATTGCTATTCGCGTCGTTTCAAAGCGTTTTCGCAACATCAGTAAGAATATGCAGAACACAATGGGTCAGGTTACGACCAGCGCTGAGCAGATGCTGAAAGGGCATAAAGAGGTGTTGATTTTCGGCGGGCAGGAAGTCGAAACCAAACGCTTTGATAAAGTCAGCAACAAAATGCGTCTGCAGGGGATGAAAATGGTTTCGGCCTCTTCAATTTCTGACCCTATCATCCAGCTGATCGCTTCTCTGGCGCTGGCCTTTGTTCTGTATGCGGCCAGCTTCCCGAGCGTGATGGAGACGCTGACGGCGGGTACCATCACCGTGGTCTTCTCATCGATGATTGCCCTGATGCGTCCGCTGAAATCACTGACGAACGTCAACGCTCAGTTCCAGCGCGGGATGGCTGCCTGCCAGACCCTGTTCAGCATTCTGGATACCGAACAGGAGAAAGATGAAGGTAAACGCGAGATTGAACGCGCCCACGGCGATGTTGAATTCCGCAATGTGACTTTCACCTATCCTGGCCGCGAAACGCCGGCTTTGCGTAATATCAACCTGTCCATTCCCGCGGGTAAAACCGTTGCGCTGGTAGGCCGCTCTGGCTCAGGTAAATCCACCATCGCCAGCCTGATCACCCGTTTCTATGATATCGACGAGGGTGAAATCCTGTTGGATGGCCATGACCTGCGGGAGTATACCCTGCAGTCGCTGCGTAACCAGGTGGCGCTGGTCTCCCAGAATGTGCATCTCTTCAACGATACTGTGGCAAACAACATTGCCTATGCGCGTACAGAAGAGTACAGCCGTGCGGAGATTGAAAAGGCGGCTCGTATGGCCTATGCGATGGACTTTATCAACAAGATGGATAACGGTCTGGATACCATTATCGGTGAGAACGGTGTACTGCTCTCCGGTGGCCAGCGCCAGCGTATCGCCATTGCTCGTGCGCTGTTGCGTGATAGCCCGATTCTGATTCTGGATGAAGCAACCTCTGCGCTGGATACGGAATCTGAACGTGCCATTCAGTCGGCGCTGGATGAGCTGCAAAAGAACCGTACGTCGCTGGTGATTGCGCACCGTCTGTCGACTATCGAACAGGCTGACGAAATCGTTGTTGTTGAAGATGGCGTGATTGTCGAACGCGGAAGCCACTCTGATTTGCTGGCGCACCGCGGCGTTTACGCCCAACTGCATAAGATGCAATTCGGCGAATGATTGTACGTATCTGGTCCGGTGAATCACCGCTGTGGCTGCCGCTTCTGCCGCTTTCCTGGCTTTATGGCCTGGTGAGCGGCCTCATTCGTCTGCTTTACCGCCTGGGGTTGAAGCGAGCATGGCGCGCGCCGGTGCCAGTTGTCGTGGTGGGTAACCTGACGGCTGGCGGCAACGGTAAAACACCGGTGGTGATCTGGCTGGTGGAGCAACTGCAAAAACGCGGTATACGCCCAGGCGTGGTATCGCGTGGGTATGGCGGAAAAGCGGCGCAGTATCCCCTGTTGCTGACGGCGGAAACTACGACCGCTGAAGCGGGTGATGAGCCAGTATTGATTTACCAGCGTACAGGCGCACCTGTTGCGGTTTCCCCGGTACGCAGTGATGCCGTTCAGGCACTTCTTGCCGAACACGCGGTAGACATTATTATTACTGACGATGGTCTGCAGCATTACGCGCTGGCGCGTGATAAAGAGATTGTGGTCATTGACGGGGTTCGCCGGTTCGGTAACGGCTGGTGGCTACCCGCCGGACCAATGCGCGAACGCGCTTCGCGTCTCAGGTCCGTTGATGCGGTGATTGTTAACGGTGGAGAGGCCAAACCGGGTGAGATCCCTATGCATCTCAGGCCGGGAATGGCGGTGAATCTATTGACCGGAGAGCGCCGTGCTGTCTCCTTGTTACCCGCGCTGGTGGCCATGGCGGGTATCGGTCATCCTCCGCGTTTCTTCGCGACGCTGGAACAGTGTGGTGCCCGGCTTGAAAAACGCGTTCCGCTGGCCGATCATCAGGCGCTGGTGCCAGATCAGGTCGCGGCCCTGACAGCTCCGGGGCAGACGCTAATCATGACTGAAAAAGATGCGGTGAAATGCCGTGCCTTTGCGAAGGATAACTGGTGGTATCTGCCGGTTGACGCTGAACTCAGCGGTGAGCAACCGGAACAATTGCTCAAGGAACTGATTGCGTTAGTGCAGTAATGGCTTACGCGGTTCTGGTGGCGCTTTGACTGACAGGAAAACGCATGTCTTTACCGCAACTCTCGCTTTCAGCCGCACGTCATTTGCACCTTGCCGCACAGGGGCTGCTCAAAAAGCCCCGCCGCCGCGCGCAGCCCGCCGATATTCTCTCTACCGTTCAGCGCATGTCGCTCCTTCAAATTGACACCATTAATATCGTGGCCCGTAGCCCTTACCTTGTGCTGTTTAGTCGACTGGGGAATTATCCGCCTCAGTGGCTGGATGACGCGCTCAGTAAGGGGGACTTAATGGAGTACTGGGCGCACGAGGCCTGTTTCCTGCCGCGCAGCGATTTTGCCCTGGTTCGCCATCGCATGCTGGCCCCCGAAAAGATGGGCTGGAAATACCGCCAGGAATGGATGCAGGAGCACACGACTGAAATTGCACAGCTTATCGAGCATATTCAGCAAAACGGTCCTGTACGTTCCGCCGATTTTGAACATCCGAGAAAAGGGACCAGCGGCTGGTGGGAGTGGAAGCCGCACAAACGCCACCTTGAAGGACTGTTTACGTCCGGCAAAGTCATGGTGATTGAACGGCGTAATTTTCAGCGCGTGTATGACCTGACGCACCGCGTGATGCCCCACTGGGACGATGAGCGTGACTTACTCACCCAGGAGGCAGCGGAAGCCATCATGCTGGAAAACAGCGCCCGCAGTCTGGGCATTTTCCGGCCGCAGTGGCTGGCGGATTACTATCGCCTTCGCCAGCCGGCCCTGAAACCGCTGCTGGAAATGTGGCAGCGTGAACATCGTGTTATCCCCGTCACGGTAGAAACCCTCGGGGACATGTGGCTGCATTCGGATCTCCTCCCGCTCTTACCCCAGGCTCTGGACAGTAAGCTTCAGGCAACCCACAGCGCGGTGTTATCGCCTTTCGATCCGGTCGTGTGGGACAGAAAACGGGCCGAACAGCTGTTTAATTTCAGCTATCGGCTTGAGTGTTACACCCCCGCGCCAAAGCGTCAGTACGGCTACTTTGTGTTGCCTCTGCTGCACAAAGGGCAACTGGTCGGTCGAATGGACGCTAAAATGCACCGCAAAACCGGCACGCTGGAGATTATCGCGCTCTATCTTGAAGAGGGGATCCAGACCACAGCGGCGCTGGAAAAAGGATTAACCTCCGCCATTAGCGAATTCGCATGCTGGCAGGGGGCCCACGACGTGGCGCTGGGTCGGGTGCCTGACGGGTTGTTTAGCACCTGTCGACGTGGCTGGGAAACAGACACTCCCTGAAAAAGGAATGTGTTAAGCTTTAGCGATTACCCATACGGAGGAACTATGGATCACCGTTTACTTGAAATTATTGCCTGCCCGGTGTGCAACGGCAAACTTTATTACAGCCAGGACAAACAAGAGCTGATTTGCAAGCTGGACAGTCTGGCATTCCCGCTGCGCGACGGTATTCCGGTATTGCTGGAAAACGAAGCCCGCTCCCTGGTGGCAGAAGAGAGCAAACCATGAGTTTTGTTGTCATTATTCCTGCGCGTTATGCATCAACCCGTCTGCCGGGTAAACCGCTGGTGGATATCAACGGCAAACCGATGATTGTGCATGTCCTTGAACGTGCGCGTGAGTCCGGTGCTGAGCGCGTTATCGTGGCAACCGATCATCCGGACGTTGCCCGTGCGGTTGAGGCGGCTGGCGGAGAAGTGTGCATGACCCGCGCCGATCACCAGTCCGGCACAGAGCGGCTGGCAGAAGTGGTTGAGAAATGCGGTTTCAGTGATGATACGGTCATCGTTAACGTACAGGGCGACGAGCCGATGATCCCGGCGGTCATTATTCGCCAGGTGGCGGAAAACCTGGCGCAGCGCCAGGTCGGTATGGCTACGCTCGCGGTACCTGTGCTCCACGCTGAAGAGGCGTTTAATCCGAACGCGGTGAAAGTGGTGATGGATGCCGAGGGCTATGCGCTCTACTTCTCTCGCGCCACTATTCCCTGGGATCGTGATCGTTTTGCGGTTTCAAAAGAGACCATTGGTGATTCATTCCTGCGTCATCTGGGGATCTACGGCTACCGTGCTGGCTTTATTCGTCGTTATGTTACCTGGGCACCCAGCCCGCTGGAGCATATCGAAATGCTGGAGCAGCTCCGCGTGCTCTGGTACGGGGAAAAAATCCACGTTGCCGTTGCGCAGGAAGTGCCAGGTACGGGTGTTGACACCCCGGAAGATCTTGAGCGCGTCCGCGCCGAATTGCGTTAATAGCGCCCGCATCCCTCCTTGCGGGGGGATGTTCTCTCCAGGTTATTTTCCCTTTCTTTTCCATAATTGATCTCTGTCGGGTGACATCTTCTGTCCGCGCGCTCATTATAAAAGCAGTAGTCTTAATGGGGGTAATATCATATGGAACAGCTGCGTGCTGAACTGAGCCATCTGCTGGGTGAGAAGTTAAGCAGGGTTGAGTGTGTGAACGAAAAAGCAGATACCGCACTCTGGTCGTTATATGACAGCCAGGGAAACCCAATGCCGCTGATGGCCCGAAGTTTTACCTCGCCGGGCGTTGCCAGGCAGCTGGCCTGGAAAATGTCGATGCTTGCGCGACAAGGGACCGTCCGCATGCCGACGGTGTATGGCGTGATGACGCATGAAGAACACCCCGGCCCCGATGTCCTGCTGATTGAGCGGTTACGTGGCGTGCCTGTGGAAGCGCCTGCTCGTTCACCGGAACGCTGGGAACAGCTGAAAGATCAGATTGTCGAGGCGCTGCTGGGCTGGCACAGACAAGACAGCGGTGGGCTCGTCGGCCCGGTAGACAGCACCCAGGAAAACCTGTGGCCACTGTGGTACCGCCAGCGGGTCGAAGTGTTGTGGGGCACCCTTAACCAGTTTAATAACACCGGTTTGACCATGCAGGACAAACGTATTTTGTTCCGCACCCGGGAGTGTTTGCCCGCGCTGTTTGACGGCTTTAACGACAACTGCGTGCTGGTTCACGGCAATTTTACCCTGCGCAGCATGCTGAAAGACCCTCGCAGCGACCAGCTTCTGGCAATGGTAGGGCCAGGGATCATGCTCTGGGCACCGCGCGAGTACGAGTTGTTCAGGCTCAGCGACAGCGGGGCCGCAGAGGGGTTACTCTGGCATTATCTCCAGCGCGCGCCGGTTGCAGAAGCGTTTCTCTGGCGCCGCTGGCTCTATCTGCTCTGGGATGAAGTGGCGCAACTGGTCAATACTGGCCGTTTTAATCGCGCCAACTTCGATCTCGCCACGATATCACTCCTGCCCTGGCTCGCCTGAGGCGCCTTTTAGCCATTGCCAGAGACGTCCAAGCGTTTCGTAACCGACACGATCGCTGTGCATCAGCCACACCGGGGACGGGATCGCCCGTTCCCACGGGTTAAGCGGCGCGTCGATGGCCATCTGGTTAGCCGGCGCGGGGAGGGGATGCAGGCCAACTCTTTCGAAGAAAATCATCGCCCGCGGCAGGTGCGAGGCGGACGTAACCAGCAGGAGCGGGGCATCGCCAATCGCCTGCTTCACGGCAGCAGCTTCTTCTTCGGTGTCTTTTGGGCTGTCCAGCGTGATGATAGCGGAACGCGGTACACCCAGCGATTCAGCCACTCTGGCTCCGGCTTCGGCCGTGCTGACCGGGTTTGTTTTTGCCGCCGCACCGGTAAAGATCATTTTCGATCCCGGATTCGCCAGCCACAGGCGAATGCCTTCGTTCAGTCGAGGCAGGCTGTTGTTAATCAGGTTTGAACTGGGCGCCCAGCTCGGATCCCAGGTGTAACCCCCACCCAGCACCACGATATACTTCACCTCCTGATGACCCTGCCATGTCGGGTACTTGTTTTCGACAGGACGTAACAGGCTATCCGCGACCGGCTGCAGACTCAGCAACAGCAGAACCAGCCAGCCGACGGTAATAAGGGTTTTGCCACTTTTCTGAAAGCGACTAAACCACACCAGCGCCAGCCCCAGCGCAATGATGATAAGCAGCAGTGGAAGGGGAAGCATCATCCCCCCAATGTATTTCTTCAGGGTAAAAAGCATCCTTTTTGGTTCCTTTTTTAACCATATAGCAGGTGATTACTCGTGATATTACACCAGAGAGGTTCATTCTCCGCGCGGGTGTGACAAAATAGCGGTTTTGCAGTTAGCGAGTGGAACTCTCCCAATGCGGGATCGCAATTTTGATGACATCGCGGAAAAGTTTTCGCGCAACATTTATGGCACCACGAAAGGGCAGTTGCGTCAGACGATCCTCTGGCAGGATCTGGACAACATCCTGGCCTCGTTTGAGGGGCAAACGTTGCGCGTGCTGGATGCTGGCGGCGGTGAAGGGCAGACGGCTATCAAAATGGCCCAGCGCGGTCATCACGTAACGCTTTGCGATCTTTCTGCTGAGATGATCGCGCGTGCGACGCGTGCCGCAGAAGAGAAAGGTGTGAGCGACAACATGCATTTTATACAATGCGCCGCTCAGGACATCGCACAGCATTTGGAAACCCAGGTTGATCTGATATTGTTTCATGCAGTGCTGGAGTGGGTTGCCGATCCGCAAAGCGTGTTACGCACCCTGTGGTCGATGTTGCGCCCGGGCGGTACGCTGTCACTGATGTTCTACAATGCTAACGGCTTCCTGATGCACAACATGGTTGCGGGTAACTTCGACTATGTTCAGGTCGGGATGCCAAAAAAGAAAAAACGCACGCTTTCCCCGGATTATCCGCGCGATCCGCAGCAGGTGTATGGCTGGCTGGAAGAGATTGGCTGGCAGATAACCGGGAAAACGGGCGTCAGGGTGTTTCATGATTATCTGCGTGAAAAACACAAACAGCGTGACTGTTTTGACACCTTAACAGAATTAGAAACGCGGTATTGCCGTCAGGAACCTTTTGTCAGTCTTGGCCGCTATATTCACGTCACCGCGCACAAGCCGCAGATGCAAGGATAACCTATGAGTGAATTTTCCCAGACAGTCCCCGAACTGGTTGCCTGGGCCAGGAAAAACGATTTCTCCATCTCGCTGCCGGTAGACAGACTCTCTTTCCTGCTGGCGGTTGCCACGCTGAACGGCGAACGGCTGGATGGCGAAATGAGCGAGGGTGAACTGGTGGATGCGTTCCGCCATGTCAGTGATGCGTTTGAGCAAACCAGCGAAACCATTAGCGTGCGTGCCAACAACGCAATCAACGATATGGTGCGTCAACGTCTGCTGAACCGCTTTACCAGCGAGCAGGCGGAAGGAAACGCCATCTATCGTCTGACGCCACTGGGTATCGGCATCACCGATTACTACATTCGCCAGCGTGAATTTTCCACGCTGCGTCTTTCCATGCAGCTCTCGATTGTGGCGGGTGAACTTAAGCGCGCCGCCGATGCAGCGGATGAAAACGGTGACGAATTCCACTGGCACCGTAACGTCTATGCGCCGCTGAAATATTCGGTGGCAGAGATTTTCGACAGCATCGATCTGACCCAGCGTCTGATGGATGAACAGCAGCAACAGGTAAAAGACGATATCGCACAGTTGCTGAATAAAGACTGGCGTGCGGCCATCTCCAGCTGTGAAATGTTGCTGTCGGAAACCTCGGGTACGCTGCGTGAACTGCAGGATACGCTGGAAGCGGCAGGGGATAAGCTTCAGGCGAACCTGCTGCGCATCCAGGATGCGACCATGGCCCATGACGATCTGCATTTTATTGACCGTCTGGTGTTCGATCTGCAGAGCAAACTCGATCGTATTATCAGCTGGGGTCAGCAGTCGATTGACCTGTGGATCGGTTATGACCGCCACGTGCATAAATTTATCCGTACCGCGATCGATATGGATAAAAACCGCGTCTTTGCTCAGCGTCTGCGCCAGTCGGTACAGACCTATTTCGATGCGCCATGGGCGCTGACTTACGCCAGTGCCGATCGTCTGCTGGATATGCGCGACGAAGAGATGGCTCTGCGCGATGAAGAAGTGACCGGTGAACTGCCACCGGATCTGGAATATGAAGAGTTCAACGAAATTCGTGAGCAACTTGCGGCGATGATCGAAGAACAGCTCGCTGTCTACAAAACCAGACAAGTGCCGCTGGATCTTGGGCTCGTGGTGCGCGACTATCTGGCGCAATATCCTCGCGCGCGCCACTTCGACATCGCCCGCATCGTGGTAGACCAGGCCGTGCGTCTGGGCGTCGCACAAGCAGATTTCACCGGGCTGCCGCCGAAGTGGCAGCCGATTAACGATTACGGAGCCAAGGTACAGGCGCATGTCATTGACAAATATTGAACAAGTGATGCCAGTTAAGCTGGCACAGGCGCTGGCGAATCCGTTGTTTCCGGCGCTGGACAGCCAACTGCGTGCCGGTCGTCACATTGGCTTAGACGAGCTGGACAATCACGCCTTTTTGATGGACTTCCAGGAGTACCTGGAAGAGTTTTACGCCCGCTATAACGTGGAGCTTATCCGCGCACCGGAAGGGTTTTTCTACCTGCGTCCACGTTCCACAACCCTGATTCCGCGTTCCGTGCTCTCTGAGCTGGATATGATGGTCGGCAAAATTCTTTGCTACCTCTATCTCAGCCCGGAGCGTCTGGCAAATGAAGGCATCTTCACCCAGCAGGAGCTTTACGACGAGCTGCTGGCGCTGGCGGATGAGAGCAAGCTGCTTAAGCTGGTGAACAACCGCTCCACCGGCTCGGATCTTGACCGCCAGAAATTGCAGGAAAAAGTTCGCTCTTCCCTTAACCGTCTGCGTCGTCTGGGCATGGTCTGGTTTATGGGCCATGACAGCAGCAAATTCCGCATCACGGAATCTGTCTTCCGCTTCGGCGCCGATGTGCGTGCGGGCGACGATGCGCGTGAAGCGCAGCTTCGCATGATCCGCGACGGTGAAGCGATGCCGGTGGAAAACCATTTGCAGCTCGATGATGAGCATGAAGAGAATCTGCCGGATAGCGGGGAGGAAGAGTAATGATTGAACGCGGTAAATTTCGCTCACTAACGCTGATTAACTGGAACGGCTTCTTTGCCCGGACGTTCGATCTGGATGAGCTGGTTACGACGCTCTCCGGTGGTAACGGTGCGGGTAAATCCACCACCATGGCGGCGTTTGTTACGGCACTGATCCCCGATCTGACGCTGCTCCATTTCCGTAACACCACCGAAGCGGGGGCGACCAGCGGCTCTCGCGATAAAGGCCTGCACGGCAAACTCAAAGCAGGCGTCTGTTATTCGGTACTGGACGTCATTAACTCCCGACATCAGCGTGTGGTGGTGGGGGTACGTCTGCAGCAGGTCGCAGGCCGTGACCGTAAAGTGGACATTAAACCGTTTGCCATCCAGGGTCTGCCAACCTCCATGCAGCCCACAGCGCTGCTGACGGAAACCCTGAATGAGCGTCAGGCGCGCGTGCTGACGCTGCAGGAGCTGAAAGATAAGCTCGAAACCATCGAAGGCGTGCAGTTCAAGCAGTTCAACTCCATTACGGATTACCACTCCCTGATGTTCGATCTGGGCGTTGTGGCGCGCCGTCTGCGCAGTGCGTCTGACCGTAGCAAATACTACCGTTTGATCGAAGCATCGTTGTACGGTGGTATCTCCAGCGCCATTACCCGCTCCCTGCGCGACTACCTGTTACCGGAAAACAGCGGCGTGCGTAAGGCCTTCCAGGATATGGAAGCCGCGCTGCGTGAAAACCGCATGACGCTCGAAGCCATTCGCGTGACGCAGTCTGACCGTGACCTGTTTAAGCACCTGATTAGCGAGGCCACCAACTACGTGGCGGCGGACTATATGCGTCACGCCAATGAACGTCGTGTCCATCTCGATCAGGCGTTAGAGTACCGCCGCGAGCTGTTTACCTCCCGTAAACAGCTGGTGGCTGAGCAGTATAAGCACGTCGAAATGGCGCGTGAACTGGGCGAGCACAACGGTGCCGAAGGCGATCTGGAAGCCGATTACCAGGCTGCCAGCGATCACCTGAACCTGGTGCAGACCGCCCTGCGTCAGCAGGAGAAGATCGAGCGCTACGAAGCGGATCTCGATGAGCTGCAAATTCGTCTCGAAGAGCAAAATGAAGTGGTGGCGGAAGCTGCCGACATGCAGGAAGAGAACGAAGCACGTGCCGAGGCCGCCGAGTTGGAAGTGGATGAGCTGAAAAATCAGCTGGCCGATTACCAGCAGGCGCTGGACGTGCAGCAGACGCGTGCAATTCAGTATACCCAGGCACTTCAGGCGTTACAGCGTGCAAAAGAGCTGTGTCATCTGCCTGACCTCACCCCGGAAAGCGCTGACCAGTGGCTGGATACCTTCCAGGCCAAAGAGCAGGAAGCGACCGAGAAACTGCTCTCGCTTGAACAGAAGATGAGCGTCGCGCAAACGGCGCACAGTCAGTTTGAGCAAGCGTACCAGCTGGTTGTGGCAATTAACGGACCGCTTGCGCGTAACGAAGCGTGGGAAGTTGCCCGTGAACTGCTGCGCGACGGTGTGAACCAGCGCCATCTGGCCGAGCAGGTTCAGCCGCTGCGTATGCGCCTGAACGAACTGGAACAGCGTCTTCGCGAACAGCAGGAAGCCGAGCGTATGCTGGCGGAGTTCTGTAAGCGCCAGGGCAAAAATTACGATTTCGACGATCTTGAAGCTCTGCATCAGGAGCTCGAAGCGCGTATTGCTGCGCTTTCCGATTCCGTATCCAACGCCAGTGAACAGCGCATGACGCTGCGCCAGGAGATGGAGCAGCTGCAGTCCCGTTCTAAGGTGCTGCTGCAGCGTGCACCAGTCTGGCTGGCTGCCCAAAGCAGCCTGAACCAGCTCAGTGAACAGTGCGGCGAACAGTTTGAGTCCAGCCAGGACGTGACCGAATATCTGCAACAATTGCTTGAGCGCGAGCGCGAGGCGATTGTTGAGCGCGATGAAGTCGGCGCCCGTAAACGTGAGATCGATGAAGAGATTGAGCGCTTAAGCCAGCCTGGTGGTTCGGAAGATTCACGTCTGAACGCCCTGGCTGAACGTTTTGGCGGCGTGCTGTTGTCCGAAATCTATGACGATGTCGGTCTGGACGATGCGCCGTACTTCTCAGCCCTGTATGGCCCATCACGTAACGCGATTGTGGTCCCGGATCTGTCGCTGATTGCTGACCAGCTGGCAGGGCTGGAAGATTGCCCGGAAGACCTCTATTTAATCGAAGGGGACCCGCAGTCGTTCGATGACAGCGTATTCAGCGTCGATGAGCTGGAAAAAGCGGTTGTCGTCAAAATCGCCGATCGTCAGTGGCGTTATTCTCGCTTCCCTGAGCTTCCGCTGTTTGGTCGCGCAGCGCGTGAAAACCGGATTGAAAGTCTTCACGCCGAGCGTGAGACGCTGTCTGAACGTTTTGCGACCCTGTCGTTTGACGTGCAGAAAACCCAGCGTCTTCATCAGGCGTTCAGCCGCTTTATCGGCAGCCATCTGGGCGTGGCGTTTGAAGCTGACCCGGAAGCCGAAATTCGCAAGCTCAACACCCGTCGCGGCGAGCTTGAGCGTGCGATCTCAAACCATGAAAATGACAACCAGCAAAGCCGCGTTCAGTTCGAACAGGCGAAAGAGGGCGTTGCGGCCCTTAACCGCATCCTGCCTCGCCTGAATCTGCTGGCAGATGACACGCTGGCTGACCGCGTGGATGAGATTCAGGAACGTCTGGATGAAGCTCAGGAAGCGGCACGTTTTGTTCAGCAGTACGGTAATCAGCTGGCGAAGCTCGAACCAATGGTCTCCGTGTTGCAGAGCGATCCGGAGCAGTTCGAACAGTTAAAAGAAGATTATGCCTGGTCGCAGCAGGTGCAGCGCGAAGCGCGCCAGCAGGCGTTTGCCCTGACGGAAGTGGTGCAGCGCCGGGCCCACTTCGGCTACTCCGATTCCGCGGAGATGCTGAGCGGTAACAGCGATCTCAATGAGAAGCTGCGTCAGCGCCTTGAACAGGCTGAAGCGGAACGTACTCGCGCCCGTGACGCGATGCGTAGCCACTCGGCACAGCTGAACCAGTACAATCAGGTCCTGGCCTCGCTGAAAAGCTCCTTCGACACCAAGAAAGAGCTGTTAAACGATCTTCAGAAAGAGTTACAGGACATTGGCGTCCGTGCTGACAGCGGAGCAGAAGAGCGGGCGCGTATCCGTCGTGATGAACTGCATGCGCAGCTCAGTAATAACCGCGCACGTCGTAATCAGCTGGAAAAAGCGCTGACCTTCTGTGAAGCGGAAATGGATAACCTGACTCGTCGCCTGCGCAAGCTGGAGCGTGATTATCACGAAATGCGTGAGCAGGTCGTGACCGCGAAGGCGGGCTGGTGCGCCGTCATGCGGATGGTGAAAGACAATAACGTTGAACGCCGTCTGCATCGTCGCGAGCTGGCCTATCTCTCTGCGGATGAACTGCGCTCTATGTCGGATAAGGCGCTGGGTGCCTTGCGTCTGGCGGTGGCGGATAACGAACACCTGCGCGATGTGCTGCGTATGTCCGAAGATCCGAAACGCCCTGAGCGTAAGATCCAGTTCTTCGTGGCCGTTTATCAGCACCTGCGTGAGCGTATTCGTCAGGACATCATTCGTACCGACGATCCGGTCGAAGCCATTGAGCAGATGGAAATCGAACTGGGCCGCCTGACGGAAGAGTTGACCTCCCGCGAGCAGAAGCTGGCTATCAGTTCCCGCAGCGTGGCGAATATCATCCGTAAAACCATCCAGCGCGAGCAGAACCGAATTCGCCAGCTGAACCAGGGCTTGCAGAGCGTATCGTTTGGTCAGGTGAACAGCGTGCGTCTGAACGTGAACGTGCGTGAAGCGCACTCGACGCTGCTGGAAGTGTTGTCTGAACAGCACGAACAGCATCAGGATCTGTTCAACAGCAACCGTCTGACCTTCTCCGAAGCGCTGGCGAAACTGTATCAACGCCTTAATCCGCAGATTGACATGGGGCAACGCACGCCGCAAACCATTGGTGAAGAGCTCCTGGATTACCGTAACTACCTGGAAATGGAAGTGGAGGTTAACCGTGGTTCAGACGGCTGGCTCCGTGCGGAGTCCGGTGCACTCTCTACCGGTGAAGCTATCGGTACCGGGATGTCGATTCTGGTGATGGTGGTCCAGAGCTGGGAAGATGAGGCGCGTCGTCTGCGCGGCAAAGATATCTCCCCATGTCGACTGCTGTTCCTGGATGAAGCTGCGCGTCTTGACGCCCGCTCAATTGCCACGCTGTTTGAACTCTGTGAGCGTCTTGATATGCAGCTCATTATCGCTGCGCCGGAGAACATCAGTCCTGAGAGAGGCACCACGTATAAACTGGTGCGTAAGGTATTCCAGAATACCGAACACGTTCACGTGGTCGGGTTACGCGGTTTTGCCCCACAGCCGCCAGAATCCTTACCGGAAACAACGGCAGACGCGTCCTGAGGCGTTTTCTAACCGTGAGCGGCGCACCAGCGCCGCTTTTTTTTTCGCTTAACTTGTGTTTAAGGCTGCGTTATCTTTAAACTTCTTTACATAAGGTAAGGCAACAGGTTTGCCGTCACCCTATAATAAAAGAAAGCCCCAACGTGATGGGCATGTCGTGAAAACAGGGGGCAAGGGATGTTGCTAAAGAAAAAATGTGGTCGTCAGCTGTCTGCGCTAAGTTTATGCCTGGCAGTGACGTTTGCTCCACTGTTAACCGCTCAGGCCGACGAGCCTGAAATTGTGCCGACTGACAGCACAGCAACGACTGGCACACAGCCAACGTCGCTGTCTCAACCGCTGGAGCAGTCTCCTGCGACGGCCATCATGGCCGGTATTAAACCGTTGCCAGAAGGCATCGACGCGGAATCGCTTCGCCAGCAGCTGCTGTCTGGGCTGCCAGCAGGCTACACGCCTGTCTATTCCAGCCAGCTCACGCTGCTCTATGCGGCGCGTGACATGAAACCCATGTGGGAAAACCGTGATGCGGTGCGCGCCTTCCAGCAACAGCTGGCAGAAGTCGCCATTGCAGGGTTCCAGCCGCAGTTCACAAAATGGGTTGAGCTCTTAACCGATCCTGCTGTCACCGGGCAGGCGCGGGACGTGGTGCTTTCCGATGCCATGATGGGGTATCTCCAGTTTGTGGCCGGTATTCCGGTCAATGGTAACCGTTGGTTGTACAGCGATAAGCCTTACAAGCTGGCGACTCCGGCACTGTCGGTAATTAACCAGTGGCAACTGGCGCTGGATAGTGGCGATCTGCCGCGCTTTATTGCGAGCCTCGCGCCGGCACATCCGCAATACGCGACCATGCATCAGTCGCTTCTGGAACTGGTCGGGGATTCACGTCCATGGCCGCAGATGCGTGGTACCGCGACGCTGCGTCCTGGACAGTGGAGCAGCGATGTGCCTGCCCTGCGTGAGATCCTCAAACGCTCCGGTATTCTGGATAGCGGGCCTAAAATTGCCCTGCCGGGTGACGATGCGCAAAGCGTCGTTGTCAGCCCGTCAGCCCCGGTGAAAGAGAAAAAAGCCGCCGTTCTGAGTGATAAGCCCGCGGCCTACGATCGGGAGCTGGTTGCAGCGGTTAAGCAGTTTCAGGCTGCTCAGGGGCTGGGTGCTGATGGCGTGATTGGCCAGTCAACGCGCGACTGGCTGAACGTCTCACCTGCGCAGCGTGCAGGGGTGCTGGCGCTCAATATCCAGCGTTTACGCTTGCTGCCAGGGACCCTCTCTACCGGCATCATGGTGAATATTCCGGCGTATTCGCTGGTCTATTACCAGAACGGCAGTGAAGTGCTGGCGTCACGCGTGATTGTGGGACGTCCCGATCGCAAAACGCCGATGATGAGCAGTGCCCTGAACAACGTGGTGGTTAACCCGCCGTGGAACGTACCGCCGACGCTGGCGCGTAAAGACATTCTGCCCAAGGTCTGGAACGATCCGGGTTACCTGGAACGCCATGGCTATACGGTGATGCGCGGCTGGAACAGCAAAGAGGCGATAGACCCCTATATGGTCGACTGGTCAACCATTACCGCGTCTAATCTGCCATTCCGGTTCCAGCAGGCACCCGGTGCACATAACTCGCTCGGACGCTACAAGTTCAATATGCCGAGTTCAGATGCTATCTATCTGCACGATACGCCGAACCACAATCTGTTCCAGAAAGATACCCGCGCGCTGAGTTCAGGCTGTGTGCGTGTCAATAAAGCCTCGGAGCTGGCTAATATGCTGTTGCAGGATGCAGGCTGGAACGATACGCGCATCTCTGACGCCCTGAAGCAGGGGGATACGCGTTACGTTAATATTCGCCATAATATTCCGGTCAATCTTTATTATCTGACGGCGTTTGTGGGTGAGGACGGGCGGACGCAGTATCGTACAGATATTTACAATTATGATCTCACGGCGCGATCCGGCGCACAAATTTTGCCAAAAGCTGAACAATTAATCAGGTAAATGAAGCAGTTCGGGAAAATAGGTTGTCGTAAGTAATGGTGAATACGGGGCTATATGGCTGGAGGCCGCGTATTTACTGGGGTTGGGTGCCTTGACGTAGTCGGCTTTGCCAGTTAAGGTGCCCTTCGTGCGCTAAGCATATTTACGATAAACATTGACCTGTAGACCTGATTATCATGGACAAATTTGACGCTAATCGCCGCAAACTGCTGGCGTTAGGTGGTGTTGCGCTCGGCGCAGCGGCCATCTTGCCGACGCCAGCATTTGCCACCCTCTCGACACCTCGTCCGCGAGTTTTAACGCTCAACAATCTCCACACCGGTGAGTCGTTAAAAGCGGAGTTCTTCGATGGCAGAGGCTATATTCAGGATGAATTAGCAAGACTTAACCATTTTTTCCGTGATTTCCGCGCGAATAAAATAAAAGCCATCGACCCAGGACTGTTTGATCAGTTATTCCGCCTTCAGGGCCTGCTGGGTACCAGCAAGCCAGTGCAACTTATTTCTGGTTATCGCTCTGTTGATACCAATAATGAACTGCGCGCCCACAGCCGTGGGGTAGCGAAAAAAAGCTATCACACGAAGGGACAGGCAATGGATTTCCATATTGAAGGCGTTTCGTTAGCCAATATTCGCAAAGCTGCGTTATCTATGCGCGCAGGTGGTGTAGGATATTACCCAAGTAGCAACTTTGTGCATATTGATACCGGTCCGGTCCGGCACTGGTAATAACGAAACACAGGAGCAGTATGAACTATCGTATTATTCCGGTTACTGCATTCTCCCAGAATTGTTCATTAATCTGGTGTGAGCAAACCAAACTGGCCGCGCTTGTCGATCCCGGCGGTGACGCTGAGAAAATCAAGCAGGAAGTCGCTGATAGCGGTGTCACGCTGATGCAGATTTTACTGACGCATGGTCATCTTGATCATGTTGGTGCGGCGGCGGAGCTGGCACAGCACTTCGGTGTGCCTGTGATCGGTCCGGAAAAAGAAGATGAGTTCTGGCTGCAGGGTTTACCAGCCCAGAGCCGCATGTTTGGCCTTGATGAGTGTCTGCCCCTGACGCCCGATCGCTGGCTAAATGAAGGAGAGCGCGTTAACGTAGGGAATGTGACTTTACAGGTGTTGCATTGTCCTGGGCATACGCCAGGCCATATTGTCTTCTTTGATGACCAGTCCCGTCTGCTGATTTCCGGCGATGTGATTTTCAAAGGTGGCGTAGGACGCAGCGATTTTCCACGTGGCGACCACGGACAGCTGATTCAGTCGATTAAACAGAAGTTGTTGCCGCTGGGCGATGATGTGACGTTTATCCCTGGACACGGTCCGATGTCGACGCTGGGTTATGAACGACTTCATAACCCGTTCCTTCAGGACGAAATGCCTGTCTGGTAACCAGAATAAAAAAAAGCCTGCATTACGCAGGCTTTTTTTATGGGGGCAATTTACAGCACGGCGACGATGGCTTCGCACAGCGGCGCCATATTGTCTGGGGTCATGCCTGCAACGTTGACGCGACCAGACGCCACGGCGTAGACGCCAAACTCTTCACGCAGACGCAGAACCTGTTCTTTGGTCAGGCCGCTGAAAGAGAACATACCGTTCTGCTTAATAATAAAGCTGAAGTCACGGTCAGCGCCTTTCTCCGCAAGGGTGTTCACAAACAGCAGACGCATGCGCTGAATACGCTGACGCATATCGTTCAGCTCTTGTTCCCAGATAGCACGCAGTGCATCGTTGCTCAGGATAGTCGCAACGACAGAGGCACCGTGTGCAGGCGGGTTAGAGTAGTTAGCGCGGATCACGGATTTCATCTGGCTGAATGCACGATCAACGGTTTCAGTGTTCGCCGCAACCAGCGTACAGGCACCGACACGCTCATTGTACAGACCGAAGTTCTTGGAGTAAGAGCTTGCCACGATCAGTTCCTGATGCACGGCAGCAAAAGCGCGCAGGCCTTCCGCATCTTCTTCCAGACCACGGGCGAAGCCCTGGTATGCAAAGTCAAACAGCGGCAGCCAGCCTTTTTCTACGGAGAGCTTCGCCAGCTGTTCCCACTGTTCCAGCGTTGGATCAATACCGGTTGGGTTGTGGCAGCAGCCGTGGAACAGCACCACATCACCCGCCTGAGCCTCGTTCAGGCTGGCCAGCAGACCGTCGAAGTCCAGAGAGTGGTTAGCCGCGTCGTAGTAAGCATATTCGCGTACTTCCAGGCCTGCAGAGTTGAATACGCTCTTGTGGTTTGGCCAGCTTGGGTTGCTCACCCAGACACGCTTAACAGAGGTGTTTTTCGCAAGGAAATCCGCCGCGACGCGCAGCGCGCCGGTACCGCCAGGGGTCTGTGCTGTACGCGCACGCTTGTCGCTCACAATTGCACTGCCTTTGCCGAACAGCAGTTCCTGAGTGCAACGACCAAATTCAGGGATACCATCAATACCGAGGTAATTTTTGGTGGTTTCATTTTCCAGCAGATACTGCTCAGCTTTTTTAACGCTGGTCAGCACCGGGGTTTTGCCGGTTTCATCTTTATATACACCAATACCCAGGTTGATTTTACCAGGGCGGTCGTCGGCACGAAACAGATCGGCCAGGCCCAGAATAGGGTCGGCAGGAGCGGCGGTAATGTTCTCAAACATGACGAAGTTCCATTGTGATTACAGAAGTGAAATCCGCTATCAGGTTAACGGTAGATTTACAAAATGCCAACCGTTTGCGACAAAAAGCGTGCGGCTTTTCAAAAGTCGCCATTTTTTGCTATCAGACATAAAAAAAACAGGGCCGAAGCCCTGTTCATTAAGCATATAACAAAGTGGTGTACTGATTAGAACTGGTAGGTCACACCCACTGCTGCCATATCGTCGTTGCCGTTCAGACCGCCAACCGCTTTCGCGTAGTCGGTGTCTTTGTCCAGCAGGTTGATGTAGTAGTCAGCCCACACGTTGAAGTTTTTGTTGAAGTAGTAAGTGGTACCCACCTGGATGAATTTAGCCAGGTCTGCATCGCCACCGCTGAAGCCGCCGACGGCAGCCAGGTCTTTACCTTTGGTCTGCACGTAGGAGATGGCTGGGCGCAGGCCGAAGTCGAACTGGTACTGAGCAACCACTTCGAAGTTCTGAGTTTTGTTAGCAAAACCAGCATCACCGCTAGAACCGGTACGGGTGGTGTTACGGGTTTCTGCATAGGTGGTTGCCAGGTACAGGTTGTTAGCGTCGTATTTCAGACCAACACCCCATGCTTCAGCTTTGTCACCCTGACCATCAGCCTTCTGGTTCAGAGTACGGTTAGCGTTGCTGTAAGATGCGATTGCACCGAAGCCTTCGCCGAAGTCGTAACCCAGGGAGTAACCTACGCCGTCACCGTTAGAGGTTTTAACGTCAGCACGGTCGTTTTTACCCTGGTACTGTACGCCCATGCTCAGACCGTCAACCAGACCGAAGAAATCGCTGTTACGGTAGGTCAGCAGGCCAGTGCCACGGCTGGTCATAAAGTTATCAACGTAGTTACCGCCCCAGGTCATACCTGAGAAGGACGGCGCCATATCGGTGTATGACTCAACGTCATAAACGATACCGTAGTTACGACCATAGTCGATGCTGCCAGCGTCACCCGCTTTCAGGCCCGCGAAAGCCAGACGGTTTTTGTTAGCCTGAGCAGTGTTCTCAGCCTGGTTAGCCATGAAACGGTATTCCCACTGGCCATAACCGGTCAGCTGGTCGTTGATCTGAGTTTCACCTTTGAAACCGATCTGCGCGTAGGTAGCGTCGTTGTTATTCGTGTTATCGCCAGAGGTCACGAAATCGTGCTCGGCGTTAACTTTCCCGTAGAAGTCCAGTTTGTTGCCGTTCTTGTTATAGATTTCTGCAGCGTTAGCTGCACCGGCTACCAGCAGGGCAGGGATTACCACTGCCAGAATATTGCGCTTCATCATTATTTATTACCCTCATTGGTTTTTTTATGACACTCGCCACTGCCGTCAATAAATTCTGTCAATAAATATTTCCGGAACTATTGATGAGAGTTAGGTGTCTTTATGTATCTGACAGGCATCTTTCCATTCATAGAACCGTTTCGCTAGCCTGAAAGTGCTACAATTCTCAAGATTAAGTTACAAAAAGAAATAATGTGTAACTAAATATGTATTTTTCGGAACTTTGTGAACCACCTCAAATTTCAGCGTCCACTGGCGAATTAAACGGCAGATATATTGATATCTATATGAAAAGCTTATAATTAATTTAGATAAAGGCAATTCGTATAAACAGAAGCCAAACGGCTCATTTTTTCTTATGACCCGAAAGAGACTTCTGGATGGCTGTAAAACTGGTTGAATTTTGTGCTATTGCTTCAGATTGCAATAAGCGCAATAAGAATAGGGTTTATTTTTTGTGCGTAGATGTTTCATGGAAACAAAACGTAACAGGTAGTGGTTGTAACGGGGTTGTGGTTTAAAAATGCTGACTTTGCGCTGACGAAAACTGACAATGCAGAATAAAATAATGGCCAGCAATTGCTGGCCATTTGTTATTCAGTCGATTAGAAACTGGCGTTACGCGGTGTGCGTGGGAATGGAATAACGTCACGGACGTTCTGAACACCGGTGACATAGGCGATCAGACGCTCAAAGCCCAGACCAAAACCGGCATGCGGGACGGTACCGTAACGGCGTAAATCGCGATACCAGCTGTAATCCGCAGGATTAAGGCCCATCTCTTCCATGCGTGCGTCCAGTACGTCAAGACGCTCTTCACGCTGAGAACCACCGATGATTTCACCAATGCCCGGTGCCAGGACGTCCATCGCCGCAACGGTTTTACCGTCTTCGTTAAGGCGCATATAGAAGGCCTTAATGTCTTTCGGGTAGTTTTTCACCACAACCGGTGCTTTGAAGTGCTTCTCGGCCAGGTAACGCTCGTGCTCAGACGCCAGGTCAACACCCCAGTAAACCGGGTTCTCAAACTTCTCTCCGCATTTCTCGAGGATGGCCACCGCGTCGGTGTAGTCCACCTGCGCGAAATCTGCTGAGACGAAACGCTCCAGACGTGCGACTGCATCGCTGTCGACACGCTCTGCGAAGAATTTCATGTCGTCAGGACGCTCTTCCAGCACCGCTTTGAAGACATATTTCAGCATCGCTTCTGCCAGACCCGCGACATCATCCAGATCTGCGAACGCCACTTCAGGCTCCAGCATCCAGAATTCCGCCAGGTGACGGCTGGTGTTGGAGTTTTCTGCACGGAAGGTAGGACCAAAGGTGTAGATTTTGGACAGCGCGCAGGCGTAAGTTTCACCGTTGAGCTGACCAGAAACCGTCAGGAAGGCCTCTTTACCGAAGAAGTCTTTGTCATAGTCCACTTTACCTTCTGGCGTACGCGGCAGGTTTTCCATGTCCAGCGTAGAGACGCGGAACATTTCACCCGCACCTTCCGTATCGGACGCAGTGATCAGTGGAGTAGACACCCAGAAATAACCCTGCTCATCGAAGAAACGATGCAGCGCCTGCGCCAGCGTATGACGCACGCGGGCAACCGCACCAATCAGGTTGGTGCGTGGACGCAGGTGCGCCACTTCACGCAGATATTCAATGCTGTGACGTTTTGCCGCCATTGGGTAGGTGTCAGGATCTTCAACCCAGCCAGTGACTTCAATGGCAGAGGCCTGAATTTCGAAACTCTGACCCTGACCAGGCGATGCCACAACAACACCGGTTACGATAACGGAACAACCCGTTGTCAGGCGCAGAACGTCATCATTGTAATTGGGCAGAGAATTATTAATGACGGCCTGTACAGGATCAAAGCAGGAACCGTCATAGACGGCAAGGAAGGAGATGCCAGCTTTAGAATCTCGGCGAGTACGCACCCATCCGCGCACGGTGACTTCTTGGTCAACGGCGACACGGCCCTGGAGTACGTCGGCTACAGGCACAACGCTCATAATATTCTCTCTGTTAATAGTCGGAAAAAATAAACACTTGTCCACCCTTACTGGGGGGGATATCTATGTTACCTGGCATCCGCCATCAGACAAGCAGATTTCGCAGTCAAAAGAGAAGAATTAAGAAATAAATTGAGGAGAGGGGAGCCTGAAAGGCTCCCGAAAGCAGTTAACTGGCTTTTTTGATCTGCGGCAGATCGAATGCTTTGCGTAATGCGCGCACAAAGGCTTTGTCATGGCAGATGGTTTTACCGGGGCTATCGGAGAGCTTCGCTACCGGCTTACCGTTACATTCCACCAGTTTTATCACGATGTTCAGAGGTTTTACCTGAGGGATGTCGCAGGTCAGACGGGTGCCAATCCCAAAGCTCAGGTTAATTCTGGAGGTGAAATGACGATAGAGATCGACCGCTTTCGCCAGATCGAGGTTATCGGAGAAGACCAGCACCTTGCTCATTGGGTCAATGCCCAGTTTTTCGTAATGGGCAATGGCCTTTTCACCCCATTCAACCGGATCCCCGGAATCATGGCGTAATCCCTGATAACGTTCGGCAAATTCAGGGCCAAAATCACGCAGAAACGCGTCCATCGTAATACAGTCGGTAAGCGCGATGCCCAGTTGATTGGGATATTCTTCCAGCCACGCGGCCAGTGCGGCACGTTGGCTGTTTGCCAGGTCCGGGCTTATCTGCTGATGCGCCTGGAACCACTCATGCGCCTGGGTGCCCATCGGGGTCAGATCCAGACGACGTGCCAGATCGTAGTTGCTGGTGCCCACGAACCACGGCTCCTGCTGCAGACGCTTCACAATAGCCTGCTGCACTTCGCGAGAGAAACGGCGACGCGTGCCAAAATCCATCAGGCGGAAGCGGGACATATCCAGCCCTTCGGTCAGCGTTGAGAATGCGGCCAGTTTATTTTCCAGCGACGCGACCGCCTGCTCAACGCCGGTTTCCGGCGAACGGTAGCGGTGGGCCAGTTCACTGATCACCGCGAGAAGCGGAACTTCCCACATGATCACTTCACGCCACGGGCCTTCAAGACGAATATCCAGCTTGCCGTTATCATTGACCACGGTCACCTGCTCCGGCTTATAGCGGAAGTCGCGCAGCCAGTTCAGGTAGTCAGCTTTAAAGAAGGGCAGGCCAGAGAGCCACTGATATTCGTCGTCCTGCAGCGTCAGATGCTGCATAGCATCGACCTGTTCACGAATGGAGTCTGCGTAGATACCGAGCAAGTCGTCACCACGGCAGCGGAATTCCGCCGCGACATGGACGTCATAGTAATGGTGGAAAACGGCTTGCTGCATATGCAGTTTATACGCGTCGGTATCCAGCAATGTATGCAGAACAGGAGAAGCGAATTGAGTCATAGGTGCGCAGTAGCATCCTCTCACAGGAGCGTTTAGTACAATAAACAACTCCGGAGTATACCTTGTTTAGTGATTTATTGAACCCCGATCACAACATAAGCGCTCTTTATGGTCGAGGGCATTTTGTGCCCCGTGTTATACAAATGTAGCGAAAAAGGTGTTTGTACCTGAAAAGATGAACATTCTGCATAGCGCGTTTTACACAACAGGAATAGACTGGATTCGTTATTCGACAAACGATGCATAAGGTTTTCTATGACACAACAGCCACAAGCCAAATACCGCCACGACTACCGTGCGCCGGATTACCTGATTAGCGATATCGATCTGACTTTTGACCTGGATGCCACTAAAACCGTTGTCACGGCGGTAAGCCAGCTCACGCGCCAGAGCGCGACGGCTGTGCCGCTGCGTCTGGATGGTGAAGACCTGACGCTGGTCTCCGTGCAAATCAATGATCAAGCATGGTCTGACTATAAAATAGAAGGCAACCAGCTGGTTATCGACAACCTGCCGGAACGCTTTACGCTGCGCATCGTGAATGAAATCAGCCCGGCTGCCAACACGGCGCTGGAAGGGCTTTACCAGTCTGGCGTGGCCCTGTGCACCCAGTGTGAGGCCGAAGGTTTCCGCCACATTACCTGGTATCTTGACCGCCCGGACGTGCTGGCACGCTTTACAACGAAAATCATCGCCGATAAAACCCTCTATCCGTTCCTGCTTTCCAACGGCAACCGCGTAGGTGAAGGCGAGCTGGAAAACGGTCGCCACTGGGTACAGTGGCAGGATCCGTTCCCGAAACCGTGCTACCTGTTTGCGCTGGTGGCGGGTGATTTCGACGTGCTGCGTGATACGTTCAAAACCCGTTCAGGCCGCGACGTCGCGCTGGAGTTGTTCGTCGACCGCGGCAATCTGGACCGCGCGCCATGGGCGATGACCTCGCTTATCAACTCCATGAAGTGGGATGAAGAGCGCTTTGGCCTCGAGTATGACCTCGACATCTATATGATCGTTGCTGTCGACTTCTTCAACATGGGCGCGATGGAGAATAAAGGTCTTAACGTCTTTAACTCCAAATACGTGCTGGCGCGAACCGATACCGCGACCGATAAAGATTACCTGGATATTGAACGCGTCATCGGACACGAGTATTTCCATAACTGGACCGGAAACCGCGTCACCTGCCGTGACTGGTTCCAGCTGAGCCTGAAAGAGGGCCTGACCGTCTTCCGTGACCAGGAGTTCAGTTCCGATCTGGGTTCCCGTGCGGTGAACCGCATTAACAACGTGCGCACCATGCGTGGCCTGCAGTTTGCGGAAGATGCCAGCCCAATGGCACACCCTATCCGTCCCGATAAAGTCATCGAGATGAATAACTTCTACACCCTGACGGTGTACGAAAAAGGGGCGGAAATTATCCGCATGATCCATACCCTGCTGGGTGAAGAGAACTTCCAGAAAGGGATGCAGCTCTACTTCGAGCGTCATGACGGCAGCGCAGCCACCTGCGACGATTTTGTGCAGGCGATGGAGGATGCGTCTAATGTCGATCTTTCCCATTTCCGCCGCTGGTACAGCCAGGCCGGGACGCCGATTGTCACCGTCAAAGACGACTACAACCCGGAAACCGAGCAGTACACCCTGACCATCAGCCAGCGCACACCGCCAACGGCAGAGCAGGAAGAAAAACACCCGCTGCACATTCCGTTCAGTATTGAACTGTATGACAACGAGGGTAACGTGATCCCGCTGCAGAAGGGCGGCCATCCGGTCCACCACGTCCTGAACGTGACCCAGGCGGAACAGACCTTTATCTTTGATAACGTCTATTTCCAGCCGGTTCCCGCGCTGCTGTGTGAATTCTCTGCGCCCGTGAAACTGGAATATAAGTGGAGCGACCAGCAACTGACGTTCCTGATGCGCCATGCACGCAATGACTTCTCACGCTGGGATGCGGCGCAAAGCCTGCTGGCGACCTACATCAAGCTGAACGTTAATCGTCATCAGCAGGGCCAGCCGCTGTCGCTGCCGGTTCACGTTGCGGACGCATTCCGTGCAGTCCTGCTGGATGAGAAGATTGACCCGGCGCTGGCGGCTGAAATTCTGACGTTGCCATCCGCAGGCGAAATCGCCGAACTGTTCGACATCATCGATCCGATTGCCATTGTGGCGGTGCGTGAAGCGCTGACCCGTACGCTGGCGAACGAGCTTGCAGACGAATTCCTCGCAATCTACAACGCTAATAAGCTTGACGCTTATCGTGTGGAACATGCTGACATCGGTAAACGTTCCCTGCGTAACACCTGCCTGCGTTATCTGGCCTTCGGTGAGCGCGAGCTGGCAAACACGCTGGTGAGCAAGCAGTATCACGAAGCAGACAACATGACCGACGCGCTGGCAGCCCTGGCTGCAAGTGTTGCCGCCGAACTGCCATGCCGTGATGCGCTGATGCAGGAGTACGATGACAAGTGGCATCAGGATGGTCTGGTCATGGACAAGTGGTTCATCCTGCAGGCCACCAGCCCGGCGGCCGATGTCCTCAGCAATGTACGCAGTCTGCTGAAGCATCGCTCCTTCACCATGAGCAACCCAAACCGCGTGCGTTCCCTGATTGGCGCGTTTGCCAGCAGCAACCCGGCGGCGTTCCATGCGGAAGATGGCAGCGGTTATCAGTTTATGGTGGAAATGTTGACCGAGCTGAACAGCCGTAACCCACAGGTGGCGTCACGCCTGATTGAGCCGTTGATCCGTCTGAAACGCTATGATGCACAGCGCCAGGCGAAAATGCGTGCTGCGCTTGAGCAGCTGAAAGGGCTGGAAAACCTGTCTGGCGATCTGTACGAGAAGATCGCTAAGGCACTGGCCTGATCGAAAGACCCATCCTCCCTCTCCCGGTGGGAGAGGGAGGATGTCAGCCGTGAGCCGTCATTAACGCTCGCTCGCTGACCCCGCGCTTCATCACCCGATTCAGCACTTCCGCCTCCAGCTCTGCCAGTCTTGCCGACCCTACGCGGCGCGGACGCGCAATATCGACCGTGACATCAAGACCGATTTTCCCTTCTTCTATTAGCAGCACGCGGTCTGCCATCGCGACGGCTTCGCTCACGTCGTGCGTCACCAGAAGTACCGTAAAGCCATGCTTTTGCCAGAGCGCGGCAATCAGGTCCTGCATTTCGATTCGCGTCAGGGCGTCGAGCGCGCCGAGTGGCTCATCCAACAGCAGCAAGCCCGGACGATGTATCAGCGCTCGCGCCAGCGCCACGCGTTGCTTCTGCCCGCCGGAGAGCGCAGCAGGCCATTCATCCGCACGGTTTTCCAGCCCTACGGCGGCCAGCGCCTGGCGGGCTTCATCCCGCCAGTTGCCGTTGAGGCCCAGTCCGACATTATCAATCACCGTTTTCCAGGGCAGCAGGCGCGCGTCCTGAAACATCATGCGGGTATCATCCTGAATAGTGGCCAGCGGTGTCGCGCCTGCCAGAATTTCGCCGCCGTTGGGGGATTCTAGCCCGGCTAAAAGGCGTAACAGCGTACTCTTGCCGCCGCCACTGCGGCCCACAATGGCGACAAATTGTCCGGCAGGAATATGCAGATCCAGCGCGTTGAGAATCGTGTTTTCGCCATAGCGCTTCGTGACACCGTTAAGGAGCAGCGGTGTACCCTGAGTCAGTCGGGCAGTATTCATGCTTTAGCCTCCTGTGAAATATAGGCTGGATTCCAGCGCAGCCAGCTGCGTTCCAGCCACTGGGCGCTGACGTCGGCAAGTTTGCCGAGCAGGGCATAGAGGATAATGGCCACCACCACCACGTCCGTTTGCAGGAATTCGCGGGCGTTCATCGCCAGATAGCCAATCCCTGAGTTTGCAGAGATGGTCTCTGCCACAATCAGCGTCAGCCACATCAGGCCGAGCGCAAAGCGCACGCCGACCATTATGGAGGGCAGGGCGCCCGGCAGGATCACATGCATAAAGAGGGCAAAACCGGACAGGCCGTAACTGCGTGCCATTTCGACCAGTCCGCGATCGATGTTGCGGATCCCATGCCAGGTATTAATGTAAATCGGGAACAGCGTACCCAGCGCGACGAGGAAAATTTTGGCGCTCTCATCAATACCAAACCATAAAATGACCAGCGGGATCAGCGCCAGATGCGGCACATTACGCAGCATCTGAATGGAGGTATCGAGCAGCCGCTCGCCCCAGCGAGAAAGCCCGCTGATCAGACCCAGTACCAGGCCGATGCTTCCGCCAATCGAAAAACCAATTACCGCGCGCCATGAGCTGATGGCCAGATGCTGCCAGAGTTCGCCGCTGACGCTCAGCGACCAGAATGCCTCTATTACGCCCTCCGGAGAGGGCAGAATACGGCTCGACAGCCAGCCGGCAGAGGACGCGAGTTGCCAGACAAGCACAATGCCAACGGGTAAAAACCATGGGGCGGCACGTAGCAACCATTTTTGTGAGGGGGCAGACATGGCAACTCCTTAGCTTTGTGCGGCTCTTCGCGGGATAAACTCGTTAGCCACGGCTTCGCCCTGAAGCTGGAGCTGGCGGGGCTGCGGTACGTCCGGGATGGCGACATCCAGATGCGGGAATAACAGCTCGCCCACTTTGTAGGCCTCTTCCAGGTGCGGATAACCGGAGAGGATAAAACTGTCGATACCCAGGTCCGCGTATTCATTGATCCGCGCAGCCACAGTTGGACCGTCGCCGACCAGCGCGGTACCCGCACCGCCGCGCACCAGGCCGACGCCCGCCCACAGGTTCGGGCTGATCTCCAGATTCTCGCGCTTACCGTTGTGCAATGACGCCATTCTGTGCTGGCCGACGGAGTCGGTTTTCGCAAACGCCGCCTGAGCTTTAGCGATAGTCTCATCATCGAGATGCGCGATCAGCCGGTCGGCCGCCTGCCAGGCTTCTTCATTGGTTTCACGCACAATCACATGCAGGCGAATACCAAAGCGTACCTTGCGACCATGCGCTGCCGCTTTAGCGCGCACCTGGGCAATTTTCTCTTTGACCAGCTCGGGCGGCTCACCCCAGGTGAGGTAGAGATCAACCTGTTCTGCCGCCAGATCCTGCGCCACATCTGATGAGCCGCCGAAGTAAAGAGGAGGGCGCGGCTGCTGCACCGGCGGGAAGTAGAGCCTGGCGTCGCGAACGTGAATATGTTTACCTTCGAAGGTGACGGTTTCCCCCTCCAGCAGACGTCGCCAGACGCGGGTGAACTCGGCGGACGCTTCATAGCGTTCGGTGTGATCGAGGAACACGCCGTCACCCGCCAGCTCCTGCGGATCGCTTCCGGTGACCAGGTTAAACAGGGCCCGGCCGTTAGAGAGCCGGTCGAGCGTTGCCGCCTGGCGCGCCGCGACGGTCGGGGAGACCACGCTCGGACGGAGTGCCACGAGGAACTTCAGGCGTTGGGTCACGGGGATCATCGATGCGGCTACCAGCCACGCATCCTCGCACGAGCGTCCGGTGGGGATCAGTACGCCGGTAAAACCGATTCGGTCAGCTGCCTGCGCAATCTGCTGCAGATAGCCGTGGTCAACCGGGCGTGAACCCTCTTCTGTACCAAGATAGTGTCCATCACCGTGGGTGGGTAAAAACCAGAAAAGATTCAGACTCATGATTTGGTTCCTTCTTTGCCTGCGGGTTGCCAGATGCGTTCGCGAATATTCACCTGTTTTGGAACAAGGCGATTTTGATAGAAGATATCTGCGGTTTGCTGCTGGAGCGCAGCGACGTGTGCGTCCACCGGGGTAATGGTGGTCTGTGGACGGTGATCGAGATAGCTCGCGATCACCGGCTCAGGTAAGCCCATGGTTTTCGCCAGCAGGGTAATGCTCTCCTGACGTTGGCTTTGCGTTAGCGCATCCGCCTGAGTAAAGGTGTTAAGAACATCCTGAATAAAAGCGCCATTCTTTTCCGCATACGGGCGCGCGGCGAGGTAGAACGAGCCGGTTTGTTTCAGCGTGGTGCCATCTTTTAATACCCGCACGCCACCCTGCAGTAAAGCTGCGGAGTAGTAGGGATCCCAGATAGCCCACGCGTCGACATTGCCCTGCTGGAAAGCGGCGCGAGCATCAGCCGGCGTCAAATAAACGGGTTGAATGTCGGTGAATTTAAGCCCGGCCTCCTGCAGGGCCCGCAGCAGCAGGTTATGCGAGCTGGAGCCTTTCTGGAATGCAACCTTGTGGCCTTTGAGATCGGCGACCGTCTTAATGGTGCTATTTTCAGGGACCAGAATGACCTCAGCCTTCGGCTTGGCCGGCTCAACGCCGACATAAACCAGGTCGGCCCCCGCCGCCTGCGCGAATATTGGCGGAATATCCCCGGTGCTGCCGAGGTCGATGCTTCCGACATTCAGGGCTTCCAGCATTTGCGGGCCAGCAGGGAACTCAATCCAGGAGAATGTGGTCTTCGGGAAGCGTTTTTCCAGAAGCTGATGGCTTTTGGCCAGCACCATACTGACGCTGCCTTTCTGATAGCCGATGCGTAAATGTTCAGGCGCCGTCTCTGCCGCGTGGGCCAGCGAGGTGAGCGCTAACAGCCCGGCCAGTCCGAGACGGGTTAATCTTTTAAACATGGGCGACTCCCTGTGACGGGTTAAACGCCGGGGCGTGGATATCTCTGCGGTGCAGGGCATGCCAGAAGGTTTCCAGGGCGCTGTCGAGGCGGGTTTGCAGATTCGGCGTGAAGCGAGGCTTGTGTTGATAATCGATAACCTGCGAGTCGTCGGCAAAGACGCCGTGGAGGATCTCCTGCGCTTTTAGCGCATTGAGTACCGGCTTGAGGGCATAATCCACCGCCAGTAAATGGGCCACCGTGCCGCCCGTTGCCAGTGGCAGAACCACTTTGCCGTCCAGCGCACGTTCAGGCAGCAGATCGAGCAGCGTTTTCAGGGCCCCGGAAAACGAAGCTTTATAGATAGGCGTCGCCACGATTAAGCCATCAGCCCCTTTAAGCTGTTCAGTCAGCGTTTGCAGCGCCGGACTGTCAAAACGGGCGTAGAGCAGATCCTCGGGGTCGAAGTTATGCAGATTCCAGTGGCATACTTCCACATCCAGAGCATTGAGCTTTTCACGGGCATATTCCAGCAGTGCGCTGGAGCGAGAGGGGAATCGTGGACTTCCGGCCAGGGTTATGACGCGCATGCATGCTCCTTATAACTAATTGTTTGCTTTTATCTAACATTCATAACAATTTTCAGGAGTGTGACACTGCCCGGTTATTCCACTAAATGATTTATCTGCAATTAAAATGCGAAAAAGCGCATAAGAACGGGGCTGCAAGGTAAACGATTGCGTCTAACGGTGTTTTTTTTGCCACAGGTCAATTCCCTTTCCGGGCCGGATCGCACATAATCCCCTCCCGGTTTGCACACCGGGAATCCAGGAGAGTTCATGTACTACCCCTTCGTTCGTAAAGCCCTTTTCCAGCTCGATCCTGAGCGCGCTCATGAATTTACATTCCAGCAGTTACGTCGTATTACCGGAACGCCGCTGGCCGCACTGGTGCGTCAAAACGTGCCGGAAAAACCTGTGCAATGCATGGGCCTGACCTTTAAAAATCCGCTGGGTCTCGCGGCGGGTCTGGATAAAAATGGTGAGTGCATTGATGCCCTGGGCGCGATGGGCTTTGGCTCCATCGAAATCGGTACCGTCACGCCGCGTCCGCAGCCAGGTAATGATAAGCCGCGTCTGTTCCGCCTGGTCGAAGCCGAAGGGCTGATCAACCGCATGGGCTTTAATAACCTCGGCGTTGATCACCTTGTTGAGAACGTAAAAAAAGCCCATTTTGATGGTGTATTAGGCATCAATATTGGCAAAAATAAAGACACGCCGGTAGAGCAGGGTAAAGATGACTATCTGATTTGTATGGAAAAAGTCTATGCCTACGCGGGGTATATTGCGGTGAATATTTCCTCACCAAATACCCCGGGTCTGCGCTCTTTACAATATGGCGAAGCACTGGACGATCTTCTGAGTGCCATTAAAAATAAACAAAATGAGCTCCAGGCGATCCACCATAAATATGTTCCGGTCGCGGTTAAGATCGCACCGGATCTTTCTGCTGAAGAATTGATCCAGGTTGCCGACAGTTTAGTTCGCCATAATATTGACGGGGTGATTGCGACCAATACCACACTCGATCGCTCGCTCGTTCAGGGAATGAAAAACTGTGACGAAGCGGGTGGGTTAAGTGGACGTCCGGTACAATTAAAAAGCACAGAAATTATTCGTGCCCTGTCAGCAGAATTAAAAGGACGACTGCCGATTATTGGCGTCGGTGGTATCGACTCCGTGATTGCGGCTCGCGAGAAGATGGCGGCGGGTGCCTCACTGGTGCAAATCTATTCCGGTTTTATTTTTAAAGGACCGCAGCTGATTAAAGAAATCGTTACTCATATCTAATCTTTTCTCTTTATCAGACAACCAGGGCTTTATTTCCAGCCCTGGTTGTTTTATATTCCGTCATTGTTGCTTATTTAGTCATTATAGTCTTTTATTAATGGTGTTATAAACGAAGCGGCGAACAGGACATTTTTAGTACAGGAAGTTTGGGGACGGGAGAGAAACATGCGAATTAAACCTGACGATAACTGGCGCTGGTATTTTTGTGACGAGCATGACCGCATGATGCTCGATTTAGCCAATGGTATGTTGTTTCGTTCCCGTTTTGCTCGCCGAATGTTAACCCCGGACGCCTTCTCCCCGTCAGGCTTTTGTGTTGACGACGCTGCGCTTTATTTCTCCTTTGAAGAAAAATGCCGCGACCTGGTGCTTTCTAAAGAGCAGCGTGCCGAACTGGTATTAAACGCGTTAGTGGCTATTCGATTCCTGAAACCGCAAATGCCGAAAAGCTGGCATTTTTTACCGCACAGCATGAACTGGACCCCCGCCACCGGCGATGCGGCGAGTGTAAACCTGAGCGATACCGCTGAAGAGGTGAGCCTGCTGGTGGTTGAGCCTGGCGAAAATGCCGCACTCTGTCTGCTGGCCCAGCCCGGTGTGACCATTGCCGGGCGGACGATGCAACTGGGGGATGCCATTAAGGTAATGAATGACAGGCTGAAACCGCAGCAACGCGTAGACGCTTTCAGCCTCGAGCAGGCCGTTTAAGCTTCCAGCTGTACCGACGTTTTCGGAATACAGCTGCAGCACAGAATTGTACCATCATCGCCAATCGCGGATTTTTTCAGCGCGCTGACTTCCCCTTCGACCAGCTTGATTCGACAGCACCCACAGATGCCTGCCCGGCAGGAGTAAGGTACGCGGATCCCCGCTTGTTCCAGCTGTTCAAGTAAAACCTGCTGATTGTTGCCGCGGATAACGGTGCCCTGCCAGTGAATGTCTACGGGCGAACTGGCTGGCGTCTCAACGTCGACGAACTCTTCTTCCTGACCTGCGCCATACACTCTTGCGGGTCCACGGGCGAGAATTTCGACTTCGTCACCCACGCGGATGACGCCGCTTGAGCGCGGAATGAGGTTCTGGCCGAAATCCACATCGCCATTGTCCTGCGCTGTGCGGAATGACTGCAGGGTTTTTAACGGCTCGCCGGAAGGGTGTTTCTGGCCTTTTTCGGGACTGACGGTGGTAAAGATACAGCGACTGCAGGGCTTCACGACATCAAATACCACGCTGCCGATACGGATCACCTTCCAGGTATCCTCTTCCCAGGCGTCAGCACCTGTAACAACCAGGTTGGGACGAAACTGCTCCATCTGGACGCTGGCTTTACAGCGACGCTGCAGGTCGCGCAGGGAGGCGTCGTTAGTCAGCAGGAAGGGGAAGCCGTCCGCGAATGAGAGCGGGACCGCCTCGTGGCGCTTAACGCGCCGCGTCAGCGCCGGGCCGACCCAGCGCAGCTGCACATCCCGGGAGAAGAAGCCGCTCAGCCAGCGGTTAATGTCATCCGGGGCGATGCGCGCGGTAAAATGATTGCCCCACACTTCCGTTGGCGCTTCGACAGGCGCAAAATCAGCAAAGCGGATCACCACGCTGGAGCCATCCGGCGCGGTGAGATGCAAACCGTCATAAAGCGGGGAAGGGGTAAAGCGAACCATTTGTGGGAACTGGCGTGCGGTAATGAACGTACCGTCAGGTTCGGTGACCATAAAGATACGATCGAAGGCAAATCCGCTCATGTCGGCCAGCGCGTGTGAAACGCCGATCCCGCGCATGGATTTCACCGGATGAATAAAAAGCCTGGATAACGTCGCCACTGCACAGCCCCTCGAATGAAAATAAGCCTTCAACTTTATGACATACACGCCATATTAGCTATAATGCGCGACAATTTTCTAAGAGTAAAAGTGACGATATGAATTCTCTGTTTGCCAGTACGGCCCGTGGGCTGGAAGAGCTGTTAAAAACTGAACTGGAAACCCTGGGTGCGCAAGAGTGCCAGGTGGTTCAGGGTGGTGTCCATTTTGAGGGCGACACACGGCTTATTTACCAGAGCCTGATGTGGAGCCGTCTGGCATCACGCATCATGCTGCCGATGAAAGAGTGCAAGGTTTACAGCGACCTTGACCTCTATACCGGCGTACAGATGATCGACTGGACAGAGATCTTCTCCCCGAATGCCACCTTTGCCGTGCACTTTAATGGCGTGAACGATGAGATCCGCAACAGCCAGTACGGTGCCCTGCGCGTTAAAGACGCCATTGTGGACTGCTTCACGCGTAAAAATAAGGAACGCCCAAACGTCGATCGTGAAAATCCCGATCTGCGGATCAACGTCTGGCT
This sequence comes from Enterobacter sp. WPR_3_1, assembly GCF_003635055.1. Classification (NCBI taxonomy): domain Bacteria; kingdom Pseudomonadati; phylum Pseudomonadota; class Gammaproteobacteria; order Enterobacterales; family Enterobacteriaceae; genus Enterobacter; species Enterobacter sp. WPR_3_1. The sequence goes on along the minus strand of NZ_RBXU01000011.1, from coordinate 57,474 downwards.
CAACGGCGACACCGCCAGTATCTCTCTGGATCTGAGCGGCGCGGGTCTGCACCTGCGTGGTTATCGCGATCGTACCGGTATGGCGCCCATCAAAGAGACTCTCGCCGCCGCCATCGTGATGCGTTCCGGCTGGCAGCCAGGCACACCGCTGCTCGACCCGATGTGTGGCTCCGGTACGCTGCTGATTGAGGCCGCTATGCTGGCCACCGACCGCGCACCGGGCCTGCACCGCGGCCATTGGGGCTTCAGCGGCTGGGCGCAGCACGATGAGGCGCTGTGGAAAGAGGTCAAAGACGAAGCGCAGACCCGTGCACGTAAAGGTCTGGCGGAGTACACCTCCCATTTCTACGGCTCTGACAGCGACTCACGCGTCATTGAGCGTGCGCGCAGCAACGCCCGCCGTGCCGGTATCGGCGAGCTGGTCACCTTCGAGGTGAAAGACGTCGCGAACCTGACCAATCCGCTGCCAAAAGGCCCATACGGTACCGTTATCAGCAACCCGCCTTACGGCGAGCGTCTTGATAGCGAACCGGCGCTGATTGCCCTGCACAGCCTGCTGGGCCGTAATATGAAAAATGACTTTGGCGGCTGGAACCTGTCGCTGTTTAGCGCCTCGCCAGAACTGCTGAGCTGTCTGCAACTGCGTGCCGAACGCCAGTTTAAGGCGAAAAACGGTCCGCTGGACTGCGTGCAGAAAAACTACCATCTGGCCGAGAAAGCGGCGGACAGTAAACCATCGGGTGTGGCGGAAGATTACGCTAACCGCCTGCGTAAGAATCTGAAGAAATTCGAAAAATGGGCGAAACAGGAAGGTATCGAATGTTATCGCCTGTATGATGCCGATCTGCCGGAGTACAACGTGGCGGTTGACCGTTACGCTGACTGGGTTGTGGTGCAGGAATATGCGCCGCCAAAAACGATTGATGCACAAAAAGCGCGTCAGCGTATGCTGGACGTGATTGCGGCAACAATTTCGGTGCTGGGCATTGCGCCTAACAAACTGGTGCTGAAAACCCGTGAGCGTCAGAAAGGCAAAAATCAGTATCAGAAAATGGGTGAGAAGGGTGACTTTATCGAGGTGGGCGAATACAACGCGCGCCTGTGGGTTAACCTGACCGATTATCTGGATACCGGTCTGTTCCTTGACCACCGTATCGCCCGCCGCATGCTGTGCCAGATGAGCAAGGGTAAAGACTTCCTGAACCTGTTCTCCTATACCGGCAGCGCCAGTGTGCATGCTGGCCTTGGCGGCGCGCGCAGTACCACCACGGTGGATATGTCCCGTACTTACCTGGAATGGGCAGAACGTAACCTGCGCCTGAACGGTCTCACCGGGCGTCAGCATCGTCTGATGCAGGCTGACGTGCTGGGCTGGCTACGCGAAACGGACGAACAATTTGATCTGATCTTCATCGATCCCCCAACGTTCTCTAACTCCAAGCGTATGGAAGATAGCTTTGACGTTCAACGCGATCACCTGCGCCTGATGACCGACCTGAAACGCCTGCTGCGTAAGGGCGGTACCATTATGTTCTCGAATAACAAACGCGGCTTCCGCATGGATCATGAGGGGCTGGCTGCTCTGGGACTGAAAGCACAAGAAATTAGCCAAAAAACGCTGTCCCAGGACTTTGCCCGTAATCGTCAGATCCATAACTGCTGGTTGATCTCCGCGGTCTGAAAGGAATAATACATGTCTTTAATTAGTATGCACGGCGCGTGGCTCTCTTTCAGCGACTCGCCGCTTCTCGACAATGCAGAACTGCACATCGAGGACAACGAGCGCGTCTGTCTGGTCGGCCGTAACGGCGCGGGTAAATCCACGCTGATGAAAATCCTCAACCGCGAACAGGGCCTGGACGACGGGCGTATTGTTTACGAGCAGGATCTTATCGTCTCTCGCCTGCAGCAGGATCCGCCGCGTCACGTGACCGGCAGCGTTTACGATTTTGTTGCCGAAGGTATCTCTGAGCAGGCTGAATACCTGAAGCGTTATCACGAGATTTCTCACCTGGTGATGACCGACCCGAGCGACAAGAATCTTAACGAACTGGCGAAAGTGCAGGAGATGCTCGATCACCACGGCCTGTGGCAGCTCGAAAACCGCATCAATGAAGTGCTGGCACAGCTCGGACTGGAACCGGACATGGAGCTGTCGGCGCTTTCTGGCGGCTGGCTGCGTAAGGCTGCGCTTGGCCGCGCGCTGGTCAGCGGGCCGAAAGTACTGCTGCTGGATGAACCGACGAACCACCTGGATATCGAAGCGATAGACTGGCTGGAAGGGTTCCTCAAAACCTTCAACGGGACCATTATCTTTATCTCCCACGACCGTTCGTTTATCCGCAATATGGCCACGCGTATTGTCGATCTCGATCGCGGCAAGCTGGTGACCTACCCTGGCGATTACGATACCTATCTGCTGGAGAAAGAAGAAAACCTGCGTGTGGAAGAGTTGCAGAACGCTGAATTCGACCGCAAGCTGGCGCAGGAAGAGGTCTGGATCCGTCAGGGCATCAAAGCCCGTCGTACCCGTAACGAAGGCCGCGTTCGCGCGCTGAAAGCGATGCGTCGTGAACGCAGCGAGCGCCGCGAAGTGATGGGCAGCGCCAGAATGCAGGTTGAAGAGGCTTCCCGTTCCGGCAAAATTGTCTTCGAAATGGAAAACGTCAACTATCAGGTTGATGGCAAAGTGCTGGTGAAAGACTTCTCCGCACAGGTTCAGCGTGGGGATAAAATCGCGCTGATCGGGCCGAATGGCTGTGGTAAAACCACGCTGTTGAAGCTGATGCTGGATCAGCTGAAGCCTGACAGCGGCCGCATTCACTGCGGTACTAAGCTCGAAGTGGCTTACTTCGACCAGCACCGTGCGGAGTTGGATCCGGACAGAACGGTGATGGATAACCTGGCGGAAGGTAAACAAGAGGTGATGGTTAACGGTAAGCCGCGTCATGTGCTGGGCTACCTGCAGGACTTCCTGTTCCATCCGAAACGCGCGCTGACGCCGGTACGCGCGTTGTCAGGCGGTGAGCGAAATCGTCTGCTGCTGGCACGTCTGTTCCTGAAGCCAAGTAACCTGCTGATCCTCGATGAACCAACAAACGACCTGGACGTGGAAACGCTCGAACTGCTGGAAGAGCTGATCGACGGCTATCAGGGAACCGTGATGCTGGTAAGCCACGACCGTCAGTTCGTCGATAACACCGTGACCGAGTGCTGGATCTTCGAAGGTGAAGGGCGAATCGGACAGTATGTGGGCGGCTATCACGATGCGAAAGGACAGCAGTCGCAGTCTCAGGCGCTAAAACAGGCTAAATCCAGAACCAGTTCCGAACCTGCTGTAACAAAAGCAGAAACTGTCAAGAAAACCTCGGTTAAACTAAGCTATAACCTGCAGCGCGAACTGGAAGGACTCCCTCAGCGTCTTGAAGAGCTGGAAGCCGCACTTGAAGATCTGCAGGCGCAGGTCGCTGATGCGTCATTCTTTACCCAATCGCATGACTATACTCAAAAAGTACTGGCAGAACTGTCCGCGGCTGAAAAAGCCCTGGAAGAAGCATTTGAGCGCTGGGAGTACCTTGAGTCTCTGAAGAACGGCGCATAAACAGGGATACAATATGTGTGACCAGCACCATGCCGACAGGCATATATTATGCTCTCAATGCGATATGCTCGTGGCGTTGCCAGAGCTTGGTCACGGACATAAAGCCCTGTGTCCCCGTTGCGGTACGACGTTGACAACCGAGTGGGACGCACCAAGGCAGCGTCCCACTGCTTATGCGCTGGCAGCGTTGTTCATGCTGCTGCTTTCCAATCTCTTCCCCTTCATTTATATGAAGGTGGGAGGGATGACCAGCCAGGTCGATTTGCTTGAAATTCCGGGGGTTATGTTCTCGGAAGACTATGCCAGCCTCGGCACCTTTTTCCTCCTGTTCGTACAGATCGTCCCGGCTTTTTGCCTGGTCGTCATTCTGTTGCTGGTGAACCGCGTCGCGATGCCCCTCGCGCTTAAAATCTGGCTCGCGCGTATCCTGTTCCAGTTAAAAAGCTGGGGTATGGCCGAAATCTTTCTGGCGGGAATCCTGGTCAGTTTCGTCAAACTGATGGCGTATGGCGATGTGGGTATCGGCAGCAGTTTTGTTCCCTGGTGTCTGTACTGCGTTCTGCAACTGCGCGCCTTCCAGTGTGTGGACAGACGTTGGGCGTGGGACGATATCGCGCCGGCACCGACGCTGGTGCAGACGGTAAAGGTGGGGGTGCCAGGCATTCGTCAGGGGCTTCGTTCTTGTCCATGCTGCACCGCTGTGCTGCCAGCCGATCTGGATGTGTGCCCGCGCTGCGAAACAAAAGGATATGTGCGACGTAAAAATAGCCTGCAGTGGACAATGGCGCTGCTGGTGACTTCCATCATGTTGTACCTGCCGGCCAATATCCTGCCGATTATGATCACCGATTTGCTCGGTGACAAAATGCCCTCGACAATCCTTGCCGGGGTAATACTGCTGTGGGGTGAAGGCTCCTATCCCGTTGCGGGGGTGATCTTTATTGCCAGTATTATGGTACCTACGTTAAAAATGATCGCCATTGCCTGGCTCTGCTGGGATGCGAAAGGCCATGGCAAACGCGACAGCGAACGCATGCACCTGATTTATGAAGTCGTCGAGTTTGTTGGACGCTGGTCAATGATTGATGTGTTTGTTATTGCCGTTCTCTCTGCACTGGTGCGGATGGGCGGATTGATGAGTATTTATCCCGCGATGGGGGCATTAATGTTTGCGCTGGTCGTTATTATGACCATGTTCGCGGCCATGACCTTCGACCCTCGTTTATCGTGGGATCGTGAGCCTGAATCAAGCCATGAGGAACAGTAAGAGCATGGAAAATAAGAGTGGAGAGGCGAAAGTGCAGAAGGTCAAAAACTGGTCGCCGGTGTGGATTTTCCCCATCGTGACCGCGCTGATCGGTGCATGGATCCTGTTTTATCATTACAGCCATCAGGGACCGGAAGTGACGCTCATCACCACCAATGCCGAGGGGATTGAGGGCGGTAAAACGACCATCAAAAGCCGTAGCGTCGATGTGGGCGTGGTTGAAAGCGCAACCCTGACCGACGATTTAACCCATGTGGAAATCAAGGCACGCCTGAACGCGGGCATGGAAAAACTGCTGCACGGTGATTCTGCTTTCTGGGTGGTCAAGCCGCAGGTAGGACGTGAAGGGATCAGCGGCTTAGGTACGCTGCTCTCCGGCGCCTACATTGAGCTACAGCCGGGTAAAAAAGGAAGCCAGCCGGCGCAATACCAGCTGCTTGACTCACCACCGCTTGCGCCGCCAGATGCGAAAGGCATCCGCGTGATCCTGGACAGTAAAAAAGCGGGCCAGTTAACGGCGGGCGATCCCGTGCTGTTCCGCGGTTATCGCGTGGGATCGGTTGAAACAAGTACCTTTGATCCGCAAAAGCGCACCATCAGCTATCAGCTGTTCATCAACGCGCCAAACGATCGGCTGGTCACCAGCAACGTCCGTTTCTGGAAGGACAGCGGGATCGCGGTTGATCTAACGTCAGCGGGAATGCGCGTGGAGATGGGCTCCCTGACCACGCTGTTTGGTGGCGGTGTAAGCTTTGATGTGCCGGAAGGGCAAGATTTGGGACAGCCGGTTGCAGAGAAAACGGCGTTCAGGCTCTTTGACGATCAACGCAGCATTCAGGACGCACTCTATACCGATCACATCGACTTCCTGATGTTCTTTAAAGATTCCGTCCGCGGCCTTCAGCCGGGCGCGCCTGTTGAATTCCGCGGCATTCGCCTGGGTACGGTGGGGCAAGTTCCGTTCTTTGTACCGGGTCTGCAGCAGGTACTGGATGACGATTACCGCATTCCGGTGCTGATTCGCATTGAGCCGGAACGTCTGCTCAACCAGATTGGCGAGAATCAGGATATTGGTACGCATATTACCGAACTGATGAACCGGGGTCTGCGTGGGTCGCTGAAGACGGGCAACCTGGTGACCGGTGCGCTGTATGTGGATATGGACTTCTATCCAAAAGCCCCGCCGATTACCGGTATCCGGGAGTTCGGTGGTTATAAGATCATCCCGACGGTGAGCAGCGGCCTGGCACAGATCCAGCAGCGTCTGATGGAGACACTGGATAAGATTAACAATCTGCCACTGAATCCGATGATTGAAGCCGCGACCAGTTCGCTCAGCGAAAGTCAGGCAACGATGCGTCGCCTGCAAACCACGCTGGATAACATCAACAAGATCACCGCAAGCCAGAGTATGCAGCAGCTGCCGCAGGATATGCAGAAAACGCTGCGTGAGCTTAACCGCAGTATGCAGGGCTTCCAGCCTGGCTCGGCGGCGTACAACAAGATGGTGGCAGATATGCAACGTCTTGATCAGGTCTTGCGTGAACTGCAGCCGGTTCTGAAAACGCTCAATGAGAAGAGCAACGCGCTGGTGTTCGAAGCGAAAGATAAAAAGGATCCTGAGCCTAAGAGGGCAAAAGAATGAATAAATGGCTATTAATGGTTGGCGCTCTGCTGTTAACGGCGTGCAGTTCAGGCGTGGAGAACAAGAGCTACTATCAGTTGCCTCTTGCAGCGCAAAACGGGGTACAAAGTACCGCCAGTCAGGGAAACCGTCTGCTGTGGGTTGAGCAGGTTGCCGTGCCGGATTATCTGGCAGGCAACGGCGTGGTCTACCAGACCAGCGACGTAAAATACGTGATTGCGACAAACAACCTGTGGGCCAGCCCGCTGGATCAGCAGCTGCGCAACACGCTGGTGGCCAATCTGGGCAGCCAGCTTCCGGGTTGGGTTGTCGCTTCGCAGCCGCTGGGTAACGACCAGGATACGCTGAACGTCACGGTTACGGGTTTCCATGGCCGTTATGACGGTGCGGTGGTGATTAGCGGAGAGTGGTTGCTGAACCATCAGGGCCAGATGATTAAGCGTCCTTTCCATCTTGAGCTGAAACAGCAGAAAGATGGCTACGATGAAATGGTGAAAGTGCTGGCCCAGGGGTGGGCGCAAGAGTCGGCCAGCATCGCCAGGGAGATTTCCCGGCTTCCATAAGTAAAATTCATCGGTAAAAACCGCAGTCGGCCTGTTGCTGATTGCGGTTTTTTTTTCAGTTTCTCTTCAGACCGTTACTTGTGCCGGGTCACAATTTTTGTACAAATGATCTTCCAGGTAGCTCACAAATATGACACCCGTATGAATTTTGAACATTGACGCTGCGACTAATTCGGGGTATTCGTTATCTGTGCCTGCGCAAGTTTGTGCAGACACTGTTTTCTTTCCACCAGACAAAAGAATGAGGGAAACGAGGCATGAAGAGACAGAAACGAGATCGCCTGGAACGGGCTCATCAACGTGGTTATCAGGCCGGCATCGCTGGACGATCTAAAGAAATGTGTCCTTATCAGACGATAAATCAAAGGTCACAATGGCTTGGAGGCTGGCGAGAAGCCATCGGCGACAGGGCACTCATAGCCTGATAACGTCTCTTTCAAAAAAAGAAACCTCCGCACTGCGGAGGTTTCGCCTTTATGGGGTCGCTCAACGCGAAATCAGAACGCGGAAGTGTCCTGGAACAGACCCACTTTCAGGTCGTTTGCGGTATAAATCTGACGACCGTCTACCAGCACTTCGCCATCTGCCAGGCCCATAATCAGGCGGCGGTTAACGATGCGTTTGAAGTGAATACGATAGGTCACTTTCTTCGCAGTAGGCAGAACCTGTCCGGTGAATTTCACTTCGCCCACACCCAGCGCACGGCCTTTACCTTCACCACCCAGCCAGCCCAGATAGAAGCCAACCAGCTGCCACATTGCATCCAGACCCAGACACCCAGGCATTACCGGATCGCCAATAAAGTGGCAACCGAAGAACCACAGGTCCGGGTTGATATCGAGTTCTGCTTCTACGTAACCCTTATCGAAGTTGCCGCCGGTTTCGGTCATTTTCACGACACGGTCCATCATCAGCATGTTCGGGGCCGGTAACTGTGGGCCGTTAGCGCCAAACAGTTCACCGCGACCAGAGGCAAGAAGGTCTTCTTTTGTATAGGATTCGCGTTTATCTACCATGTTCTCAGTAAGCCTTATTTTAGTGAAGGACGCAGGATAGCTAACACGTGTACGCTGAACAAGTCCGATCAGTTTGAACTAAACCAGCCTAACCAGCGTAACGGCCAGGGATAACGATGACGAGCATCCTGCTGCGTCGCCTGAGCAATGCGCTCCTGGATAGTCTGCATCAGGGTTGTTTGCCCTTCGCCGTCCCATACCAGGTTTGTCAGTAAGGGTAGTGCATCATCAATGCCTTCGATGGCCCAGATGGTGAATTGTTCCTGTTCCACGGCATCCAGAATGTCCTGGCTGAGGCTCAAATGGCGCGCGTTAGGGGCAGGAATAATCACCCCCTGTTTGCCGTTTAACCCACGCTGCTGACAAATCGAGAAGAAGCCTTCAATCTTTTCGTTCAGACCACCCACTGGCTGCGCACGACCAAACTGATCGACCGAGCCGGTGATCGCGATGTTCTGATTAACTGGCACTTCTGCCAGGGCGCTGATTAAGGCGCACAGCTCAGCCATAGAGGCGCTATCACCGTCGACTTCACTGTATGATTGCTCAAACGTCAGCGAGGCAGAGAAGGGGATTTGCTGCTCAAGCTGCAGCTCTGACATCAGGAACGCCTGCATGATCATCATGCCTTTAGCGTGAATGTTGCCGCCCAACTCGGCTTTACGTTCAATATCAGTGAACTCACCGTCACCGACATGCACAACGCAGCTGATACGGGAAGGCTCCCCGAAAGCGCGCGGGTGGCCGGGGAATTCAATCACCGACAGGGCATTGATCTGCCCGATACGTTCGCCTTCGGTCTCAACCAGAATTTGTTCCAGCAGAATTTCATCCTGCATACGGTCAGCAAGATAGCCTTCACGCCACTCACGCTGCGCCAGCATCTGGGTAAGCTGCTCACCGGTGAATGCGCCGTTACCGCTGACGACACCCACTTCACGTAACTGCTTGCCGATCCAGAGCGGGCAGAGCGGCAGCGTCTCCTGGTCACCGGTGTAGCGAACCGCTTCGCGGATCAAACCAGGCCAGGCGTCGGCGGCCGGCGTTGGCAGTGCGAAACGTTCCGCAACGCTCAACACCCACTGGCACCACTGTGCCATATCATCGGCATCGGTAATCTGGATGTTATCTTCGTATTCGCTGTAGACCGCCTGCTCAGCCAGTTCGGGCTCCATCTCCTGGAAGTCAGCCAGCGATTCACGATCACCCGTCAGCACCACGGTCAGCGACAGCGGCATTGAAGGAACTGAGACAGGCAGGGGACGAGACTCGTCGTAGCCAACCCAGTCAAAACGCTGCTGATTAACCACCGTTTTCAGGCGCATCCACAGCAGAGGTTGTGAGAGAAGGGTGCGCAACGAGATGATCAGTACGCCGCCATTCGCGCGGTGCACCAGCCCAGGTTGCAGCGAGAGCTCACCGTTAAACTGGCGCAGACAACCAAAGAGTTGTTCAGCCTCGACCCAGTTAGCGGTAATCACTTCACCCCTGGCAGCAAAGCGGTCGTCGGGCTGCTCTGCCGGTTCGAATGTGACATCATGTCCCGCGATACGATATTGGCCGCCAAAGACGGCGTTCGCTTGCGGTCGCAACTGGCGCATGGCATCACCCAGAAGCGTCAGATATTCCGCTTCTTCCGGGGCCTTGAGCATCATGAAGGGTGATGTTGCCCAGGGGCTTAACACCTGCTCCAGCGCATAATGCAAACGGGGTTGCGTATCGCTAAGGATGAATTCGTGTTCTTTTGCGAGATCGGGTTGTGCAAACAGTTCCTGATAGCTCTCGGTATCCGGAACGAGGTCACGCCATGCAAGTTTCGTAATGGTCAAAGTTGATGTTTTTTAGTTAGATGTAAAAGCGTGGAGTATACCGTAAGCGGGGGGCTCTACCCAAGCAGGATTGGGCATTTCGGCAGGGTGATTGGCTGCATTCACTCACAGGATATGATTTCTTTTCAGCAGATTGCCAAAAAACTGATATTCTGAACAGAGTTACGTGGTAACACTGAGATCGCAATGAAATATCAACAACTGGAAAATCTCGAAAGCGGCTGGAAATGGAAGTACCTGGTCAAAAAGCACCGTGAAGGGGAGCTGATCACCTGCTACATCGAAGCCAGCGCAGCGCAAGAAGCCGTGGATATTTTGCTGACCCTCGAAAATGAACCGGTACAGGTTAACGGCTGGATTGAGAAACACATTAATCCTGCGTTGTTAAACCGGATGAAGCAAACTATTCGTGCGCGTCGCAAGCGGCATTTTAATGCGGAGCATCAGCACACTCGCAAAAAATCCATCGACCTGGAGTTTATGGTCTGGCAACGTCTGGCAGGGCTTGCGCAACGGCGTGGGAAAACGCTGTCAGAAACGATAGTGCAGTTGATTGAAGATGCCGAGCATAAAGAGAAGTACGCCAACCAGATGTCGACGCTGAAGAATGATCTTCAGGCTCTGTTGGGTAAGAAATAGATTTTTGTTTTCTTCAGATTCAGATAATAAAAAACCCCGCAATGCGGGGTTTTTTTATAAGACGATAACTTATGCCGCTGGCTGAGTTACAACGTCTTTGATGCCTTTAACTTCGATCTCTACGCGACGATCTGGAGCCAGGCAGTCGATCAGTGCAGCGCGAGCTTTAACGTTGTCACAGGTGTTGCCAGTAACTGGGTTAGCTTCGCCCATACCACGTGGGGAGATCTTGTTAGCTGGGATACCTTTAGAGATCAGGTAATCAACAACAGACTGAGCACGTTTCTCAGACAGTTTCTGGTTGTAAGCGTCAGAACCGATACGGTCGGTGAAGCCCAGAACCACTACAGAACCGTCTTTAGGATCCAGGTTGCTCAGCTGGGTGTACAGCTGATCCAGTGCCTGCTGACCTTCTGGTTTCAGGGTAGCTTTGTTGAAGTTGAACAGAACGTCAGACTTCAGAGTGAAGTGCTTGGTCTGTACTTCTGGAGCTGGAGCCGGCGCTGGAGCAACGATTGGCGCTGCATCTTCCTGCTGGCCGAAACGGTAGGAAACACCTACGCTCAGCATGCCGTTGTCCGGACGAACACCAACGGTGTTGCCGTCGCCGATGTTGTTAACCCACTGGTATTCCAGACGGGTAGCGATATCACGGGTCATAGCCCACTCAACGCCACCAGCGAATACTGGGGAAACACCGGTGTCATGGTCGTCGCCAGCGATGCTGTTGCTGGAGTCAGCGCGCCATACCATGCCGCCCAGACGAGTGTACACGTCCAGATCGTCAGTTACTGGGTAACCCAGTTTAGCGGTCAGCTGTACGCCCTGAGCTTTAAAAGCGCCGTTTACGTTGTCGCCTTTGTATGGCATACGACCTAACCAGTCGTAACCCATTTCAAAACCAACATACGGGTTAACCTGATAGCCACCGAACGCACCTGCACCAAGCTGGCTCTCGTGAGTAGGGCCATCGTTGTTCAGGCTGCTGTTGTACCAGCCGGTGTCATGGAACTGAGACCAGCCCAGTTTACCACCTGCATACCAGGTATTATCTTTCGGAGCGGCCTGCGCTACGGTAGCGAAGCCAGCCAGTGCCACTGCAATCGCGATAGCTGTCTTTTTCATTTTTTGCGCCTCGTTATCATCCAAAATTCGCCATGAAGGTCTCAATAGAGATTCACGGTTAAATCCTTCACCGGGGGGCGTGGTCAAATATAAATCTACCGATATCTTCGGCTTAGGCCGAGCACCCCTGGCGATGTAAAGTCTACAACGTAGCTGAAAACTTACAAGTGTGAAGTCCGTCAGGCATATGAAAAAAAAAGTTCCGTATACCGATTATTTAACATTTTTCGAACGAGTTTTGTGCAATAAAATTAAGGAGAACCGCACCAGACAAGCCTTGCCGCAGTTTTGGCGCCTGGAACTAAAATCGCATCTTGTGGTCAAAAAAAATTCCAGGAATAATCTTAATTTTCCTCAATGATACAAATTTGAGTGAATTTTTAGGCCAGAAAGTTGTCCTCTGCGATAAGAATCTGGTCGAACCGGGCGCATGATCAACCCGATCGCACTACCTTCTTCAGCCGCTTCCGTCAGCCGAAAATGATCCTCATCGGTCAATTCGTCGGATAACCATCCAATCACCACGCTGTAATTCCCCGTACGTAACGCCCGGATCATCGATTCCACGGTATCGCAGGGAGAGAGCTGGTTAATTTGCATGACCTTTGTCAGCGGCAGGCCCGCGGACTGCACCCATTCACGGCTCAGTTTTTGTTGAGGCGTCAGCCAAAGCTGCCAGCGCGACTGCTGACCAAGCTGTTGTAATAACGGCAACAGCAGAAGTTGAGTGAGCAGGGGCTGGTCTTCACGATAAACCACTTCACTGATAAGCCCTGTCGAAACACGCCCGGTGGAATTCTGCGTGACATTGCCAGCGGAAGAAGAGAGAGAGGTTGAGCGATTTGCATAGCCTGAAGTGTACATATTCATTCCAGCCCTGTAGTTACTGTATGGATATACAGTAACCCCTGTATGCATAAAGATCAACCTCATTTTCGGAAAGCGACTCGCAAAATTCATTCATTATTGATGTGCCTGGAAAAATCATCTTGCTCAACGACGATAAGTTGCCTATTTTCCTGCTAACGGATCCGCTAGTAAGAAATTTCGTTGTTACTTTATGATTTTGAAGGGAAATATCATGAAAAAGATATCTTATGAACGGATTTATAAATCCCAAGAATACCTTTCACCCTTAGGTGAAATCCACCATCGTGCGCTGTTCGGTGGGTATACCCTGGCCGTAGATGATGCCGTCTTCGCTATGGTCTCCGACGGGGAGCTGTATCTCCGGGCCTGTGAGGAAAGTGCAAAATACTGTGTAAAAAATGCCTCATCATTCTTAACCCTGATGAAACGGGGTCGCCCAGTGCTGCTCAATTATTATCGTGTCGATGACGGACTGTGGCAGGACAGAGAACGGCTGCTTCAGCTCTCCTCGTTCGCGCTCAATGCGGCACGAAAAGAGCGTTCGCAGCGTGATCGGCGAAACCGCCTCAAGGACTTGCCCAATCTCACCTTTCAGCTTGAAGTGCTGCTCTTTGAAGCCGGAATCACTGATGAAGAGACGCTGCGGGAGCTGGGTGCCCGTGCGAGCTGGCTAAAGATGCGGGCGAAAAATAAAGCGCTCAGCATTAAAGTGCTCTTCGCACTGGAAGGGGCCATCGCCGGACTTCATGAAGCGGCACTCCCGGCGGGAATTCGCCGGGAGTTAACGGAGTGGTTTAATGCGCTGCCTGAGCCACAGGAGAATCACTCCTCCAGGTAGCGATCTGCAGTTGCAGTCGGCAAATTTCTGGCAGCAGAGCGATAAGGAGGCCAATCTGCTGAAGAACCAGCGGTGCTTTGCTGTCGCTTCCCGGGTCAATATGCGTTATACGCTGAGCCAGTTCATCCAGCGCGTGTTGAACGCGAGGCTCATCGGCTGGTCGGTGATGAAGCGCGTCATCGACATAGCATACGGCATCATCCAGCAGGGCGAGGATGGCCGGGTGAGTCAATTTCTCACGGTGGGCACCCAGCGTCGAAATATAGCTGGTGAAGGTATGGTTCAGGCAGAGCAGGCGGAAAGCCGTTTCCCGAATTTCTGCCGTGGCGCGAGGCTCCGTGGACATGTTAGAGACCACCGAAGCCAGTTCAGCATCACAGTTATGCGCATCGCGACGCGCGATACGATAAGCCAGACGGTTATCGCGACCCTGATGATACTGCTCAAGGATGGCATCAAGGTATCGACAGTTCGCATTCATCGCCCTGTCTACCACACGCGGTAAATTACGGAACCGCCAGTCCGGCCAGATAAAACTGACCGCCGCCCAGGCGATAGCGCAGCCAATCAGCGTATCTATCACGCGGGGCAGGGCCACTTCAAATCCTTCACCCAGCAGGTTAAAGCAGAGTAGCACCAGCAGCGTGATGAACATTGTGGCATGCGCATACTGCACATTACGAAAGGCGAAGAACAATACACCGGTGATCACGATCAGGATCAGCTGGCCTTCGACAGAGGGCACGAAATAGAGCACCGGCAGCCCAATAGCGACGCCCACCAGCGTACCAATAATACGTAGCGCAAGGCGGTGGCGGGTGGCGTTATAGTTTGGCTGGCAAACAAACAGGCTGGTCAGCAGGATCCAGTAACCGTGATGTAAGCCGGTTATCTGAATGATGGCATAACCCACGCACAGCACCAGTGACATCCTCACCGCATGGCGAAACAGTGCCGATTCCGGCGTAAAGTTGCGGCTCAGTCGCAGCCACATATCGCTGAAGCTATGCACGCTGTCATCAGCAAGCTGATTCTCCACATCTTTATCGGGGAGCGCCATCGCCTGCTCGGATTCAATGGTAGCCAGCTGAGCATCTATCGCCCGCAGGTTATTCAGCAAAAATCCCAGTGCTTTAATATGTTCCGGCGATGTTCCACTGGCCTGAACGCGATCGAGCGCCGCATCAAGATGGCTAAATACGCGTTCGAAGCGCGGGTCATGTTGATAGGGCGTACGCAGCAAAATGGAGCGTGCCAGCTGCTGGCACGCCTGAGACTGCATCGACAGCAGGCGCTGGAAGCGGAACATCACGTCGCTGTAGCGGAACTTCTCGCGCAGGGCAGCATACTGAACGTGCGAGGAGCTGGCACGCTCATGAATATCCTGCGCCGCGAAATAGTAGTGCAAGGTTCTTCGCGTTCCGCGCTGACCGCGATCGCCCCGCAGACGGGTAAGCAGTGAGGCTTTCGTCTGGTTAAGCGTGGCGACCAGTTGACCGTTGGCCAGAGCCAAATCGTAAAGCGGAGACTGGCTCTCCTCCTCGATATCCGGATCGAAGAGCCGGGATTTTAGCTCAAGATAGTGGGCCAGTTGCTCAAAGCTGCGGGCAAGATTGTCCTGAAGAGGGCGAACCGGAAAAATAAGATGCCCGGTTAACGTCAGCAGGTTATACCAGATGGCCCCCAGCAACAGCAGTATGGGCTGCTGGTACCATTGTTCGTAAAGGGAAACACCCAGCATGGTGTAAATGGCGATCAGCAGGGCACCAAAGGCGATAGTGGCATAGCGCTGCCCAAGGCCGCCAAGCAAAATAAACCCGCTGGTAGAGAGCGTAAGGCCAATGGCAAACAGCCAGGGCCAGGGGAAGAGCAGCTCCACGGAGGCTGACGCGATAAAAAAACAGACCAGCGTAATCACAAGATTACGCAGGCGCCCGGCAAGGCGATCGTCCAGATCCGCCAGCGCCCCCGCAACCACTCCCAGCGTGAGCGGGATGGTGAGTTTTACGTCATTCAGCCACCACGGCAGGGCAACCGTGCCGCACAGTGCGATAAATATTCTGACGTTATAAAGCCAGATGCTGTTCCAGGTATAACGGCGAAGCAGTGGGCTTAGCATAAGCACGGCCAGTCCTTATTTACTGAAAACGACGACGCGCGTTTGCTTCACGTGCCGCCTGTGCCACTTCTACCGAAACGACCCTGCGCCCGACTGGCCAAAGCGCGATGGCGGCAATCTTAAAGTTCGCGATCCCCACCGGAATACCAATAATGGATATGCACTGGGCAATACCGGCAAAGATATGCATCACACACAGCCACCAGCCGAAGAAAACCAGCCACAGAATATTGAGAACCGTGCCTCCCGTGTTCAGCAGTGCGTTTTTGCTTTCCGGGTTCAGTTCGTCAACGTGGACGGCTTCATTCCCGTACGGGATGAAAGAGAGTTTGGTGATTTCCCAGCAGGAGCGGGTCAGGGGGAGCGTAAAAATAAGGACGATGCTCACCAGCGTGGCAAAAAGCCAGGCAAGAGTGGTGGCAAAACCGCCTAACACAAAATTCAAAACATTCAGAACAGTACGCATAAACCCTCAGTTCCTTTCGATATGATTAACGCCCAGTGATTGTAACGTTTTTTTAGGCTGGAGCACCTTAAAACTGGCAGTTAAACTGTCAGGTAAATTATCTCTTCGTGGATTCGGCTGGACATGGAACTGAAAGCAACATCATTAGGCAAACGCCTGGCGCAACACCCCTACGACAGGGTTGTCCTCCTTAATGCCGGAGTGAAAGTCTCCGGAGAACGCCACGAATACCTCATTCCGTTTAATCAACTGCTGGCTATCCACTGTAAACGCGGGTTGGTCTGGGGCGAACTGGAGTTTGTCCTGCCTGACGATAAAGTCGTGCGCCTTCACGGTACCGAGTGGGCTGAGACCCAGCGCTTCCATCATCACCTGAATATGCTCTGGCAGCAGTGGAGCCAGGATATGAGCGTGATTGCCGCTCAGGTACTGCAGCAGGTACTGGATGATATTGCACAAAGTAACGAGCAACAAACGTGGCTCACCCGCCAGCAGACGGCCGGGTTGCAGCAAAAGATCAGGCAGGCGCTGGCGGCACTGCCGTTATCCGTGACGCGTCTTGACGAGTTCGACAATTGCCGTGACGCCTGGCGTCAGTGTCAGGCCTGGCTTGGCGATACAGACAAGAGCCGGCTGGCGCACAACCAGGCGTGGACAGATGCCATGCTGACCCGTTATGCCGACTTTTTCAGCACGGTTGAATCTTCACCGCTTAACCCTGCACAGGCGCGCGCTGTGGTTAACGGCGAGCAGTCCCTGCTGGTGCTGGCGGGTGCCGGAAGCGGCAAAACGTCGGTGCTGGTGGCCCGTGCGGGTTGGCTACTGACAACGGGTGAGGCTGTTGCCGACCAGATACTGTTGCTGGCGTTTGGCCGTAAGGCGGCCGAGGAGATGGACGAACGCATACAGGAACGCCTGCATACCCGGGATATTACCGCCAGAACCTTCCATGCCCTGGCGCTGCATATTATTCAGCAGGGCAGTAAAAAAGTGCCTGCCATCAGCAAGCTGGAAAACGACACGCAGGCGCGTCAGGCGCTGTTCATCAAGACGTGGCGTCAGCAGTGCAGTGAGAAAAAGGCGCAGGCTAAAGGGTGGCGTCAGTGGCTGGAAGAAGAACTCAACTGGGACGTACCGGAAGGCAATTTCTGGCAGGATGAAAAACTGGCTCGTCGCCTGGGCTCTCGCCTCGACCGCTGGGTTAGCCTGATGCGGATGCACGGCGGATCGCAAGCCGAGATGATTGAAAGCGCGCCGGAGACGATCCGCGCCCTGTTTTCGAAGCGGGTTAAGCTGATGGCCCCGATGCTGAAAGCCTGGAAAACCGCGCTGAAAGAGGAAAATGCCGTCGATTTCTCCGGTTTGATCCATCAGGCCATTATCATTCTTGAGAAGGGCCGTTTTGTCAGCCCGTGGAAGCATATCCTGGTGGATGAATTCCAGGATATCTCGCCGCAACGTGCCGCGCTGCTCTCGGCGTTAAGGGCGCAAAATAAACATACCTCGCTGTTTGCGGTGGGCGATGACTGGCAGGCTATCTATCGCTTCAGCGGGGCACAGCTCTCCCTGACGACTGCATTCCATCACTATTTTGGCGAAGGCGATCGCAGCGATCTGGATACCACCTACCGCTTCAATTCCCGGATTGGTGAAGTTGCCAACCGCTTTATCCAGCAGAACCCGCATCAGCTGGCAAAACCCCTAAATAGCCTCCGGGCCGGGGACAAAAAAGCCGTTACCCTGCTGGCGGACGATCAGCTGGAGCCGCTGCTGGACAAACTGAGCGGCTATGCGAAGCCGGATGAACGTATTCTGGTGCTGGCACGCTATCACCATCTTAAGCCTGCGGCGCTGGAAAAAGCCGCGACCCGCTGGCCGAAGCTGCAGCTCGATTTTATGACCATCCACGCCAGCAAAGGACAGCAGGCCGACTATGTGATAGTGATGGGGCTCAAAGAGGGGAGCGATGGTTTCCCTGCTCCGGCACGAGAGTCGGTAATGGAACAGGCGTTACTGCCGGTCCCGGAAGATTTTCCGGACGCCGAAGAGCGGCGTTTGCTGTACGTGGCGATGACCCGCGCGCGTCATCGCGTGTGGCTACTGTTCAACAAAGAGGAGCCGTCGGTGTTTGTCGATATTCTGAAGAGTATTGATGTGCCAGTGGCGAGGAAGCCTTAACGGGATAGCGGAGCGGTAATATTGCAGGCCCGGTAAGCGTGTCGCCACCGGGCAAAAAACTACTTCAGTCTTTCAGAAAGATAGCGCTGATAATCCGGGATCAGGATCTCAACCGGTGAGTTGAAGTGCGGGGATTCAATGATGAAATCTGCCGTCGACAGGTTCGTCGCCACCGGAATATTCCATACCGTTGCCAGACGCAGCAGGGCTTTGACATCCGGGTCGTGCGGAACCGCATTCAGCGGATCCCAGAAGAAAATCAGTACATCAATTTTCCCTTCAGAAATCTGAGCGCCGACCTGCTGGTCGCCGCCCATCGGGCCGCTCAGCATGGCATTGACCTCCAGACCCGTTTCGCGGTGGATCAGGTTACCGGTTGTCCCGGTCGCTGAGAGAGCATGCTTTTCCAGCAATGGCTGATGGCGGCGAACCCAGTTAAGCAGCATTTGTTTACAGTGATCGTGCGCAACCAGAGCAATGTGTTTGCGTTCCGGTAGCGTGCGTGTTGTCAGTTCCATAATCTTATCCATCAGGTTAACTGACTACACGATGACGGGAACCGCCTGACGCTGCAAGAGAAAGGCGAAAAAAATGTGGCTTATGATGAAGGTTGTTGCTTCACCCACTGTAAAAAACGGGCCCGGGTCTCAGGATCGGCCTGCTGGAACCAGAATTTAAGACGCTGTTCCGTTAACGTCTGGGACTGTGGTGGAATAACATCCAGCTCTGAGACACCGGACAGCAGCGTACTGTCGTCGGCCATCCTGGTGGCAAACTGTGGAAGGGAAGCGCGTTTGCCCGCCTTGTTATAGATTTCGGTCGCGGCCTCGTAATCGGTGCCTTTCGGGGACGAGGTTAACGCCAGAATATCGAGTTTTACCGGAATCGGCATTGAATCCCCGTCCAGCAGTTCAAGGCGCGGAGAGGCGTCAAAGGCCGCCGACTCTTTTTCGGTTTCAAGACGCGGGAGGGTAATGTTCACCTGACTGACTTGCTGGGTATTAAAACTGACAATCAGCGGCGCAGAGATATACATGCGTTGTTCATGATTAGCGAGGCCGATGGTTTTTTCTACCCGCAATACCAGCTGGTGTGGCCCATTATCAAGTTCGATGCTGTCCGCACCGCGCAACAAGGAACTGGACACTTTTTTTCCGTCCAGCACCAGCAGATCAATATCCGTTGAAAGCCGTAGCGTGGTCGCAAAGACGCAAACTGGCATCACTAACGCAATCACAGCAGTGGCAATGCCGGTTTTCATAGAGGGCTCCTGTTGAAATGACTCGGCCGCGGTAATGTATCCAAATATTTCGATAATCACGTTTACTAACATATAGACATATTCTGCCGTTTTGCCCTCATGCATCTGCATGGGATGCATGGTTGAGATGTGCGCTTTGACGTACACTCATAAAAAAGCCTGGAGGAAAACCATGAAAGAGAACGAAATTGCCGAGATTCTGACATCGACGCGCACGATTGCACTGGTAGGGGCAAGCGATAAACCGGATCGCCCAAGCTACCGGGTGATGAAGTACCTTCTCGATCAGGGCTATCACGTCATCCCTGTGTCGCCGAAAGTGGCCGGTAAAACCTTACTCGGTCAGCAGGGATACGCCACGCTGAACGAGGTACCTGAAAAAGTCGACATGGTGGATGTTTTCCGCAATTCCGAGGCGGCGTGGGGAGTGGCACAAGAGGCCATCGCCATCGGCGCGAAAACGCTGTGGATGCAGTTGGGTGTCATTAACGAGCAGGCGGCGGTGCTGGCGCGAGAAGCCGGTCTGACGGTGGTAATGGACCGATGTCCGGCGATTGAGATTCCCCGTCTGGGGCTGGCGAAGTCATAAAAAAAAGCCCGTTTATCGGGCTTTTTTTACACGCTTAGTTCCGCAGGCGCGGGGCCTGTAACTGTTTGCGGATAGTCTGAGCAAGTTCATCCATCGTGGGTTGCTCTGGATGCTCATCCTGCAGTTCGCTACTCAGCTGCGCTTCAGCAAGGTAGGTGTGAACGGGTTGTCCATCATCTCCCTCCATCACCACATGATACCAGGGCGCGGCGCGAAGCTCTGCGTTAACCGCCAGCTCATCCGCTGACGGTTCATCAAGGGAATACTCCGGGTCGATATCCACGACCACACCCAAATACCCTAGCAAAGTGTGGCGGACCTGCTGGCCGATACCGAATTTGCTGGCAATCATAGTCACCTCCCGGGAAACACTACTTACACGTTATGTGCGGGCAATATTTCTCTTTTCAAGTTACATGACGCGACAGGCAAACCCTTTCAGATACAGCCCTTCCGGGTAGGTAGCGATCACCGGGTGATCGGCTGCCTGACGGAACTGTTCTATAAATTGTACATCACGACCAGCATCTATTGCGGCATCAGCGATGATTTTCTGAAATAAATCTGTGGTCATCAGGCCGGAGCAGGAGAAGGTGAGAAGCACTCCACCCGGGTTCAGCAGCTGGATGGCCAGCATGTTGATATCCTTATAGCCGCGGCAGGCACCCATCAACTGACTTTTGTTCTCCACAAACTTCGGTGGATCCATCACGATGACGTCGAATTTCTCGCCCTGATCGCGATACTTACGCAGCAGCTTGAAGACGTCATCGCGAACAAACTCGGCTTTGCTCAGATCCAGCTTGTTCAACTCGACGTTTTGTTTCGCCACGTCCAGCGCTTCCTGAGAGGTATCAACGCTGACAACCTGGGCACAGCCGCCCATCAGCGCCGAGACGGCGAAACCGCCGGTATAGGAGAAGCAGTTCAGCACGCGTTTGTCGGCAACATACTGGCGAGTGGCCAGGCGGCTGTCACGCTGGTCCAGGTAGTAACCCGTTTTATGGCCGCCCTGGATATCCACCAACAGCTTCATACCGTGCTCTTCGATTGGTAACAGGGCAGGCGGCAGTTCACCGGTGACCGGACCTTGCGTCAGCTCCATGCCCTCTTTTTTGCGCACTGCCACATCGCTGCGGTCATAAATGGCGCATTCCGGGAAAACCGATTGCAACGCGCTGATCAGCGCGGCACGTTGATATTCAGCTCCTGCGCTTAACAGTTGCAGTACCAGAAAGTTACCGAAGCGGTCGATCGTCACGCCAGGCAGACCGTCGGACTCACCGGCAATAACACGGTAGCTGTCCAGACCGTCACGCTTTGCCAGCCACTCACGCCACTGCTGCGCCTGCTGTAAACGACGAACGAAGAAATCAATATCGATCGTTTCATCTTTATCAAAGGTCCAGACGCGAGCGCGGATTTGGGACGCTGGCGAATATGCGCCTCGCGCTAACCATTTCCCCTGATGGTCAACGATATCGATGGTCTCTCCGAGGCTGGCTTTGCCTTCCATACGGGCTACTGCACCGGAAAAGACCCAGGGATGGCGGCGCAATAATGACTTCTCGCGCCCTTTGGCTAACACTAAACGTACACTCATAATTTGCTATTCTGTCGATTCCAGGGAAATGGCGCGTAGAGTAGCACATTCAGCAAGTCGCAATCATCTGCGGATGCCTTTGAGCGTTTCGGCACAAAATCAAATCGCTTAGGCACAGTGCTGCACTGCAGTGGGCTTTACAGTAGGGTTTCCGGTACAGCAAAGGGAAACACAAATGAAAAAGCGCCGTGCGATAGCAGTAACCACCCTGGCGGTGGTCAGTTTTCATGTTTTAGCGGCATCGTCGTTCACCATCAGCAGTCAGGATCTGGCCAGTGAACGCCCGTTGTCGCAACAGCAGGTGTTTGATGGGTTTGGGTGCCACGGTGGGAATCACTCTCCACAACTGGCGTGGAAAAATCCGCCTGTCGGGACGAAAAGTTTTGCAGTCACGGTATTTGACCCTGATGCCCCTACCGGAAGTGGATGGTGGCACTGGACGGTGGTCAATATTCCCCTCCAGACGCTGACGCTTCCCGCCGATGCCGGAAACCAGAAGGGTGAGACATTACCGGCCGGGGTTGTGCAGGGGCGTAATGATTTCGGTTATTCTGGTTTCGGCGGCGCATGTCCGCCCAAAGGGGATAAGCCGCACCGTTATCAGTTTACCGTCTGGGCGCTGGATGTGGATAAATTGCCTGTCGACAGGAATGCCAGCGGCGCGCTGGTGGGTTTTATGCTTAACAGTCACGTCCTGGCAAAGGCCAGCTTAACCGTTACCTACAGCAGATAAGGATGGCATGGTGCAGGGAGTCCAGTTTCAACATAAACATTTGACGGCTGGTGAAGTGAGTGCCAGTAAAATGCATCACCTGCACCAGGTTAAACTCTTTCTTCCTGCCATTTGCCATATCACTCACGGCAGTAAAGTGATTGTTCAGGACGATAACCGCCTGGTGGCGACGAAAGCGTCGCTGATCATTATTCCCGCCAATACGCCGCTGGAGATCATAAATCAACCCGCGAATGGTCTCTTTCGCTCTGACTTATTGATGTTGTCACCGGAGCTTCTGGCGGAGTTTAAAACGCATTACCTGAAATCCTGGCCGCGCACAGAATTACATTCCCTCTGTGCTCCCCTGAGTGAGGGGCTGGCATTTATGTGGAGTAACCTGCTGCATGCCGTGCGTCAGGATTTACCGGAGGCGTTACAAAAGCATCAGGCTTTCGGCCTTTTGCTGGCATTGCTTCATGACGGCGTCGCAGGGCCGTTGCTTATAGCGCGTAATAGCCACCTGTCCGAGCAGGTGCGGCAGTTCATCATGCTGTCGCCCGCCAGGGCCTGGACTGCACAGGATGTTGCCAGCCGCCTGGCATTGAGCGTGCCGACGCTACGCAGACGGTTACGCGAAGAGTCGCAGAGTTTTCGCCAGATTGTTGAGGAGGTGAGGATGGCCGTTGCGCTGTCACACTTACAGTCAACCCGGTTACCTATTGGCGAAATCGCATTACAATGTGGTTATCTTTCCAGCTCTCGTTTTACTGCCCGTTTCCGGCAACATTATGGCTGTTTGCCGAAAACGCTACGTTAAGGAGTAGAAAAATGTCAAAAATCTGCACAATCGCCTGGGTACACGGCATGGTTCAGGGCGTCGGATTCCGTTACAGCACGCAGCGCGAAGCTATGCAGCTGGGGCTCACGGGATACGCGCGAAACCGGGATGATGGCAGCGTTGAGGTGGTTGCCTGTGGTGATGCGGAGCAGGTTGAAAAGCTGGTGGCGTGGCTGAAAGCAGGTGGGCCGCGCAGCGCGCGGGTTGATAAGGTTTTAACCGAACCCCATCAACCCGGCCGGGAATACGTTAACTTCGGTATTCGCTACTAAATGCATTTCACCGGTTTTGGCAGGCCGGCAATTTTGGTGGCCTGTTTTGCCGGGCCTTTCGGGAACAGGCGATACAGGTAACGGCTGTTGCCTTTCTCTTCACCGAATTTATTGGCCATTGCCTTGACCAGCATGCGGATCGCCGGGGAGGTGTTGAATTCGAGATAGAATTCGCGCACAAAACGCACCACTTCCCAGTGTTCCGGGGAGAGGGCGATACCTTCGTTTTCGGCGATTTTTTCCGCCAGCGGCTCGCTCCACTGGCTGCTCTCTTTCAGATAACCGTCGTTATCAGTTTCAATCTCTTTACCTTCAAAACTCAACATAGTCATTCACGCGTCAGTCAAAAACCGCAGCAGTGTACCAAAAAACAAAGCCCCGCATAAGCGGGGCTCTGGTTCACAGCATTGTTGATTAATCGCGGCTGGCGAAGCCCAGGATGCTCAACAGGCTGACAAAGATGTTGTACAGCGATACATACAGGCTCACGGTGGCGCGGATGTAGTTCGTCTCACCACCGTGAATGATGTTGCTGGTTTCATACAGGATTGCGCCAGATGAAATCAGAATAAACACGGCGCTGATCGCCAGGTGCAGGGCAGGCAGCTGCAGGAAGATGTTTGCCACCATACCTACCAGCACCACCACGATACCTGCCATCAGCATACCGCCGAGGAAGGACATGTCCTTACGGGTGGTCAGCACGTAGGCCGAACAGCAGAAGAACACCAGCGCGGTACCGCCCAGCGCCATGCCAATCACGTCGCCCATACCGGCGGACAGATAGGCGTTAAGGATGGGCCCCAGGATATAGCCCAGGAAACCCGTAAAGGCGAACGCGGACAGAATACCCACCGGTTTATCAGCAGTTTTGTAGGTCAGGAACATTAGACCATACATCCCCACCAGCGTCAGGATCAGACCCGGTGACGGCAGCATCAGCACGGTGCTGGCCGTTGCGGTCATCGCCGAGAATGCCAACGTCAGGCTGAGCATGAAATAGGTATTGCGCAGCACCTTGTGGGTACTGAGTAGCGATGTGCGGTCGCGTGAAGAAGTAATTATACGATCCATGAGTCACTCTCTTATGACAGATGTAATTAGCGGAAAGAATAGGAAACGGCGCGCCAGTCTCAAAGTGGTTTTACCCATCTTTACTCAGGACGTTAGCGTTACTGCTGGTTGTTTATTCTTCAGAAAACCTTTTCAGCAGAATGAACAACGCTTTGCTTCATTTATTCAGATCAAGCTCTTATAGGTTACTGAAAAATATTGCGTTATTACACTTTGAGCGCTAAGTGTTATTTCCGGATCGTCAAAAAACAGACAATAAGGCGAAGGAAATGAAACCACAAGCACGCACGCGCTTTACACTCTCTTTGTTAACGGCAGGGATCCTGTGCGCCAGCACGGCGACCTGGGCGGCTAACGTGCCAGCAGGAACACAGCTGGCCGATAAACAGGAACTGGTCAGAAACAACGGTAATGAACCGGCCTCACTTGACCCGCATAAAGTCGAAAGCGATGTCGAATTCAATATTATCAGCGATATCTTCGAAGGGCTGGTTAGCGTTTCTCCAACTGGTGAAATACAGCCACGGCTGGCAGAAAAATGGGAGAACAAAGACAACACCGTCTGGACTTTTCATCTGCGTCCAGGCATCACATGGAGTGACGGCACCGCGATTACCGCGCAGGATGTGGTCTGGAGCTGGCAGCGTCTGACAGACCCCAAAACCGCCTCGCCGTATGCCAGCTATCCGGGCAACATGCATATTGTTAACGCCGCTGATATCGCTCAGGGGAAAAAAGCACCGGATACGCTGGGTGTAAAAGCCATTAACGATACCACGCTTGAGGTCACGCTGACTCAACCTAATGCCGCATTCCTTGCCATGCTGGCCCACCCGTCGCTGGTGCCGGTGGATAAGGTGCTCATTGGTCGGTTTGGTGATAAGTGGACCAAACCGGAGCATATCGTCACCAGCGGAGCGTATAAACTGTCGCAGTGGGTGGTTAACGAGCGCATCGTGGCGGAGCGTAACCCGCGCTACTGGGATAACGAACATACCGTTATCAATAAGGTGACCTATCTTCCGATCACATCCGAGGCCTCGGATGTAAACCGTTTTAAAGCAGGTGAAATCGATATTGTTTATACGGTGCCGATCAACCAGTTTGCCCAGCTCAAGAAAACCCTGGGTAGCCAGCTGGATGTCTCCCCGCAGCTTGCCACCTATTACTATGAATTCAACACCACCCGGCCGCCGTTCAACGACGCGCGTGTACGTAAGGCGCTGAACATGGCGCTGGATAAAGAGATCATTGCCGGGAAAGTATTAGGGCAGGGGCAGCGTCCGGCGTGGCTTATCAGCCAGCCAGATATTGGCGGTCTGACGCTCCAGAACCCGGACTATGCCAGCTGGCCGATGGATAAACGAATCGAAGAAGCGAAAAAGCTGCTGGCCGAAGCCGGCTTTAACGCCAGCCATCCGCTGCGTTTTAACCTGCTCTATAACACCTCTGAATCGCACCAGCGCATCGCGATTGCCGCCAGCTCGATGTGGAAGAAAAACCTCGGGGTGGAGGCGAAGCTGCAAAATCAGGAGTGGAAAACGATGCTCGATACGATGCATACCCATGACTTTGACGCAGTGCGCTACGCCTGGATTGCCGATTACGACGATGCTGCCACTTTCCTGAACAACTTCCGTACCGGTGACAGCGAAAACACCAGCCAGTACAGCAATCCGGAGTATGACCAGGCGCTGGTGAACGCCGCGAAAGCCAAAACACCGGCAGAGCGCGGTAAGTTCTATCAGCAGGCGGAAGATTTGCTGGCGCGTGATGTGCCTGCCATTTCGGTTTATCACTATGTCCGCACGCACCTGGTCAAACCGTGGGTGGGAGGATTCACGCCGGACAAGCTGGGGTACTATTTCACCAGGGACATGTATATCAAAAAACACTGAGTATGAACGCTGAATTTTGTGCTGATAAAATGGCCGATACGTTGTCTATTCAACCGATTAAACGCGTTTTGGCTATTTTTAAAGCGAACGAATGCGGTCACTCTTTACAGCATGCGGAGAGGTGTTTATAGTTCGCCTCACTTAGGAAGTGTGGCCGAGCGGTTGAAGGCACCGGTCTTGAAAACCGGCGACCCGAAAGGGTTCCAGAGTTCGAATCTCTGCGCTTCCGCCAGACATAAAAGCCCTGCGATAGTCATATCGCGGGGCTTTTTGCTTTTAAGGGACATGGACAGCACCCGCAGAAAAAAATAGAAAAATTCCTGCTTTACAAGGCGCTAATAGATGTTTATAGTGCGCCTCACTTTGGAAGCGTGGCCGAGCGGTTGAAGGCACCGGTCTTGAAAACCGGCGACCCGAAAGGGTTCTAGAGTTCGAATCTCTACGCTTCCGCCAAATTTGAAACCCAGGTCGTTATGCGACCTGGGTTTTTTGTTTTTGTCGGTTTTCAGTATGCCATTGCCGTCTGGCTTGTGTCGGTGGGGCTAAGAATCCATTGGACGGATTAGTAACCGGCATCTGTTACATCTTGCTCCTGGTGTTCCAGGATAATGCCAGCGATGATGTCATTGGGGTTATCCACCCGCTCTGGTCGTTTAATGACGTGAGTCGTTCCCTTCTCAAAATAGTTAATAGCAAACATCTCATCTTCATCACGATTGCAATGCCTGTTTTCATCAGTGAGAGCATTCAGTCGTCTGGTTACATTTTCATGGTTATCGGATGTAGCCACGCGATCTAAGGGAATCAGCTTCACAGGTACGCCCTTATGCATATAACTTACGGAACGATCGACACCCTTCCGAATTTTTTCAAGCTACACAGCAAAGGTTGTTGTTCAGGGTCGTACCCACTCCTCGAACGATACCTGAGATGTACATATCACGAGTACTGGGGCGAGACATGCAAAAATCCCCTGTGATATTTTTTTTTCTGATGAAAATAATAAGACCCATTTAAATAAATAATAAAAATGGTGAAGGCCAGTAAATGTCGCCAATTTTTCACACAGGCAGGCACGTTCTGCCTTTCATTTTTTGATAAAAGTACAAAATCAGATATTTCATGTGATTGATGAGATTTTATACAAAGTTGTCCCTAAATTAAATTGATCACTTACTGTACACCCTTATTTCATAAGGGTTAAAGGGGTATGCAAGAAAATTCTTATAAATCAGAAAGATGATCTTTGGCTGTCAGGATTTCTATTGGAAACATTTTGTTACATTTTTTGATTTCCGATCGGGTGGGGAACGTTCCTACACTCCGGCCATTGGGTCTTATCCGAAATTTTTTCATTTCAGACAAATACTCAAAAATACAATGTCGATATGCTGGTGAATGGAATGTGCCCGCTTTTAATTCCGGGGTTTTGATTTTCGTCCGATGACGTGAGCCTGGAAGTTGTTCTGGCTGGGTTTGCCTTTCTTATTAATTTCTCACTGGCATTGACCGTTTTTATAACTCCATAAAACAGGGATAGCCATGTCTAACTCTTCTTTTCAGTCCGAAATACCCAAGGCACGTATTAATTTAAAGCTTGATTTGCATACGGGCGGAGCGAGCAAGAAAACTGAGCTCCCCCTGAAATTACTGGTGGCGGGAGACTTCAGTAATGGTCAGGAGACTGCACCACTATCGGAGCGCAAAAAAGTTAATCTGAATAAAAACAACTTTGACTCTGTACTTTCCGAATATTCCCCAATCGTAAATATTACCGTTAAAAACACGCTTGCTGGTGATGGCAGTGAAGACAACATCAATCTGACATTCCAGAGTATTAATGATTTCTCTCCGGAGCAGGTTTCGCGGCAAATACCTCAGCTGAAGGCCATGCTCTCCATGCGCAATTTGCTTCGCGATTTAAAAGCAAACCTGCTTGATAACCAGGCTTTCCGAAAAGAGCTGGAAAAAATTCTTCTCGACCCTGCATTAAGTACAGAACTCAGAGCCGAACTCTCAGCCCTGGCTCCGAAACAGCCATAACGGCCATATGCTTTTAACGGATTAATAAGGAATATGTTGATGTCTGTAAAAAATGAGAATGCCGCGGGTAACGAGAGTGTAGTGCTTGAACGTCCTGCAGCAGGCGGGGTATATGCGTCCCTGTTTGAAAAAATCAATCTTAACCCTGTCTCTGAGCTAAGTGCGCTTGATATCTGGCAGGATGTACAGGCGATGTCGGATGCAACAGCAGACGAACGTTTAACTGCCGGCATGAAGGTGTTCCTGGAATGTCTGACAAAAGCGGGCTCAAAAGTTGAGAAACTCGACAAAAACCTGATTGACCACCATATCGCGGAACTGGATTACCAGATCAGCCGTCAGCTTGATGCTGTTATGCATCATGAAGACTTTCAGGCGGTAGAAAGTCTGTGGCGCGGTGTGAAATCTCTTGTCGACAAAACCGATTTTCGCCAGAACGTGAAAGTTGAACTCCTGGATATGTCTAAAGAAGACCTGCGTCAGGACTTTGAAGACTGCCCGGAAATCGTCCAAAGTGGGCTGTATAAACATACATATATTGATGAGTATGATACCCCGGGTGGAGAGCCGATTGCTGCGCTGATTTCCGCTTACGAATTTGATGCGTCTGCGCAGGATGTAGCCCTGCTGCGCAACATCTCTAAAGTGTCTGCGGCTGCACATATGCCGTTTATCGGTTCTGCCGGCCCGAAATTCTTCCTGAAAGACAATATGGAGGACGTGGCGGCCATTAAAGATATCGGTAATTACTTTGACCGCGCTGAGTACATCAAGTGGAAATCCTTCCGCGAGACGGATGATTCCCGCTATATCGGTCTGGTCATGCCGCGTGTACTGGGGCGCCTGCCTTATGGTCCGGATACCGTACCTGTGCGTAGCTTCAACTACGTCGAAGAAGTGAAAGGTCCGGATCATGACAAATACCTGTGGACCAACGCTTCGTTTGCCTTTGCATCCAACATGGTACGCAGCTTCATTAACAACGGCTGGTGTGTACAAATTCGTGGCCCACAAGCTGGTGGTGCCGTTCAGGACCTGCCTATCCATCTGTATGACCTCGGTACCGGCAACCAGGTGAAGATCCCGTCCGAAGTGATGATCCCGGAAACCCGTGAGTTTGAGTTCGCGAATCTGGGCTTCATTCCACTTTCCTACTACAAGAATCGCGATTACAGCTGTTTCTTCTCGGCGAACTCCACGCAGAAGCCGGCCACGTATGACACCGCTGATGCTACTGCCAACAGCCGCATCAACGCCCGTCTGCCTTACATCTTCCTGCTGTCGCGTATCGCGCACTACCTGAAGCTCATTCAGCGCGAAAACATCGGCACCACTAAGGATCGTCGTCTTCTGGAGCTGGAGCTGAACACCTGGGTTCGCGGTCTGGTGACGGAAATGACCGATCCCGGCGATGAGCTGCAGGCGTCCCACCCACTGCGCGATGCGAAAGTGGTGGTGGAAGATATCGAAGATAACCCGGGCTTCTTCCGCGTGAAGCTGTACGCCGTGCCGCACTTCCAGGTAGAAGGGATGGACGTCAATCTGTCACTGGTATCCCAGATGCCGAAAGCCAAAGCATAGGGCAGGAGCAGGGATGAAAATATATCGTCCACTGTGGAACGAGGGGGCTTTACTGTCCCCTCAACAGTTCCAGCAGCAGGCTGAATGGGAGTCTTTTCGCGGTGCCGGTGCATCAGCGCTAGCATCCCCATTCCCCTGGGGGGTAGAAAAGATTGAGTTTAATGACAGCCTTCTTTCGTCTGGTCTGATCCAGATTACGCAGCTACGCCTCTGGCTGGACGATGGATCGCTGATTGATGCTCAAAGGAGCGATCTGCCTCCACGTCCACGGGAGTTAGATGCCAGCCAGCTGGCAGGTCTCGATTCCGTAACCGTTGTCATCGCACTGCCTCACATGCAGCCGGGTATTGCCAACGTAGAACAGGAAGGTGTTACCGCAGACCGCCCGCTCCGCTATCGCGAGGAATGGGTGACGTTGCAGGATGCCTTCGGGTCCGAAGAAGAATCCATAGCCGTTGCCCGGTATAATTTCACCATCCGGTTTGCCCATGAAAGCAATGATTCCTGGAAAGTGTGCCCGGTGGCCAGACTGATCCGTGATGGACAAAATGCATGGCGACTGGATCCGTCCTTTATTCCGCCCGTTGCGTCTTTTGCGGCAAGCCCTGTCCTTCGCGAACGTCTGGTGCTACTCAATCGTCAGTTACGCTCCCGGCGCCAGCGTCTGATGACGATGCGTCGTGAAAGCAACGAAAGGCTCGCCGATTTTGCCGTCGCCGATGTTTCCCTTTTCTGGTTGCTGAATGCACTGAATTCTCACGCCAGAGTGCTGACAGAATACGAACGTTTTCCTTCCCGGCCACCTGAACAGGTGTGGGCGGAGCTTGCACGTCTGGCAGGCAGTATGCTGACCTTTTCCCTGAACCATGATCTTGACGCCATTCCGGGTTATGACCACGAGGAACCGGCCAATGCGTTTCCTCCGCTGTTTGACCTGATCACGGGTTTGCTGGAGGCCAGTCTGCCATCCCGGGTCATTGCCCTGGAAATGTCACGCCCGGACGGACAGACATGGAAAGCCAACCTCCACGATATCCGCCTGCGTGAAGAGGCCGACCTCTGGCTCTCTGTGCGCTCCGATATCCCTGCCTGGCAGGTCGCCGAGAAATTCCCTGCACTCTGTCAGGCAGGTTCACCTGATGATGTCAGCGAGATCTATGGCGCGGCACTTAAGGGTATCCCGTTGATCCCGGTGAGCAGGGTCCCGGCAGCGTTGCCTGTACGTATGGAAAACCAGTACTTCGCACTCGATATGGAAAGCCCCGCTGCGCATGAAATGCAGGAGCAGGGTGTGTGCATGTTCTATGTGCCTGAGTTGCTTGGTGCTCTTGAACTTGAACTGTTCGCGGTATTGCGCTCATGAGACAGGATATCGACATCGACCAGCTGATGACGGAGACCTGGCTCACCGTCACTATGCTTAAAAAAGGTGCCGTTACGCTTAATGGCACTGCGCTTTACAACAAATGCGTTAAACAGGTTGAAAGTGTGCGGGAAGCGCTGGAGCGTGCCGGGTATGACGAAGCCAGTGTGGAGCATATTTCCTACGCACAATGTGCCTTGCTGGACGAAACGGTGATGAGCCGTAAGTCTGAAAAAGGCGAGGAAGGAGAGGAGCCGAAAGTTGATGAAGGCCAGGTGGCCTGGCGTAAAGCGCCGCTTCAGGCCCGTTTTTTTGGCTCATTCCGGGCAGGCGAAGCGTTGTGGGATCGGATTGCAGAGGTTCTGCGTCAGCCCTCACCTAATCCGGCCGTTTTAACCTGCTATCACCGGGTGATAGCGCTGGGTTTTCAGGGGTTATACAGCCTGAAAGCGGTCAGCCAGTCGGAGCGTGATGAGGTAGTGAAAGCCCTTTCTGAACGGGTTTCTCCGCCTGATGCAGACCTGTCTCTGGTTGTTCATCGGATGGGGAAACATCGCTGGAGTCTGATGCGCTCAGTCTGGTTCTGGATAGCGCTCGCCGTCATTCTTACCGGCGTTATCTGGTGGGGTGGTCACCTCTGGCTCCAGTCACTGTTGTCGGCACAAATACCGGAGCTGCATGGCTAATGCGTAGAACAGTCATCATTCCGGTCGTCCTCCACGCCCTGGTAGCCGTTGCCACGTTGCTGTGGTTGCTGTGGTATTTCATCCCGACAGGCACCGTTTTTAAAGGCCTGGCCACTCTGCTGATCCTCCTTCTGGCAGGCTGGACTGTTTTTAAAAACTGTCTGAGTGAAGAGCACACATCTGACGTTACCCTCCCGGCTGCTGAACTGCCATTACTCGACACCCAGAGCCCCGTTGTACTGGTGTGTGGTGACATGCTGGAAGCGTTGTTCCAGGGAGGCCCTCTGCGTAAAACAGCCCAGGGATGGTGGCTTCGGGCCGGTGACGTCAGCCGGTTAACTGACGTTGTCCGCAGCATACAGAAACAATTCCCTCGGCAGGTTGGTCAGCTTTCGGTGATGTATCGCTGCCTGCCAGATGAACATCAGGATGAAGCGGTACTGCGCTCCACACTGAAAACGCTCCGCCAGCAGTGTAAACAAATTAAATCCCTGACGGGTTTCACACTGCCGGTGGTGGTGAATGCCGAATTTTCCGGGCCCGAAACGCCGTGGATCATCGTTCGCGGTGACAAGCCGATAGTCTGTCCGGTTAATGATTCGCCTCAGGCGTTTATTGACTGGCAGCAGGCGGAAGACAATATCCTGCTACTGCCAACTGTCAGCCAGGCATTTTCCTTTATCCGTAATACGCTGACTGATGAGCTGGAGAAACCGGACCGGCTAACGCCGCCTGTACGTGTTTTTTCCGTGGCCATGCGCCTCGGCGTGGTCAATCCTGAGGCTCAGTCAGTCTGGTCCACCTGGCTTTGTGCCCGGACCTGCTTGCAGTTTTCCCTCCAGTCCGGTCAGTCAGTTCTGGCAACCCTTTTCCCGGATGCCGTTCTGCCACTTCTGGCACCTTTTGCATCAACCGTTCAGGGGGGGCAGCGTACCCGCCGCCTGGTGCTGCTGATGTGGCTGTGCGCGCTGACCGCATTGGGTATTTCCGCGCTCAATAATCGTGACCTCATCCGTCAGGTGAGTGCCGATTTACAGCGCTGGAACGCGATCCCGATGAATCACTACCGTCCTAAAGCGGACTCGCTGGCTGCTCTGAAACAGGATGCACTCCTGCTTGAACGCTGGCAACGGCAGGGAGAGCCTTTACGTTACAGCCTGGGCTATTACCCGGGACAACGCCTGTGGCTGGCCTTGCAGCAGGCCATAGATACCTGGACACCTCCACCTGCCCCTGAACCAAAACCGGTCCCGAAAATAGTTCGTCTCGATAGCATGTCGCTTTTCGATTCCGGCAAATCAGCGCTCAAAGAGGGGTCAACCAAAATACTCGTCAACGCGCTGGTGGGGATCAAAGCCAAACCGGGCTGGCTGATCGTGGTCAGCGGCCACACAGACAATACCGGTAGCATACAGCTCAATCAGACCTTGTCTTTACAACGCGCTGAAGCCGTCCGTAACTGGATGCGTGATACCGGGGACGTCCCGGAGAGTTGCTTTGCCGTTCAGGGCTACGGCAACAGCCGACCGATTGCTTCAAACGATACGCCTGATGGCCGTGCGCATAACCGGCGTGTCGAGATCAGTCTGGTACCGCAGGCTGACGCCTGTCGTCTGCCAGGCTCAAAACATGCGTCACAGGATGTACGTGACGTTTCAACTCAAGAAATGGAGAAGTAAACATGGCAATCCCAGTTTATCTGTGGCTGAAAGACGATGGCGGCGCTGACATTAAGGGCTCTGTAGATGTGAAAGATCGCGAAGGAAGCATCGAAGTTGTTGCTCAGGAACACACACTGTATATCCCGACTGATAACAACACTGGAAAGCTGACCGGAACCCGCATTCACACGCCATTCCTGTTTACCAAGGAAATCGACTCTTCCAGCCCGTATCTGTACAAAGCCGTGACCACGGGCCAGACCCTGAAGTCTGCTGAGTTCAAGTGGTACAAGATCAACGATGCCGGTCAGGAAGTTGAGTATTTCAACACCAAACTGGAAAACGTCAAGCTGGTGAAAGTTGCACCAAAAATGCACGACATCAAGGATGCTTCCTTCGAGAAGCATAACCACCTTGAGCAGATCGAGCTGCGCTACGAAAAAATCACCTGGACCTACAAAGACGGCAACATCATTCATTCCGATTCCTGGAACGAAAGAACCACCGCGTAAAAACCAGGCGGACAGTTTCCCTCTGTCCGCCTTTTATTTTGTTCCGCACAGCGCCTGCCAGACGGACGCTTTGCAGAGCAGTTTCACCATTTATCGGCATGAACCTTATGGGCATCGGTTGACGGCCAGGGGCGGTAGCGTGCCTGAACACGAGGGAACGACATGGAACATCATTCAGCAGTCCTGTTACGACGACTTAACCCTTACTGCGCCAGAGCGCTGGAAGGTGCAGCCTCTTTATGCCAGACCCGTGCGCATGCAGAAATCACACCTGAGCACTGGTTGTTAAAATTACTGGAGCAGGGCGAAGGTGATCTGACCGTTCTCGCCCGCCGTTATGAATGGGATATGGATACCGTCTGGCAGTCACTCCTGAGCTGGCTGGATGCACAGCCACGTTCTGTCCGCACCCGACCGGAGCTCTCAGTGTCTCTCCAGACCCTGCTGAAACAGGCCTGGCTTGCCGCCACGCTTGCCGGAGATGAGCAGATCCGCAGCGTACATTTGCTCGCGGCCATGGTTGAAACGTCCGGGCTGACACGCTGTGATGGCCTCTGGCCTTTGATGACGCTGACCACCAGCCAGCTGGAAAGGTTACGTCCCTTGCTGGAAGCCCAGTCGGATGAGCGGCATGACGTTGCGCTCAGTGAGAAGCCTTGCAATGTCAGCATTATTGGGCGGGCCGCACCGTTACAGCATGAAGCACAACACCAGGCTGAAGGAGGAAGTGCGCAGCCTGCCGTTTCACAGGAAGAGTCCGTTCTTAATCGCTTTACGGTCGATGTGACCGCCCGTGCCCGGGAAGGAAAGATTGACCCGGTCTTTGGACGCGATAACGAAATCCGTCAGATGGTGGACATTCTCTCCAGACGCCGTAAGAACAACCCGATCCTGGTCGGTGAACCCGGCGTGGGTAAAACGGCCCTGGTTGAAGGACTGGCGCTGCGTATCGCTGAAGGTAATGTGCCCGAAAGTCTTAAGCCTGTCATCGTCAGGACCCTGGATCTGGGCTTGCTTCAGGCGGGAGCAGGTGTAAAGGGTGAATTTGAGCAGCGACTGAAGAATATCATCGACGCCGTCCAGCACTCCCCGGTGCCGGTGCTGCTCTTTATCGATGAAGCACACACCATCATTGGTGCCGGTAATCAGGCGGGCGGGGCAGATGCAGCCAACCTGCTGAAACCGGCTCTGGCTCGCGGCGAACTGCGAACCATTGCGGCCACCACCTGGAGTGAGTACAAGCAGTATTTCGAACGTGACGCAGCCCTGGAGCGCCGCTTCCAGATGGTCAAGGTTGATGAGCCCGATGATGACACCGCCTGCCTGATGCTGCGTGGCCTGAAATCACGCTATGCCGAACACCACGGTGTACATATTACCGGCGATGCCGTCCGCGCAGCGGTGACGTTGTCCCGTCGTTATCTGACCGGACGCCAGTTGCCAGATAAAGCAGTGGACCTGCTGGATACCGCAGCGGCCCGGGTGCGGATGAGCCTGGACACGCTGCCGGAACAGCTTACCCGGTTGCAGGCTGAACTGACTGCGCTTGGCATGGAGCAGCAGGAGTTACTGGAAGATATTTCGCTGGGTAACAGTGTTGATGCCAGTCGTCTGCCGCAGATTGAACAACGGACCCAGGCGCTCAGTCAGCAAAAAATGGCCCTTCAGTCACAGTATGAGACCGAGAAGCAGCTCACCGACTCGCTGAAAGCCTGCCGTGAAGACATTAGCCGCCAGGAGGAACTCTCCGCCCTTCAGCACGAGCTTTCTCAGATTCAGAATAACAGTCCACTGCTGGGTCTGGATGTTGATGTCCGCACCGTCGCGACCGTGATCGCCGACTGGACAGGGGTTCCTCTCTCGTCGCTGATGAAGGACGAGCAAACCGAATTACTGACGCTTGAAGAACAGCTGGCAACCCGTGTAGTTGGCCAGAGTCCTGCACTGAATGCCATTGCCCAGCGCCTGAGAGCGTCAAAAACCGGACTGACGCCGGAAAACGGTCCGCAGGGTGTGTTTTTACTGGTGGGTCCAAGCGGAGTGGGTAAAACAGAAACCGCACTGGCGCTGGCTGACGTTATGTATGGCGGTGAAAAATCGCTCATTACTATCAACCTGTCGGAATACCAGGAGTCGCACACCGTTTCGCAACTGAAAGGCTCTCCACCGGGGTATGTAGGATACGGCCAGGGCGGCATTCTCACCGAGGCTGTGCGTAAGCGGCCCTACAGCGTGGTGCTGCTGGATGAAGTGGAGAAAGCACACCGGGATGTGATGAACCTGTTCTATCAGGTGTTTGACCGGGGCTTTATGCGCGACGGGGAAGGGCGTGAAATTGATTTCCGCAATACCGTGATCCTGATGACGTCCAATCTGGGCAGTGACCCGCTGATGCAGTTGCTGGAAGAACAACCAGAAGCCACTGAGAGCGATCTGCACGAGTTGTTACGTCCGATCCTGCGCGATCACTTCCAGCCAGCGCTGCTGGCTCGCTTCCAGACGGTGATATACCGCCCGCTGGCAACGGATGCCATGCGTACCATCGTCGGTATGAAGCTGGCACAGGTGAGCACACGCCTGCAACGCCACTACGGTATTTCCACTCACATTGATGAAAGCCTCATCGACACGCTGACAACCGCCTGTCTGCTACCGGATACCGGGGCCCGCAACGTGGACAGCCTGCTTAATCAGCAGATTCTGCCGGTTCTGAGCCAGCAGTTACTAAGCCATATGGCAGCAAAACAAAAGCCTTTCTCGCTACAGCTGACCTGGGATGATGAAGAGGGCATTGTGCTGGCCTTCGATGAAAATACAGAAGTGGTGGCGTCATGACCGATTCTTTAATAAGCAAGGCAAACAGCCAGATACAACAACTGCTGGGCCAGTCACGCTACCGCGTTGACGTGCATGGCTGCACTGAGTTTCTGGATGTGGTGTGCTTCAGTGCGGTGGAGTCACTCAGCCAGCCCTGGCGGTATGACGTGGCGGTGACCTGCACCTCTGCGGATATCGCCTGCGACACGTTACTGCTGAAACCGGCGTCATTTACTTTCCAGACACCCGTGTTTGACGGGACACCAGCGCTGCCGGTCCGGACGATATTCGGCGTGGTTAAGTCATTTCGGCGCGTGTCCACCTCGAATGATGAGACCCGTTACGCACTGACGATCGTTCCCCGTATCGCCCTTCTGGACTATACGAAAGGGAGCGAAATCTACCTCAATCAGTCAGTTACAGAAGTGGTTGAACGGGTATTGCGTAAGCACGGACTTGAAGGTCCTGATTTTGAGTTCCATCTGTCTCGTGACTATCCGGCCCGCGAACTCATTACCCAGTGGCGGGAAACCGATCTGGCATTTATCCAGCGCCTGCTGGCGGAGGTGGGCATTTACTGGCGCTATGAAATGGACAGCCGTCTTGAGCAGGATGTGGTGATTTTTCAGGACAGCCAGCAGCAGTATGAATTTGGTGTCACGCTGCCATTACGCAACCAGGCCGGGATGAGTGACAGCGGGCAGGAGAGCATTTGGGATATTCAGACCGCATATAACGTGGTAAGCGGAAGTGTGGCCACCCGTGACTACAACTACCGTGATGCACTGACGCCTCAGGACAGCACCGAAAGTATTTTCAGCAAAGAGGGGATCACCACCGGGGAAACGTATCATTATGCGGAGCCTTTCCTGACAGCAGGTGACGCTGAAAGTACAGAGACCGGGGCATACTTCGCCCGTCTGCGTCACGAACGCATTCTGAACGCGCAGTATCACGTCAAAGGTCATTCCTCTAGCCCTCATCTAGCACCGGGTCAGGTACTGGAAACGGACGGCTCATTACCCGATGCCGTAAAAGGCGGTATCGTCATCACCACGGTACGCACCAGCGGTTCACGCAAAAGTAGCTTTACGCTGACGTTTGAGGGCATCCCCTACAGCGAAACCGTCTGCTGGCGTCCGGCATTACTTAAACGCCCGGTCATATCCGGCTCGCTTCCGGCCCGGGTGGAAAGCACTCAGAAAGGCGATACCTACTCCTGGCTCGACCCGGAAGGGCGCTACCGGGTGAAACTGGACTTCGACCGCAACAGTCCGGAACAGGGCTATGCCTATTTGTGGCTTCGGCTGGCAAAACCCTATGCCGGTGATACCTACGGATTCCACTCCCCTCTTATCGACGGAACGGAAGTGGCAATCGTATTTGACGGCGGAGACCCGGATCGTCCCTACATCGCTTATGCCCTGCATGATTCAGAACATCCGGACCATGTCACCAGTGACAATCATACGCGGAACGTCTGGCGCACTCCGGCGAACAATAAGCTGCGGATGGAGGATAAGCGCCAGGAAGAGCATATCAAGCTCGCGACGGAATATGGCAAAACGCAGCTTAACATGGGACACCTGGTCAACAGCCAGCGTGAAAAGCGCGGGGCCGGTTTTGAACTGCGAACGGATGAACATGGCGCTGTACGTGCGGCAAAAGGGCTGTTCCTGACGGCGGATGCCCAGGCCAAAGCCCAGGGACCGGTACTGGAAATGGCGCCTGCGATTAACCAGATTAGCCAGGCCAACAGCCAGATGCAGGCCCTGAACAGCGCCGCTGAAGCAGCCGGTGCCCTGGTATCCGACATCAGCACCCAGATTAGCCTCGTAACCGACAAAATCAAAGACCTCCAGTCTGCGGTCCTGCTGGGGAGTGCTCCACAGGGCGTGGCATTTACCTCAGGTGAACACCTTCAGCTCAGCAGTACCCGCAATACCATGATCAATGCAGGGCAGCATCTTGATGTCGGGGCCATGGGGAATCTGTCCGTGACGGTAGAAAAAGCGCTGGGGATGTTTGTGCATAAAGACGGGGCGAAGCTGGTTGCCAACCAGGGTGACATCGAGATTCAGGCTCAGCACAACACGATGGCCCTGTTTTCTGAAAAGCAGCTGACGGTGACCAGTAGTGAAGACGAAATTATTATCAGCACGCCTGAAACACTGACGCTTAACGGTGGTGGGTCTTACCTGAGGCTGAGTAAGAACGGTATTGAACACGGCTCCTCTGGTGAGTTCATTATGAAAACGTCTAACTATCTGGTGCCAGGTGCAGGCGCAAATCTTCCCAACGAAACACCTAATTTCAGCCTGACGGATATCACTCAGGAAAGCAAAATTAGCAGTAAATCTTTTAATGATTGAGTGTCGAAAATGGAATCATTAACTCATAAACACCGCATTGCATTTGTTTTCCTATTTTCGCTTTCATTTTCAAATGTTTCACTGGCTGATGAATCAAAAAGCCCCGAGAGTATAGTCCATGATTTTTATTCTGCATATCTTCAGGATAAATCAGGTGGTAACGAAGCATTAGTCAAAATATATTTATCTGATGATTTAGCAAAAAGCATAAATGACTCCGCCATGTGTAATTATGATTCTGATGATTCGATTTCCGAATCAGAATTAGCCAAGAAATGTGCGCAGAAACACGAGTGTAAACAGGATAAAGGTAATTATATCTGCGATTGGTATGGGATTTGGGTTGAGACTGATGTCAACTATTTCACAAAATCACAAGATATGTTTTTATCGTGGAGAACAAATATAAACACTTTTGATGTTACACAAAAAAGGAAGCGATTCATTGGTTGGCGTTATTTTGGGTGATGGCTCTGAACCTAAAGCAAGGTTTAAAGTGTCGCTTAAAAAAGATAATGGCAACTGGAAAATTATCAGCGTAACGGAATGATATTAAGGTTGTATGAGGTGATATTTAACCATTCGGTTAGATTAACCGGAGCATTGAGTTAAGCATTTTTGAAGAGGTGTTTATGTTGAAGGGAATGTTTCTCGCTTGTCATTTACTTTGTGTGCCTTATATTGCTTTGGCCTCAGGTGAGAGGACTTTGTCACCTGACGAAGTTGTAAGTACGTTCTACCATGATTACCTGGTCGCAGAAGAGATGTCTGACATGGAATCAGCTAATGATCTCTCCCTGAAAGCAATTGCTAAATATACAACTGCACATCTTAGAAATTTACGAGATAATGATGATTCAGGTGCAGATTATTTTGTCGATGCTCAAGATATATGTGAGGAATGGAAAAACAACATTAGTACCAAAACAGTGTCAGCCAATGACCATATTGCACTGGTGAATCTTAAATTAGGTTATGGGAAAGGTACGTCTCTGTATGCTGTTAGTTTAGTAAAAGCCGGGGGCAAATGGATGCTCGATTCTGTTAAGCCTACATTCAAAGGCAGTATTTATTGCCCCCAAAAGGCTGAAGGAGATAACTAAATGCTTAATAAGGATATTGCAGTTGGCGTTCTGAACACACAGGCGCTCGCGAGAGCTAAAATTAACGCTGAGAACTTTAAGAAAGGGATTGATAAAAAGCTTAAATACGGCGAGTCGAAATGTGCCCGTTATGTTAAAAAAGCATTGATTGCTGGTGGAGCGTCTGTAAAAAACTCTGCGATTGAGTCAGCTAAAAACTATGGTCCATGGCTGATTGAAAATAACTTTAAAGTTGTAGATAACACCACAACAGTTAGTAGTGGCGGTGTATTCACAATTTCTGGTCAGCAAACGGGTGATGTAGTTGTCATTCAGGCGGCACCACATCATGTACATGGTCATATGGCGATGTTTAATGGTAAGCACTGGGTATCTGATTTTGTTCAGGAAAAAGGATTTTATCCTGCTCAGATATATCGCGATAATAAGATTGCTTATACGCTTTATCGCTACGCATCATCAATTAATGAAAAGAAAAACGCAACCACTCTTTCGAAAGGAAAAATAAAAATAGTCTGGCCGATCCCCTCAAACAGCCGGGGAAGCGAGTTCAGCAATCAGGAAAGTATCCTCTCTCATTTAGCAGGCGAGTCTACCGGGCAGTACACGATTGGTCGCAGCGGAATGTGGCATGGCGGGATCCATATCACCGAAGCCACAACGCCATGGTGTGCTCTGAGTGGTAAAGCTCCGCTGGAGGCGATGGATTTCCCGGTACCCTTTAAAGGCGAACAAGCGATACGCTGTATGGCAGATGGTGAAGTTATTGCCTATCGTGTCTGCAAGGATTACCTGACGCTGGGGTGGGAATCCGGTCCACTGAGTTTTTCGGGCTCATTCGTTCTGGTGAAGCACTATATTCAGCCGGGTGAGAAAGAAACCAGTGGGCTGCATTTCTACACCCTGTATATGCACCTTGCGCCTTACTCAGCTTATGAGGCCAACGCAGAAAATCAGTGGGTCACTCAGGATACACTAAGAGCATATTCTGAAATGGACTGGCTGACGGCAAAACTGACTTCAGATAAAACTTCTCCACAAATTGCAGGGCACATGCCTAAAGGGGCTAGAGTGGAGTGGGACCCAGCAGACAGCAATCTTAACGCCACAGGAAATAACAAGCGACAATATGGCCTTGTAACACTGAAAGGATTACCAGAAGAAACCAGCAGTACCCTCACACCTGGTCAGCGCTATTGGGTTGTTGTGGATAACAACAATATTAAGCCAGCGCCGGGGGCCGGTCCAGGCTGGTGGCGGCATTTGCTTCCTCCCGCAAAGGAAGTCATGGTATTCGATAAGACAGTAAGCCTCAGTTCTCCATTTGCTATTAAGGCCGGTGACCCGATTGGCCACATGGGCTACTATCAGGCACCAAAAGACGGTGGTTATGAGGCACGATACCAGGTACATATCGAATGCACGAGCATGGATGATAATCTGGAGAAGTTCCTGACCAACCCGGAAAAAGTGGGGGAGAAAAACCCGCTCTGGTTGAAGTATTCTCCTGGCCTTGCTCTTTTCACAAAAGATGTTGCGAATGGCACCTTCGCAAAGGGCTCGGCGTCGACAACTCGGACAGGCATTCTACCGTTGAGTAAGGTCACAACTGAAACTGATAACTCAACAAAGCAAGAATATTGGCAGCTGCGGCAGGAAAATGCCTATGTGCCCAAAGGCCAGGCGGAGCCTCAACTTCTGTCACAGTATGATCTGGCGAAGCTAGGCTTCAGAACTGAAACCTCAGAGCCTACCAGTTTTGATTACCTGGATGGGAAAAACCAGCCTACTGGATTCTTCCGTAACCTCATCGATTCGCTCTACCAGGCCGCGATAGATGATACGCGAACCAGTCATGCTCTTGTGAAGCATAATTATCAGCGTCTGCTGGATAAAATTGACAGCGGAAGTGACCGATATTCGCCAATGGAGTACTGGAGAGCACTTCACAATCCCGACTATCGTGACGTTATTCAGAAAACAATCGTAAAACATCCAAGCGACTGGTACTTCAAAAAAGGTGATGCTATCTGGCAACCTTTCCTCAATGCGCTGAAAAAAGAAGCCCCAGAATGGAAGAAATATAGCGAAGATTTTCTTGATAAAATGGCCTGGATGCAGGATGTTACATCCGAAAAACTAGGCCCTTCATTATGGCATATGCATCCGATTGCCTTTCTTGGTGCATTAATAAAGAAAAATACTGGCTGGGCACATAGCAAGTTTGCAAACCTTTTAGGAAGTGTCGAGTCAAAAAATGATTATTCGGCATACAATGTTACAAAGACAGGTAAATCCGTCCCGCACTATAATTCTAACCTCACAA
Source organism: Enterobacter sp. WPR_3_1 (assembly GCF_003635055.1). Classification (NCBI taxonomy): domain Bacteria; kingdom Pseudomonadati; phylum Pseudomonadota; class Gammaproteobacteria; order Enterobacterales; family Enterobacteriaceae; genus Enterobacter; species Enterobacter sp. WPR_3_1. The sequence goes on along the minus strand of NZ_RBXU01000011.1, from coordinate 14,604 downwards.
AAATGACAATATCTGAAGTAATTGATGCCCAAAGAGAACGAAATATGTTCGCCACAGGTCGATTCCAGATAATCCCAGAGACGCTTAAAAGTGCAGTAAAAGCACTTAGTCTTGATACTTCGAAACTATACGATGCTGCGATGCAGGATCAAATATTTGAGCAGTTTTTGATTAAATTGAAGCGGCCAGCATTTATTAATTATCTTGAGGGTAACGGAAGCGCTGAAGATGCGATTTATGCGTGGGCGAAAGAATTTGCATCAGCTGGTGTACGTAAAGGAAAGAGTATAAGCCCCAAAAAAGAACCAGTGTTGGATGCAAACGGATTACCAGTGTATGAAAATGGTAAAAAGAAATACAAATTAGTACCAAGGGTGGCAGAAGTAGAGGGTGAGTCGTACTATGCTGGCGATGGATTGAATAAAGCTCACCTATTACCAGACACGATGATTAAAGCTCTTGAGGATTCTAAAAATGGGATGCAATAAAAAATCAAACAAATTTTTGCTTTTTGTGTCATGTATGCTCTTGTCTTTTGGAGCGTACTCACAAGACAGTTCTAATCCTCAGTTTACTGACTACCTGGTTCCCGTAAGCAACGGTCCATTTGAACAAAATATTCACTTTAATAAAGAGCAGAAAAAGTACTCGCCACACTGGAAAAATACAGTCCAAGAGCAACTAAAAAAACCTGTTAACTTTGCAGGGCACTTTAGAATCTATACAGCCTTTGGAGGTCATGGTAAAGAATGCCTTCGTGATAATTGGGTATGTGGCTGGGTTATTGATAAACTATCAGGGGAAGTTGTAGCAACACTACCATCAGATAATAATGGTAGTTATAATTATGCAGATATTTCTGATAATGGTACCCCTGTTGGTCTTCCATTTGAGATGGATGCTTATAAAAATAGTTCTATGATTGCAATAACCGGTCAATCTATCTCAATCAACAAGAGTGATAGTCCTGTATGCAAAACGGCCTTATTTAATTTTAATAATGGTAGATATGTGAAATTAATAGAATCATTGGAAGGGTGTAACAACCAATGAGCCTCTCATAAAGCTCCGGCATAACGAGAAAGCGACAGTAGTAAAATTCGGATACGGCATGCATCAGAGGACGACCAGGGTTGAGTTAATAAACTCAACCCTAACTCAGTAATAAATGTTAATTTAGGCTAGTCAAATGAACTTTAGACCAACACAATTATTGCTCTGTATTTTATTTGCATTCTTCACATTTAATAGTCTTGCTATTGCAGATGAAACACCAAGGATAAACACGTCTTCAGAAAATAATACAGGTAGCATAAAAATTAATGACGAACTTGTTGATAGTTACAAGTGTGAGTTTTATCGCGCACCATCAGTATGGTCGCATTCATATTTGTACGAAGCCAGCAAACAAATAATAGTATTTATTGATAGTCCAATGGGGAATGCATGTGATGGAGGCCCATTACATGTGTTTAGCAAAACGGATGATGAGAAATTCAAACATCTGAAGACAATTGACTTCTGTGGCGGGCATTACCCATCAATAACCAATGGCCCAGAAACATTCATAATAAAAGCCCCTTCAATCTCTATTGACGGCACGGATAAAAAGATCCCAACTGAGACATGGGAATTAAAGAATGATGAATTAGTTAAGAGACAAGGAAGAGGAATTTAATAATGCTCCAGATTATCCGTAAAGGCGATAAAACCACTCACGGCGGCTCGGTCCTGACCGCTTCCGATACGATGAAATTCGGTGGTATCGGTGTTGCCCGTAAAGGCGACAAAGTGTCCTGCCCGGTTCCGGGGCATGGCCCTACAACCATCGTAGAAGGAAACCCTGATTACCTTGATCATGGTATCCCGGTAGCCTTTCACGGTCACAAATGTGCCTGTGGTTGCACATTGATTAGTTCATTTGCCGCTGCCAAGATTGCCTGATTATGCCCGTCTGGCTGGATGCCATCCCTGAACAGGCCCCTAAGGTAGCTCGCCCCGGCACTCTTCGCTGGGTACTGTTCCTGGCATTTCTCATGCTGGGGGGCATAGCACTCACGCTATGGTGCTGGACGTCAGAAAGAACAGGATTTGTCTTCTGGTTCACCGCGATGGGGCTTCCGTTTTGCACCTGGGGGCTTCTTTTCGGTTTACGCCGGTTTGCCTATAAAGCCGAACAGGTGGGAGCCGAGTCCCGTAATGTTGAGCGAGAAGCGCTTATTGACAGTGAAATTCTGCGCGGTCAGCGCTGCGGCTGGATCCTCGGTACGCACATCCAGGCTCCGGCCGGAAACAAAACCGACGATCTGCTGGAAGTAATGAAACTCGCCGCTCCCGCTATCGATTTCTCGCACCCAAGAGGATGTGACAAACCGGTCAGGTACGCGGCCTTAACAGAATATCAAACGGATTTATCGAAAGCGCTCAAAGCAGCAGTCACTAAGCTGACCACGCGTGTGGATGTAATCGTTCAGCCACTTCCACCAGAGCTGCCATGCTGGCTGATGCTGGACTGTGACAGTGACCTGCATCCCCTGGTTGAAGAGCAGCTAAAAGCCGATCTCTCACTCAAGACGGGCAGGATTTTTCGCCTGATGCCTGGAAAAGGGCTGGGGGCGTTTGATGCCTGGCTGGACAAGCGATGGGACAACCCAGGCATTCTGGTTGCCATCACGCTGTCGTTACCGGCGTCTCCCCGGGAAGAAGATGCTGATGCTGTCTCAATGGTGGTATTAAGCAACCGCAAAGCCCATGCCTGGCCGGATGCGCTTCGCCTTCATCGCCCCGAAAGGGGAACAGAAACAACACTCACAAAGACGCTCAACCGGGCGCTGCTCTGGGCGAAGACCCTGCCCAATGAACTCAAAGGAAGCTGGATCTCCGGTCCCACATTGACGTCGGGCAGCGGCTGGAATAATGCCTGCGAAGAGAGCGGTGTTGAATTTAGCCTTTCAGAAGACAATTCCAGTATCGATCCCGTGCTGGGCTATACCGGCCATGGTGCCCCATGGGTCGCCATCACGCTTGCTGATGCAGCCTTTGAACAGCGCGGAGTGCAGGTTATCGCTGCACAACCCGCCGCTGACAAAGACGACATCTGGGTAGCGGTCATCACCAAAGAAGAAGTTCGCAAGGGAACGCCCAAAAATGTCTAAGGTAAAAGTAAAAACACTCATCGGCTCCGTTGTGACTGTCGCCTTTTTTCTGACGGTCATCGTGGCATTTCTCTTTTATGCCTTTCCGGAAAATGTCGCCTCGGCCACGGGGTTTGGGCCGTATGACGGGCAACGGATCCTCACGTTCAGTGCCATCCTGGTTGCCGCGATGCTTTTATTCGGCTGGCTGATTGAGAAGGCCTTCGACTTCGCAGGTAAATCGGGGCTGTATTTCCACTGGGGTCAGAAAAAGGCTCAGATGGTCGCCCCGGCAACAGGCACCATTGCGAGCGAAGATGATGAAGAAGAGCCTGTCTTCAGCGAGGATGCCGTATCTGAGCACCTCCGTTTCCGTTATGGCCGTCGCTGGCAGCGTAAAGTGCGAATCCTGCTGGTGATGGGTAATCCGGACGACGTCCAGAAAGCGGCCCCGGGCCTGTCTTATGACCTCTGGCAGGAAGGCGACGGCAACGTGCTGATTTATGGCGGTGATGCGCAGTCACTCCCGGATGAGATCTTCCTTTCAAAACTGAAGCGCCTGCGATCTGGCCAGCCGGTTGATGGCATTATTCAGGTGATGAGTACTTCAGCTCTCCCGACGGATAGCGAACGGGATGCTTTCTTGCGTTGCCGCCAGAAAGCCGATCATCAGTTGGGCTGGCAGGCTCCTGTCTGGCTGTGGCTGACTGACAAAGCCAAAGGTGCTCAGCAGGACGCGGAAACGGCTGCGAAAGGGGTGATATTCGGACCAGAAGGCACTGTAAAAGAGGCGGATAAGGCATTGACTACGCTGTCTCAGCGCCTGCAAAAAGCCGGTATAACACAGATACTGAATAATCCGGCACATAACGGCCTGCTTCAGTTATCTTCCCGTCTTCAACACGAATTGAAAGCCAGTCTGGCTGTTTTACTCAGCGGGCTGATGCAGGGATCTGCGGCCTGGCATTTACGTGGTGTCATGTTCAGCCCCGAACTGGCCGTTGCCGGAACGGTACCAAATACACGCCTCGACACACCGACCTGGAAAGCCGTCATTGATGACTGTGATGCCGTCAGCGGCAGAAAGCTGGGCTTCGACTGGCTGAAGATGCTGCGGTTAATTCTGCTTTCCCTGATTGTTCTGTGGGGGGCCGGTACACTGCTGTCCCTGATCGTTAACCGTACCCAGATTTATCAGGCACAGGAAACGGCGAGTCAGGCAGCGGATACCACAAAACCCCTGGCAGAACGCCTGCACAACCAGCTCGTACTCCAGCAAGCCATTGCCCGTCTGCAACACCGTGAGGCGACCGGCGCTCCATGGTATACCCGATTTGGTCTTAATCAGGACAGCGACACGCTGGCCGCACTCTGGCCGCTGTATGCGAAAAATAACGCACAGCTGATAAGGGATGTCACCGCAGATAGTCTCAGGCAGCAGCTGAATGCCTTTGTGCAACTTCCTCCTGCCAGTGATGCCCGAATGCAGGGTACACAGCATACCTACGACGTGCTCAAAAGTTATCTGATGCTGGCCCGTCCGGACAAAGCGGACGCAGGCTGGCTGGCAAAAAACGTGCTGAAAGCCTTACCGAAACGCCAGAATGTGCTGGATGGCATATGGCAGGACATCGCACCGAAACTGCTGGGCTTTTATGCGCAAAACCTCCCGGCTCATCCGGAATGGAAAATTAAGCCTGACACTGAATTAATCAGTACGGTCCGTCAGATCCTGCTTAAGCAGGTAGGTCAGCGTAACGCTGAATCTGGCTTGTATCAGGACATGCTTAAGCGCGTGGCCAGCAACTGGCCTGATTTAACGCTTGCCGATATGACAGGCGACACCGATGCCTCAACGGTATTCAGCACTGACGAAGTCGTCCCAGGTATGTTTACGCGTCAGGCCTGGGAAGAGCAGGTTCAGGATGCGATTAACGAGGTCGTCAAGACACGCCGTGATGAAATTGACTGGGTACTGACGGATAAGACGCACCAGACAGGGAGCGATATCTCCCCGGAGGCGCTGAAGGCCCGCCTGACTGAACGCTATTTTACCGATTTTGGCAATGCCTGGCTGAACATGGTCAACAGCATTCAGTGGCAGGAAGCCACGTCACTTTCTGAGGCGATTGCCCAGCTCAACCTGATCGGCGATGTCCGTCAGTCGCCGCTGGTGGCACTGATGAACACGCTGGCCTGGCAGGGCAAAACAGGGCAAAAGGGCGAGGCACTGGCCGATTCGATTGTCGATTCGGCGAAAAAGCTGATCGGTCAGAAAAAAAATGGCAGACAGTTTATTGAACAGGCACAGGGCCCAAAAGGGCCGCTCGATGAGGTGTTTGGACCGCTGATGGGGCTGATGGAAGGTAAAGAGGGCACCGGTGCCAACGGTAACCTCAGTTTCCAGTCCTGGCTTGCCCGCGTCACGCAGGTACGCCTGAAACTCCAGCAGGTTACCAGCGCCCCGGATCCGCAGGCCATGTCGCAGATGCTGGCCCAGACAGTATTCCAGGGCAAAGCCATCGATCTGACCGATACCCGCGACTATGGCAGTCTGGTTGCGGCGAGTCTGGGGCAGGAGTGGAATGGATTTGGCCAGTCGTTATTTGTGCAACCGCTTGATCTGGCCTGGCGGCAGGTACTTGCCCCGGCTGCGGGAAGCCTCAATGCCCGCTGGCAGTCGACTATTGTCGAACAGTGGAATAAGGCCTTTGCGGGACGCTATCCGTTTAAAGCCACCGGCAGCGATGCCTCGTTGCCGTTGCTGGCTCAGTTCCTGCGTAGCGACTCGGGTCGAATCACGACCTTCCTGAAAACGAATCTTGGCGGGATCCTCCACCAGGAGGGAAATCGCTGGGTCGTTGACCTTTCCGCAAGTCAGGGGATGGTTGTCAGCCCGGATTTCCTCCGGGCGATTAATCAGCTGGCGGAACTGTCAGATATCGTGTTTTCGCAGGGCGATGCGGGTGTTCACTTCGAACTGATGGCGCGTCCTTCACGGGATGTTGCCAGAGTGCAGCTTACCCTCGATGAGCAGAACCTGGATTACTTCAATCAGATGGAAAGCTGGCAAAGCTTCACCTGGCCTGGAAACACTTACTATCCTGGCGTGTCGCTCAGCTGGCGTAGTGTGAACAGCGGCATGCAGCTGTATGCCAGTAACCAGGGCAACTGGGGTTTCATTCGCCTGCTGGACAAGGCTCTCATCACTCCGCTTGACGCCAGCCGTACACAACTGGTGTGGATCACCGCTGATAGCAACCCGCTGAAGTTTGTGATGCGTAGCGAGATCGGTACAGGTCCCCTGGCATTGCTGAAACTTCAGGGATTCACGCTGCCCGACACTATCTTTAGCGTCGCAGCTGGCGGAGAAGAGCGCCAGTAATGATGGGCGGGAAAATTTACCCGGCACTGGCTTTCGCAAAACAGGTTGAAGGCTGGTCTCAGGGTATTTGCAGCAAAGTGAACCGATGGCACGAAACTGAATCCTCATCCCCATGCCAGTTTATGACCTTTCGGCAGTGTCGCGCATGGCTCAGCGACTGGCAGAAGCATAATCCAGCGCCAGGTACACGAGGGGACAGCGCCTCCGCGCCCCATCGGCGCCTTCGTCCCCATGTCAGAAAAGCCCCCTTGTGAAGCTACTGGAAGGCCAAACCCACTCAGGGGGAGGAGAAAAGTATGCTGCTGAAATGGAAGCTACCGCAAATCGTCAATGGTCAGGACGACGATTCTCTGGACGCGGTCGTGAGGTTTATAAAAGAGACAAACAAACGGGAAAAAGAATGAGCTCACCGGAAGAACTGTTAACCGCCTGCGCCACCAGGCAGGAAGAAAGGCAGCGCCTCATCTCGCGGGCAAATGATGCCCTGTCGCTCTGGGATAACTGGCTGCACCCGTTCACCTGCGGGGCAGAAACCGGGGACGATCCCGCATATGATGATAATTTTCAGCTGATGCGTGAGGAGATCAACAAGCTTTCAGGTACCGATTCAGCGTTATTGTGTGAGCTGGCCCAGAAGTGTCTTTGCGAATGCGCCAAAGACATTCGTGTCGTGACCTGGTACGTGCAGGCCCGACTCAGCCGCGACGGTGAAAAAGGGTTATCCGAAGGCTTACTGCTGCTTGTCGCGATGCTGATCCGCTACGGGCAGGCATGCCATCCCCGGCGTCCCGTAGCCCGAAAAGCTGCGCTGGAGTGGCTGAACAGTGCAAAAGTGATTGATGCACTGCTGTTATGGCCCGAGGTGGACAGCAATGATGCCGGTCTGACGGCTGGCGTCATCAGCCTGCTTGAATCCACAGTGGCTGACTGGCCGGAAGCCGAGAAACCGTCTTTTGCAGGCCTTTGTACCGCTCTTGAAAACCGTCTGGCACGTTCGGGTGGCATGGAAGCACTGGTCCCCCAGAACAGCAGTGCCCATGAGCACGGGCGTGAACCTGCCCATTCTGATTCACCGCAGCTGTCAGCCGTGAAATCTGGCCGCGATTTACTCGACCAGGCAAAGTTACTTTCCCGCTGGCTGAGCGAGCAGCCGCAGGGCTGGCTGGCTTCTCATCGACTGATAAAGACCGTGCGGTGGGATACGGTCGATCAGATTCCTCCGCTGGACAGTAGCGGGCGCACCCGCCTGGTACCGCCTAAACCCGAGTATCGAGCTCAGTTGAAGCGCCTTTACCTTAAGAAAAACTGGGTCGAGCTGGTTGAGCAGGCCAGCCAGATGTATTGCGAAGGTGTGAATCATTTCTGGCTCGATCTCCAGTGGTATCTCTGGCAGGGGCTCAGCCATGCGGGTCAGCCCTGGGATACCTGGTCAGACTCCGTCCTCTTCGATCTGCGGTTGCTGCTTAAACGCCTCCCGGGCCTTGAAGGGCTGGCATGGAATGACGGCACTCCCTTTGCCGACGAAGTCACTACTGCCTGGATTGCTGAAAAAGTGAATGAAGAGGGCCTGATGTACGGCGATGAACCCGCTACCGTCGTTAATGGTCAGGCGGACGATGTGCTGCTTCTTGAGTCCGAAGCCATGGAAAAGGGAGACACTGAAGGGCCTGAAGCAGCGCTTGCCTGGCTCCAGTCCCGACCGGGGATGGATACCCCGCGCCATCGCTGGCTGATACGCCTGCTCATGGCCCGGGTGGCAGAGCAGTATGGCCGAAACGATATGGCGCTTCATCTACTTGGTGAACTCACTACCCTTGCGCCACTGCTGACGCTGGAAGACTGGGAGCCCGCTCTGTTGTTTGAAGTCCAGGCCCGACGCCTGAAGCTGCTACGCATGAAAGCCGGTCGCAGCGAATCTGATAAAGCCCGTCTGATGCCTGAGATGGATACGCTACTGGCGGGTCTGATCGCCATTGACCCGGCCCGTGCTATGGTACTTTGCCAGTAATATTGAATGGATACAAATAAGGAATATTATGCGTTTTCGCTTTATTGCCCTGGCTTTATGCCTTCTTTCTGGTAGCAACGTTGCAGTATCTGCGGGATTTGATTGTTCCCTTGTAAATTTATCACAGACAGAAAAAACGATATGTAGCAATGAGTATTTATCAGGGCTTGACAGTGCTCTAAACAATTTTTTCAAAAAGACCTATGACAGTTCTTTAAGCCATGGAAGCCTGTCTGAACGTCAAAATGAATGGCTAAAAGAGAGAAACAATTGCAAGAGTGATGTAACCTGTATTACCAACAGCTATTTAATACGCAATAGAAATCTGTCAGGAAGCAACAACCTCCAGAATGTCAATGATATTTTTAATCGCGATGGCGACAAACTGGACGAAGCATTGGATGCCCCAATTAAGACCAAATCCGGATTTACAATAACTGACTCTCCATGGCATGTAAAAGAAATATTTTCTTCTGAAAGCTTCGAGGGTGGAATTAATCTTGAGAGCAAGAATGTATCGTCAATACTAACATACCAGATAATTAAGAATGATTTATACATTTACATTTCTGTTAGCGGGCGGTACCAGGATAAAAACACTACACTGCTCGTAGAGCTTAAGGACGATACTAACCCTCGCATCATTCAACAATATGACGGTAATATAAATTTAATATCCCGTGCCAGAGATGCACAAGGAAACGCTTTAGCCTATTTTTCTATTGGCGATGATACTCATAAAGACTATCATTATTTATTTATATCTCCGAGGGGCGAAAAAGGCATTTCTGATATATCCCCAGAGCAAGCTGATTCCTTAACAAAAAAAACCACACCATGGACTGGGTATTGTGGCAGTTCAGAGTGCAATGCTTCATTAATATCACCTGATGGCAAATGGCGACTTACTTCAAGTGATGGTAACGTTAAAGATCCAGATGAAGGTATGTACGTATTTCCGGTCAATCGTCCGGACCTGGGTTTGAATGTTTTTGCAGACAAAGCGGATAACTCTATCACTGACGATATATTTGGATATACACGGCAATATGTCTGGGGAGATGACAGCAATTCATTTTATTTTGATAATAGCGGCGCTTTAGGTTGCATCTGGAAAACCGATATTGGCAATAAAACAACAAAGCGGATTATTCCCGTAGAAGGTATTTTAGATCCATTTTATATAAAGTATGACGGAGAAGATCTGATTCTTTCTGTTTATTCATATTCTTATCAAGATGATTTTAAGTCAGAAATATACATAGCAAAAGAACCTAATTAAATAAAATCAATCTATCGGGATTTATAATTTATATGGATGATTTAACCCTGCGCTATTACGAAGCAGAGATGCGCTACCTGCGAGAAGCCGGTAAAGAGTTTGCCCGGGCTCATCCGGATCGTGCTGCGATGCTTAATCTGGATAAACCCGGCGCCCGCGACCCTTATGTGGAACGCCTGTTCGAGGGCTTTGCCTTCCTGATGGGCCGTCTGCGTGAAAAGCTTGATGACGACCTGCCAGAGCTGACCGAAGGTCTGGTGAGCCTGCTGTGGCCACACTATATGCGGACCATCCCGTCGCTGGCCATCGTCGAGTTCTCGCCTGACTGGCGTAGTCTGCGTCAGGCCGAAATGCTGGCTGAAGGCTTCTCCGTTCTGTCTCGTCCTGTCGGGCCGCACAAAACCGCCTGTCAGTACCGGACGACTCGCGATGTGCCGCTACAACCGCTGCACCTTGCAGATGCCCGCCTCCATACTGAAACCGATGGCCGCTCTGCTATCCGTCTGCGCTTCGAATGCCCTGAAAAAGTGGACTGGAGTAAAGCCGGGATCGACAAAGTCGCCATCTTCCTCAATGCAGAAAGTCCAGTTAGCTATGCGCTGCATCTGGCAATGACCCGTCGTGTTCACGCCATGTATGCCCGTCACGCCGGGACCTACATCGAACGCCATCAGTTCGATGGCTGGTGCAAACCCATGGGCTTTGATGACAATGATGGACTGTGGAAGAAAGCCGATACCGCCTTTAGCGGTTACCAGCTGCTGCTTGAGTATTTCAGCTTCCGTCCGAAGTTTATGTTTGTTGAGTTACGTGGACTCGACAGCATTGGGCTTTCTGCCACAAGCACCTGGTTTGAAATCGACATTGTGCTCAGTGAAGCCTGGTCATCCGATCTGCCTTTTGAGACAGAAAACTTCCGTCTGCACTGTGCACCGGTCATTAATCTCTTCACTCTGGAAGCCGACCCGCTGACCCTGGATCCGCTGGATAATGAATATCTGCTCAGGCCGCTGCGTCTTCAGGATGGCCACACCGAGATTTACAGCGTCGATAACATCCACGGTGCGGTGAAGAATGGCAAACACCCCTATGTACCGTTCACCAGTTTCCGCCACCGGGGCGGCATGATGCGCCACGATGCCCCTGAGCGTTACTTCCATACCCGCGTGAAACGCGGCCCCTCTGGTCTGTATGACACATGGTTAATTCTCGGGGGCCGCGCGTTCGAGCTCGAGCAGTTGTCCGATAAACCAGAATCTCTTTCGATGCGAATAACCGGTACCAACGGGCAGCTTCCGCGTAAGGCACTGGAAAGCACACTACTGGACAGGGCCGTGAAAGCAGGCAAAGTGCCCGTCAGGGTGCTGAACCTCTCGGCCCCCACCATGCCACTGTATCCCCCGGCAAACGACCGTTTCCACTGGCGGGTGATGAGTCACCTCGGATCAAACTTCCTCAGTATGATGGATAACCCTGAAGTCCTGCGGGGGACGCTGGCGCTCTATGACTGGACCGACGATGAAATGAACCGCCGTCGGCTTGAAGCAATCGTCTCCGTGAAGCACACCCTGATCCGCCGTTTTGAGAAGGGCTTTATGCTCCGGGGCGTGGACATTGAGGTCACGCTGAATATGGATAATTTTGCAGGCGAGGGTGATGTGAATCTCTTCGGGGAGATGCTGCACCGGTTCTTCGCGCTCTATGCCGATATTCACCTTTTTAATCAGCTCACGCTGGTGCTGCAACCGACAGGGAAACGACTGAGATGGCGCGAGAATCACAGCCAGCACGTACCGGGCTGACGCTGGCCCTTAACAAAGATATCTGGCGGGCCAATTTCTATCGTTTCTGCCAACTGCTGGAGCAGGAAAATCCGGACGCCCCGAAACTGGGTACCACCAGCCATCCGGGCGACGATCCGGTGCGTTTCAGGCCCTGGCCTGGTATGGGTTTTCCGGTCAGTACCCTGAAAGCGGTGGAGAACGACGAAGACCAACCGACATTGCCACCGACCGTCCGCACCACATTCCTCGGCATGTATGGCGTGGATTCGCCTCTGCCGACGACCTACCTGGACGACATTGCGCAGCGCCGTGAAGGACACGAGGCGATCACCTCATTTCTGGATATTTTCAGTCACCGGATCACCACACAATATTACCGGATCTGGCGAAAATATGCCTATCCGGCGACCTTCGAGGCAGGTGGCCGCGATGCCATATCACAGTGTCTGCTGGGGCTGGTCGGCCTTGGTATACCGGGCACGGCTGAGCAGGTGGCAACGCCGGTTTCACGCTTCCTGGCCCTGCTGGGCACCATGCGATTACCCACCCGCAATGCTGAAGGCCTCCGGGCCCTGGTGAGCCTGCTGGCACCGAATACCCGGACAATTATCACCGAACCCGATCCGGTTAAGGTGCATATCGATAACCGTAGCGGGCTGGGTATCGGGAGCCAGATCCGTCTTTCGCAGCGAGCCACGCTGGGTAAAACCGCAAAAGAAGCATGCAGCCGGGTCCTGGTGTCACTGGAGACAGCGGATCCTGACGAGGCGGAAGGCTGGTTACCCGGTGGTGTCCTTCATACCGATTTGATGGTCCTGCTGCGTGTCTACCTCGGCTACCGCAGTGACGCCCGAGTGCGCCTCACCGTGCCTGTGCGATTGCTCCCTGAGCCTCGTCTGGGCAACGGCAGGCGTATACAGCTGGGCAGAACCGGTTTACTGGGTCTGAAGGAAGGCAAACTCAATACGCCACGGGAAAGTCTGACCGTCAACCTGGGTTGCTATGAAGGGCTTCACTATTCTGTACTGCAACCCGCAGAAGACGGACATTACCGCTTCGACTAATCACGTATTCCCTCTCTCAATAAAGGAACTTTTGAATGGCAACAGTAACCCGCTGGTGGGCGCTGACGCTTATTGCCTGCGGTCTGCTCGCAGGCTGCGGTCTGACGCAGACCGTCACGGACGGTACGGTCAGCATCACGAAATCCATCTTCTATAAGAAAATTAAAACGCTGCATCTGGATTTTACCCCACGCACGGCCATTAACGCCGATGCCGCACAGACGCCGCTGGCAACAATGGTGCGGGTTTATCTCCTCAGGGATCGGAAAGCGGTTGATGCCGCCGATTACCAGACGTTGCTGCGCAATGCCGATACGGTACTTAAGGACGATGTACTGGCATCAAAAGAGCTGCTGGTGATGCCCAACGGCAGCGTTTCTCTGAATATGCCCATGGATGAAGAAGCACAGTTCGTGGCGGTGGTGGGATTGTTCAATCGTCCCGATCAGAAAAACAACCGCTGGCGTCTGGTACTGACCCGTGACGACCTCGATCCGGACAAACCCCGGACCATCGAGCTGGGTGACGGCTGGCTCAGCCTCGTGCCGGTAAAGGAGTGACATAATGGATAACTGGCTGGCGCTTTTTGACGGGCAGACTCGCTATTTTCTGGATATCAACAACAGCCAGGTAAAACCGGATGTTCTGCGATTTCGGGGCAGGGAAGCACTGAGCGAACCGTTCAAATGGGATATTGAGTTCACGACCCAACAGGCGAATATCCCCCCTGAACAGGTCCTGATGAAATATGCCTCTTTCCGGATGCGGAGCGGTAAAAATGTCCACGGTATTATTACCCGCCTGGAATGGCTTTCCACCTCAAAGGATCAGTCCCACTACCGTCTTACGCTCAGTTCCCGCCTGTCGCTCCTGGGATACACCCGGCAGTGTGCGGTATATCAGAACCAGTCAGTTCCTGATGTGGTGGAGCAGGTGCTGCGCAAACACGGGCTGGAGGGACCTGATTTTGAGTTCAGACTGGAGCGCACGTACCCGCCGCGTGAAATTATCACCCAGTGGCGTGAAACGGACCTTGAGTTTATCCAGCGCATTCTGTCTGAAGTGGGGATTTACTGGCGTACAGTGATGGACGACGTGCGCGGTCTGGATACGTACATACTGGCCGACAGCCAGCTTAACTACCAGTTTGATGTGCGCCTGCCCTACAGCGAGCCGTCGGGTCTGTTTGACGGTGCGGCAGAGTCGGTCTGGGATGTACGAACCTGGCACACCCTTGCCACCGGCACGGTCGCCACGCGGGATTATAACTACCGGACAGCCTCCACACCGATGGATGCGACGGTCAGCGTGCGTAACGACGCGGTCACCACCGGAGAGCATTACCGCTACGCAGCGCCTTATCGTGACGCAGGTGATGACACCAGCCCGGAGCCGGAGACCGAATCCGGCGCGTTCTGGGCCCGGCTTCATCATGAGCGGGAGCTGAACAGAACGGCCCGCATTCATCTGTTCAGCAATGCTGCCCACCTTGCGCCGGGACAGGTGCTGGAGCCGCAGGGCGATGTCATAACTGCCCTGAAAGAGGGCGTTATCCTCACCCTGGTGACTTACCGGGGGGCCCGTGATTCCCGTCTGCATGTGTCGGTGTGGGGAATGCCTTACACCGAGCGTTACTGTTTCCGCCCAACTGAAATCCCGCGCCCTGAAATCCACGGCACACTTCCGGCCCGCGTCGAGAACCGGGAGAAAAATGATATCTACGCGCACCTGGATGAGCAGGGTCGCTACCGGGTAAAGCCGGACTTCGACCGCGAAGGTACAAAGCAGGGCTTTGGGTATCTGTGGCTGCGGATGGCGAAACCTTATGCCGGTGAAACACTGGGCTGGCATACGCCGCTCACCGACGGGACCGAAGTGGCCATTGCCTACAGCAACGGCGATATTGACCTGCCGTACATCGCGTATGCACTACACGACTCGGAACAC